>CAVTQW010000014.1:0-429712 GCA_963736945.1 uncultured Thermoleophilia bacterium
GAACTCGTTTCATTCTCAAACGAGTTCTAGGCCGACCGGCCGCGCGCGTCCACCGGGCGGCGCTCCGGCTCGCGCCCCTCACCCACGACGACGAGGTCGTCGAACAGGTTCGCGACCACGCAGGCGTGGTTCGGGACGACGCGCACGCGCTGCCCTACCTCGAGCTGCTCCGCGCCGAGCTCCACGTAGGCGTGCTCCTCGTTGAGCTTCACGATCCGCGCGCCGGGCGCCTCGAGGATCGCGCCGAAGAGCCCGTCGTCCGGCCCTGGATCGGAGGTGAGCGCCTTGCTACCGGAGTCGAGTATCGCCCGGTCCGGCGCGGGCCGGCTGACGACGGTCGCGTGCACCGTCAGCGCGACGTCGTCGAGCGTCGCCGCTTCCGCCGCCACAGTCGCGCGGTCGTGGAACGCGTACGTGCCGACGCGGTACTCGGTCACGAGGGGCCGCAGCCTCCCGCTCGCCCACATCGCCGGCGTCCCGCCCGCCGAGACGACCTCGACCTCGAGCCCGCGCGCGCGGATGAGGCGGACGGCCTCGGAGAGGAACTCGACGACGCCCGGTGGCGCCGGGTAGGTGAAGAGCCCGGCGCAGACGAGCCCGTCCGCCGCGTCGATCGTCGCCGCGAGCTCGGCAGCGGCCTCGGGGGTCCTCGACGCCGGTCCGGCCGAGCCCCGTGTCGCAGTCGACGAGCACGCGCAGCGGCCGCGCTGCGCCCACGGCAGCGGACGAGAGCCCCGGGAGCAGCACGGCGTCGTCGGCGCAGACGGTGAGGTCGACGCGGTCGAGCAGCGCCCTCAGCCGCGCAAGCTTCGACTCGCCGAGGATGTTGAACGAGACGAGGATGTCCGTGCAGCCGCCGTCCGCCATCACCTCGGCCTCGCCGAGCTTCTGGCACGTGATCCCGCCGGCGCCGAGCTCGAGCTGACGGCGGGCGATCGCGACGCTCCGGTGCGTCTTGATGTGCGGGCGGTTGACGAGCCCGACCCGGTCGCAGTGCTCCTGCCAGCGGACGAGATTGCGCTCGAGCCGGTCGAGGTCGACGACCGCGGCCGGGGTCTCGATCTGCAACGCGCTCACGTCGGGACGCGTGCGACCGCGTCGAGCTCGACGAGCAGGCCGGCGGGGAGGCCGACCTGGACGGTCGTGCGGACGGGGAAGGGCTCCTCTCCCGAGACCACCACCGGTGCGTACGGCGCCTTCGGGCGCGCGAGTCGGTCGGGCTGCCGTGCATCTCTCGCCATCGCTGCTCCAGGTTGATTGCCAGTGGGGGTGGACCGGCGAGAGCCTACTCGCCTACAACGTGCGCTGGTAGGACCGGAAGCACCGGGTCGCGAAAGCACCGGTGAGCGCCGTGAAGCCGGCGAGCAGCACGAGGTAGAGGCCGATCGAGCCCCAGTCGGTGCCGGGGAGGGCCTGCCCCCGGGAGGCGCGCACGGCCCACTCGACGGGATTCGCGAGCGAGAGCGTCTCCATCCAGTCCGGGATCAGGCTCGCCGCGATCAGGATCGACGAGAAGAAGAGGAGCGGCAGGCCGATGAAGTTCGCGACCGCGATCATCGACGCCTCCTGGCGGGTGAGCAGGGCGATGCCGTTCGAGATCCCCGAGAAGCCCCCGGCGACGAGGAAGGCCGCCAGCATGATCACGAGCCACCCGAGCGGGCCGCCGTTCGTGGCGCCGAGGAAGAGCCCGACGACGAGGATGATCAGCGCCTGCACCATCGCCACCACCGCCGACTGGACGAGGCGCGCGAACACGATCGCGCTCCGCCGGGCGGGGGTCGCGAGGAACCGCTCGATCACGCCGCGGTCGAGGTCCTCGATCGTGCCCATCCCCGCCCAGGTGCCGGAGAAGAACGCGGTCATGATCGCGATTCCGGGCGTCAGGTAGTCGACGTACGAGGTCGTGCCGAAGCCGGGCAGGTCGGTGATGCGCCGGAAGAGCTGGCTGTAGAGGAGGAGCCAGAACATCGGCTGGATCAGCATCAGCGCGATCCAGATCGGCTGGCGGAAGAGGTTCCGCATCAGCCGTACGAAGAGGAACAGCGTCTGGGAGACGGCTGTCACGTGCCTGCCCGGTCGTCCGAGTGGAAGTCGCGGCCCGTGTAGTGGAGGTAGACCTCGTCCAGAGAGGGCCGCGAGACGGTCACGGCGCGGACGTCGATCCCGGCGCCGTCGAGCGCCGCGAGCATGCCCGGCACGGCCTGCGCGCCCTGATCGACGCGCGCGTGCACCCGCTGGCCCTCGACGAGGACCTCGTGGACCTCCGAGAGGGCGAGCATGAGCTCTCGCGCCCTCGTGCCGTCGCCGTTCTCGAGCTCGATCGTCACCCCGTCGCCGCGGAGCGCGCGCTTCAGGGCCTCGGGCGCACCGTCGACGACGACCCTGCCCTCGGCCACGATCGCCACCCGCTCCGCGAGTCGGTCCGCCTCCTCGAGGTAGTGCGTGGTGAGAAGGATCGTCAGCTGCTCCCGGGTCGCGAGCCGGGCAAGCTCCTCCCACATCGCGGCGCGTGCCTCGGGGTCGAGCCCCGTCGTGGGCTCGTCGAGGAAGAGGACGCGCGGACGATGCACGAGCCCCATCGCCACGTCGAGACGCCGCTTCTGTCCGCCCGAGTAGGTGCGGACGAGCGCATCTGCCTTCTGGCCCAGCGAGAACAGCTCGAGGAGCTCGCGGGCGCGCCGCTCCACCTCGGCCCCGCTCATCCCCTGCAGGCGTCCCTGGAGGACGAGGTTCTCGAGCCCCGTGCCCTCGCGGTCGACGCCGGAGGCCTGCGGCACATAGCCGATCGCGCGCCGTACCGCGACGGCCTCGCGGCGCACGTCGTGCCCTGCCACCGAGGCGGTGCCGCCGTCGGCCGTGCTCAGGGTGACGAGGATCCGCACAGTCGTAGATTTCCCGGCTCCGTTCGGCCCGAGCAGGCCGAAGACCTGGCCCTCAGGGACCGAAAAGGTCATTCCGGCGAGCGCGCGGACGTCCTTCCCGTACGTCTTCTCGAGCCCGTCGACGACGATCGCGTCCATGCGGCGAGCGTAGCCGTTCGCCGCCGCCGGTCAGGGCGGGGCGGGCGATCCTTCGCCGCGGCTACGCGGGCTCCGCGGCCACCTCTTCGAGGTGGTAGGCGTGGTCGGTGAACCAGACCACCGGCGATCGGGCGCCCTCGGGCGGCTCGCCGTCGCTCACGAAGGGGCCGAACGAGATCCGCACCCACAGACCGCCGGCCAGCGCACCGGGCGCCGAGATCGTGCCTCTCCACGTCGCCCGCGGCTCGAGCACGTCGGGGAGCGCCGGGGAGTAGCTCGCCGCGGGGCGGACCGCAGGCAGGTCGCCGGCCTGGTTGCGACGCTCGAGCTCGTCGAGATCGCCGGTCGGGAAGAGCAGCACCCCGAACCGGAGCGCCGCCTCGTAACGGCGCGAGCCCACCTCCCAGCCGATGTCGGAGCGGTTCTCCACCGAGATGTCGGCCCGCCAGCCGTCGCGCGTCACGGTGAACGACGAGACGCCGAAGACGAGCGCCGGCTTCTCGGCCGGATACGGCTCGACCCACCCGAGGCGTGCCGTCTGCGGCGGTGCCTTGACCGGCGCGGGCACCACCGCCGACGCTCCTCCGGAGCCGCAGCCCGCGGCGAGGAGGGCGAGCGCAACGAAGAGCGCTGCCGGCACCGGAACGAGACGCATGGAGTGATGCTCGCACAACGGAGCAGGTAGGCTCGAAGCCCCGATGGACCTCTACGAGTACCAGGGCAAGGAGCTCTTCCGGCGTGTCGGCATCCCGGTCGGCGAGGGTCGGCTGGCAACTTCGCCCGACGGAGCGCGGCAGGCGGCGGAGGTGCTCGGCGGGCCGGTCGTCGTCAAGGCCCAGGTCCTCACCGGAGGGCGCGGCAAGGCCGGCGGGGTCAAGCTCGCCGGGAGCGCCCACGAGGCGGAGGAGCACGCCAAGAACATCATCGGCCTCGACATCAAGGGCCATGTCGTGAAGCGCCTCTGGATCGAGCAGGCCTCCGACATCGCGAAGGAGTACTACCTCTCGCTCACGTTCGACCGCGGCGCGCGGAAGCCGCTGTTCATGTTCACGACGCAGGGCGGCGTCGAGATCGAGCAGGTCGCCGAGGAGAATCCCGAGGAGCTCGTGCGGCTGCACATCGACCCGCTGGAGGGATTCCACCCCTGGCAGGCGCGACGCCTCGTCTACGGGGCCGGCGTGACGGATTCCTCCGAGCAGCGGCAGATCGCCAGGATCGTCGGCCAGCTGTACGACGCGTTCGTGCGCTTCGACGCCATGCTGTGCGAGATCAACCCGCTCATCGTGACGCCGGAGGGCGTCGTCAAGGCGCTCGACTCGAAGTTCACCGTCGACGACAACGCGCTCTACCGCCATCCGGAGATCGCCGAGATGCGGGACGAGGACGCCGCCGACCCGCTCGAGGCGCTCGCCCGGGCGAAGCACGTGACCTACGTCAAGCTCGACGGCGAGGTGGGCGTATGCGGGAACGGCGCCGGCCTGACGATGTCGACAGTCGACGTCGTCACGTTCGCCGGCGGGCGCCCGGCCAACTTCTGCGACCTCGGCGGCGGCGGCGACGCGCAGGGCGTCGTCGATGCGCTGTCCGTGATCACCCGCGACCCGCAGGTGAAGGCGATCTTCTTCAACATCTTCGGCGGCATCACGCGCTGCGACGAGGTCGCGCGCGGGATCCTGCAGGCGCTCGAGGAGATGGGGCTCGAGCTGCCGCTCGTCGTCCGGCTCGACGGCACGAACGCCGAGGAGGGCCGCGCCATTCTCGGCGAGGCCGCGCCGCCCAACCTGCATGTCGCGCCGACGATGCTCGAGGCCGCCTCGCTCGCGGTGGAGCTCGCGGCATGACCGACGTCTGGAGCGAGCGGGCCGAGCAGTACCGCACGAGCGAGGCCCACCGCGAGGGACCCGATCTCGACCTCCTCGTCGAATGGGCCACGGGCGCGCGCACGGCGCTCGACGTGGCCACCGGCGGCGGGCACGTCGCGCGACGGCTCCGCGAGGCCGGGATCCAGGTCGTCAGCTGCGACCCGGCTCCCGGGATGCAACCCGACGTCGTCTGCCGTGCGGAGCACCTGCCCTTCGACGACGGAAGCTTCGACGTCGTCGCAACCAGGGTCGCCGCGCACCATTTCGCCGACGTCGCGCAGGCTGCGCGCGAGATGGCCCGGGTCGCGTCGTCCGCGGTCCTGGTCGTGGACAACGGCTTCATGGGTGAGGACGTCGAGGAGGCCGAGAGGCTCCGCGATCCTTCGCACGTGCGTAATTACGGCGAAGCGGACTGGCGCGGCTTTCTCGAGACGGCGGGCCTGCGCGTGGAGGAGGTGCGCTTCTTCGAGAAGCCGATCGAGCTGCAGCCCTGGCTCGACCGCTGCGGCTGCGAAGGCGAGGAGGCCGAGCGCGTCGTCGAGCTCCTCGGGGACCGCGTCCGCGAAGCTCACGTCGTCCTCGACCGGATCGCTGTGAGATCGGTGCCTGCCTGATGGCGATCATCGTCGACAACGACACTCGCCTCGTCGTGCAGGGCCTGACCGGCTCGGAGGGACGCTTCCACGGCCTCCGCAACCGCTCCTACGGCACGAACCTCGTGGCCGGGGTGACGCCGGGCAAGGGCAGCCAGGACGTCGAAGGGGTGCCGGTCTATGACACGGTTGCAAGCGCCGTGTCGGAGCAGGGAGCGAACACCGCGATGATCTTCGTGCCGGCGCCCTTCGCGGCCGACGCGATCTACGAGGCCGTCGACGCCGGCATCACGACCGTCATCTGCATCACGGAAGGCGTGCCCGCGCACGACATGCTCGGCATCTCGAGCTACGTGAAGGGCCGAGACGTGACGCTGATCGGCCCGAACTGCCCGGGCGCCCTGTCCCCGGGCAAGGCGAACGTCGGCATCATCCCCGCGGAGATCTTCACGCAGGGCAATATCGGCCTCATCTCCCGCTCGGGCACGCTCACGTACCAGATCGGCCACGAGCTCACGCAGATGGGTCTCGGCAACTCGACGATCGTCGGCATCGGGGGCGACCCCGTCGTCGGCTCGTCGTTCATCGACATGCTCGCGAAGTTCCAGGCCGATCCCGAGACCGAGTACGTGGTCATGGTCGGCGAGATCGGCGGGGACGAGGAGGAGAAAGCGG
This sequence comes from uncultured Thermoleophilia bacterium, assembly GCA_963736945.1. Lineage (GTDB taxonomy): Bacteria > Actinomycetota > Thermoleophilia > Gaiellales > Gaiellaceae > Gaiella. The sequence goes on from CAVTQW010000014.1 coordinate 6,151, forward strand.
CCGCCTTCATCGAGGCGGAGCTGACGAAGCCGGTCGTCGCCTACATCGCAGGTTTCACGGCCCCACCGGGCAAGACCATGGGTCACGCTGGCGCGATCATCTCTGGCTCGTCGGGGACTGCCGAGGCGAAGAAGGCCGCCCTCGAGGCAAAGGGCATCCGGGTCGGCACGACGCCGACCGAGACGGCCGGGATCGTCGCCGAGGTCGCGCGCGGCTAGCACGGTGTCCGGCAGGGTCCCTCGCGAGCCCGTCTTCTCCGGGCCACCGCCGCTCAGCGTGGCCGAGCGGGTGTCGCGGGGCAAGGCGGCCCGACGGGCGGCGCCGCGCTCGGGCCACGCAGTCTTCGAGCCGGCAGCCGACAGGCCCGATCCGGTCGACCTGCTCGAGAGCCAGGCCGGCACGCGGGTCCCCGAGCTCGTGCCGATCCGCTACGGCCGCATGCTCGCATCGCCCTTCACCTTCTACCGTGGCGCAGCGCTGATCATGGCGTCCGACCTCGCCGTCACACCGCGATCCGGTTTCGAGGTGCAATGTTGCGGCGACGCCCACCTCTCGAACTTCGGCCTCTACGCGTCCCCCGAGCGTCGCCTCGTCTTCGACATCAACGACTTCGACGAGACCCTGCCCGGCCCGTGGGAGTGGGACGTCAAGCGCCTGGCCGTCAGCGTCCTGATCGCCGCGCGCGACAACGAGTTCGCCGTCGCCGCGCAGAGCCGGATCGTGCTCGACACGGTGCGCGAGTACCGGGAGCGGATGGCGGAGTTCGCCACGATGCGAAACCTCGACGTCTGGTACACGCAGTTCGAGATCGAGAGCCTGCTACCGGACCTCCGTGCCCGTGTCGACAAGGAGATGCGGAAGCGCCTCGACCGCATCGTCGCCAAGGCCTTCCGCCGCGACAGCATGCAGGCGTACGGCAAGCTGGCGGCCAAGGTCGAGGGCGAGCATCGGATCCTCTCGAAGCCACCGCTGATCCTGCGCCTCGACGACTTCGACGAAGTCGTCCAGCGCGAGCGACTCCGCTCCTCGCTCGTGTCGCTGATGCAGCAGTACAGCCTCACGCTCCAGCACGACTCCCGCAAGCTCCTCGAGCAGTACAGGCTCGTCGACACCGGCCGCAAGGTGGTGGGCGTCGGCAGCGTCGGGACCGCCGCCTGGATCGCGTTGCTCGTCGGCCGGAGCGGGAGGGACCCCCTCATCCTCCAGATCAAGGAAGCACAGCCGTCGGTGCTCGAGGAGTTCGTCGCGGCGAGCGAGTACGAGAACGCGGGCGAGCGCGTGGTGGCCGGGCAGCGCATCATGCAGGCGTCGAGCGACATCTTCCTCGGGTGGCTCTCCGTCGACGAGAGCATCGTCGGCGCCGAACGCGACTACTACGTGCGACAGTTGCGCGACTGGAAAGGGTCCGTTGCGATCGAGGCGATGAACGAGAGGGGGCTGACGGTCTACACGCAGTTGTGTGCTGCGACCCTCGCGCACGCGCATGCGCGCTCGGGGGACCGGATCGCCATCGCGAGCTACCTCGGCTCCGGGGACGCCTTCGACCGGGCGCTGCTCGCCTTCTCCGAAGCCTACGCCGAGCAGAACGAGCGCGACTACGCCGCCCTCGGCGTCGCTGTGCGGGCCGGGCGCGTGGAGGCGGCGGTCGGGGTCTGAGCGCGGCCCGCCGCCTGCGCCTGCCGCTACAGTCCCGGCGTGCCCCTCGGCCTCGGCATCTGGGAGATCGTCATCCTGGCGGTCGTGCTCATGCTCCTCTTCGGCGCCAAGGGCGTGCCGTCCGCGGCGCGGCGGCTCGGATCGAGCGTGCGCGAGGTGAAGGACGCCGTCGGCGACCTGGATCCGCGGGGAATCCTCGATCCGAAGGACGAGCCGAAGCCCGCTGCGCCGGTGCACAAGGTGCAGGCGGCACTGCCGGCGCCGGTCGAGGCGTCGCCGCCGGAGCCACCTGTCCAGAAGGACACCCCGGAGAGAGGCTGAAGCCTCTCTCCAGAGGTAAGCGAGGAGCTTCGCTCCCCGCCGTCCTCTAGCCCCTAGACCTTGCGCCGAGCCCTGACGGGCCCCCACTTGGAGCCGCGCTTGCGGCTCGAGTAGACGAGCCTCGGGGCGGCGACCGTCATCCCGGTCTCCTCCCACTTGTCGTGCTGGCCGTTGAGGCGGGCAACGCGGCTCACGTCGGCCTGCTGGTCCGGCAGGACGAGCGTCACGCCTGTGCCCGAGCGGCCTGCGCGGCCGGTGCGTCCGACGCGGTGCGTGTACGCCTTCTCGTCCTCGGGCGGGTCGAAGTTGATCACGTGCGTGATGTCCGACAGGTCGAGGCCGCGGGCGGCGACGTCGGTCGCGATCAGCGTCGTCACCTTGCCCGCCTCGAAGTGGGCGAGCGCCTTCTCGCGTGCGGCCTGCGTCTTGTCTCCGTGCATCGCGACGGCGCGCACGTCGTGCTTCGCGAGCCGCAGGGCGAGCCGGTCGGCGCCACGCTTCGTCCGGACGAACACGAGCGCGAGGCCGCGCTCGTCGCGGAGCAACTCGACGAGCTTCTCGACCTTGTTCTCCGGCGTCACCGAGATGAACTGGTGGTCGATCTCGCCCAGCTCGTTCTTACCCGGCAGCTCCGCCTCGATGCGAACCGGCTCGCTCGTGTACGCCTGTGCGAGCTCGCCGACGGCGCCGTCGAGCGTGGCCGAGAAGAACATCGTCTGGCGGTCGCGCGACACCTTGCGCAGGATCCGGTCGACCTGCGGCTTGAAGCCCATGTCGAGCATCCGGTCCGCCTCGTCGAGAACGAGGATCGAGACGGCGTCGAGGTTGACGAGGCGGCGGTCCATCAGGTCCTGGAGCCGGCCCGGTGTGGCCACGAGCACGTGCGCCTTCTTGGCCTTCGCGGCCTGAGCCGGAATCGGCACGCCGCCGTACACGGAGGCGACGGAAAGTCCGCGCGCCTGGCCGAGGTCGCCGAGGACCTCGGTCACCTGGACGGCCAGCTCGCGGGTCGGAACGAGGACGAGAGCGGACGGGCGACCGTCGCCCGGCTGTATGCGCTCCACGATCGGGATCGCGAAGGCCAGTGTCTTGCCGGACCCGGTCGGGGCCTTGGCGAGCACGTCCTGGCCGCGGAGGGCCGCCGGGACGGCCCGGGTCTGGATCTGGAACGGGGACTCGATCCCCTGTTCGCTCAGGACGCGGACGAGGTCCGCGCTCAGCCCGAGCGAGGCAAAGCTTGACTCCTGCATATGTGGTTGAACTCCTCGAATTGCGGTTCGAGACCTTCTGCCCTCGAACCACTTCCCGGAGCCATCCGAGCCACGAGTCGAAAGAAGACGATCCCCCGGGGGCGGCACAGCGCCACTCCCTGTTGCACAGCGTAGCAACAGCGGCGGCCGTGGGGTGTTCCCGCAACGTTCGACCGGAAATGATCGTTGCGGGACACCCCACTAGCCGTCGCCCGGTTCCCGGAGGGCGCCCGCGGACGCTGCAGTTAGGCTCTCCCGCATGGCCGCGATCTCGTTCGCCCGGGGCGCCCCGTCCCCCGAATGCCTCGACCCGGGGCTCGTCAGCGACTGCGCGGACGCGGCCCTCGAGCGCGACGGGATCGCGATCCTCTCCTACGGCACCGGTGGGGGCTACGGCCCGTTGCGCGAGGTGCTCGCGGAGCGCCACGGCGTCGACCCGGGCCGCGTCTTCCTCACGACCGGCGGCCTGCAGGGATTCGTCTTCTACGCCCCGCTCCAGCTCGCGCGCCGGCCCGGGCGCGTGCTGGTCGAAGCGCCCACGTATGACCGGCCCCTGAAGGTGCTTGCCCGGGAGGGCGCGGAGGTCGTCGCCCTGCCGATGGACGAGGAGGGTCTCGACCTCGACGCACTCGAGGAGGAGCTTCGCAAGGGCGGCCCGATCTCGTTCCTCTACACGATCCCGACCTTCCAGAACCCGTCCGGCCGGACGCTCGGCACGGAGCGCCGCCGCCGGCTCGCCGAGCTCGCGGCGGAGCACGATCTCGCCGTCCTCGAGGACGATCCGTATGGCCGGGTGCGCTACGAGGGCGAGCCGCCGCCGTCGTTGCACGAGCTCGAGGGCGGCGCACGGGTCACGTTCACGTCGTCGTTCTCGAAGACCGTCGCGCCGGGCCTGCGGATCGGCTGGTTCGTCGTGCCGTCGGAGCTCGCTTCCTCGTACGACGATCGCGCCGTCTCGACGTACATCTCCCCGAGCCTGCTGCCGCAGGCGATCGTGTACGAGCTGATCCGCCGCGAGCGCGTTCGAGCCCAACCTCGAGCGGGTGCGGGCGCTGCTCAGGGCCCGGAAGGATGCGATGCTGGCTGCGCTCGACGCCGAGATGCCGGACGGCACCCGGTGGAGCAAGCCCGAGGGTGGCTACTTCCTCTGGCTCGACTTCGCCGGAGACGTCGACTCCGCGGAGCTGCTCACGCGCGCGACCGAGGCGGGCGTGACGTTCGTGCGGGGCACGGACTTCTTCCCGCAGGGCTCAGGCGGGCAGTCGTCCGCGCGCCTCGCGTTCAGCTACGAGACGCCAGAACGCATCGCCGAGGGCGTCGCGCTGCTCGCGTCGCTCCTGTAGCCCCGCCGCGCCACCTACCCTCCGCGCCGCGCGGCGTCTCCCGCGAGGCTCGTGATCCACTCCTCGCACGTCAGCACGTCGGCCTGCCGCGGGAAGACCTTCTCGACGAGAACGCGGTGGACCTCGGCGTCGCGGTCGGCGCAGCCGTCCGAGAGCACGGAGATCGCGAAGTCGAGGTCGGCCGCGTGTCGGAGCGTCGACAGCACGACGCCCGACGTCGAGAGGCCCGCCAGGACGATGTGGGAGATCCTGCTGCTCCGGAGCGTCGCCTCGAGCGGGCTGGCAACGAAGGCGCTCACGCGCTTCTTCGTGACGACGACCTCGTCGGGGAGCGGCGCCAGCTCGGGCACGACCCCGTCCTCGTCGGCGTCGCCGACGAATCGCGCCGAGCTCCTGATCGCCTCGAAGATGCGGTTGGCGGGGTCGAGATCCCGGTAGCCGGGAGCGAAGCCGAGCTTGACGTGGATCACGTGGACGCCGGCTTCGCGAGCCGCTGCGAGCACCCGGGCGAGTCGCCCCACGACCACCCCGCCGTCGATCATCTCGACAATCGGTCGCTGCAGGTCCATGAGCACGAGTGCGGTCGTCGGCGGGGACATGCCGGCCTAGTCGCTGTCGCGCCGCCTGCGCCGTTCGCGCAGGTCGTCGAAGAGCCAGCCGGCGACGAAGCCGAGGGCGATTGCGAGCAGCAGCACGACGAAGAGCGACGCCTCGGTCTTGAAGAAGAGGAAGTTGACGGCGACCTGGTTGCGGTTCGCGATCACCACGCTCAGCAGGTACAGGAGGATTACGCCGAGGACGATCCGCCGGATCGTCCAGAAGCTCTTCCGGGCCGGCGTTTCCGGCGTGGAGGGCGTCGACACGCCCGAGATTCTACGCGGCGTGCGTCGAGGCGAGTGGCGCTGCGGGCCGGAGTACCAGGCGCGGCTGGCGCGGTGGCTCGATGCGCCCGGCGGCCGTGACGGCGCGGAAGGTGGGGCAGGTCACCTCACCCGGGAGGGCGCAGAGGCCCTCGCGGCGAAAGTAGCAATCCTTACAGGTTGCTTTACCTGGCACCAGCATCTCCCTTTCGAGACTCAGTTGGTCTCGCCGACAGGGGGCCATTGTGTCCCGCTCGTCTCGCACAAACAAGAGTCCGGTGAAGGAAGTCCCCGCAATTAGCGCGCTTCGCGATTGCGGCAAAATGCCTGCAAATCCGCTATGCGGGCGGGAGCGTACGCAGTGCGGACAACGCCTGTTGAAAACTCTCCACCGGGATGATGCGAAGGTTCCCTGCATACCGGCGTGCCTCGGCCGCGTTTTCCCCAGCCGGCACGAGGAACACGTCCGCGTGCGCCCGTCGCGCGCCGAAGGTCTTCTGCTTGACGCCGCCGATCGGCCCGACCGTGCCGTCGAGTGCGATCTCGCCCGTGGCGACCACGCGCCGGCCCTTGTCGACGTCCGTCCCGAGCTCCTGCAGCACGTCGAGCGCGAACGGAAGCCCGGCCGAGGGGCCGCCGACTCCACCCAGGTTGATCCTCACCTTGACAGGCAGCTCGATGCTCGCGTCCTGGGCGACGCGGATCCCGATGATCGCGCGTCCGGGCTGATTGGGCGACTCGACGGTGCGGACCGTGAGGGTCCGCGTCTTCCCGTCGCGGCGCACCCGAAGGACGACGTCGGCGCCGGGCCGGACCTGCTTGAACAGGCGGCGCAGCTGCTCGGGCGTGCGGGTTGCCCGTCCGCGCGCTGCCACGATGACGTCACCCGAGCGGAGCTTCGCCGCCGCGGGCGCGTCGGTTGCGACCGCCTCGACGAGCGCTCCACGCGCGTCCGCGCGCACCTTGTAGCCGGCCGCCCTGAGGGCCACAGCGGCCGCGACGTCCTCGGAGCGCGCCATCTCCTTGAGCCCGTCCTCGTGCCGGGCCTGGAAGCTCGACCCGGGAGGCACGACCTCACTGTGCGGCACGAGGGTCGCGCCGTCGGGCCGGAGGAACGGGAGCAGCCGTTCCGCCCACGTTGCCCTGCGGATCGTGACGTCGACGTAGTAGATGCCGCCCTCGCCGGTGTCCGGCTTCTCGCCGGGGACGTCGACCTTGTCGGCGACGGGCGTCGCCTTGTTCGGCACGTAGAGGTAGTCACGCGCCGGGACGAACCACGCCAGCGCGAAGATCGTGGCCGCCGCACCTGCAAGGGCCCAGAGGACCCACGTCGCACGCCTTCCGGCCACGCTCAGTACAGTCCGCTCAGCACGCCGCCGTCGACCGGCACGACCGCGCCCGTGATGTAGGCGGCCTGCTCCGAGGCGAGGAAGCACGCGGCGGCGGCGATCTCCGAGGGAGAGCCCGTACGACGAGCCGGGATCTGGGCGAGCATCTCCGGCGCCGGGCCGTCGGGGCCGTAGATATCGCGCAGGCGCTCGGTGTCGATCCTGCCCGGCGCGATCGTGTTGACCGTGATGCCGTCGGGACCGAGCTCGCGGGAGAGCGTCTTCAGCCAGCCCGCGACGCCGGGGCGGACTGCGTTCGAGAGCGCGAGGTTCGGGATCGGCTCCTTCACCGACGTCGACTCGATCGCGATGATCCGGCCCCGGCCGCTCGCGCGCAGGTGGGGCAGGCAGAGGCTGACGAGCGTGACGTGCGGGACGAGGAGCAGGTTCACGGCCGCGGTGACCGAGTCGGCGGTGAGGTCGACCGCCGGGCCGGGGCTCGGCCCGCCGCCGTTCAGCACGAGGACATCGACGCCGCCGAGCTCCGCGACGGTCGCGTCCACGAGCCTCTCGAGGTCGGCTTGCCGGGTGAGGTCACCGGGAACGGCGAGCGCACCGAGCCGCGCCGCCTCGCGCTCGACGACGTCTGCCCGCCGGGCGAACATCGCCACCTTCGCGCCCTCGGCGACGAGGCCCTCGGCGATCGCGAGCCCCATGCCCTGCGAGGCGCCGAGCACGACGGCAGTCCGTCCCGTGAGTCCGAGGTCCATGGGGCGCGAAGCGTACCCGGGGGACTGTTCAGGACGCGCAAAGTTGCCTCGTTCAGCGTGGCAACGTAAAGGAGACGCGGGTGCCGCCGGTTGTCAACGGCTCGGCCCAGATGCTCCCGCCCTGAGCTTCGACGAGCCCGCGCGCGATGGCGAGCCCGAGCCCGGAGCCGCGCGTGTTCCGCGCCGAGTCGCCGCGCCAGAAGCGGTCGAACATCCTCTCCGTCGCGTCCGCTCCGAGACCCTCTCCGTCATCCTCGACCGAGACCCGGACGTGATGCTCGGCACCCGAGACGACGACCGCCACGGTCCCGTCGGACGGCGTGTGCCGGAGCGCGTTCGTGAGCAGGTTGAGCAGGACGCGCTCGACCTGCTCCGGGGCGCAGATCGCCTGGGTCGCAGTGGTGACGCCGCGACGCTCGAGCTGCACGTTGCGCGCGCGCGCCTCGGCCTCGAGCCCGCTCAGGCACGACTCGACGATCGGTGCCAGCGCCACGGAGCGCAGCTCGAGCGCGAGCGCTCCAGCGTCGATCCGGGCGAGCTCGAAGAGGTCGTCGACGAGCAGCCCGAGCCTCCGGGTCTGGTCGCGCAGCGGGCCGATGTACTCGTCTGGCTCCGCGAGCCCGTCGTCCACCGCCTCGAGCATCGCGGCGATCGAGGCGATCGGCGTGCGGAGGTCGTGGCTGGCGGCGGCGACGAGCTCGCGGCGGGCGTCGAAGAGGCGCTCCAGGCTGGCGGCCATCTCGTTGAACGCACGGCCGACCTCGGCGAGCTCGCGCGGCCCGTCCTCGGGAGCCCGCACGCCGAGGTCTCCCGCGGCGACGCTGCCCGATGCTGCCCGGAGCCGGTCGAGGCGGGTCGCGATGGAGCCGCCGAGCGCGAGTGAGGTCGCGACGGCCACGGACGCAGCCGCAGCCGCGACGGCGAGGATCTTCACGTCGTCACCCATGTGGAACATGACCCAGCCGGAGCCGAGCACGACGACGAGCGGCAGCAGCACGGCGAGCAGGGCCAGGCCGGTCAGTTGCAGCCGCACCGTCGGCAGCAGCCGGAGCCCCGCCGTCGCGACCACGCCGGCGGCGAGCGTGACGACCGCGACCACGACCGCGAACTGGATCACGGCACGAACCGGTAGCCGACGCCCCAGACCGTCTCGAGGTGACGGGGGTTGGCGGGATCCCGTTCGAGCTTCGCCCGGAGACGGCGCATGTGCACGGTCAGGGTGCCGGTGTCGAGGGCGGCTTCGTAGCCCCACACGCGCGTCATCAGCTGCCCGCGCGAGAAGACCTGGCGCGGGTGCGAGGCGAGGAAGTAGAGAAGGTCGAACTCCTTCGCGGTCAGGCGCAAGCGCTCGCCGTCCCGTACGGCCTCCCGGCTCGCCGGGTCGAGGCGTAGGCCCTCGTACTCGACGGGCTCGCGAGCCTCCTCACGCGGCTGCGAGCGCCGGAGCACCGCCTTCACGCGCATCGTCAGCTCGCGCGCCGAGAAGGGCTTCGAGATGTAGTCGTCGGCGCCCTGCTCGAGGCCCACGATCCGGTCGGCCTCGTCGCCCCGCGCGGTCAGCATGATCACCGGCAGATCGCCCCGCGAGCGGATCCAGCGGCAGAGCGCGAGCCCGTCGGTTCCGGGGAGCATCACGTCCAGGACGACGAGCCCCGGATCGTTCGAGACGATGAGCGCCCGCGCGGTGTCGCCGTCGCCCGCCTCGAGCGTGTCGTAACCCTCCCGGCGGAGATAGCGAACGACGACGTCGCGGACGATCGGCTCGTCGTCGACGACGAGGACGGTGGTCATGGCCGCCATTGTCACCCGCGCAGAAGGTAGCGCTGCCGCCGGGGCAGAACCTGAACAGTCCCTTACGTCTCGGCCTCAGGCGTTGCGCTCGGCCGATCTCGGCCGCCACGCTGGGGCCGGGACGAACCGCGTCCTCCCCGATACCGAAGGAGCCACCGATGCGCACACCTCTGTTCCGCCTCGCGCTGCTCACCGCGCTCGCGGTGGCCGCGCTGCTGCCGCTCTCCGCGATGGCGGCGGGAAGCCCGACCGTCACCGGATCGAAGCCCGCCATCGAGATGAAGGCGACGAAGATCGGCAAGGTAATCGCCACCCCGGGCAAGATCGCCATCTACTACTGGGACACCGAGAAGAAGGCCGGTGGCAAGATCCGGTGCACCGGGGCGTGCGCCGCGCAGTGGCCGCCGATCTACGTCAAGGGGATGGTGACGAAGCATCCCGCTGGCGTGATGGCGACGTTCGGGACGATCAAGCGGGGCAGCAAGATGCAGCTGACCGTGAACGGGCTTCCCGCCTACACCTACCACGAGGACACCGCGGGAATCGTCCTCTGCGACAACGTGGACGGGTGGCACGCCGTCCGGGCGTGAGGCCTGCGTGCTCCAAGGAAACGGTGAAGGGGTGTCTCCCATCAGAGCAGGGGAGACACCCCTTCCGTCTTCTTATTGCGTCAGCACCGAGACGACGTCGCGGACGGCCGCCTCGGAGACCTTCAGCATCTTCTTCTCGTCGGGCGACAGCTTCAGCTTCACGACCTCCTCGGCCCCGCCGGCGCCGAGCTTGACGGGAACGCCCATGTAGAGGCCGCTGATGCCGTACTCGCCCTCGAGGTAGGCCGTCGCGGGTAGCACGCGCTTCTCGTCGAGGCAGATCGCGTCGACCATCTGCGCCGCCGCCGCCCCGGGCGCGTACCAGGCCGAGGTACCGAGGAGCTTCACGAGCTCGCCGCCGCCGACCTTCGTGCGCTCGACCATCTTCGTGATCTTCGACTTCGAGACGAGCTGGTCGAGGGGGATCCCGCCGACCGTCGTCGCGGAGACGACGGGGACCATCTGGTCGCCGTGGCCGCCCAGCACCATCGCCGTCACCTCCTTCAGGGAGAGCCCCGTCTCCTGTGCGATGAAGCACTCGAAGCGCGCCGTGTCGAGGATGCCCGCCATGCCGACGACGCGCTCGCGCGGGAAGCTCGAGACGGACTTGGCGACGTGGCACATGGCGTCGAGTGGGTTCGAGACGATGACGAGGACGGCGTTCTTCGACCGCCTGGCCACCTCGCGCGTGACCTCGGCGACGATCGCCTCGTTGGTCTTCACGAGGTCGTCGCGGCTCATGCCCGGCTTGCGCGGCAGCCCGGCAGTGATGACGACGACGTCCGAGCTCTTCGTGGCGTCGTAGCCGGAGGCGTCGACGCCCAGGACCGTGGGCTCGTAGCAGAGCACGGATCCGGCCTGGTTGATGTCGAGTGCCTTGCCCGCCGCGAGGTTCGGCTTCACGTCGACGAGCACCACGTCCGCGTAGTCCCGGCGGGCCACCTCCTGGGCACAGGTCGCGCCGACGTTGCCGGCACCGACGACGGTGACCTTCTTCCTTCCGTTCACGATTCTCGTTCCTTTCCGTGTCGGCGCGGCACGACGCCGCAACCGTCACCTCCGTCTGCAACGTCGTGAGCATAGGGGACAGGCGGGCGCGACCGGTCAGGTAGCGTCTCCGCCAACGGCCGCCGACGACCGAGGAGACCCATGAGCGAGTTCAAGCCTGGCCTCGAGGGCATCGTCGCCTTCGAGACGGAGATCGCAGAGCCCGATCGCGACGGCGGGGCACTGCGCTACCGGGGCGTCGACATCGAGGATCTCGTCGGCCGGGTCCCGTTCGAGAAGGTCTGGGGACTCCTCGTCGACGACAACCCGGAGCCCGGCCTGCAGCCGGCCGCGCCCTACGCCGCGCGTGACCTCACGGGCAACGCGCCCGCCGACGTGCAGGCGGCGACCGCGCACCTCTCCGGCGAGTGGGACCTGCAGAAGCTGATCGACATCTCCGACGAGCAGGCACGGGACGACCTGGCACGCGTCTCCGCGACGATGCTCTCCGTCGTCGCCCAGTCGGCGCGCGTCGCGGACGGCGCCACCACCCCGGTCGACCCGGAGCTCGTCGCGAGCGGCGTCGACGGCGGCGACGCGCTTCCTGCTCGAGTGGCGTGGCGAGGCCGATCCGAAGCACGTGCAGGCGATCGACACGTACTGGATCTGCACCGCCGAGCACGGGCTCAACGCGTCCACGTTCACCGCTCGGATCGTCGCCTCGACCGGGGCCGACTGCGGTGCCGCGCTCTCGTCGGCGGTCGGCGCGCTCTCAGGGCCGCTGCACGGTGGCGCCCCGGCGCGCGTGCTGCCGATGCTCGACGGAGCGGCTGCGGCCGACTCGATCGAGCAGTACGTCAAGGACCTGCTCGACCGGGGCGAGCGGCTGATGGGCTTCGGCCATCGCGTCTACCGCGCCGAGGACCCGCGCTCGCGACTCCTGCGCGGAACGGCGATGGATCTCGGCTCGCCGCGCTTCGAGGTGGCAGAGGAGCTCGAGCGGGCCGCGATCGCCGAGCTGCAGGCGCGCAAGCCGGACCGCCCGCTGATGACGAACGTCGAGTTCTGGTCGGCTGTCGTCCTCGACATCGCGGACGTGCCGCCGGTGCTCGCACCGGCCATGTTCGCCTGCTCGCGGACGGCCGGCTGGTCGGCCCACATCCTCGAGCAGAAACGGCTCAACCGGCTCGTTCGCCCGTCGGCCGTGTACGTCGGGCCGCGGCCCGCGGCCGCTCCCCGAGCGGCTGATGGACCTCTCGCAGGCTGCAGCGCTCGCCGACCAGTACGCGACGAAGGGACACGAACGCGAGCTCGCGACCCTCCGCAGCGAGTGGGCCGACGAGATCGAGGGCGCCGCGCGGGATCCCGACTACCGGGTGCGGGCGCTCGCGTACCGGTCGATCGCGCAGTTCCGCTTCCGGCAGAAGCTGGAGCTCCTCCGGCGCGGGCTCGAGGACGACAGCCCGGCCGTGCGGGGGTCGGCCCTGATCGCGCTCGAGGGCCTATCGCGCGCGCACCCGGGCGACGTCAACTCGTACCGGCCGCTCCTCCACGAGCTCGCCGCGCGCGACCCCAACGTCGCCGTGCGGCGGCTCGCGATCGTCTGCTTCAAGAACGGCACGCCGGCGCGCGAGACGATCATGATCCTCGACGGCATCGCCGCGGACGACGAGACGACTCCGAGGTGCGGAAGACCGCCGGCTCGGTCGTCGACGCTGCTCGTCAAGAAGTCCCGGAAGTAGGGTGGCGGAGGCGCCTCTCGTCGGCCTGATCATGGGCTCGCGCTCCGACTGGGAGACGATGCGGCACGCCGCCGAGACCCTCGACGCGCTCGGCGTCGCGTACGAGCAGCGCGTCGTCTCGGCGCACCGGACGCCCGACCTCCTCTTCGAGTACGCGGGCTCCGCCGAGGAGCGCGGCCTGCAGGTGCTGATCGCGGGCGCGGGCGGCGCGGCACACCTGCCCGGCATGGCCGCGGCGAAGACGGCGCTGCCGGTGCTCGGCGTTCCCGTCGAGTCGAAGACGCTGAAGGGCATCGATTCGCTGCTCTCGATCGTGCAGATGCCGGCCGGCGTGCCGGTCGGGACGCTCGCGATCGGCCGGGCCGGCGCCGTCAACGCGGCGCTGCTCGCGGCGGCGATCCTCGCCCGGGGCGACGCCGGCATCCGCGGGACGGCTCGCCGCGTACCGGGCCGCGCAGACGCAGTCCGTGCTCGACGCGCCCGACCCCGCCTCGTGACCGAGCCGGCGTGACGACGGTCGCGTGACGCTCGTCGCCTGCATCGGCGGCGGGCAGCTCGGACGCATGCTCGGACTCGCGGGGCTGCCGCTCGGGTTGCGGTTCCGGTTCCTCGACCCGTCGCCGGACGCGCCTGCCCGCGAGGTGGGAGAGCTCGTCGTCGGCGCCTTCGACGACGCCGGCGCCCTCGGGCGGCTCGCCGCGGGGGCCGACGTCGTCACGTACGAGTTCGAGAACGTGCCCGTCGAGGCCGTCGCGCGCCGTCTGCGCCGCTCCCGCCGCCGCGCGCGCTCGAGCTCGGCCAGGACCGGCTCGTCGAGAAGGAGCTCTTCCGCCGCCTCGGGATCCCGACGGCGCGGTTCGGCTCGCTCGCGACACCGGGCTGCCCGCGCTCGTCAAGTCGCGGCGGCTCGGGTACGACGGCAAGGGCCAGCGGCGCCTCGAGGCGCCCGAGGCGCGGCTCGGCGACGACGAGCTCGCGGAGGAGATCGTCCACTTCGACCGCGAGCTCTCGATCATCGCCGTGCGCGGCCGCGAACGGCGAGACGCGGTTCTGGCCGCTCGCCGAGAACGTGCACCGCGACGGGATCCTGCGCGTCTCGCGCGCGCCCGCGGCCGCGCGCCGCAGGCCGAGGCGGAGGAGCTCGCGACGCGGCTGCTCGACGAGCTCGACTACGTCGGCGTGCTCGCGCTCGAGCTGTTCGAGGTCGGCGGCCGGCTGCTCGCGAACGAGTACGCGCCGCGCGTCCACAACACCGGTCACTGGACGATCGACGGCGCCGTCACGAGCCAGTTCGAGAACCACCTGCGCGCGATCCTCGGCCTGCCGCTCGGATCGACCGGCCGCGCTTGCACCGTCGGTGATGGTCAACCTGATCGGCGGCGTGCCGCCGCTCGACGGCACTGCTCGGCCTCCCGTGGCGCACGCTCCACCTGTACGGCAAGGAGCCGCGGCCCGGCCGCAAGCTCGGGCACGTCACGCTCGTCGGGGCGAGCGAGAGACGGTGGCCGAGGCGATCGAACTGGTGGAGGCGCGGCGGACGGCTGACCGTGCCGTTCGCAGATCCGGCCGTGGATGATGCGGCCGCAGGAAGGGCACTGCGCGCGCGCTTCTTCGACTCGAGCATCTGCTTCGTCCGGCCGGTCGCCACCATCGTCCAGCCGATCGCAGCGGTGCCGACGATCGACATCAGTTGCGGGTCGAGGGCCATACCCCGTTATCGGCAGGAGACGGGCGAACTCAAACGTCTACGTGGACCCCGGCGGCGTGCGGCGCGCGTGCGGGTGGGCCGCGAAGTACGTCTCCCGCCGCCGCCGGTCGGAGACGTGCGTGTAGCGCTCGGTCGTGGAGAGGTCGGCGTGCCCGAGCATCTCCTGCACGGAGCGGAGGTCGGCGCCTCCCTCGAGCAGGTGGGTCGCGAACGAGTGGCGCAGCAGGTGCGGATGGACGCGCTCGGGCTCGAGCCCCGCCTTCTCGGCGAGCTTGCGCAGGATCAGGAACGCGCCCGCGCGCGTCAGGGCGCCGCCGCGGGCGTTGAGGAAGAGGTCGGGCCGGTGGCGGCGGTCGAGGTGTGGCCGGCCGAGCGCGAGGTAGCGGCGCACCGCCTCCGCCGCCGGGCGGCCGAGCGGGACGATCCGCTCCTTGTCGCCCTTGCCGAGCACGCGGACGATGCGGGCGTCGAGGTCGACGGACGTCGCGCGCGAGCCCGACCGTCTCCGAGACGCGGAGCCCGGCCCCGTACATCAGCTCGACGAGCGCACGGTCGCGGAGCGCGCGCGGCGTCGTCCCGTTGGCAGCCTCGATCAGCCGCTCCGACTCGGACGGCGAGAGCGTGCGCGGGAGCTTCCGCGTCCGCCGCGGCGCACGAGCTCTGCGGCCGGGTTGTCCGTCGCGGGTGCCGAGGAGCTGCTGATGGCGGAAGTACGAACGCACCGCGGCGATGCGGCGCGCGATCGTCGACGGGGCGAGCCCGGCGGCGCGCATCGACGCGACCCACGACTCGAGCGTGTCGGGCGTCGCCGTCGCAGACCGGTGCGCCGAGCGAGCGCGTCAGGTCGGCGAGGTCGCGGCGGTATGCGTCGACGGTGCGCGGCGAGCGCTGCGACGCGAGCAGGAGCAGGTAGCGCTCGACGTCGGGATCGGGGGTCGTCGGGTCGTGGTCATGCGGCGGGGACCGGATTCGGCGCTCCGACACCGTTCCTACGACCGCGGATGACTGCTGTCGTAGACCCGCCGCAGGCGGCGCGCGTCGACGTGGCTGTAGATCTGCGTCGTCGAGAGCGAGGCATGGCCGAGCAGCTCCTGGATCGTGCGGAGGTCGGCGCCGCCCTCGAGCAGGTGGGTCGCGTAGGCGTGGCGGAGCCGGTGCGGGTTGCGCATCAGCCGGCGCAGGTGCGACGTGTCGAGCGGGCGGCCGCGGACGGAGAGGAAGAGCGCGTCGCACGCGCCGCGGGCGAGGGCAGGCCGCGCGTCGCGGAGGTAGCGCGCGACCGCGTAGGCGGCCTCGCTCGCCGAGGGGGACGACGCGCTCCTTGCCGCCCTTGCCGAGCACGTGCACCGCCTCCTGCTCGAAGTCGACGTCTGCGAGCCGGAGCCCGACGACCTCGGCGCTGCGAAGCCCGCACGAGTACGTCAGCTCGAGGATCGCGGTGTTCCGAGCGCGAGCGGCTCGTCGCCCGCCGGCCGCGTCGACGATCGCCTCGACCTCGGCGAGCTTCGGCGCGTCCGGCAGGCGCCGCCGCCGTCTCGGCGGCACCGCGATCTCCGGCACGCGCGCCGGCGCCGAGCGTGAACCGGATGAACGACCGCACCGCCGCGAGGCGGCGGGCGACCGTCGCCGGTGCGAGAGCCCCGGCGGCCGCGGCCGAGCTCGGCCGTGTAGGCGGCGAGCGCGGCGACGTCGACGTCGTCGAGCGCGCGGCCGCTCGCGGCGAGCCAGGCCTCGAAGTCGGCCAGGTCGGAGGCGTAGGCGCGCCGTGTAGACTCCGACAGCCCGGGCTGTCGAGGAACCGTTCGATCGCCGTGCGCAGAGCTTCCACTGCGGCCGGATTCGCGCCGCGCCGTCCCGTCTCCTCCGATGCGCTCCACGACCTTCTTCGCCGCGCTCCTCGTCGTGGCGTCGCTCGGCGCGCCTCGTCGCGTCCGCCAGCGGCGACCGACCGGCACGGCCGGCCGCGACGCCGGGCACCGTGACGCTGTCGGCGACTCGCTCAACGTCGGCATCGAGCCCTACCTCGGCGACGCGCTGCCCCGGCTGGCGGATCGTGGCGAACGACCAGGTCGGACGGACGACGCCCGAGGGGATCAGCGAGCTCGAGGCGGGCCGGCCGAGCGCTCTCGCTCCTATCGTCGTCGTCAGCCTCGGCACGAACGACCCGCCGGACGGACGTCGAGGCGTTCCGGGCCGACGTGTGCGCGCGTGCTGCGGCTCGCCGGGCCCCGACCGCTGCGTCGTCTGGGCGACGATCTGGCGCGACGGGCGCCCGACACGACGACTTCAACGACGTCCTCCGCGAGGCGGCGGAGGCGAACACGCGGCGCGGCTCGTCGCCTGGGCCGAGATGGTGGACAGGACCACCGCGAGCTGCTCGCCGACGACGGCCTCCACGGCAACGAGACGGCTACCGCGAAGCGGGCAGAGGGCAGTCGCCGAGGCGGTGCGATCGTGCGCGCCCGGGGCAGACGCTGGCGCCGCAATGACGACGTCGCGGCGGCTACCGACGGGCGCCGACCTCCGCCTCCGCAACGAGGGCGCCGCGGCCGGCGGTCGTGCTCGTCAACGGCGGCACCGCGAAGGCCGTGCCCGGCACGTGGAGCGCGACGAGCGAGCTGCTCGCGACCGAGCTCGCGCCGCGGTTCCCCGACCTCGCGTTCGCGGAGGTGCGCTACCGCCTCAAGACGTGGAACGCGCTCGACTCGTGCATGGCGGACGCCCGCGCCGCGCTCGAGCGTCGTCGACCGCCCGTCGCTGCTCGTCGGCTTCTCGATGGGCGGTGCCGTCTCGATCGGCGTCGCAGCGGAGCCGGCAGTTGCCGGCGTGCTCGGCCTCGCGCCCTGGATCCCCGACCGGCTCGCGCTCGACGGCCTTCGCGGGAAGCGGTTCGACGTGCTCCACGGCGCGTGGGACCGGTACCTCCCCGGCATTCCCGGGCGTCAGCCCGAAGAGCTCGCGGCAGGGGTTCGAGCGCGCGCGGCGGCTCGGCGTCGAGGGCAGCTACCGGCTGATCCCGCGCGGCCTGCACGGCGCCGCCGTCCGCCGCCGCTCGGGCGCGCTCGTGCGCCTGCCGCGGGCCGAGGCCTGGGTCGACGGTGTCGGCGAGCGGCTCGAGCGCTTCCGGCTCGCAGAAGCGCATGAGCTACGCGGCGTAGCGCATCGCGTAGCTTCGCCGGTTCTACCAGGCGCTCTACCGGCTCGAGGTGCGCGGCGTCAGAACGCGCTCTGCCGGCCCAGAGGTGCCGCGTCGTCGATCGCGGTCCCGCATCACGAGTCGGTCATCGTCCCCGTCGTGCATCGGCGCCGCGATGCCCCGCCCGCTCTCGGCGCCGCGCTCCGCGCCGATCCGGTTCCTGACCAAGGCGGAGCTCTGGCGGTACCCGCTGGTGGGGCGCTGCTCGAGGCGGCGGTGCGATCCCGCTCCGGCGCGGTCGCGGCGACGTCGCCGCGATCGGCGCGGCGGTGGAGGCGCTCGAGGCGGGCGAGGCCGTCGGCATCTTCCCGCAGGGCCGCGTGCGCTTCGACGGGCCCTGGCTCCGCGGCGCGGCGCGGATGGCGCTCGTGACCGGGGCGCCGCTCCTGCCGGTGCGGCTCGTCGGGACGGGGAGGGCGCTGGCGCCCGGGGCAATCGGGTTCCCGCGGCTCGCGGCGCTGATCGGCGAGCCGCTCGAGGTCGAGCGCGCGAAGCCGACGATCGCGCGCTCGCGCGAGCTGACCCTGGCCGTCCAGGCTGCGGTCGAAGCGCTCGGCAGCTGAGCTCGAGATCAAGCCCGCGGCGGGCCGCTGTATGTGAGGCTTCCAGGCCCCGGCGGCAGGCACTCTAGGCAGGTGCCGGGTCGCCGCTTCGGAGCAGACCCTCGGGAGCCGCCCGAGCGGCCGGCCGACCCCGCGGTGCGCAGGGCGAACCTGCGCC
The DNA here is from genome assembly GCA_963736945.1 of uncultured Thermoleophilia bacterium. GTDB lineage: Bacteria > Actinomycetota > Thermoleophilia > Gaiellales > Gaiellaceae > Gaiella. The sequence continues at coordinate 24,413 of CAVTQW010000014.1, forward strand.
GGATCTTCCCGCTCTTCCGCTCCTACCGGCCGCAGCTCGCGGTCGTCTTCACCCTGATCGTCTTCTCGGCCGCGCTCGGTGTGATCCCGTCGTTCCTGCTCCGCGGCGTGCTCGACACGGCGATCCCGGAGAACGACGTCCGCCTGCTGACGCTGCTCGTGGCGGGGATGATCCTGATCCCGATCGTCACCGGCGCGATCGGCGTCTACCAGACGCTCCTCTCGAACCGCGTCGGCCAGGCGGTCATGCACGACCTGCGCACCTCGGTCTACGAGCATCTGCAGCGGCTCTCGCTCGCGTTCTTCACGCGCACCCGCACGGGCGACGTGCAGAGCCGGATCGCGAACGACATCGGCGGCATCGACACCGTCGTCACCTCGACGGCGACGTCGGTGCTCTCGAACGTCACCACCGTGATCGCGACGGTCGTCGCGATGATGCTGCTCGACTGGCGCCTCGCGGTCTTCGCGCTGATCCTGCTGCCGCTCTTCGTCTGGCTGACGAAGCGGGTCGGCGACGAGCGCAAGAAGGTGACCGCCGAGCGTCAGGTGTCGCTCGCCGACGTCTCGTCGATCGTGCAGGAGTCGCTGTCGGTGTCGGGCATCCTGCTCGGCAAGACGATGGGCCGCTCCGCCGACCTCGGCGGGACGGTTCTCCGCCGAGTCCAGGCGCCTCGCCGACCTCGAGGTGCGGAGCCGGATGACGGGCCGCTGGATGATGGCCGCGATCCAGATGACGTTCGCGGTGATGCCGGCGCTCGTCTACTGGTTCGCCGGCTGGTCGCAGGCGCGCGGCGCGGCGGTGGTCTCGATCGGCACGCTCGTCGCGTTCACCACCCTGCAGACCCGGCTGTTCTTCCCGATCGGCAGCCTCCTCGGCGTCCAGCTCGAGGTGCAGAGCTCGCTCGCGCTGTTCGACCGCATCTTCGACTACCTCGACCAGCCGATCGACATCGTCGAAGGCACCCGGACGCTCGAGCGGCCGCGGGGCGACGTGGCCTTCGAGCGGCGTCTGCTTCCGCTACGACGACGACGCCTGGACGCTGAAGGACGTCTCGTTCGCGGTGCCCGCGGGCACGAAGACGGCGCTCGTGGGCGAGACCGGGCTCCGGGAAGACGACGTGCGGCTACCTCGTCGCCCGGCTCTACGACGCGACCGAGGGCACGGTCTCGATCGACGGCGTCGACGTGAAGGAGCTGACCTTCGAGTCGCTCGCCGCCGCCGTCGGGGTCGTCTCGCAGGAGACGTATCTCTTCCACTCGTCGGTGCGCGAGAACCTCCGCTTCGCGAAGCCCGAGGCGACGGACGAGGAGGTCGAGGAGGCTGCCCGCGCGGCGCAGATCCACGAGCTGATCGCATCGCTGCCCGGAGGGGTACGACACGGTCGTCGGCGAGCGAGGCTACCGCTTCTCCGGCGGCGAGAAGCAGCGGATGGCGATCGCGCGCACGGTCCTGCGCAACCCGCCGATCCTCGTGCTCGACGAGGCGACCTCCGCGCTCGACACCCAGACCGAGCGGCTCGTCCAGGAGGCGCTCGAGCGGCTCGCCGAGGGGCGCACGACGATCGCGATCGCCCACCGGCTCTCGACGGTGCGCGACGCGGACCAGATCGTCGTCCTCGACCGGGGCCACGGCGTCGAGACGGGCACGCACGACGAGCTGCTCGCGGCGGGAGGCCGCTACGCGATGCTCGTGGCACGAGACGCGGACATCGAGCTCGAGCCCGCGCAGGGCGGCGGTCGTCGGCACGGCGTAGTGCGGCGTCTCACAGCGTTCACAGGAAACAGCATCGTGTGAGACGCCGCACTACTGAATCAACATGGAGTGGGGTGTCCCGCAACGAGCATTTCCGGTCGAACGTTGCGGGACACCCCGCTAGTGCGGTCGTGCCGCACTCCGCGGCGGATGTGGCTACCCTCGGAACGTCTGCCCATCTCGGCGATGACAGGTCCGACCAGCCCAGGAACCCTGATGATCGCCCTTCGCGCCCACGAGAAGCTCGGCGACCACGGCCTCCAGCCCGGCGGGACGGTCATCTTCGCCGCCGACGACGGCGCAGCTCTACACGGCGGCGCTCAGGAGCGGTGCCGGAGCGCTGGCCCACGGAGGCCCGCTCGTCGTCGACACCGGCAAGTTCACCGGCCGCTCGCCGAAGGACAAGTACGTCGTCGTCGAGCCCGGCTCCGAGAGCCGGATCTGGTGGGGCGACATCAACCATCCGCTCCCGGAGGACAGGTTCGACGGCCTGCGCGCGAAGGCGTCGAGAATCTCGAGGCGCAGGATCCCCTCTACGTCGTCGACGCCTTCGCCGGCGCCGATCCGCACCACCGGATCGGCGTCCGCGTGATCACCGGCAGCCCGTACCACGCGCTCTTCGCGAAGACGATGTTCATCACACCGACCGCACGACGAGGCACGCTCGCTCGTCGCCGACGTCGTCGTCCTCCACGCGTCCGGCCGTCGAGGCCGACCCGGCGGTGGACGGGACGCGCTCGGGCACGTTCGTCGTCCTCCACCCGAGCAAGGGCGAGGTCCTCGTCGGGGGAACGTTCTACGCGCGGCGAGATCAAGAAGTCGATCTTCACGGTCATGAACGACCGGCTGCCGCTCGAGGGCGTCCTGCCGATGCACTGCTCCGCGAACGTCGGCGAGGACGGGAAGGTCGCGATCTTCTTCGGCCTTTCCGGCACGGGCAAGACGACGCTCTCCGCAGACCCGGAGCGCTCGCTGATCGGCGACGACGAGCACGGCTGGGGCGCGCACGGCGTCTTCAACATCGAGGGCGGCTGCTACGCGAAGGTGATCAGGCTCTCGGCCGAGGCGGAGCCCGAGATCTTCGCGACGACGAAGACGTTCGGCACCGTGCTCGAGAACGTCGCCGTCGACGAGCGCGGCGTGATCGACCTCGACGACGACTCCAGGACCGAGAACACGCGGGCCGCCTACAAGCTCGAGCGGATCTCGAACGCGCTGCGGACGAAGATGGCCGGCCATCCGCGCTCGGTCGTGATGCTCACCGCCGACGCCTTCGGGATCCTGCCGCCGATCGCGCGGCTCTCGCGCGACCAGGCCCTCTACTACTTCCTCTCCGGCTTCACCGCGAAGCTCGCCGGAACCGAGATCGGGGTCCAGGAGCCGCAGCCGACGTTCTCGACCTGCTTCGGCGCTCCCTTCCTGCCGCAGCCCCCGGCCGTCTACGCGCGGCTGCTCGGCGAGAAGCTCGATCGTCACGCAGCCACGGTCTGGCTCGTCAACACGGGCTGGACGGGCGGGCCGTACGGCGAGGGCCACCGGATGCCGATCCAGGCGACGCGCCGGCTCCTGCACGCGGCGCTCCAGGGCGAGCTCGACGAGGTCGACTACCGCGTCGACGACGTCTTCGGGTTCGAGCGTCCCGGTCGAGGGTGCCCGGCGTCGACCCGTCGCTGCTCGACCCGCGCTCCACCTGGCGCGACCCGGAGGCGTACGACGAGAAGGCACGCGAGCTCGCTGCGATGTTCGCGGAGAACTTCGAGAAGTTCGCAGCCGATGCAGGCCCGGCGGTCGCCCAGGCCGGCCCGCGCGTCCAGTGATCTGACGCCGCGCGCCGTCTTCCACGGCATCGGGTAGTTTCCGTGGCATGGAGCCCTCGTACGACGTGCTCGTCGTCGGTGCCGGCTGCGCAGGCATGCGCGCGGCGATCGAGGCGCACGACAGGGGCGCGAGGGTCGCCGTCATCTCGAAGCTCCATCCGACCCGCAGCCATTCGGGCGCGGCCGAGGGCGGCATCAACGCCGCCCTCGGCAACAAGGCCGACGACAGCCCCGAGACGCACGCCTTCGACACGGTCAAGGGCTCCGACTACCTCGGCGACCAGGACGCGATCGAGGCCTTCACGGCGGAGGCCCCGGGCGACATCTACCAGCTCGAGCACTGGGGCTGCGTCTTCTCGCGCAACAGCGACGGCCGGCTCGACCAGCGGCCGTTCGGCGCCGCAGGGTCGCCGCGCACGGTCTACGCCGCGGACATCACGGGACACGTGCTGATCCAGGTGCTCTACGAGCAGCTCCAGCGGCGGATGGCGGAGGGCCTCGTCGTGTACGAGGAGTACTTCGCCTTCCGGCTCGTCGTCGACGGCGGCCGCTGCACCGGCGTCATCTCCTGGGACCTCCTGAACGGCGGCGTCAAGCTCGTCACCGGCACGTCGGTGATCCTCGCGACCGGCGGCGTCGGCCGCCTCTACCGCGCGACGACGAACGCCTATGCGTGCACCGGCGACGGCATGTCGATGGCGCTGCGCGAGGGACTGCCGCTGAAGGACATCGAGTTCATGCAGTTCCATCCGACGACGATGTACCCGAGCGGCATCCTCATCACCGAGGGCTGCCGCGGGGAGGGCGGCTACCTCATCAACAAGGAGGGCGAGCGCTTCATGCAGCGCTACGCCCCGAACGCGCTCGAGCTCGCCTCGCGCGACGTCGTCTCGCGCTCGGAGACGACCGAGATCGAGGCCGGCCGCGGGATCAACGGCTCGGTCCTCCTCGACCTGCGTCACCTCGGCCCCGAGAAGATCCTGACCAAGCTGCCCGGCTCGCGCGAGCTCGCCATGACCTACGCCGGCGTCGACCCGATCTACGCGCCGATCCCCGTGCGGCCCGGAGCCCACTACCACATGGGCGGCGTCGAGACCGACAACTGGGGCCTGACCGAGATCGAGGGCCTCTACGCGGCGGGTGAGGTGGCCTGCGTCTCCGTGCACGGCGCCAACCGCCTCGGCGGCAACTCGCTGATGGAGACGATCACGTTCGGCCGCCGCTCCGGGCAGGCAGCCGCCGAGTACGCGCTCGGCGCCCCGGGCCCCACCGGAGACGGCGAGGCGGCGCGGGCCGACGCCGAGGGCTGGGTGAAGGGCCTCCTCGCGAACACCGACGGCGAGCGGCCGTGGGCGATCCGCGACGAGCTCGGCCAGTCGATGCTCGAGAACTTCGGCGTCTTCCGGCGCCCCGAGAAGATGGAGGCGCAGATCGGGATCATCGACGGCCTGCGCGAGCGCTACGAGCGCGGCGTCGTCATCGAGGACAAGAGCGACGTCTTCAACAGCGACCTCACGCAGGCGATCGAGCTCGGCTATCTGCTCGACATCGCGGCGTGCATGCTGCAGGCGGGGCTCGCGCGGAAGGAGAGCAGGGGCGCCCACTCGCGGCCGTACGACTTCCCGGACCGCGACGACGAGAACTTCCTCAAGCACTCGATCACGCGCTGGCAGGACGGTGGCCCGGAGCTCTCCTACAAGGAGGTCCGGATGACGAAGTGGGAGCCGATGGAGAGGAAGTACTGATGCAGGTCGGCCTGAAGATCTGGCGCTACGACGCGAAGACCGGCGACCGTGCCCTCCGCGAGTACGAGGTCGACGCGCCGGAGGAGGCGACGCTCCTCGACTGCCTCGACCTCGTCAAGGACCGCCACGACGGGTCGCTCGCCTACCGGAAGAGCTGCCGGATGATGATCTGCGGCTCGTGCGGGATGCGCATGGACGGCGGCGCCGTCCTCGCATGCAAGGTACGCATGTACGACGTCGTCCAGGCGGGCCGCGTGCCGGTCATCTCGGCGATGGGCAACCTGCCGATCGTCAAGGATCTCGTCGTCGACATGGCGCCCTTCTGGCAGAAGATGCGCGCTGTCGAGCCGTACCTGCAACCCCGCTACGACCAGGCGGAGGAGCGCGAGAACGTCGTCTCCCAGGAGCAGATGGAGGTCATCCACAAGGAGTCGCTCTGCATCAACTGCGGCTGCTGCGTGTCCGAGTGCAACTCGATGGAGTCCGACCCCGACTTCCTCGGCCCGGCCGCGCTCGCGAAGGGGATGCGCTTCGTCGGCGACCCGCGCGACGGCGCCAAGATCGAGCGCCTCGAGACCTATTCCGAGGAGCACGGGCTCTGGGACTGCACGCGCTGCTACTTCTGCAACGAGCGCTGTCCGAAAGGCGTCGACCCGCGGGACGCGATCGCGAAGCTCGGCGCCGAGGCGATGAAGAACGGGATCGACCGGGACATGGGCGCGAAGCACGCGAAGTGGTTCGTGACCTCGGCGAAGACGACCGGCTGGCTGCGCGAGACGGAGCTCGTTCCGAAGACGCAGGGAATCCTCGCGTCGATCAAGGAGATGAAGTTCGCGATGGGCCTCGCGGTCAAGGGCAAGGTGCCGCCGCCGTTCCCGCCCCACGTCGCCGCCGAGGTGGACGAGTCGCGCGCGCTCTTCGACCTCGTCAAGGCGCAGGGCCGCGACGGCGCCGCCGGCATCGTGCAGGGCGAGCGCGCGCTCGGGCGGATCGAGTCGCACCACGAGGCGTCCGAGGGCCGGAGCCCGTACGACGAGCCCGATTCCGCTCCCCGGCCGTACCTGCCGAGCGAGCGAGAAGAAGCCGACGGGGTCCGACCGTGAAGAAGGTCGCGTACTACAAGGGCTGCCTCGCGTCGCTCTCGGCGAAGGAGCTCGACATCTCCACCCAGGCACTCGCGCCCAAGGTGGGGTACGAGCTGATCGAGCTCGAGTCGGTCACCTGCTGCGGCGCGGGCGACATCCACGAGGCCGAGCCGGACTACTACCTCCACCTCAACGCCCGGATCCTCGCCTACGCGGAGGCGACGCGGTGCGACACGCTCATGACCGTGTGCAACGTGTGCACGCTCAACCTGCGCCAGGCGAACCACCAGCTCAAGATCGACGACGACCTCCGCGAGCGCGTGAACGACAACCTGGAACAGGTCGGCGTGCCCCGCTATCGCGGCACGGTCGAGGTGAAGCACTTCCTCTGGCTCATCGCGGGCGAGTCGTTCGGCGAGCTTCAGACCGTCGCGCACAAGGGTCTCCGCGGGCTCAAGATCGCGCCGTTCTACGGGTGCCAGATCTTGCGGCCGTCGAAGCTGATGGGCTTCGAGGACCCCGACAAGCCGAGCTCCCTGGAGCGGATCATCGAGGCCTGCGGCGGCGAGGCGATCGACTACCCCGCCAAGATCAAGTGCTGCGGCTTCCCGATCATCCAGGCCCGCGAGGACACGGCGCTCGCCGAGCTGATCCAGCCGATCGAGCAGGCCGTCGAGGCCGGCGCCGACGCGATGGTGACGCCATGCCCGCTCTGCCACCTCTCACTCGACGCCTGGCAGTCCAAGCTGAAGAAGCAGACGGGGAGGGACTTCGCGTTGCCGATCCTGCACCTGTCGCAGCTCGTCGGCGTCGCGGCCGGCCTGACCGACTCGGAGCTGAAGTTCAAGCGGCACGTCGTCTCGGTCGCCCCGGTCGTCGAGAAGCTGTCCGTGTGAGACCCCGGTGCGGGGCTGAAGCCCGGCACCGACGTGGCTCATGATCTGGCTCGCGGCTCTCGTGCTCCTCGCGCTCGCGCTGCTCGCCTACGGCATGTTCGAGGCCGGCTGGCTCCGGATGCGGGTGCTCGAGATCCGGATCGAGGGCCTCCCCGAGCGCCTCGACGGCCTGCGCATCGCGCATCTCTCCGACTTCCACCTCGGCATCCCGTCGCGAGGCAGGGCCGCGACGGAGCGAGCCGTCGCCTGGGTGGGGGAGCGCCGTCCGGATCTCGTCTGCGTCACGGGCGATCTGGTCTCGCATCCGCGCGGAGTTCCGCTCCTCGTCGACCTGCTGCGCCGGCTCGGGCGGCCGTTCGTGATCCTCGGGAACCACGATGTCGCGGTCACGCGCGATCCGTTCTCGCGGGCGGCCGAGCTGGAAGGCCTCGCCGAGGTGGCAGTCCTGCTGCGCGACGAGGCGACGGTCGTCGAGCACATGGGGGCTCGCATCCAGCTCGTCGGCACGGACGCCGACAGCTACCGCAGAGGACGGGCGCGGCCGTGGAAGCTCGCGGACACGGAGGCCGATCTGCGGATCCTCCTCTGCCATTTCCCGGGTATCGCCCGTCGGCTCCCGGACGGGGCCTTCGACCTCGTGCTGGCCGGCCACCTGCACGCGGGCCAGATCGTGCTGCCCTATCCCGGCGGCAGAGTGCTGCTCGCCCATCCCCGGTCGCGCTACGTGGCCGGGCTCTACGAGGCCGGTGGCGGCGTGATGCACGTGTCGCCCGGGACGGGGACGACCTTCGTGCCGTTTCGGTTCTGCGCGCGGCCGGAGGTGACCGAGCTGGTGCTCCGCCCGGCGACGGGTGGGCTGCAACAATCCGCCTGATGGAAGGGCACGCGCTCATCTCCGCGGACGTCGTCGCGAGCTATGCGGGCGACGCCGCGCTCGAGATCGAGGGTGTGCGCCGGCTGGTCGACGGTTCGCGCCCGAAGCATCACGGGGTCAAGGTGACGAATGCCGAGGGGGTGCTCTCGGTCGAGCTCCATCTCGGGCTCGAGTGGGGCGCCGCCGCGGCTGCGGTGGGGATCGCAGTCCAGCAGCGGGTCGCGGAGTACCTCGGGCGCATGACGGATCTCGAGACGGCGACCGTGGACGTCGTCGTCGACGACTTCGGACCGCCGCCGGAAGGCGGCTAGAGCGTGCCGTCACGCGTCGCGGGGCTCACGCGGGGAACGGTCGCCACCGCGCCCGCCGTGTGCCGCGACTGCGTCTGGTGGCAGTCGCGAGGGAACCGGACCGCCTCCAAGGAGCGGTGGATCGAGCGCGTCGAGGAGGAGTCGGGAGAGTGGGGAACGATCTACTACGACGACGACGGCTCCGTCCTCGGCTCGATGCAGTACGGGGCCTCCGGGCTGTTCCCGCGCGCAGACGACCTCCCGGCGGGCCCGCCGTCCGACGACGCGGTGCTCGTCACGTGCGCGTACCTGACCCGCGAGGGCCTCGACTGGGTGCTCAAGTCCCTCTTCCTCGCCGCCATCGGGGAGGCGCGCGACCAGGGTGCCGGCGCGCTCGAGGCGTTCGCGTACCGCTATTCGGAGCGGGAGCCTGCGCGAACGCGCTTCATCGTGCACCGAACGGTGTTCCCCCGCGACTTCCTCGAGGAGTTCGGGTTCAGCACGCTGCGCGCCCAGGGGCGCGTGGAGCTATGTCGGCTCGAGCTTGCCGGCCTCGCGCCGGTCGAGGAAGGACGGCGTGCCCGCGTCCTGCGGGTCGTGCAGGAGGCCTTCACGCCTCCGCCGGGCGCCTCAGTGCCGTCGCGGTGAGCGGCGCCTCGTGCGGCGTCTCACAACGTCAGACAGGAAAGAGCATCGTTGTGAGACGCCGCACGACTGCAATCAATATGGAGTGGGGTGTCCCGCAACGATCATTTCCGGTGGAACGTCGCGGGACACCCCACTCGGGTTCACCGGCACCGCGCCGAGCCCGCGTCGGTGAAGGTTTCGCCGCGCACCGGCATGAAGCGCCAGTCGTAGCCGTCTCCCCGGAGCGTCAGCCTGAGGACGCCGAAGGTCGTGCTGTTGCGCACCACGCTGCCCGGTCGCGGCAGCAGAGTCGGATAGTGGCTCCTCCCACCGGTACCCACCACGAACGATCGGATGCCCTGGACCGGCGCGAAACGCTCGTAGTCGTGGTCGTGCCCCTCGAGGACGACATCCGCCTGCGCGCGGGCGAGAAGATCCCAGAACGGCGCGTACGCGGCATCGGAGCCGTGGATGCCCGAGCTGAAGCGGGGGTGGTGCCAGTAGGCGAGTGTGCACGTTGCGGGGTGCGCAGCGAGATCGGTCCGGAGCCAGCGCCACTGCGGCGAGCCGCGCGCGCACCCGCCGATCTTGCTGCAGTTCGAGTTCAGCACGATCACGTGCCAGGTTCCGAGCGCGTAGCTGTACCAGCCGTTTCGCGGCAGCCGGAAGCGGTCGATCGCGACCGCGGCCGTGCCCGTGTTGTACTCGTGGTTCCCGAGCGCGGCCTTGATGCGCGGCACGAGCGCGCCCCAGCTCGGGTCGAAGCAGTTAGCGAAGTCGTCCCTGCTGCCGCTCTCGTAGGCGATGTCGCCGAGCACGGCGATCGTGCCGGGGACGGTGGAGACGAGCGCCGCCGTCTCCTCGTCGCCGTGCGACGCGCACGAGGCGATGTCCCCGACCGCGAGCAGCGTCTTCTCCGGGGCCGTCTTCGTACGGGTCGATCCGGCGCTCCCGCCGAGCACGAGCGCGGCGCCGAAGGCGAGCGCCAGGCCAGCCATGGGGTGTCCCGCAACGTTCGACCGGAAATGATCGTTGCGGGACACCCCACTCCATGTTGATTGCTGTAGTGCGGCGTCTCACAACGATGCTGTTTCTGTGAAACGTTGTGAGACGCCGCACTAGGCGCGGCGACACCGGCGAGCAGCACCTCCGCGATCTGGATCGCGTTGAGCGCTGCTCCCTTCCTCAGGTTGTCGCTCGAGAGGAAGAGCGCGAGCCCGTTCGGCGACGCCTCATCGCGGCGAATGCGCCCGACGAGCACGTCGTCGCTGCCCGTCGCGTCCTTCGGCGTCGGAAACTCGGGCAGGTCGAGGACGCGGACGCTGGCCGCCTCCTCGAGGAGCTCGGTCGCCTCCTCTGGTGAGAGCGGCTCCTCGAACTCGGCCCAGATCGCTTCGGAGTGCCCCACGAGCACCGGCACGCGCACGCACGTGGCGCTGATCGGGAGCTCCGGCAGCTCGAGGATCTTGCGGGTCTCGGCTCGGAGCTTCGCCTCCTCGTCCGAGTCCTCGCCTTCCCACTCCCAGTCCATGACGAGGTTGTGCTCGGCCGCCTGCTCTGCGCGAAGCTGCTCCATGCGCTGGGCGCCGGCGCCCGAGACGGACTGGTACGTCGCGACGTGCACCCGCGTCAGCGGCACCGCGTCGTGGAGCGGCTTCAGGACGCACGTGAGCGGGATCGTGCAGCAGTTCGGGTTTGCCACGATGCGGTCGCGCTCGAGCGCCTCGAGCGCGCGCCCCGGGTTCACCTCCGGCACGACGAGCGGGTAGCCGTCGACGAGCCGGTAGGCGGACGACTTGTCGACGCAGATGGCGCCCGCGGCCGACGCGACGGGCACGAGCTCACGGCTCGCGCTCGTCCCGACCGAGAAGAGGAAGAGGTCGATGTCTCCGGCGGCGAGCGCCTCGCGCGTCGCCTCTTCGACGAGCAGCTCGTCGTCGCCGAAGGGGATCCGCGAGCCCGCCGAGCGGGCCGAGGCGAAGGCCCGCGTATCGTAGCCGCGCTCGGCCAGCAGCTCCAGCGTGACGGTGCCGACCGCGCCGGTGGCGCCGACGACTCCGATGCGGGGTCCGGGCATGCGCAAAGTGTAGGCAAGACCTGCGTCGAGGTGACCGGCTGAGGCCGGCACCTGCCTGCCGCCTGGCTTCGGCCAGGCGGCCGGAACCTCGCGACTACGCCTTGAAGTAGCGCGCAGTCTCCTCCGGCGCGATCTCGGCGAGCTCCAACGACTCCTCGGGGTGCGCCTGCCGCCACTCTTCGAACCACGCGACGCTGCGGTCGATGCCCGCGTCCAGCGGCACGGCCGGCTCCCAGCCGAGCAGCGCCCGCGCCCGGCCGATGTCGGCGACGTAGCGTGTGACCTCGCCGAGCAATGGGGGAGCGAGGGTGACATCGGGATCCTTGCCCGTCGCCTCGCCGATCAGCTCGGCGACGCGGACGAGCGTGTTCCCCTCCCCGTACGCGAGGTTGATCGTCTCGTTGCGGACGCTCCCGTCGGCGAGCCCGTGGATCCCGCGGACGATCCCGTCGACGCAGTCGTCGACGTAGGTGAAGTCGAGCACCTTGTCGTTGCCGCCGAAGACCGTGATCGCCTCGTCGCGCAGGATGCGATGGATGAAGAGCGGGATCACGCGCACCATCCGCGCGAGGTCGTTGTCGAACCGTCCGTAGACGTTCGAGAAGCGGAAGACGATGTACGGGAGCTGATAGCAGCGCGCGTAGGAGTAGACGAGCGCCTCCCCGGCGATCTTCGAGGCCGAGTACGTGCTCTCGGCGTAGGCGAAGTCGGCCGTGCCCTCCTCCGTCTGGAAGCGGTGCACGTCGCCGTACACCTCACGGCTCGAGCTGAAGATGACCGGCGTGCCGGTCTGGCGGCAGTACTCGAGGACGTTGAAGGTCATCGTCATGTTCTCGAGTGCGCGGCCGGGCTCGCGGACGAGCTGGTGCACCTTCGCGTGCGCCGCCAGATGCACGACGACGTCGGCCTCCGGGTACTCGACGCCGCCGATGCCGCCCTCCATCGCCGCGTAGTGGCCGGACAGGTCCTGGAGGAGGTAGCGGAAGTCGTCCGTCCACCCGTTCAGGCGCTTGTCGACCCCGAAGACGTCGTGCCCCTCGGCCACCAGCCGCAGCGCGAGGTTCGTGCCGATCTGGCCGCTCGAGCCGGTGACGAGGACACGCATCGGGCGAGGATACCGCTAGGCCGGCCGTCGTCCCGCGAGCGCCGGCTGCTCTCCCCAGCGTGACCTCGTCGGCGTACTCGAGGTCGCCGCCGACCGGCAGGCCGCTGGCAAGCCGGGTCACACGGACGCGGTCGCGGAGCCGGTCGGCGAGGTAGGCCGCCGTCGCCTCGCCGGTCATGTTCGGGTTCGTCGCCAGCACCACCTCCTCGATTCCCCCCTGCTCCACCCGGTAGAGCAGCTGGCCGACCCGCAGGTCGGAGGGCTCGACGCCGTCGAGGGGCGACAGCGAGCCACCGAGCACGTGGTAGAGGCCCCGGTACTCGTGCGTCCGCTCGAGCGAGACCACGTCGACGGGCTGCTCGACGACGCAGACGATGGTGCGGTCGCGCCGCGGATCGGCGCACACGGCGCAGAGCTCCTCCTCGGTGAGGTTGCCGCAGTCGCGACAGAAACGCACGCGCTCCTTCACGTCGGTGATCGCGGCCGGCGAGCGCGAGGGCCTCCTCCCGCGACACCGAGAGCAGGTGGAACGTGAGGCGCTGCGCGGTGCGGGTGCCGATTCCGGGCAGGCGCGTCAACTGCGCGACGAGGTTGTCGACGGCGGGGCTCAGCATCGCTGTGAGGTTACTGATCCGTTTCGGACGTGCCCGCAGGCGGCGCCAGCGGGCGGAAGCGTCGTGGGCGGCGCGCTGGCGGACGGGGGGCAGCGCTGCCTCCACCTGTACTCGGCCGGGCCTGAGCGAGGGCGTCGGCGCGAAGGGCTAGAGACCGGGGATCCCGAGCGAACCGAGGTCGGGCATCTGGGCCTTCATCTTCGACTCGACCAGGTCGGCAGCCGAGCGGAGTGCCTCGTTCGCTGCCGCCATGACGATGTCGGCGAGCATCTCCGGGTCGTCGGGGTCGATCGCCTTCGGGTCGATCCGGATCTCGACGATCTCGCCGCCCCCGTTCGCCTTCACCGTGACCATGCCGCCCCCGGCCGAAGCCTCCACGACTTCCTGCTTCGCCTGCTCCTGCGCCTCCATCATCTGGGCCTGCATCTGCTGGGCCTGCTTCAGCATTGCGTTCATGTCGAACTTCGCCATCAGTGCTCCTCCACTTCCTCGGCATCGAATGTGTCCTTGAGCAGCGAGATCACGTCCTCTTCGGAGAGCTCGCGCACGTCGTCCGGATCGGATCTGCTCGGGTGACGCGCCCAGGGTCGTCTCCACGGTCAGCCGGCGGCCCGTCACCTCGTAGAGCGCATCGCGCACGAGGGCCAGGTTCTTCGGCTCCTCGATCTGGGTGCGGTGGAACCCCGCCGCCGGCGCGAACTCGATCGTCACGGTGTTGCCGCTCAGCTCCACCGGCCGGGCCTCGGACACGAGCGTCGAGATGGGAATCGAGCGGCTCTTGACGGCGTCGACGACATCCCGCTGCCAGGCGTCGCGGAGCTGGTCGAGCTCGAGCGGCGGCAACGCGTCGTCCTCGGGCGGCGCGGCCGCCTCGGGCGTCGAGGCAGGCGGCTCGGGTGCAGGCTGCGACGGAACCGAGACGAGCGGCACGGCCCGCGCCTCGGGAGCCGGTGCCGGGGCTCCCTGCGGCTGCGCCTCGAGCAACTCGATCCGGTGGGCGAGGGAGTCGCGCGAGAGATCGGACTGCGGGCGCGTGATCTTGACGAGCGCGAGCTCGAGCGGCAGCCGCGGGTCGCCACCCTGACGCATGTCCTCCACGGCCACCGCGAGCAGGTCGATCAGGCGCAGCACGGTCGGCTCGGGCAGCTGGTTGGCCTGCTCTCGGAGCCGCTCGCGCGTCTCCTCGGTCACGGGGAGCGACTCGGGGACGTGGCCGACGTGCTGCACGAGGAGAAGCTGGCGGAGGTGCTCGATCAGCTCGGTCACGAGGCGACCGATGTCGTGCCCCTTCTCCGCGAGCTCCTCGATCTGGACGAGCGCGCCTGCCGTGTCACGGTCGACGATCGTGTCGCAGAGGCGGAAGAGCGAGTCCTCTTCGATCCCGCCGACGAGCTGCAGCACGTCCTGCACGGAGATGGCCTTGCCCGTCGCGGCGGCGAGCTGGTCGAGAGTCGAGACCGCGTCGCGGAAGGAGCCGTGCGCGGCGCGGGCGACGAGGGCGAGCGCGGCGTCGGGCGCGTCGATGCCTTCTCCCTCGCACACGCGCCGCAGGACGGCGACGAGCTCCTGCAGCCGCGGCCGCTGGAAGACGAACGTCTGGCAGCGCGACCGCACCGTGGGCAGGACGCTCGCGAGGTCGGTCGTGCAGAACACGAAGACGAGGTGGGGCGGCGGCTCCTCGATCAGCTTCAGGAGCGCGTTCCACGCCTCCTTGGTCAGCTGGTGGGCCTCGTCGATGATGTAGACCTTGTACGTCCCCTCGACGGGCTGGAGCACCGCGCGCTCGCGGATTTCGCGGGCGTTGTCGATGCCGCGCTGCGAGGCGGCGTCCATCTCGACCACGTCGAGCGAGCTGCCGTTCGCGATCGCCCGGGCGATCGGGCTGTCGGGGTCGAAGTCGGCGTTCGGCCCGCCCTGCGCGTTGAGGGCCTTGGCGAGGATGCGCGCGAGCGAGGTCTTCCCCGTCCCGCGGGGTCCCGCGAACAGGTACGCCTGCCGCACCTGGTCGTGCTCGATCGCGTTCCTGAGCGTCCGCACGACCGCCTCCTGGCCGACCACGTGGCCGAAGTCGAGCGGGCGGTAGGTGCGGTACAGGGCGGCCAAAGCGTTTCAGTCCCTTCGGGCCTGAAACGCGTTAGATCGGGCGTTCACGCCGCAGCTGCAGGACACATTCTCGGCATTCAACGGGCTCAAAGTGGGCACTGGTCCTCGGGGAAGATGGTTCGTCGTGGATGTGTTGACGATAACCGTTGATGTGCGCGAGCGGCGTTCGGGTGTACCGGAGTGTCTCGCCGCGCTCGGGGCGACGGTCGACCTGGTGACGCTTGCCGTCGGTGATTATGCGTTCGGAGATCGCGTGGTCGAACGCAAGTCGATCGCCGACCTGCATGTGTCCCTGAAACACCGCCGGATCTGGAGCCAGGTAGCGGCACTCCGGCGGGACCCACGGCGTGCCTACCTCCTCGTGGAAGGACCTGATCTCGATGACGGGCCAGTCCCACCCAGGGCTCTCCGCGGCGCGCTGCTGAAGGTCGCGGACAACGGGATTCGGATTCTCCAGACGGCGTCCCGCGACGACTCGGCGCTCTGGCTGCACGTGTTCGCTGCGCGAGAGCACCGCCGCTTCGCGCAGCGCGCGACTGTTCACGTCGGCCGCCGGCCGATCGTTGCGTCCCCGGTCGGCCTGCTGTCGGGAATTCCGGGGATCGGCCCCGATCACGCCAGAGCGTTGATCGCCCGATTCGGATCGATCGCAGCCATCGCCGCCGCCTCGGAACGCGAGGTGCAATCAGTCCCCGGCCTGGGCCCGGCAAGATCGCAAGCGCTGCTGAACGCGCTCAACCAGCCGGCTGGGGAGCCAGACGGACGAACACGCTCGTCTGAGCCCCCTATCTAACGCTTCTCCGCGCCAGCGGAGAAGCTTCGCCCGATCGCGCACTCCGTCGTCGAAACGAGCTTCCCCGGAGGAACCTGCGTCGCCGGCTCGGGCCGGGCGGAACCGCGGCACCTGGGAGGGAGTCCTTAGCGCTGCTTCCTTCCGGACCTGACGCGGTTCGAACGCTCCCAGTGCGCGGGACCCGACCTGTCAACACCTCGTGCGCAGACCCAATCCCGTTGAAGCCGCCCCTCGGACGGCGTTCGGTCCCGCTGGAGCGGATTTCGGGTTCAGGGAACCGCTGACTCCCCACCTAGCGCGACCGGGCCGAGGGAGGGTAGCAGCGCTGCCCTCCCTCGGCCCAGAGCGTGCCAGGCTCAGCCTGGCACACGAAGCTTGTACGTCTTTCAGGTGCCCGACTGAAGCCGGGCACCGGCCTCGAACGCGAGCAGCCCGGCCTTGACGTCGAGCCCGCCCCCGAACCCGCGCAGCGCGCCGTCGCTGCCGATCACCCGGTGGCAGGGGAGCACGATCGAGAGCGGGTTGCGGCCGTTCGCGGCGCCGACCGCGCGCACGGCGGACGGTCGCCCGAGCCGAGCCGCCTGCTCGGCGTACGAGCGCGTCTCGCCGTAGGGGATCTCGGCGAGGGCGTGCCAGGCGGCGAGCTGGAAGGGAGTCCCGTGGAGGTCGAGCGGGAGGTCGAACCACCTGCGCGTGCCGGCGAAGTACTCGTCCAGCTGCCTGGCTGCGTCCTCGAGCGTCGCCGACGCGCCGGCGCGAGCCGCGCGTCCGGGCAGGCCCACACGAGCGGCATCCCGTCCGGGCCACATCACCGCCTGGAGTCCCGCCGCGCCTGCGACGAGCGTCAGCGTCCCGACCGGGCTCTCGTAGGTGGAGGAGACGAGGTCGGTCATGCGAGGTGAAACGTGGCCATCCTCGATGATGTGAGATCCGAGCTGTTCATGATCGTGGAGCGCTTCCGGGACGGCGACCCGGAGCCCGTTTCGCACGCACAGGTGGCTCACAGGCACCGCTGCTTGAATCGGTAGGTGTTCTTCCTCGGCTACCTGCGGAGCGAGCTCCTGCGGCGAAAGAGCCGCACGATCCTGACCGTCCTCGGGCTCGCCGTGGGTGTGTCCCTGGTGATCGCGGTGTCGGCGCTCTCGAAGGGCCTCGACAAGGCGCAGGCCGACGCGCTCGACCCGCTCTCGACCATCGGCACGGACTTGACGGTGACGCTCGCGCCCGAGAGCCAGGACGGCGCGCAGGGGCAGAGCTTCGGTGGCGGGTTCGCCGGCGGCCGCGAGGTCGTACAGGCGAACCAGTCGGTCATCACAGACCTCTCGAAGCTCGGCAAGCCCGGCGACCACTTCGTGCACGACTTCTTCCTACCCGGTACGCAGCTGACGTTCCCGCAGGCTTCCGCTGCGCAGATCGCGAAGGTGCCCGGGGTCGCGTCCGTGTCCAGCGGCCTCGTGCTCGCCGCCGTGCACCAGGAGGGAACGGTGCCGAAGATCGTGGCCAGGATCAAGACGGGTGGCGACCAGATCCGCATCAACCGGCGGCTCAGCCCGCCGACGCCGGCGGAGTTCCAGAAGATTCAGGCCTGCCTGCAGAAGCAGGGGATCACGGTCGGCGGCGCGCAGCCCGGCGGGCAGCAGAACGGCCAGAACGGCCGTCAGGGTGGGCTCGGCGGCGGCCAGAACCAGCCGCAGGGCGGCTTCCGGGCCGGCGGCGACAGAGGCGCGTTCGCGAAGTGCCTGCCGGCGCGGCTGCAGCGCTTCCGCGCCACGATCACGACGCCGGAGCAGACGCTGCAGCAGGTCGTCAACCCGCCCCAGACGAACATCGAGAGCCGGAGCTACACGATCGCCGGCGTCGATCCGGCGACGCCCGACATCGGCGTCGTCACTCCTGCCCTGGTCACCCGCGGGCGGTTCATCGCCGCCGGCAAGGGCGCCGGGAAGCACGAGGCGCTCGTCTCCAGCACGTACGCGAACCGGCAGGGGCTGAAGGTCGGCTCCAAGCTGAACCTGAACGGGACGGTGTTCACCGTGGTCGGTCTCGTGCGGCCGCCGCTCGGCGGCCAGACCGCGGACGTCTACATCGCGCTGCCGCAGCTCCAGGTGCTTGCGAGCCAGAAGGGCTCCGTCAACGTCCTCCTCGTCCGCGCCGAGAACGGCGCGTCGGTCGGCGACGTGCAGGCACAGATCGAGAACCTCTACCCGCGGGCCGAGGTCGCGAGCGCGAAGGACGTCGCCGACTCGATCAGCGGGTCGCTCGTCGACGCCGCGAGCCTCTCCGAGCGGCTCGGCAAGGCGCTCGCGATCCTGGCCGCCGCGGCCGCCTTCCTGCTCGCGATCCTCCTCACCCTGTCCTCGGTCGGCAAGCGCGTGCGGGAGCTCGGGACGCTGAAGGCGCTCGGCTGGACGCAGTGGCTCGTGATCCGCCAGGTCCTGGGCGAGTCGCTCGCCCAGGGGGTGCTCGGCGGCCTGCTCGGCGTCGTCCTCGGCATCGTCGTCGCGTCGTCCATCGGCACGTTCGGCCCGACGCTGACCGCGAGCTCGAGCACCGGAGGCGGCGACGGCTTCTTCGGGCTCGGCGAGGTCACGGCGCGGTCGGTCAGCGACCAGGTGGCTCTCTCGGCTCCTATCGCGGCGGGGGTGCTGCTCGCCGGATTCTTGCTCGCCGTCGTCGGTGGCCTGGTCGCCGGCGCTGCCGGTGCCTTCCGCGCCTCACGCCTCCGGCCCGCCGACGCCCTCCGGCAGGTGGAATGATGGGGGAGGTGCTGTACGACGTCCAGGGCGCGAAGCGCTTCTTCCAGCGGGGCCCGGCGATCATCGAGGCGGTCGGTGGGGTCGACCTCCGGATCGACGAGGGCGAGTTCGTCGCGCTCGAGGGGCCGAGCGGCTCGGGGAAGACGACGCTCCTGCAGCTGCTGGGCGCCCTCGACCGCCCGAGCTCCGGCAGCGTTCTCTTCGAGGGACGCGATCTCGCCACGCTCGGCGACCGCGAGCTCGCCGATCTGCGGCTGAACGCGTTCGGCTTCGTCTTCCAGCAGTTCAACCTGATCCCGACGCTGACGGCGCTCGAGAACGTCGAGTCGGCGCTTGCACCCGTGGGTGTCCCGTCGGTCGAGCTCCGTCGCCGCTCGCTCGCGCTCCTCGACGAGGTAGGGCTCGGAGAGCGTGCCTCGCACCTGCCGTCGCACCTCTCGGGCGGCGAGCAGCAGCGGGTCGCGATCGCCCGGGCGCTCGTCGTCGAGCCCCGAGTGATCCTCGCCGACGAGCCGACGGGCAACCTCGACACGCAGACGGGGTCCGACGTGATCGACCTGCTCGCGGGGCTCGCGGCGAGCCACGGCGTGACGGTCATCGTCGCGACGCACGACGCCGAGCTCGCATCGCGCGCACCCGGACGGCTCGCGATGCGGGACGGCCACCTCGTCTCGAGCCCGTCGGGGAGCACGCTCGCCGCCTCCGCCTCGTGAGGGCAAAGGCTTCACGCCGCGCGCTCTGGGCGGCCGCGTGCGGATTGCTGCTGGCAGGGCTCGCCGTCGGGGAGCCACGCGCACCGACGGGCGGAGGGCGGACGCTCGTCGAGCTCCGCTCGGCCTCTGCGTCCGCCTGCGACGCCGTCGCCGCGCTGCGGGGCGCCGGTGCCACGACCGTGTCGGCGAGCCTTCGGCTCTACACGCTCGACGATCGCGAGGCAGCGAGGGTCGTGCCGGAGCTGCGCGCGTGCCGGGCCGTCCGTTTCGCCGTGCCCGACCGACCGGCGGGGACGCTGTCCGTCACCGACTTCGCCGATCCGCTCGTCCCGTCCGAATGGTGGCGCGCCGCCATCGGGGTGGCCGGGCTTGTGCCGCCCGCGGCCGGCAAGCCCGTCACGATCGTCGACTCAGGGGTCGAGCTCGCGCACCCGGAGTTCACAGGGCGGGCCAACCTGCTCGCGCTGAACGCGCAGGAGCCGCAGCCCCTCGGCGGGGTCCACGGGACGGCCGTCGCGTCGGTCATCGGCGCCGCCGAGAACGGCGTCGGCGTCGTCGGCATCTATCCGGACTCCCTCCTGCAGACGTGGGACGCCGCGCCCGGGGCGGGCACCCAGCTCGTCACGAGCGAGATCGTGGCGGGGATCATGGCCGCCATCGACCGGGGGCCGGGAGTGATCAACCTCAGCCTCGGCTCGAACCGGTCGGAGATCGCGATCTCGCAGGCGCTCGCTACCGCGATCCGGAAGGGAATGCTCGTCGTCGCGGCGGCGGGCAACGACGGCGACGGGACAAACGAGCTCACATTCCCGGCCAGCACGCCTCACGTGCTCACCGTCGCGGCCACAGACGAGCAGAATCGTGTGGCGCCGTTCTCGAGCCGCTCCCGCTACGTCGACCTCTCCGCACCGGGCGAGAACATCACGGTCGCGTCCGCCCTCGACCAGTCGTGGGACGCCGAGGACGGCACCAGCTTCGCGGCGCCTCTCGTGTCGGGCGCCGCGGCGTGGGTCTGGACGGCCCGGCCGGACCTCGACGCGAGCCAGCTCTTCGAGGTGATGCGCCGCTCGGCGACGGACCTCGGCACCGTCGGTCGGGACGACGCAACCGGATACGGCCTGCTGAGCGTGCCGGCCGCACTCGCGTATCCGACACCCGTCAGCGACACGCTCGAGCCGAACGACGACACGGAGTACGTCCGCGTGGGCGGCACGTACTACACCGGCCTCCCGGTGCTCACCTCGCGCCTGAAGCCGTCTGCCGTGCTCGCTGCCAGGCTTGCCGTGACCGAGGACCCGCGCGACCTGTATCCGGTGTTCGTGCCCGCAAAGGGGAGGATCACCGTCAGGACGACCACGGCAGGGGCCGTCGACCTCGCCTTCTGGAGCCGGAACACGTCGACCGTCACCGAGGCGAGCCCCGGCAAGGACCGGCTCGCGAAGAGCACCACGAAGGGCTCGACCGAGACGGTGACCTATCGGAACCCCGGCGCCGCGGTCACGGCGTACCTGGCCGTCACGCTCGCGAAGGGAGCCCGCGAGGCGACGTACGGCCTCACCGTCGTGGCCCGCTGACCGCCCTCAACTCGCGGCGTGGCGGCGACCCACGACGTCGGGGTTCGTCATCAGCCGAACTGCCCGGCCAGACCCCGCGCGTAGGCGTCCTCCCAGCGTTCCCCGGAACCGGCCGCCGTGTGGTCGCGATCGAGCTGGACGAGCGCGTGCACGAGATGGCTGCGCACGGGTTTCGAGCCGAGCAGCTCCGGTAACTCGGACAGGTTCAGCAGCCAGTCGGCGTACCACGACGCCCAGTCGAGATCGTCGCCGTCGGTGATGCGCCAGACCACGTGATGGGTCTCCGCGGCGTCGTGGAGCACGTCTGCGATGCGGGTGGTGTCGGTCATGGTGCGCCTCCAGTCGTCCCGGGCCAGCGTTACATCCGCTCGATCATCGCCTGCCCGAACTGCGAGCAGGAGACCTCGTTCGCGTCTTCCATGAGGCGGGCGAAGTCGTACGTGACCTGCTTGTCGACGATCGCAGCCTCCATCGAGGAGACGATGAGGTCGGCGGCCTCTCGCCAACCGAGGTAGCGCAGCATCATCTCGGCCGAGAGGATCAGCGAGCCCGGGTTGACCTTGTCCTGGCCTGCGTACTTCGGCGCCGTGCCGTGGGTGGCCTCGAACAGCGCCACGTCGTCCGACATGTTCGCGCCGGGCGCGATGCCGATCCCGCCCACCTGCGCTGCGAGGGCGTCGGAGATGTAGTCGCCGTTCAGGTTCGGCGTCGCGATGACGTCGTACTCGGCCGGGCGGAGCAGGATCTGCTGCAGGAAGGCGTCGGCGATCGTGTCCTTGACGACGATGTCACCGCCCGTGCTCGGGTTCGCAAAGGTCATCCACGGGCCGCCGTCGAGCGGCTGCGCACCGAACTCGCGCGCGGCGAGCCCGTAGCCCCAGTCGCGGAAGGCGCCCTCGGTGAACTTCATGATGTTGCCCTTGTGGACGAGCGTCACCGAGCGCCGGCCGTTGTCGATCGCGTACCGGATCGCCTGGCGGACGAGCCGCTCGGTGCCCTCTCGCGAGACCGGCTTGATCCCGATGCCCGACGTCCCGGGGAAGCGGATCTTGCGCACGTCCATCTCGTCCTGGAGGAACGCGATCACCTTGCGCGCGCCCTCGGACTCCGCCTCCCACTCGATCCCCGCGTAGATGTCCTCGGTGTTCTCGCGGAAGATGACCATGTCGGTCCTGCTCGGGTCCTTGAGCGGGCTCGGCACGCCGCGGAAGTAGCGCACGGGGCGGAGGCATACGTAGAGGTCGAGCTCCTGGCGCAGCGCGACGTTCAGCGAGCGAATGCCGCCGCCGACCGGTGTCGTCATCGGGCCCTTGATGGAGACCGAGTACTCCCGCAGCGCGCCGAGCGTCTCGTCCGGGAGCCACACGTCCGCGCCGTACAGCCGCGTCGACTTCTCGCCGGCGTACACCTCCATCCAGTGGATCTCGCGCTCGCCGTCGTAGGCCTTGGTCACAGCGGCGTCGACGACGGCCTGCATGACGGGCGTGATGTCGATCCCGATCCCGTCTCCCTCGATGAACGGGACGATCGGGTTGTCGGGAACCGGCTCGCCCGGCACGATCTTGGCGCCGCCCGCCGGGACGGTGATGAATGAGGTGGTGGTCGTCATCTCCTGCTCCTTCGTCGTCTCGATCGGTAGGGGCGTGTCGAGGTCCGTAGGTATGTGTGTCGACAACCTACGGCACAGCCCCACTCCCTGTTGGTCGCTGGAGTGCGGTGTCTCTACGCTCCGCGCATGGTCGCAAAAACGATGCCCCTGGTGGACGAGGCGGCGCAGCAGATCGCGGACATCACGATCGCGGGTTTCGATCACCATTACCGTGTCTTCCGAGCGACGAGCGCGTCGGCGAAGGACCTCTTCGAGCGGGCCGAGTGGAAAGACCTGCAGCGCGCGGTGAAGGAGCGGATCCGCTTCTACGACGAGCGCGTGCGCGAGTGCGTCGAGCGGCTCAACACGGAGCTGGACGCAGGCTCGCTCGACGACGCCACGTGGCGGCAGGCGAAGCTGCTCTACATCGGCCTCCTCGTCGACCACAAGAGGCCGGAACTGGCGGAGACGTTCTTCAACTCGGTCGTGACCCGGGTGCTGCGGCGCACCTACGTCCACAACAGCTTCGCGTTCGTGCGCGCCGCAATCTCGACCGAGTACATCGAGTCGGACCCGCCGAACTACCGGAGCTACTACCCCGCCGAGACGAGCCTGCGCGAGACGCTCGTCGATGTCTTCCGGGACTGCGGCTGGAGCCCTCCGTTCGCCGATCTCGAGCGCGATGTCGACTTCGTCCTGCAGGCGCTGCTCGACCACCTCGGCGGGGAGTGGCCGGTGCGCGAGCCCAACTTCCAGCTGCAGGTGCTCGGCTCCGCCTTCTACCGCAACAAGGCGGCGCACGTGATCGGGAAACTCGTCAACGGCAGCGCGGAGACGCCCATCGTCGTCCCCGTGCTCCACGACGCCGACGGGCGGCTCTGTCTCGACACGGCACTCTTCGACCTGGAGTCGATCGCGGTGCTCTTCTCCCTTTCACGGGCCTACTTCATGGCGGACATGGACGTGCCCTCCGGCTACGTCGAGTTCCTGCAGTCGCTGCTGCCGTCGACGCCGCGGTCGGAGCTCTACACCGCCGTCGGCCTCGCGAAGCAGGGGAAGACGCTCTTCTACCGCGACCTGCTGCACCACCTGCAACATTCGGAGGACGTCTTCGTGCAGGCGCCCGGCACCCCCGGCCTCGTCATGCAGGTCTTCACCCTCCCGTCCTATCCATACGTGCTCAAAGTGATCAGGGACGAGTTCGGTCATTCGAAGCAGACCGACCGCGCGACGGTGATGGAGAAGTTCCTGCTCGTGAAGGAGATCGACCGCGTCGGGCGCATGGCCGACACGCTGGAGTTCAAGAACCTCGCCCTGCCGCGGGCGCGCTTCGCGCCGGAGCTGCTCGACGAGCTCCTCCGGGTCGCGTCGCGGACGGTCTGGATCGACGGCGACGACGTGATCGTCGGTCACAGCTACGTGGAGCAGCGGATGACGCCGCTCAACCTGTTCCTCGAGTCGGCGACGGCAGAGGAGGTGGACGACGTCGTGCGCGAATACGGCGACGCGATCCGTGAGATGGCCATCGCAAACGTCTTCGCCGGGGACATGCTCTGGCGCAACTTCGGCGTCAACCGCAACGGCCGTGTCGTGTTCTACGACTACGACGAGATCGAGTTCCTCACCGACTGCCACTTCCGCACCATTCCCCCGGCCCCCAACCCCGAGGCGGAGATGTCGGGCGAGCCCTGGTACCCGGTCGGCCCGCTCGACGTCTTCCCCGAGGAGTTCGAGACGTTCCTGCTCGGGAACCCCGCCGTGCGGGAGGCCTTCCTGCGCCACCACGCCGACCTGCTCGAGCCCGCGTTCTGGCAGCAGGCGCAGAAACAGGTGGCGAGCGGCGCCATGGTCGACTTCTGGCCGTACCCGGAGGAGGTCCGGTTCGGCGTGCGGTACGGCGGGTGACGGCTAGTCCGCACTCGCTGGAGAGGAGCCGGCTCGCCGACGAACGAGCCTTCGCTCGCGATCGTCGCCAAGCTCGGCTTCCTGAAGACCGGCGAGCACGTCGACGAAGAGGACGGCCTCGAGCACGTCTTCGAGCTGCACCGCTGAACCTCGATCGGTCAGGTGAGCGCAGCCCGGATCGAGAGCTCTGGGCCCTCGAAACGGATCTCGAGCCTGTTCAAGATCCGGCGCAGCAGCGCGAGCGCGGCGGGGTTGTCGCTCGCGACGAGGGCGGTGATCTCCGTGATCCCGGCGGCGCGGGCGTCGGCAAGGAGTACCGCGGTGAGGGCCGACCCGATCCCGCGCTGCTGGTACTCGTCGGCCACCTCGAAGGCGATCTCGGCGGTCTGGCCGTCGCGGACGAGACGCGCGAGCGCGACCGGGCGCGGGTCTCCCCGGACGTGCGCGACGAGCACGTGCCGGGTCGAGTCGACCGCGGCGAGGTGCTCGAGATCCGCCGCGCCGAGCCGCGGCTTGGGCCCGTGGAAGCGTGCCCGGCGCGACCGTTCCCCGAGGCGCTCGAAGACCGCGTTGACGGTGGCGACGTCGCCGTTGCGGAGCGGCCTCACGAAGAGGACCGGCCCGTGCCTGGGCTGGAGGGCTCTGGTGTGCATGACGCTCTTCCAGCCTGCCCGGCCCTCGACAGCCTGGGCAAGGCGGCGCACACGCCTCTTCGGTACGGGTAACCGCACCACGGCGTGGTTTTAGCGGTCGGCGTTGCCGAAATCGATCGCGAGCCGCTGCCCCGACCGTACGACGGATCGCCGCAGGGGCCCGGAGACCTGTCAACCGGCGTATCCGCTCCCGGATGGCGTCCGCTCGAGGCGCTACACCTGAGCGGATCACCGCCATGCGAGCACTTCTCGTCTCAGCGTTGATCGCATCGGTTGCGGTCGCGACGGCCGCCCCGGGGCGCGGGGCGGACGTGACGGTTGCCGATCCGCGCATCGCCGCGCTCCAGGTCACGATGCGGTCGCGCCTCCTCTACCGGGGGCCGGTCACCGGCTTCGTCGACACGCGGACGAGCGCCGCGATCGTGATCCTGCAGCAGCGGCTCGGCGTCGCCGCCGATGGCGTCTTCGGCCCGCAGACGCGCGGCCGGCTCTTCCCGTACGGCACCCCCGTGCTCGGGAAGCGGCTGCTGACGGTCGGTGACAAGGGCTATGACGTGGCTCTGCTCCGCGTCGAGCTCGCGCTCCACGGGTTTCCCTCCGGGCGGTTCTCGAGTGCCTTGACGGAGCGGGCCGCCCGCGCGGTGCTGCGCTTCCAGCGCTGGGCGGGGCTCCCGCAGACGGCAATGGCCGGGCGCCTCACCGCCCGAGCGCTGCACGCGCCGCCCGCCGTCTCGCCGCGGCGCCTCTCCTGGCCCGTCGCCGGGGCGGTGACGAGCCCCTACGGCCTGCGCGGGGCCCGGTTCCACGCCGGGGTGGACCTGGCCGCGGCGCTCGGCACGCCGGTCGCTGCGGCCGGGAGCGGGGAGGTGGTCTGGGCCGGGTGGCGTGACGGCGGCTGGGGCAACGCCGTGATGATCGCGCACGGCGGCGGCGTGCGGTCCCTCGTCGCGCATCTGTCGCGGGTCGACGTCCGCGTGGGCGATCGGGTGCACGCCGGGGATCGGGTCGGGCTCGCCGGAAGCACCGGCGACGCCTCCGGTCCGCACGTGCACTTCGAGGTGCGGCTGCGCGGGGCGTACGTCGACCCGATGACCGCGCTCCGCTGAGCGCTACGTTGTCGGTGCGGTGGGCAACGTCCGGGTGAACCTCCTGAATGGCTTCGCCGCCACGGTCGACGGCGCGCCGGTTCCCGAGGGCGCCTGGCGGCTGAGGAAGGCGCGTGAGCTCGTCAAGCTGCTCGCGCTCGCGCCCGGGCACCGCGTGCATCGCGAGCAGGCCATGGATGTGCTCTGGCGCGACCGGGAGCCGTCCGCAGCCGCCAACAACCTGCACCAGGCGGTGTACGCCGCCCGGCGCGCGCTCGACGCCGCAGCGATCGAAGTGCGCGACGAGGTGCTCCGGCTCGAGGCCGAGGTCGACGTCGACGAGCTCGAGCTGGCGGCCGCGCAGGCGCGCCGTTCCCGCGACGGCGACCGCCTATCGCGCCGCGCTCGCGCTCTACACCGGCGAGCTGCTGCCCGAGAACCGGTACGACGACTGGGCCGAGGACCGGCGTGACGAGCTGGGGGCGCTCGCCGCCGAGCTCGCGGACGAGCTCGATGCTCTTGGCGGCGGGGACGACCGGTCGTTCGTCCTGCCGGCCGACGCGAGCTCCTTCGTCGGCCGCGAGCGCGAGCTCTCGGAGCTGAAGGGCCTGCTGCGGCGCACCCGTCTCCTCACGCTCGCCGGCACGGGAGGAGCCGGAAAGACGCGCCTCGGGCTCGAGCTCGCGCGTGCGGCGGGGCTCTCGTACCCCGGTGGCGCCGCGCTCGTCGAGCTCGCGGCCCTGACCGACTCCGACGACGTTCCCCAGGCAGTTGCGGCTGCGCTCGACGTACAGGCGCTCTCCGGGCAGGAGGTCGTCGCTGCGGTGATCGACTTCCTGGCGCCGCGATCGCAGCTGCTGCTCCTCGACAACTGCGAGCACCTCCTCGCGGCGGTGGCGGACCTGGCCGACAGGCTCCTACGCGCCGCCCCTGGGCTCACGATCCTCGCCACGAGCCGCGAGCCGCTCCACGTTGCGGGCGAGGTCGTCTTCCGCGTCCCCTCGCTGGGGATCCCCGACCCCGACCAGGTGCTCGAGCCCGAGCAGCTCCTCGGCTACGAGGCGGTGCGGCTGTTCGCCGAGCGCGCCGCCGCGAGCGCGCCCGGGTTCGCGCTCGACGACGCGAATGCCGCCGATGTCGCACGCATCTGCTTCCGCCTCGACGGTCTGCCGCTCGCGCTCGAGCTCGCTGCCGGCCGTGTCGGCGCGCTCGACCCCGGCGACATCGCCGCGCGCCTCGACGACCGCTTCCGGCTGCTCCGCAAGAGCAGCCACGCGTCTCCGACCCGCCAGCACACGCTGCGGGCGACTCTCCGGTGGAGCCACGACCTCCTCACGGACGACGAGCGGACGCTGTTCAGGCGCCTGGCGGTGTTCGCGGGCAGCTTCGACCTCGCTGCGGTGGAGCGGGTCTGCGCCGGCGGCGATCTCGGCTCGTCCCAGATCGCCGACGTGCTCGGCGCGCTGGTCGAGAAGTCGCTCGTCTCGGTCGACGAGCCCTCGGAGCACGAGCGGCGGTACCGCCTGCTCGACACCGTTCACCTCTACGCGCGGGAACAGCTGCGCGAGTCCGCCGAGACGGCCGAGCTCGCCGCGCGTCATGCCCGCTGGGCGCTCGCGCTCGCCGAGGCCGATCGTGCAGCACCCGCGCTCGACCGTGACGCTGCGAACCTGCGGGCAGCGCTCGACACGCTGCTCGACAGCGACCCGGCCGGCGCGCTCCGCCTGGCGATCGCGCTCGTGCCCGTTCTGGCTCCGGCGCATCGAGCTGGGCGAAGCGAAGCGCCGGTTCCGCGAGACGCTCGCCTCTGCGTCCGACGACGACCCGCTCCGCTGGGAGGCGTATCTCGCCGCCGCGGCGATCGAATTCCGCAGCGGCGCGCTCGCCCAGGGCCTGGAGCAGGCTGAGGAGGCCTACCGGCTCGCCGCCGGGCTCGGGGACGCGCGCGCGGAGTGGCGCGCGCTCCAGCGGCTGGGCGAGTTCGGGATCGCCTCCGACGCAGCCGGCGTGGCGGTGCCGTGGATCGAGCAGGGGCTCGAGCTCGCCCGCCGCGAGGGGCTCACCGGCTGGGAGGCGGTCGGCATCTACTCCCTCGGCGTGGCCCGCTGGATGCTCGACGACCTCGAGGCAGCCGAGGAGCACGTCGGCCGGAGCGTCGAGATCCTCCGCGGCCTCGACCCGTCCGAGCCGATTCCCTCCCCGTCGAACATCGCCGAGATCCGCACGAGCAGGTTCGCCGAGCGGCCGAACCTGCCGCTCGTGTTCGAGGACACGCTGCAGCCGTTCGCCGAGATCTCCTGCGCCGAGGCCGTCGGCGTATGCACTCGCGAACCAGGCCGGGATCGTCCGCGGGTCGTGGCGACCACGCCCGTGCCCGGGCGCTGCTGGACGAGAGCGCAGCCCGCTTCGAGGAGTCGGCCGACGAGCGCGGGTCAGGCGGCCGTGCTCGTCCGGCGCGCCTACCTCGCGCTGGCCGAGGGCGATCAGCCGACGGCGCGATCGCATCTGGAGCACGCGCTCGAGCTCCGCCGCCGCCAGAGCGACCGGCGCGGCCTCGGGCTCGCGCTCTCCGGCCTCGGGCTCGTCGAGACGCTCGGCGGCGACCATGCGGCGGCCGAGCGTCACCTGGAGGAGGCGCGCGGCATCTTCCGCCGCGCCGGCGACCGCTGGGGCCTCGCGAGCACGCTCTGGCGGACGGCCGACCTCGCGTTCGCGCGCGACGACGTCGACGCGGCCGAGGCCGCCCTGGAGGAAGCTCTGGCCGTCCTCTGGGCGACGGGCCGCGAACGCTGGATCGCGAACACCCTCGTCGGCCTGTCCGACGTCGCGCTCCTCCGGGGCGATCCCGCCCGGGGGAGGAGCTGCTCCGGGAGGCGCAAGAGCGCTACGCGGCTCGTGACGACGGGATCGGCGTTGCGGACGTCGCGGCGCGCCTGCAGGCGCTGCAAAGCGCCCGCTAAGCCGGTGCAAAGGGACGCGTGCGACGCTGCTCCCAGTCACCAAAAGGAGGACTGAGATGAGTCAGACCATGGCACCGACCCTGGGCGAGGCGACGATCCAGGAGCTGCGGGAGACGGTTCGCGGTGAGGTCGTGACGCCGGAGGACGAGGGCTACGTGGAGGCGTGCCGCGTCTGGAACGGCGCGCACGACGCCCGCACGCCCGCGCTCGTCGTCCGCTGCACGAGCGCGGCGGACGTGATCGCGGCTGTCGGCTTCGCCCGTAGTAACGACCTGCCGATCGCCGTGCGCGGCGGGGGGCACAGCATCGCCGGGTTCTCGACGTGCGACGACGGCATCGTGATCGACCTCGGGTCGATGAACAGCGTCCGGGTCGACCCGTTCGCGCGGCTCGCGATGGTCGGCGGCGGCGCGGTCTGGGCGGACGTCGATCACGAGACGCAGGCCCACGGCCTCGCAACGACGGGAGGCCTCGTGTCGTCGACGGGCGTCGCCGGCTTCACGCTCGGCGGCGGCATCGGCTGGACGATGCGGAAGTTCGGCCTCGCGTGCGACAACCTCGTCGCGGCCGACGTCGTCACCGCCGACGGCCGGCTCGTCCGGGCGAGCGAGACCGAGAACGCCGACCTGCTGTGGGGGCTCCGCGGCGGCGGCGGCAACTTCGGGATCGTGACGCAGTTCGAGCTCGCGCTGCACCCGCTCCCGTCGCCGATCTACGCCGGCCCGATCTTCTATCCCGCCGCTGACGCACGAGAGCTCCTGCGCGTGTTCCGCGACTGGTCCGAGGATGCTCCCGACGAGGTGACCGGGGTCGTCAACCTTACGACCGCGCCGCCGCTGCCGGTGATCCCGGAGGAGTGGCACGGCCAGAAGGTCGCGGTGCTGGTCGCCGTCTCGGCGGGCCGGCTCGAGGACGGGGAGGCGCTCGTGCGGCCGTTCCGGAGCTTCGGCGAGCCCATCGCCGACCTCCTCGGGCCGATGCCGTACCGCGTCATCCAGACGCTCCTCGATCCGCTCTGGCCGAAGGGGATCCACGCCTACTTCAAGGCGACGAACCTGGCACGGCTCGACGACGCGCTGATCGACCGGCTCTGCGAGGTGCACCTGGCCGGGCCCGGCCCGCAGTGCGAGATCCACGTCCATCAGATGGGCGGCGCCGTCGCCCGGGTCGCCGAGGACGCGACCGCGTTCCCGGAGCGGTCGCTGCCGTTCGTTCTCAACGCGGTCACCGGCTGGCACGACCCGGATCCGGACGTGGCGCAGGCGCACGCGGACTGGGCGCGCTCGACCGTGTCGGCCGCCGCGGACGCCGCGACAGGGCGCGCGTACGTGAACTTCCTCAGCGAGGGGGACGCGGCGCGCACCGCGTACGGAGCGGAGAAGTACGCCCGGCTCGCCGCGCTCAAGAGCGAGTACGACCCGACGAACGTCTTCCGGCTCAACCAGAACATCGAGCCGGGTGGGGGAGGGGCCTGACGGCTGTGGGTGTCGCCGCGGCTTCCTGCCGCGGCGACACCCGGCTCCATGCCTGCGGCTACTCCGCGGGCGCGATGTTCAGGTTCATCCGGAAGAGGTTGTCCGGGTCGTACGTCCGCTTCAGCTCCGCCAGGCGCGCGTAGTTGCCGCCGTAGCCGGCGCGGACGAGGGCGTCCCGCTCCTCGCCGAGACCCGGGAAGTTGAGGTAGACACCGCCCGTCGAGTGGCGGTCGAGGGCGGCCCAGAGCTCGCGGCCCCAGGCAAGCGCGGCATCGCTCTGCGCCGGATCCGTCCACGTGGCCTCACCCGTGACGAGGTAGGTCGCGTCCCTGCCGGCGTACGCGGTGTCGGCCTCGGCGACGCGGCACATCGCTCCGCCGTGATGCCAGATCACGACGTCCGTCTGCGGCGACGGGCGCCTGGCGGCGAACGCGGCGATGTCGTCGAGCGCCTCGTCCGTCAGCTCGGCGAGCGCACGCGACTTCCAGTAGTAGAGCCCGCCCTTCGGGAAGAGCGCATCGAAGCCGCTCTGGAGGCCGAGCCACGGCCACGGCCCGGACATGTCGAGGAGCGGCGGCGCGAGCTTCCGCAGCGGCTGGACGACCTCCTCGCCCTCGGCCGGATCGCCCGACCAGACGGCCGCGACGAGCACGATCGGTTGTCCGTGCAGCTCGGGCGGGAACGGCTCGTGCGCCGGGACGCTCCAGAAGAGCAGGAGCGAGCTCAGCTCGACCGGCGCCTGCTCCATGAAGTCGCGCCAGCCAGGCACGACCGTCTTCCACGCGTCCGCCGGATACATGACCGCGGCGACCGTGACCATCGGGCCGACCGGATGCGCCTGGAACTCGAACGACGTCACGACGCCGAAGTTGCTGCCGGCGCCCCGCACGGCCCAGAAGAGATCCTCGTTTTCCGTCGTACTCGCCCGCCGGAACTGCCCGTCCGCGGTGACGATGTCGACCGAGAGGAGGTTGTCGATGGAGAGGCCGTGCTTGCGACGAAGGTGTCCGACGCCGCCGTGCAGGGTCAGGCCGGCGATGCCCGTCGTGGACACGACGCCGCCCGGGACGGCGAGTCCGAAGAGCTGCGTCTCGCGGTCGCAGTCGCCCCAGGTGGCGCCGCCCTGCACGCGCACCTTCCCGGTGGCCCCGTCGACGTGGACGCCGTTCATCCGGGAGAGGTCGATCACGAGACCGCCGTCGTTGACGGCGTTGCCGGCGACGTTGTGACCGCCGCCCTTGACGGAGAGCGGCAGCCGCTGCTCGCGCGCGAACGTGACGGCGTCGACGACGTCGGCCGCTCCGCTCGCCTGGACGATCAGCGCGGGTCGGCGGTCGATCAGGCCGTTCCAGATCGTCCGCGCGTCGTCGTAGCCCTCCTCGCCGGGACGGAGAAGTGGGCCTCGCAGCCCGGCCGCGAACGCTGCCAGTGCCTCCTCGTCGAGTCTCGTCTCGGTTCCCGCGTCGACTGCCATTCTGTGCCTCCTCGGCTCGAAGAACTCTGGAACACCCTGATTGCCCTCTGGTCGGGCACGGGCCGGATTCGTTACACGGCTCTTTCCGTGCTGCGGGTGGCGAATCCACCAGCCCGCCGACCCGCCGGAGTAGGGAAAACCGCCCCTTCCGGGCCGAGTGGCTCTTCTAGCGTCCAGGTGTGCGCACGGACACGCTCATCATCGGTGCAGGCCATGCGGGACTTGCGCTCAGCCGGCACCTGACGGACCTCGGCCGCGACCACGCCGTCGTCGACCGGGGGCGGATCGGCGAGCGCTGGCACAGCGAGCGCTGGGATTCGCTGTCGCTGCTGACGCCGAACTGGCTCAATCGCCTCCCGGCCCAGCCGGCGCCCGACGACCCGGACGGGTTCGCCACTCGGACAGCCTTTGCGCAGTCCCTCGAGGACTACGCCTGCTCGTTCGCGGCACCCGTCATCGAGCACACGGCCGTGGAACAGGTGGTGCGGCGCGGCGACGGCGGCTTCCGCGTCCACACGAGCGGCGCCACCTGGAGCGCAGCGAACGTCGTCGTGGCCACGGGCGACTGCGATCTCCCGCGCATCCCGGACGCCGCCCGCTCCGTGCCCGCCGGCATCGTCCAGCTGCCCGTCACGCGGTACCGGCGGCCGGACCTCCTGCCCGCCGGCGGCGTCCTCGTCGTCGGTGCCGGGCCGAGCGGCCAGCAGGTCGCTCGCGAGCTCTGCCGCGCGGGCCGGGACGTGGTGCTCGCGGTCGGGCGTCACGCCCGGGCTCCGCGGCGCTACCGGGATCGAGACATCTGGCACTGGCTCGAGACCGTGGTCGGGCCCGTGTCGGTGGACGACCTGCCGGACGCCGGCGTCGCCCGCCGCGCACCCAGCATCCCGTTGACGGGAGCGTGCGGAGGGACGGACATCGACCTCGGACTGCTGAGCGAGGAGGGCGTCTCCGTCACGGGCCGTCTGCGCGGATTCGACGAGCGGCGAGCGCACTTCGCCGACGACCTGGAGCAGAACCTGCGCGACTCGGACTCCCTGCTCTCGCTGCTCCTGGCCGGGATCGACGCGCACATCGATCAGCACGGCCTGGACGAGCTGCCGCGGACCCCGTCGACCCGATCGTGCTCCCGGCGGCGCCCGAGCGCATCTATCTCGGGAGCCGGAAGATCGGGACCGTGATCTGGGCCACGGGGTACCGTCGCCACTATCCCTGGCTGCGCGTCCGCGGCGCCTGCGGCCCCGACGGCGAGATCCTGCAACGCCACGGCATCACGCCCGTGCGCGGCCTCTACACGATCGGGATCCGGTTCCAGAGCCGCCGCACGTCCCACTTCATCGGGGGCGCCGGCCAGGACGCGGCCGAGCTGGCCGAGGTGATCGCCGGAGCGACGCACCCGCGCGCGGAGATCCGTCGACGGCTCTCTCCCAAGCCCCTGCCTGCGACCGGGTAGGGAGGCGCGGTCCGCTGCAGTCCGTCCGGCGCGTTCGGCTGCGGCCGAGCCGATCGCACAGCTCGCCTACGTCCGCTCGTGGATGCCGAGGTCGAGGCCGTGCTCGTCGTAGGCGGTGCGGGCTTCGGCCTCGGAGCGGTAGAAGCAGGTGCGGTAGACGAGGTCGTCCTTGAAGGTGATCACCCAGTACCGGTGGCCGTCCGCCATGCCGCCGTGCTCGAGCGGGTAGCGCAGCTGCGCGGACACGAGTGCGGCGCTCTCGTCGATCGCGACGGATGTCGTCTGTCCGAGCGAGTACGCGGTGCCCTCCAGGTCGGCGAAGATCGACACGACCTCGTCGGGCCCGACGACGCGCTGATACGCCGCCTGCGTGCAAAGGAGTGCGTCCTCGTGGTAGAAGCTCCGGAGCTCCGTCCAGTCGCCCCGCTGGTAGGCGTCCGAGAAGCTCGCGAGCACGACGAGGACGTGCGAGGCCCTGACGGTGCCTGGGCCGTGAGCATCCATGGAGACCGATTCTCATCGTTCGACGGGACTCCGTCAAGTCGGCCCTCGTGCCGGTCGACCGCCGGCCGGGGACGCTCAGCGCACCTCGTCTGCGTCGTTCTGAGCGGGGCTCGACGGCGGTCGAGCCGGCTCGTAGCCGTGACACACGAGCACGGGCTGGGGCGGGTACTTCGCCTCGACGGACTCGTTCCGGCACAACAGGTAGACCTGGCCGAGCCGCCCGTGCACCTCTCTCACGAACGAGCAGGATTGGCAGAGTGACGGAGTCGCCTGCACGGGAACGCTCAGGCCGAGCCGGTTCCCAGGTAGCCCCTGAGCGCATGCTCGAGCCGTCCCGACTCCGAGATCACGGGCGTCCCGACCACCTCCGGGCGGTCTCCCCAGGTCGCGTCCGGCCCGTAGACGAGGAAGATGTCCCAGGCGGCGGCGCCGTCGTCGCGACCGAGGAGTCGCGCGACGAAACGGCCGAGCTCGGTGTTCCCGTCCCAGTAATGGCGCGCGCGGTCGTCGACGAGCAGGTCGGCCACCTGCGGGTTCGCGTCCGGCGCCATCATCGGGATCCAGCCGACGTACACCTTGACGTCGGCGTCCGGATAGCGCTCGAGGATGTTGTCCTGGACCCAACTGGCCCCAGCGCGGCACGTGTGTCAGGTGGGTGAGAGCAGGAGGATGAGCCGCGCGTGCCCCTTGTCCGCGTTGAAGGCCTCGGCGACGGGCTGTGTGCTCGAGAGCTCGACGAGCCGGCTGGAGCCCGAGCTCTCGTCCCCGCCCCCGCAGGCGACGCTGACGGCGACCACGAACGACAGGAGCGTCAGCAGGAGGGCGCGAACCCCGGTCACGACCTCAGTCTACGACGCGCGGATCGGGTTGCAGCGCGATCTCAGCCGTCTGCGCGGTAAGCGAGGTCGAGCGCGGGTTTTCCGACGCACAACCGCCATGTCTGCGCGCCGGTTCCGCGGCCTTCGCATGCCGCGCGGCAGAGTGTCAGCCGACGATCTCGAAGCCTGACACGCCTTCCACCGGCTCGTCCCAGACGTCGAGACGCTCGACGTGGGCGCCGCGCGGCCCCCGGCGGGCGGTCTCGACGAGGCGGTCGACGTCGTCGGGCGTCCCTTCGAAAACTGCCTCGACACTGCCGTCGGCGCGGTTTCGAACCCAGCCCGAGACACCGTGCGTCAGCGCCGCCCGCCGGAGCGTGTCTCGGAAGTAGACGCCCTGGACGTGACCGTGAGCAACGACGTGGCGCCGCGTCACGGGCAGGTGTTGACCCGGCTCGCCTGGTTGCTCGTCTCGTCCGACTCGGCGACGGCCAGTTCGTCCGGTCGACGATTGCCGAGTGGGTGCTGGAGTCCCGCGCTCGCCGTCCGCGCAGGAGCTCGGCGTCAGGCGTCCGGGCGCGCAGTCGCCATCGGGAGATTGTACGGCATCGCGAGCGTCCTGTGGCATAGTTATGCGTATAAAAGTGGCGTCGGCGCGGGTGAGAGTGAGTACGACGGTCGATGCGCACCTGCTCGCCGACGCCCGCCGCACGCGCGCGGGTCTCGCCGACTCGGCGCTCATCGATGAGGCGCTCGCTGCGCTCCTGGCTCGGTACCGCACGGTCGAGATCGATGCTGCGTACGGGGCGTACGACCGACACCCGCTCGACGCCGAGGACGAGTGGGGCGACCTCGCCGGTCGTTCAGGAGGGCAGCCGGAGAGTCATGACGGCGCTGCCCGCCCGTGGCGGAAGTCTGGCGGTGCGAGCTTTCCGAGGTCGGCGCCGGCGCCCGGTCGTCGTGCTCTCGCGAGATGCCGCCATCGCTCGCCTTAGCCGCACGCTCATCGGGCCCTGCACGACCAGGATTCGGGGCGATCGCCGAGCGAGGTCTTGCTCGAGCCCGGCGGAAGACCCAATCGCGCGTGGACCTCCGCCGTCAACCGTCGATTCGGTCGAGAGTGTGCCGTCGGGCGCTCGTCGAGCGCCTGCGGCGCGTCTCAGCGCATGAGCGAATGCGCCCGGTCTGCAGTCGCTCTGGATGATTGCCGTGGCTTGCCGACGGCTGACGCATGCCTCCGGCGGGCGGGCGCGATGTCCGCCCGAGCGGCCGGCCCAGGGCGCTCCGAGGCGGTAGGACGAAGCTCCCCGAGGCGAGCTAGCGGAATGCCTTGCGGAACTGCTGCACGACCCTCCTGATACAGCATCTGCCGCCGCCCGCCCGCAGGTGTCCCCTGCACCGTCGGCTCCTGCACGACGGCAGCGGCCGCCTCGTCGGCAGCGCCAGGTGACACGGCGGGTGGCAGCCGGCAGCGTCGAGACTTCACCTCACTCGGTTTGAGTTCGAGGACAGCGCGGGTACGGCATAAGCGTACGAACGCGAACCTTAGAGGAGGCGACATGATGGGGACGAAAGTCCATCAGGTAATGAGCGATAGCCCGCGCTGCGTGACGCCGGAAACGCCCCTCGCGGAGGCTGCAAGTCTCATGGAGAGCGAGGACGTCGGTTCGCTCCCCATTCTCGATGGTGAGCAGTTGGCCGGCATGGTTACCGACAGAGATATCGTCATCCGAGCGATCGCGAAAGGGAAAGATCCGCGAGGCATGCCGGTGCGCGAGGTTGCGAGCCGTGAGCTCGTCACCGTCCACGCGGAGGACGACCTTTCGGATGCCCTGAAGCTCATGGCGAGAGAGCAGGTGCGGCGACTTCCTGTTGTCGACGAGAACAACAGGCTCGTTGGCATCCTGGCACAGGCTGACATCGCGGCCGGTGCGAAGGAGAAGGACGTCGGCCAGATGGTCGAGGAAATCTCGAAGTCCCCTACGGGCCCGCGGCTCTAGGTCCCAGTCGGCACATATTCATCCGGGCCGGGTCAACCGAAACGGATGCCTGACTCCAGGGTGGCGCCCACCCTTCGCAGCAGGTTGCACGTGAGACGACGAAAGGCTGGATCCTTCGGTCTCGAAGGCGCCGCGGCTACCCATCACCTGAACGACCGGGCCGTGCGGCGCACCGAGCGTGGTTTCGGAATCGCTTCTATGCGGGCATAATCTCGCGCCCTTTTCCTGAAAGCGCTGCCAACCAGAGGACGCGTGCGATTGCTGCCGAG
Source organism: uncultured Thermoleophilia bacterium (assembly GCA_963736945.1). Lineage (GTDB taxonomy): Bacteria > Actinomycetota > Thermoleophilia > Gaiellales > Gaiellaceae > Gaiella. Next base: position 61,418 of record CAVTQW010000014.1, read on the forward strand.
CCGATCGGCTACGCGGTTTCTCGATAGCTCGAAGGAGGAACTCTGCAGTGAAGGCACATCGGAAACCCGGTATCGCCCGCTCGAGGGCCGCGCTCGTGCTCGCCATGGTCGTCGCGCTTGCGCTGACGGCCGGCACCGCAGTCGGCTCGCGTCAGAGCGGAAAGGCAACGACGCTCACGGCTCTGATCGGGACTTCCGGCCCCGCGGAGACGTTCGCCGTCAACAACGCCGCCAAGGCGTTTACCAAGCAGACCGGCATCGAGGTGAACGTGGTCGTGGCCTCCGACCTCGGGCAGCAACTCGCCCAGGGCTTCGCCTCCGGCAACCCGCCGGACATCTTCTACCTCGGCAACGATCAGGTTGCGACGTATGCCAAGGCAGGCTCCCTCGCGCCACTCGACGACCTCAAGAACGTCAAGTCCTTCTATCCGAGCCTGCGCGCGGCCTTCACCTACAACGGCCACTTGTACGCAGCGCCGAAGGATTTCTCGACGCTGGCGCTCGTGCTCAACACCTCCTCCTGGAAGAAGGCGGGGCTGACGAGCAGGGACTACCCGAAGACGTGGACGCAGCTGGCCGCGGTGGCGAAGAAGCTCACCCGGTCGGGCCAGGTCGGCCTCTGCACCAACCCCGAGTTCCACCGGCTCGGCGTCTTCATGGTCCAGGCCGGCGGCTGGCTGGTCTCGAAGGACGGGAAGACGGCCACCATCGACAGCAAAGCCAACCAGGTCGCCTTCAACTTCGTCAAGTCGATGATCACGGCCGGCTCGATGAAGCTGACGAACCAGATCGGTGCCGGTTGGGGAGGCGAAGGCTTCGGGAAACAGCAGTGCGCCATGACGATCGAGGGCAACTGGATCTCCGGCGCGATGACGCACGACTACCCGACCGTCCCCTACCGGGCGGTCGAGCTCCCGGCAGGCCCGGCCGGGAAGGGGACACTCCAGTACGACGGCGGGTGGGGCCTCGCCGCCGCGTCGAAGAACAAGGCCGACGCGATGGCCCTGATCTCCTACCTCACCGCAAGCAAGGTCGCGATGGGGAACGCGAGGGCCTTCGGCGTGATGCCGTCGGTCAGGGCGGCTGCCACGCCGTGGAAGAAGCTCTATCCACAGTTCGCGGCGTTCCTCGCGGGTGCCGACTACTCGAAGAGCATCCCGACGATTCCCGACATCGCCACCGTGCTCGGCGACTTCAACCAGCAACTGCAGGGACTTCCAAAGTCCGATCCGAAGCCGATCCTGACCCGGTCGACGGCGAGTTGCAGTCGATCCTCGAGTAAGCGGGTCCCGACCGACGAACCGGTGAAGCTCGCCGGCGGCGATTGCCGCCGGCGGGCACCCCCGACATTCAACGGACGAGGAAGGGAGGCGGGAAGTGCCGACGCGAGTCGCAGCAGGTCGTTGGCGGGAGCCCGGGATCCGCGGACATGAGGCCGCAGCGGGCTGGCTGTTCCTCGCGCCGGTGATCGTCATCCTCGGCGTGTTCCTCCTGGTGCCGATCGCCATGGCCGGCTGGGTGAGCGTCTCCGACTGGAACGGCAACGGCAGCCCGTTCGGCCCGAACGCACACTACGTCGGCCTCGAGAACTACCGCCATCTGCTGACGACGCCCGGGCTCGATCAGAACAACTTCGGCACGTCCTTGCACAACAACCTCTACTACGTCGTCTTCGTCGTCCCGATCCAGACTGCGGTTGCCCTTTTCCTGGCCGTCCTCGTCGACAGGCACCTGAAGGAGTCGGGTTCTTCCGGGACCGCGTTCTACTTCCCGTCGGTCACGAGCTCGGTCGCGATCACGGTCCTTTCCTCTTTCTGTTTGACGCGAACGGGGTGATCAACAAGCTCCTGTCGTTCGTCGGTGCGACCGGCCCCCCCTGGCTCTACGACCCGCGCGGCCTCTTCCACGTCATCCTCGACCAGTTCGGCGTCCAGCAGTCGGCCTCGCTCTCGAACCAGTTCTTCCTCGGCGTCAGCTACTGGGATTGGCTGTCCGGCCCTAGCATCGCGATGTGCGTCTTCATCGTGATGGCCGTGTTCACGACCTCGGGGACGTTCATGCTCATCTTCCTCGCCGGCCTCCAGGGCATCGACGAGTCGGTCAACGAGGCGGCGGCACTCGACGGTGCGAGCGAGTGGCGGAAGTTCCGCCATATCACCTTGCCGATGATCCGCCCGACGCTGTTCACGGTCGTCACGCTCGGTCTGATCGGAACCTGGCAGATCTTCGACCAGATCTACGTCGGCACGAAAGGGGCCCCGCTGAACACGACGTTGACGCCGGCGTTCCTGTCGTTCAACGCCTCGTTCAACCAGAACAAGTGGGGCGTCGGCGCCGCGATCGCCTTCATCCTCTTCGCGATCATCGTCTTCTTCACGCTCGTGACGAGGCTCCTCACCCGCGACCCGGACAGCGTGCCTCGACGGCGCCGCTTCGGCCCGACCCAGGGCGTCGGCAACCCCGACGCGTCGCACGTCGCGTCGGCCACGCCCGGTAGCGCGCGGTGAGCAGCTCCCGGGCGGTCAGCGACGCGAGGGCGGTGCGGCGGCACCGTGTCGGGACCGGGCTGACCTACAGCTTCCTGCTCTCGCTTGCAGTCGTCTACATCTTCCCGTTCGTGATCGCGATCGTCACGTCGTTCAAGACGGAGCCCGACGCGACCGCCAACCCGCTCGCCCTCGTACCGGACCCGGACCACGGCCGCATTCCACGAGCTGTCCAATCAGGACTTCTTCCTCTGGGTGCAGAACTCCGTGATCGTGACGCTCAGCGTCACGTTCCTCCGCGTGTTCCTCGACAGCCTTGCGGGCTATTCGCTCGCGCGTCTCCGATTCCGCGGGCGCGCTGCAGTCTTCACGACGATCGTCCTGGTGATGGCGGTGCCAAGCGTCGTGCTTCTCATCCCGAAGTTCCTGATCATCCGGCAGCTCGGTATCTACGACACCTACTACGGCATGATCATCCCGCTGCTGGTCGACGCCGCCGGCGTCTTCATCATGAAGAACTTCTTCGAGTCGATTCCCAGCAGCGTCGAGGAGTCGGCACGAATCGACGGTGCGAGCCTCTTCCGGATCTACTGGTCAATCGTATTGCCGATGGCACGTCCCGCCCTCATCACGCTCTTCATCCTGTCCTTCCAGGGATCATGGAACGAGCTGGCGCACTTCATCATCTCGGCGCAGAGCGCGAGCCTCGACACGCTGACGAAGGGAGTCGCGCAGCTCGCCTCGGGGCAGCTCGGCTCCGGGAACCGCTACCCCCTGAAGCTTGCTGCTTCGGTGCTGATGACGATTCCCGTCGCGATCCTCTTCTTCGTCTTCCAGCGTCAAATCATGAACGCGTCTGCGGGCGCGGTGAAGGAATGAGGAGCTCGCCGTGGCCGGAATCACCTTCGACGACGTGACCAAGATCTACGGTGACGGCCACCGCGCCGTCTCCGACCTCAACCTCGACGTCGAGGACGGCGAGTTCGTCGTGTTCGTCGGCCCGTCCGGCTGCGGCAAGACGACCGCCCTGCGGATGATCGCGGGCCTCGAGGAGATCTCGGACGGTCAGATCCGGATCGGCGAGCGCGTTGTGAACAACCTGCCGCCGGGCGCACGGGACATCGCGATGGTCTTCCAGAACTACGCGCTCTACCCGCACATGACGGTTGCGGAGAACATCGGTTTCGCGTTGCGGATGCGGAAGGTGCCGAAGGCGGAGGCGCGGCGGAGGATCGAGGAGGCGGCGCGCATCATCGGTCTCCTCGACCACCTCGACCGCAAGCCACGTCAGCTGTCCGGGGGCCAGCGCCAGCGCGTGGCGATGGGGCGCGCGATCGTGCGCGAGCCACAGGTCTTCCTCATGGACGAGCCGCTCTCGAACCTCGACGCGAAGCTTCGCGTGCAGATGCGTGCCGAGCTTTCCCGCATCCAGCGTCAGCTCGCGGTCACCACGGTGTACGTCACCCACGACCAGGTCGAGGCGATGACGATGGGCGACCGTGTTGCGGTCATGCGCAAGGGAGTGCTGCAGCAGTTCGACGTGCCGCAACACCTGTACGAGCGTCCGGCCAACCTCTTCGTCGCGAGCTTCATCGGCAGCCCGGCGATGAACGTGCTCGAAGGCTCGCTCGAGGTTGAAGGCGACGCCCTCGTGTGCCGAGTTGGCTCGGCGGCGTTTGCGCTGCCGCCCGAGGTTTCGACGGCGCGGCCCGAGCTCGCGCGCCACGTCGGGAAGGCGATCGCGATCGGCATCCGTCCGGAGGCGCTCGACGAGCGCCGCCGGCGCGACGGCGACGAGGAAGCCCGGCTGCCTGGACGGGTCCAGGCCGTCGAGGCGCTCGGCCCCGAACAGTTCGTGCACGTCGAGGTCGACGCCAAGCCCGTGCTCGTCGAGGAGGTGGTCGAGGGGCTCGTCGACCTGGAACAGGCTGAAGACCTGGCGGAGATCATGACCGACACCGACGGCTCCCGCGCGACCCTCGTCGCCCGGCTCGATGCGTCGGCCGGCGTCCGGCCGGATGAGCAGATCGAGCTTGCGGTCGACGTCCGCCACCTCCACTTCTTCGATCTCGCCAGCGGCGAGGCAATCGGTGGCTGAGGCAACGCTGCAAACGGACTCGGCTGCGGCCAACGCTGGCCGACGGGTCGACCTTCGTCGTCTCCGACGAGCGCGGCCCTGTCGACGGCGCTCTGCCGCCTCCGGCTGGGATGCGCATCTGGGAGATGCCGACAGTGGCGACATCGTCATTCGCGAGGCGAAGGTCGGTGACGCGCGTGCGATCTCGGCAAGCGCGGGCTGCGCGGCGGCTCAGGGGGAGGGGCCGGCGGCGAAATCGACGGTGTAGGTGACGGTGCTGGGGGTGATTGCGACTCCGATCCCGACCGCGTGCCATTTCGGGTCGAGGAGGTTGGCGCGGTGGCCGGGCGAGCGCAGCCAGGCGGCGATGACGGCGCTGACCCTGACCGCGTCCGTCTTCCGTGGTCTGTCCCAGGCGATGTTCTCGGCGGCGCCGATAGCGCGAGGGACGCCGCAGTCGGTGAGCCGGTCCGGCCAGCGGCGCAGTGTCGTCCCGTCGGGGTTGAGGTCGGCGTGGCTGTGTTCGTGCTTGGCGGCCATCCGCAGCGCCTTCCACTGAGCTGCACGGGTCAGGGCCGGGTCGGGTAGGAGCAGGGGGAGGTGCCGCTTGTTGCGCTCGAGGTTGTGGGCCGCAAGGAGCTTCGCGGCCAGGCGCAGATTCGGAGAGCCCCAGTCGGGCGCTGGAGTGCAGCTGGTGTAGGGCACGAGCGGCGGGTCGTCGACGATCGTCGTGGAGTCGCCGCGGGCGCCTGGTACGAGCACGGCGGCAAGCAGGCCGCAGGTTAGCCCGAGGGCGGCGCGGCTCGGGAGGACGAGTGGCCGTAAGAGGCGGGGCGGGTTCACGGCTGCTCGGGCGGAGCCGTCACGCCACCTCGGCGAGCACGCGGGCGAGGACGGCTCGGGTGTCGGGCACCCGGCGCTCCGATGCACAGCCCCGTGCCGGTCATTGGGTGCAGTGTGCCCGACGGGTCGGCTGCGCGCGTGGGCGCGTTCGCGCAAGGTGCGTCGACCGGTTCGGCACCCAGCCGGCTGATCGACGCCGCCGGCGGGCGAGCCTGACACGCGCTGTGCACTCGGCCAGAGGGCGATGACCCCAGGTCCTGGCCGCAAACGCCGAGTCGGAATGATTTCTTCCGCTAGGACTCGAGTTCGTGCGTCGTGGTCACACACGCATCGGCTCCGGACCGCGCCGCGGGCGCGGCTGACGCTCAGTTGTCGATCGTGACTTCCGTCTCGGCTTTCGACATGTTCCCGGGCACGTCCCAGGCGCGGATGCGCAGCCGGTATTTGCCGTTCGGCAGTCGCGTTGTGTCCCAATAGGGCCGGGGAAAGAGCCGGAACCAGTAGATGCCGTCGCAGCGGACGGTCCTGTGGCTGTCCATGCACGCGTTCGCGGGCAGGTTCTGGTCGGTGCCGGGCGCGAAGTGCTGGCCGGCGGGCGTGAAGACGTCGCGCTCGGCGCGGAAGACGTCGGCGTCGTGGACGACCCGGCTGGTCGCGGACTGCGTGACGGTCACGGCCAGGCGGAACGGGTGGTGCGGCGCGGCGAGCCAGGGCAACTCCTCGAACCAGCCGATGAACGACTGCGGGTCGTCGACGTGGACCCGCACGTCGACCACGCCGGACAGGCTCGTCTTGTTCAGCCGCGTCCCGGCCTGCGGCAGCCGCGCGACGTTCGCTTCGCGCCGCGTCCAGCTCGGCGTCGCCGGCTTGTAGTAGCGGATCTCGTGGATGTCGGGCGGCGCCTGGTCAGAGTAGGGCCGCAGCTTGCCGCCCGGCCGCAGCGGGTTGACGAGGATCCGGTCGCCGCCCGGCGGGAAGATCCACTCGCCGATGTGGACGTGCCAGGTGTCCCTGCACGTCCAGCCGATGACGTCGCCCGGGTCGATCTGCTGCCCGACGCGGACGAGCGCGTCGACGTGCTCGTAGCGGAAGTGGCCGATGTCGACGAGCCCGCGCACGCCCCGCGGCGTCGCGCGCACGACCTTGCCGCCCTCGATCGCGTAGACGCGGTGCGTCCGGCTCGCCGGCGCGCCCCGCTCCGGCCGGTCGTCGCGCGCTGCGACGTCGACGCCGTCGTGGTAGATCGCGCCGAGGTCCGGATCCGGCCGCGGGTCCATGAACGCGCCGCGGATCGGGTGCGGCTCGTCGACGGGCGCGAGCGGCCAGCCGCGGTAGTCGTCGTTGTACGTCTGGGTCGCCTCGAGTTTTCCCGGCACGGCCATGTGCGGACTATCGCAGGCCCGGCGGCGCGTTTCAGACGGGAGGTGGAGCCGGGAAGCCGACCGACCGGAGCGCGGCGTCAAGCCTTCCGACGTAGTTGCCCTGGCAGCGCGAGCCGGCGATCTTCACTCGGTGCCAGTCCGGGCCGAACTCGCAGGAGTGGAACCACGTGCCGACCGTGCACTTCACGAGCGGGTTGCTCCGGGTCAGCTCGAAGAGCTTTCCGGTCTGGTCCTGCTTCTGCCGCAACACGACGGTGTCGGCGCTGCTGTAGAGGAGGTGGATCGGGAACCGCGCGTCGCGCAGCTTCGCGGCGTAGGCGGTGGGGCTCCGCTGGGCCCACCGGTTTGGCAGGTCCGCGCCCGGGTGCGGGTCGTTCGGGAGCGAGGCGATGACGTCGCCGACACGCGTCGTGCCGTAGCGGGCGTTCAGGTTGAACCCACTCAGGTACTTGAGCGGCGGCTTCACGCCGACCTCGTGCAGCATCCGGATCGCCGTCTTGATGGCGTCGCTCCCGCTCGGACGGCCGGTCAGGTTGCGACACTGCGCCGCGAGGTCGCAGGTCGAGTCGAACGCGGCCGCGCCGGCGAGGCGCCACTCGCCGGCCGGGCCGAGCCGGTTGAGCCGCCCGTCGGGCGCCGTCAGGCCCGCGAGCAGCAGCGCCTCCTCGCCGCCCATGCTGCTGCCCGCGACGTAGATCCGCGCGGGGTCGATCTTCACCGAGACGCCGCGGGCCAGGAGGACGTCCTGCACGATGTGAGGCATCCGCGCGAGGTCCTTCATGTGGCCCGGCGCGCCGTAGGAGTAGAGGCCCGTGTGGCCCTGGTCGTCCGGGCCGCGGTAGCGGCTGGCGCCCTCGGGGCAGACGAGCACGAAGCCCCAGCGCGCCGGCAAGTCGTACCAGTAGGGAATGTTCGCGGCGGCGACGTTGTTGCGCCCGTGCGGCGAGATGACGAGCGGGACGGGATGCCCGGGTGGGCGCTGCCGCCAGGCGAGCGGGAGGACGACGTACGCGAAGACGGGGGTCTCGTTCCAGCTCAGGTAGCGGAGCTTGCAGAAGAGCAGCGAGCCGAGGACTGCCCCCATGTTCGTGACGATCGGATGCCGGTCGGCCGCGGTCGGCGGCCAGCCGATCCAGTTGAGGACGTCCTCGTCCGCGGCCGCGCGCGGCGAGCGCACGGGGTTGCCTCGCCACCGAGGCGTGCGCCGCGTTCGACCAGAGGAGCTGGACGGGGACGGTGCCCTTGCCGTTGGCGAGCCGCACCTCCTTCATCACGTCCTCGAGGCTCGGCCCGCGCTCCTCCAGGGGTGCGTCGCCGATCTCGCCGCCCCGCTGCGACATCCAGCCGAGCAGGCTCGGGTCGGCCTTGCGCACCGCGTCCTCGACGTCGGGGTTCGTCCGCACCTCCTGCAGGACGTGGTAGAGGGTCGCGACCACGTTCTTCCACGGCTCGTCGAAGGCGACGACCCCGTTGCCGCCCTCCGAGAAGACGGCGACGACGTAGAGAAGGTGCACCCCGTCGACGTCGAGCGACCCGTGGTAGCCGGCGAGGCCGTTTCGGGAGTCGGCCCGCGACTCCTCGCGCCCGCCCTCGACCAGGACGACGCCGCGCGGGAGCAGGAAGCAGTACGCCGTCGTCGCCGGGTCGCCCGGCGGCAGCTCGCCCGCGGAGTGCAGCTCGGCGAGTCGGGCCTCGACGTCGTCCCTGTAGACGGTCGGCGGCGCGGGGTCGGGAAGGATCCGCGATCCCGCGAACGTGGCGGAGACGCTCGTGGAGGGGAAGTACTCCGCGAGCACACCGTTCAGGCGCGCGTCGCTCATCGCCTCGCGGATGGCGTCGTCGATGCGCGACACGTCGGCGGAATCCCAGGCGGGCTCGCCGCCGACATAGAGGTTGGCGAACGTGAGGTCCGAGATCGTCCTGCCGCCGAAGTACTGCAGGTCAGGGCCGGGAGCGGGCGCCGGGCCCTGCCCCGCCTGCGCGTCGAGCCCGAGGGCGTCCGGCCACACCTGCGCGCGATAGCGCTCCGCGGCCGGCGAGTCGGGGTGCGCGTGGACGTTCATCAGACGCTCGTTGACGAAGGTCACGACGAGGTGGCCGCGCGAGGCGTTCCCACGCACGTCCGCGGCCTCCACGTCCAGCCGGTAGTCGCCGTCGGGGTGGACGGTCGTGTCGAATGCGCGTGCGAGCCAGAAGCGGAAGAGGCCCGGCTCGTTCGGGTGGTTCTGGCGCGTGCGCGGCGCGTACACGTCGCCGAAGTGGACGTCCGAGTTCCCCTTGACGGCCGGCACGAACGAGCGCCGGAAGTCGGCGGCGACCCGCCAACGGACAACCTCCCGCGCGTTGCGCACGAGCCGCCAGCGCACGAGGGCGGGCGTGACCGGGATGTCCTTCCACGGCGGCGGCGCCGAGATCGGCGGGTGGTCGAACGCCTCCGCCACGAGGTCGACGCGGCCGTGCAGCCCGTCCGGCGGCAGCGAAGTGACGATGCGCTTGACGACCGGCTCGCCGAAGTCGCCGAACGGCGTGAGCGCGCCCGGGCGCAGCGGGTTCCAGTACGTCCCCTGCGGCCTCGGGTCGGCCGTGCGCTCCGCGAGGTGGACGTGACCCCAGCCCTTTCCGATGTGGCCGAGCAGGCCGTGCAGCGGCACGTGAGCGCCGTGCTTCACGGCCGGGTCGATGTGCCAGTAGCCGAAGTCGCGGTCGCCGGCCGAGACCGCGACGATCTGCGCGCCCTCGATCGAGACGCGCCCGGGCGCGACCGCATACACCGCGCTTACCGTCCGGCGCCGAGACGTCGACGCCGGTGTGAAACGACTTGCCGCCGCGCTCACCGATCCGCGGGTCGCGAAAGAACCCACGCACAGGATGCTGCCGGTCGAACGGCATCACCGGCCAGGGGTACACAGCCACGGTGTCAGCGTGCAGCGGGATCTACCAGTTGACCCGTCCCTACCGACGGGAATTGGCTTAGCCATCAACGACCTCCATCTCGTAGCTGAGCAGTGCAGACCGGCGCGCCGCGTGGTCGACCAATGGATGTTATTGGGCTTGTCCTGCGTCACCTACTGACCCATTGCTCGGAGAAGCGTGATGATCTTCTGAGACGCCGCACTACAGTAATCAACATGGAGTGGGGTGTCCCGCAACGATCATTTCCGGTCGAACGTTGCGGGACACCCCACTAGATGGCCGGGATCACGTTCCAGGGGGTCACAAAGCGGTTCGGCGACGGCACCGTCGCCGTCGACGCACTCGACCTGGCGATCAACGACGGCGAGTTCATGATCTTCGTCGGGCCGTCCGGCTGCGGGAAGACAACGGCGCTCCGCATGGTGGCGGGTCTCGAGCACCCCACCTCCGGCGAGATCCTGATCGGCGACAGGGTCGTCAACGACCTCGACCCCGTCGACCGTGACATCGCGATGGTCTTCCAGAACTACGCGCTGTACCCGCACATGACGGTTCGCGACAACATTGGGTTCCCGCTCCGAATGCAAAACATCCCCAAGATCGAGCGGAGGCGTCGCATCGAGGACGCGGCTGAGTTGCTCGGGATCGGTGAGCTGCTCGAGCGCAAGCCCGGTGCACTCTCGGGCGGCCAGCGCCAGCGTGTGGCGATGGGGCGCGCGATCGTGCGCCATCCAACCTCGTTCCTCATGGATGAACCGCTTTCGAACCTCGACGCGAAGCTCCGCGTGCAGATGCGCGCAGAGCTCGTCAAGTTGCATCAGCGGCTGGGCGTGACGACCCTGTATGTGACCCACGACCAGACCGAGGCGATGACGCTCGGCGAGCGCGTCGCCGTGCTGAGCCGCGGCGTGATCCAGCAGGTAGACACCCCCGGCGAGCTCTACAACCGGCCGGCGAACACGTTCGTCGCGACGTTCATCGGCAGTCCCGCGATGAATTTCCTCCGCGCCCGGCTCTCGGACGCAGCGGTCGAGTTCGCGGGCTACCGGCTCGAGTTGCCCGACCGAATGTCGGGGAGGCTCGGCAGAACGAAAGGCGAGGTACTGCTCGGGCTCCGACCCGAGCACTTCTTCGACCCACGTCTCGTCCCATCCGACGCGACGCGCAACTCGTTTCCCATCACGGTCGAACTCACGGAGGAGCTCGGCTCGGAGACACTCCTCTACTTCCGCGTCGATGGCATCGACGCGGAGCAGTCGAGCGAGGGCGAGGTGGAGCTCGGCGGCGCGCTGGTCGCACGCCTCGACCCACGCACGCAGGCCTCGCCCGGCGAGCGACTCGTGCTCGGCATCGACGCGGAGCGCGCGCACCTCTTCGATCCCGCTACAGGCGACGCGCTCTGAGCTTCCCTGTGGGGTGTCCCGCAACGTTCGACCGGAAATGATCGTTGCGGGACACCCCACCCCATGTTGATTTGTAGTGCGGCGTCTCACAACGATGCTTTTCCTTCTAGCGTTGTAAGACGCCGCACTAGGCGTGGAGCACGCGTGCCCGAAGGCTCGTCGTGAAGGAGGCGCCTCCCGCGAGCTCGGTGGCGACTCCCGCCGCTATGGCCTGCTCGAGGCTGAGCCTGCTCGTCCACGGTTCGACGCCGAGTGCGTACGACCCCGAGAGTGGAGGCGCAACTGCACCGCCATAGGCCTGCCACAGGACGATCCAGCCGAACACTCGCTGGTCCCACTCGAGCCTGAAGGTCAGGTCCAGCCGCGGATTCGATACTGCGAGCCACCCCTCGTCGAGATCGGTGACGTAGAGATCGTCGTGGCTGCCCGTCTCCGGGCCTGGAACGTCGCGCAGGTCGACCGTCCCTCCCGCCCGCAGTGGTGCCCACGGCCACGGCTCCCGACGACCCGGCTCGAGACGCGCCGTCTCGGGTTCCCAGAGCTCGGGTGACGTGACGATCGTCCGCGCGGGGATCTCGAGCCGGCAGCCCGGCTCGAGAAACGGCGGCCCGACGACGCAATGATGACCCCACACGAAGTGCTCGCTCTCCGTCGACTCGTTCCGCACCGACCCCTCGACGAGGAGCTCGGCCTCTCCCTCACGCAGTCGGAGGACGCGCTCGACCCGAAACGGCGTCTGCCGGGTCTGGGTCCAGAACCGCACGCGCGCGTCGCTTCCGTCGCCGTCCAGAATCTCGTGTTCCCACGGGAGCGAGGCAACTTCGCCGTGGAACGGGATCTGCTTGCCACGGTAGGCGCACGCCTCGTTGACGCTCGGAAACAGCTCCTGCCAACCGCCGGCGTAGTTCCACATGAACTCGTCGTCCCCGCTTCCCGGGAGCGGCGGCGCCCCGGGCGGGCGCAACCCCCACGGGCCTTCGAACAGCAGGTCGGTTCCCGAGCGTAGCTCGGTGATCTGGTGGATCTCTGCGCCCTTGTCGGGGAGGACGACGACGCGGATCGCGTCGTTCTCGATCACCACGCTCCGCCACCCGGCCACCTCCCCAGCGGCGACGCGACAGCTACCCATCGGTGGAGGGGATCGACTCGAGGATGTACCAGTTCGCGGTCAGGCCACAGTCGACGGTGAGGTCGATTCCTGTGATCCCCGAAGCGTCGTCGGAGGCGAGAAACGCGCACGCCGCCGCGATTTCCGCCGGGCGCACGAGACGGCGCAGAGGGACACGGTCGAAGCGGTCGACGAGGTACTCCATCATTCCGGGGGGCACGCCGACTTCCGTCATCTCGGTGTGCGTGAAGCCGGGGCTGACGCAGTTGACGCGCACGCCGTACGGGCCGAGTTCGAGGGCCATCGTCCGGTTCAGCCCGAGCAGCCCGGCCTTCGAGGCGTTGTAGCTGGCGTAGGGGCCGTCGCCGCCGGAGGCGTCGATCGAGGCGATGTGCACGATGGAGCCGCTCGCTGCCGCTGCCTGCACGCGGGCGACGCGCTGGGCCATCAGGAACGCGCCGCGGAGGTTCGTGGCGAGAATCCGGTCCCAGCTCTCGTCCTCGATCTCGAGGAAGGGCTTCTCCTCCGCGATGCCTGCGTTGTTGACGAGAACGTCGATTCTGGCCCAGCGCTCGTTCGCGGCGGCAACCGCCGCGTCGACATCGTCGGAGTGGCTTACGTCGGCAGTGTGCACCCAGGCGTCGCCTCCGGCCGCTTCGATCCCGATCTCGACCTCCGCGAGGGGTGCGCGACGGCGGCCGATCAGCATCACGTCGGCACCCTCGGCCGCGAACCGCTCGGCGATGGCTCGCCCGATCCCTTGTCCGGCTCCGGTGACGATCACGTTCTTCCCCTCGAACCGGCGAACAGTCACGGTGCTCCTTTCACTTGGTTGCGCCGGCGACGATGCCGCGGACCAGATGACGCTGGAAGATGAGGTAGGCGGCGATTACCGGCAGCGACGTGATCAATAGCCCGGCCATCAGGGCCGGGTAGTCGGACACGAAGCGTCCCTGTAGCTGCAGGACGCCGACCGTGAGCGTCTTGACACCGTCCGACTGGAGCATGAGCAAGGCGAACAGGAACTCGTTCCAGGCCCACAGGACGTTGAAGATGACCAGCGTCGCGATCGCCGGCTTGGCCAGCGGCAGCAGGATGAGCTGAAACGTCCGATGGATTCCCGCGCCGTCGATCCTCGCCGCCTCGATCATCTCGTCGGGCACCGACCGAAAGTACGCGGTCATCAGGTAGACGTTGAACGGGAGGTTCAGCGCGGTATAGAGAAAGATCACCGAGCCGTACGTGTCGAGTAACCCCAGCTGCACCATCTCCACGTAGATCGGCACCATCAGGAGCAGCGGCGGGATGGCGATCCAGGCGAGCACGAACAGGTAGACGGAGCCCGACAGGCGCCAGCGGAGCTTCGAGAACGAGTAGCCGGCGAGGGTGGCGCTGAAGACGGAGAGCGCGACCGTGGCGGAGGTGACGATCACCGAGTTGCGGAAGTAGAGCCCGATGTTGGCACCGGTCCACGCACGTTCGAACGCCCCGAGGGACAAGGTCGTCGGCAAGCCGATCTTTGCGTTCGCCCAGTCGGCCTGCGTGCGGAACGCCGTCGCGGCCATGAAGAGGAGCGGCAACACCGCCGAGAGGCAGAAAAGCCCGATCGCGACGACGAGCGGCCACGAGTTGCGGGACGCCCGCCGTCGCCGCCGGCGCACCGGTGCGGTCGTTGCGGCGGTCTCGGGTTGCGCCATCAGCGCTCGTCCTTGCGCGTCAGAACGCGGATCTGGAACAGACCGATCGCAAACACGATCACCACGAGCGTCACCCCGATCGCGGCCGCGTATCCCATGTTCTGGTTCGTGAACGCCTGTTGGTAGATGTAGAACTCGGAGACGTAGGTGTCGGTGCCGGGCCCGCCATTGGTGATCGTGTAGATGTAGGTGAACATGAACGCGAACGCCGTGATCGTGTTCACCACGAGCACGATCTCGAGCACGCGACGCAGGTTCGGCACGATGATCGAGGCGAGGATGCGCATCCACCCCGCCCCGTCGATCCGTGCGGCCTCCTCGAGCGACGGGTCGACGGCACTCATGCCGGCGAGGTAGAGGAGGACGTTGTAGCCGAAGTTCGTCCACACCACGATCAGGAGAATCAGCGGTATCGACGTGTGGGCGTTCCCCAGCCACTCCCGCTCGAGCCCATCGAGGCCGACCCCACCGAGTGCCTCGTTCAACGGGCCGTTGAGCTGGAGCACTGTCGCCGTGAGGATGCCGATCACGACCGTCGCGTATACGGCCGGCAGAAAGATGGTGGCCCGGAACAGCCGCCAGCCGGGGACCTGTCGATGGATCGCAAAGGCCACGATCAGCGGCAGAACGAGTTGGATGGGAACCGACAGCGCGAAGATCGCGTTGTTCTTCAGGGCGTTGCGGAAGATCGGGTCGTCCCAGAGCAGGCGGAAGTTGTGCGTGCCGACCCACTGGGAGGCAGTGATGCCATCCCAGCGGGTGAAGGCGTGGTACAGGATGCTGCCGAACGGATACGCGACGAAGATGCTCACCAGCGCGACAGCGGGCGCCGCGTAGACGAGGCCCCACAGCCACTGCGGGCTGTGGGGCCGTCTCCGAGCGGTGGTTGCGTGCGACGTGGTCAGGGGTTCAGCGACTTGATTCCCTTGTCCACGTTCTGCATCGCCTGCGGCGCCGTGACCTTCCCCGAGAAGGCGGCCTGGAGCTGCTGGTAGTAGAGGAGCGCGACCTTCAGGGGCACGATGCTGTCGAGCAGAGGCACCTGCGGGCTCGCCGCCGTCTTCAGGAAGAACTTCGTCAGCGGATCCTTGATCCGTCCGCTCGCGACCTTGTTGGTGGGCAGGGCGCCCACGGTGGTGGCGAGCTGCGACGCTCCCTGGTTGTCGACGGCCAGCTTGATGAACTCCCACGCACCCGTCTTGTTCCCCGCGTTCTTCGGGATCACCCAGTTGTGGAATGAGTTCGCGGCAGTGCGCCCCGGGTGCGGGCCGGACTGCGGCAGCCGAGTGAGGCCGAGGTTCTTCCCGAGCGCCTTCTCGAAGTCCTTGATCACGAACGGGAACATCTGCACCATCGCAGCCTTGCCGGATGTGAAGTACGTGTTCGCATCGTTGTTCTCGTGCGTCGAGGCGTCCGCGTTGACGCAGCCCTGTTGCTTGAACTTCACGAGCTCCGCCAGCGGCTGCACCAGGTTCGGACTGGCGTACTTCATCGTCCCGGCGTTGACCTTCGAGATGTCGCCGGGCGCCATATAGGAGGCGTAGTCGTACGTCACCCAGTTGTCGGTCGAGTAGCCGTCACGGTCGCCGTACGCGAGGGGAAGAATCCCCTTGGCCTTGAATTTGGCGCACTGTGCGAGAAGCTCCTTATACGTCTTCGGGGGCGCCGCGATCCCGGCCTTGCGGAACAGCGCCTTGTTGTAGAACAGCCCATACGTCCCTTGATCGTTCGGGACGGCGTAGATGTCACCCTTGCCGCCCTTGCAGTCGAGGTCCAGGCAGGACAGGTCCCACGCCGTCTGCCCCGCGTAGAACCCCGGCGTCTTCGCGACCTGATCGTTGAGCTTCTCGAGCGAGCTCAGCATGTAGGGCGTCGTGTATCCACCCGAGTAGACCAGCATCACGTCCGGAACCTTCTTCGAGGCGAATGCCGCCGCGATCTGGGCCGTGAACTGCGCGTTGTTGATCGGCGTGAGCACGAACTTCACGGTCGACCCGGGATACGCCTTCTCGTAGCGGGCCTTGATTCCGTCGAGCCACTTCCGATACGTCGATCCGGGCGTGGCACCTGCGTAGGTGCCGCTCAGCCAGACGGTCAGTGACCCACCGTCCGCCTTCGCCGCGCCGGTCCTCGCCGGGCTTCCCAGGGCGACAGCTGCCACCGCGAGCGCGAGCGCGCCCCCAGCAAGCAGCACACCGACCTGCCGTCTTGAACCCCTCATCGTTTCCTCCTTGCATCGTGGCGACAGCGGTCGATCATCCCATCCAGCCTTCCGGCCTGCAACCGCGCCCCTATGCAGCAGGGATGGCGGTGAGGGCGCCGTCGATCGTGTGGACACTGCCCGTGATGTAGGCGGCGTCATCGGAGCAGAGAAAGACGACGAGCTTGCCGACCTCGGACGGCAAGCCGAGGCGGTGCAGCGGGACCGTGTCGACGTAGAACTGCTCGTCGATCGCCCCGCGCGCGACGTCCGCGTCCCACATCGGCGTGCGCAGGACGCCGGGTGCGATCGCGTTGACGCGGATGCCGTGCTCGGCCCACTCCCCCGCCGCGACGCTCGTCATCATGATCACCGCCGCCTTGGGCGCGCAATACGTCATCCGGCCAGGGTTCGGTGAGAACCCGCGGATGGACGAGATGTTCACGATCGAGCCGGACCGCTGCGGAAGCATCGCCCGCCCGGCAGCCCGCATGCAGTAGAAGACCCCGCTCTGCATCACGGCGATCGAGTCGTGCCAGTCCTCGTCGGTGACGTCCTGCGTGTGTGGGCCGACGCGACTGATGCCGGCATTGTTGACGACGATGTCGAGGCGGCCGAAGTCGCGCACGACCGCTGCGAACGACTCGTCGACCTGCGCGCTCTGCGCAACGTCGGTCGGATAGGCTCGAGCCTCGACGCCGATCCGCGCGAGCTCGTCGGCGGCGACGAGCGCCGAGTCCCCGTCGATCTCGAGCACCGCCACCGACGCACCGGCCTCGGCGAGCTCCTGGGCGATGCCTCGGCCGAGGCCCGTCCCGGATCCCGTGACGATCGCGACCCGCCCGTCGAGCACAGCCATCTGACAACCCCTTTCGAGCGGCCTGGATACGGAGCCAGGCGATCGTACCCCGCGCGCAATCGAAGTCAAGGTGTGACATACTCGCGCCCGCCGACCGTTCCCCTGCTCGAAGAGGAGGCGACTGTTGACCATCGCGACGCCCAGGCCGGCGCACCGACTCGAGCGACTCCGCGCCTGGATGGACGACGAGAAGATCGACTGCACCGTCGTCTTCGGTAGTGACAACGTCAACCATCTCTGCGGCTACTGGCGCTACTTCGGCGGGCCCTCGGCGCTCGTCATCGGCCGCGACGGTGAACGGACGCTCGTCGTCATGCTGGACGAAGCGCCCATTGCGGAGAACCTGTCGGCCGCGGACCGGGTGCTCGGGTTCGGCGAGCGCGGGTTCGGCATCGACCTCGACCCGGTCGCTGGACTGATCGAGAAGCTCGCCGCCGTCCCGGCGGTGACGCGGGCAAGGCGCATCGGTGTCGCCTCCGAGATCCCCGGCTCCGATGCCCGCCTCGGTGCGGCAGTGCCCTCTGCCTTCGCCGACGCCGGACCGGCGCTCCACAGGATCAGGCTGGTCAAGGACTGGGACGAGCTCGAGAAGATCAACGCCGGCTATCAACTCTGCTGGCTCGGCCAGGAGGCGGTCGCCGACGGTGCCGTGCCCGGCGTGAGCGAGATCGAGCTCTTCACCGCAGCCCAGTCAACGGCACAGATAGCGTCGGGGGGCCCGATCGAGTTCGTCTGCGACCTCCTCTCGGGCGCGAGCACGGCCGACGTCTGCTGTCCGATCCACGTCGCCGGTACGCGCACGCTGGAGGCAGGCGATCCCGTGATCGCGGACATCGTCGTCCGCACCGCCGGCTACTGGGGGGACTCGGCCGGGACGTACACCGTGGGGAGCAACGCCGACGCCGAGGCGGCGCGGTCGATACTTCTCGATGTCCTCGAGCAGGCACGGACGGAGCTCGTTCCAGGAGCGACGGGGGCCGAGATCTTCGCGAACATGCACGCGCGGATCGTCGCGGCCGTGCCCGACGGCGATCTTCCCCACCACGGAGGCCATGCGCTCGGGCTCACGTCGTTCGAGGACCCGCATCTGATCCCTTCGGACACGATGCCGTTCGAGCCCTGGATGGTGCTCGCGGTCGAGCCCGGTGTCTACGTCGAGGGCCGCTACGGCGCCAGAGTCGAGAACGTGTTCGTCGTCACTCCGGAAGGCGGCGTGGAGCTGCGGGCGGCGGTGGCCGCTGCCGACAATGGGAGCTAGACGCCTCCACCACACCGGCTACACGGTGTCCGACCTCGACCGATCGGTCGCCTTCTACCGGGACCTGCTCGGGTGCGAGGTGCTTGCCACGCAGGAGAAGGAGGGTGGCTATCTCGCTGCGATCGTCGGCTACCCCGATGCGCACGTCCGCATGGCACATCTCCGCGTTCCCGGAGGCGAGCACGTGATCGAGCTCTTCGAGTATCTCGCGCCCGCCGGCGACCGTGCGGATGTCGAGCCGCGCAACATCGGTGCGTCGCACCTCTGCTTCATCGTCGCGGATCTCCCCGCGCTCTACGACTCGCTGCTCGAGCGCGGGGTTACGTCGTTCGTCTCTCCACCCGTGGAGGTCGACACGGGCATGAACCGGGGGGGCCAGGCGCTGTACCTGCGGGACCCGGACGGGATCACGATCGAGCTCTTCCAGCCTCCGGCTGCGGCAGCCTCCTGACCTCTGCCCACCCCTCGAGCGCAGCGGTCACGATCGCATCGGTCTCGCCGAGGTAGGCGTCGGGATCGAGCACGGCGTCGAGGGGCGGAAGCGCGTCCAGCGTCTCTCGGTCGAGCGTTCGCTCGAGTGCCTCGCGCAGGGAAGTGCCTTCTGCGCGCGCAACGGCTGAGGCCTCGGCAACCAGCGCATGAGCGGCGGCGCGCCCGACGACGTCGGCGACGGCGATCATCGCCGCCTCGGCCATGATCAGACCGCCCTCACCGTCGAGATTCGCCCTCATCCGCTCGGGGAAGACGCGGAGGCCCTCGAGCAGCCGCCGCGACCCGGCCAGTGCGCCGGCTGTTGCGGCGAACGTGAGCGGCAGCGCGTCCCACTCCACCTGCCACTCCCCGGCGGAGCGTTCATGCGTGCCCTGGAGCGCCGCGAGCAAGGCGCCGCTCTGCTGGGCGGAGAGGATGCTCAAGCCGACGACGGCCTCGCTGCCGACTGGGTTGGCCTTCTGCGGCATCGTCGAGGACGCACCCCGGAGGTGACCACTCTCCTCGCGCACCTCCCCGATCTCCGGGCGGGAGAGCTCGATCACCTCCCGCGCCAGCTTGCCGCAGGTCCCCGCCGTCGAAGCGAGCACGAGGCACACCTCCGCGACGGAGTCGCGGGCGGTATGCCAGGGGACGTCGACGACCCCGAGTCCGAGCCTCTCCGCCATCCGATGGCGGACGGCGCGGCTCTGTGATCCAAGCGCGGCAGCCGTTCCGGCGGCGCCGAACAGCTGCACCACAGCGAGGCGCGCGCGAGCGACGCGGAGACGTTCGCGGTGGCGGGTCAGCTCGGCGAGCAAGACGGCCAGCTTCCCGCCGAAGGTGATCGGCACGGCGGGTTGGGCATGCGTGCGGCCTGGCATCACGGTCGCCCGGTGTGCCTCGGCCTTGGTCGCGAGCTCCTGGCCGAGTGCGTGCGTGAGCGCGTCGACTCGATCGAGCGCACGCCCTCCGAGGAGCGCGAGGCCGGTATCCATGATGTCCTGCGTGGTGGCTCCCCAGTGGACGAAGCGGGCGGCCTCGGGGGAGCGTTCGCCGATCTGCTCGAGCAGGGGCAAGATCGGGTAGCCGACGGTGAGCGTCCGCGAGCGCAGGTGCACGAGGTCGACGTGCTCCGGCACCGCGACCGCCTCGATGACGACAGCCGCCTCCGGAGGGATGACTCCCAGTTCGGCCTGCGCCGACGCGAGCGCCCGCTCCACCTCGAGCCACGCGTCGACCAACGACTCCTCCGAGAAGAGCTGCGCGACGACTTCGTCGCCGAACCAGTCGACGAGCGGCAGGAACACGCGGTTACCGCCCGACGCGACGGGCGTCGATGAAGTCTTCGTCCAGCTCCCGGCCGAGGCCCGGTCGGTGTGACTGACTCTGCTCCATCCGAGGGTTGAGACTAACCCCTTTCTCGTGCCTCTCGGCGAGCGGGGGCGATGCGCGGGAATGAACCCGCGTCCGCGGTGTCGTTAGAGGCACGAGCGATCCGCTCCCCAAACGCAACGAAATCTCGAGGAGTTGAAGACAATGAACGCAAGAAGTGACAACGACCGCCGGACACCCTGGCGCAGACTGCTCGCTGGACTCGTCCTCGGCGTGGCTGCGACCCTCGCAGCCAGCCCGGCGGCGAGCGCGGCGACGACGGCGACGTTCGGCTCCGGCGTGCTGTCCGTGTTCGGTGACAGCGGCGCCAACTCGATCGTGATCAGCCGCGACGCAGCCGGGAAGATCCTCGTGAACGGCGGCGCGATCGCGGTGCTCGGCGGCACGCCGACCGTGGCCAACGCATCGCTGATCCGGGTGTTCGGCCAGGGCGGCCGCGACATCGTCAGCGTCAACGAGGCAAACGGGCCGCTGCCGGCAGCGAATCTGTTCGGCGGCTCCGACGACGACACTCTCACCGGCGGCTCCGGCGCCGACCAGCTCTTCGGGCAGGCCGGCAACGACACGCTGCTCGGGAAGGGCGGCACCGACCTCCTGTTCGGCGGCAGCCGAGAACGACGTCCTCACGGGCGGCGACGCCGACGACCAGGCATTCGGCCAGGGCGGCGACGACCGCATGATCTGGAATCCCGGCGACGACACCGACCTCAACGAAGGCGGCGACGGCGTCGACACGGTCGAGGTCAACGGCGGCAACGGTGCCGAGCAGTTCACCGCGACGGCGAACGGCACGCGGGTTCGCTTCGACCGCGTCACGCCGGCGCCGTTCGCGATCGACATCGGCACCTCGGAGAACCTCGTCGTGAACGCCAACGGCGGCGACGACACCTTCGCCGCGACCGGGAACCTGGCCGCGCTCATCAAGCTCACGGTCGACGGAGGCACGGGCAACGACAGGCTTCTCGGCGGCAACGGCAACGACTCCCTGCTCGGCGGCGACGGCAACGACTTCGTCGACGGAAACCAGGGCGGCGACGTCGGGCTGCTCGGAGCCGGCGACGACACGTTCCAGTGGGATCCCGGCGACGGCAGCGACGTGGTCGAGGGTCAGGACGGCACCGACACGATGGCGTTCAACGGCAGCAACGCGAACGAGAGGATGGAGGTCTCCGCCAACGGAGGCCGGGTCCGGTTCACCCGCGACGTCGGCAACATCGTGATGGACCTGAACGACGTGGAGACCATCGACGCCAAGGCCTTCGCGGGCACCGACAACCTCGTCGGTCGACGACCTCTCCGGGACCGACGTCGTCAGCGTGAACGCCGACCTGGCCGCGATCGGCGGCGGCGACGACGGCCAGCCCGACAACGTCGTCGTCAACGCCACGAACGGCGACGATGTCGTGAGCGTCACCGGCGGCGGAACCGACGTTCGGGTCGCAGGCCTTTCAGCCCTGGTCTCGGTGTCCGGTGGCATCGCCGGCAGCGACCGACTGACGGTCGACGCGCTCGCCGGGGACGACGTGGTCGACGCCTCCGGAGTGGCAGCAGGCGCGATGCTGCTCACGCTCGACGGCGGCGACGGCGACGACATCCTCCTCGGCGGCGCCGGCGACGACACGCTCCTCGGCGGCGCGGGTGACGACGTGCTCATCGGCGGGCCCGGCAACGACACGCTCGACGGCGGCCCCGGCAGCAACATCGTCATCGACAGCTTCCGCGGAACCACCCTGACCTCGGCGACCTTCGCCGACAAGGACTGGCTGACGACCCACGTCCACACCGTCAACGGCAAGCTCGCGCTCGTCGTCGGCGACAAGGTGCGGACGCTTCCCCACGCCGACCTGATCCAACTCACGCGGGAATCTCTCCAGCCTGACGTCCCTCAGCTCACGGGCACCTGCCAGCGTCAGAACCGGAGCGTCCTCTTCTGGCGCTGGTCAGCCCTTCACCCCCACGACCGAAACCCTGCGCGGACTCCATCGGAACCCCGATCGGCCGGGCGTACTGTTCGCTTGTTGTGACTAGGTCGAATGATGCGCGACGACGCGGCCACTGATCAAGCCGGGAAAGCGGTGCTACTCGTCCACGCGGGCATCGCGGACAGCCGGATGTGGGAGCCGCAGGTCGGTGTCCTCAGGGCAGCTGGATTCCGTGTGATAGCGCCGGACCTCCGCGGGTTCGGCGAGCGGCGGCTCGAACCGGAACCGTATTCACACGTACGCGATCTCGAAGACCTGCTCGATGGCCCCACTGCCGTCGTCGGGAACTCACTCGGCGGCCGCGTCGCCCTGGAGTTGGCGGTACTCCACCCGAAACTCGTCGACCGGCTCGTCCTGATCGCACCTGGGCTCCCCGGCTGGAACTGGTCAGCGGAGACGCGCGAGGGCTGGGCGGAGGAGGAGGCCGCCTTCGAGCGTGGCGACCGCAGAGGAGCGGCCGAGGCGAGCGTCCGCATGTGGGTCGTTGGCCCTTCTCGCTCGCCTGAAGCAGTAGATAGCGAGGTCCGGGAGGCCGCCCGGTCGATGATTCTTCGGTCCTACGAGATGCAACAGGCCTGGGACGAAGCTGTCGAGAAGGCTCTCGACCCTCCGGTCAGCGAGCGGCTGGGCGAGATCGACCGTCCGACACTCGTGATCGTGGGCGACGAAGACATTGCAGACATGCAGGCGATCGCCGCCCACGTTGCCGCGTCGATCACGGGCGCTCAGCTGGTGCGGGTGCCGCGAGCAGCTCACCTGCCTAGCCTCGAACGTCCCGAGGAGGTCAACACGGTTCTGCTCGGATTCCTCGGCGGGGCCTAGAGCCGAAGGAGATCGAATCTGCGAGGCCGAGGAGGCCGGCTGCGGCGGCACTCGCCGGGCCGAAGCGGGTGAAGTCACTGAGCTGCACTAGCTAGCGTTCGGGCCTGTCGTGTGATGCAAGGTCAGAGAGGAGTTGGAGTGCTGTGAGCTATCGGGTTGCGACGATCGAAGAACTGCAGGACATCGCCTACCGTCAGGAAACCCACATGCGGCCTGTGCGCCACCACCTCGGGATCACGGCGTTCGGGACGAATGCATGGACCGCGGCCGAGGCGGGCGACCGGCTCGTGCCCGAGCACCAGGAGGACGAGGGCAACGAGGAGCTCTACGTCGTTCTCCGCGGCCGGGCCAGGTTCGAGATCGACGGCGATGCCGTGGACGCGCCGGAGGGCACGCTCGTGTTCGTCCAGCCGGAGGGCAACCGAACGGCCTTTGCGGAGGAGGCGGAGACGACCGTGCTTGCGGTCGGCAGCAAGGTGGGGCAGCCGTTCGAGGTCGGCGGCTGGGAGGTCTGGGCGGAGTTCCATCCCGCCTATGAGGCCGGCGACTACGACGCGGTGAGCGACCGCGCCCGCGAGACGGTGGAGGCGAGTGGGTACGCGGCGCCGCTCTACAACCTCGCTTGCTGCGAGGCACTGGCCGGACGCAAGGAGGATGCGATCGGCCACCTCCGGGTCGCCTTCGAGCGGCGGCCGAGTCTCCGTGATCTCGCGAAGGAAGACACGGACCTCGACCCTCTCCGGGACGACCCGGCGTTTCGTGAGCTGGTCGGCTAGTGCCCACCGCGTCCGACCGCGCGGGCGCGCTCGCGGCCGCCTGGCTCAGCTCGGGCAACTCGCGCGGTACGGCAGGCCCGGCGCGTACTGCTGCCACTCGTTCTCGGTCAGTTTGCCCCAGACGAGGCTGCAGATGCGCTCGCGTAGCTCGTCAGGGCGGTCCCAGAAGATGCCCTCCCAGAGCCGCACCTTGCCGTCGAACCCGCCGCCGGCAAGCGTCCGTCCGTCAGGGCTGAAGGCGACCGCGTAGACGCTGCCGGCCAAGGGGTCGCCGAGCCGTCGGAAGCTGCGCACGTCCCAGAGCCGCACGGTCCTGTCGAGTGCGGCCGTTGCGAGCGTGCTGCCCGTCGGGGCTGAGGGCGAGGCCCGTGATCGACTGGGTGTGGCCGATGAGGGGCTGACCGAGCTGCCGCCGCGTCCGCACGTCCCAGAGGCGAACACTCTTGTCCGCGCTCGCGCTTGCGAGCGTGCGCCCGTCGGCGCTGAAGGCCACGCCGACGACCTCGTCGGAGTGGCCCGTCAGCGGGTTGCCGAGTGGCACGTGGCTGCGCACGTCCCAGAGTCGCACCCGCTTGTCGAGGCCACCGCTCGCGAGGGTGCGCCCGTCGGGGCTGAACGCGACGCTCGTGACCCACCCGGCGCGGGGAGCGAGCGGCCGACCGAGCTGACGGTGGCTCACGACGTCCCAGAGCCGGATCGTCCCGTCCCAGCCGGCGCTCGCGAGCATCCGGCCGTCGGGGCTGAAGGCGACGCCGTCGATGTCGTTGGTGTGGCCGGTCAGCGGCCGCCCGAGTTGCCGGCGCGTCCGCACGTCCCAGAGGCGGATCGTCTTGTCCTCGCCCGCGCTCGCCACCGTGCCGCCGTCGGGGCTGAAGGCGACGGTGTTGACGGCGTCGATGTGGCCGGTCAGCGGCCGCCCGAGCCGGCGGTGCGTCCGCATGTCCCAGAGGCGCACCGTGCCGTCCGCGCTCGCCGTCGCGAGCATCTGCCCGTGAGGGTTGAAGGCGAGGCCACGCACGGTGTCGTCGGTATGGCCGCTCAGCGGCTGCCGCAACTGCGGGACGCGGTCTACGTCCCAGAGCCGCACGGTGCCGTCGAGGCTTCCCGACGCGAGCGTGACGCCGTCGGCGCTGAAGGCCACGCTCCAGGCGGGAGCGGTATGGCCCGTCAGCGTCGGGCCGAGCTGCCGGCGGCTGCGCAGGTCCCACAGCCGCACGGTGCCGTCGTCGGCGCCGCTCGCGAGCCTGCGGCCGTTCGGGCTGAAGGCGACGCTTCCCACCTCGCGGCCACGTTGGAGAGGCCGGCCGAGCTGCCGGAAGGCGCGCGTGTCCCAGAGGCGCACCATCCCGTCGTCCGCCGAGCTCGCGAGGATGCGGCCGTCGGGACTGAACGCGACGCTGCGGCCGTAGCCGGTCGGTCCGAGGGGACGGCCGAGCTGTCGCCGGGTGCGGACGTCCCGGAGGCGTATCCGCCCGTCGAGGCCGTACTCGGCGATGGTGTGCCCGTCGGGCGCGAACGCGACCGCGTCCACCGGATCGCGGTGCCGGGCGAGCGGCCGGCCGAGCTGCCGGCGGGTTCGCACGTCCCAGAGCAGCACCATGCCGTCGAAGCCGCCGCTCGCGAGCGTGCGGCCGTCCGGGCTGAACACGACCGTCCGTACTTCCCGCGTGTGCCCATCGAGGGGCCGGCCGAGCTGGCGGTGGGTCTGCACGTCCCAGAGGCGAACGGTCTTGTCCGCGCTCGCGCTTGCGAGCGTGCGCCCGTCGGGGCTGAAGGCCACGCCGTAGACGCGGTCGGTGTGGCCGGTGAGTGGCGGGCCGAGCTGCCGATGCTCGGCCAGATCCCAGAGACGGACGGTGCCGTCCCCGTCGGCTGTGGCGAGGGTGCGACCGTCCGCGCTGAGAGCGACGCTCGAGACCGGGCCGTACGCGCCGTGCAGCACCGCCTCGGCTCCCGAGCGCCACGCAGCCTCGAGCGCGGCTGTGGCGCTGCTGCGCGCCTGAGGTGTCGGGCTGACCTCGTTCGCCTCGAGGCTCAGGAGCAGCGCGATGTCAGGGGCGCGCGTGACCTCGTCCGCGGCTGCCGTCGCGAGCGCGAGGGAGAGGGCTTGATCCCTCTGGCGGATCGCATCCTGCCGCTGCAGGACGGCCACCACCGCCAGCCCGACCGCGACGGTGAGGGCGAAGAGCACCGCTCCCAGCGTGAATCGACGCCGCCTCGCCGCGGCGCGGCGGCTGGCGCTCAGGTACGCGAGCTGCAGGGCGGTGGGCGGCGGCTCCTTCCCGGCCTGCTCGTCGCGCCACGCCTCCGCCTCGCGGAGGTCGCTGCCACGCAGCAGGAAGCTTCCGTCGCGGGAGCGACCGTCCCACTCGATTGCGCGCAGGCCGAGCCGGGTGTGTCTCCGTGTCCAGTCGGCGTCGACGCTCATCGCCTGCAGGAGCTCTGCGGCCCTCTCGTCGAACTCCGCATCCCGCGTGAAGTCGATCCACTGAGGCTTCCGCAGCTCGTCGCGGACGGGAGTCCCGTCCGCGTCGCGCCGGTTGAGCGGCCTCAGCCGCTTGCCCTGCTCCACCGCCCGGTCGATCTCGAGCCCGCAGTTCGGCGAGGCGAGCGAGTCCGGGCTCAGCACGATCAGGAACGTGTCGGCAGCGTCGATCCCGCTGTAGAGCTCGTCCTCGTAGTCGGGCGACCAGTTCGGGATGTCCTCCCAATCGACGTAGACCTCCTTCCCGGCCGCGGCGAGCGCAGCGTGGAGGCGCTCGACGAACTCGCGATCGCGCCGCGAGTAGCAGATGAAGGCATCGGAAACGTCCGCGGTCGCCGGCGCAGGACTCGACGAACCAGGTCCGGGTCCCCGGCCTGCCCGCCGGAGCAGTCGCGCCATCCCACCTCCTCGAGTCGACGAGGATGATTCTCCGCCGACTCGTGGTGCGGACGCAAGCTGACCGCCGCGAAACTCCGGTTGGGGAAAATCTCGTACTACTCCTGGGCGAGCGTCCCTGCGCATTCAAAAACACTTGTTCGCGTGCCGTTGACTTTTGCCGATCGTCGGCTTAGTGTCGCCCGATACGTACTCAAGGAGGGGGATCATGAGGAGGATCGAGATGCGCCAAGCTGTCTCGAGGCGCTCCCGATTGCTGGGAGTGGTTGTCGGCGTCGCGGTCGTCGCGGCCGCCGCGGGGGCTTCGAGCCGAAGTGCTCAAGCTGTATTGCCGACCCTGCCAAACACAATTCAGCAGTGGAACAAGATCGCCGAGGACACGGTGGTCGGGTCCGGAGCGTTCCAGGGCGAGGGCGAGATCTACATGAGCTACGCGTCGCTGGCTGTGTACGACGCTGTCGTCGCCATCCAGGGCGGATCCGAGCCGTACGGCCCCGCGATCGACGCACCCGCGGGTGCGTCGGTGGACGCAGCCGTCGTCGAGGCCGCGTACCGGACGCTCAGCGCGTACTTCCCATCGTCGTGCAATCCCACCAATGCGGCGTGCATGGCGCTCGGAGCGTCCCTGCTCACCAACTACAACCTGGCCATGGACGCGATCCCGCCCGGACCCGCGAAGACGAGTGGGAGTGCCGTCGGCCTGGCGGCCGCGAACAGCATCATCGCCCTTCGCACGGGAGACGGGCGCTTGACACCGATCGGCACGACCTCATCGTTCGAGACGAAGGTCCCGGGGCCAGGAGTGTGGCGACTTACTCCACCGGCGTTCTTGGTGCCGCAAACGCCGTGGCTCGGGTCGGTGCAGCCCTTCCTGCTGAAGAGCCCGGGACAGTTCCAGCCTGCGCCTCCGATCCCGCTTACAAGCCAGGAATGGGCCCGGCAGTTCAACGAGGTGAAGAGTTACGGCAGTGCGACGAGCACGGTTCGCACTTCGGATCAGACCGCGACCGCATGGTTCTACACGGCGAATGTGATCCGGCAGTTCAATATTGCCGCTCGTGACCTCGCCACCGCCCGTGCGCTTGACACACGCGATACAGCACGGCTGTTGGCGATGGTCAACACCGTCAGCGCCGATGCTCTGATGTCGGTGCTCAACGCCAAGTATCAGTTCCTCTTCTGGCGTCCCGTGACCGCGATCGCGGGTGCGGGCGTTTGCCCGTCCCAACCCTCGGCGGTGACAACAGATGGCTACGGACCGGTACCTGGTTTCGATGACGGGAACGCGGCGACGGTCGAAGACCCGTGTTGGCGGCCGCTCGTGACGACGCCCAACCATCCCGAGTACCCCGCAGCGCACGGTACGAACACCTCGGCAATGGCAGAGGTCTTTGCCGAGTTCCTGGGCACCGACCAGATCGATCTCGACATCCGCGGTTTCGACGCCGCCGGAGCGCCCGGAAACTTCGATGCCGTGCATCATTTCGACACGGCAGAACAGCTCCGGGAAGAGGTCATTGGCGCGAGGCTCTGGGGTGGAATCCACTACCGTCGGTCTGGTGAGGCGGGCGTCCATCTGGGACAGAAGGTCGCGCATTTCGGCCTCAACCACGCATTCAAGACCACGGGCTGATTTATGGGAGCGAGGGGCGTGGCTCTTGCACGCCCCTCGCTCTCGGCCCACCCGCCTCCAAGCATCGACGTGGGGAAGCGTAGGCAACTTCTCGCTCACTCCAGCGGCACTTCGGCCACGATCGTCGTCCCCGCACCAGGGCTGGACTCGATCTTCAGCTTGCCGCCCAGGAGCGCCAGCCGCTCGCCCATCCCGAGCAGGCCGAGACCTTCGCCGCGATCGTCAGGTGTGAAGCCACGGCCATCGTCTTCGATCACGGCCGTAACCTGGCGACCGGTCTGGGCCAGGACGATGCTGACCGCGCCGGCGCGTGCGTGCTTGACGATGTTCGTCAGGGCCTCCTGGACGATCCGGAAAAAGGCTGTTTCGACATCCGGGGGCAGCCGTTCGCGGATCTGCGACTCGAGGTCGACGCGCATTCCGGTCTGCTCGGAGAAGGTCTCCCGCAGGCGCTCGAGCGCCGGCACGAGGCCAAAGTCGTCGAGCGCCTTCGGGCGCAGCTCCACCGCCAGCCGACGCACGTCGTGCAGCGTCTCCACCACCTGCTCACGAACCGCGGCCACGGCCTGGGCGCGTTCGGCGTCGTCCTGTGCCTCTTCGACCGCCTTCAAGCCGAGCAAGACCGACGTCAGCTCCTGGCCGGTCTGGTCATGGAGCTCACGCGCCAGCCGGCGACGCTCGAGCTCCTGCGCCTCCACCACTCGCCGCAAGGCGTCGCTCGCCACCCGTGCCGAAAGGTCGACGGCAACGGCGGCGCGAATGGCAAAGGTCTCCGCGAGGCGGAGGTCGACGTCGCGGAAGCGCGGGTCGTCGCCTTCCTTGTCGTGGGCGCCGATGACGCCGATCGCCCGACCAGCGGCGATCAACGGGACGTACAGGCCCGCCTGGACACCGAGTGGGCGCGTCGCCTCGTGGTCGACCTCGGAATCGTCGGCGAGCGAGTCGACTCGCTCGCCCCGCCGGCGCTCGAGTACCCGGCCGCTCTTGGAGCCGGCACGCTCGAGCTGAACGCCGAGCAGCTCGTCGGCGCCCTGGCCGTCGGCGGCTTCGATCCGCAGGGTCCCGTCGGACGCGGGCAGCGCGATCGTGACCACGCGTGCCCTGATCAAGCCTCGAAGGTGCCGGCAGATCAACTGCAGCAGTCGGGGGAGCTCGATCTCGCCGGCCAGCGCCGTTCCGACCTCGTTCAACGCCTCCAGCTGCGCCGACCGATTCGTCGCCTCCTCGTAGAGACGTGCATTCTCGATCGCCACCGCCGCCTGGCTGGCCAGCGTCTCGACCAGCTCCTGGTCTTCGGCGGTGAACGGGCCCTCGGCCTTCTCGGTCAGATAGAGGTTCCCGTACGCCCGACCGCGCAGGAGAATCGGCACACCCAGGAAGCCGTGCATCCGGGGATGGTTCGGCGGGAAGCCGACCGAGCGAGGGTCGTCGCCGATCGACTCCAGCCGCAGCGGCTCCCCGTTCCGGATCAGCACGCCGAGAATCCCCCGCCCGCGCGGCAGCTCCCCGATCGCCGCATGCGTCTCCGGGTCGACCCCCGTCGTGAGGAAGCGCTCGAGCTCGGTGCCCGTGTCGTCGATCACCCCGAGTGCCGCGTAGCGGGCGCCGGTCAGGCCGGCCGCCGTCTCGACGAGCTTCTGCAGCAGGTCTTCGATCGAGAGCTCGGAGCTCAGCGCGATTCCGGCCTCGACGAGGCCCTGGAGGCGGTCGGTCCGGGTCGTCTCGGGCACAACCGGAATTATCGTGGGGCAGAAGGCTCACGCGGGTTGGCGTACAGGGCCCGCTCGGCCATGTCGATCAGGATCTCGGTCGCTCGGCGAGTCGACAGGCGGCGGCCGGTGAAGAGCAGGTCGAAGCTCTCGAAGCTCGTCAGCACCCAGAGCACCCGCTCGGCGTCCGCGGGGCTGACCCCGTCGCGGAGCACTCCCTGCTCGGCGAGACGGCCTGCCAGCCGTGACATCCCGGCGGCGCGCTCCTCGTCCATCCGCCTGACCACGCCGCCAACGGCCTGCTCGTCGAGTTGGGCCATCGAGCGCAGCGCACGATAGATGTCGCGGTTTGCGGCCAGCATCTCGCCCGACGCCCGGAAGCCGGCGCGTAGGTGATCGCGGGCGTCAGGCTGATGCTTCGCGTCGACGAGACTGGCGTAGCCCGAGCGTGACGCGAGCTCGCGACCGACGGCGTCGAAGAGCCCTGCGCGCGAGCCGAAGATCGCGTACACCGTCGAGCGCGCCACCCGGGCGTCGCGCGCGATCCTGTCGATCACGATCCGCTCGGCCGGCGCGACGCACAATCGCTCGAAGACCGCGTCGATGATCCGCATCCGTGTGCGCTCCGCCTCTTCGGCCCGAGCGCGCTGTTCGTAAGGCCGAACCATCACCGAGCCAGATCGTACCTTCATCGGACACAGTGTGCGGTTAAATGATATCGTTCGCCGAACATCAGTGTCCGATGAAAGGCGGAAGGGATGATTCGCGAAGAGTTCGAGGTCGTTGTCGTGGGCGCCGGTCCGGGGGTCTGGCGAGCGCCGGGACGCTCGGTTCATACGGGGTCGAGACGCTCGTCGTCGAACGGAGGGCGTCGAGCTCGACGTTGCCGCGCGCGACGGTCGCGAGCACCGCCACGATGGAGCTGCTCCGGCGTTGGGGTCTCGAGCAGAAGGCGTGGGAGCGTTCGATCGACGTCGAGTGGAAGGCATGGGCGTGCGCGACGCTCGCCGACGCGGATCACGGCCAGGCCGTGGAGGTGGGCCTACCGACGCGCGAGCAGGCACTGCTCGTCAGCCCGACCTCCCCCGCGTGCCTCGCCCAGGACGAGCTCGAGCCGCTTCTGGAGGAGCACCTCGGCTCGGTCGAGAGCGTCAAGCTCGAGCGCGGTGTCGAACTCGTCGCACTGGAGCGGGCGAGCGACGGCGGCTACGTGCTCACGCTCGTCGGCCCTGACACGCGCCGCCGCGTCCGCGCCAGGTACGTGATCGGCGCCGACGGCGTGCGCAGCAGCGTGCGGGAGGCGCTCGGGATCCAGTCCGAAGGCGACGAGAACGTTGCGGAACGCCTCGCGGTCGTGTTCCGGGGCCCGGTCTGGGAGCTCGTCCGCGAGCACCGCTACGGCATCTACTTCCTCGACGGGGGTCGCAGCTTCCTTCCCGCCGGCAAGCCGGACCGCTGGGTGTTCGCGATGGAGCTGGGACAGCACAGCCGAACGACGCCGACGCGCTGACCACGGAGCAGATCACACACTGGATCCGCGACGCGTCCGGTGAACCCGATCTCCAGATCGCGATCGAGCGCGTGATGCCGGTCGCGTTCGGGATCGGTCTCGCCGCTCGATTCCGAGATGGCAACGTCTTCCTCGTCGGCGACGCAGCGCACCGGGTGACTCCACGCGGCGGCACCGGCCTCAACACGGCGATCCGCGACGGCTTCGACATCGGCTGGAAACTCGCCTGGGTATTGCGCGGCTGGGCCGACGATGCGCTGCTCGAGAGCTACGAGCGCGAGCGCCGGCCGGTCGCCGAGTTCAACACGGAACGCTCCTCACGCGCCGACGGCTCGATCCTCAACACCGCGGTCGGCCTCAACGCAGACATCGGCGGTCGCATCGCCCACGTCTGGGTGCC
Organism: uncultured Thermoleophilia bacterium; assembly: GCA_963736945.1. Taxonomy (GTDB): domain Bacteria; phylum Actinomycetota; class Thermoleophilia; order Gaiellales; family Gaiellaceae; genus Gaiella. The sequence goes on from CAVTQW010000014.1 coordinate 93,220, forward strand.
GCACGACGGCCACCTCGTCTCGACGCTCGACCTCCTCGGCGACGGCCTGACGCTGTTTCGTCGGGCCCGACGCGGACGACTTCGGGCCGAGCGGCGAAGCGTTCTCACCGCCGGTGACCACGGTACGGCTCGACGCGATCGCCGCGCGCGGCCTCGGGCTGTCAACGAACGGAACGCTGCTCACAACGCCCGACGGCTTCCCGGTCCAGCTCCGGAACGCCCAACGGCCTTCGGCGCTGGTACACAGCGTCGAGCGAGCCGCGTGACGGTCGATTCCTCGTTCCCTGGGCAACCGTCGACGGAGGAGCAGCTCGATTGGTGACGGTGTGACGGGGCGTCGAGACCAATCGAGCGCTCGCATGGCGGCGGCGAGCCGTTCGGCGGATGCCGGCCCGAACCGTGTCGGCTATGGTGGAGGAGAACCGGCTGCGTGGGTGCTCGGACGCCGCGCCGGAATCTCCTACGAAAGGGACGCGGACTGCGTCGTGCGCGCCGCGATCGTCTCCACCTATCCACCTCGTGCCTGCGGCATCGGCGCGTTCGCCGCCGACGTTCGCAGAGCGCTCCTCGGCTTCGACGGGGTCGACCGCGTCGAGAAGGTCGTGATCGTCAACGAGCCGTCGCGCCCGCAGCGGCCGGGTCTCGTCGCGACGATCGCGCAGGGCGTGCGCGGCGACTACGTGCGCGCCGCCCGGATCCTGGGGCGGCTCGACGTGGACGTCGTCCTGCTTCAGCACGAGTACGGGATCTTCGGGGGCCGCGACGGCGAGTACGTGGCGTCCCTCACCGAGGAGCTCTCGCAACCGCTCGTCGTCACCCTGCACACGGTGCTGTCGGCGCCGACGCCGCACCAGGCGAAGGTTCTCGCAGCCGTGTGCCGGCAGGCGCAGCTCGTGATCGTGATGACCGACACCGCGCGCGACCTGCTCGTCGCCGGCGGCACCTGCGCGCGGGAGAAGGTGCGGGTCGTGCCGCACGGAGCGCCGCGCGTGCTCGCCCGTCGGGCGAGCGAGCACGCGGCCAAGCGCGCGCTGGCCGAGGCCGCAGGCCACGAACGGGATCGGCGACCCGCCGGCAGAGCCGTTCACGCTCTCGACGTTCGGTCTGATCTCCGCGGGCAAGGGCCTCGAGACCGTCATCGCCGCGCTTCCGGCCATCGTCCAGCGCCATCCGCAGGTGAGCTACCTCATCGCCGGCCGGACGCATCCCGACATCGCGCGCCGGGAGGGCGAGCGCTATCGGCTGTCGCTCGAGCAGGCCGTGTTCGACCTCGGCCTGGAGGATCACGTCGAGTTCGACGACCGCTTCCTCAGCATCGACGAGATCGCCGACCTGCTCGCGGCGACGGACGTCTTCGTGACCCCGTACCGCAACCGCGAGCAGATCTCGTCGGGCGCGCTGACCTTCGGCCTCGCGGCCGGCTGTGGCGTCGTCTCGACCCCGTACTGGTACGCGCAGGACATGCTCTCCTCCGGCGCCGGGACGCTCGTGCCGTTCGACGACGCGGACGCCCTTGCGGAGGCGGTGTGCCACTACGTCGAGGAGCCCGATGCGTTGGCGGCAGCCCGCGCCGAGGCTCGCCGGATCGGCGACGAGCTCGCCTGGCCGTCCGTCGCGGCGGCGACCGCGGCGGTCCTCGCCGAGGCGGTGGAGCTCGCACCGCGCAAGCGACGGCCGGTCGCGGTGATCGACCTGCAGCGCATCGGCATGCGAACCGATCACCTCCTCACACTCGTGGACGACGTGGGCATCGTCCAGCACGCGAACGGTGTCATCCCGAATCGGCAGAGCGGGTACTGCGTCGACGACGTCGCCCGGCTCGCGGTCGTCGCCCTCGAGCTGGCGCGTCGCGAAGACGAGCAGGTCTGGACGTCGATCCTCTACCGCGCGATCGCGTTTCTCGAGGACGCCACGGACGACGAGCACGGCATGCGGAACTTCATGGGCTACGACCGCCGCTGGCTCGACGGCCCCCATCCCGGCGACCACGTCGGGCGCTCGGTCTGGGCCCTTGGAGAGATCCTCGCCACCGCCTGGGTGCCCGCCGTCGTCGGCCCGAGCGAGCGGCTGCTCGACACGATCGTCCGCACGATTCCCACGAACGCCTCGTTGCGAACGTGCGCCTACACCGCCCTCGGCCTCGCCCATCTCGACCCGGACAGGCTCGACCTGGTGGCCCGGAGCGTCCTGCAACGGGCGCTGGAAGAGCTGGCGGCCGCGTACGCGTCCCACGCGCGCCCGGGCTGGCTGTGGTTCGAAGACGAGCTCACCTACGACAACGCCCGCCTGCCGCATGCGTTGATCGCCGGAGGTGTCGCGCTCGGCCGGCCGGACCTCACGCAGACGGGGATGACCGCGCTGCGCTGGCTCGGCGACGAGTCGGGGCTCTGCCGACGGAACGCTCCGCCTCACGGGGCACGGCGGCCGCCGTCGCACCGAGCCCGCCCCGGGCCAGGGAGACGAGCAGCCGCTCGACGCGTCCGCGTTCGTCGAGGCGGAGCTGGCCGCCTTTGCCGTCACCGGAGACCCGGACCACGGATTGCGGGCACACAACTCGTTCGAATGGTTTCTCGGCCGCAACCGCCTGCGGCGTCCGCTCTACGACTTCGCCACGGGCGGGTGCTGCGACGGCCTCGGCGAGGAGACCACGAACGACAACGAGGGAGCGGAATCCACACTCGCCTTCCACCGAGCCGCCCTCCTCCTCGATACCGCCGGCCTGCCCGCCGTCGTCCGAGTCGGCGCGCGCCAGGCCGTTCCGCTGAGCGGCCGGAGCAACGGCCGAGAGCTCTTCACGCGCCACCCCGCCAACCCGATCCTGTCGGCGGGCGACTGGCCGTACCCGGTCAACGTGGTCTTCAACGCGGGCGCCGCGCAGGTCGGCGACACGACCGTTGTCCTGGCCCGCGTGGAGGATCTCCGCGGTATCTCACATCTCACGGTCGCCCGCTCGGCGAACGGGATCGACGGGTGGGTCATCGATCCGCAGCCCCTGCTCGCGCCGGAGGACGGCGTCGAGAGCGAGCTCTGGGGGTTCGAGGATCCGCGCGTCGTCTTCGTCCCGGAGCTCGAGTGCTGGGTGATCACGTGCACCGCGTACGGCCCCGCGGGCCCGGCCGTCTACCTCGCCACGACGGAGGACTTCCACACGGTCGTGCGGCACGGGATCATCCGGCAGCCCGAGGACAAGAACGCGGCGCTGCTGCCGCACCGCATCGACGGCAAGTGGGTGCTTCTCCATCGTCCGAAAACCGAGTTCGGCTCGCGCGGCGAGATCCTCCTCTCCCGCTCGGCGGACCTCGAGAGCTGGAGCGCGCCGGAGCAGGTCATGCGTCCGCGCGAAGGCGCCTGGTGGGACGCCAGCCGGATCGGCATCGGCCCGCCGCCGCTCGAGACCGAGCACGGCTGGCTCCTGATCTACCACGGGGTCAAGGAGATGGTCGGCGGCGCCGTCTACCGTGTCGGGCTCGCGCTCCTCGACCGCGACGAGCCCACCACCGTTCTCCACCGGCTGCCGGAGTGGGTCCTCGGGCCTGACGCCCCGTACGAGCGGACGCGGCGACGTTCCGAACACTGTCTTCCCGTGCGGCGCCATCCACGATCCGGCGACGGACGTGCTCAGGATGTACTACGGCGCCGCGGACACCTCTATCTGCCTCGCTACCGCCCGGCTCGGCGACCTGCTCGGCGCCGTCCGCGCCTGACTGCTCCCGTCAGGCGCCCAGCGATCGCGTCTGCTTCGCCGCCGCGCGCTTCTCGGTGCGGCGCTGCTTGAGCGACTTCTGCGCCGGCTTCTTGCCCATCTTCTTGGGCTTCTCCGAGCCTTTCATCGTCTGACTCCTGACTGCCGCGTGAGCGGCGGTTCGCGGATGCGGGCTGCATCCGTGGCGTGGCGGTGAATCGGCACGACGTCAGCCGACGACCTCCTCGTAGGCGCTGACGTACTCGTCGACCATTCGTCCCACCCCGAACCTCTCGACCGCTCGAGCGCGGATCACAGCGCGATCGAGGTCCACGGCTCGCTCGACGGCGGCCACGGCGGCGCCGACGTCCCCGACGAGGAAGCCGGTCGTGCCGTCCTCGATCAGCTCGGCCATCGAGCCGCGCTCGAAGGCGATCACCGGCGTGCCGCACGCCATGGCCTCGGCGACGCTGTAGCCGAACGGCTCGTCGAACGAGATCAGGTGCAGCAGGCGTCTGCCCCACCGAGCAGCTCGGATCGGTCGTGGGCGCTCACGGCGCCGAGGAAGGCGACCTGTTCCCCGTCGAGCCGCGGCGCCACGCGCTCGTCGAAGTAGCGCTGGTCCTGCACGATGCCGGCGATCACGAGTCTCGCACCGGCCGCGAGGGCGACGTCGATCGCCTCCGCCGTTCCCTTGTCGGGGTGGATCCGCCCGAAGAACAGCAGGTAGCCGCCTGCCGCTCGGTGGAGCGAGAATGCGTCCGTGTCGATGCCGTGGTGGATCGTCGCCAGGTAGTCGAGGTCGGGGTCGCGGTCGGCGTCGCTGATCGCGACATACGCGGTCGTTGCGTCGTAGCGGCGATAGACCGAGCGGATGCGCGGGGACGAGAAGCCGTGGATGGTCGTGATCACCGGCGTGTCGACGAGCCCGCTGTAGGTCAGGGGCAGGAAGTCGAAGCTGTTGTGGATGACGTCGAACTCGGCCGCGCGCTCGAACACGTGTGCGATGTGAAGGCATTCCGCGACCTTCGGGTCGACGTCGGGATCCTCCGAGTACCCGCGGTCGACGACAGACGCCAGCCGTCCGGCGGTGACCGAGTCACCAGTGGCGAACAAGGTCACGTCGATTCCCCTCGAGACCAACCCCTCCGCCAGAAGCGAGGCGAACTGCTCCCACGGGCCGTAGTGACGAGGGGGAACCCGCCACGAGATCGGGGCCAGCACGGCCACGCGGAGGCCGCTCGCGCGGGCCGTCACGCCGGGGCCTTCTGGATCCGAGGAGCCGCGTGGGCGCCCCAGGTGCGGCGTCTCACAATGTTAGACAGGAAAAGCAATCGTTGTGAGACGCGGCACCCCTATCTCTCTCTCGCGGAACGAATACACCGGCAAGGGCACACGGTGCTCGCTCTCTGCTGGGCACAGTAACAACCGCTCATGCTCCCACGGGCTCACGGCATGTTCAGGTACGAGGCGCGGAACCTGTCGGCGTCTTCCCAGTAGAACGCGTTGTCGAGGAAGTTGTGCGCCGACATGTCGAGCACCGCCACACCGTCGGCGCGCACGACGATCCCGTTCCTGCGGGTGTCCGCACCGTCGAGGACGACCGTGTTGCGATCGATGCCTCGTATCGTGATGTCGTGCTTGGCGGGCGGGACGACGATGCCGCCGGGGTAGACGCCGGAGTCGAGCACGATCGTGTCGCCGGGCTTCGCGAGGTCGATCGCGCGCTGCACGGTCGACGCGTCCTGCGGCACATGAATTTCTGCTCCGGCGTTCAGCGCCGGCGGCGGGGCGCGATCGTCCAGACCAGCGCCAAGAGCAGTGTCAGGCGCAGGACGAGCGCCAATCTCAACGGACGCGTAGCCCCGCCTGTCACCACGTTCCGCTCTCGGGTTCCCTGCCGGCATGGGGAACCTGATGCCGTCGCGACGCGGTGTCGCTCAATCCCGCGGTGGCAGCTGCTGCACCGCCCAGCGGTTCCCGTCCGGGTCGGCGAAGTAGACGAACGAGCCCCAGGCGAAGGTCTGCACGTCGCCGACCTCGACCCCGCGCGCGAGCAGTTCGTCCCGTGCGGCGTGGATGTCGGCGACGACGATCTGTGCCTGCGCCGAGCCCGGCGGCGAGTCGGTGAGGCCGATGCCGATTGCAATCGAGCACGCCGAGCCGACCGGCGTAAGCTGCACGAACCGGAGCCCCTCGCTGACGACATGATCGTGGTCGGCGACGAAGCCCGCCCTCTCGACGTAGAACTCCTTGGCGCGGTCGACATCCGAGACGGGGATCGTCACCAGCTCGAGCTTCCACTCCATCTGACCTCGCTCCTCCGTAGTAGACGGACAATCTCCGCCACTCTTGCGGATCATCGCCCCGGCTGACAAGGTCGGAACGGGCCATGAGCCTCGGTTCGCCGGGCGGTAGACGAGGAGGTGGATCCCGTCGCCGAACGTCTTCGTCTCGACGAGGCGGAGGTTCGTCTTGTCGGCCGTCTCGCCGAAGAGGCGCTTGCCGGCGCCGACGATGACCGGGTAGACCAGCAGCCGCAGCTCGTCCACGAGGTCGTGCTCGATGAGCGTCTGGACGAGCCGCGGACTGCCGTGGACGACGATGTCGCGCTCGTACTGCTCCTTGAGCTTCGTGACGGCCTCGACCACGTCGCCGTCGAGCACGGTCGTGTTGTTCCATTCCGGGTTCTCCAGGGTGGAGGAGACGACGTACTTCGGCATCGAGTTGAACCTCTCCGCGAACTCGCCCTCGAAGTGCGGCCACACGGGCGCGAACCCGTCGTAGGTGACGCGGCCGAGGAGCAGCGCGTCCGAGGCCATCGTCTCCTCGAACTTGAAGGCGTCGCCTTCGGGCCCGCGTGAGAAGTCGTCGGTCCAGCCGACCCGCTCGAACGCCTCGGTTCCGCTCGGAGCCTCCACCACCCCGTCGACGGAGATGTACTCGGTGACGACGATCCTGCCCATGCTCGTGCTCCTTTCGTCCGTTGGCACCCTCAGCGCGCTGCTTCAGCCGCTCGCCAACTAGGACGGCCCCGGGAGCGCCCACTCATCGGTCGCACCGGCCGGCCTGATCAGCCGCCGAGCCGAGTGGTAGTCCCGGAAACCGGACGAGCTGGTCTCGCCCTCGGCGCCCTACGCGTCGAGCGGTAGCCGCTGGAGGAGTGCGTCGACGCGAGCGAAGCCGCTCTTCGCGCCCTCCTCGACGCCGTACTGCATCGTCGTGTCACGCTCCTCGCTCGTCGCGAAGCGCATCGTCTGCGTCAGCTTCGTCCTGTCGCCGAGATCCTCGAACTCCAGCGTCTGCAGGTGATTCTGGAAGGTCTGCACGAGCCGCTCCGGCGCCTCGACCTCGCGGAACTCGCCCTCCACGACGCCGAACGCCGTGCGGAAGCGGTAGGTGCCGCCCGGGCGGACGTCCATCTCCTCGACGACCGTGCCGTCGCCCCACCATTCGGGGATCAGCTGCGGATCCGTCCAGACGGAGAAGACGTGCGCGCGCGGCGCCTCGAAGACCCGCTCGACCCGGATCTCGAGCTCGTTCGGGGTGGTGACGGTGGTGGTGCTCATCGCTCTCCTTTCGTGCGTTCGACGACCTGCGCGAAGCGGTCGAGCCGCTGCAGCCACGTGCTGATGCCCTCGAAGGCGTACGGCACGAGCATGCACCTGCGAACACGGCCGACCTTCTCCGTCGTGACGAGCTCCGCCTCCTCGAGCAGCCGGACATGCTTCTTCATTCCGGCCAGCGACATGCCGAAGGGCTCTGCGAGCTCGCTGATCGAGGCGCTGCCGGCGCCGAGCCGTTCGAGGACGGCGCGGCGGGTCGGGTCGCCCAGGGCTGCGAAGGCGCGGTCGACGGTCGTGGGATACTTTACCATTAGGTTCACTATAGAGGATCCAGCGGTGGGGTGCAAGACCGTGCGGCGCGCTACTCCAATTCGATGACCATGCCCTCGCGCGCAAGCATCGGCGGCGGCCGGTCGGGTGGGCTGAGCTCGCGCGCGCGCTCTTGCAGCGACTCGAGCCCGCGGTCGGAGCGGTCAGGGTCGTGGTGGAAGAGCACGAGCTGCCGGGCGTCGACTGCGCGCCAGAACGCGACCGCGTGGTCGACGCTCGAGTGTCCCCAGCCGATCTTCGCGTCGTACTCCTCTGCGAGGTATTGCGCGTCGTGCAGCACGATGTCCGCGCTGCGTGCGATTGCGCCGGCCGAGATCCAGTCGAGCGACCGCCCCTCGATGCCGACGAGCGCCGGCTCGTGATCCGGCAGATAGGCGAGACTCGATCTGCCGGTCTCGAGTCGGAAGCCGAGCGTCGGCCCCGGGTGCAGCACGAGTTCGGCAGCGAGCGTGACCCCGTCGGCCCGCCACGGCTCATCGGGCAGGTTGTGGAAGGTGACTCGAGCGGGGACGTCGCGGAAGTCGAGCGGGAACAGAGGCGGCGAGAACGCGCGCATGATCCGGTCGCGCAGGCTCAGCACCGTCGATCGGGGGCCCCAGATCTCCAGCGTGACGCGCTCGTCCCACAGCGGCGCGAAGAAGCGTAGGCCTTCGAGATGGTCGAGATGCAGGTGCGTCAGGAAGAGATGGATCTCCCGCGTGCCCCGCCGGACGAGGTCGACACCGAGCGCGCGGATGCCGGTGCCGGCGTCCAACACGAGTGCCGCCTCGCCTCCGAGCATCACCTCGACGCAGGAGGTATTGCCGCCGTACGCCACGGTGTCCGCCCCGGGAGCCGGAACCGAGCCCCGACACCCCCAGATCTTCAGACGCACCGACACGCCGCTCAGCCGCGCCAGAAGATCACGACGATGCCCACGAACTCGTCGGTGTGCGCGAACAGTGGAAATGCCGTGGCCTCGATCTCGCGCTCGACCCCGTCCGCGCTCGTGACGAGATACCGAAGGTGGGATGCGCGATGCTCGTCGAACGCAATCCGCGCCGGACGACGCTCGGGCGGTAACGGGTCCGACGCGGTCGTCCTCGGCTCGAAGGGGGCGAGCCACTCTTCGTACGGCATCTCGCCCGCCTCGGCAAAGCGCGTGCCGACGACGGCCTCGGCCGCCTCGTTGTAGTAGACCAGGTAGCCGCGCGCATCGGCGATCAGCGTGGGCGTCGACAGGTTCGAGGCGAACTCGCGCGCGAGGATCAAGACGAGATGCTTCTGCCGCTGCGTGTCCATGTCGAGGTCGCCCAGAGCGACCCTACAAGTCGGTTGCCCTTCCGGCCACGCCAGCGGGGTGTCCCGCAACCTTCGACCGGACATGATCGTTGCGGGACACCCCGCTCGATGTTGATGCTGTAGTGCGGCGTCTCACAACGATGCTCCTTCCTTTCTCACGTTGTGAGACGCCGCACTAGTCGCGTGCGAACAGGCCGGTTCTGACCATCACGGGCAGGTCCGCGGCGGCGACCACTGCCCGCTGGCCGCGGTCGAACTCGTACAGGCGTCCGCTGACCGAGCCGCGGATTCGGACGCGGTCGCGCCCGATGTAGCGAACCGCTGCCGCGGGCGGCGGGTTGTGTCCACTCGCGGCTGGTGCGGGCACAGCGGCCCGCGAGAGACCTGTGCTCTCGCGGGCCGCGCCCTGAAGGCGGAGCGCTGCTCGCCCTTGGCCACAGCAGCCCATCAGCACCGGGGAGACCTCGTGGAGCCGCAGGCGGCAGAAGTCCTCGTACGCTCAGACGGCCCGGCGAAGGTGGTCCTGCGCCTTCGCACGCGCGCCGGCTCGGGGCAGCTCGGCGAGCTGATGGACTGCTTCTACTGTCTCAGCCTCTGGGTCGCCGCGCCGTTCGGCCTGGCTCTGGCGCGCCGTCGGCGTCAGGCGCCGTTGCTCTGCCTGGCGCTCTCCGGAGCTGCCTGTCTGCTCGAGCAGGCTGCCCGGGAACGCCCCACCGCGGCCATCGTGGCCGAGCAGGCGCCCGTCGACTTCCAGACCTAGACGAGCCGCCGCTCGAGGTATGCGGCCAGCCGGGTGAGCGGGAACGAGATCACGAAGAAGAGCACCGCGAGGCTCGCGAAGATCTCGAATGCGTGGATCTCGCCGGTGCCGATCGGCGGCACCGCCGCGACGCGCTCGTTCTGGCGCTGGGCGGCCGAGAGGAGCTCGAGGCCCCCGATCACCCCCGCGAGCGTCGTGTTCTGGATGATGTTCACGAGCAGGCTGACGAGCGGCGGCAGCAGCCGGCGGAGCGCCTGCGGCAGGATCACGTAGCGGTGGCGGCCGACCCAGCCGAAGCCGAGCGCGGCGGCCGCCTCGTGCTGCTCGTACGGGATCGAGCCGACCGCCCCGCGGCTCGCCTCGGCGACCTGCGCGCTGCCCCAGAGGACGAGGGCGATCGCGGTCGCGTTGAGCGGCGAGAACTTGAGCGCCGGCGAGAGCGGCGGCAGCCCGTAGAAGACGAGGAAGACGGTGACGATGATCGGCAGGCCGCGGAAGACCTCGATGTAGAGCCGGATCAGCCAGCGGCTCGGCCGGAAGTGGATCGTGAGCAGCGTCCCGAGCACGATCCCGATAACTGTCGCGCCGATGAGCGAGATCGCCGCCACGTACAGCATCCCCCGCAGCCCCTCCAAGAGGACGTACCGCGCGACCGGCTCCGCCCAGTCCGGCACCTAGCTCGACTCCGGAAGCGCGAGCCGGCGTTCCAGCAGCCGGATCACGGCCGACAACGACCACACGAGCGTCAGGTAGACGATTCCGAGCATCGTGATCGCCTCCGTCGTCTCGAGGGTCAGGTTGCTGATGTTGATCGCCGTCGTCGTCAGCTCCATGTAGCCGATCACGTACATCAGCGACGTGTTCTTGACGACCGAGATGGCGGTGTTGATCGAGGACGGCAGCGCGATCCGGCCGCCGATCGGCAACTCCACGTTGACGAACGCCGCCAGCGGCTTGAAGCCGAGCGCGAACGCGGCCTCGCGGTGCCGATGCGAGACGGCGAGGAAGCCCGCGCGGAAGTTCTCGCTGTGAAACGCACCGCCCCAGATCGTCACCGCGAGCCACGCGGTCGTGAACTGGCTGAGCAGGATGCCGACCTGTGGCAGGGCGTAGAAGAGCAGGAAGATCTGGACGAGGATCGGGGTGCACCGGATCACCTCGACATAGGCGGCGGTGAACTGGCTCACGACCGGGATGCGGTGGGCGCGCGCGGCGCCGAGCGTGATCCCGATCGCGTACGAGCCGGCGATCGCGATCGCCGAGACCTTGATGGTGTTGACGAAGCCGTGCCAGAGCTCGTGGCGGTTCTCGGAGACGAACCCCCAGAGGTCGTAGGTCGCGAGCAGCATGGCGTCGGCAGCCCGGCGCCGTCAGCCCAGGCGGGAGGCGGCCCGGAGGCCGCCTCCCGAACGTGCGACTACGGGCACACGCTGTCCACGCTCGGCGCCCCGGGGGCGGTGTACCCGAACGTGTTGTTGGGCCGCAGGATCGTCTTCGTGAATGAGTCGACGAACCGGGCCGGGACGTTGTTCCTCAGGATCGGCAGGAACTGGTCCTTCGCCTTCATCAGGGCGAGGCGCGAGTCGACCCACGCCTTCATCTCGGTCCACCCCTGTCGAAAGCCGATGCCGTAGGGGCTCTCGAGGAAGACGTCGTCGGTGATCTTCGCCGTCCTGTCTGCCGACGCGACCGGAAGCAGGACGGCGTCGTCGTACATGACCGCGTCGGCGCGGCCCTGGTTGAAGGCGAGCATCGCGTTCGTGAACGTGTCGGTGACGATCACCTCCGTGCTCTTGAAGCAGTTCTTCATCCACTTGTCGTAGAGGGAGCCGCTCGTCGTCACGACGCGCTTGCCGGCGATGTCGGAGAGCTTCTGCACGGGGCCGTCGTTCTTCACGAGCAGCCGGCCGGTCCCCCGCCAGTACGCGCGCGAGAAGTCGATGCGCGTGTCGCGGTCTGCCGTGTACGTGAAGGTCGAGATCACGAGGTCGACGCGTCCGTTCGTGATCAGCGGCTCGCGCTGCGCGGTCGGTGCACAGACGAACGTGACGCGCTGCGCACGTCCGAACGCGTAGCGCGCGAACCAGCGCGCGATCTCGACGTCGAAGCCGGCGTTCCTCCCCTGCACGTCGATGTAGCCGAACGGCGGCACGTCGCACTTCACGCCGACGATGAACCGGTTGCGCGATTTGACGCTCGCGGGCAGCGGCGGCAGCGTTGCCTTGGCGCGGACCGCATCGGTCGTACCCGCGGTCTTTGCCATCCCGAGCGTGGCGGCGATGACCGCAACGAGCGCGACCCCCACCGTGGCCAACAGGATCCTCTTCATTCAGCCCCTCCCTCCTCTGTGATTGACAACTCGTCGAGCGAGTGCGCGAGCTGCAGCGACCGGCGCAGGAACCGCCGCGTTCGCTCTTCCTGCGGCCGGTCGAGCACGTCCGCCGGCACGCCCTGTTCCACGATCCTTCCCTCGTCCATGAACACGAGCCGGTCGCCGACCTCCCGCGCGAACTGCATCTCGTGCGTGACGACCAGCATCGTCATCCCGTCGCGCGCCAGGTCGCGCATGACGACCAGCACCTCGCCGACGAGCTCCGGGTCGAGCGCCGACGTGACCTCGTCGAACAGCATCACGTGCGGCACCATCATCAGCGCGCGCGCGATCGCAACCCGCTGCTGCTGGCCGCCCGAGAGCTGGTGCGGGTGCTGGTGCGCCTTCTCCTCGAGCCCGACCTGGGCCAGCAGAGCGTGCGCCCGCGCCTCGGCCTCGCGGCGGTCGAGCTTGCGGATCCTCCGGGCCGCGAGCGTGAGGTTGTCGAGCACGGTCAGATGCGGAAAGAGGTTGAACTGCTGGAAGACCATCCCGATCCGCTGCCGGACACGCGACACGTCCGTGCCCTTGCCCGTGATCTCGGCGCCCTCGAAAACGATGCTGCCCGAGTCGAGTGGCTCGAGCAGGTTGATGCAGCGGAGGAGCGTCGACTTGCCGCTGCCGCTCGGCCCGATCACGACCAGGACCTCGCCGCTCACGACCTCGAGGTCGATGCCGTCGAGGACGAGGTTGTCCCCGAAGCTCTTGACGACGCGGTCGAGCCGCAGCAGCGCCTCAGGCGCCGGCTCGACGGCGGCCACACCGGTCGCCTGACCCCGTTGCATCACCGGCTTCATACGCGACTCCGCGTCGGAGGTCAAGGTCGCCGGGAGGCGGTTTGGTCTCCGCACCACGGGGTTGACAACGGAAATCTGATTCGGTCAAATGTCTAAGTCGAATGTCTAAGACAGAGACGCGCCCTGGCCACGAGACCGAGCAGGCGCTCCTCGATGCCGCCGAGCGGCTCCTGATCGAGGTCGGCGCGGCCGGGATCACGACGCGGCGCGTCGCCGACGAGGCCGGCGCGAACCACGGCCTCGTCCACTACTACTTCGGGTCGGTGGAGCAGCTGCTCGTCCGCGTGCTCGAGCGCTTCACCGAGCGGCTGATCGAGCGGCAGCGGCAGATGTACGCCGCGGACATGCCGTTTGTCGAGAAGTGGCGGACGGCGATGGCCTACCTCGACGAGGATCGCCCCTACCAGAAGATCTGGTTCGAGCTGCAGGCCATGTCCTGGAACCGGCCCGAGCTCCGCGAGCGGCTCGTGCACGTGCACTCGGAGTGGCGTGCCGTCCTGAGCGAGGCCTTTGCGCCCGTCCGCGACGAGCTCGGGCTCGACGTGCCGCTCGAGGCGCTGGTCTCGCTCGTCTACACGTTCAACGAGGGGATCATGCTCGACCGTCTGTCCGGAATCGAGACAGAGCACCGAGAGCTCCTCGACTGGATCGACACGTGGCTCGAGAGGAGCATGCGATGACCGTCGCAGTTGGGCGCCCACCGGCACACGAGCAGACGAGAGCGCGCTACCCCGACGAGGAGGGGTACGTCGAGCGCGACGGCGTACGCATCTTCTACGAGGTCTACGGCTCGGGCGAGCCGACCGTGCTCCTCCTGCCGACCTGGTCGATCGTCCACTCGCGGCACTGGAAGATGCAGATCCCGTACCTCGCGCGGCATTGCCGCGTGCTGACGTTCGACGGCCGCGGCAACGGCCGCTCGGACCGGCCACCGGATCCCGACGCGTACCGCGAGGAGGAGTTCGCCGCCGACGCCCTCGCCGTCATGGACGCGACCGGCACCGAGCGTGCGGTCCTGGTGTCGCTCTCGCGGGGCGCGGAACGCTCGCTGCACCTCGCGGCGAGCCACCCGGAGCGCGTCGAGAAGCTGGTGTTCATCTCCCCGGCCCTGCCGCTGCCGCCGGCTGCCCCACGCCGAAAGGCGGAGACCGAGTTCAGCGAGCCGCGCGAGGAGTACGTCGGCTGGGACACGTGGAACCGCCACTACTGGCTCGAGCACTACGAAGACTTCCTCGAGTTCTTCTTCTCGCAGTGCCTCACCGAGCCGCATTCCACGAAGCAGCGCGAGGACTGCGTCGGCTGGGCCCTCGAGACCGACCCCGAGACGCTCGTCGCGACCCAGCTCGCACCCCGGCTCCAGGACGAAGAGAGTGTGCGCGAGCTGCTCGCGCGCATCCAGCACCCGGTGCTCGTCATCCACGGAAGCGACGACGCCGTGCGCCCCTGCGCCTCCGGCGCTCGGCTCGCGGAGCTCGCGAACGGCGCGCTCACGGTCCTGGAGGGGTCGGGCCATCTCCCCCACGCACGTGACCCGGTGAAGGTCAACCTGCTGCTCCGCGACTTCCTTGCTCCCGCGCAGCCGCCGCGCCGCTGGGTGCGCGGCAAGTCCCGCCGCAGACGCGCGCTCTACGTCTCCTCTCCGATCGGGCTCGGCCACGCGCAGCGCGACGCGGCGATCGCCGACGAGCTGCGCAAGCTCCATCCCGACCTCGAGATCGACTGGCTGGCGCAGCACCCGGTCACGGCGGTGCTCGAGGCGCGCGGCGAGCGGATCCATCCGGCCAGCGGCTTCCTCGCGAACGAGTCGCATCACATCGAGAGCGAGTCGGCCGAGCACGACCTGCACTGCTTCCACGCGATCCGGCGGATGGACGAGATCCTGCTCGCCAACTTCATGGTCTTCCACGACCTCGTCCGCGAGGAGCAGTACGACCTCTGGATCGGCGACGAGGCCTGGGAGCTCGACTACTACCTGCACGAGAACCCGGAACAGAAGCGGACGCCCTACGTCTGGCTGACCGACTTCGTCGGCTGGCTGCCGATGCCCGACGGCGGCGACCACGAGGCGTTCCTGACCGGCGACTACAACGAGGAGATGATCGAGCACATCGCGCGCTTCCCGCGCGTACGCGATCAGGCGCTCTTCGTCGGCAACCCCGAGGACATCGTCCCCGAGCGGTTCGCGTCGCACCTCCCCTGGATCCGGGAGTGGACCACGGACCACTACTCGTTCGCCGGCTACGTCACGGGCTTCGACCCAGCCGAGTTCGCCGACCGCGCCGCACTCAGGGCCGAGCTCGGCTACGGCGAGGAGGAGCAGGTCTGCATCGTCACGGTCGGCGGCTCGGGGGTCGGAGGCGATCTGCTGCGGCGGGTGATCGCTGCTTTCCCGGAGGCCAAGGAGCGGGTGCCGGCGCTGCGAATGATCGTCGTCGCCGGGCCCCGGATCGACCCGACCACGCTGCGCGCGCACGGCGGGCTCGAGATCTGTGCCTACGTGCACGACCTCTACCGGCACCTCGCCGCCTGCGATCTCGCCGTCGTCCAGGGTGGCCTGACGACGTCGATGGAGCTGACGGCGAACCGACGACCGTTCCTCTACTTCCCGCTCCGCCACCACTTCGAGCAGAACTTCCACGTCCGCCACCGGCTCGAGCGCTACGGCGCCGGGCGCCGTGTGGACTTCGAGCGCGAGACGCCGGAGACGATCGCCGCCGCGATCGCCGAGACGATCGGCGAGACGGTCGACTACCGGCCGGTCGAGTCGGACGGCGCGGCTCGGGCGGCGGCGCTGATCGCGCCTCTCCTCGAGGAGGGCAAGCCGCGCCTCCGCAGAAGCAGCACAGCCACCTGAAGCGAGCTTTCAGTGCTCGAAGGCGTCCCGGATCTCGATGTGGTCGCCCATCCGCGTCAGCTCCAGCACATCGCGGGCGATGCCTTCGGGAGGAGCGACGATGACGAGCGTGACCTCCCTGGCGGCAAGCGAGTTCGAGAGCTGCTGCAGCAGGCGCAGACCCTGGCTGTCGATGTACTCGACCGCGCCGAGGTCGACGACGACCTGGTCACAGCCGTAGGTCGCCCGCTCCAGGCGGACTTGCAGCGCGTTGACGTTGGCCAGGTCGATCTCTCCGCCGAGACGGAGGATCACGAGACCGTCGTGCTGCTCGCGCTCCATCTTGATCAGGTCGTCGCTCATGTTCGGGCCGGTACGGCGTCCATGGGAAGGCGGAATCGTACCGTCGTTCCGGCCGACGTCGACTCGCGGCTGAAGTCGTCTGTGAGCGAGCGCATGATGTCGGTTCCGCGGCCGCGGTCGTCGCCTCGATCCTCTGGCTTCCGGAACGTGCCCGAGTCGCTGACGCGCACGAGAAGGGTGCGATCCGCCGTCTCGGCGACGTCCACCTCGACCGCTCCGTCCGCGCCGTCCCGGTAGGCGTGCTCGATGGCATTCGCGCACGCCTCGCCGACGGCGAGCAGCAGGCCGCTTCGCGCCGGCTCGCCGACCGCGCGCTCGTCGAGCCAGCGCCGCATCGAGGCGCGAAGGCTGCGAAGCTCCTCCGCCCGGGCCGGGAAGGTGCGGCGGTAGCTCCAGTCTTCGGCTCCCGCGAACCGGACCGCGAGCACGACGACATCGTCGTCGCGCGATGCCGCGACGCCGAGCGCCACGACGAGGTCGTCACAGAACTGATCGAGTGGGACTGCGCCGATCGACGCGCCGGCCTGCTGGAGCCGCCGCAGGCCGCGGCTGAAGCGCTCCCCACGGCGCTCGACGAGCCCGTCCGAGTAGAGGACGAGCAGGGATCCAGGCTCGAGGACGACGCTCGCCTGAGGTCGCGCGTGCTCGTCGAGGCCCGTCAGGGGCGCCGACTGCGCGCTGTCGAGCAGGTGCGTCTCGCCCGACGCCGTGACGAGGAGCATCGGCGGATGCCCGGCCGACGCATAGTCGAGGACACCCGTTGACGGATCGAGCACGGCGTAGCAGACGGTCGCGAAGTCCGTCGTCCCCGACCGCAGCAGGAACCCCTCCAGCCGCGTGAGCAGCTCACCGGGACCCGCCGCATGCTGGGCGAGAGCGGCGAGCGCTGTCCGGAGCTGTCCCATCGCGGCGGCAGCCGCCAGGCCGTGGCCGACCACGTCCCCGACGGTGAGGCCCACGCGCCCGTCGGGGAGCGCGAACGCGTCGTACCAGTCGCCACCCACCTCGAGGACGTCGCTGCCGGCTTCGTAGCGCGCCGCAAACGCGAGCCGCGGGAGCGTCGCCAACCGGCCGGGAAGCAACGCGCGTTGCAGCCCGATCGCGATCTCCCGCTCCTCGGCCTCTCGAGCCCGCAGCGCCTCCATGGCGACGGTCCGCTCGTGCACGTCCGTGCACGCGCCGACCCATTCCCCGGCGCTGCCGCCGGCCCGGCCGAGCGGCGTCGCGCGCGCCACGACGTGGCGATACTCGCCCGAGCGCTCGTGCCACAGGCGGCCGGTCGATTGGAAGAGCGCGCCGTGCGTCGTCGCCTCGTTCCAGCCAGCGCGCACGCGCGCGCGATCGTCGGGGTGCACCGCGTCGAGCCAGCCGTCGCCGAGGTACTGCTCCTCACTCTGTCCCGTGAATCCCTGCCACGCCGGCTGCGGAGCGGTGAACCGACCCTCCGCATCCGCCCCCCAGGGCACGTCGGTGACGATGGAGACGAGAGAGCGGAAGCGCTCCTCGGCACGTTCCCGCTCGGTGATGTCGATTCCGGTCGGGTGCAGGAAGCGCACAACGCCGTTCTCGTCGCGGACGGGGTGCATGGCGAAGTCGACGATCCGCTCGGTGCCGTCGGCCACCCAGTACCTCAGCGTCTCGTGGAAGATCCCCCCAGAGGCGCCGCGCCGCGCCGCGCCGCGGATGAGGTCCTGCGTCTCTTCGGAGCCGCGCCACCACGGCGTCTCCCAGAACGGCCGGCCGAGCACCTCGTCCCTCGTGTATCCGCACGCGTCGACCGCGAGGGCGTTGACCTCCAGCAGATTGCCGTCGAGATCCAGGATCCCGGCGAAGATCCCCGACTGGTTGAAGACCGACTCGAACTTCGCGGTCGCGGCGCGCAGCGCCTCGTCGGCCCGCTTGCGGGCACTCACGTCGCGGGCGATCTTGGCCGCCCCGACGATCTCCCCACGTTCATTCTTGACCGGCGAGATCGAGAGGGACACGTCGAGCCGGCGACCGTCCTTCGTCAGACGGACTGTCTCGTAGTGCTCGATCAAGCGGTCGGCGCGGAGCTGCTCGAGGATCTCGTCCTCCTCCGACTGGAGCTCGTCAGGGATGAGAATGCGGATGTTCCGTCCGACCGCCTCCGCGGCGGTGTAGCCGAACATCCGCTCCGCGCTGGTGTTCCAGCTCGTGATGACCCCCTCCAGTGTCTTGCTGAGGATCGCGTCGCTCGACGTGTCGACGACCGCCGCGAGATGCGCCAGGCGCTCCGCGTCGCGCACGCCGCGCGCGCGGCCGTTTGGCCCGACCTCCGCGTCCGAGCTCGGCGGGTCGTCTTTCACGTGAACACGTTACCCCCGTTTGGGCTCGACCATCACCCGGGAGGCGGTGTGTCAGACCGCCCATCGGCAACTCGCTCGACGTGCGTCACACAGGGATCAGTGGGTCGCTGCGGCCCGGGCGGCGGCGACGGCTTCGAGTCGGGAGTTGACGCCGAGAGCCCGAAAGAGACGGCGGACGTGGTTCCTGACGGTCTCGGTGCTCAGATGGAGCTCGGCGGCGATCTGCTTCGTCGAGCGACCCTGCTCCAGGAGACCGAGCACCTCGACCTGACGGGGAGTGAGATGGGGGTGTGGCGCTGTGGGCGTGACGTCGGGGTGTTCGTCGATCAGCCCGAAGACACCGACCACCGTTTCACCGTCCCTGAGCGGCACGGCGCTGATCTCCACGGCGACCCGAGTGCCGGTGGTCGAGACCAGGTGACCGGACGCGTCTGTGGCCTTCGCGGTCCCGAGAAGTTTTCGTGAGACGAGCTCGCGGGCGCGACGACTGTCCTCGGGCGCGACGACGGAAGTATAGTGGCGGCCACGAACGTCGCCGACGATCCGCTCGGCTGCCGCATTGATCCAGCGGACGACTCCCGTCTTGTCGAGGACGTAGCTCGGCACGCCGACGTCCGCCAGAGCCTGCTCGATGTCGCCGTCGACTTTCAGGCCAGGGCCCATTACGGAAGTGTGACTGATTCGCGTCATCGTCGAGTTCTCTCGCACGAAAGGCCTGCCCGAGCGGGCTTCCTGTGCCTCACATGAGCTCCGCGGCGCGTAGCTTCTTCGCCAGCGAGTGCAACAGCTTCCAGCCGATCGCGCCGTTCTCGATCACGAGCGGCTGGAACTCCCAGAATGTGAGCCCGTAGCAGACGAGGTCGCTCGTCGCCGTGATCGTCGCCGAGCGGACGCCCTCGTCGATGAGCGCGATCTCGCCGAAATGGTCTCCGGGCCTCAGGTTCTCCCGTGGGTTGCCGGCGACCGACACGGTCGCCTCGCCGGACTCGATCAGGAAGAACGCGGCGCCGTCGGCCCCCTCCTTCACGACCGTCTCGCCGGCGGCGAAGTGACGCTCCTTGAAGAGGAGCGCGATCTGCCGCACCTCGTCGTCGCTCAGCTCGGCGAAGAGCGGCACGCGCCGGAGCGCAGCGACCGGGGCACCCGCCATCAGCCGCCCGCCCGCGTCACCGCACGGCACTGCAGCAGGTAGAGCTTTCCACCGGCGATCGCCCATTCGATATCCCGCGCCGGGCCGTAGACGTCCTCGCACCGGCTCGCGAGCTCGTTCAGCTCCGCGAGGCAGGCGTCGTCGAGGCACAGCTGCTCCATGAGCTCCGGCGCCACCTCGTCCTCGACGGTGCCGCCGCCTGCGACGCCGCGGATGGCGATCCGCTTCAGCCCCGCCCGCCGCTCGAGCACCCGCCCGTCGGGGTCGACGCGGTAGCTGTCCGGGATCACCATCCCGGCCACGACGGCCTCGCCCAGCCCCCAGCTCGCCTCGATCATCCGCTCGTGCGCACCGGTGATCGGGTTCTGCGTGAACATGACGCCGGCGGTCTCGGGATCGAGGAGGACCTGCACGACGACGGCGACGCTCGGACGCGTGAAGAGCCCGACCCGCTTGCGGTACGTGATCGCCGAGTCGGAGTTCGCCGACCACCAGATCTCCCGCAACGCCGTGCTCAGCTCGGCCGCCGAGGGCACGTTGAGCAGGGTCAGGTGCTGTCCTGCGAAGCTCGCGTCCGCTCCGTCCTCGTCCACCGCGGACGAGCGGACCGCGAGCGGGCCGCCGAGAGGCTCGACCACCGCGGCGACCTGTTCGATCGCGTCCTCGTGACCGCCTGCGACTGCCTCGACGATCGGCCCGGCGAGGGCGACTCCGGGCGGGACGGGCAGCCCTGCGCGGACTGCCTCTCCCAGCCCGACGGCCTTCGAGCCGAAGATCGAGGTGTCGGAGACCTCGGCGAGCGAAACGAGCTCCCTCATGCGAGCACGGTGACTTCGCCGGCGCCTCCATCCACCCGCACCCGCGACCCGTCCGCGATGCGCTCGGTCCCCTCGCGGGTGCCGACCACGCCGGGGATGCCGTATTCGCGCGCGACGATCGCCGAGTGTGAGAGCAGGCCGCCGCTGTCCGTCACGATCGCGCCGAGGAGCGGCAGCAGGATGTTGAACGCCTCGGTCGTCGACATGGTGACGAGGACGTCTCCCTTGACGATCCGGTTGAAGTCGGAGGGGCCGGAGACGAGGCGCGCCGTCCCTTCGTAGATTCCGGGGCTCGCCGCGAGGCCTCGCAGCATGTGCTCCTCGTGCTGCGCCTCCGAGCTGCCGAACACCGCACCCAGCGCCATCCCCGTGGCGCGCATCAACCGGGCGACCAACGGCGGCAGCTTCGAGTCGTCGGGCGGCGGCGGAGCCGGCGGGCCGAGCGTCGCGGGCGCGTCCTTGGCGCTGTGGCCGGCGCGGTAGGCGGCCCGTGCGGCGAGCTCGTCCGCCGAAGGGCCGCCCGAGCCCGAGACCAGCGCGCACATCTCCTCGAAGCCGGCGTCCACGAAGTGCACCGGCTCGTGGATGCGGCCCGCGGCGGCGGCCCGGCGGCCGGCGGCGAGCGCGGCCCGGCGCATGATCCCCGAGGCCCAGATGTCGCTGTAGACGCCGCGTTCGTCGCGCAACCGGTAGAGCAGCCGCGCCTCGCCGAGAAGCTCGTCGAACTCGTCCCGGTGCTCCGGGGGCACCTTGTCGCGGACGGCCGCGACCCGATCCTCGACATCCGCCTCCTCGGCCCCGCTCTCGACGGCATTTCTGATCGCCTGCAGCAGCTGGTCCGGCAGCTCGAGCGCGGACGGCTCCGAGATGTCGAAGCCGTCGAGGAGCCGGTTGCCGACGAGGTCGAGATACCCGGACATCGCCGCGCCCACGCCGCCGTCGAGCGAGCGCAACGCCGAGACGAGCTCGGCGGGATCGTCGTCGGAGGCCAGCAGCTCCTGGGCAGCCGGATCCTGGCGAATCGCCGCGATCAACCGCTCGAGCTCCACCGACGCCCCGGCCGAGACCGGCGACGCGCCGCGCATGAGCCCGAGCAGCTCCGACGGCGGGAGCCCCGTCCAGTCGCCGACGTGCGCGAGGAAGTCACCTGTCGGGACGACGGCGCTGGCCGTGTAGCGCATGTGCTGCGTGATCATCGCGGAGTGATGGTCCCGGCAGCGGCCGAGGTAGTCCACGAGCTCCTCGTCGGAGAGCGCATCAGGATCGACGCTCTGCAGCTCGCGGTGCTTCGCGATCGCCGCCGGCTTGGAGGCGTAATCCCACTCGCGCAGCTGCTCGCGCCACAGCTTGCCGGCCATCACCTGCTCCGCTCGCGCGAAGCGCTGCGGAATCTCCTCCTCGGGAGCGGGCAGCGTCTGGATGTACGCGAACCCGTTGACGTACGAATTTGCGAGCCCGCCGATCAGCATCCCGTAGAACCGCGCGAAGTCGGCCGTGCCCTTGGCGAACGCGGCCGGATGGACCTCCGTCCAGTAGCGCGTCAGCGGTCGCGGGAAATGAACGGGATCCTGCGCATAGGACCCTGGGCCCGGTGGCTCGAATCGAAGCTCGCTCGTCTGCTCTGCGCTGCTCACTGGCGTTCCTCCCTTTCGCCTTGCGTGTGGCAGCAAGTCGCTGCCGAGGGATGATTATGACGGGCGTGCGCTCGATTCCATAGACCACACGGGTCGACGAAACGCCGGCTGCGCCAAATTGGCCTTCCGCGCTCGCGTTTCCCGGGCGAAGATTCGCAGGGTGTGCATCGTCTTCATCGACGTCGATCCCGGACGCGAGTGGCAGGTCGTCGCCGCCGCGGTGAGGGACGAGTTCGCCGACCGCCCCTGGACGCCGCCGGCGGCACACTGGTCGGACCTGCCGCACGTGGTCGGGCCTCGCGACGATACCGCGGGCGGCACCTGGCTCGCAGTGGACGAGCGCTCGCCGGCAGTCGCACTCGTCGTCAACCGGCCGTTCACACAGGCGGTCGCGCACGGACGACGCTCCCGCGGCGAGCTCCCGCTCGCGGCGCTCCGCGACCGCACGCTGGCGCTCGGATCCGCTGAGGTCGCGCACTACGACGGCTTCCACCTGCTGCTCGCCACCCCCGAGCGGGCGACGGCGTGGACGTGGGACGGACGCGACCTCGAGCGGGGGAGCTCGGCCCGGGCCGACATGCGCTCGTCCCCGCGGGCCTCGACCCAGCCGACAGCCCTCGGGTGGCGTTCTCCGCTGCCGGATTCGCGCGCGCCCTGGACCCAGGCGCCTGGACCGCGTGGCACGAGCTGCTCGCTGCAGCCACGGTCCCGCCCGAGGACGAGCGCGCCCTGCTCCTGCGCCACGAGATCGACGGCCGCATCTATGCCTCGGGTGCGGCAAGCCTCGTCGCGCTCTCACACGACCGCATCCGCCACGACTTCTCCGGGACACCACACGACCCGAGCAGCTGGCGGACAGTGACGGCGGTCGCGGGTGAGAGGCTCGAGGCGCCTGGCTGAGGCCAGGCGCCTGAAAGATAGGCTCTCGAGTGGGGTGTCCCGCAACGCTCGATCGGAAATGCTCGTTGCGGGACACCCCACTCCCGTGTTGATTCAGTAGTGCGGCGTCTCACAACGATGCTGTTTCCTGCGACAACGTTGTGAGACGCCGCACAGTCGTGGACCGTTGGAAGCGGGGCGCGAGCAGCCTTCGGCCCAGGTCGCGGATTTGCGCCTGACCGGCCGGGGCGCCTCGCGCTCTCTCGTATCCTCTCCGAATCGCGCACGCACCTCTCGACCTCCTGTTCCTCTCGGGCGACGACATGAGCGCGATCGCCCTGTCGGACGCCGACGTCATCGCCGCCGTCGAGATCGCCGTCCGCGCTCAAGGCGAGGGGAGGGTGACGCTCGATCCGCGCGTGCACCACGTTCCCGAACCGTCCTTCCCGGGTCACTTCAACCTCCTCCGCGCAACGGTGTGGCCGCTCGACGTGACGGGTGTGAAGGTCGTCGGCGACTACGTCGAGAACCACACTCGCGGCCTCCCGTCGGAGCTCGGCCTCGTCACCCTCTACGAGCCGCGAACAGGCGTGCCGATCGCGATCGTGGACGGAACGGAGATCACGGAGCGGCGGACCGGCGCCCTGACGGCGCTCGGAGCCCGTGAGCTCGGCCGGCCGGAATCGAGGGTGCTCGCCCATCTCGGCGCCCGCGGCACCGCCTTCGCGAATGTGACGATGCTCGACGCTCTCTTCGGGTTCAGCGAGATCAGGGTGACGAGCAGGCGGGAAGAGTCGCGGCGTGCTTTCGGCAGCCGGCTCGAGGACGCGCTCGGCAAGCCGGTCCGGGTGACCGAGACGATCGAGGAGGCCGTCCGCGGCGCTGACATCGTCGTCGAGGCGACGCGGCTCGAGCGCCCCGAGCCGATCCTGCGAACGGCATGGCTGCAGGATTGCACCCTCCTGATCCCGTACGGCACGATGAGCGTCCTGGAGCACGAGGTCCTCGACGCGTTCGACAAGGTCGTCGTCGACGACTGGGGGCAATGCGGCCGTGACGACGGATTCGGCGCGTTGCGGCCGCAGGTGCGGGCCGGCCTCTTGACGGAGGAGTCGCTCCACGCCGAGCTAGGCGCGATCGTCGCCGGGCGCAAGCCGGGGCGTACGAGCGACAGCGAGCGGATCGTCTTCTGGCACCGCGGCCTCGCCACGACCGACGTCGCGGTCGCCTGGCGCGCAGTCGAGCGGGCCCGCGCTGCCGGCATCGGAACAGTGCTGAGGTACCGGTCGTGATCGAGCTTCGCGACACCGGCATCACGCGAGAGGAGTACACGCGGATCGTCGAGGGCGAGCAGGTCTCGATCGCACCAGCGGTCCTCGCGGAACTGCAGGACATCCGGGCCAAGATGCTCGCGCACATCGCCACCGGAATCCCGGCCTACGGGGTCACCCGAGGGCTCGGCCACCTCGCCGGCGTCGCGGTCTCGACGGACGACCAGGCGGAGCTCCAGCGGTCGCTGCTGACCGCCCGCGCGGCGGGTTTCGACGGCCCGCTTCCCGCAGTGATCGTCCGTGGCGCGATGCTCGTCCGCCTGACCGGGTTCCTCCACGGCGCGGCGGGCGTATCGCCCGCCCTTTGCCTCGCGATCGCAGACCGCCTCAACGACGGGTGGTCGCCCGTTGTCCCGAGTGGACCCTACGGCGCCGCCGGCGAGATCGGCCCGCTCGCCCACCTCTTCCAGACATTCCCGGGCGAGGGGGCCGTGAGCCTCGATGGCCACCAGGTGCCGGCCGCCGACGCGATCACCCGCCGCGGGCTCCAACCCTACGAGCCGCAGCCGAAGGAGGGGATCGCCCTCATCAACGGGTCGCCGTTCGCGACAGCGCTCGGGATCTCGCTCGCCGAACGGGCCAGGAGCCTCGTTTCGGCGGCGACGACCGCAGCCGCGCTCGGCCTCGCGCTCACCCGCGCAGGCGCGCGGGCCGTGTCGCCGCGCGTGGGCATGATGACCGGAGACGCGTTCGCGCTGCTCGTGCACACGCGGCTAACGGCGCTGCTCGCCGACGCGGACGTCTGGGGCGACCGAGCACAGCCGCCGGTGTCGGCGCGTGTCGTGCCGCAGGTGCACGGCGCCGCGTTGAGAACGATCACCGCGCTCGACGCGCTCCTCGACGTGCGGCTTCGCGGCACGACGGACTCGCCCCTCTACCTCCACGCCGACGGCGGCGAGGAATCCGGCCTCTACCCCTCCGGGGCCTTCCACGCGATCGACGTCGTGATCGGGATCGAGGCCCTCGCCGACGCCGCGTGTCACGTCCTCAACCTGCTCGAGAGACGCGTGCACCGCCTGCTCGATGCCCGCTTCTCGAGCCTGCCCGACCAGCTCACGACACGTCCGGGCGTGCAGGCGGGTGTGGTCGCGCTGCACAAGAGCGTCGTCGGCCTCTCCGCCGAGGGCCGTTCGCTGGCTCTGCCCGCATCGCTCCAGGCGACCGACACCTCGAGCGGCCAGGAGGACGTCCAGTCCTTCACGTTCCTCGTCGCCGCCCGTGTGGCAAGGCTTCTCGACGCGCTCGAGGACGCGCTCGCGTGCGAGCTCGTCGCGTTGAGGCAGGCCGCGCACCTCGCGCCCGAACGCGTCGCCGGCCCCGAGCTGCGGCGGATCGTCGAGACGCTCGCAGCGCGGATCGAGCCGGTCGACAGCGACCGCTCGCTCGGCACCGACGTCGAGCGCGCCCGGGAGCTCATCGCGGGCGGCGTGTTCGGCGGCTGACCCGGCGCTAGTGCGGCGTCTCACAACGTTAGACAGGAAAAGCATCGTTGTGAGACGCCGCACTACAGTAATCAACATGGAGTGGGGTGTCCCGCAACGATCATTTCCGGTCGAACGTTGCGGGACACCCCACTAGGGTGGGCGCCATGGCCCACCGTCCCGCTCCCTCGACCCGCACCCGCGTGAAGCGCGTGCACGAGCGCGCCGCCTACGACCGCGAGACGATCGACGCGATCCTCGACGCGGCGCTCGTCTGCCATCTCGGGTTCGTCGACAATGGGCATCCTTTCGTCATCCCAACCCTGCATGCGCGAATCGGCGACCGGCTCTACGTGCACGGATCGGCGGCGAGCCGCACCCTGCGCGCGCTCGCAGGGGGGATCGCGGCCTGCGTCACGGTCACCTTGCTCGACGGCATCGTGCTTGCCCGGTCCGTGTTCGAGCACTCGATGAACTACCGCTCCGTCGTCGTGCTCGGCACCGCCACCCAGGTGACCGAGCTCGAGGAGAAGCACGCCGCGCTCGAGGCGTTCACGGAGAAGCTGCTCCCCGGCCGCTTCGCCGATGCGCGGCAGCCGACGCGAAAAGAGCTCAAGGCGACGAGCGTCCTCGCGCTCCCGCTCGACGAGGCCTCGGCGAAGGTGCGCACGGGCGGGCCGGACGACGGCGACACGCCGGACGCCGAGCTCGACGTCTGGGCCGGTCACATCCCGCTCGCGATGCGGGCCCGGGCGCCCGTGCCGTCGCCCGACCTGCGGGAGGGCATCCCGGTGCCGGGCTACGCGCGGCGCTTCCGGCGCGACGGCCTCACCGGCTGAGCGTCTCCCGCGTCGCGTCTCAACCAGCCTCGTTGCCAGAAGTAGCCGAGCACGATGGCGAGTGTGATCAGCTCGATGACGATCCCGAGCGCGAGGAAATGCCAGAGCCCGCCGACGTGGTCCACCATCCACGGGAAGTTCTGGCCGAAGAAGCCGGTGATGAACGTGAGCGGCATGAAGACGGTCGCGATGATGGCGAGCTGCTTCATCACCGCGTTGAGGCGGTTCGAGACCGTCGAGAGGTAGACGTCCATCGCCCCGGTGAGCAGGTCGCGGTACGTGTCCACCACGTCGCCGATGCGAATCAGGTGGTCGTAGACATCGCGGAAGTAGCGCTGGTCGTCGTCGCTCATCCCGGGGAACGCCTCCACACCCGACACGATCGACGCGAACAGGTCGCGCTGCGGCGAGATCACCTTTCGCATCGCGACGAGCTCGCGCTTCATGGCGAAGATCTCCTGCAGCTGGGCCTCGTCCGCCCGCCGGAAGATCCCCTCCTCGAGGTCGTCGATCCGGTCGTCGATCGCTGTCAGCCGGGGGAAGAAGCCGTCGACGAGACCGTCGACCACCGAGTGCAGGAGCCGTGCCGGATCGTCGACGGGGACGTTTCGCTTCGCATACCGCTCCCGCAGCTCGTCGATCGTCGGGGCAGCGTCGCGGTGCAGCGTGACGAGATACCGGTCGGAGTAGAAGCAGTGGACCTCGACGAGGCCGTCGTCGTCGCCCTGATCCGACGCTCCGAAGACGACCAGGAAGACGTAACCGTCGTAGTCGTCGATCTTGGGCCGCTGGCCGAATTGCCAGGAGTCCTCGAGCGAGAGCGGGTGGAAGCCGAACTCCTCGCGCAGGATCTCGAGGTCGCCCGCCACGGGCTCCTGGACGTCGAGCCAGAAGAACGTGTCGTCGTCGAGCAGCTCGCGGACGCGCCCCCGCTCGAGATGCAGCCCGTGCGAAGCGCTGCAGTGGACGACGTTGTCGGGGCCGACCCGCCGCCATGAGGCGATGGTACGGCCGGGACGCGGTCACGCAGCGGGTAGGCTCCGAGCCGTGGACTTCGACACCGTCGTCATGAAGTTCGGCGGCTCGTCGGTCGCCGATCCGGACAAGGTGAAGAACGTGGCACGCCGGCTCGTGGAGGCGAAGCAGCGTGGCCTGCGCGTCGTCGGCACGGTCTCCGCGATGGGCAAGACCACGGACGGCCTGATCGACCTCGCCCACCAGGTCTCGCCGACGCCGAACGCGCGCGAGTTCGACATGCTGCTCTCGACCGGGGAGCGCATCGCCTGCGCGCTCGTCGCGATGGCGATTCACGACCTCGGGCAGGAGGCGGTGTCGTTCACGGGCTCGCAGGCCGGGATCCTGACGGACGCGACCCACGGGAAAGCGAAGATCCGCGAGATCCGGGGCGACCGCGTGCGGGAGGCGCTCGACCAGGACAAGATCGCGCTCGTCGCCGGATTCCAGGGCTTCTCGCGCGACACGATGGAGATCACGACCCTCGGCCGCGGCGGCACCGACGCGACCGCGGTTGCGCTCGCGGCGGCACTCGGGGCCGCGTGCGAGATCTACTCCGACGTGCCCGGCGTCTTCACCGCCGATCCGCGCATCGTGCCGAACGCGCGCAAGCTGGCGACGATCTCCTACGAGGAGATGCTCGAGATGTCCGCCTCGGGCGCCAAGGTGCTGATGCTGCGCTCGGTCGAGCTCGCCCGCAACCACGGCGTCCGTATTCACGCCCGCTCCACGTTCTCGGACGAGGAGGGCACCTGGGTCCAGGAAGGAGATCCGATGGAGCAGCCAATCGTGTCGGCCGTCACCCACAGCGAGAACGACGTCGTGTTCACGCTCTCGGGCATCCCCGATCGCCCGGGTGTGGCGGCGCTGATCTTCGACATCGTCGCGGCGGCGCAGGTGAACGTCGACACGATCATCCAGAACGTCGTGCACGGGAACGCCGAGATGTCCTTCTCCGTGCCGGCGGAGGACGTGCCGGCCACCCGCTCGGCCCTCGCGGGCACGAAGGCCGACCTCGGCGAGTTCACGATCGAGGAGAACCACGAGCTCGGCAAGGTGTCGCTCATCGGCGCCGGCATGCGCTCGCACCCCGGGGTGGCGGCGAAGATGTTCCGGACGCTCGCGGACAGCAAGATCAACCTCGAGATGATCTCGACGTCGCCGATCAAGATCTCCTGCATGATCGCGCGGTCGGAGATCCCGAAGGCGGTCCGCGAGCTGCACGACGCATTCGAGCTCGAGAACGAGCCGGAGGCCGAGTAGGGAGGCTCCACCGGCTCGCCGCCGAATCACGCGAGCGATGGACTTCTCGGGCACGAACGCCAAGGCGGTGCTGATCACGGTCGTCGGCATCGCCGTGATCGCGGCGATCCGGGTCGTACTCGAGCTCGTCTACGAGCACTACGAGCGGCGGCTGCGGCAGCGCGACCCGCTCGCCGTCGCCCGCCACCGGACGACGTTCAACTTCGCCCGGCGCCTGACGGTCTGCATCCTCGGCATCGTCGTCGCCTGGAGCGTGCTCTCGCTCTACGACGTCACCTCGCAGCTCGCGAAGGCGCTACTCGCCTCGAGCGCCGTGCTGGCGCTCTTCGCCGGGCTCGCCTTCAGCACCCCGCTCTCGAACCTCGGCTCGGGACTGCTCGTCTCGTTCACGCAGCCGCTCCGCCTCGGAGACCGGATCACGGTCGGCGGCGAGACCGGGTTCGTCGAGGACATGGCGCTCATCTACACGACGCTCGTCACCGACGATGCCCGCCGGATCTTCATCCCGAACACGCAGCTGACGACGAGCATGATCGTCAACCGCACGATCAAGGATCCGCGGCGCGCGGTGACGGCACGGTTTCCCGTCTCGATCGAGACGCCGATCCAGGAGGCGCGGGGGGCGCTGCTCGAGGCGATCGCCGACCTCCCCGGCACCACCGCCGAGAGCGCCCGCGTCATCGTCGGCGAGATCAACGACCGCACCGTCTGGCTCGAGGCGTCCACCTACGGCCCCCTCGACGCCGACGTCGTCACGCTCGCGAGCGAACTGCGCGAGCGTGGGCTCGTGGCGCTCCGGGAGCGCGGGTTTCTCGGGTGATGCCCGCGGTGAGACCGGTGAGAGGCTGAAGCCTCTCACCAGAGGGAAGCGCCTTCGGCGCCGTCTTCTCTTACACACAATCCCGAAGCGCCTGCGCCTCGGGTAGCCCCTCGAGCTTCTTCAACGTGTTGTTCTCGATCTGGCGGATGCGCTCGCGCGTGACCCCGAACGTCTGGCCCACCTCTTCGAGCGTCCGCGGCTGCGTCCCGCAGAGGCCGAAGCGGAGCTCGATCACCTTGCGCTCTCGCTCGGGCAACGAGGCGAGCGCGAGCTCGATGTCCTCGCGCCGGAGCGACACCGACGCGGTGTCGAACGGCGACTCGGCGGAGTCGTCGGGCACGAAGTCGCCGAGGGAGGAGTCCTCCTCCTCGCCGATCGGCTTCTCGAGCGAGACCGGCAGCTGCGCCATGCGGAGAATCTCACGCACCTCCTCGGTCGGGATCTCGAGCTCGGCTGCGATCTCGTCCGGACGTGGCTCACGGCCGAGCCGCTGCACCAGCTGCCGCTCGATGTGGACGACCTTGTTGAGCTTCTCGACCATGTGCACCGGAATGCGGATCGTGCGCGCCTTGTCGGCGATCGCGCGGGTCACGGCCTGCCGGATCCACCAGGTCGCGTACGTCGAGAACTTGTAGCCCTTGCGGTAGTCGAACTTCTCGACTGCCCGGATCAGGCCCAGCGAGCCCTCCTGGATCAGGTCGAGAAACGAGAGGCCGCGGCCGAGGTAGCCCTTCGCGATCGAGACGACGAGGCGCAGGTTCGCCTCGATCATGTGCTGCTTGGCCGCCATGTCGCCCCGCTCGATCCGCTTGGCGAGCGCGACCTCCTGGGAGGCGGTCAGGAGCGGGACCTTCCCGATCTCGCGGAGGTAGAGCCGGAGCGAGTCGAGTGACGGCTCGACGCTCAGATCGAGCTTCGGCGCGATCTTCTCCTCGTCCACCGGGACGGGCTCGTGCGGAAGCCTCTTGTGCTGCTCCCCCTCGACCAGCTCGATCGAGTGGTCGATGGCGTAGGTGGTGAACTCTTCGAGCTGCTCCTTCGTCAACTCGACGTCCTCGAGCGCGTTGACGATCTCGTCGTACGTGAGGAACCCCTTTTCCTGCCCTTGCTCGATGAGCTTGTGCAGTTCCTCGATGTCTGGCAGAGCGATCTCGACGGAGAGCATGAACCCCTCTTCTCAGTGGGTTGACGGAACGAGCCCTACATCTTCTTGCAGCCGCTTTGCCGATCTCCCCCGACCGGCCCTCACCCCATTAGGCGCTGCATCCTATACGCGTTCGTGGCCGTTTGGGACACGACTTCAACGCCGGATTCTCACCACTCCGACGCATTCTCCATGGCTGTTCTCCACCGGGACGACGCCCAGATCGCCGGTATCGATCCGGAGTGACTGGAGAACATGCGCAACTGCAGGGAGAATGGCGCGGAACGAGCCGTCCTCGACCTTCGCCACGATCGCCAGGCCGTCCGCAGAACCGGCGCAGAACAACCCCTCTGCACCACCCTTCGCGACCCAGCCCGGGAGGGTGCGAATGAGCTTGACGTCGGCCGCGACAGGCCCCCGCAGCAGCTCCGGCCGGGCGCGCATCGCGGCGACGACGCGCGTCCCACCGTCGAGCCGCGGCAGCGCCGCGAAGAGATGGGCGCTGCGCTCGAGCGTCAGCGCGAACGTCGGGACACCGCAGCCGTCGATCGCGACCGGCACGTCCGCCACGGCCACGCCGGCGGCGGCGGCGATCTCCTCGAGCAGTTCCCGCTGCAGGGGGTGCTCCGGGAACCGGTAGCCCCGCGTCTCGAAGCCGCGCGCCCTGCAGACGGCGAGGAAGCCGGCGTGCTTGCCCGAGCAGTTGTGCTCGATGGGTGTCGGGGCGCCCCCGGTTTCGAGCTCGTCCTCCCGGGCGGGGGCGAGCGCGAGCAGGGAGCGGACGGCGTCGAGCTGCTCGGGCAGCGCCCGGTGCGAGGCGCATGCGATCGCGATCTCGTCGTCACCGACATCCGGGCGCGACCGGACGAGTGGCAGGGCCTGGATCGGCTTCGCCGAGGAGCGCAGGAACGTCAGCAGCTGCGGGTCGCCGGCGCTCGCGACGACGCGGCCGTCGGCGACGGCGACGACGTGCACGGTGTGGACGGCCTCGACGACGCTTCCTCGCGTCACCTCGACCTGGATCGGGCCGTCCATCGTCAGCAGACTATGCGCATGCCGGAGCTACCGGAAGTGGAGGCCTGGGTGCGGGAGCTCGACCCGCACGTGTCGCGTTCCCCGGTCGCCCGCACCGGCCCGGCTCACATCGCGACGGTGAAGACGTTCGAGCCGCCGCTAACCGCGCTCGCGGGACGGATGTTCGCGGGAGCGGAGCGGAGGGGGAAGAACCTGGTCTTCCCGACGGCCGACGGCGAGCTCGTGCTGCGCGTCCATCTCATGAGCGCCGGCCGCCTCCGCTACCACGCACCCGGCGCCAAGACACCCAAGACGCCGATGTTCCGGCTGACGTTCGAGGACGGCGGCGAGCTCGTGCTCACCGAGGCGGGCAAGAAGAAGCGAGCCGGAGTCTGGCTCTTCACGCCGGAAGGGCTCGAGCACGAGCTCGCGCATCTCGGCCCCGACGCGCTCGGCCTCCCGCCGGGCGAGCTCGGTGCGATCCTGCGCCGGGAGCGGCACCAGCTCCATCCGCTCCTGCGCGACCAGCGCGCGATCGCGGGCATCGGCCGCGCGCATGCGAACGAGATCCTCTGGCTCGCGAAGCTGTCCCCGTTCAAGATGTCGACGGACCTCTCCGACGAGGAGATCGCCCGGCTCGCGGCGGCGATCGACGAGGACCTGACGCGTGCGCTCGCGCTGCGCGAGCGGGGAAAAGGGGACGCGGCCGTCTATCGCATCCACGGCCATTTCGGGGAGCCCTGCCCGCTCGGCCACGACACCCTCCGTCGCGTCGCGTTCGAGGAGCACACGATCACCTACTGCCCGACGTGCCAGACGGGCGGGAAAGAGCTGAAGGACCGGCGGCTGTCGCGCTTGTTGCGCTAGTGCGGCGTCTCACAACGTTCGACGGGAAACAGCATCGTTGTGAGACGCCGCACTACTGTAATGAGCAGGGAGTGGGGTGTCCCGCAACGATCATTCCGGCCGAACGTTGCGGGACACCCCACTAGCGCGCGCGGGTCAGGGCCAGTCGGCGGAGGAGCGTGACGAGCGGATCGGTGATGCGCTCGGCGGGGCGCACGAAAGCGAGAATGACCGGCCGGCCCAGCCGAACGACGAGGACTGCCGAGCCTGCACCGACGAGCATTCCGGCGAGGACGTCGGCGGGATAGTGTGCTCCGACGACGACGCGCCCGACGGCGACGACGGCGGCCGCCGCCACGAACAGGGAGCCCACGACCTGGTCGAAGAGGAGGACGGTCACCGCGATCGCGAACGCCGCGCTCGCGTGGTCCGACGGGAAGGATGGATCCTGCGAACGGCTTCCCCAGACATGCGCGGACGGATGGGCCATGAACGGGCGCTCGCGCGGCCAGATCCTGCCCAGCAACTGTGCGACCAGGAGCGCGAAGCCCGCTGAAGCGAGCGCAGAGGCGGACGCGAGCTTCCATTTTCGCCGCGCGCCAGGCCGGTCGAGGAACCAGAGGCCGACGGTCGCCGCGGCGAACAGCGGCACGGCCCACGTCTCGAGGAACGCGAAGATGCCCCCGATCGCATCGTGATCGACGACGAACCTGTTGACCATCAGGTAGAGCCGCGAGTCCATCCCGGGCGAGCGTACCGGCATCGTGACGTCGAGGACGGCCCTGCTACGTTCCGGTGATGGCCGACCGTCCTCACTTCGTCGCCGACATGCAGGCATCGGCGCCGCCCGTCGAGCTCGCGCTCTCGCGCGCCGGCGTGACGCATGTCCAGAAGGCGATCCGGATCAGGCGCGGGGAGGCCGAGACGATGATGGCCGCCGAGATCGAGTGCACCGTCGACCTCGCGCGCGGGCAGAAGGGCGTCCACATGTCGCGCTTCCCCGAGGTGTTCGACGAGGCGATCGGCGACGCCGTGCTGGGTGAGGCGAGCGTCGTCGAGGAGATCGCCGAGCTGATCGCCCGGAGCATCGTCGAGCGCCAGCGGGCCGTCCGGGCCGAGGTGAGGATCACGGCGCGATGGCCGATCCGCCGCGTCACGCCGGTGACGGCCCTTCCCACCCAGGAGATGGTGTCCCTGATCGGCATCGCAGCGGCGACGGCCGACAGCGCGCGGCGCGTCGTCGGCGTCGAGGCGACCGGCATCAACGCCTGCCCGTGCGCGCAGGGGCTCGTCGCCGGCCGGGCGGCCGAGCGGCTCGCCGAGGCGGGCTTCGACGGGAGCGACATCGAGCGGATCCTCGACCTCGTCCCGATCGCGACCCACAACCAGCGCGGCCGCGGGACGCTGCTCGTCGGCACCGGGCACGACCTCGATGCCGAGACCCTCGTCGACCTCGTCGAGCGCTCCATGAGCGCGCCCGTGTTCGAGCTCCTCAAGCGGCCCGATGAGCTCTTCCTCGTCGAGCACGCCCACCTGCAGCCCCGCTTCGTCGAGGATTCCGTCCGCGTCGCGCTGAAGGGCCTGCTGGACGAGGTGCCCGGTCTCGACGACGACGACTTCGTGCTCTCGCGCCAGGTCAACCTGGAGACGATCCACGATCACGACGTGCTGGCCGAGCGCTGGGGCACCGTCGGCGAGCTCCGGGCCGAGATGACCGGCGACGGCGGCCGCCAGACGACGCTCGCCGACTGGCTCACGCACGCGTAGTGCGGGGTGTCGCAACGAACACTTACGGTCGAATGTTGCGGGACATCCCACTAGCCCGTCCCGAGAAGCGCGGCTCGGTGCCGTGAAGGAGCCGGCCGATGTTCTGGCGGTGCAGCGCGAATACGGCCGCGCCCGCCGCCGCCGTGAAGAGCACGGTCGCCCACGGCTCCCCGAGGACGAGGCAGAGGAGTGGCAGCGCCGCCGCCGTCACGAGCGAGGCGAGGGAGGCGTAGCGGAAGAGCAGGAACGTCGCGATCCAGACGACGACGCAGATCGCCGCGGCGAGCGGGGCGAGCGCGAGCGCAACCCCGCCCCCCGTCGCGACCATCTTGCCGCCCTTCGTGAACCCGAGCCAGATGGGCCGGGCGTGACCGAGCATGGCCGCGCCCCCGGCGAGCACGCCGACCCACTCACCGCCGAGCTTCAGACCGAGCAGCGTCGGCACGAACCCCTTGGCGACGTCGAGCAGGGCCACCGGCACGCCGAGCGTGCGCCCGTAGGTGCGCCACACATTGGAGGCGCCGATGTTGCCGCTGCCCTGGTGCCTGATGTCCTCGCCGCGGAAGACGCGAACGAGGACGACGCCGAAGGGGATCGACCCGATCAGGTAGGCCCCGGCGACGATCAGGGCGTTCTCGAGCACGGGGCCCTCAGGCGGGCGGGATCGAGTAGCTCGTGATCCAACCGTTCACGACGCTCCAGTCGAGGTTGGCGTAGAACGCCTCGATGTAGGCGGCGCGGTCGGTCTGGAAGTCCAGAAAGTACGCGTGCTCGTAGGTGTCGAGCGCGACGAGCGGCGTGGCGTTCCACACGGGGTAGGTGTTCTGGGCGTCGCCGAGGTAGTTGAAGAGGCGGCCCTCGTCCCAGTCGTAGGCGGTCCAGGCCCACCCGCGCGCCGCCATGCCGGTGGCCGTGAGGTCGTCGCGCCAGGCCCCGACGGAACCGAAGTCCCGCTTGATCAGATCCCCGATCGCGCCCGTCGGATCGCCGCCCTGGCCGCCCAGATGCGCGAAGTAGACCTCGTGATTCTTGATCCCGCCGATCGCGAAGCTGAGATCGACCTTCAGCGCGCGAAGCTCCGAGTAGACCTGGTTCGCGCCGGAGCGGTCGAGGGCGGCGAGCTTGCCGAGGATCTCGTTCCGCTTCGCGACGTAGCCCTGGTAGAGGCGGTGGTGCGCCTCGACCGAGGCGCGCGAGATGCCGTCGAGCGCGAGGAGCGTCGGCTTGAGGTCACGCGGGGAGAGGTCGGTGGGCGTGGACATGGGTTACCTCCGGCTCGACGGGACGGCTCGCAGCATATCCTTGAGGCTGGAAGCGACCGAAGGAGAAGGAATGGCGTACCAACTGCCCGACCTGCCCTACGCGTTCGACGCGCTCGAGCCGCATATCGACGCAAAGACGATGGAGATCCACCACGACAAGCACCACGCGGCGTACGTGACGAACCTGAACGCCGCACTCGAGGGAACGGAGTGGATAGACCGTCCCATAGAGGCAGTGCTCGCGAATCTCGAGATCCTGCCGGCCGACAAGCAGACCCCCGTGCGCAACAACGGCGGCGGTCACGCGAACCACACGCTCTTCTGGGAGACCCTGTCGCCCGACGGCGGCGGCGAGCCCTCCGGGGCACTCGGCGAGGCCGTGCAGTCGACCTTCGGCGCGTTCGACGTCCTCAAGCAGCAGATGGTCGATGCCGGCATCAAGCGGTTCGGCTCCGGCTGGTCGTGGCTGGTCTGGGACGGCACCGGCCTCGCCGTGCTGTCGACCCCGAATCAGGACTCGCCGGTCATGGAGGGCAAGACGCCGCTGTTCGGGATCGACGTGTGGGAGCACGCCTACTACCTCAAGTACCAGAACCGGAGGCCGGACTACCTCGAGGCGATCTGGAATGTCGTCGGGTGGGACGCCGTCGGCGCACGCCTCGAGGAGGCTCGCGGCTGACATGCCCTGCGCGGCTCCGGGGCGGGCGAGATCGCGCGCGCCCCGGGGCCGTCGGCGCCACGCGATACCGTGAAGACGTGCAGAGCGGACGTCCCGGGCACCATCAATCCGCGGCATCGCCCCGTGCGTAGGACCTCGAAGTGGACGCAGTCCTCCCATACCGCTTGCTCTCGCCCGGCCGAACCGCCACGATCGGCTGCGTGAGCCCGCCGGAAGTCAGCGACGCGACGCTCATCGAGCGTGTCGCGACCCGCGATCGCGAGGCGTTCGAGGAGCTCTATGCGCGGTACGCGCGGCCGGTCCTCGGGCTCGCGCTCCGACGCATCGGCGACCGCGGTCGCGCCGAGGACTCGGTGCAGGAGGTCTTCGCCGCGGTGTGGCGCTCCGCCGCGAGCTACGACCGCGGACGCGGGCCCGGCGGGGCCTGGCTGTACACGATCGCGCGGAACGCGATCGTCGACACGCTGCGCCGCCGCTCACCCGTGTCCGTCTCCGACCCGCCCGAGGCGGTCTCGACTGCGCCGACGCCCGACGAGGCCGCAGAGGCGTCGTGGAACGCATGGCGCGTCCACCGGGCTCTCGAGACCTTGCCCGAGCAGGAGCGCACCGTCATCGACCTGGCCTACTTCTCCGGGCTCTCGCAGAGCGAGGTCGCGACCTTCCTCTCGATCCCGCTCGGCACCGTCAAGACGCGCACGCGTAGCGGGCTCGCGCGGCTCGCCGACGCACTCGAGGAAGATCAGTGAGCGGGCTGGGGCCAGACTTCGACGAGCTCGTCGACCCGGGCGATCCCGACCGGGACCGGCTCGAATCGGCGCACGACCTGCTCCTCGCGGCCGGGCCTCTGCCCGAGCTGCCGCCGCGGCTCCAGGAGCCCCCGGCCGAGCCGAAGGCTCGCGTCATCCCGCTTCCCCGTCGGCGCTACACCGCGATCGCGGCGGTCGCGATCGCGGCGATGATCCTGTTCGGCGTCGGCTACGCGATCGGGGGCCGCGACAGCCCGGAGAAGCCGGTCGCCACGATCGCGATGAACGGCCCATCCGGCGCCACGGCATCGATTGCACTGATGCCGCTCGACGAAGCGGGTAACTGGCCCATGACGATTTCCGTGAAGGGGCTGCGGGAGCTCCCGCGGGGGCAGACGTACGGCCTCTGGCTCACCCGCAGCGGCAAGCTCGCAGACCCCTGCGGCACGTTCGTCGTCGGCCCTGGCACGACGGAGGTGCCGCTGAACGCCCCGTACCGGCTCAAGGAGTACGACGGCTGGGTAATCGTGCGCACCGGGACGACGAAGCCGTTCCTCCTGCGGACGACCATCTGAAACGCATCTCTTCCGAGCCGCGCGGTATCGTCGAAGCGATGATCGTCCACACCCAGTACGAGGACTTCGCACGCTACGTCCTCGCGCGCGGGGAGCCGAAGAGCGACCGCACCGGCACCGGCACGGTCAGTGTCTTCGGCTACCAGATGCGCTTCGACCTGAGCGAGGGCTTCCCGCTCGTGACGACGAAGAAGGTGCATTTCCCGTCGATCGCGTACGAGCTGCTCTGGTTCCTGCGCGGCGACGGCAACGTCCGCTGGCTGCAGGAGCACGGCGTCACGATCTGGGACGAGTGGGCCGACGCGGACGGCGAGCTCGGCCCCGTCTACGGCGTCCAGTGGCGCAGCTGGCCGACCCCCGATCGGGGAGGCATCGACCAGATCGCCGAGGTCGTGCGCCTCCTGCGGGACGAGCCCGACTCGCGCCGGATCGTCGTGAGCGCCTGGAACGTCGGCGACCTGCCGCGGATGGCGCTCGCCCCGTGCCACGCCTTCTTCCAGTTTCACGTCGGCGGTGGGCGCGACGGCGGCCGCGGTCGCCTCAGCTGCCAGCTGTACCAGCGCAGCGCGGATGTGTTCCTCGGTGTTCCGTTCAACATCGCGAGCTATGCGCTCCTCACGCACATGCTCGCGCAGCAGTGCGACCTCGAGCCGGGGGACTTCGTCTGGACGGGCGGCGACTGCCACATCTACGAGAACCATCGCGAGCAGATCGAGACACAGCTCGCCCGCGATCCCTACCCCTATCCGTCGCTCTTCCTGCGGCGCCACCCCGCCTCGATCTTCGACTACGAGTTCGACGACTTCGAGGTCCTCGGGTACCGGCACCACCCGGCGATCCGCGCGCCGGTCGCAGTGTGAAGGTCGTGCTCGTCGCCGCCGTCGCGCATGGCGGGGTGATCGGGTACGACGGGGCCGTCCCCTGGCGGCTGCCGGAGGACATGGCCTTCTTCCGCGAGCTCACGACCGGGTATCCCGTCGTGATGGGACGCCGCACGTGGGACTCCCTGCCGGACCGCTTCCGCCCCCTGCCCGGCAGGCGCAACATCGTCGTCACCCGCAACCGAGCGTGGGCGGCAGAGGGAGCCGAGCGGGCCGCGTCGGTGGACGAGGCGCTCGCGCTCGCCGGGGATGTGGCCCGGACCTTCGTGATCGGCGGCGCCGAGATCTACGCGGCCGCTCTCCCCCGCGTCGACGAGCTCGTCCTGACCGAGGTGGAGCTCGACGTAGCGGGCGATACGTTCCTCCCCGCCGGAGCACGGGACGGGTTCGAGGAGGTGGCGCGCGACCGGCGCGTCTCGGCGGACGGCACGCCGTTCGCGCTCGTGACCTACCGACGGCAGCCGGCGGCGTGAGCGGCACCTACGTCGGCACTTCGGGCTGGGGCTATCCGTCCTGGCAGCCCGGCTTCTACCCGGCCGGGCTCGACCGGAGCGCGTTCCTCTCGTTCTACGCCGAACGGCTCTCCGTTGTGGAGCTGAACGCGACGAAGTACCGGCTGCCGTCGGAGGCGCAGTTCCGTGCCTGGGCCGAGCAGGTCCCGGACGGCTTCCGCTTCGCCGTCAAGGCGCCCGACCGCATCGAGCGCAGGCTGGATGCGTTCGAGGCACGTGCACGCGCCCTCGGCGACCGGCTTGGCTGCGTGCGGGTGGTCGTCGAGCGTCCGCGGGACGAGGGGTTCCTGGAGCTCGTCCTCGGCTCCGCCGATCCGGGCGTCCGGTACGCGCTCGACCTCCGCGATCCGACCTGGGACGGAGTCGAGGAGCGGCTGGCCGAGGAAGGCGCGGTGCGTGTCGACGATGTCTCCGGACGGGCGGGGTGGGCCTACCTTCGCTACCGCGAGCTGCGCTACTCGGACGAGGAGCTCGCGCGGATTGCTGCGGAGCTGAGCTCCTTGTCGGCCGCGGGAGTCGAGGTGCTCGCCTTCTTCCGGCACGGCGACGAGCCGAACGCGCCGCTCGCGGCGATGGCGATCGCAGCGCAACTGAGCCGCTAGAGTCCGGTCCATGGAGCCGCGGCTCGACGCGATCGGGATCGTGACCGCCGACATGGCCGCGTCGTGCCGTTTCTACGCCCTCCTCGGGGTGCCGGTCGGGGAGCCACCCGAGGGCGACGATCACTTCGAGGCGACGCTGCCCTCGGGCGTGCGACTGATGTGGGACTCGGTCGAGTTGGTGAAGCAGATCAACGCGGACTGGCAGCCGCCGGTCGGCCATCGCCTCGGCCTCGCCTTCCACTGCGGCACGGCGGCCGGCGTCGATACGACCCACGCCGCAGTGATCGCCGCCGGCTTCGGCTCGAAGAACGACCCGTGGGACGCCTTCTGGGGCCAGC
This sequence comes from uncultured Thermoleophilia bacterium, assembly GCA_963736945.1. Classification (GTDB taxonomy): domain Bacteria; phylum Actinomycetota; class Thermoleophilia; order Gaiellales; family Gaiellaceae; genus Gaiella. The sequence continues at coordinate 133,065 of CAVTQW010000014.1, forward strand.
GCTACGCCCAGGTAATCGACCCGGACGACAACCTGGTCGACCTCTTCGCCCCGCTCGACAGCCCGGCGCCTGGCTGAAGCCGGGGGCCAGCTCGCGCCGGTCGTCCGGCTTCAGTCGGGCGGGGGCGCGGTAGGTCGACGACGGCCCGGAAAGAGCCACCAGGTCATGCCCCAGCCGAGCGACTCGAACCCTACCCCTCGGTAGACAGGCTCCCCCTCGCCGGTCGCGTTGAGCGTCACGCCGGTGCAACCCGCCCCGCGCGCGGCGGCGAGCGCCGCGAGGGTCAGCGCCCGCGCATGTCCGCGCCGCCGGGCCCGGGGCACGACGCCCATGTCGTAGATTCCCGCGGACTCGCCGTCGACGTCGAGGACGGCGTGGCCCACGATGATCCCCTCGTCGCGGACGACGAAGTGGCGGACGTCGCCGCCGAGGACACGGCGGTGCTCCCCCGATGCGTAGGGAACGGTGTCCGCGCACTCCGTTGTCTCCTCGACGACCGAGTCCGGTGGCGGCGCGGCGTCCCGAGGGTCGATCCCCATCCAGTGCGGCGCCCAGCCGTCCTGGAAGCCGAGCGTGTGGAGGCGGCCTCCGAGGTCGTCGTCCGGCGCGAGCGCCCAGCACGAGGCCTCGCGCACCTCCGCCTCGAGGGCCAGGTCGACGGCAGCGGCCAGGTCGGCGTCCGGTCGGGGGAACGCGAGCACGGCATCGCGAGCGCCGATGAAGACATCGACGCCGGCGACCTCGACGTGATCGCGAGAACGGCCGAACCACGACCGGTGGCTGCTCGCCGGGTCCCCGCCGATCACGGCAACCCGCGCGCCGACCATGCCCGCGCCGTGAGCCGGAAGGGAGGCTCCGGCAGCCGGGCGCGACATTCGTCTTGCAGCCGCGCGGCGTTCTCGGGATCGAGCCCCGCGGCGTACGCCCCGGCAGGGCCGACGCCGAGGGTGAACGGCTCCCACCACTCCTCGAAGGTCGGATGCTCGACCTCGACCGACAGCACCACCTCTTCGACATCGCGGAGGCCGGCCGCAGCGAACAACCGCGTCAGATCGCCTTCCCGCGAGCCGGCCAGGCCGGACTCGTCCCGCACGCCGGGGTCGAGCGCGTGGACGGCGTCCCAGAACGGGCTCAACGGGCCCGTTCCGCCGCCATGATCCCAGACGCAGGCGGCGACGAGGCCGCCAACCCCGATGACGCGCCGCATCTCGCGCAAGCCCGCGACGGGATCGGCCATGAAGTGGACGACGAGCTGCGCGAGCGCTCGGTCGAACGTGCCGTCGGGAAACGGGAGGCTCTCCGCGGTTGCCTGCCGGACGTCCACGCCCGGATTGCGCTCGCGGGCGGCGTCGACGAACGACTCGGAGGGGTCGACTGCGGCGACGGCGGAGGGCCCGAGGCGGCCGGCCAGCTCCGCCGTCAGCGCCCCGGGGCCACAGCCGACGTCGAGCACGGAGAGACCCGCTCGAACGTCGCCGAAATCCGCGAAGGGCGACGACAACCGCGACGAGTACCGACCCATGAAGCGGTCGTACGCGTCGGCGGCGACGGCGAAGCTCACGGGCTCAACAGTACTGGGCGTGCCCTTTTCCGCGCCGCTATCCGCGCGTGCGCAGGACGACGATGGCGACGAGGTAGGCGAGGCCGCCCACCGCGCCGAGCCACGAGTACGGCTTGCCGTCCTGGCCCTGCGCCGCCTCGACGAGGAAGCCGACGATGATCGCGGTGATCACGGCAAGTCCGGCGATCGCGGTAGCTGCGAGGTCGATCTGCCGGAACCGCTCGTCGCGGCCGTCGCCGCGGAGGCCGCGAATCGTCTCGCTGCGGCCGCCGAAGAAAATGATCGCGGCAAAGATCGTCATCACGCCGAGCGCCTGCAGCCCCAGAGAGAGGTCGCCGCCGAGCCAGATCGCCGCCATCATCACGATCCCGAGGCCCACGGAGAACCCGGGCAAGAACCATCTCGACTTACTGATCTGCATCGAACATCTCCTCGACCGGGACGCCGAAGAATTGGCCGAGCGCGAGCGCGAGGGGGAGCGAGGGGGTGTAGCGGCCCGTCTCGATCGAGTTGATCGTCTGCCGGGACACGTTCATCGCCTGTGCCAGCTCCGCCTGTGAGAGCCCGCGCTGTAACCGCCGCTCCCTGACGTCGTTGTGCATGTCGATGTCAAGGTAGCTTGTCATCGGCGGGATGTCAAGCATACTTGACATACCCTCGGGAATTTTCAGCCCGGGCGGATCAGGCCGATCTGATCGAGACGACCTTCGCGTGCCACGAGCCCTTCGGAGCGGACACGTCGACGCCGTCTCCGACCGAGGCGCCCATCAGCGCGTTCCCGAGCGGCGAGGTCGGTGAGACGCCCCCGACGCTCGAGATCTCGATCTCCATCACCTCGCCCAGTTCGTCCTCGACCTCGACGATCGAGCCGACACCGACGACGTCCGTGGAGGTGTGCTCCACCGTGACGGCGTGCTGGAGCCTGTGTTGCAGCGTGCGGATGCGGGCCTCGAGCAGGCCCTGCTCGTTCTTCGCAGCGTGGTACTCGAAGTTCTCCGACAGGTCGCCGAAGGACCGCGCGGTGGCGATCGCCTCGACAGCGGCCTTCCGTTGCGGGCCCTCCATGTCCGCAAGCTCCGCCTCGAGCGCCTCGCGCTGGGCGGCAGTGAGCTGCTGGCCTTCGAGATCGCTCATGCGGGAAGCCTAGTCGAGGAAAGTCGAGGAGGCTTGCCTCCTCGCCGTTTCCTAGAACAACCCGATGGTCTCGCCGCGGTCGTCGATGTCGATCGAGAACGCTGCGGGCTGAGGGCCGAACCCCGGCATCTGGAGCATGTCACCGCACAGCGGCACGAGCATGCCGGCGCCGGAGTAGACGCGGACGTCGCGGATCGGAACGGTGAACCCGGTCGGCCGGTTGCGCAGCAGCGGGTCGTGCGAGAGCGAGAGGTGCGTCTTCGCCATGCAGATCGGGAGGTGCGCGAGGCCCTGCTTCTCGATCCGCGCGATGGACTCGCGGGCCGCGGCGGCCAGTTCGATCCCGTCGGCGCCGTAGACGGTCGTCGCGATCTTCCTGATCTTGGTCGCGATCAGCTCGTCGTCGTCGTAGAGCATCCGGAACTCGGACTCCGCCTCCGAGGCGGCCGCCACCACCTCGGCGAGCTCGATCGTGCCCGCGCCGCCCGCCCCGAAGCCGTCGTGGATCGCGGCGCCGAACGCTCCTGCCTCCAGCGAGCGGGCCTCGATCAGCTCGAGCAGCTCCGGCTCGTCGTCTGGGCGGGTGTTGATCGCGACGACCGGCTGGATCCCGAAGGCGCGCACGTTCTCGATGTGCTTGGCCAGGTTCGCCATCCCGACCTCGACCTCCGCGGACATCGTCGAGAGATCCTCCTTCTCGCGCCAGTCGCCGCCGCCGTGATGGCGCAGCGCTCGCACGGTCGCCACGATCACGACGACATGCGGGCGAAAGCCGCCGACGCGGCACACGATGTCCATGAACTTCTCCATCCCGAGATCCGCGGCGAAGCCCGACTCGGTGATCACGAACTCGCCGAGCTTGAGCGCGATCGCGGTCGGCGATGATCGAGTTGTTGCCGTGCGCGATGTTCGCGAACGGGCCTGCGTGCATGAAGCAGATCTGACCCTCGAGCGTCTGCACGATGTTCGGCTTGATCGCGTCCTTGAGGAGCACGGTCATCGCCCCGGCCGCCTTGACGTCCTCGGCCGTCACCGGCTCGCCGGCGGGCGTGTAGCCCACCGTGATGGCGCCGAGCCTGCGACGCAGGTCGGCGAGGTCGGTCGCGAGTGCGAGGATCGCCATCACCTCGCTCGCGGCGGTGATGTCGAACCCGGACTCGGCGGGAGTGCCGTTCTTCGCGCCACCGAGGCCGCCGACGATGTTGCGCAGCTGGCGGTCCGTGACGTCGATCGCGCGACGCCAGGTGACGGTCGCGATCTCCGGCTCGTGCCGGTGGAAGCGGTGGGCGTCCACCAGGGCGGAGAGGAGGTTGTTCGCCGCCGTGATCGCATGCATGTCGCCCGTGAAGTGGAGGTTGATGTCCTCCATCGGCACGACCTGCGCGTAGCCCCCGCCCGCGGCGCCGCCCTTGACGCCGAAGACGGGGCCGAGCGACGGCTCGCGCAGGGCGAGGATCGCCCGCCGGCCGATCTTGCCGAAGCCCTGCGTGAGGGCGACCGAGGTCGTCGTCTTGCCTTCGCCGGCCGGCGTCGGCGTGATCGCCGTGACGTTGATCAGCTTCGCGTCGGGCTCGCCGGCGAGGCGGTCGAGGATCGAGAGCTCGACCTTCGCCTTGTAGCGGCCGAAGAGCTCGAGCTCGTCCGGCTCGATCCCGACCTCGGCGGCGACGTCGGCGATCGGGCGCATCGCGGCGGCCTGGGCGATCTCGAGGCTGGAGAGCATCGTCTGTCCTTTCAGTGACTGACCGCAGCAGCGGCCAGCTCGGAGACGAGGTTGTCGGTGTAGAAGCGCTCGAGCTTGAACGGCTCGATCAGCGCGGGCGTCTTGCCCGTCGCGATCAGCTCCGCCAGCGTCACGCCCACGATCGGCGCCGCCTTGAAGCCGTACGTGCCCCAGCCGCAGTCCACGAGGAAACCCTCGACCTCGGTCAGGCCCATGATCGGGCTGTAGTCGGGGCTCATGTCGCAGAGGCCGGTCCAGTGGCGCAGCACCTTCGTCGCGTGGAGCTGCGGGAAGAGCTCCAGCACGTGCCGGCACGCGTACTCGACGAACGGGAAGGTGCCCTTGTTCGAGTACGTCGGGTAGGGCTCGACCTCGGCGCCGATGAGGAACTCGCCGCGGTCGGTCTGCGAGACGTAGATGTGCATCTGCGCCGACACGATGATCTTGTCGAGGAACGGCTTCACGGGCTCGGTCACGAACGCCTGCAGGATCGAGCCCGTGATCGGGAGCGGCACGCCTGCGAGCGCGGCGACAGGCGTCGACCAGCCGGCCGTGGCGCTGACGACGACGCTGCTCGAGACGTCACCCTGCGTCGTCCTGACGCCGTGCACCCTGCCGTCGCGGACGTCGATGCCCGTCACCTCCACGCCCTGGTGGATCTCGATGCCGCGCCGGCCCGCCTGCTTCGCGTACCCCCACACGACCGCGTCGTGCCGGATGATCCCGCCCGGCGGGTGGTAGAGGGCCCCCTGGATCGGCCACGTCACGTCCTCACCGACGTTGATCTGCGGGCAGAGCTTCTTGACCTCGTCGCGGTCGATCACACGGCTGTCGATGCCGAGCAGCTTGTTCACCTCCGCACGTTCGTGCTGTACGACGAGTGAGCGGTCCGAGTGGGCCAGCGTGAAGTGGCCGTGCTGCGAGAACATCAGGTTGAAGTCGAGGTCGGCCGAGAGCTTCTCGTAGAGCTTGACGCTCTCCTTGTAGAAGGCGGCGCCCTCGGGGGTGCGGTAGTTCGCGCGGATGATGGTCGTGTTGCGCCCCGCGGCTCCCGAGCCGATGTAGCTCTTCTCGAGGATCGCGACGTCGGTGATGCCGTGTTGGGTCGCGAGGTAGTAGGCGGTCGAGAGCCCGTGGGAGCCGCCGCCGACGATGATGACGTCGTAGTGCCGCTTCAGGGGGCCGGGCCGCCTGATGATCTCCTTGCGGAGGAAGACGTCCTTCACGGCGCGCCTCCCGGGAGGGCGTCGACCCCGACCGGGCCCCCGCCCAGAGCCGCCGCGCGGTCCACCGCGACCTCCCAGACGTGGTGGCCGTACTCCTGCGGACAGACCACCCAGTAGCCGCCGTCGCGCTCGAGCACGTGGCCCTGCACGTGGGCGATCTCGCCGCCCGAGGGGAAACGATGCAGGTGCGTCAGCCGGCGCAGCACGGTCTGCGCCTCCGGTCCCGCGATCGCGATCACCGACCAGGCGCCCGTGACGTCGAGCGAGAACCGGTCGCCCACCTGCGCGCGCAGCGAGTCGCCGAGCGCGGGGGCGCAGAGGACGAGCGCACGCCGGGGAGAAATCGCGTACCACACAAGCGTGCCGGTGCCTGGCTCGAGCCAGGCACCCGGCGGGTCCGCCGGCCGCACCTCGAGCTTCGTCAGGTACGACACGTCGGCGATCCCGACGGCGGCGTGCTCCTCCTCGCCGGGAATCGAGACGGCGACGAGCCAGCCGTCCCGCTCCTCGAAGGTCGCGCCGAGATCGCGCTGGGCGCGGTCGAGCGCGGAGCGCGCGACCGCGCCGGCCCCCGCGGCAGCGACCGAGAGGAACGCGAGATTCACGCCTTCACCCGCTCGCCGGCCGGGTCGTAGAACGGCCCGAGATGCACCGTCATCGGCACGGCGCGGCCGCTCACCTGCACGTCGAAGCGGCCTCCGTCGACGGCCAGCTCGTACGGCACGATCGCGAGCCCGATCACCTTGCCGAGCTCGGCGCTCCGGCGCACGCTCGTCACGCGCCCCGCCGGCCTGCCGTCGACGACGACCTGACCGCCCTCGACGGGGATTGCACCGGAGGGGCTCTCGAAGCCGACGAGCATGGAGCGCAGGCCTCGGTCGGCGGCCTGCCGGGTCGCCCACTTGCCGACCCACTCGAACTCCTTGTCGTCCTTGACGAGCCACGGCATCGCGGCCTCGTGGAGGTTCGACTCCGAATCGGTGTCCTGGCCGACGATGACGTGGCCCTTCTCGAGCCGGAGGATGCGCTGCGGCTCGAGGCCGAACGGACGCGGGTCGAGGTCTGCGGCGCGCTCGAAGAACGCATCCCAGACGTGCTCGGCGAGCGGGCTCGGGAAATGGAGCTCGTAGCCGAGCTCGCCGACGAAGCCGATCCGCAAGGCGAGGGCGGGCACGCCCGCGACGGTCACGTTGCGGGCGTCGAGGTACGCGAAGGCCTCGGCCGAGAAGTCGTCGTCCGACACGCGCTGCATCGCCGTCCGCGAGTTCGGCCCGGCGACGTTGACGGCGGCGAGCGCCCCCGTCAGGTTCGCGAACTGCACGTCGAGGAACCAGACCGCGTTCCACCACGTGAACCACTGGTAGACGCCGTCGGCGCCGGTCGAGGTGGCCGAGACGTAGAAGGTCTCGTCGTCGAGCCGCGCGACGACACCGTCGTCCATGATCCGGCCGGCGTCACCCGCGAGCACGCCGTAGCGCGTGCGCCCGACCTTGAGATCCGAGAAGCGGTTCGGGTAGACCCGGTCGAGGAACGCCCCGGCCTCGGGGCCCGTGACGAGGATCTTGCCGAGCGTCGAGACGTCGATGAGGCCGAGCGCCTCGTGGACGTGCTGGGCCTCGGCGGCGGGGTCGGGGCCGTAGGAGTGCGGCCTGCGCCAGGCGCCCGTCCACATCATCTTCCCGCCCATGTCCTTGTGGCGGTGATGGAGCGACGTGCGCTTGCGCGGCTCCTGCGGCGGGCCCGGCCAGGAGGCCCATCGAGACGGGCGCGTAGGGCGGCCGCGAGGTCGTCGTGCCGATCGTGTTCTCGTCGAGGCCGGTCGCCTTCGCGTAGACGCGGATCGAGCTCGTGTGGCAGAGCCGGCCCTGACAGGGGCCCATCGTCACCGTCGTGTACCGCTTCGAGAGCTCGATCGAGTCGAACCCCTCGCCGATCGCGTACTTCAGGTCCTTCACCGTCTGGTCCTCGCAGAAGCAGACGAAGCACTTGTCACCGCGGTGGTCGAGCACCGGGCTCGGCACCGCAGGCTCCCCGAGGTCTCCGGCGACGGAGCCGACTGCGTCGATGCCCGCAGGGAGGTCGGTCGGCACGAAGACGCCGCGGCCGGCGTCGAACTCCACGCGTGCGCCGGCCTGGGCGAGGAGCTTGTAGTTCGGCTGCGGGCTGCCCGCCATGACGACGAGGTCGGCCTTCACGTGGCGGCCGTCGATCGCGACCTGCGCGACCTTGCCGCCCTTGCCCTGGGCCTCGATGGCGGGAGACGGCGTCCGGCGGAAGTCCACGACTGCCGCGATCGTCACGCCCGCAGCCTCGAGATCTGCCGCCGCCCGCAGGCCGCGGTCGTCGACCGTCAGCACGACGGCCCTCTCGGCGGGCTTGATCGAGAAGCCGTTGACGAGCCGGCGCGCGGCGTCGGGCAGCATGACGCCGACGAGGTCGTTGCCGGGGAAGACGAGCGGCTGCTCGACGATTCCGCTCGCGACGACGATTCGGGTCGCCCGGAACTTGAGGAGGAGGCTGCCGTAGGCGACCGGCACGAGCCCCTGCTCGAAGAGGCCGATCGCAACGGCCGGAGCAAGGAGCTCGACTCCGGCCTCGACGGCCCGCCGCCGCAACGCGGCAGCGGTCGCGATGCCCTCACGGTCGGAGAGGAACGAGCCGCCGACGTCGTAGCCCTCGTCGACGAGCACGACCGACTCTCCTCCCTGGGCGGCGGCGATCGCCGCCTCGAGGCCCGACCTGCCGCCGCCGATGACGATCACGTCGACGTGCCGGTTCTCGACGTCGACCCGCTCCTGCCTCGACCCGTTCGGATCGAGGCGGCCGAGGCCGGCAGCGCCGCGGAGGATCTTCTCGTAGAGCGGCCAGAGCCTGCGCGGGCGGATGAAGGTCTTGTAGTAGAAGCCCGGCGGCGTGAACGGGCCACCGAGCTTGTCGGTCACCTGCATCAGGTCGTGCTCGAACGACCCGACGTAGTTCTGCCCCTTGACGACGACCCCCTCGGTGAGGGGGGCCGTGCAGACGCGGACGTTCGGGATCCCGTCCACCGTCATCTGGCAGTTGGCGCAGTGGCCCGAGCAGCACGCGAGCCCGCGCGGGCGGTGGTACTTGAAGCTGCGTGAGAAGACCCGCCGCCCCGAGGCGTAGAGCGCGGAGCCGATGGTGTCCCCAAGGAAACCGCTGACACGGTTTCCGTTACATGTGAACTCGATCGGTTGTGAGCGATCGATCCGCTCCCCAGGACGTGCTCGGAAGCCTCGACACGACCTATTCCTCCCCCTCTACCGCCTTCTGCGCAGCAGAAGGCTTCGGGAGCCAGGTCTTCTCCACTTCGTTCGTGTACGTGTGCCGCTCGGCCAGGAACCAGTCCTCGCACGTGCGGCAGAACCACCATTCGCGCTGCGTGCCCCAGACGTTGCGCCGGAAGTAGACGTACTCGTTCAGCTCGCGTACGGTCGGGGTCGAAACCGGGCGCTTCGTCGTCTCGCCTGCGCAGCGAAGCTCGTGGACCTCACGCGGGCCGCAGTTGGGACAGGTGACGAGCATCGACATCTTCGAGCCTCGAGAGAAGCGAAGGTATTGCGCTAGACGAAATAGCGTGCTATCAGTGGAAAGAGACTAGCGCGATGTCCCGAACCGGTCAACCCTCCACCCGCGATGTCGAAGCGACGGTGCGCGCCGTCGAGATCCTCGACGCGCTCGCCGACGGCGGCGAGCTCGGCACGTCCGACGTGGCGCGGCGGACGGGCATCAGCCCGAGCACGGTCTCCCGCCAGCTCGGGACGCTGACCCGCGCCGGCCTCGTCGAGCATGTCAGCAGCACGGGCCGCTACCGGCTCGGAGTGCGGACGCTCCGGTACGCGAACGCGGTCCTCGGGCGGCTCAACCTGCGCGACCTCGCCCGCCCCCACCTCGAGGAGCTCGTTCATCGGGTCGGCGAGACGGCCACGCTCTCGCTGCCCGGCGACGCCGACGCGATCACGGTCGACTTCGTCCCGACCGACCGTTACCTCCAGGGCGTCACCCGACTCGGGCGGCCGAGTGTCGGCCATGCGTCGTCGGCCGGCAAGGTGATGCTCGCCTTCGGAGACGTCCCGCTCCCGCGCGGGCGGCTCGTCGGCCTTCACGCCGAGCACGATCGTCGACCCGCGGGCGCTCGAGGCGGAGATCGAGCGCGTCCGGGCGCGCCGGCTACGCCGAGGCGGTCGAGGAGCGCGAGGCCGGCCTCTCGGCCGTGGCGGCGCCGATCTGGGATGCGACCGGCGCGCTCGCCGCCATCGTCGCCCTGCAGGGCCCCTCGAGCCGCTTCGACCGCGCTGCGATCGACGCGGCGCTGCCGCTCCTCCTCGCCTGCGCCGAGCGCATCTCGCGGTCGCTCGGCTGGAGCGGCGAGCGGGCACACGTGGCCTGAGCGCCGCGATGTATCCCACTGAAGGCAATAGTGTTCCGCCCTTGACGATTCACGCTTGACAGGGAACCCCTTCCCGGCGTAGGAACGTGGTGGCACGACCGGGCCTCCGGCTCCCGGCAGTGTCGCCCGTGGGATTCCGACGCATACCAAGAGGGAGGCTCCGTGGCAACCGATCTCGACCGCTTCGTCGCAACAGAGGGACGCGACGCTCTGATCGCCGACGTGCGGCGACGCATCGACGCCGAGGGCATCACGTACGTCTACTACCAGTTCATCTCGGTCACGGGCCGCGTCATGGGCAAGGGCGTCCCGGCCAAGCACTGGGAGAGCCATGGCTGCGAAGGGCTTCCAGCTCGTCTACGGATCCACGGCGAACCTCTTCACCGACCGCCACGGCAACTACATCGGCTACGGCCCCGAGGCGGCCGAGCTCGTCGGGATCCCGGAGCCGGAGACGTTCGAGATCCTCCCCTGGGACCGCAAGGTCGCGCGCGTCTGGTGCACCTGCTTCCGCAACCGCGAGGAGCGCGAGGCCCCCGGCTCCTTCCTCACCTCCGACTGCCGCTCGAACCTGAAGCAGATCCAGGCCGCCTTCGAGGAGAAGCACGGCCTCCATCTGCGCGCCGGCACGGAGCCCGAGATGATGTGGCTCAACCTGAAGGAGGACGGGACACCGGACGTCAGCGGCCGCACGAAGCCGTACTGCTACCACATCGACCAGTTCTCCGAGCTGCAGCCGATCATCCACAAGGTGATCGAGTACGGGCAGGCGCTCGGGCTCGACATGATCCAGGGCGACCACGAGGACGCGCCCGGCCAGATCGAGCTGAACTTCAACTTCGACCGGGCCGAGCAGACGGCGGACAACCTCTCGACGTTCCGGCAGGTGTGCCGTCAGGTCGGGCGCGAGGAGGGCGCGTTTCCGTGCTTCATGCCGAAGCCGTTCATGGGCGTCTCGGCGAACGGCTGCCACCACAACATCTCCCTCTGGCGCGGCGACGAGAACGCGTTCATGCCGGAGGGCGACGACCAGCAGAAGCCGAGCCAGATCGGCCTCTGGGCGATCGGCGGCATCCTCGAGCACCTCGGAGCGCTCACCGCCGTGACAGCGTCGACGGTGAACTCGTACCGGCGCCTCTGGGACACGGGCTTCTGGGCGCCCGTGTTCGCGGACTGGGGCTACCAGAACCGCACCACGGCGCTCCGCGTCTCGGCTCCCGGACGCTTCGAGTACCGGTCGGTCGACTCGGCCGTGAACCCGTACCTGTCGCTGGCGGCGCTGATCAAGGCGATGGAGGACGGCATCGAGCGCAAGGTCGACCCGGGCGAGCCGGAAGAACGCAACATCTACGAGGCGATGGAGGCGGGCAAGGAGGTCAAGAAGATCCCGATGACCTTCGGCGAGGCCCTCGACGCGCTCGAGGCCGACGAGGTCGTCCGCTCCGCCCTACCCGGCGAGATGTACAACGTCTTCATGCACTACAAGCGCGACGAGTGGGAACGCTACTGCGCCACGGTCACCGACTGGGACGTGAACGAGTACCTCGACGTCTTGCCCTGAGGGGCAAGACGTCGTAGAGGAAGGCAAGGGCAACTTCACATGTGCGGGATAGCCGGGATCATCTACAAGGACGGCGAGCACCCGATCGGGACCGAGATGACGCGGATGCTCCAGTCGATGAAGCACCGCGGTCCCGACTCGACGGGCTACGCCCTCTACGGGCAGGCCTCGAACCTCGTGATCATGCGGTACAAGCTCGCCGACGCGAACACGCCACGTGACTTCGAGTACGAGGACCGACTGAGACGACACAGCGCCGAGGTCGAGCGCCGGCTGGCGGCGCTCGGCGCGGACGTGAAGGATCTCCAGGAGGAGACCGAGTACGCCTTCCGCGTCACGATGGCCTACGACGGCGACCTGAAGCGGCTCGCCGACTTCGTCGAGGACGTCCCCGACGTCGAGGTGCTCTCGCTCGGCAACTCGCTCGAGATCGTGAAGGACCTCGGCGACGCGGAGTCCGTGGCCGGCGGCTACCACCTCGACGACTTCACCGGCACGCACGCGATCGGGCACGTCCGCATGGCCACCGAGTCCGACGTCGACATCTCGGGCGCGCACCCCTACTGGGCGTATCCCTTCTCGGACGTCGCGGTCGTCCACAACGGCCAGCTGACGAACTACTTCCAGTGGAAGCGGCGCCTCGAGCGCAACGGCCACCGCTTCCAGTCCGAGTGCGACTCGGAGATCATCGCGGTCTACCTCGCGGAGCGGATGAGCGACGGGGCGATCGCTGGAGGAGGCGATGCAGCAGAGCCTCGAGGAGCTCGACGGCGTCTTCACCTACATCTGCGTGACGAAGGACGCGCTCGGAGTCGCGAAGGACGAGATGGCGGCGAAGCCGCTCGTCCTCTACGAGGCCGACGACCTGGTGGCGCTCGCGTCCGAGGAGATCGCGATCCGCGCAATCCTGGACCACGAGATCGACACCTACGACCCGTACGAAGGAGAGGTGCTCGTGTGGCAGCGGTAGGCGAACACGCCATCAGCTACGACGCGCGCGGGCTCGCCGAGCCCGATGCGGTCGCCCCCAACGTCGCCGAGATCGACGGGACGTCGGCCGAGTTCGACGCACACGACCTGACGACGCGGCAGATCAACCTCGAGCTGCGCCGGCTGGTCAACGAGCAGGGGATCACGGACGTGACCGTGCGGAACCCGGGTGCGAAGCACTCGCTCGGCGTCGGCATCCTGACGCGCTGCAAGATCACCTTCGACGGCAGTCTCGGCTACTTCGGCTGCGGGATCATCGACGGCCCCGAGGTGCACATCAAGGGCCGCGTCGGCTGGTCGTCCTGCGAGAACATGATGTCGGGCGTGGTGGTGATCGACCACAACGCCGGCTCGCTCACGGGCGCGGCCATGCGCGGCGGCGACCTCGTCGTCAGGGGGCGCGTCGGGGCCCGCACGGGGATCGACCAGAAGGGCGGCACGATCATCGTCGGCGGCGACGCCGGCTCCATGAACGGCTTCATGATGCAGCGCGGCCGCCAGATCATCTGCGGCAACGTCGGCCACGGCCTCGGCGACTCCATGTACGACGGCACGATCTACGTGGGCGGCACGGTGCGCTCGCTCGGGATCGACTGCGTCCCCGGCGAGTGGACGGACGCCGACACCGAGTTCGTGGAGCGGAAGTTCCGCATCTACGGCCTGGGAGCGCCGCCCGAGCTACAGAAGTTCGTGTGCGGCAAGAAGCTCTACAACTACGACAACCTCGAGCCCTCCGAGCGCAAGCTCGTCCTGTGAGGTCGAATATGGCCGACGAGACAGCACCCACCAGCAAGACCATCCTCGGGCAGAGCCGGATCTTCACGCCGGAGGTCATCAACGACATCCACATGAAGGCCGAGCTCGGCCGCTATCGGATGCGCGGCTTCTCGATGTTCAAGCCGATCCCGCACTGGGACGAGCTGATGTTCATGCCCGGCACGCTCACGCGCTTCGTGATCGAGGGCTACCGCGAGAAGTGCGAGACGAAGACCGTGCTCGGCGCCCGCTTCGCCAAGAAGCCGATCGAGCTCGACATCCCGATCTACATCACCGGCATGTCGTTCGGCGCCCTCAGCCTCGAGGCGAAGATGGCGCTCGCGAAGGGCGCCTCGATGGCCGGCACCGCGACGTGCTCGGGCGAGGGCGGGATGATCCCGCCGGAGCGCGACCACTCGACGAGGTGGTACTACCAGTGCATCCAGAGCCGGTACGGGTTCAACCCGCACCACCTGATGCTGGCCGACGCGGTCGAGTTCTTCATCGGCCAGGGCTGCAAGGTCGGGCTCGGCGGCCACCTGATGGGCCAGAAGGTGACCGAGCAGGTCGCCGAGATGCGCTCGCTCCCGGCCGGCATCGACCAGCGCTCGCCGGCCCGCCATCCCGACTGGCTCGGCCCGGACGACCTCTCGCTGAAGATCCAGGAGATCCGCGAGGCGACCGACTACCAGATCCCGATCCAGCTCAAGCTCGGCGCCGCGCGCGTCTACGACGACGTGCGGATGGCGGCGAAGTGCGGGCCGGACATCATCTACCTCGACGGCGCCGAGGGCGGCACGGGCGCCGGCCCCCACATCGCGACCGAGGAGACCGGCATCCCGCTCATGGCGGCGATCCCCGAGGCCCGGCGCGCGCTCGAGGACGTCGGCCTCGCCGACGAGATCGACCTCGTCGTCGCGGGCGGGATCCGGAACGGCGGCGACGTCGCGAAGGCGCTCGCGCTCGGCGCGACGGCCGTCGCGATCGGCCACTCGGCGCTGATGGCGCTCAACTGCAACAAGGAGATCGAGGGCGTCACCGACTACGAAGGCACCGTCGGCGTTCCCGCCGGCCAGTGCTACCACTGCCACACGGGCCGCTGTCCCGTCGGCGTCGCGACGCAGGATCCCGAGCTGCGCAAGCGGCTGGTCGTCGAGGAGGCGGCGGAGCGCGTCTACAACTTCCTCCACACGCTCACGCTCGAGGTGCAGATGCTCGCCCGCGCGTGCGGCAAGACGAACATCCACTCGCTCGAGCCCGAGGACCTGTGCGCGCTCACGGTCGAGGCGGCCGCGATGGCGAAGGTGCCGCTCGCCGGCACGAGCTGGATCCCCGGCGTCAGCGAGGAACGGACGCTCGCGAAGATCGAGCGGATGCTCGAGAAGCACCTCGAGAACCCGGTCGACTACCTCCCGACACTGTCGAATGAAAATCGGGCGGAGGTGATGACCGGTGAGTGAGCGCAGCACGAACTCGCCTACAGCGAGCCGGAGAAGATCAAGTCGATCGACGCCGAGTTCCTCGCCGGGCAGCCGCTTCCCCTACCAGGAGGACATGTCGCTCGTCGAGGACGTCGACCTCCTCGCGGCCACGCCGGGCGAGGACATCAACTGGCTCGAGGACATCGAGCTCCTGGAGGAGGACGGCACCCCCGCCGTCTTCGACCGCTACTCCAACTCGTTCATCAAGATCTACTTCCCGATCCCCGAGGGCCGCGAGCACGAGATCGCCCGCAAGGTGCTGATCACGCACCTGCAGTCGGGCAACTCCTACGGCATCCAGCTGAAGGAGAAGCACTGCAAGTTCCCGCAGCCCGAGCTCGGCCCGTGGGTGAAGGGCTCGAAGACCGTCGGCACCGACTGGAAGCCGGCCGTCCTCGAGGGCTGGGAAGCACCGCTGCACTAGTCACGACGCGCCGAAGCTGGAGGGTGGTATGTCCGAGAAGATGTGGGGCGACGAGCCGTTCTGGGGGCTCGGGTACGACTGGGACCCGGACTGGGTCCTGACCGACCGGCAGATCGAGCTGCGCGAGACCCTGATCTCGCTCTGCGAGAAGGAGATGCGCGCGAACGCGAAGCGCTCCGACGACGAGCTGCTGTTCCCGCGCCGCAACCTGGAGCTGCTCGGCGAGCACGGCTTCCTCGCGCTCACGGTGCCGGAGGAGTACGGCGGGCTCGGGCAGAACCACGTCGGCTTCGCGATGGCCTGCGAGACGATCGCCCGCTACGGCTGCGCCTCGACGGCGATGTGCTACGTCATGCACATGGGCGCCGTCGCGGCGCTGATGCTGCGGCCGACCCCCGAGATCGTCGACAAGTACATCCGGCCGCTCAACTCGGGCCTGATCGGGACGCTCTCGTACTCGGACCCGGAGACGGGCTCCCACTTCTGGTACCCCGTCTCCTCGCGCGCCGAGCGTCTGAACGGGGGCTACCGGATCAACAAGAAGGCGTCGTGGACGACGTCCGGCGGCTTCGCCGACTTCTACGTCCTCCAGACGACGAGCCCGGACTTCAAGGGCTACGACGACCTCTCCGTCTTCGTCGTCGACAAGGAGTTCTGCGAGGCGCAGCCGTCGCTGTGGGATGCGCTCGGGCTGCGCGGCAACCAGTCGGGCGCCATCTCGTTCACCGACGTCGAGATCCCCGGCACGCAGATCGTCGGGCCGGAGGGAGACGGCGCCACCTCGAACGACGAGGCGGTCGACCCGTGGTTCCTGATCGGCTCGTCGTCGGTCTGGAACGGGCTCGCGCTCGGCGCAGTCGACATCGCGAAGCGGCACACGACGCGCAAGCGACACGTCGACGTCGGCATGCGCGTGGCCGACTACCCGACGATCCAGGACTACGTCGGCCAGGCGGTCATGGAGACGAATGCGGCCCGGCTCTTCGTCTACTCCGTCGCGCAGGCGTTCGACAAGGCGACGGACGACAACACCAAGGTGCTCGAGCCCGGCGAGCTCGCGCGCGGCAACTTCCTCCACTGGGCCTGGCAGATCAAGTTCGTGGCCGCGCAGAACACGGCCCACGTCGTGGACAAGATGCTCCACGCCTGCGGCGGGTCGGGCTACAAGCGCGACATGGAGCTCGAGCGCTACCTCCGCGACGCGAAGGCCGGCTGGGTGATGGGCCCGACGAACGAGGTGCTGCGACAGTTCGTCGGCAAGGCGGTGCTGCTCGGGTTCGAGTCGCTCGACTACTGGAACCAGAGCTACAACCGCCGCGCCGTCGAGAACGAGGTGAAGAAGCTCGACGCCGCCGCCAAGCGCGAGCTCGCTGAGCAGCTCCTCGCCGAGGCCGCGGAAGCGGAGGCGAAGGAGCCCGCGAAGGCGTAGTCGTGGCAGTCGCCGGCCGCCCACGCTTGCTCGTCCCGGGGCTCCTGCCGCGCGACCCGGGCCGGGAGACCTACCGGGTGCGGGCGGGCGGCACGACGACGGTCTCCCTCGGGCCGGACGACCGGCTCACGATCAGGGACGTCGCGGGCGGCCAGCGCGCGCATCTGGTGGGACTCCCCGGGCCCGATGACGTGCTCGAGCTCTTTGGCCCCCAGTCGCCGCCGGGAGCCGAGGAGACGTTCCGCGCCGACCGGGACGCGGTCGTGCGGGTCGGGGCACCAGGGGGTCTCGCGGTCGTCGAGGGCGGGGTCCCCGCCTCCGACCTGATGCTCGAGATCGCGAGGGCGAAACCTGTCCGCGGCCACCTCGAGGCGGTGCTGCCGGAGCCGCTGGCCGAGCCGCGGCTCGACTTCCAGGTCGACCGGGCCTCCGCGCTCGCGTACGAGGTCAGGGCCGGCGAGTACATCCAGGTGATCGACGTGCAGGGCCGCCAGTGCTCCGACTTCCTCGCCTTCAGCGCGCCGAAGCTGCAGGAGGGCAAGGAGCGCGGCCTCGACGCGACCGCCACGCGGTCGTTGCTGGGCAGCGCCTACCCCGAGCCCGGGCTGTACTCGAAGTTCTTCGACCACGACCTCGAGCCGCTCGTCGAGGTCGTGCGCGACACCGTCGGCCGCCACGACACGTTCGGCCTCGCCTGCACGGCCAAGTACTACGAGGACATGGGCTACTTCGGCCACGTCAACTGCTCGGACAACTTCAACGGTGAGCTGCTGCCGTACACGATCGAGCCGCGGAAGGGCTGGCCGGCGATCAACTTCTTCTTCAACACGTCGTTCGACGCCCACAACCAGTACCTCGTCGACGAGCCGTGGTCGCGGCCCGGCGACTACGTCCTCCTCCGCGCCACGACCGACCTCGTCTGCCTCTCGAGCGCGTGTCCCGACGACATCGACCCGGCCAACGCGTGGAACCCGACCGAGGTGCACGTGCGGGTCTACCCGGCCACCGAGCGCTTCAGTGCCGCGATCGCGCACCGCGTCACACCCGACGCCGAGCCGAAGCTGACGAGGGAGACCGGGTTCCACGAGAAGACCTCCGAGCTGACGAGCCGCTATCACCGAGTACAACGGCTACTGGCTGCCGACGTCCTACGACAACCTCGGCGCCGTGGCCGAGTACTGGGCCTGCCGCGAGCACGCGGCCGTGATGGACCTCTCCCCTCTGCGGAAGTTCGAGATCCTCGGCCCCGACGCGGAGGCGCTCCTCCAGGCCACGATGACGCGCGACATCCGGCGGCTCGCGGACGGCCAGGTGGTCTACACGGCCATGTGCAACGAGACCGGCGGGATGCTCGACGACGGCACCGTCTTCCGCATCGCGCCGGACAACTTCCGCTTCGTCGGCGGCGCCGAGTACGACGGCGTCTGGCTGCGCGACCAGGCCGAGCGCCTCGGGCTCCGGGTCTGGGTGAAGGAGTCGACGGACGAACTGCACAACATCGCGGTCCAGGGACCCGCCTCGCGCGGGATCCTCTCGACGCTCGTCTGGACGCCGCCGGCGCAGACGCCGTTCGCGGAGCTGAAATGGTTCCGCTTCTCGATCGGCCGGCTCGGCGGGCCGCAGGGCCTGCCGCTGATCGCCTCGCGGACCGGGTACTCGGGCGAGCTCGGCTACGAGCTCTTCTGCCACCCGAAGGACGCGCCTGCGCTCTACGACGCGGTCATGGAGGCCGGAGGGCCGCAGGGCCTCGCGCCGCTCGGGCTCGACGCGCTCGACATGCTCCGGATCGAGGCGGGCCTGATCTTCGCCGGCTACGAGTTCGACGACCAGGTCGACCCCTTCGAGGCGGGAATCGGCTTCACCGTCACGGCCGACAAGGAGGACGACTTCGTCGGCCGCGAGGCGCTCGTCGAGCGCCGCGAGCATCCGCAGCGGCGCCTCGTCGGGCTCGAGCTCGAGGGCAACGAGACCGCCGGCCACGGCGACTGCGTCCACGTCGGCCGCTCCCAGATCGGAGTCGTCACGAGCGGCACGCGCTCCCCGGTGCTGAAGAAGAACATCGCGCTCTGCCGGATGGCGGTGCAGTACGCCGAGCCCGGCACCGAGGTCGAGGTCGGAAAGCTCGACGGCCATCAGAAGCGGATCCCCGCCACCGTCGTGCCCATCCCGTTCTACGACCCCGAGAAGCTTCGCCCGCGCTCGTGATCGACGCCTTCTCGGCGGCTCAGGTCGAGGCGTTCGACCGCGACGGGTTCCTCATCCTCGAGGAGGGACTGGTCTCGCCGACGGCACTCGACCTCCTGCGCGAGCGCTACGAGCCGCTGTTCGACGGCGTCTACGAGACGGGCATCAGGCCGGACGAGGTCAACTGGGTGCCGGGCCGCGATCCGGAGGACCGCACGCGGCAGATCTGCAACGGCTGGCGGGCGGACCGGGTGATCGCGGCCCAGGTGCTCTCGGAGCGCACCGGCCGCCTCGGCGCCCAGCTCGGCCGCTACCGGGGCACGCGGATCCTGCAGGACAACGTCCTCTGGAAGCCGCCGGGGACGAAGGCGATCGGCTTCCACCAGGACTCGTCCTACGCGGACTACCTGGTGCCTGCAGAGATGCTGACGTGCTGGATCTCGCTGCACGAGACGACGGCGGATGCCGGCCCGATCGAGTACGTCCGTGGCTCGCACCTGTGGCCGAAGTCGCCGCCGCAGCGCTCGCAGTTCCACGCACCCGAGGACTGGCTCGCGCCGGCCCGGGCGGCGGCGCCGGAGGGCGAGGAGCTCGACCTCGTGCCGGTCGTCGTCAAGCCGGGCGGCGGCGCCTTCCACCACGGCCTCACCTGGCACGGGTCGGCGCCGAACACGAACGCGAGCGTGGCCCGCATGGCCCTCGTCACCCACATGCTGCCCGTCGAGGCGCGCTTCCACGAGACGAACGTCGACCTGATCTACTCGCGCTATCGCAGGCACGGCGACCTCTCCCTCGACGAGTCGTTCTTCCCGGTGCTGTGGGACGAGAGCGGGTACAGGACGCCGTGGCTCGCAGGGCTGCCCGACGTGGAGTGATCGGCGAGCCGGGCCGCGGCGCCCGGCTTCAGCGGGCGCCGGAGCGCTCTTCCTCACGCCGGTCTCCCGGAACCGCGCGGCCAGGATCTCGAGCATCGCGATCGCCGCCCTCGGGTCGGCGGCGAGCCCCGTCGAGGAGCTCGTCCCGCGTCACCGCGATCACCGTCGTGTCCTCCTCCGCGGTGATGGTCGCCACCCGCCCCTGACCGGGATTCAGCACCTCGATCTCCCCGATGAGGCTGCCCGGGCCGAGGGTCAGCGTCCGCCCCGGCCGCTCCATCCGCACCGATCCGCCGGTCACGAGCATCAGCACGTCCGACAGCTCGCCACGGCTCATCAGCGTCTCGCCGGCGGCGAAGCGCCGCTCGTGGCCGCGCAGCACGAGTTGCTCGAGCGAGCTCGTGCGGCAGCTCCGACAGGACCTGCGGCTGGCGGGTCATGCGCTCGTAGCGCCCGCCGTGGAACAGCAGCGGCCGGCCCTCGCCGTACCGGGCCACCTCGACCTGGCCCAGGAAGAGCGAGTGGTCGCCGCCCCAGTAGGAGCGCACGACTCGCGCAACGAAATGCGCCAGGGCGCCGGCCACGAGCGGGGTGTCGCGGACGACGACGAACTCGGGCTCGACGCCTTCGATTGCCCGGCGGGCGAAGAAGTCGGACAGCTCCGACTGGTCCTGCGAGAGGACGCTGACGCCGTAGCGGGAGCCCTCGTGGAGCAGCGCGCACATGCGTGCGCGGCGGTCGATCGAGATGAGCACGAGAGGCGGCTGGAGCGAGACCGACATGAAAGCGTTCGCGGTCATGCCGTGCACCTGCTCGCCGACGCGGGTCGTCAGGATCGTCACGCCGGTCGCGAACATCCCGAGCGTCCGCCGGAAGGCGAGGGACGGGTCTTCCGGGAGATCGCCGACGTCGATCTGCTCGGAGATCGGCACGTCGTCGAACGCCGAGTCGCCGAGCCCGGCGAGAGCACCGGGCGCGAATCCCGGCAGGACGAGGTCGAACTCCTCCGGCGGCGGCGCCTCCGTGCTCATGCTGCGATTCTGCCGACCGGAGGAGCCGCGCACGTCGCGACCCCTCCGGCCGAGGCTCGGGGACCTATGTCGCGGGCGCCGTCACCGCCGCCGGCTCTGCCATGCCTTCGGGCATCGTCGGCGTCTCCTCTCGCCAGTGCGGCCGCTCGCCGTCCTGGACGATCCGGCGGTAGAAGAACAGCACGATCGCGATCAGCGAGCACGGAGACGCCGATGATCTTCTCCTCCGTGCCGCCGTACCCACCGGCGGCGACCTGCATCCAGCCGAAGCCGACGATCGTCAGGATCAGGCACCAGACCGCGAGCACACCGGCGATCGGCACCCAGACCGCGTGCAGCTTGATCGGTCTCGGCCAGTGCGGCCGGTCACGTCGCAGCAGCACGAAGCCGGAGAGCGCGAACATGTGGGCGAGCACGTAGCCCAGGTTCGAGGCGGCGAGAATGCCGAAGTTGTTCCCGATGAAGAGCAGGAAACAGATGTTGACGATCATGTCGATCGTCATCCCGTTGCCCGGGACGTTGAAGCGGTTCAGCCTGCCGAGCCACTTGATCGTCATCCCGTCCCGCGAGATGCCGAGGAGCGCGCGGCCTCCGTCCGCGGTTGCCGTGTTCATCGAGATGAGGAAGCTCACGCACAGACAGACGAGAAAGAAGTCGGACAGCCTCGTCGACCCGACGATCTTGTCCATCGCGTCGGTGTAGGCGTAGCCGGAGACGAGCTTCGCGGTGCCCCCGCCGACGAACCCGATCGGCAGCACGATGTAGACGAACATCGAGAACAGCGCCGCCGACCGCAGCGCCATCTTCGTGTCTCTCGTCGTGTCCTTGTACTCGGGAGCGAACGTCGCACAGACGTCCACCCCCCACGCCGACCAGCACATGATCCACAGCCAGACGAGCGCGAGCTGGAGGCCACCCCACGCGAGCCCCGGGTCGTTGAGGGAGTACGTGAGGTTGTCGCTGTCGAAGCTGCCGTTCAGGAACGGCAGGATCATCATCACGAAGAGCGGGATCATCAGCACCGCGCCGGCGACGTAGCCGAACGCCATGCCGATCTTCACCCCGAAGACGTTGAACAGCCAGACCGCGAGCACGAGGCCGATCCCGATCAGCTGCGGCAGGCCGACCTCGCAGCCGCCGGTGGAGAAGTACCCGTCCCCGAACGGGCTCCCGATCGGCTCCCCCGGGAACCAGGCGCCCTGGATCAGCTGCCCGATGAAGAGGCCGAGGAAGGAGAGCACGACCGACCAGCCGATCCAGTAGCCGAAGGTCGCGATCGGGCCGACGAGCGTCGTGTACTTGCGCCACGCCTCGTGCGCGTAGAGCGACAGACCGCCCGACTTCTGGGGGAACATCGCGGCGAGCTCGGAGTAGATGGTGTTGATGAAGACGGCGACGAAGGCGGAGATGCCCCACAGCAGGGCGGCGCCCCAGCCGCCCAGATCGGCGACGGAGTACCCGAGCGAGCCGAGGAGGAAGCCCGGGTTGGCGAGGGCGATGACGAAGCCGTCGTACCACCGAAGCGTCTTGAGGAGCTGCTGCTCCTCGACATGAGCTACTGCCACGTTCCACCCTCCGTCCTCGGGTTGCTTCAGCCTGAGCCGCCGGCCGCTCCGGCGAACGTACCACCCTCCCCGGACGATTCCAAGTACGCCGAATTTCGCTCCTGGCGATAGACCAGCGGGGGCGCTGGAGTACGATTCGCGGCGCAATGCGGGAGCCGCCGATCACCGTCACGTGCGACTGCGGAACGGCCGCGAGCCTCGCCTACGGCGAGCGCTGGACCTGCCCCTCGTGCGGAAAGGCGTGGAACACGGGGCAGATCCCGCGGCAGGAATACGACGAGCTGCTCCGGCACGTGCGGCGGTACCGGCTGCTGGTCCTCGTGCCGCCGCTCGTGCTCGCCGTGATCCTGATCCCGCTCGGCGTCCTCGTCGACCTCCGGTTCGCGTTCCTGCTCTTCCTCCTCGAGATGGCGTTCGCGTTGATGGTCGTGCCACCGCTCCGGCGGAGGGCATCCGACTACGTCCTCACGCAAACGCCGAACTGGGAGCTTCGGCCCGAGTGATGCGCCTCGCGTCCAGGATCGGAACCTCCTCGAGGGTCGAGCCCGTCTCCGACACCGCGAGGCCGGTCATGCTCGTGACCCTCGACGTCCCCTTCGAAGCCGGGGCGACCGAGATCGCGATCGACACGGCCGTCGAGACCGGACAGCCGTTGCTCATCGTCAATGCAGCCGAGGTTCCGCTCGGGCCGATCTCGCTCGCCATGAAGTACGAGTACGTGGGGACGGACGAGGTCGAGGAGGCGCTGCGTGCGCCCGCCGCGCTCGCGGCCGGCCTCGCCGTGCACGTCGAGCGGCTCCGGCTCTGCAGCCCGCGGCCCATCGACGCCCTGCTCGAGCTCGTCGCCGAGCGGCGCCCAGGGCTGCTCGTCGTCGGCCCGGACCGCGCGCGGCTCAAACGGCGGACCTACGCGAAGCTCGTGAAGCGCGTTCTCGCGGGCGACGTCGTGCCTCGTCTGGCTTCCCGACTGATCGGCTACCCGCGCCACCCGAGCTCGGCGGCGAGCGATCCCGCATGGTCGAGCAGCAACGGCGTGGCGCCCCGCGCCGCCTTCGCGTCGAACCGCGACGCCGGTCCCTGCACGCCGACGATGCCGACGAGCTCGCCGCGACTGTCGCGCACCGGCGCGGCGATCGCGGCGAGGCCCTCCTCGCGCTCCTCCCTCGCCTCTGCGAAGCCGCGCCGACGCACGCGGCCGAGCTCCTCGACGAGCCGCTCACGCGTCGTGATCGTGCGCGGCGTGAAACCGGCGAGCGGACCGCCGGAAGCGCCACGACGCCGAAGGCGAGCATGACCTTGCCGACCGCGGTCGCGTGGCCGATGCTCGGCCGGCCGAGCTGGGCGACGCTCTGCACGGCGGACGAGCCGTGCACGAAGTCGACGGTCACGGCATCGTGCTCGGCCGGGGCCGAGAGCGTCGCGGTCTCCCCGGTCTCGCGCACGAGCGCCTCGAGATGCGGACGGGCGAGAGCACGCAGGTCGAGGCGGCCGAGCACGGCGTTGCCGAGCTCGACGAGTCGCAGCGAGAGCCGGTAACGCCCCGAGGCCGCCACGTGCTCGACGTACCGTGCCGAGGCGAGCGTCGCAAGGAGCCGGGAGACCGTGCTCGCGTTGATGCCGGTGCGGCGGGCGATCTCGTTCGTCCCGAGGTCACTGCCGTCGGCGAGCGCGTCGAGCACCCTGAACGCACGCTCGACCGCCGCGACGTGGCGGACGGCCGGTTGGCCGGTGCGAGCCGTGGTACCCTCCTTCCGTCCGATTTCGATATGCCGTTGCCCGGGAGGCAATTATCATGATACCCGCTTCGTCCCGCTACGTCGTCGTCGGCGCCGGCATGCACGGCCTCTCGACGGCCTATCACCTGGCCGTCGAGCTCCGTCGGCGCGAGCAGGGATCGGGGGCCGACGTCGTCGTGCTCGAGAAGTCGACTCCGGGCGCGGGCGCAACCGGCATCGCGTGCGGGGTCGTCCGCAACAACTACTTCCAGCCTGCGATGAGTGAGCTGATGCAGGCGTGCGTCGAGGTCTGGGAGTCGGATCCCGAGGCGTACCACTACAACGGCGTCGGCTACATGGCCCTCGGCCCGAGCGTGCAGGAGAGCGATCTCGAGGCCGTGTTCGAGCGCCATCAGCGAATCGGCTACCGCTCCGAGCTCATCCTGGGCGAGTCCGAGGTCGACGCGCACATGAAGGCCCTCTTCCCGGACTGGCGCGCGCGGGGCGTCACCGTCTGCCTGCACGAGCACCAGGGCGGCTTCGCCTTCAACACCGAGTCCGTCATCGGCCTGCGCGACAAGTGCCTGTCGGAGGGCGTGCAGATCCACTCCCACACCGAGGTGACGGGCTTCGAGCTCGCCGCCGACGACACCGTCACGGCGGTCGAGACCGATCAGGGCCGGATCGCCGTCGGCGAGCAGGTCGTCGTCGCCCCCGGCCCCTGGGCCAGGCGCTTCTGGGCGATGCTCGGGCTGCCGCCGACGATCGACATCCAGACGCCCTCGGGCGACGTGGTGCGCGACCAGCCGATGTGGACGTACTGGAACCTCCAGGAGGGCGAGATCACGGTCGACCCGCTCATGTTCGCCACCGCCGACGGCGGCGCGCCCCCGGTCATCCACCTCGACACCGACGCACCGCTCTACACCGACGAGGGCCGGCTCGTCACGGACGAGCTGTGGGGCATCTACTACAAGCGCGACCGGCACGGCGTCCAGGGCGGCGCCTCGCCGCTCACCGTCGACGGCGACGTCGAGCTCGACCCGTACCCGTCCACGACGAACGTCGACGACGAGTTCCCGGACATGTGGTGCGCCGCGCTCTCGCACGCGATGAGCCGGTTCGAGGGCTGTCGCGCGCTCTACAAGCAGGCGCGCTCCGGCGGCGTCGGCTCGTTCACGGCCGACAACTTCCCGGTCTTCGACTACCTCAAGCCGAACCTCTACGGCGTCCTCGACTCGAACCACGGCTACAAGATGATCGGCGTCGGCCGCGAGGTCGCCCGCGTCCTGCTCGGCGACTCTGCCCCGCTCCTGACGCCGTTCCGCTTCGAGCGCTTCGCAACCGGCGACCTGCACCCGGTCTCGCACTCGCCATACCCCTGGAGCTGAGGGACGCTCCGCTGCCTGGCTGAAGCCAGGCAGCACGCACGGCCGGCGCCTGGCTTCAGGCAGGCGCCGGGGCGGTCAGACGCGCGCTCCCGCCGGTCGCTACGCCGCGGGGTCGTCGTGGAGGACCCAGAAGACGAGTGCCTCGCGGTCCCCGAGGTTGCGCCAGCCGGCGACGCCGCTGCGGTCCGCGATCAGTGCCTCGCCCGGGCGCAACACCGGGCTGCCCGACGCGAGGAGGACCTGCACCAGGCCGGCCGCAACGTTCACGACCTCTACGCCCTTGTGGGTGAAGTCGGGCGTCGCCGAGCCGCCCGGAGAGAGCCGGACGAGGTACACCCGAAGACCCGCGCGGGGATCATCGAGCAACGGCACCGGCCGGTCGCTCTCGGCGTGACGCGGGTCGTCGCGGCGGGCGAGCCGGTAGCCCGGAGCGACGTCGCCGCGCAGGAGCTCGTCGAGCGTGAGGTTGAGCTTGCCGGCCAGATCGAGCAGCGTCTCGAGCGAGAGTCCGCGCCTGCCCCGCTCGGCCTGCGAGATGGCGCTCGCCGAGACGCCCGCGAGACGGGCGAGCTCTGCCTGGCTGAGATGACGGGCGATCCTGCCAGTAGGCCCAGGACGAGAGGCCGCCGACATGCCGGGAGGCGTTGGTGCCGACGGGCTTGAAGGTCTCGAACGCGTACGACGGCAACCCTCCGGCGCGTTCCGGCCAGGTGGCGGCCATCTCCGCCAGGCAGAAGCAGAGAAACACGCCGACCCCGGTGATGATGGCGAAGAGCACGATCGCGAAGCCGCCGAGCGCGAACAGCGCATAGCCGATCAGCCCGATGATGAGAACCGTGCCGGCGAGGCCGATCACGAACGCGCCCCACCAGTTCGTCTCCCTGGCCAGGCCGCCCGACGCCTCCGGAACGTCGATCAGCCTGCTGTCGAAATCAACCACGTCGCCTCCTCCACGCAGGTGGGAACGTGGCAATCGAAACGTATCGGCCGGACGGAGTCAAGCTCCCGCGACCGCCGGGCGCGTCCGCGCTCAGAGTGCCGACTGTCCGGGCACCCAGTCGGTCCCGGCCAGTGGCACCCTGGCCATCGCCGCCGCCTCGATCGTCAGCGCCACGAGATCCTCGGGCTCGAGGTTGTGGACGTGCGACTTGCCGCAGGCCCGGGCGAGGGTCTGGGTCTCGAGGGTGAGGACGCGGAGGTAGTTCGCGATCTTGCGGCCACCGAGCTCCGGGTCGAAGCGGGCGGCGAGCTCGTCGTCCTGGGTCGAGATCCCGACCGGATCGCGACCCGCCTGCCAGTCGTCGTAGTAGCCCGCGGAGCTGCCGATGTTCCGGTACTCGGCCTCGTAGTCGGGGCTGTTGTCGCCCATCGCGATCAGTGCGGCCGTGCCGATCGAGACGGCGTCCGCTCCGAGGGCGAGCGCCTTCGCGACGTCGGCGCCGCTCCTGATCCCGCCCGAGACGATCAGCTGCACCCGGCGGTGCAGGCCGAGCTCCTGCAGGGCCTGCACGGCGAGCGGGATCGCGGCGAGCGTGGGGATCCCGACGTGCTCGATGAAGACGTCCTGCGTCGCCGCCGTGCCGCCCTGCATGCCGTCCACCACGATCACGTCCGCACCCGCCTTCACCGCCAGCTGCACGTCGTAGTACGTCCGCGTCGCCCCGACCTTGACGAAGATCGGCTTCTCCCAGTCGGTGATCTCGCGGAGCTCGCCGATCTTGATCTCGAGGTCGTCGGGACCGGTCCAGTCCGGGTGCCGGCACGCGCTCCGCTGGTCGATGCCCTGCGGCAGGTCGCGCATGGCGGCCACGCGATCGGAGATCTTGTGGCCGAGCAGCATGCCGCCGCCGCCCGGCTTCGCGCCCTGGCCGACGACGACCTCGATCGCGTCCGCCCTGCGCAGGTCGTCGGGGTTCATCCCGTAGCGGGAGGGCAGCAGCTGGTAGACGAGGATCCTCGAGTGCTCCCGCTCCTCCGGCGTCATGCCGCCGTCGCCGGTCGTCGTGGAGGTGCCCATCTCCGTCGCCCCGCGGCCGAGCGCTTCCTTCGCCGGGGCGGAGAGGGCGCCGAAGCTCATCCCCGCGATCGTGACCGGGATCTTCAGCTGCAGCGGCGTCCGCGCGAACCTCGTCCCGAGCGTCACGTCCGTGTCGCAGCGCTCGCGGTAGCCCTCGAGCGGGTACCGCGAGACGCTCGCTCCGAGGAAGAGGAGATCGTCGAAGTGCGGCACCTTGCGCTTCGCGCCGAACCCGCGGATGTCGTAGATGCCCTCCCGCGCCGCCCGCTGGATCTCCGCGATCACGTTGCGGTCGAAGAGCGCCGACTCCCGCAGGCCCGGCTGCCAGCCGCTCCCCATCAGTAGGCCCCGGCGTTGTCGATCGTGAAGTTGTAGAGCTTCCGCGCCGAGCCGTAGCGGCGGAACCCGGCCGGGTCGACGTCGTCGATCCCGGCCGCCTCGAGCAGCTCGCGCACACGGGCCACGTGCTCGTCCCGCATCTCCTTCTCGACGCAGTCGGCACCGAGCCCGGCGACGCGACCGCGGACGTAGAGCCGCGCCTCGTAGATGGAGTCGCCGAGCGCCTCACCCGCATCGCCGCAGACGACGAGAGAGCCGGTCTGGGCCATGAACGCGCTCAGGTGGCCGACGGAGCCGCGGACGACGATGTCGGCGCCCTTCAGCGAGATGCCGCAGCGGGCGGCGGCGTCGCCGTGCACGACGAGCAGACCGCCGTGCGCGGTCGCACCGGCCGACTGGCTGACACTGCCCTCGACGACCACCGTGCCCGACATCATGTTCTCGGCGATGCCCGTACTCGCGTTGCCGCGGACGACGACGCTCGCGAGCTTGTTCATGCCGGCGCAGTAGTAGCCGACGTGGCCATCGATCACGACCTCGAGCTCCGCGTCGAGGCCGCACGCGACCGCATGAGCGCCCTTCGGGTTGACGATCCTGAAGCGGCGGGGCCCGGCACCGGTCCGCGCGACGTCGTGAAGGCGCTGGTTGAGCTCGCGCAGCGACGTGACTGCGAGATCGACGACCTCGACGTCGGCCCCGACTGCCGCGCTCACGCCACGGCCGCCCGGTCCCACACGTAGACGACGCCGGGCTCGGGCTCCCACATCCGCGCATCGTCGGCACCGGGAAGCATGGCGATCGCGTGCGACTCCGAGGCCATCGCGACCCAGTCGTCGGTCTCGGCCAGCACCGCCGGCTTGCAGGCGATCGGGTCGCGCAGGACGGCGAAGCCGTCGGACGTGCCGACCGCGAACGTGTAGAAGCCGTCCAGGTCGTCGAGGCACCCCTCCAGGGCCTGCTCGAGCGTCGCGCCCTCGCGAAGGCGCCACGCGAGGTACCCGGCCGCCACCTCGGTGTCGTTCTCGGTCTGGAACTCGATCCCCTCGCGGCGCAGCGACCGACGGAGCGTGTTGTGGTTCGAGAGCGACCCGTTGTGGACGAGGCAGAGGTCGAGCCCCGTCGAGAACGGATGCGACCCCTCGGTCGTGACGCGGCTCTCGGTCGCCATCCGCGTGTGGCCGAGAGCGTGGCTCCCGCGCAGGTCGCCGAGCTCGAACGTCGCAGCGAACGCCTCGGGTAGGCCGACGTCCTTGTAGATCTCGATCACCCGGCCCGCGCTCATGATCCGGACGTCTCCCCGGACGGCCCGCACCCGCGCCTCCGCCTCGGCCGCCGGGGCCGGAACGACGACGACCGCATGGCTCGCCCGCACCGAGTCCACCTCGCCGCCGACCGCCGACGCGACGGTACGCCAGTCCTCGTCGAGGTCCGGCGAGTAGAGCGTCAGCTTGCTCATCCCCTCGGGCACCGGGTCGCGGTAGATCGCCACGCCGGCGCTGTCGGGCCCGCGGTCGCTCATCTGCGCGAGCATCGCGACGAGATGGACGCCGAGGCGCTCTTCGAGCTCGAGCGACTTCGCGAACAGTCCGACGATCCCACACATGGCTCTAGCTTGCCGTCTCCCGTCGACTCAGAAGCGCGTCAGGTACTCGCGGATCTCCCACGCGCTCACCTGCTCGTGGTAGCGGAACCACTCGTCGCGCTTCACGCGCACGTAGTAGTCGAGGTAGTCCTCGTCCCGCGCCCTGCCGAGCGCGGCCCGGAGGACATCGTCGCGCTCGAGCTCCCCGACGGCGTCGAGCAGGTTGGCCGGCAGCGACCTCAGCCCGCGGGCGGTCAGCTCGTCGTAGGAGAAGCTGTAGAGGTTGTCGGAGTTCGGCTCGCCCGCGTCGAGGCCCTTCGCGATGCCGTCGAGGCCCGAGGCCAGAATGCCGGCGGCAGCGAGATAGGGGTTGCAGGAGCCGTCGACCGTGCGGTCCTCGATCCGGCCCGGGGCAGGGATGCGAAGCATCTGGGTGCGGTTGTTGTAGCCGTACGAGATCCACACCGGCGACCACGTCGCGCCGCTCGAGGTCGAACCGAGCTTCAGCCGCTTGTAGGAGTTCACGGTCGGCGCGCTCAGCGCGCTGTAGGCACGCGCATGTGCCTTGAGGCCGCCGACGAAGTGGTAGGCCGCCTCCGAGAGGCCCAGGCCGCGGCCATCTGACTCGTCGAGGAAGACGTTGACGCCGTCCTTCCAGAGCGACATGTGGAAGTGGCAGCCGTTGCCGGTCAGGGTCGTGAACGGCTTCGGCATGAAGGTCGCGACGCGCCCGTACTGCTCGGCGAGGGTGTGCACCATGTAGCGGAAGAAGATGGCGCGGTCGCAGCTCGTGAGGGCGTCGGCGTACTCGAAGTTCTGCTCGAACTGGCCGTTCGCGTCCTCGTGGTCGTTCGCGTAGTTGCCCCAGCCGAGCTCGTTGCAGTACTTCGAGACCGTCGTCAGGAAGTCGTACTGCCGCGTCAGCCCCGACATGTCGTAACAGGGCTTCTCCAGCGTGTCCCGCTTGTCGGCGATCTCGATCGTCCCGTCGTCGTTGAGCTCGACGAGGAAGTACTCGAGCTCGCAGCCGATCTTGAACTCATACCCCTGCTCCGCCGCTCGCGCGAGCATGTTCCGCAGGATCGTGCGCGGGCAGTACGGCCACGCCTCACCCTCGACGGTCACGTCACAGGCGAAACGCGCCAGGTTCGGCTGCCAGGGCACGAGGGTCAAGCTGTCCAGGTCGGGCATCGCGGCGATGTCCGGGTCGCTCGGTAGCTGCCCGATCTCGCCCGCCGCGAACCCGGCGAAACCTGCCCCCTCCTCGACGAGCCCGTCCAGGTTCGCAGCCGGGATCAGCTTCGCGCTCGGCCGCCCGTACAGGTCGACGAACTGCGCGAAGATGAACTCGACTCCTCGGTCCTTCATCGCCGAGCGGATCGTGTCCAGTGTGGCGGTGTCGCTGCTCAAGGGTCCCCCTCCTGGTCGCTTGGGGGTTCATATCACGGTCGGAAACGGCGTGCGCACGTGCACCGTTTCCAGCGGTTCTGCCCGGCAGGCTCGTTACGGGAAGTGACGCTGCAGGCCGGGCTGGTGCTCCCGATCACCCAGCCGCCGAAGATCGCGTAGTCCGTGTTGTCGAGGTTCGCCTTCAGGCTGATGTCGTAGTTCCGTTTCGAGGGCGGATGACGCTCGGCGCCGAACTCGTGCCAGAACGACGCTTCGACTCGAGGATTCGGCTTGAACGAATTCCTAGTGCCGCGCGACGGCGCCGAGGTGCTGCTCGTACGCGCCGGTCTCGACGATCTCGCCGATCTGCTCGATCGCGAAGCGGAGCTCCTCGTCGCTCGTGAAGAAGTGCGGGCCGAGGCGGATGCCGGCATCGGGCCGGAAGTCGCAGAGAATCTGGCGCTCGGTCAGCTCCCGGTGCACGGCCGGGAACTCCGGGACGTACACCGTGACGGTGCCGCCGCGCCGTTCCGGGCGGCGCGGGCTCCGGACCTCGAAGCCGGCCTCGTCGGCGAGGTCGATCAGGAGCTGCGTCTGCCGCAGTGAGTTCCTCCGGATCCGCTCGACGCCGATCTCCTCGATCAGGTCGTAGCCCGCCGTCGCCGCGTAGTGCGCCGGCACGTTCGGCGTCCCGGTCAAGAACCTGGCGGCGCCGTGGACGTAGTCCATCTCCTCCTCGAAGCCGAAGGGCCGCGCGTGCGCCTGCCAGCCCGTGAACGTCGGCCGCAACCGCTCGGCCAGGTCCGGCCGGACGTACAGCCAGCCGTTCCCCGGACCGCCGCAGAGCCACTTGACGGAGCCGCCGACCGCGAAGTCGACGCCGAGCACGGTGACGTCGAACGGCACGATGCCGGCGCTCTGGTAGCAGTCGAGGATCACGTGCGCGCCGACCTCGTGAGCGCGGCGGATGATCGGCTCGATCTCCTGGATCTCTCCCGTCTTGAACAGGACGTGGCTGATCGGGACGAGCAGCGTCCGCTCGTCGATGGCGTCGACGATCCCGCCGTCGTCCTCGCAGACGACGACCTCGAGCTCGGGCTGCGCCTGGTAGAGGTAGCGCACGGACGGGAACTCGCCCCGTTCGTAGACGACGCGATTCCGGGCCGGGTCGATCGGGAAGAACGCCGACAGCACGACGGCCTCGGCGACGGCGACGTTCTGGTGCATCACGGTCGTTCCCGGTGCGGCGCCGACGATCCGTCCGACCTGGTCGCCGACGGTCATCGGCATCGTCCACCAACCCTCGCCCCACGAGCGGATTCCGCGCTCCCTCCACATCCGCGCGTACTCCGCGAGCCGTTCCTCCGCCTTGGCCGGCATTGCGGCCAGAGAGTGGTTGATGAGGTAGGTCGTGTGCCCGAGGATCGGAAACTCGGAGCGGTAGGCGATCAGGCCGCGCACGGCGTGAGTCTACGCCGCCCTCCGCGCAGCCTGACCGGGTCCGCTAGACTAGAGCGGACTAGACTTAGTCTAGTCCGACTAGGCCATGCCCGAACAGGTCAACATCCACGAGGCGAAGACCCACTTCTCGCAACTCGTCGAGCGCGCCGCCGCCGGCGAGGAGATCGTGATCGCCAAGGCGGGCCAGCCGCGCGCGCGGCTCGTCCCCTCGAGCGGCCGAGCGGACGGCGCCGTGGCTACGGGTCCATGCGCGGCAAGATCTGGCACGCAGAGGATTGGGACAGCCCCGAGACGAACGACGCCATCGCCGAGCAGTTCTTCGGCCTACCGGACACCTCGACGCCGGACGCCCTCGACGACGACGAGTGAATCTCCTGCTCGACACGAGCGCGCTCATCTGGTGGCTCGAGGGCTCACGCAGGCTCTCCCGGCCCGCGCTCGACGCGATCGACGACGTCGCGAACGAGGTCTTCGTCAGCGCAGCAAGCGCGTGGGAGATCGCGACGAAGGCACGACTCGGAAAGCTGCGCTTCAACGGCAACCTCGTCGATCGCATCGAGAAGTACGATCTGCGGTTCCTCCCGATCACGGTCCAGCACGGCTGGGCGGCGGGCGCTCTCCCGTGGATCCGACCGCGACCCGTTCGACCGGATCCTCGTCGCGCAGGCACAGATCGAAGAGCTCGTCCTCGTCAGCGCGGACCCGGTCTTCGCGCAGTACGGCGTCGCCGTCTTCGCCACGAGCTGAGCCTGCTCCGCGCCGAGCTACGCGATGCGCTTGAGCACGCCCAGCGCCTGCTGGTTCCACGGCACGCGGTGGGTCGTGCCCGCACCCCGCATCTCGGGAAGGTGCGCGAGATACCAGTCGTAGGTCGCGCAGAGGGTCTCCGCGTTCGAGAGCTGCGGCTCCCAGCCGAGCAGCTCGCGGGCGCGCTCGATCGAGACGAACGAGTCCCTGTGAGCCGTCTTGTAGTGCCACTCGGCGAGCGGCGAGAGGCGGGCCAGCTCGAGCGCCCGGAGCGACGCCTCGGCGGGCGCGACCGGCACCGGCTGCAGCCGCGAGCCGGATCCTGCGTGATCGATCAGCGCCTGCAGGTCGCCGCGCACGGTCCCGAAGACGCCGGCTCCGACGTTGAAGGCCGTGCCCTCCACCGGAGCGTCGAAAGCACGGACGACGGCGTCGACGAGATCCTCGACGGCGAGCAGTTGGTAGAGGTTGCTTCCGTCGCCGAGAATCGGGATCCGCCGCCCGTCGCGGATCCAGTCGAAGAGGATCTCGAAGACGCCGAGCCGCTCGGGCCCGATGAAGGTCTTCGGCCGGATCACGACCGCGTCGAGGCCGCGCTTCCCGAATTCCTGCGCGAGCAGCTCGGCCTCGATCTTCGATCCGCCGTACCAGCCGACGCCGACGAGAGGGTCCTCCTCGTGGATGGGGTGCCGTTCCGGCACGCCGTAGACCGCGGTGGACGAGATC
Organism: uncultured Thermoleophilia bacterium; assembly: GCA_963736945.1. Classification (GTDB taxonomy): domain Bacteria; phylum Actinomycetota; class Thermoleophilia; order Gaiellales; family Gaiellaceae; genus Gaiella. Next base: position 166,783 of record CAVTQW010000014.1, read on the forward strand.
AGGACGACCCGGCGGACACCCGCTTCGAGCGCGGCGGCCAACACGGTCGCCGTGCCCTCCACGTTGACGGAGCGGATCGCGGCACGTGAGGACTGGATGGGAAGCGCGGCCGCCGCGTGCACGAGGACGTCGGCGCCGGACACGAGAGCGCGCACGTGCCGCTCCGAGCGGACGTCGCCGCGAATCTCCTCGACTCCGAGCTCGAGCTCCCGGTCCTCGAGCGCGGCCACGTCCAGCGTTCGCACTGAACCGCCGTCGGCGAGGACGCGCCGAGCAAGGTGGAGCCCGAGGAAACCGGCTCCCCCGGAGATCGAGACCAGGGTCACGCGGGCAGGCTAGTGGCTGGCCGTCGCCCGCACTCCCGTTCCGGGCTCCACCGCCGGCGGACGAGCATTGACGAGCACGGCCGCCAGCAGGAGCACGAGGATCGCGACGGTGCTCTCGCCCACGAGGCTGCGGCGCAGCCGCGCCGGCGACTCGCCCCGCTCGAGCCGTGGCCGGACGAAGAAATGGTGCACCGCGCCCCATGAGAGTGCGACGCAGACGATCGCGACCTTCGCCACGAGCGCCTGCCCGTACGTCGTCGTCCAGAGCTCGTCGACGCGCGTGAGCCGCTCGATCGAGAGGTAGGTGCCGGCGAGCACGAGGACGATCACGAGGAGCGTGGCGATGCGCGAGAAGCCGAGGAACGCCCCGCGCCGCAGGTCCGGGGCCAGCGGCCAGACGCAGGTGGCGAGGGCAACGAGGCCTCCGACCCACAGGATCGCGGCGACGAGGTGCAGCCAGTCGGCGAACCCGGTGAGGAAGGTGGAGTTGGGCTCGACGCCCTGGTGACCCGAGAGCGACAGGCCGGTCGCGAATCCGATCCCGACGAGGAAGGCGGGCCAGAGCAGGCCCGGACGATCGAGGATCCAGGCCAGGAGGACGAGCGCCGTCACGATCGCGTACCCGAGCGTCATCGCGATGAACGCGGCCCCGAAGCGCGTCTTCGTCGCGAGGGGTGAGAGATCGCCGTAGAGAAGATCGACGAACGGCACCTGGAGGGCATCGGCCGCCCGCATCACGAATGCAGCGATCCCGACGTTGAGCACCGCGATGCCCCCCGCCGTGGCGACGCCGTACAGGCGGTTCGAGAGACGCGGCGGGAGCGGCTCGGGCAGGACGAGCAACCTCAGGCCGATCGTCCCGACGAGCAGCGCGAGCGCGACGAAGAACGCCCAACGCGCCGCGTCGTCCGTCCAGCCGGGCCCGCTCGCGCCGTACGCGTCCGTTGGTGCAGGCGGTGTGACGCCGATACCGAAGGTGAAGACGCCCGAGCCGGTGTGACCGTCTGCGGATGTCGCCCGCCAGCGGACCGTGTAGGCCTGGCCCCGCGCGAGGCCTGCGAGAGGCACGCTGACGAGGCGCCCGTGCCGCGTGGTGACCGCGGGACCCGACACCTTGCGCCCGGACGCGGTGAAGACCTCGATGGCCCGCGGAGTGATGGTCACGGACTGGTCGAAACGGAGCACGACAGCCCGCGGCGGAGCATCGAGCCGCGACTGCGTCGGAGGCGACGTGCCGGAGAGCGATGCGTGACCCCAGGCAACGCCAGGCAGCACGAGCGCCACCACGAAGACGGCGAGCACGCGTCTCATTGCCCGCCGCTCGCGAACTTCGAGAGATGGCCGAAGATCGGCGCGACGTCGCGATCACAGAAGAGCATCACGGCGAGCACGACAAACGTCATCGCAAAGCCTGCGCTCCAGATCAGCCGGCGGGGCTGCAGCGTCTGGCCGAGAGGGAAGATCGCGGCCACGAGGAGCGTCCAGCCGATCGCGTGATGGAGGAAGGCGGCGCGCGAGAAGAGCCAGGGGTTCTGCTCGTGGATCAGGAAGGCGGTGGCGCTGATGATCAGCGCGAACGACAGGGACAGCGTCCACCAGCGGCTGTGGAGCTTGCCGCGAACGAGAGCGAGCTGGACGGCGCCCGCGAGCATCGTCATCTCGGCCCATGAGGCATGGGCGAGCATGTGCAGCGTCGAGTTCGTGAAGAACACGGCGACGGGCCAGAGGAGAACGCCGAGCGCGAACGCGAGCGACGGCCACAGGTAGAGGCGCCAGCGGCGCATCGCGAAGACGTCGTTGCCGACGATCGCCTCGGCCAGCAGGATCAGCCCCAGGAGGAGGAATCCGGCGGCGAAGGCCCAGTGGACGAGCTCAGCCCTCGGCGTCATCGGCGGCGCGGAGATCCTCGAGCAGCCCGGGAGCGATCGCGAAGGTGAACAGCGCACCGACGACGATCACGAGCAAGGGCGGCTGGATCAGGTAGTCGTAAAGCCCCCTGCCGGCGTGGTCGAAGAAGACGATCCTGTACGGCTGCAGGATGGCCCACACGATGCCGCCGAGCATCGTCAGGGGGCCGAGAAACTCGATCGCGAGCGCCCGCCCGGAGCGGCGCCCGACCTCCTCACGTTCACCCGCGCTCTCGAGCGGGCCGACGATCTCCGTGCTCATCCTGCCTCCCAGGTTCTTCCCCGGCGGACACCTTCAAGTCTGCCGTTCCGACCCACGGTGTCGCAACTGTGAGGACCGTAAGAAAAACAGAGGTCAGAGCCCGTACGCCTCGAGCAGCTTCAGCCAGAGCTCACTGCGCGTCGGAAACGAGGGAACCGCGTGCCAAAGGTCGTCGAGCGGGACCTCCGCGACGACGGCGATCGTCGCGGCGTGGAGGGCCTCCGCGATCTCGGCGCCCGTGATCGTGGCGCCGACGATCACGCGGCGATCCTCGTCGACGACGATGCGCGAGGTTCCCGGGGCGCCGCGGCCGACGAACGAGCCGCCCGCGTTTCCGCTCGTCTCGACGTCCACGTGGCGAACGCGAATGCCCTTGTCCCGCGCGGCCTCGAGCGTCAGGCCGACCGCACCTACCTGCGGGTCGGTGAAGATCACGCGCGGCGACTCTGGCCCGTCCGACCGCAGCGTGACCTCGCGGCCCAGGATCGTGTCGGCGACGAGCCGGCCCTGGTACTTCCCCATGTGCGTCAGGAGGACGCGATTGTTGACGTCGCCGATCGCGAAGAGCCAGTCGTGGCCCGGCACCCGGAGGTCGTCTCCGACCTCGAGCGGCCCGCCTGGCTCGAGCCCGACCGTCTCGAGCCCGATCCCGGCCGTCCCGGGCTCGCGCCCGAAGGCCGCGAGCACCTCGTCGGCCTCCAGCGTCGTGCCGTCGTCGAGCTCGACGTGCACGGCGTTGTCGCGCGTGACGCGGACGACCTGCCGTTCGAGCAGGATGTCCACGCCGCCCGCGCGTAGCGCGTCGAGCACCTGGGCTCCTGCGAACGGCTCCTCGCGCTCGATGAGGCGGTCGCCGCGGTGCACGAGCGTCACCTTCGAGCCAAATGTGCTCCAGGCCTGGCTCAGCTCGACGCCGACGACGCCACCGCCGAGGACGGCGAGACGCGGCGGCACCTCCTTGGCCGTCGTGGCTTCGATGTTCGTCCACGGCCGCGCCTGCCGCAGGCCTGCGATGTCCGGGATCAGCGCCTTCGACCCGGTGGCGACGATCACGGCCTTGCGCGCAACGAGCTCGTCGTCGCCGACGACGACCCGCCGCTCACCGTCCAGCCTGCCCCTCCCGCGCACGAGTGCGATCCCGCGCTCCTCGAGCCACGGGATCTGGTGACTGTCGTCGAGGTTCGAGACGACCTCGTCGCGGCGTGCGAGCACCGCCGGGACGTCGAGCGGCTCGGTGGAGAGCCCGGGAATCCGCGCGACCTCGCGCATCAGGTCGACCGGCCGCAGCAGCGCCTTCGACGGCATGCACGCGTAGTACGAGCACTCACCCCCGACGAGCCGTTCCTCGACGATCGCGACCGAGAGGCCGTTCTCGCCCAGCCTGCCCGCCGCGACCTCGCCGGCCACTCCGGCGCCGATCACCACCACGTCGAACTCGCGCACGTCACCCTCCCGCTCGGTTTCCGTCGTCGGCGCCCGGTCCGGCGCCCCGGCTGAGTGTTACGCATCGACGGCCTAGTGCGGCGTCTCACAACGTTGGACAGGAGAACAGCATCGTTGTGAGACCCGCACTACAGCATCAACATGGAGTGGGGTGTCCCGCAACGATCATTTCCGGTCGAACGCTTGCGGGACACCCCACTACGAGAGGGTGCCGTTCGGCGACACCTTGACAGCACGAGCGCCGAAGTCCTCCTTCGACAGCGTCCGCACGATCCCGTGCGCGCTCTCGGCCGGGTCGAGGGCGGGCACTCCCGCACCGACCATCCGGGTCGGCACCAGAGTGCCGCTGTCGAAGCCTCCGTCGCCACGAAGCGTCACGCGCAGGATCCCGCTGATCGAGAGCGGCCCGCCGAGCGCGAAGACCTTGTAGCCGGCGAAGTTGCCGAGGGAGTAGGCGATGAGGCGGCCGCGGTACCACTCCATCCCGCGCAGCACGTGCGGGCCGCTGCCGATGACGACGTCTGCGCCCGCCTCCACGACCGCGTGCGAGAACGCGACGACGTTGCCCCGGTTCTCGCCGAGGAACATCTCCGTCCCGGGGCGCACGTGCATGCGGTCCGAGCCTTCCGCGCCCGCGTGCATGGTCACGATGACCACATCGGCGTGGGCGGCCGCCTTCTTCACGAGGCGGCGGGCGGCCGGAATATCCGTCAGCGACTGTGCCCACGGGTACGGCGCGAAGCCGACGAGCGCGACGTCGATGTCGCCGACCTGCTGGTACGCGATCTCGCCGGGGCGGCCGGTGGTCGCGAGTCGCTGCTTGCCCAGGGCCGCGAGCGTCTGCGTCTGACCGGAAGGCCCGTAGTCGAAGGCATGGTTGTTGGCGAGGTTCAGGACCGTGAAGCCGGCTTTCTTCAGCCACGCCGCGTACGACGGGCGGCGTCTGGAACGCGTAGCAGTTCGAGCTCCCGGCGCCGCACTTGGAGCCACCCCCGACCGAGAGCGTGCCCTCGAGGTTGCCGAGCACGACGTCCGCGGCGAGATCGGTCTGCACGCCGTCGAAGAACGACCTGCCGCCGTCGGGCGGGAGGTTCGGCGTCGACCCCATCACGATGTCGCCGACGGCCGAGATGGTGACGACGCCCTGCGGAGCGGCGCTCCTGCGCTTCGCGGCGGCCGTCCTGGCGGCCGCCTTCTGCGCGGCTGCCGCGGCCGCCTCCGTCGCCGTCGTGCTCGCTCCCGCCGCCTCCACGCGGGCGGCGACAGGCCGGGGGGCACCGTCGATGAGCAGGGAGAAGGCAAACCCGAGCGCGACGACGACGGCGCCCGCCCGCAGGATCAACGCCAGCGGCCGCACGATGGCGAGCTGTGCCCGTAGTGCAGCGTCTCACAACGTTTCACAGGAAACAGCATCGTCGTGAGACGCCGCACTACTGAATCAACACGGAGTGGGGTGTCCCGCAACGATCATTTTCGGTCGAACGTTGCGGGACACCCCACTAGTTGCGGTTGCCGAGGAAGATGAGTGCGTAGTACGCGAGCTGCGAGAGCGCCGCGAGCGCCGCCGCGACGTACGTCAGGGCCGCCGCGCTCAGCACCTGGCTCGCGCCGTCGGCCTCACCGGAGGTGACGAGGCCGAGCGCGTGCAGCTGCTGCTTCGCGCGCCTCGACGCGTCGAACTCGACCGGAAGCGTCACGAGCTGGAAGAGCACGACCACCGCGAACAGGACGATCGCGAGCTCGGCGAGGCCGGCGATCTGCGCCAGGACGCCGATCAGGAGGAGGAAGATCCAGGCCTTCGACGCGAACGCGACGGCCGGGAACATCGCGCTCCGCAACCGGAACGGCGCATAGGCCTTCTGGTGCTGAATCGCATGCCCGACCTCGTGCGCGGCGATCGCCACCGACGCGACCGCACGGCCGTCGTAGACCCCCTGCGACAGGTTGACGGTGCGGTGTCTCGGGTCGTAGTGATCCGAGAGCGGCCCACCCGGCGCCGGGTTGACGGGGACCTCCGTGAGCCCGTTGTGGTCGAGGATGGTCCGCGCCACCTGCTCCCCCGTCAGCCCGTTCGCCACCGCCACCTGCATCTGCTTCGCGACGGTCGTCTTCAGCCGGTGCTGGATCCAGAAGCCGATGACGAGCGGCGGGATGAGGAAGAGGAAGTAGATCCCGAGGTTGCCCATGGACACGAATCGTACCAAGGCCTCCGGCCCCGGCCCGGGGCACAGTCCGCTACTTGTAATAGTGAAGCGACGTTGCTATACATTGGAAAGCGTCCAACCATCACGAGCGGTCGAGGGAACTGGCCCGACGAAACCGCCGCAACCGGGACGACCGTCCGCCAGGTGCGAACTCCAGCCGCGAGGCGCCCGACCCGGAGCGCCGACCGGGAAGATGGTGAAGCGCAGGTGCCGTCGGCACCGTTCAGGGCTCCCGGGACCGGGGCCCTTCGTCGTTTACCGGGTCGTGGAGGCAGCTGGTGACGAACGCGATGCGGACGGTGAAGGAAGCCCCGACCCTCGACCTCGTGCTGAAGCGCAACCCGGTCGAGCGCCTCAAGCGCGAGAAGAGCCCGCTCGCCATGCTCGGCGAGCTGCCGGCACTGATCGCGACCGGGTACGCCGACATCGACGAGGAGGATCTCGTCCGGCTCAAGTGGTGGGGCCTCTACCACGACAAGCCGAAGATCGGGACGTTCATGCTCCGGATCAAGCTGCCGGCCGGGCGCATCACGCCCGAGCAACTCCGCGTCGTCGGCGAGCTCTCGAACGAGCACGGCCGCGGCGCGGGCGAGCTGACGACCCGCCAGACGATCCAGCTCCACTACCTCGAGCTCGGCTCCCTCCCGGTCGTCTTCGACCGCCTCCGCTCCGCCGGGCTGACCACCGTCGGCGCCTGCGGCGACGCCGTGCGCAACCTGACCGGCTGCCCCGTCGCCGGCCTCGCGCACGACGAGTTGTTCGACGTCACCGCGCTCCAGGAGGAAGCAACCGCGTTCTTCTACGGCAACCCCGACTACTCCGACCTGCCGCGCAAGCACAAGATCTCGATCTCGGCCTGCGCGCACCGCTGCAACGCGCCCGAGATCAACTGCATCTCGCTCGTCGGCGTCCTGCGCGACGGCGAGCCCGGGTTCGCCGTGCTCGTCGGCGGCGGCCTCTCGTCGGTGCCCCGCATCGCCCGCGACCTCGGCGTCTGGATCCGCGTCGACGAGGCGATGCCCGTCCTGCGGGCGCTCCTCGACGCGTGGAAGGAGGACCTGCGCTACCGCGTCTCGCGCGTGAAAGCGCGCCTCAAGTTCATGGTCGACGACCGCGGCCCGGAGGGCATGCGGGCGGAGGTCGAGCAGCGGCTCGGCTACCCGCTCCCCGACTACACGCTGGAGCCGCTCGACCGCGAGCCCGCCGACCACATGGGCGCGGAGCCCGAGCACGACCCTGGCCTGAGCACGCTCGGCGTGCCGGTACACCTCGGTCTCGATCTCGGGTGACCAGATGCTCGCGGTCGCCGGCCTCGCTGCAACGCAGGGCCGGGACGCGCGCGTCACACGCCAGCAGAACCTGGTCCTCACCGGCATCGCCGACGTCGACGCCGTCTCCGCGGCGCTCGGCGAGATCGGCTTCCCGGTCGACGCGAACCGGCTGCGCTCGAACGCGATCGGCTGTACGGGCGAGCCGCACTGCAACTTCGCCGTCGCCGAGACGAAAACGCGACTGCACGGCCTCGTCGAGCATCTCGAAGGGCCGCTTCGGGAACGAGGTCTCCGAGCTCCGGCTGCACCTGGACGGCTGCCCGCACGCCTGCGGCCAGCACTGGGTCGGCGACCTCGGCTTCCAGGGGACGACCGTCCGCGACGCCGACGGCAAGCGCCGCCAGGCCTACGACGTCCTCCTGCGAGGCGCGCTCGGCCCGCGGGCCGCGATCGGGCGGCCCGTCTTCCGCCGCGTCCCGACGGAGGAGCTCGACGAGACCGTCGAGCTTCTCGTCGCCGCGTGGCTCGAGGGCCGCACCGACGGCGAGAGCTTCCGGTCGTACTGCGACCGCACGACCGACGACGAGCTCGGCGTCCTGATCGGCCGCGAGCCGGCCCGGTCGCGCCGGGAGAGACGACACCCGAGGAGGAAGCCGCATGAGCACGCATCTCGACGCGGACGAGCTGATCGACGACCTGGAGGCGGGCGAGCTCTCGGTCGAGTTCGAGGGGCAGGAGCCTTGGGAGCTCCTCGAGTGGGCGATCGAGCGCTTCGGCAGCCGGCTCGCGCTCTCGACCGCCTTCCAGGAAGGCGACGTCGCGCTCCTCGACATGGCCCACCGGATCGACCCGGCGGTGCGTGTCTTCTCGATCGACACGGGCAGGTTGCCGCAGGAGACGTTCGACCTCATCGAGCAGCTGCGCGAGCGGTACGACGGCCTGCGCCTCGAGCTCCTCTCGCCCGATGCGGGGCAGCTACAGCGGCTCGTCGACCTGAAGGGCCCGAACCTCTTCCGCACCTCGGTGGAGAACCGGCTCCTCTGCTGCAACGTGCGCAAGGTGCAGCCGCTGACACGGGCGCTCGCCGGGCTCGACGCGTGGGTGACCGGGCTGCGCCGCGACCAGTGGGCCTCCCGCTCCGACATCCGCAAGGTCGAGGTCGACCACGACCACGGGGCGATCGTGAAGCTGAATCCGCTCGCCGAGTGGTCGGAGGAGGAGGTCTGGGACTACCTGCGCGAGAACGACGTGCCCACGCACGCGCTGTACGAGCAGGGCTACACGTCGATCGGCTGCGCCCCCTGCACGCGGCCGGTCGCGAAGGGCGAGCCCGTGCGGGCCGGCCGCTGGTGGTGGGAGACGGGCGCCCCGAAGGAATGCGGCATGCACTGCGCGATCGAGACCGGCGGCTTCGAGCACGAGCTCCACGCGATCGTCGGCGAGGGTTCCCATGAGTGAGACCCTCACCCCCGTGTCGATCCGGCTCCCCGAGGCAGAGGCGGAGCTCGCGCTCGCCGAGGTGAACGCCGTGCTCGCAGCCGCGTCCGCCGAGGGCTACCGCGCCGAGCTCGCGACGCTCGTGGAGGCGATCGAGTCGAGGCTGCTCGACGAGGACGAAGCCGCCTCGCTCGAGCCGATCCTGGAGCTCGCGCTCCAGACCGGGAGGATCCGGGCGCTCTACGGCCCGCCGGGCGAGCAGGCCGCGCTCCGCCTCTACCGCCGGCTCCCGCGGGGCCGGGCGCTGCAGGAGAGCGCCCGCGAGGTGAGCCAGGCGCTGTCGTCGCTCCAGGGCCGGCGGCTCGAGGGCGCAACGGTCTCGGCGCACGGGCCGGGCGCGTTCACGCTCTCGCTCGCGACCGACGAGGGCAAGCTCTCGATCCGCCTCGACCGCCAGGGCGCCAGGGTCACGTCGGTCGAGGTCTGAGCGATGCCGGCCTCCTACTACATGGCCTGCCTCGACCTGACCGGCCGCCGGGTGCTCGTCGTCGGCGGCGGCGCGGTGGCGCTCGAGAAGGTCCACGGCCTCCTCGCGGCGGGTGCCGCCGTCACGGTCGTTGCTCCCCAGATCACGCCGGAGCTCGCGGAGCTCGGCGTCACGCTCGTCCGCCGGGGCTACCGGGCCGAGGATCTCGACGGCGTCTTCCTCGTCGTCGCCGCGACGAGCACCACGTCCGTCAACCGCCGCGTCTTCCGCGACGCGGAGGCCCGCTCGCTCCTCTGCAACGTCGTGGACGTGCCGGAGCTCTGCTCGTTCATCCTGCCCGCCGTCCACCGCCACGAGCCGATCGCGATCGCCGTCTCGACGGGCGGCGCCTCGCCCGCGCTCGCGCAGCACCTCCGCGACCGGATCGCCGAGGTCGTGCGCCCCGAGCACGCGGAGCTCGCCGACCGGCTCCGCACCCTGAGGCCGTGGGCGAAGTCGCACTTCGCGACGTACGAGGAGCGGAAGGCGTACTTCGCCGGCATCGTGGCGCGGGAGCTCGGATGACGGTTCACCTCGTCGGAGCGGGCCCGGGCGATCCGGAGCTGATCACCGTGCGCGGGCTCGAGCTCGTCCGCTCGTGCGACGTCCTCGTCGCCGACGCGCTGGTCGCGCAGGAGCTCGTGGACGAGGCCCCCGACGACGCCCTCGTGATCTCCCGGGCGGGGCTGAAGCAGGAGACGGTGACGAGCCTCATCGTGGCGTACGGCACCGCGGGGCTCGACGTCGTGCGCCTCAAAGGAGGCGACCCGTTCGTCTTCGGCCGCGGCGGCGAGGAGGCGCTCGCGCTCGCCGAGGCCGGCGTCCCCTTCGAGATCGTGCCCGGCGTCTCGTCGATCGCCGCGGTTCCGGCCTCGGCGCTGATCCCCGTGACGCACCGGGGCGTCGCCGACCGCGTCACGATCGCGAGCGGGCACGGGGCCGACGGCGGCGAGCCGGACTACGCCTCGCTCGCGTCCGCAGGCGGCACGATCGTCCTCTTCATGGGCCTCGAGCGGCTCGACCGTCTGTGCCGCGGGCTCGTCGCGGCGGGGTTGCCGCCGGCCACCCCGGCCGCGGTCGTTTCCCGGGGCACACTGCCCGACCAGGAGTCCGTCTCGGGCTGTCTCGACGACCTGGCCGAGCTGGCCGCGCCGCTCGAATCGCCGGCACTTGTCGTCATCGGCGACGTGGTCGCCGTCGGCGCCGCGCTCACCGCCGCGGCCGCCGTTCCGGCGCTCGGCTGAAGCCGGACGCGAGCCTCTAGGCTTGGACGGTGGAGTTCCGGCGCGTCGACAACCTGCCGCCGTACGTCTTCGCGGTCATCCGCGACCTGACCCTGGAGCTGCGGCGTGCGGGGGAGGACGTCGTCGATCTCGGCTTCGGCAACCCCGACCTCCCGTCACCCGAGCTCGCCGTCGAGAAGCTGTCCGAGGCGGCCCACAACCCGCGAAACCACCGCTACTCCGCTTCGAAGGGGATTCCCAACTTGCGCCTCGCGTGCGCGACCCTCTACAAGCGCCGCTTCGGCGTCGACCTCGACCACGAGACCCAGGTGCTGAACACGATCGGCGCCAAGGAGGGCCTCTCGCACCTGATGTGGGTGCTGCTCGAGCCGGGCGACTCGGCGCTCGTGCCCGAGCCCGAGCTACCCGATCCACATCCATGCGCCGATCCTCGCCGGCGCGGCGGTCACCCGCGTGCCGATGGGCGCCGACGAGGACCTGTTCGCGAATCTCGAGGACGCGTGGGAGCGGGCGCAGCCGAGGCCGCGCGTCGTCATCCTCTCCTTCCCGCACAACCCGACGACGGCGACGGTCGACCTCGGGTTCATGGAGCGCGTCGTCGCCTTCGCGCGCCGCCACGGGATCCTCGTCGTCCACGACTTCGCGTACGCCGATCTCGCCTTCGACGGCTACGAGCCGCCGTCGATCCTCCAGGTCCCGGGCGCCGTAGAGGTCGCAGTCGAGCTCTACACGCTGACGAAGTCGTTCTCGATGGCGGGGTGGCGCGTCGGCTTCGTCGTCGGCAACGCCGAGGTGGTGAACGCGCTCGCGCGACTCAAGTCCTGGCTCGACTACGGCACCTTCCAGCCGATCCAGATCGCGGCGATCGTGGCGATGAACGAACTGCCGGACTATCCACGAGACGTGTCGGCGATCTACCAGTCCCGCCGCGACGCGCTCTGCGACGGGCTCGCGCGCGCCGGGTGGTCGTTCGCGAAGCCGAAGGGCACGATGTTCGTCTGGGCTCCGATTCCGGAGCGGTTCCAGGCGCTCGGATCGCTCGCCTTCGCCGAGAAGCTGGCGCGCGAGGCGAGCGTCGCCGTCTCCCCGGGGATCGGCTTCGGCGCGGACGGCGACGAGTTCGTCCGCTTCGCGCTCGTCGAGAACGAACATCGCATCGGCCAGGCCGTGCGCGGGATCAGGCGGCTGCTGGAGAAGGACTGAGGCGAGCTCAACCGCGGAGGTAGGCGTCGTCGCCCCTGACCCAGTCGTCGCGCACCGGGGAGAAGACGTCGAGCACGATGGAGTCGACGAGCGCCTCGACCTCGTGCGGCACGCCACTCGCGATGAAGACACTCTCCCCCGCCCGCACCGTCGCCTCCTCGTCGCCGACGACGAAACGGAGCCGGCCCTCGAGCACCGTCGCGACCTGCTCGTGCGTGTGCTCGTGCCGCGGCACCACCGCCCCTTGCTCGAGGATGATCCGCGCGATCGTCATGTTCTGTGTGTCGACGAGCTGACGTCCGATCAGGGGAGTCAGCTCCTCCACCGGCTCGGCGTTCCAGCGTTGCACGTGCATCACCCGCGAGTCTATGCTCGCCGCGTCTCCGTCGGCGACTATCGGTGCCGGCGAACGGCCGAGTCCCATCCGAGTATCGTCGTGGATCGTCGGGCAACTATTGGCCGGGAGGCCGAGTCGTGAGGATGGTCCAGTGCGCGTTTCGCTGATCGTGCCCGCGTTCAACGAGGCGGCGACGATCGGCGAGGTTCTCGAGCGGATCGAGGCGCTGCAGCTCGATGCGCAGGTGATCGTCGTCGACGACGGCTCCACCGACGCCACGGCCGAGATCGCCGAGCGGCACGGCGCGCACGTCATCCGCCAGGCCAATCGCGGCAAGGGCGCCGCGATCCGCGCCGCGATCCCGCTGGTCGACGGCGACGTCGTCGTCATCCAGGACGCCGACGGGGAATACGACCCTGCGGAGGTACCGTCGCTGATCGAGCCGATCGAGCGCGGCGCCGCCGATGTCGTCTTCGGCTCGCGCCTCTCCGGCGGTCGTCCCCAGCGCGCGTACCTCTTCTGGCACAAGATCGGGAACCGCTTCCTCAGCCTGCTGACCGGCGCCCTCTACAACACGACGCTCTCCGACATGGAGACGGGCTACAAGGTGTTTCGCGTGGAGGTGCTGCGCGCTCTCGACCTGCGCCAGGACGGCTTCGGGATCGAGCCGGAGATCACCGCCAAGATCTGCAAGCAGAAGCTACGGGTCTACGAGCTGCCGATCTCGTACTACGGGCGCAGCTACGACGAGGGGAAGAAGATCACCTGGCGCGACGGCTTCACGGCCGTCTGGGTGCTGCTCTCGGTGCGGTTCAGCAACACCCGCTGAAGAGCAGTTCAGGGCACTCCGGAGCGGGCGCCGGCGCCTCCTGATGATGGGGCCGGAGCAGTCCCCCGGCCCCGGTTACCGGTCTACTTCTTCTTCACCGGCTTGCGCGCGGCGGGCTTCTTCGCCGCGGGCCTGGCCGCCGCCTTCGCGGGAGCCGCGGCGGGCGGCGGCCGAGGTCGCGTCGACGATCCCCGCGGCGGCGGCCAGTCGCTGCACCGACGCGATGCCGTTCAGCGCCGCCCGCTTCGTCTCGTAGGCCTGGCTTGTCGCGACGACCTGGCCGTTGGTCGAGAGGAGCGTGAAGCGGAACTTGCCGGTGGTGCCCTTCTTGACGACGAACTTGCCTGGCATGAGAGCCTTTCTCTCCGAGGGTTGACAAACGCAGCGCCGCCCATCGTCGCAGGCGCACAGGAAGACACCGCTCCCTTGGAAGCGGCACCTGCAACACTGGCGCGATGCCGCTCCCACAGTTCCTGCTCGGCATCACCATCGCGGCTGTGATCTCGCTGGCGACGTTCGCCCACGCCGACCGCCACGGCAGCACCCATGCGACTGCCTGGGGCATCGGCGCGTTTCTCGCGGCAGGCATCGTGGTGCCGGTCTACTTCGGCCGCTACTGGCTGCGCAAGCGGCGCCTGCGCTGACGCGCCGCACGGTACCGTCGCGAGATGCCCGGGAAGGATCTGCTCGACGACACCTGGTTGCGGCCGATCGACCTCATGGCCGACTCGGACGCACCCGACGAGATCGCGCTGGAGCTCGGGCATCGGCACGCGCACTATCTGCGCGAGGCACGGCGGCTCGTTCTGGACGGCGACGCGCCCGACGCCGACGGCCTCGCCGAGGGTATCCGGGCCGAGACCCGGCGCTACCTGCGCTCGCACCCATGGCACGCACACCCGACGCTCGAGCCCGCTGTCGCGGCGACGGAGGACCGCACACTCGGGCTGCTGCGGGAGATCGCGGCGACGGCGCCTGCGAAGCGCGTCAAGAGCGCACCTCCACCCCGTCCCGTCCGACGGCTTGCGCTCCAGCCGTCTGCCACCATCGTCGGCACGCTGACGGTTCGGAAGCGACCCACGGAGCGGGGCGTCGAGCTCACCTGGGATCCCGCGTCGGGCGTCGTCGAGTGGACGATTCGGGTGAGCGCCCGGCCGGATCCCCGCAGCGACTACGCCGCAGCTCGAGGAGGTGACGCTGCCGGGCGCCGCGACCTCCTACGAGGTCGAGCTGGACGACGTGCCGCGCCGGATCCAGCTCGCCGGGAGGGCGAGGGGGAATCGCACCGTGCAGCGCGCGACCGTGTCAGCCCTGACCAGGGCGAACAGCGGCTCGCAATGGAAGCGACAAGCGAGCGCAAGCTGACGCTGCCGGATCCGGGCGTTAGGGTCTCACACGTGCAGACGGGCACCGTGAGGGTCGGCGTGATCGGGCTCGGCGACATCGCCGTCCGCGCGCACGTGCCCGCGATCCTCCGCGAGCCGCTCGCCGAGCTCGTCGCCGTCTCCGATCTCGACGAGGCGCGCCTCGAGCGCCGGCGCCCGAGGGGCCCCGCCGGACGACGTCTGCCAGGGAGGTGCTCGAGGATCCGGACGTCGACGCGGTGGTCATCGCCACGCCGCCTCAGGTCACGGCGACGCTTGCGGTCGCGGCGCTCGAGGCCGGCAAGTACGTCCTCGCGGAGAAGCCGCTCGCGCCGACGACGGCGGAGGCCGCGCGGGTGGCCAGGGTCGCGGGCGCGGCGGAGCGTCTCCAGATCGGGCTGACCTACCGTCACCACCCGGCGGTGGAGCGGTTGCGCGAGCTCGTCCAGGGCGGTGCGCTCGGCTCGCCGCTGCTCGTGCAGGTCGCGCTCTGCGACGAGCCCGCGACGCCCGAGAGCGATCCGGTCGCCTACGCCCGCCGGCTGCGCTCGCTCGAGCGCGCCGCGCCCGTCGTCTCCGACGGGGTCCACGCGTGCGACCGCCTCCTCTACGTGCTCGGCACCGCGCCGGTCGAGGTGTCGGGTTGGAGCCTGCGCACCGAGCCGGGCTTCGCCTCGCCGAACGTGAACGGGGGTGTGCTGACGTACGCGGACGGCTCGGTCGCGCGCATCGAGGTGGTCTGGCTGACCCCGGTCCTGCCGCAGAGCCAGTTCGTCGTCACCGGCCCACTCGGCCGCGCGACGCTCGACCCGCCGACGTTCGCCCTCGACGTCCACTTCGCCGACGGACGGCGCGAGCAGCACGCGCCGCCCGGCGACAAGACCGAGGTCTGCTTCCGGCTCCAGCTCCAGGCGTTCCTCGATCACGTGCTCGAGGGCACGCCGCCCGTGCCCGGGCTCGCCGAGGCGCTCGCGAGCCTCGAGTTGGCCGAGCAGATCGCGCTCGCCGGCCACGCGCTGCCGGGGGTGGCGGCGTGATCGACTTCCACACCCATCAGCCGCTCGCCGGCGCGTACGGCCCGGAGGAGGTCGTGCGCGGCATGGACGAGGTGGGCGTCGACCTCTCCGTCGTCTTCACGTACGAAGGCCTGCTGCACCCCTCCCCGGCGGCCAACGACTCCCTCGCCGCCTTCGTCTCCACCCGTCCCGAGCGGCTCGTCGCGTTCGCGACGATCGACCCGCGAGACCCGGGCGCCGCCGCCGAGATCGAGCGCTGCGTTACCGAGCACGGCATGCGCGGGGTCAAGCTCCATCCCTGGCTCCAGGGCTTCTCGGCGCACGAACCGGGGCTCGACCCGGTCTGCGAGGCGGCGGCGGCGCTCCGGGTGCCGGTGCTCTTCCACGACGGGACGCCGCCGTTCTCGACGCCGCTCCAGCTCGCGACCCTCGCGCGACGGCACCCGGAGACGACCGTGGTGCTCGGTCACGGAGGACTGCACGACCTCTGGCGGGAGGCGATCGCCGCGGTCCTGACGACCTCGAACGTCCACCTCTGCATGTGCGCGACGCCCCTCTACGCGATGCGGGCGATCGTGGCGCGCTGCCCGCTCGAGCGGCTGCTGTTCGGCACGGACGCCGGCCTGCGGCCCGAGCCGCTGCCGCGCTACGTCGTGCTCCGCCTGAGGCAGCTCCAGGAGCTCGGTCTGACCGTGGACCAACGCGCGGCGATCCTCGACGCGAACCCGCGGCAGCTGCTCGGATGGGCGGTCGCGTGATCGACGTCCACACGCACGTGCCCACCCACCGCGAGCGCGTCCCCGCCGAGGAGATGATCGTCAACACGAAATGGCGTCCGGATCGCGCGGTGTCGGCCACGACGACGTGGGCCGAGTACGAGGAGGTATTCGCGGACGTCGAGGTCTCGGTGGCCTTCACGATCGCGCGCGACCGGGAGCGGGTCGTCCCGGAGCTCAACGACGACGTCGCCGCCTTCGTGGCCGCGGCGCCGGAGCGCCGGATCGGCTTTCTCTCCGTCCACCCAGAGGTTCCGGGCTGGGAGGACGAACTCGAGCGGGCCTGCGGTCTCGGGCTCAGGGGCGTCAAGCTCGGGCCGAACTACCAGATCTTCGACCCGCTCGGAGGTGCCGCGCTCCGCCTCTACGAGCTCGCCGAGACCCGCGGGCTGCCGGTGCTCTTCCACCAGGGCGCATCGCCCGTACGCGAGGCGCCGCTCCGCTACGCCCACCCGCTGCTGATGGACGAGATCGCGATCCGCTTCCCGGAGCTCCGGATCGTGATGGCGCACATGGGCCATCCCTGGTGGCGCGAGACGATCGTCACGATCCGCAAGCACCCGCACGTCTACGCCGACGTCTCGGCGCTCTTCTACCGGCCGTGGTCACTGTACGAGGGGATGCGGCTCGTCACGGAGTGGAACGTCTTCGACCGGCTCCTGTTCGGCTCCGACTTCCCGATCGCGACTCCGGCCGAGACCGCCGCGGGCCTGCGCCGGGTGAACGACCCGGTCGCGGGCACGGGCCTGCCGCCGGTGCCGCTCGAGGCGATCGAGGAGATCATCGAGCGCGATCCCCTGCCGCTCCTCGGGCTCGCGCATCCCGGCCGCGGCGGCTAACCGGCGAGCCGCTCCCGCGCCCGCCCACAGCGGTAGCAGCCCGGGTCCGCGCAGAGGAGCGCCGCGGGATCCTCCCCGAGGAGGGCGACGGTCTCGTCGATGACGGCGCTGCCGGAGACGACCTGGGCGGCGGCGGCTCCGACGGGCCCGTCCACGACCGCGCCTCGCGCGCGCAGCCGGGGCTCGAGGACGCCGAAGGCGCGGCTGCACCCGGCGAAGCGGTCGTAGGAGACGTGCAGCGGGCCAGCTCGGGCCTGCGATCTCCGCCGCAGTCGGCCAGGCCGGGTCGAACGGGATGTCGAGGTAGGGGACGGCCGCGTGGAACTCGCCGACATGGATGGTGGTGTTCGACTCGTGCCCGACGCCGACGAGCAGGACGAGGCCGCCGCCCCCCGCGAGGCGGTCGAGCGGCGAGCCGAGGCCCGTTCCCGGGAGATGCTCGTGGCCGCGGCAGAGCTCGTCGGCCGCCGGCCCGAGCGCCGCCACCGAGTAGAAGGGGTGGAGCGAGCGGATCGCGCCCGGCCGGCGGCGCAGAGCCTCTCCCACCGCTCCCGTCCGGCCCGGAGTCGTCGCCGGGTCGAAGCGGGCCGAGCGGTAGCTGAACGTCGGGGCGACCAGCGTTCCCGCAGGGCCGAGCACGCCGAGGAGCGCGTCGATCAGCCCGTCGGGGCCGTCCTCGACGCGGCCGACCGCGCTGAGGGAGGAGTGGACGAGGACGCCGGCGGCCGCGGGGATCCCGAGCGCGGCGAGATCGTGCGTCGAGCGCCTCGACGGCGACGACAGGCTGGCTCATAACCCGAGCAGGCCGCCGAGCGTCCCTCCGAGCACCGCCTCGCCGGCCGCCTCCTCGAGCCCGGCCTCGGTCACACGCGCCAGCTCCACGCTCGGCGAGGCGAACGGGGCGTCCGTCGTGAAGACGACGCGGCCTCCGAACCCCGGGGCGTCGCCCCTGACGAGGGCGGTCGGCCATTCGACGTGCGCGCTGTCCGCGTAGAGGTTGCCCGCGAAGGCGAGCGCCGACGGGCCGTCGTGCGAGAAGTCGGTGGCGCCGCTCTTCCCCAGGATGAAGCGCCCACCCGGGAAGCGGGAGGCGAGCAAGGCGACCTGCAGCGGCAGCGAGTGCGGCGGCGTGCCGGTGCGAACGTAGACCGGCCACCCTGCCTCGACCGCGAAGGCGACGAGCGGATCGGCGCTGCCGTCGAGCAGGTCGAGGCCCTGGAGCGCCGGGTCGAGCTTGAGCGCCCGGGCCCCGAGGTCCCTCGCCCGCTCGAGCTCCTCGAGCGCCTCCGGCCCGAGCCACGGAGTCGCGACGGCGTAGGCGAGCAGCCGGCCGCCGCTCGAGCCTGCCGCCCCGGCGACGAGCTCGTTCCCTTCCCGGTTGCGGACGGGCAGGTGCCGCTCCGGAGGCGAGACCAGGGCATGGTCGATGCCGAGCCGCTCCATCGCGCGCAGGAGATCCTCGACCTCGAGCGTGGCGTCCCTGCTCGCGCCGATCGTGACGTGGCCGTCGACGACCATGTCAGGCAGGCGACCGCGGCCCGGAAGGCGGAGGCGGCAGCCCGGAACGCGTCGAGGCCTGCCGCGGGCACGAGCGAGAGGTTGTAGAGCGCGAGCCCTTCGGCGCCCGCTGCTGCGAGGCGGGTGACGTCGGCCGCCATCGTCGCGGGCGATCGCTCCGGCGTCCAGTTCGTCGAGACGGTCGCCGCCCGACCGCCGGCTGCCTGCCGGAGCCCCTGGAAGCGCGCGATCAGCTCGTCCCCCGCGAGCCGCGCACACCCGAGGAGGAGTGCGTCCGCGTGCTCGACGGAGGCCGGCGAGAGCCCCTGCACGCGCGCCTGCCCCGGCGGCCCCGAGGCGAAGAGCCGCAGTTCGACGCCCTCGGCGTGCACCGCGTCTGCAACGACGCCCGCGAGGCGCCGCGCGCCCCTGGCTCGGATCGCCGCGAGCTCCTCGACCACGTTCTCATCCGTGGCCGTCGTCGCGTCTCCGAAGGGCGGGCCGGCCGCCGCCTGCGCCCTCCGCCAGAGCTCGGTCGCGTCATCTCGGCACAGCTCGCGGCAGTGCGGGCAGAAGCACTGTGTGGCCAGCAGCTCGGCCTCCGGCGAGAGCGGCGCGAGTGCGAGCGTGAGCGTGTACGACGGCTCCCAGGCGGGGTAGAGCCACGCTTCGAGATCGACCGAGTCCGGGGCCACGCGGGCGGCGACGTCGCCGGCGAGCGCGGCGAGGTACTCCACGGCCTGCGGCGCCGAGGGACAGAGGCTGTGACCGAGCGGGCTCCCATCGATCGTCGTCGACGCGGCCTCCGGGTAACGGGTCGCGAGTGCTTCGTGATGCAGCGCCGACCACCCAGGCCCCGAACCGGATCCCCGCCCGGCGGCACACCTCCCGGAAGCCGAGAACGAGCTCCTGCAGCTCGGGGTCGGCGACGGCGTCGGGCACGAGCTCGCCGTAGCGGCCCCGATCCGGCTCGAAGTACGCGGTCGTACCCGTGAGGATGCTGACGTGCCGATGCCGCGGGAAGACGCGGCGGGCGCGGTGGTAGACGAGCGCCATGCTGACGGCGTCGCAGCCGAGGTCTGCCAGCAACGCGACGAGGGCCTGCGGGGTCGTGAACCGGAGCTCCTCCGGGTAGACGAAGACCTGCACGCCGGGGCTCATGACGAGAAGCTCCGGCGGACGTCGTCGCTCGGCCGCACGCCGAGCCCGGGGCCGTCCGGCAGCGTCGCGACGGATCCCTCGATGTCGAGCGGCTCCGCGAGCGTCCGGTCGTCCTCGTAGAAGTGATGTCCGATGATCCCGCACGGGAGGTCGCCGAGCTGCTCGCAGGCGCACGCGACATGGAGCTGCGCCGCGGCGCCGAGCCCCATCTCGCCGTTCGAGCCGATCACGACACCGGCGCCGAGGCGCGTGGCGAGGCCGGCAGTCGCCACCGCCCGCTCGAGCCCCGAGCTCTTCCCGACGTAGATGCTGACGACGTCCGCCGCCCCGGCGCGGACGACCCGCTCGACGTCGGCGGCGGAGTACACCGACTCGTCGGCGACGACGGGGACGCCGAGCGTCCGGACCGCCCGCATGCCCTCGAGGTCGTCCGCCGCCACGGGCTGTTCGACGAAGGAGATACCGAGCTCGGCGAGTCGAGGCACGGTGGCAAGGGCAGACTCACGGCTCCAGCCGCCGTTGGCGTCGACGCCGAGCAGGGCGTCCTCGCCGACGAGCTCGCGCGCGAGCCGCACCCGCGCCAGGTCGGCAGCCGGATCCTTCCCGACCTTGACCTTGAAGGCCGAGAAGCCGAGCGCCGCAGCCGTCGCGTAGCCCTCGCGAAGATCGTCGCCGTCGCCGCTGAGCGAGATCTTCGTCGGCACCTCCCGGCGAAAGGGCCCGCCGAGGAGCTCCGCGACCGGCCGCCCGAGCGTGTGCCCGAGTGCGTCCCAGAGCGCCGTCTCCACACCCCCCTTCGTGAACCAGTTCCCGCGCACGATGCGGTCGAGCTCGGTCAGGTGCGGGGCGATCGGCGCGAGCGGACGGCCGATCAGCCGCGGGGCGAACAGGTCGTGGACGAAGTGCCTCGCCGTCACCTCGTCCTCGCCGCTCCACGCCGCCGTCGCGCTGACCTCGCCGAACCCCTCGACGCCGGCGTCGGTGATCACGCGGACGAGCACGAAGGACGACACGTCGTGGACCACTCTCGCCCCGCGCACGCGGAGACCGGGCTTGGCGCGGGCGGTGACGACGGTGGACTCGAGCGCCGCGATCACGGCGCTTCCGCCCGCGTCAGCACGGCAACGCCTGCGACCTCCTCGTAGCAGCGGGCGAGCGCACGCGCGCAGGCGTCGAGCGCCGTCCGGCCCAGCTCGGCCGACGCCTCGTCGGGCCGGTCGGTGAAGCCGTCGAGCTCCCGCCAGCGGCCGGGCTCGGCGACGACCAGGCCGCGCGGACGGTTGCGGGCAGGCCCGCCGGGAGACGGCACGGCCCGGTCGAGCCGCACCCGCGCGGGATCGAGCTCGAGCATCACCGACGTCTCGAAGCGCCCGGCATGGCCGTGCACGGGACCCTCGACGGCACCCGGCTCGAGGAGGTTCGAGACGAGGGCGGTCGCGGCCACGATCCCGTGCACGCGCGCGGCCTCGGTCACGGCAGTCGCGCACGCCGCCGAGTTGCCGCCGTGGCCGTTCACGAGGAAGACACGCCTGCAGCCCGCCGACGCCGCAGCCGCGAGCAGATCCCGGAGAACCGCCTGGAACGTGGCGACGTCGAGCGAGAGCGTGCCGCCGAAGGGCAGGTGATGGTGCGAGGCCCCGTAGGCCAGCGTCGGCGCGATCAGGATTGCTTCCGGTCGCGTCGCCGCCTCCGCCGCCAGCCTGGCGACAGACTCCGCGACGACCGCATCCGTGCCGGTCGCGAGGTGTGGGCCGTGCTGCTCGGTCGAGCCGACCGGGACGACGGTGAGAGCCTCGGGGGCGAGTGCCGCCACCTCCTCGCGGGTGAGGCGGCTCCAGTCGTGCACGGTGCTCATTCGCGCGCCGCCTCCGCGAGCAGGCTCTCGGCCGACTGCGGGAAGTGACAGGCGACCGTGTGGCCGTCCCCCACGGGCTGCTCCGGCGGGTCGACCGTCCGGCAGACCTCGCGGGCACCGAGCGGGCAGCGCGGGTGAAAGCGGCAGCCGGACGGCACGGTGTCCGACGCCTCCGTCTCCTTGAGCACGACCGGGACGGGCGCCGGCGCACCCGGCGGCGGCGGCACCGCGGTCAGCAGCGCGTGCGTGTACGGGTGGCGCGGGGCGGCGAAGAGGACCTCGGCCGGCGCCCGCTCCACGATGCGCCCCAGGTACATCACGGCGATCGTGGTGGCCATGTAGCGCACGACCGCGAGGTCGTGGGTGACGAAGAGGTAGGTGAGCGAGAGCCGCTGCTGCAGCTCCCGGAGGAGGTTCAGGATCTGCGCCTGGATCGAGACGTCGACCGCGGACACGGCCTCGTCGAGCACGACGAAGCTCGGGTGGAGTGCCAGGGCTCTCGCGATGTTCACGCGCTGGCACTGGCCGCCCGACAGCTGGCGGGGATAGGCGGCGGCGTGCTCCTGCCTGAGGCCGACGAGCTCGAGCAGCTCGGAGACGCGGCGGCGGCGCGCGTCGCGGCCGAGCGATCCCTCGTGGACGGCCAGCGGGAACGAGACGATCTGCTCCACGGTCTGACGCCGGTTGAGCGAGGCGAACGGATCCTGGAAGACGATCTGCATCTTGCGCCGGAGCTGCCGCAGCTCGCGGGGGGAGGCCGCGAACACGTCACGTCCCGTCGAAGGTGACCTGCCCCGAGGTGGGCTTGTCGAGGTGCAGCAGGAGCCGTGCCAGGGTCGACTTGCCGGACCCCGACTCGCCGACGAGCCCGAGGGTCTCGCCGCGATCGATGCCGAGCGAGACGCCGTCGACCGCGTGGACGACCCGGCCGGCCCGCCGGCGGCCGAGCTGGAAGTGCCGCGTCAGCTGCTCCGTCGCGACGAGCGTCGTCGCCGCGTCCGCCTCCAAGCCGGGCGCGCTCACGTGCCCGGCTCCAGGGGATGGTGGCACTCGAAGGCCCGCGTGCCGCGGAGGGTGACAGGGGGCTGCTCCACCGTGCAGTCGTTCTGCGCGCGCAGGCAGCGGGGATGGAAGGGGCACCCGCTCGGGAGCGCCTGGAGCAGGGGCGGCTGCCCGGCGATGGCGGCGATCGGCCGGCTGACGTCCCGGTCGAGCGTGCAGATCGAGTCGAGGAGCGCCGCCGTGTACGGGTGGGCGGGGCTCTCGAACACCGAGCGGGCATCGCCGCTCTCGACGATGCGGCCCGCGTACATGACGTGGATCTCGTCGCAGAAGGCGGCCGCGAGGCCGAGGTCGTGGGTGATCAGGATCATCCCCATCCGGCGCTCGTCGACGATCCGGCTCAGCATCTCCATGATGCGCGCCTGCGTCGTGACGTCGAGCGCCGTGGTCGCCTCGTCGGCGATGAGCACGTCCGGGTCGGCGCAGATGGCCATCGCGATGACGACGCGCTGGCGCATGCCGCCCGAGAACTCGTGCGGGTAGTCGTTCGCGCGCCGCTCCGCGTGCGGGATACCGACGTCGCGGAGCAGCTCGACCGTGCGGTTGCGCGCCTCCTTCCGGCCGACGCTCTCGTGCGCGAGGATCGCCTCCGCGACCTGGTTCCCGACGGTGCGGAGCGGGTTCAGCGACGACATCGGATCCTGGTAGACGAGCGAAAGGCGTCCTCCGCGCACTCCTGCCATCTCCCGCTCTCCCAGCGACGTCAGCTCGCGGCCGCCGAGCAGCACCTCGCCGCCGGCGATCCGCACCCTGGGAGGGAGCAGGCGGATGAGCGCCAGCGCGGTGAGCGTCTTGCCGCTGCCGGACTCGCCCACGATGCCCACACGTTGCCCCCGTGCGCACGGCGAAGGAGACTCCGCGCACCGGTCGCAGAGGCGTGCCGCGGCGCACGTCGATCTCGACCTGGAGGCCCCGGACGTCCAGCGCCACCTCGGTCATCGTCTCGGTCTCGGCCACGGCAGCAATCATGATCGCGCGGGGTCGAGCACCTTCTGCAGGTTGTCTCCGAGGACGTTGAGCGCCAGGACCGCGAGGAGGATCACGAGGCCCGGGAAGAGCGGATATGCGTACGACCGGTAGAGGTTCGAGTATCCCTGCTGCAGCAGGGTCCCCCACGAGGTGTCCGGGGGCTGGATCCCGAGGCCGACGAAGCTGAGGCTGGCCTCGACGAAGATCGCCTCCGCCAGGATGAGCGACGCTCTCGCGATCAGCACCGGCAGCGCGTTCGGAAAGAGCTCGCGGATCACGATCCGCGGGCCGGAGGCCCCGACGGAGACGGCCGCCATGTAGTAGTCGGAGCGCAGCTCGACGAGCAGCGTGCTGCGGGCGATGCGCGCGGTCGCCGGCGCGAACAGGAGCCCGAGGATGAGGATGAGGCTCCCGCGGGAGGCGCCGAAGGCGGCCACGAGCACGAGGCCGAGGAAGATGACTGGCACGGCCATCAGCATGTCCGCGATGCGCATGAGCAGCTCGCCCAGCCAGCCCTCGCGGAACGCGGCCACGAATCCCCAGGCGACGCCGACGACCATCGCGATGACCGTCGCGGCGGCTGCGACGAGGAGGGTCGTGCGGCCCCCGTAGAGCAGCCGGGTGAACAGGTCGCGCCCCAGCTCGTCGGTGCCGAAGAGGTGATTCCACGAGGGCGGCGCGAAGAGCTGGTCGAAGTCGCTCACGTTGGGCGAGTACGGGGACACGAGCGGCGCCGCCACCGTGCCGATCACGAGCAGCAGGACGATCGCGGCCGCGATCGCCGCCGCCGGGATGCGCAACAGCCGCTGCAGGGCGGGCTCGGGGCGCGGCTGCACGACGAGGTCGGCAGGGGGAACGGCGACGGTCTGGCTCACGAGACGGCCTCCGTGCGCAGCCTCGGGTCGATCAGCCCGAGGAGCACGTCCACGATCAGGCTCGTGACGATGAACGCGGCCGCAGCCATCAGCACGAGCGTCTGCAGGACCGCGTAGTCGCGCTGGAAGACCGAGTCGACGAGCAGCGTGCCGAGCCCCGGGCGGGCGAAGACGTACTCGACGATCACCGCTCCGCCGACGAGGTGGGCGACGATGATCCCCGCCTGCGTGACCGCCGGAATGGACGCGTTCGGGAGCTCGTGCCGGGTGACCACCTGCCAGCGGAACAGCCCCTTGCCCTGCGCCGTGCGGACGAACGAGGCGGAGCCGACCTCGAGGAGGGAGGCGCGCAGGATCCGCATCGTGACCGCGGCGACGCCGATCCCGAGCGTGAGCGCGGGCAGGAGCGTCGACCGCACGGAGCCGACCGGGTCGCGCTGGAACGAGACGTATCCCTGCGTCGGCAGCACGTCGAGCTCGACGCCGAGGGTGATGATGAGCGCGATCCCGATGACGAACGTGGGGATCGCGATCCCGACGGCGGCGAACGCGGAGAGAGCGCCGTTGAGGTAGCGGTTCGGCCAGACGGCGCCTGCCACGCTCGCGGGCACGGCGATCGCGAGCCCGATCACCATCGACATGAGCGCGAGCAGCAGGGTCGCCCCGATGCGCTGGCCGATCAGGGTGGTGACGGAGAACTGGCTGAAGTACGAGCTGCCGAAGTCTCCCCGGGCGACGCCCGAGATCCACGTGAGGTACTGCTGCGGCAGCGACTCGTCCAGGCCGAGCTCGTGCCGGATCTGCGCGAGCGTGCTCGCGTCGACCTCCTTGATCGACCCTCCCAGCTTCGTGATCGTCGGGTCGCCGGGGATGACCCGCATCAGGAGGAAGATGACGATCGTGCTCAGGAAGAGGAGCCCGATGCTCGTGACGAGACGCTTGGCGACGTACCTGGCCATCGTTGCGGCAGGAACGAGACGTGGCGGCCGGCCCGCCTGTGCCGGCCGCCACGCTCCGTTGCGCTACTGGCTCTTCGCCTCCTCGAGGTGCACGTTCCCCTGCGCGTCCTCCCAGGCGCTCTTGATCTTGTTCTGCACCGCGACGATGTTCGTCTGGTGCGCGATCACGAGCGCGGGCGCGAAGGAGCTGAAGACTTGCTGCATCTTGTCGTACACGACCTGCCGCTGCGCCTCGTCCTTGACCCCCGGCGCCTTCGCGGCGAGGGCCTCGAACGTGTTGTTCTTCCAGTTGCACTCGCAGGAGCCGAACTGCCCCTGCTTCATGGCGAACGTCGGATTCGGCGGCATCGAGAAGTAGTTCCCGATGATCGTGTTCGGGTAGCTCTTCCCGGCCGGGAAGAACTTCGCGAGCCAGGTGCTGACGTCGTTCCGCTGGATCGAGAGGTTGAGGCCGATCTTCTCGAGGTCCTGCTGGAGGATCTGCGCCATCGTGATCCACTCGTCGCGGCGCCCTGCCAGCGACCAGAAGGTGAACGTCGTGCCCTGCTTCACGCCGGCCGCGTCGAAGAGCTGCTTCGCCTTCTGGAGGTCGAACGTGTACGGCTTCAGCTTCTTGTTGTACGCGGCGCTGTTCGCGCTGATGAGCGAGTTCCCGAGCGACGGCGTCGCGAGCCCCGAGAAGGCGGCCTTGTTCATCGCGACCCGGTTCGTGGCATAGCTCAACGCCTGCCGCGCCCGCACGTCGTTGAACGGCGGTGACGTCGTGTCGAGCTCCCAGACATGGGCGCCCGAGACGCCGCTCGGCTTGAGGAAGGACGTCCCGCTGGACGTGACGGCGGGGACGTCCGTCGGCCGCACCTGCCAGATCATGTCGAGCCCGCCCGCCTTGAAGTCCGTCACCATCGCGGTCGGGTCCGGCTCGCGGACGAACTCGATCTCCTGCAGGCACGCCTTCCCGGCGAAGTGGTACGGGTTCGGGACGAGCGTCAACGACTGGTTCGGGACGAAGTTCCCGACCTTGTACGGCCCCGTCCCCGTGCCGCTCTTCGAGAGGTTCTCGACGTCGTTCGTGTCGCTCATCTTGATGTCGACGAGCGCGTTCGGGAGGAGCGCGCTCGGGCTGCCGAGCTTCATGCGGATCAGCGTCGGGCTGATGATGCGCACGGAGCGGATGTCCTTCGCGTTCGCCCGCTGCTGCGACGGGACCTTCTCGTCGAGGACGCGGAGGATGTTGTTGCGGACGTCGTCAGGTGTGAAGGCACGGCCGTTCGAGTACTTCACGCCCTTCCGCAGCGTGAACCACCACGTCTTCAGGTCCGCCGACGAGCGCCACGACGTTGCGAGGTCGGGGACGACCTTCATGTTGCGGTCGTACTTCGTGAGCCCGTTGTAGAGCAGCGTCTGCAGCGGCGCCTGGCCCGCGAAGTTGATCGTGTTGGGATCCAGCTGCGCGATGCCGGCTCCGGCGATGCCGTACCGCAGCTTGCCCTTCGACGACGTGCATCCGGTCGCATTCACCCGTGTCTCGGCCGAACGTGCCGGCGAGGTCGCGCCGAGCACGACCGCGATCGTCACGGCGACGAGCACGGACGCGGCGACCGCCGGTGTCCTCCGTCCTGACATGAGCCCTCCTTGCTGAAAACGATGACGTGAGCGCCCGACCCCCGGCACTGAATGCCATTCC
The DNA here is from genome assembly GCA_963736945.1 of uncultured Thermoleophilia bacterium. Taxonomy (GTDB): domain Bacteria; phylum Actinomycetota; class Thermoleophilia; order Gaiellales; family Gaiellaceae; genus Gaiella. The sequence continues at coordinate 193,829 of CAVTQW010000014.1, forward strand.
TAGGATCTCCCGGCGCCCGAGTCAAGTCAGACCCCGGAGAGTGCGCCTGCGTACGGGCCGCGCGTCAGGCCTAGCGCGGCACTTCAGCATTCACGTGGAGGGGGTACACCCCACTCGGCGGGCAGCGGCTCGACCGCGGCCACCGCCGTCACGCGGCCGCCCGCCTCCAAGGCGAGGAGCCGCCGCGCCGCCCCGTCCTCCCAGCGCACGAGCTCGACCGCATCGTCGAGATCGGTCGCGTCGCGGTAGTCGAGCCGCGCGCGGCAGGGGGCCGTGCCGTCCCCGTCCCGCAGGAGCGTGTCCTCGACCGCCTGCCAGTGAACGGCGTTGTTGACGTGTCCGTGGGCGTCGAGGTCCGTCGAGCGGAGCGGCCACCGGGCGCGCCGCGCGCCGGCGGGCGGATCCGGGAGCGCGAGCTTCGTGGAGACCGGCCGGCCCGCCGCAGAGAGCGCGTAGGGGCCGAAGTCGCCGATCCGTGCCGGCCGCTGGTCGGGGCCGAGGTGGATCCAGACGCTGTCGACCTCGATCCGGCCGCCGGCATCGCCCACCACCGACCAGCGGCGCCCGGCCGCGATCGCCGCGACGCCGCTGCACCACGTCGTGAGCTCGAGCGAGCGGTCGCGCAGCAGCGGCGAGACGACGTCGACCTGGATCGCGCGCACGACCCAGAGGTGATCGGGCACGCCCCAGCCCGTCTCCTGCACGTCGTCGATGGCCGCGTCCTGGAGGAAGCGGGCCAGCGCGTCGAGGCGCACTCGGCCGGCCACGTCCATGTCCGAGAGGCGGACGCGGCGGCGCGTCGTGAAGGACCGGGCCCCGGCCGGCCGCGGGATGCCGGTGTCGAGCATCCCGTCAGTCTGACGGCGGTACCGTCCGCGCCGCCCCGGGAACGGGACGGCGCGGACGGACCCTTCCGCTGCCCGGCTGAAGCCGAGCGGCAGCCAACCTGGTTCAGGCTGCGAGCGGCAGCGCCGCCGCCTCGGCCTCCGTCTGCTCGGCCTCGGCCGCCGCCGCCAGCTCCTCGCGGCGGATCAGCACGGCGGATGCGACCACGCCGACCGCCGCGATCACGGTGCCGACCCAGAAGGCGGCGTGGAAGCCCGCCGTCAGCGCGTCCGACACCCCGTCGCCCGAGCGGGCAGCGGTCTCGGTGTGGGAGACGGCCACCGACGAGAGGATCGCGATGCCGAGCGCCCCGCCGATCTGCTGCGAGGTGTTGATCAGCCCGGACGCGAGGCCCGCGTCCTTCGACTCGACACCCGCGAGCGCCGCGATCGAGATCGAGACGAACGCGAACGCCATCCCCATCGCGACGATGAGGAACCCGGGCAGCAGGTCGGCCACGTACGAGCCGTCGACCGAGACCTGCGTGAAGTAGAAGAGCCCGATCGTCAGGAGGCTCATCCCGGTCACGAGCACCGGCTTGACGCCGATCTTCGTCACGAGCTGCGACGCGACCGTCGCCCAGATGATCGACGTGCCGGCCACCGCGAGGTAGGCGAAACCCGTCTTCAGGGCGGAGTACCCGAGCACCTGCTGCATGTACAGCGTCAGCATCAGGAACATCGAGAACAGGGCGGTGCCGAGGATGAACCCGGCCACGTTGGCGCCGGTGACGGTCTTGATCCGGAAGATCGAGAACGACATCAGCGGGTCCTTCGTGCGCAACTCGACGGCGACGAAGCCTGCAAGCAGGGCGGCGGCTGCCGCGAACAGGCCAACGGTCGTTGCCGACGTCCAGCCGTAGTCGTTCGCCTTGGTGATCGCGAGCACGGACAGCGAGAGCCCGGAGGTGACGAGAACGGCGCCGAGCACGTCGAAGCTCCTGGCCGTGGCCCCCCGGCTCTCGGCGAGCAGGAAGGGGGTCAGCGCCAGGGCGCCCAGGGCCACCGGGATGTTGATGAAGAAGATCCACTCCCAGCTGAGCAGATCCGTGAAGACGCCGCCGAGCAGGACGCCGGCCGCCGCGCCGAAGCCGCCGACGGCGCCCCAGACGCCGAGCGCGATGTTCCGCTCGCGCCCTTCGCGGAAGGTCGTCATCAGGATCGACAGCGCCGCCGGCGAGATCACCGCTGCGCCGAGGCCCTGCAGGGCGCGGGCGCCGATGAGCGAGGCCTCGCTCCAGGCGAGCCCCGCGAGGAGCGAGCCGGTGGCGAAGAGGAGGAGGCCGGCGATGAACACGCGCCTGCGGCCGAGCAGGTCGGCGGCGCGCCCTCCGAGCAGGAGGAAGCCACCGAAGACGAGCGCGTACGCGCTGATCACCCACTGCAGGTCCTCCTGCGAGAACCCGAGGTCGATCTTGATCGAGGGCAGGGCGACGTTGACGATCGCGATGTCGAGGATGACCATGAACTGGACGACGCTGAGGAGGGCGAGCGCCCACCACTTGCGGTCGGATGATGCAGCCATTTTCGGAGTCCACCTTTCGGGCACGTGAGCAGTGAATGCTCGGAGGCTACTGCCCTTACTTGCAAATCAAAAGTGCGGACTTCCGAATACGAAGTACGGTAAACCGTACTCTTTTCTCGTTTTCAGGCCGCGACCTCGTCCCGCACGGCCGAGAACTGCGCCACCGCGAAGTCGACGTCGTCGAAGGAGTGGGCGGCCGAGAGCTGCGTGCGGATGCGGGCCTGGCCGCGTGGGACGACCGGGAACGAGAAGCTGACCGCGTAGACGCCGCGCGCCCAGAGGCGCTCGGCGAAGGCCGCCGCCACGGCTGCGTCCCCCATCATCACCGGCACGATCGGGTGCGTCCCCGCCACGATGTCGAAGCCCGCGGCGCCCATGGCCGCGCGGAACCGGGCCGTGTTGGCCCAGAGCCTGTCGCGCAGCTCGGGCGATCTCTCGACGAGCTCGAGGGCCCTCAGCCCCGCCGCGGTGACGTGCGGAGCGAGACTGTTCGAGAACAGGTAGGGGCGCGCGCGCTGGCGCAGGATCTCGACGATCTCGCGCCGTCCCGATACGTAGCCCCCGGCGGCGCCGCCGAGCGCCTTGCCGAGCGTGCCGGTGACGATGTCGACGCGCTCGGTGACGCCGTGCAGCTCCGGCGTGCCGCGGCCGTTCGGTCCGACGAAGCCGACCGCATGCGAGTCGTCCACCATCACGAGCGCCCCGAGGCGCTCTGCGAGGTCGCAGATGCCCTCGAGGTCGGCGATGTGCCCGTCCATGGAGAAGACGCCGTCGGTCGCGATCATGCGCGTGTGGGCGCCCGCCGACTCCTCGAGCCGCGCTTCGAGCTCGTCGAGGTCGCCGTTTCCGTAGCGCAGCCGCTCCGCCTTGCAGAGCCGGATCCCGTCGATGATCGAGGCGTGGTTGAGCGCGTCCGAGATGACGGCGTCTTCGGCGCCCAGAAGCGCCTCGAAGAGGCCCCCGTTCGCGTCGAAGCAGGAGCTGAAGAGGATGGTGTCGTCCGTGCCGAGGAACTCCGAGAGCCGCTGCTCCAGCTCGCGGTGCAGCGTCTGCGTCCCGCAGATGAAGCGCACGGACGCCATCCCGAAGCCCCACCGGGCGAGCGCCTCGCGTGCGGCCGCGACGATGACCGGGTGGTCGGCGAGGCCGAGGTAGTTGTTGGCACAGAGGTTGAGCAACGCGCCCATCCCCTCCACCTCGACGTGGGGCGACTGCGGCGTCTCGAGCACGAGCTCGCCCTTGTAGAGCCGCGCCTCCCTCAGCCCGTCGAGCTCGGCGGCGAGCTCCTGCTGCAGCGTTCCGTACACCGTCGCCCCTCCAGTCTAGATCTCGCTCCAGTCGAGTATCACCTTGCCGGACTCCCCCGAGGAGGCGATCGCGAAGCCCTCGTCGAAGTCCCGGTAGGAGAGCTCGTGCGTGATGACCGGCGAGATGTCGAGGCCGGCCTGCACCAGCACCGACATCTGGTACCAGCTCTCGTACATCTCGCGGCCGTAGATGCCCTTGAGCGTGAGCATGTTGAAGACGATCGGTGTGAAGTCGATCGGCACCTCGCCGGTCTGGATGCCCAGGAGCGCGATCCGCCCGCCGTGCGCCATCGCGGGCAGGAGCGCACGCAACGCCGACTGCTGGCCCGACATCTCGAGCGCGACGTCGAAGCCCTCGGTCATCCCGAGCTCGCCCTGGATCTCGGCGAGGCCCGTCGCCGTCGGGTCGATCGCCGCCGTCGCTCCCATCGCGAGCGCGAGCTCGCGGCGGTAGGGGTTCGGGTCGGAGACGACGACGAACCGGGCGCCGGCGTGACGGACGACCGCGACCGCCATGCACCCGATCGGCCCGGCACCGGTGACGACGACGTCCTCGGCGAGCACGGGGAATGCGAGCGCGGTGTGGACGGCGTTCCCGAACGGGTCGAAGATCGCCGCCACGTTCTCGGGCACTCCGGGCCAGTGGTGCCAGATGTTCGTCATCGGCAGCGAGACGTACTCTGCGAACGCGCCGGGGCGCTGCACGCCGAGCCCGATCGAGTGTGCGCAGAGGTGCCTGCGACCGGCCATGCAGTTGCGGCAGCGCCCGCAGACGACGTGCCCCTCGCCGCTGACGACGTCGCCGGGGTGGAAGTCGCTCACGTTGGCTCCCACCTCGACGAGCTCACCGACGAACTCGTGGCCGATGACGAGCGGGACGGGGATCGTCTTCTGCGCCCACGCGTCCCACGCGTGGATGTGCAGGTCGGTGCCGCAGATGCCGGTCTTGCGCACGCGGATGAGCACGTCGTTGATCCCGATCTCGGGCTCCGGCACGTCCTCGAGCCAGAGTCCCCGCTCGGCCTTCGCTTTCACGAGCGCGCGCATAGCACCTCTTTTAGCCGGGATCGACGAGGCCCGCGCCCGCAGCCGCGAGAATGACGTCGTGGACGAGGGCACCATGCTCCTGCTCGTCGGCGCCGTCCTGGCCGCCAGCATCGCCGTCGGCCTCGGCGCCTCACGCGCCGGGGTGCCCGCGCTCGTAGCATTCCTCGCCCTGGGGATGCTGCTCGGGTCGGACGGAGTCGGCGGAATCGAGTTCGACGACGCCGAGCTGGCGCGCACGGTCGGCGTCGTCTGCCTCGTCGCGATCCTCTACGAGGGCGGCCTCTCGACCTCGTGGCGCCGGCTGAGGCGCGTCGCCGTGCCGGCCGCGCTCCTGAGCACGATCGGGGTCGCCGTCACCGCCCTCCTCACGGGCGCCGCGGCGCATGCCCTCTTCGACCTCGACTGGCCCCAGTCGGTGCTCCTCGGCGGCGTCGTCGCGTCGACCGACGCGGCAGCGGTGTTCGCGACGCTGCGTCACACGCAGGTGCGCCGTCGCCTCGCCCGCACGCTCGAGTGCGAGACGGGCCTGAACGACCCGATCGCGATCGCGCTCACGGTGGGCCTGATCGAGTGGATCGACGACCCGACCTTCAGGCTCGACGACGTCCTCTTCCTGATGGTGCGGCAGCTCGGCATCGGGCTCGTCGTCGGCGTCCTGCTCGGGTTCGTCGCGACCCGCATCTTCTCGCGCCTTCCGCGCTCCGTCGGCTCGTTCGCGCCCGTCGCCTCGGTCTCTGCGGCGGCGCTCTCGTTCGGCGTCGCCGACGTCCTCGGCGGGAGCGGCTTCCTCGCCGTCTACCTCGTCGGCCTCGCCGTCGGCAGCACCCCGTCACGCTACCGCGGGCAGCTCGTCAGCTTCCACGAGGACCTCGCGTTCCTCTCCCAGGTGACGATGTTCGTCGTCCTCGGGTTGCTCGTCTTCCCGAGCGACCTGCCGGAGGTGATGGTCTCCGGGTTCGTCCTTGCGTTGCTGCTCGTCGTCGTGATCCGTCCGGTCGCGCGTGTTCCTGTCGACGGCGGTGAGCGACTTCAACGCCCGCGAGCGGGCGTTCCTCGGCTGGGCCGGCCTCCGCGGCGCCGTGCCGATCGTGCTCGGCACCTTCGTCCTCTCGGAGCACGTCCCGAAGGGCGAGACGATCTTCAATGCCGTGTTCTTCGTCGTTCTCGTCTCCGCGCTCCTGCAGGGGACGACTCTCGAGCGCGTCGCGGCGGCGCTCGGGCTGCTCGAGCCGCCGTCGCCGACCGTGCGGCGCCCACTGTCGGTCGACGAGTCGAGCCCTCTCGACCTCGTCGAGTTCGACGTGTCGAGCGACTACGCGATCGCCGGTGCAGCCGTGCGCGAGCTCGGCCTCCCCCGGAGCGCACTCGTGGCCCTGATCGCGCGCGACCAGCACACGATCCCGCCGCGCGGGAGCACGGTCGTCCGGGCGGGCGACCGGCTCTACGTGCTCGCCCCGCACGCGAGCCGGGCGGCGCTCGACGACGTCTTCGACCGCTGGCGGCGTCGGGTCTAGGGCGGCGTCCCACAGCGATGCTTGTTCCTGTGACACGTCGTGAGACGCCGCACTAGGCTCGTGCCGGTGCGCGTGCTCTGCTGCCCCGACAAGTTCCGCGGCAGCCTCTCGGCGGCGGAGGCGGCGGCCGCGATGTGCACCGGCCTCGAGCGGGCGGGCTACACGGGTCGCGCGCTGCCGCTCGCGGACGGCGGCGAGGGCACGCTCGACGCGATCCTGGGCTCGGTGCCGGGCACGCTCCAGACGGTGCGCGTCAGCGGCCCCGACGGCCTGCCCGTCGACGCCGACTGGGCCCTGCTCGGCGACGGCACCGCCGTCGTCGAGATGGCGCGTGCGAGCGGCCTCGCGCTCGTCGAGCACAACGATCCACTGGCCGCCACCACGTACGGCACCGGCGAGCTCGTCGCCGCCGCTCTCGACAGCGGCTGCAGCAGGGTGATCGTCGGCGTCGGAGGCTCGGCGACGGTCGACGGAGGACTCGGTGCCCTCGACGCGCTCGGCTGGTCGCTCCGCGGCGCCGACGTCGTCGTCGCCTGCGACGTCGCCACGACCTTCCTCGACGCGCCCGCCGCTCTTCGGCCCGCAGAAGGGCGCCTCGCCGGACGACGTGGCCGCACTCGAGGTGCGGCTGCGGACGCTGGCAGGCCGGCTGCGGACGACGTTCGGCGCCGATGTCCTGGACCTGGCGGGTTCCGGCGCCGCCGGTGGCCTCGCGGGCGGGCTCGCAGCGGCCGGGGCACGGCTCGTGCCGGGCTTCGACGTCGTGGCGGAGGCGGTGGGATTCGCCCGCGCCCTGAAGGAGAGCACGGCGGCGATCACGGGAGAGGGCAAGGTCGACTCGACGACCTTCGGCGGCAAGGTCGTTGCGCGCGTGCTCGAGGCGGCCCGCTCGCTTCCCCTGCCCGCCGGGGTCGTCGCCGGGGCGATCGACGAGGGGATCGACCTGGGCGGCGCGCCCGCGCGCTCGCTCGTCGAGCTGGGAGGGGAGGACAGCTTCGGCGCGGCGCGCTCGCTCGTGGCGGACGCCGCCGCGTCGCTCGGCCCGGAGCTGATCGGCTTCTAGCTCCGCCCGGCGCCTCATTCGACCGACAGGCGCGGCTCGGCCGCGACGACGTGCGTGCGGCGGACGCCTCCCGGAACGGCCAGCGCCGCGACGACGCCGACGCCGAGCGCGGTTGCCATCACTGCGAACGACCACGTGTAGCCGCTCTCCGCCGGATAGCCGCTCACGAGAACGCTCGCGGCGAGGAAGGTCGCGACGACCTGGCCTCCCACGGCTCCCCCGATCGTCCGTACGACCGCGTTCATCCCCGTCGCCACACCGGTCTGGTCCGGCTCGACTGCCTCGACGATCAGGTTCGTCATCGAGGCGAACGCGAAGCCGACGCCGATGCCGAGGAGCAGCGAGGACGAGGTAGATCGGCCAGTGGGCCGAGTGGGCGACCGCGAGCAGGAGCAGCGCGATCATCGTGATCGCAACGCCCGCGACGAGGGGCGGCTTGGAGCCGATGCGCGTCGAGAGCCTCCCGGCCGCGGGCGCGGAGATGATCATCGTCACGGTCGAGGGGATGAGGAAGATGCCCGATGCCGTCACCGACGAGCCGAAGCCGTACCCGTTGCCCGTCGGCGTCTGGACGAACTGCGGGATCAGCACGAAGGCGCTGAACATCCCGAGCCCGACGACGAAGCCGACGAGGTTCGTCGTCCAGACGGCGCGCAACCGCATCATCTTCATGTCGACGAGTGGCGTCGACGAGCGCTCCTCCACGCGGATCCACAGGACCGCGAGGACGACTGCCACGGAGAACAGCCCGATCGTGCGCGACGAGGTCCAGCCCCAGTGAGGCGCCTCGCTGATCGACAGGAGCAGGCAGACGAGCCACGACGAGAGGAGCACCGCGCCGAGCCAGTCGACGCGCCCTGGAGCGCGAATCGGCGACTCCGGGACGAGGAACAGCGTCCCCACGGCCGTCACGACGATGACCGCGAAGGGGATCCAGAAGAGCCAGTGGTAGTCGAGGTGCGCGAGGATGGGGCCGGCCAGCACGATCCCGAGCCCCCCGCCGATCCCGAGCAGCCCCGAGACGAGCCCGATGCTGCCCGGCACGCGCTCGCGCGGGAACTCGTCGCGGATGATCCCGAAGGCGAGCGGGAAGACGGCGCCTCCGACGCCCTGGATCGCGCGGGCGAGGATCAGGACCGGCAGCGTCGTCGCGAGGGCCGCGAGCAGCGTTCCCCCGGCAAGCCCCGTGAGCACGACGAGGAGCGTCCGCTTCTTGCCGAACATGTCGCCCACGCGGCCGGCGATCGGCGTCGCCACCGAGGCGGCGAGGAGGTACGTCGTGAAGATCCACGCGACGCCGGTCGGGCTCGTGTCGAGCTCCTTCTGCAGCGTCGGCAGGGCCGGCACGACGAGGGACTGCAGCATGGCGTAGCCGCTTCCGGCCAGCGCCAGGATCGCGAGCACAACGCCGGGGCGGGACGCCGTACGTGATCCGACCTGCGCCTCCACCTCTCGTACCGTATCATAAGCGGATGGAACGCTCCGCTTATTCGGAGGCCGGGAAGCGGCCATTGCGGCGGGACGCGCGGGAGAATCGCGACCGGATCCTGCTCGCGGCGCGCGAGGCGTTCGCCCGCCAGGGCATCGACGTGAGCGTGGAGGAAATCGCGGCCCGGGCCGGCGTCGGCGTCGGCACGCTCTACCGGCGCTTCCCCACGAAGGACGCGCTGGTCGAGGCGGTGTTCGAGTCCCATCTCGACCAGATCGCCGAAGCCGCTGAGCGGGCCCTGGCCGACCCGGACCCGTGGCAGGGGCTGCTCGGCTACCTCGAGCACATCGTCGGCCTGCAGGCGGCCGACCGCGGGCTCTCGGCGATCCTCGGCTCCCAGCTGCCGCACCGAGCAACTCCTCGGACGGGCGCGCACGCGGGTGCGCCCGCTCGTGGAGACGCTGGTCGCGCGGGCCCAGGAGGCCGGCGGCCTGCGCGGCGACGTCGCCTACGAGGACATCTCCGTCCTCCTCTGGACGACCGGGAGGGTCGTCGACGCCACGCGCGACATCGCGCCGGAGTTCTGGCGGCGCTACCTCGCGCTGACGGTGGACGGCCTCCGCGCCGGCGCCGCGTCACCGCTGCCGCGACCGCCCCTGACGCGCGAGGAGCACAACGCCGCCATGGTCGCCTTCACCGCCCAGCGCCGGCGCGCGCCCGCCTAGTGCGGCGTCTCACAACGGTAGACAGGAAAAGCATCGTTGTGAGACGCCGCACTACAGCAATCAACATGGAGTGGGGTGTCCCGCAACGATCATTTCCGGTCGAACGTTGCGGGACACCCCACTGAAAAGCCTCTACAGCCGCGCCAGGACCGCGTCGCCGAACTCCGAGGTCGACGCCGTCCCGCCGAGGTCCGACGTCGGCGCCGACTCGAGCGCCGCGTCGACGGCGGCGTCGAGGCGCGCCGCCTCCTCCCTGCGGCCGAGTGCGTGCTCGAGGAGCATGGCCGTCGAGCGCAACATCCCGGTCGGGTTCGCGAGGCCCTGCCCCGCGATGTCGGGCGCCGAGCCGTGCGACGGCTCGAACAGCCCCGGGCCACCGTCGCCGAGGCTCGCCGAGCCGGAGAGGCCGAGGCCGCCGGTCACCTCGGCGGCCACGTCGGAGAGAATGTCGCCGAAGGTGTTCTCGGTCAGGATCACGTCGAACTGCTCCGGGGCGCGCACGAGCTGCATGGCGGCGTTGTCGACGAGCATGTGCTCGACCGAGACGTCGTCGTACTCGGGGGCGAGGCGGTCGACGACCCGGCGCCACAGGCGCGACGTCTCGAGCACGTTCGCCTTGTCGACCGAGACGACCGCCCGACGACGGGTGCGGGCGAGCTCGAACGCGCGCCGGGCGATGCGCTCGACCTGGTCGGGGTGGTACTCGCACGTGTCGAAGACGGTGCCGTCTGCCCGGACGCCTTTCTCGCCGAAGTAGAGCCCGCCGACGAGCTCGCGCACGACCAGCAGGTCGATGCCGCGGCCACGAGCCGGCCGCAGGTTCGCGTAGACGTCGAGCGCCTTGCGAAGTCCCAGCAGCCCCTGTTCGGGGCGGACGTCGGCGGCGTCGAACTCCGGGTCCCCGACCGGGCCCTTGAGGACGGCGGTCGCGGCCACCGCCGCGGCGAGGGTGTCCTCGGGCAGCGGCGTGCCGGTCGCACGGATCGCGGCGGCGCCGAAGGGCTTCTCCTCGAGCTCGACGTCGGGAGCGAGCCGCGCCAGGACGCGGTGCGACTCGGCCATGATCTCGGGGCCGATGCAGTCGCCGGGCAGCACGACGACCCTCGTCAACTCGCCTCCGCGTCCCACCAGGCCGCGGGATCGGCGAGCTCGTCTCGCAACGTCCCCTTCTGGAGCCTCCCCGTCGACGTCTTCGGCAGCTCGGGCACGAGCTGGATGTACCGCGGCACCTTGAAGTCCGCGAGCCGCTCCCTGCACCACGACGCGAGCTCGGCCGGCTCGGCGCGCGCGCCGGGCAGGAGCTGCACGAGCGCGAGCACCTCCTCCTCGGTGAGCTCGGAGGGGACGCCGACCACCGCCGCCTCCTCGACCGCGGGGTGGGCCGTGAGGACGACCTCGACCTCCACGGAGGAGACATTCTCGCCGCGCCGGCGCACGATGTCCTTCTTGCGGTCGAGGTAGTAGAAGAAGCCGTCCTCGTCGCGGGTGGCGAGATCGCCCGTCCAGAGCCAGCCCCCGCGCAGCGACTCGGCCGTCTTCTCGGGGTCGTTGAAGTAGCCGCGCATGATCGCCGGGTTCGAGATGATGAGCTCTCCCGCCTCCCCCGGCGGCACCTCACGGCCGTCGTCGTCGACGACGCGCGCCTCGTTGACGAACGCCGGATCGGGATGCTGTCGTGCCTTCCCCATCGAGGCCGACCGGCGCTCGCCGTAAGGATCCTCGATCAGCCCGAACGTCGTCTCGCTCATCCCGAAGCCGGAGATGACCCGCACTCCGAAGCGCTCCTCGATCGCCGCCCGCTCGGCCTCGGCGAACGCGGGAGCGCCGTACATCACCCGCAGCTCGTGGTCGCGCTCGTGCGGCCCGGGCTCCGCCTTGAGCAGGATGGCGATGACGGCCCCGATGAAGTTGAAGGCATTCGCGCGGTACGTCCTGATGTCGTCCCAGAACCGGGTCGCGCTGAAGCGCTCGACGACGACGACCGCGCCGCCGCTGCCGATGGCGCCCATGGTCGAGTAGGCCTGCGCGTTGACGTGCAGCAGCGGCAAGCACGCGTAGAGCCGCGCGCCGCGCTCGAGGCCGAGCCACCACGGGTACGCCTGGCCGGTGAGGACGTAGGCGCCGTGCGTCTGCTGCACGGCCTTCGGGTGGCCTGTCGTCCCGGAGGTGAAGATGAAGCTGATCGGGTCCCTCGCCTCGAGCGGCGGCCGCTCGAAGGCGCCGTCCGTCGCGGCGGCACGGGCTCGGAACTCGGTCGAGCGGCATCGGCTCCACCACCGCCGCCGCGCGGACTGTGCCGAGGTGGCCCCCGTCTGCGAGCGCCAGCTTCGGCGCCGTCCGAGTGACCGCGTCGGCCACCTCGAGCGCCTTCCAGCGCGTATTGAGCCCGACGAGGACGGCGCCGATCTTGGCGAGCCCGAGCCAGGAGACGACGAAGTCGGAGGAGTTCTCGAGCATGAAGGCGACACGGTCGCCCTTGCCCACGCCGAGCTCCTGCCACGCGGCGGCCGCGCGATCGACCCTGCCGTCGAGCTCTGCGTACGTGATCTCCTCCTCGTACGTGATCAGCGCCGGCGCTCCCGGATCGCCCGCGACGGCCTCCTCGAGGAAGTCGCGCACGTTCAGGCCGCGCATCCCCGCGGGCAGCGGTGGCAGCAGGTCGACGGGCGAGGCGGATGCGAGGCTGGACGCGTCGGGTGAGCGGCGCATACGCTTGCAACCATGGCAGAAGCCCGGCCGATCCGCTCGGACCTCGGCTGGAGCACTGCCGACCGCATCGTCGTGCGGGGCAGGAGCCTGTCGGACGAGATCCTCGGGACGATGTCGCTGGGGCAGTTCGCCTTCCTCGAGATCACGGGGCGCACGCCGACGCCGCAGGAGGCGGTCGTGTTCGACGCCATGGTCATCTCGCTCGTCGAGCACGGCCTGACGCCGAGCGCCCTCGCCGCCCGGCTGACCTACGCGGGAGCGCCGGAGTCGCTGCAGGCAGCTGTGGCTGCGGGCGTCTCGGGCCTCGGCACCGTGATCGCGGGCACGATGGAAGGGGCGGCCCGCATGCTCGTCGAAGCGCTCGCCGGGCGCAGTGACGGCGAGGAGCTCGACGCCCTCGCGATCGCGACCGTCTCCTCCTATCGCGATTCCGGACGCCTGGTCCCCGGCATCGGGCACCCGATCCACACACCGGTCGACCCCCGGGCGGTCAAGCTGTTCGCGATCGCCGAGGAGCAGGGCCTCGCCGGGGAGTACGTGCGCCTGATGCAGCTCATCGGCGCCGCCGCGGCGCAGACGACCGGGAACGTGCTGCCGGTCAACGTCACCGGGGCGATCGGCGCGATCTGCTGCGAGCTCGGCCTCGACTGGCGCATCGTGCGCGGGATCGCCGTCATGGCGCGGGCGATCGGGCTCGTGGCGCACATCGCAGAGGAGATCGAGAGCCCCATCGCCTGGGAGATCTGGCGCCGGAGCGAGGAGGAGGCGGCGGCCCGGGCTCGTAAGGGAGAGGAGGGCGGATAGCAGCTCACCCCGGGGGCTGACGTGGCTCCCAGCGGGCTCACAGGAGCGAGGTGGATGATGCTCCCACGACGCCCGAACGAGTCCAGCGCCGGAACCAGCACTGTGCCGGCGCCGCTGACAGCCAAAGCCCCGGCCCCCTCCTTGGCCGGGGCTTTTGCGCTCTCCGGTTCATCGCGATGGGCCAGACGGCCGAGAACGTCGCCGGCCTGCGCGGAGTCAGCCGCCGGGAGCAGGACGAGTTCGGCGTCCGCAGCCAGCAGCGCGCGGAGCGGGCGATCGCGGACGGGTTCTACGATCGCGAGATCACGCCGGTGACGCTCCCGGACGGATCCGTCGTCGCCGCGGACGACGGGCCGCGGCCCGGCACCACGTACGAGAAGGTCTCGCAGCTCCAGCCGGTCTTCCGGCCCGGCGGCACCATCACGGCCGGCAACTGCTGCCCGCTCAACGACGGCGCGGCGGCCGTTGTCGTGATGAGCGAGCGCAGGGCCGAGGAGCTCGGGATCGTGCCGCTCGCGCGGATCGTGGCGACGGGCGTCTCCGGGCTCTCGCCGGAGATCATGGGCCTCGGCCCCGTCGAGGCCTCGCGTCAGGCGCTCGGCCGGGCAGGCATGACGATCGGCGACATCGACCTCGTCGAGATCAACGAGGCGTTCGCGGCGCAGGTGATCCCCGCCGCCGACGACCTCGGGATCGACGACGACCGCCTGAACGTGCACGGCGGCGCGATTGCGATCGGGCATCCGTTCGGCATGACCGGAGCGCGAATCGCGATCACGCTGCTCAACGGCCTGCGCTCGCGCGACGCGACGTTCGGGCTCGAGACGATGTGCGTCGGCGGCGGCCAGGGCATGGCGATGATCCTCGAGCGGCTCTCCTGACGGATCAGGGACCCGCGGACGCCTCGAGGGCGAGCAGGGCCCGGTCGGCCATCAGCGGCACCCCCGCCTCGAAGATCGCGGCGCTGTCGTCGCCCGCCGCGAGCTCGCCGCGGACGTAGCGGCCGTAGATCGCGTCGCAGAAGATCGCCGCCTTCCAGAGCGCGAGCGCGACGAACCACTCGAGGCGGTCCGGCTCGGTCCCGGTCCTGACGGCGTAGCGCTCGACGAGCTCGCGCTTGGAGGGGAACCCCGCGGCGCGCGTGGCGGGCGAGCCGCCGACGGGGCTCGGCTCTCCCCCGGGCTCCTCGTACGTGGCGAGCAGGTAGCCCACGTCGGCCCGCGGATCCCCGACCGCACCCATCTCCCAGTCGACGGCAACAACGATCCGCGACGCATCCTCCCGCCCGACCAGCATGTTCCCCAGCCTGAAGTCGCCGTGGACGACGGCCGCGGCGACGGGCTCCGGGGCGTCCGCCCGCAGGCGCCACGTCAGCTCGTCCACGGCGGGGATGCTGCGGGTCGCGTTGACGGACCAGAGCTCGGTGAAGCGGCGCAGCTGCCGCTCGACGTAGCTGCCCGGACGCCGGAAGCCGACCAGGGCCGGCTCGTCGCCGGAGACGGCGTGAATCTCGGCGAGCACGTCCACGAGCTCCAGCCCGAGGGCGCGGCGGGCGGCCTCGTCCCGGTCGAGCGGGCTCGGCAGCTCCTGCTCCACGACCAGGCCGTCGACGTACGCCATGACGTAGAACGGGACGCCGAGCACGTCCGTGTCGTCGCAGATCGCGAGGACCGACGGAACGCGCACGCCGAGCGGCGCGAGCGCTAGCTGCAGCTGCGCCTCGCGCAGGACGTCATGGGTCGAGGGCGGGTAGGGCGGCCGCGGCGGGCGGCGGAGAACGTAGCGGTCCGACCCGCGCTCCACGACGAAGGTGAAGTTCGAGCGGCCCTCGCCCGTCCGGCTGACGGCGATGTCCCCGTTCCCGAGGCCGTGCCGGTCGAGGAACCCGCGGACGCGGTCGAGCACGAGCAGCGGCGGCCGCGTGAAGCCGGCCGCCTCCGCAGCCGTCTCGACGACGTCGGTGGACGTCACAGGCGATTCACGGCTCAGCCTTCGCGCATGAATCCCTGGCGCGCGGCGCTGACGAGCGCCACCGCTTCGGGAAAGAGGACGCGCATCGCGTCGCGGAGCGCGATCGCCTGCTCGTCCGGCCCGCCGGTCGGCTCCAGCCTCCCGAGCGCTGCGGCGGTGAGCTCCACGGCAGTGCTCAGGGTCAGCGTCGCAAACTGCTCGCGCTGGGCCTCCTTGACGCTCTCCGACTGGCTCTCCGCGAACTCGCGCAGCCCCCGCAGGATGTCCTCCGGGTCGCCGCCGAGGGGAAAGAAGCCGCCACCTTCCATGGGTCAAGCCTAACCGAAGCCGGGGCGGCGAAACCGGCCTCTGTCATTCGCGAAGCGCCGCGAGGTACGCCCCTTCCACCTCCTGCAGGAGCTCGTCGAGCGTTCCCTGGGCGGACTTGAGCGCGGACGTGAACGGGGACGGCGCCACCGGGTCGAGTGCCTGCTCGAGCCGCCGGGTGGCGAGCGCCGAGTGCGTCGAGTCGGCCGGGCGTCGCGCGGTGCGGCGGCGTGCCGATCGTCCGCTGGAGCTCGCGCACGGCCTCCTCGGCCTCATCGATCCCGGGTGGAGCCTCCGTCAATCGCAGGGCCACGAGCTGGGCCAGCAGCTCGTCCAGGTCGCCGCCGAAGGCCGACTCCTCGGCGATCTCGCACAGGGCGGCGATGGAGACGGCGTCGCGCACGTCCCTCCGGCTCGAGACCGCGCCACCCCGGTCGTCGAGCACGAGCCAGGAGCGCGTCGCCGGCCCCGTCCTCGAAGGCGCAGAGGTACGTGCGGAGGCCGGGCGTCGCCTCGGCGGCGAGCACGGCGGTCACGGAAGCTCCGTCCGGCGCCGTCGTGGCCGCGATCCCGGCGATGCGCTCCAGGTCCGCGAGCAGCGACACCGCGCCAGGATACGAGAAGCATGGCAGGGTAGACACGGTGTCCGCCCGCCAGAGCCACGCTGTCGAGCTGTTCGCGCCGCTCCCCGGCAGCTACGACCGTGTCGGCGCCGTTCTCTCTCTCGGCCAGGACCCGCGCTGGCGCAGAGCACTCGTCGCGCGCGTGCCGAACGACGGCGGCTCGGTGCTCGACGTCGCGACCGGGACCGGCCTCGTGGCGGAGCTGCTCCTCGCCCGCCGTCATCGCGTCACGGGGCTCGACCAGAGCCCCGACATGCTCGCGGCGGCGCGGCGGCGCTTCGGCGACCGCGTCCCGCTCATCGAGGGCTCGGCGACCGAGGTCCCCTTTCCCGACGCCTCCTTCGACCATCTCACGTTCACGTACCTGCTGCGCTACGTCGACGATCCCGGGGCGACGCTGCAGGAGCTCGCGCGCGTCGTCCGCCGAGGCGGCACGATCGCCTCGCTCGAGTTCTGCGTCCCGCGCGGGATCTGGCGGCGGTTGTGGAACCTCTACGTCGGCATCGGCCTCCCGGTCGCCGGCCGGCTCATCTCGCCCGGCTGGTACGAGGTCGGGCGGTTCCTCGGCCCGTCGATCCGGTCGTTCTACGCGCAGTGGCCGCTCGAACGGCAGCTCGAGCTGTGGGACGCAGCCGGCATCGCGGACGTGCGGGCGCGGCGTCTGAGCCTCGAGGGAGGCGTGGTGATCTCGGGGATCCGCCGGTGAGGCCGGCGTTCTACGCGCTGCGCCAGGGTGGCTGGCGCGACTACGTGACGCTGCTGCACGCGCCGTACACCGCCTGGCATCTCTCCTACGTCGTCGTCGGCGGCTGCCTCGTGGCGGAGGTTCCGTGGGGCCGGCTCGGGCTCACGGTCCTCGCCTTCTTCCTCGCGATGGGGATCGGCGCGCACGCACTCGACGAGCTCGCGGGCCGGCCGCTCCGCACGACCATCCCGGCGCCCGTGCTCATCGCACTCGCGATCGGATCCGTCGCCGCGGCCTGCGCGCTCGGGCTCGCCGTCGCGCTCGACTTCAGCCTCTGGCTGCTTCCGCTCATCGCCGTCGGCGCCTTCCTCGTGCCCGCCTACAACCTCGAGCTCTTCGGCGGCCGGTTCCACTCGGATCTCTGGTTCGGCCTCGCGTGGGGCGCGTTCCCGGTCGTGACCGCGTACGTCGCCTGCGCCGGGACGCTGCGCCTCGCGGCGGTCCTTGCGGCGGGATGGGCGACGGTGCTCTCGCTCGCCCAGCGGCGGCTCTCGACCCCCGTTCGGGCCGCCCGCCGCCGTCTCGTCGCGGTGACCGGGGAGCTCGAGCTGCAGGACGGCACGCGCGCGGCGGTCACACCAGAGCTGCTCGTCGCCGCGCCCGAGGCCGCCCTCCGACTGCTCACGCTCTCGACCCTTCTCATTGCGGCCGCTCTCGTGACGCTCCGCCTATAGCGTTCCGCCGTGGCCGTCTGGATCCTCGCCGCCTGCCTCGCCGTCGCCCTCGTCGGCGCCGTCGTCCTCTGGCTGGCGCTCCGGCAGCTCACGCGAGAGCACCGCCGACATCGACGCCCTCGTGGCCGCAGCCCGGGCCGCCGTGCACGCCGCGGCCGAGGAGGAGACGGCCGCGCACACCGAGGAGATCAGGCGCACGCTGGCCCGCGAGCGCGCCGACACCATCTCGCAGCTCGCGGCCGAGGAGCGGCGCCTCCGGGCGGAGCGGCTGGCGGCGTTCGCGGAGCGCGAGCGCCGCGCCGGCGAATCTCTCGTCGACATGCTCGCGGCGACCGAGCGGCGGCTCGACGAGCGCCTCCAGGGCATCGCCGACGACATCGAGCGCGCCCAGCGACACCTGGAGGCCCAGCTCGCCCGACTCAGCCAGCGGCAGCAGCAGGCGATCGCGGACGTCGAGGCGAGGATCGAGCGCGATGCGGCGGAGCTCGGCTCGACGAGCGAGGAGCAGCGCCAGGCCGTCGTCCGCCTCCGGGAGGAGCTGGAGCGCGCCGCCGCCTCCGCGGTCACCGAGGCGCTCGACGAGCTCGAGGCCCACACGATCGAGCGGCGGCGGTCGGTCGAGGAGATCACCGAGCGGCTGCGGGCGCGGGAGGCTGCGATCGCCGAGGGGATCGAACAAGCCGAGACCGACGCGCGGGCGCGCCTCGAGCTGACGCTGATCGAGTTCGAGCGCCGGCAGATCGAGCGGCTGCAGCGGGTGCACGAGCGTGAGATCGAGCGTCACGCCCAGATTGCTGCGACCGCATTCGACGAGCGGATGCGCGAGATCCGCGAGGACGCCGCGAACCGTCTGGGCCGCGAGCTCGATCGGGCCGTCGAGCTGATGGTGCGCGAGGAGCTCGCGCGCAGGCTCAGTGAGTCGTCGTGAGCGCGGGCTCACGGTCCCCGTCAACACAAAGTCCTTACTCGACGGCTCCAACCATTTGTGGGAGGGTTCGTCTTAGCGATCACGAATCCACCCGGCACCTGGCTCAGGAGCCCACCCGAGGACACCATGGCTGAGATCACTGAGACCCATATCGATCGTGAGAACGAGCAGGCCAAGGTCGAGAGCTGGCGCCTGCACGTGCTGATCGAGGCCGGGTTCCCGCTGCCGCTCGCGGAGCGGCTCGCCGCCAGCGAGGCCGACCTGCACACGTGCGTCGACCTCAAGCGCCAGGGCTGCGCACCCGCGACGGTCGCGGACATCCTCCTCTAGCCCGGAACCGTGTAAAAGGAGTCGGGACGAGGCCAGTCGCCTCGCTCGACTCCATGAAGGTTCCGGCCACGTACCACGGCGACCGCAAGGTCTTCAGCGTCTCCGCGTTCAACGCAGGGATCGGCATCTACCTGCGCCGGCTGCCCGCGCTCTGGGTCGAGGGCGAGGTCACCGACCTCCGCCGGAACGAGGCGTGGGCGTTCGTGTTCTTCACGCTCAAGGACCCCGCGACCGGCGCGTGCCTGCGGGCCACGATGCAGCGGCGCCGCTTCGACCAGCTCGCGCTCGAGCTGGCGGACGGCGAGCGCGTGCTCGTCGAGGGGAAGGCAGAGATATACGAGGCGAAGGGCGAGCTCAGCCTCCGTGCCCTCACGATCGAGCGGATCGGGCTCGGCGGCCACCTCGCGGCCGTCGAGCGGCTGAAGCGCGAGCTGGCCGCGGAGGGCCTCTTCGCCGCCGAGCTGAAGCGCCCCCTGCCGCGCTTTCCGCGCGCTGTCGGAGTCGTGACGGGGGCGGACGCGGCCGCCCGCGGCGATGTGGTCGCAGGCATGAGATCGCGATTCCCGGCCGTCCACATCGTCGTCGCCGAGACCCGCGTCCAGGGGAGCGGCGCGGGGTTGCGGATCGCCTCCGCGCTCCGCCGCGTCGCCGCGCATCCGGAGGTGGACGTCGTCATCCTCGCCCGCGGCGGCGGCAGCTTCGAAGACCTGCTCCCGTTCAGCGAGGAGGTCGTCGTCCGGACGGTCGCCGCGTGCGCCGTGCCGGTCGTCTCCGCCGTGGGGCACGAGCAGGACACACCGTTGTGCGATCTCGCCGCGGACGTGCGGGCCTCGACGCCCACCGCCGCGGCGCGTCTCGTCGTTCCCGACCTCAGCGAGCTGAGGGCAGGGCTGGAGCTGCTGCGCGAGCGGCTCGACGGCTCGGTCAGGCGCGCGCTCTCGCGCCACCGGGAGCGGCTGGAGCGCGACAGGAGCCGGCTCCGCTCGGCGCCGCTGCTCCTGCTGGAGAGGCGCCGGGCCGCGCTCGACCACGCGGCAGCCAGGCTCCAGGCCCTGTCGCCACGGGCCACCCTGACGCGGGGCTACGCCATCGTGCGCTCGAGCGGATCGGCTCTCCGCGACGCCGCCGCCGCCGCACCCGGCAGCCCGCTCGAGATCGAGCTCGCCACAGGCGAACTGACGGCCACGGTCGACGAGGTGCGGCAGTGACCGAGGGTGCGCGGGCGGGCGCGAGGTCGTTCGAGGAGCTCCGGCGCGAGCTCGAGGAGATCGTCGGAACTCTCGAGCGCGGCGAGGTCGGCGTCGACGAGGCGATCCGCCTCTGGCAGCGCGGCGAGGCGTTGCACCGGCAATGCGCGAGCCTGCTCGAGGCCGCCGAGGGCCGGATCGAGGAGCTCTCTGCGGGCGCAGATGACAGGACTGCGCCGTAACGGTAAGGTCAGGCCCATGTCAAAGCCATCTGCCGAACTGATCAAAGGCGTGCCGCTCTTCGCGGATCTCGACGAGAAGACGGTCGAGCGTCTCTCCGACGAGTTCATCGAGCGCCACTTTCCCGAGGGCGCGGCAATCGCGACGGAGGGACTGGACGGCCTCAACTTCTTCGTCGTCGAAAGCGGAGAGGCGACCGTCACCGTGCACGGGGACGTGGTCGGCAAGCTCGGGCCCGGGTCGTCGTTCGGCGAGGTCGCACTCGTGGACAAGTCGGCACGGTCGGCGACGGTGACGGCCTCGACGCCGATGGTGGCGTTCGCGCTCCCCATCTGGAGCTTCCGGCCGTTCGTCGAGCAGCGGCCCGAGCTGGCCTGGAAGCTGCTGGAGATCCTCGCCGAACGACTCCGCGCAGCTCAGTCCCGCTGAGCGGTTCCGTGCCGTCGAGCATGGAGGTCATGCCGTCCGACGCGGATCTCGTCGCAGCCTGCCGCGCGCGGCGACGCGGCGGCGTGGAACGCCCTCGTCGAGCGCTTCTCCCGGTACGTCCTCGCCATCGCGACGCAGGCCTTCCGCCTGGCCCCGCACGACGCAGAGGAGGTGTTCCAGACCGTGTTCCTGCGGGTCTACGAGCGGCTCGACTCGCTGCGCTCGGACGATGCGATCCGCCCGTGGGTCGGGCAGCTCACGCGCAACTGTTGCCTCGATCTCCTGCGCGCGTCCGGCCGGCTCGTGCCGGTCGAGGAGGTCGACGCGATCGGAGCGCAGCTCCCCGACGACGTCATCGAGCCGCCTCGACGAGGCGATGGTCGTCCGGGAGGGCCTCTCGCACCTCGGCCCCGAGTGCCAGGAGATCCTCGACCGCTTCTTCGCCCGCGACGAGAGCTACCGCACGATCGGCGACGCGCTCGCGATTCCGCCGGGGACGATCGCGAGCAGGATCTCGCGCTGCCTCGGCCATCTCCGCAACGAGCTGGAAGCGGAGGAGCCGTGACGGAAGAAACCCCCGCGCTCCCCCGTCCTGTACACATGGTGATCGGATGACGGCGTACGACGAAGAGCGCCTCGGCGAGCTTCTGCGGCCTCCTCCCTCCGGCTCCGGCCGGATGGATCGAGGCAGCGCAGGTGCTGCCCGCCGCGCGCGCCGGGATCGATGCGCTCGTCGCACGCGCGGAGCAGGACGCCGCGCTCCGGCAGGCACTCGTCGAGGATCTCGAGGGCGCACTCCGCGCCGCCGGGATCGAGCCGCGGCCCGCGGTTGTCGATCACCTGCGCAGACGCATCGTGGCGTGACGGACGCTCAGAGCCGGACGTCGGCCGCGCCTGCGCTTGGGCTCGACGAGTTCCTCGATGCGCTCGAGGCTCCCGCGCCCTCCCCGTGCGGAGGCTCCGCGGCCGCGGTCGCGGCCGCCATGGCGGCGTCGCTCGTGACGATGGTGGCCCGCAGCTCCCCGGGCTGGGCGGACGCGCCGGGGATCGCGACTCAGGCCCGGGCGCTGCGCTCCCGCCTGACGCGTCTCGGCGACGAGGACGCCGCGGCGTTCGGGGAGGTGCTCGCCGTCCTGCGCGAGCCCACCGGCTCGCGCGAGCAGCGCGACTTCGCCCTCGGTGTGGCGCTCCTCCATGCGGCCGAGGTGCCGCTTCGCATCGCGGAGGCGGCAGCCGACGTGGCCGAGCTCGCGGCGCTCGCCTCGGTGGAAGGCTCGACCCAGCTCCGAGCCGACGCGACCGCTGCGGCGGCGCTCGCGGAGGCGGCCACCCGGTCGGCCGCCCATCTCGTCGACATCAATCTCGCCACCGTCCGGGGCGACCGTCATTCGGAACAGGCGGCCGCGCTCGCCGGAGCGGCGGCGACAGCCCGGGCCAGGGCACTCGGAACGCTGTGAGCGATCGGTTGCTTCCCGCCTGGAGCCTCACCTCGGACGCCGAGGAGTCGATCGCGATCCCCGCCGAGTGGCCCGACCGGATCACGCGGGATTGGGCGCTCGGAGGCGCGACCGGGGCCGGCGTCGACGTCTGCATCCTCGACAGCGGCGTCGACGGCGACCATCCGCTCGTGGGCGGGCTCGAGAGCGCCGTCGCGGCAACCGGCGCCGGCGACGACATCACGGTCGTCCCGGACGAGATCGGCGACGTCGTCGGCCACGGGACGGCCTGCGCCGGCATCGTGCGCGAGATGGCACCGGAGTGCCGGCTCCACAGCGTCCGGGTGCTCGGCGAGGGCAACACGGGCAGCGCCGAGCTCATCCTGGGAGGGCTCGCCTACGCGATCGAGCGCGGCTTCGACGTGATCAACCTCAGCCTCTCGACGACGAAGAAGCGCTTCGCGGAGCTGCTGCACGACCTCGCCGACTCCGCCTACTTCCAGGGAACGGTGCTCGTCGCGTCGGCCCACAACATGCCGGTCGAGAGCTACCCGTGGCGCTTCTCGTCGGTCATCTCGGTCGGAAGCCACGAGGGCCACGACTCCGGGGCGTGGTTCGCGAACCCGAATCCCCCGGTCGAGTTCTTCGCCCGCGGGATCGACGTCGAGGTGGCCTGGGCCGGAGGCAGCACGCTCCGCTGCACGGGCAACAGCTTCGCCGCCCCGCACATCGCGGGGCTCTGCGCGCTCGTGCTCTCGAAGCACCCGGGGCTGACGCCGTTCCAGCTGAAGAGCATCCTCTACCTGACCGCAGCCAACACCGGAGGGAGCACATGACGGGCGAGAACGGCTACAGGGAGGCAGTCGCAGCCGGGATGCTGCCGTCGGAGGAGAGCAACCGGGCTCTGCTGCAGTCGATCGTCGACGTCGCACGTGCGATCTTCGGCGCGAAGGCATCCTCGATCTTCCTGCTCGACGGCGACACCGACGAGCTCGTCTTCGAGGCGGTCTCGGGCGAGGGCGAGGGCGATCTGATCGGGATGCGGATCCCGTCCGGCACCGGCGTCGCCGGCTGGGTCCTCGTCACCGGCCAGCCGCTCGTGATCGACGATCTCTCCCAGGATCCGCGCCACGCCCGCCAGACAGCAGAGGCGACGGGCTACGTGCCGACGAGCATCATGGCCGTGCCGCTCGTGAACGGCGAGACGACGCTCGGCGTGCTCCAGGTGCTCGACCGCGCGCCCGACCGCGCCTCGGCTCTCGGCGAGATCGATCTCCTGATCCTGTTCGCGAACCAGGCCTCGATCGGGCTCGACCTGTTGCAGACGGCCCGCCGCGCGCGCGCCGTGGCCGAGCGCGGCGAGGGGCCCGAGGCGGTGGTCGCCCGGCTCGCGGCGCTGCTTCGGCGCGCGGAGGACGACGTGGCGGCGCTGCGCCTGCTCGAGGCGCTCGAGGCCGTGCTCGCCCGGCTCGGCCGTAGGAGAAGGCGCCAGAACGCCGACGAGGCGCCTTGCGGCGCCCCTCGAACCCGAACCGGGGAGCGGAGCTCAGTGAGCTTCGAGACCTTCTCCGGCTTGACGTCCGCCGTGTGACCCTCGAAGTCCGGCTCCTCGTTCGTCGGTCGCGTCTTGGCGTCCGGGTCGGCCTTCTCCGAGTCTGCCGTGTGACCCTCGAAGTCCGCTGTCTTCCTCGTCGTTGCGAGCTTGACGTCCTGCGTCGTTGCTGAACTCGACGTCGGCTCGTGCTGCTCTTCTCGTCGCCCATCGTGGATCCTTTCTGTCGACGCCCGGTTCGGGCTGGTCGTCAAGCTAGACGCGGTAGGTGGGTGAAATCTTCCCGCTGATGTGGTCTTCTTGCAACCCATGACAGAGGTCCGGCGGGCGTGAGCGGGCATCGCGCGAGCGCGTGGCCGAGTCGTTCGGCGCCCTCGCCCGCGTCTTCCGCGAATCCCGGTCTGCGCCGGCTCGAGCTCGCGTTTCTCGGCTCGACGATGGGGCACTGGACGTACGTCGTCGGGCTCTCGGTCTACGCGTTCGAGCAGGGTGGCACGACCGCCGTCGGCGTGATCACCGTGCTGCGGCTGCTCCCGGCGGCGCTCGCGTCTCCGTTCCTGGCGACGCTCGCCGACCGCTATCGCCGCGAGCGCGTGATGATGGCGACCGACCTCGTCCGCGCCGCGCTGATGGTCGTCGCCGCGGTCGTGATCGCAACGGACGGCCCGGCGGTCGATCGTCTATGCGGTCGTGATCGTCACGAACGTCGTCGGCGTCGCGTTCCGCCCGGCCCAGGCGGCGCTCTTGCCGGGCCTCGCGCGGACCCGGCCGAGCTGTCGGCCGCGAACGTCGCGGCGAGCACGTTCGACGCCGATCTCGACGTTCGCAGGTCCGGCGATCGGCGGCGTCGTGCTCGCGTTCTCGACCGTCGAGGCCGTCTTCGGCCGTCAACGCGGCCTGGTTCCTCTTCTCCGCAGCACTGCTCGTCGGCCTGCGCGCGCCGGCGCCGCGCCGGCGCCGGGACGGAGCACGGCGCGAGGCCCGAGCTTCCTCGCCGATCTCACGGAAGGGCTCGGCTCGGTCGTCAGCGACAGGAACGTCTCGACGGTGACCGCGCTCTACACGGCCAGGCGTTCGTCGCCGGGGCCCTGAACGTCCTCCTCGTGCTCGTCGCGCTGGAGCTGCTCGACGCCGGGAACTCGGGCGTCGGCTACCTCACCGCCGCGCTCGGAGTCGGCGGCTTCGTCGGCGGCTTCGTCGCGCTCGTGCTCGCGACGCGCAGCCGCCTCGCCGGCGACTTCGGCGTCGGCGTCGTCCTCTTCGGCATCCCGTTCGCTCGTCATCGGCCTCGTCGTCAGCTATCCGGTCGCGCTCGATCGGCGTTCGCGGTCGTCGGGCTCGGGAACTCGATCGCGGACATCGCCGCCCTGACGCTGTTCCAGCGGATCGTGCCCGACCACGTGCTCGGACGCGTGCTCGGGCGTGCTCGAAGGGCCTCCTGCTCGGCGCGATCGGCGTCGGCGGGCTGCTCGCGCCCCTGCTCATCTCGCTGCTCGGCGCGCGAGGCGACGCTCGTCTCGGCCGGCTGCTCCTGCCCGCCGCGACGCTCCTCGCCGCGCGCCGCCTGCGCGGCGATCGACCGTGCCTCGCCCGCACCGGCGCACGCGGCGCTCCTTCGCGGCGTCCCGCTGCTCGCCGTCCTGCCCGAGCGCGTGCTCGAGTTCCTCGCGACGTCCGTCGACGTCGTGCCGGCAACGGCCGGCGAGACGATCTTCCGCGAGGGCGACGCCCGGCGACCGCTTCTACGTGATCGAGCGCGGCGAGGTCGAGATCCTCGGGCGCACGGTTCGGCCCCGGGGAGGCGTTCGGCGAGATCGCGCTCCTCCGCGACGTGCCGCGGACGGCGACCGTCACCGCGGTCACCGACGTCTCGCTGGTCGCGCTCGAGCGCGACGTCTTCGTCGCGGCCGTGACGGGGCACGGCCCGGCCCAGGCGACGGCGGAGGAGGTCATCGCCGAGCGGCTCGGCTCGTTCAGCCCGCTGCTCTCGTGACGTCACGCTCGACCGCGTCCTCCCCGGCCGCGAGGAGCGTGTCCTCCTCGGACTCCTGCTCCTCCTCCATCGTCTTCAGCGAGGCGAGCGAGAGGCCCTCGCGGGCGAGGAAGATCGAGCCCGACGCCGACGCCGACGGACATCTCGACCGCCTGCAGCACGAGGCCGAACGCGAAGCCTGTGCCGTAGGCGACCCCGTACTGGCCGAGCGGCAGCGCCACGGCGGCCTGCAGCAGCCCGACGTTTCCGGGCCAGAGCGGGAAGATGATGGCGACGTTCATCAGCAGCAGCACGAGCCCGGCAGCGGGTAGCGGCAGATCGAGATCGAAGGCCGCCATCACCGCCCAGACCGCGAGCAGCTGCATCAGCCAGCCGACGCACTGGAAGAGTGCCGCGCCGAGCGCCGGGACCGGCCGGCGCAGCACGGCGAGCCCCTGGCGGGCCATGAGCAGGAGCGCACGCAGGCTTCCCATGCCGTCGTGAACCCGCCCTCCACCCGTTCGCGCCGACAGCAGGCCGACGGCGAGGAGAGCGATGCCGACGAGGCCGAAGATGACGAGGCTCGTGACCGCCCAGTGCGGGATCTTCGCCGTCAGCAGGACCCAGACGACGAGGATCGCCACCGGGAAGAGGTCGAAGAGGCGGTGGGCGAACACGGTCCCGAGGAGCGTCGCGCTCGTGCCCTTGCCGTGAGGGAGATGGCGGCGCAGGACGGCGACGCGGGCGAGCTCGCCGGCCCGGGCGGGCAGGACCGCGTTGCCGAGCAGGCCGACCCCGTACGCCGAGAAGACCTGGCCGAAGCGGGGATGGGGCGGCGGCAGCGCCTGGTTGATCGTGAGCCGCCAGGAGAGGGCGCGGGCGAGCGTCGAGAGCGAGGTTGAGGAGCACGCCGACGATCACCCAGCGCCAGGTGACGACGTCGAACGCGTCGACCACCGCCCCCCATTCGGGGCCACGCCACCAGATCGCGAGCAGCGCACTCGCGAGCAGCGCCAGCACGAGGATCCCCCGGGCCCAGGGGTTGCGCGCGATAGTTCGCCGACGCGCGTCATGCGGCGTGCCGTCCTGCGAGCGCTCTCGCGTAGATCTCCTCGAGCCGCCGCGCGATGTCGTCCCAGGAGTAGCGCTCGACGGCGAGCGCGCGGGCCGCGACACCCATCGCCACGCGACGCGGCTCGTCGTCCAGCAGCCCTGCGACGGCGTCGGCGAGCGCGCCCGGCTCTCCGGGCTCGCACGTCACCGAGGTCTCCGGCGTCGTCACCTCCCGGTAGCCCGGGATGTCCGAGGCGACGACGGGCAGGGCGCAGGCGAAGGCGCGGGTCAGCACCATCCCGAAGCTCTCCCCGCCCAGCGACGGCGCCACGAGCGCCTTCGTCCGGGAGAGCAGCGCCGTGAGCTCCTCCTGCGAGAGGAAGCCGAGGATGTCGATGCCCCTGTCGGCGACGCGGAGCCGCGTGAGGAGGAGCCGGACCGCGAGCGGATCGGAGCCGCAGACCTGAAGACGCGCGCCGGTGCGCAGGTGGATCTCCGGCCACGCCCGCAGGAGCACCTGCAGGCCCTTCCGCGGCTCGTGCCGCCCGGCAAAGGTGACCGTGTGCTCACGCCCCGCAGCGTCGACTACGGGAGGGATGAGGACGCCGTTCGGCACGACCTCGTACTGCCCCGGCAGCCACTGCGCCGCCGAGTCGCGCGCCCGCTCGGAGACGGCGATGCGCTCGTCGATCCGGCCCGCGAGGAAGCCCCAGGCCGGCATCCCGAGCTTCATCCAGCCGAGCTCGCCGGACGCGTGGTGGGTGACGACGATCGGCGAGGTGGCCATCGCGAGCACCGAGATGCACGTGACGGGCGTCATCGGCTCGTGCAGGTGGAGCACGTCGAAGCGCTCCTGCTCGAGCACGCGCTGGATGCGGACGATCGCCCGGGGGCTGAGGATGATGTTCGGCAGCGAGCCGTTCGCCGGCACGATCACGGAGCGGCCGATCGGGATCACGTTCGCCGGCGGGTTGCCGTGGCGCCCGACGCGCGGGTGCAGCGCACGCGTGAACTGGCCCGGCGGGTCGTTGCCCATCACCAGCCGCACCTCGTGCCCGCGCGCCTCCAGCGCCTCCGCCTGCAGCTCGGCATGCTCGACGACCGCGCCCCAGAACGACCACGAGAACGGCACCACGATGCCGATCTTCACGGCGGGATCGTATTCACTCGGCGGAGGCACCGGGGGAGACTCGCTCCCAGAAGGCCGGCGAGGAGGCGCAGCTCGTTCTCGTCGAGACGGTCGAGGAAGCGCTCGTGCACTCCTGCCAGGTGAGCCGGCCTGCAATTATTTTGCTTGACGCAGCAAGTATCTCGGACCGGGACACTTCCGTCCAGTTTCACCCGTAGTGCGATCAGAAACACGCCTGGACAACACGAGGAGACCACCATGCAGCTCGAAGGCATCCATCACGTCACCTGCATCACCGGCGACGCACCCGGCAACGTCGACTTCTATACCCGCGTGCTCGGCCTGCGCATGGTCAAGAAGACGGTCAACCAGGACGATCCCACCGTCTACCACCTGTTCTACGCGGACGAGGAGGGCAGCCCCGGCGCCGACATCACGTTCTTCGAGTACCCGGGCGCCCGCCGCGGCCGGGCGGGCACGGGCATGGTGCACACGATCACGTTCCGCGTCGCCTCCGAGGAGGCGCTGGACTTCTGGGAGTCGCGCCTCGCCGACGCGGGGATTCGCGACCCGGCGGGACGGCGGGCGCCTCGGCTTCGAGGACCCCGAAGGGCTCGGGCTCGAGCTCGCCGTCGTCGACACGCCGGATGCGCCGCTCGTCGCGCGCCATCCCGACATCCCCGCCGAGCTCGCCCTCCAGGGCTTCGACTCCGTCCGCGCCTTCTGCGACCGCTCCCGAGGCGAGCCGCGCCCTGCTCGAGGGCACGCTCGGCTTCGTCCCGGCGGGCGGCGCCTCCTGGGAGGCACAGAGGCGCGGTGCGCGGCGGGCTCTACGCCTACGACGCGCCGCCCGCGTCGGGGCCCGGCGTGCCGGGGGCCGGAACCGTGCACCACGTCGCCTGGGCCTCGAACATCGACGAGCAGGAGGCGTGGCTCGCAGCGGTGCGCGCCGCGGGCGCGCATGCGAGCGGCATCATCGACCGCTTCTGGTTCCGTTCGATCTACTTCCGGGAGCCGAGCGGGGTGCTGTTCGAGATCGCGACCCTCGGGCCCGGCTTCTCGATCGACGAGGACGCCGACCACCTCGGCGAGGCGCTCATCCTGCCGCCCGCCTTCGAGCACCTGCGCGCGAAGATCGAGCCCGTCCTGACGCCGCTGCCCGATCCCCGGGCGGCGTGGGCGAGTTCGTGAGCACGACCGAGCTTCGTCATCTCGAGCGCCCCGCCGCCGGCGCGCCGGCGGGGGCGCTCGTGCTCCTGCACGGCCGGGGCGCCGACGAGTACGACCTCTACCCCCTTCTCGACGCGCTCGACCCCGAACGACGGCTGCTCGGGATCACGCCGCGCGGACCGCTCTCGCTGCCGCCGGGCGGCGCGCACTGGTACCGGCTCGGCGGCATCCCGACGCCCGATCCCGAGACGTTCTTCTCGTCGTTCGAAGCCGCGGCCGCGTTCCTCGACGCGCTTCCCGTGCCACTCGAGCAGGTCGTCCTCGGCGGCTTCTCGCAGGGCGCCGTGATGAGCTGGGCGCTCGGGCTCGGGAGGGGCAGGCCGCGGCCGGCGGCGATCATGGCGCTCTCCGGGTTCATGCCCGAGGTGGAGGGCTTCGAGCTCGACCTCGGCGGTCTCGAGGGGTACCCGATCGCGGTCGCGCACGGCTCCCTCGACCCGGTCATCCCGCCGGAGTTCGGACGTGCCGCCACGCGAGCGCGTGCAGGCGGCGGGCGCGAACGTCCTCTGGCGCGAGGCGCCGGTGCCGCACACGATCGACCCCCGCCTCCTCCCCGAGCTGCAGGCGTTCGTCAAGGCTGCCGTTCCCGGCGAGAGCTATACGAATCGGTCCGTGACGCACAGTGCGCTGCACCGAACGCCCGTCCGCTGGGACCGAGCGGACGAAGGGTGTCTCCCTCCGGGAGACACCCCTGACATGGCCGTTGAGACGGGGCGAGACCGCAGCCGCCTAGAGTGTGGCGATGCTCCCCGCCGCCGAGGGCCTCGCCGAGCTCCACACCCACCTCGGCGGCTCGGTCGCTTCGGACATCCTCTGGAGTCTCGCGCACGAGCAGGGGATCGCCCTGCCGGTCAAGGACTACTGGGAGTTCGACGCGCTCGTCACCGTCTCCGACCCCCGCGGGGTCGAGAACCTCGACGCGCTCGACGCGATCTACCACTGGACCGAGCTGATCCAGTCCTCCCCGCTCGCGGTCGAGCGCTCGGTGCACGGCGCCATCGGCGGCGCCTACCGCTCACAGCGGATCACCACGCTCGAGCTCCGCTTCAACCCGATGAAGCGCAACCGCGGCGGCGAGCGCGACCTCGACCACATCATCCTCGCCGCGATCCGCGGCCTCGACCGCGCCCGGCTCGAGTACCCGCAGGTGCGCGCCGGCCTGATCCTGATGATGGACCGGACGTTCGATGCGCGCCAGAA
Organism: uncultured Thermoleophilia bacterium; assembly: GCA_963736945.1. Taxonomy (GTDB): domain Bacteria; phylum Actinomycetota; class Thermoleophilia; order Gaiellales; family Gaiellaceae; genus Gaiella. The sequence continues at coordinate 223,841 of CAVTQW010000014.1, forward strand.
CTCGATCATCGTCGACAAGGCGATCGCGTGGGCCGACCGCGGCGTCGTCGGAATCGACATCGCCGGGCCCCGGCCCGGCGGCGTGCGCTACGACTACACGTCCGCGCGGCCGATGGTCGAGACGGCCCGCGCGGCCGGCCTCGGGATCACGATCCACGTCGGCGAGGAGGGGGCGAACGGCGCCGAGGAGATCGGCGAGGTCGTCGAGTCGCTCCGCCCCGACCGGATCGGGCACGGCATCCTCGCCGCCGACCACCCGGAGCTGATGGGGCTCCTTCGCGATGCCGGGATCGTGCTCGAGATCTGCCCCACCTCGAACCTGCTCACGAAGGCCCTCCCGGACGAGGACGCCGTCCGCGCGACCTTCCGCGCCTTCGTCGACCACGGCGTCGCGTTCACGATCGCAACCGACGGGCCGGAGATGATGCGAACCCACCTGCGGGACGAGCTCGAGCTGCTCGAGCGGATCGGCGCGCTCGACGGGCGCGAGCTCGCGCGAGGCGAACGCCCGCGGGCACGGCGCGAGCTTCATCCCGCGCTGAGCGAGACGCAGCCTCACTAGGCTTGATCGACCTGCGTGCGCCGGTGCGCGAGGTACTCGAGCAGGTCCGAGCGCGTCAGGATCGCGGCCGGCACGCCGGCGACGCCCACGACGACTGCCGCGCTCGGGCCGGAGAGATCCGCGAACACGTCGTCCAGCGAGTCCCTGACGTCGACGGAGGCGAGCGGTGGCTGCATTGCGATCGCGACATCCTCGTTCAGCGCGTCCGGGTTCTTGAAGACCCGGTCGAGCAGGCTGCGCTCCTGGATCGAGCCCACGATGTCCGTGACGGAATCGGCCGACCCGTGGCGCACGACCGGGAGCTGCGAGATGCCGTAGCGCTGCATGAGCTCGATGGCGGCGCCGACCTTCTTCGCTGAGTCGATCGTGACGAGGTCGGGCAGCTCCGTCTCCTCGCCGCGCTTGAACCGGAGGACCTCGTCGACCGTCGGCGTGGGCGCGGTCCTCTCCATGAACCCGTACTGGATCATCCAGTTGTCGTCGTAGAACTTCGAGAGGTACGAGCGGCCGCCGTCCGGCAGCAGCATCAGCACGCGCGCCTCGGACCCGAGGCGGGATGCGACCTGGAGCGCAGCGAAGGCCGTCGAGCCGCACGAGCCGCCGACGAGCAACCCCTCCTCGCGCGCAAGGCGCCGCGCGGTCAGGAACGACTCGCGGTCGGACACGCGCACCCACTCGTCCACGACCTCCGGATCCATCGTCCTCGGCCAGGTGTCCTTGCCGATGCCCTCGACGAGGTACGGGCCGACCGGGTGCTCCGCATCCTCCGTGTAGACGGAGCCCTCGGGATCTGCTCCGACGATGAGCACCTCCGGGCGCCGCTCCTTGAAGTACCGTCCCACGCCGGAGATCGTCCCGCCGGTGCCGACCGAGATGACGATCGCGTCGACCTGCCCTCCGTCCGTCTGCTCCCAGATCTCCGGCGCCGTCGTCAGGTAGTGCGCCTCCGGGTTCGCCATGTTCGAGTACTGGTCCGGCTTGAACCCGCCCGGGATCTCCTCCGCCAGCCGGTCCGAGACCGAGTAGTACGACTCCGGAGAGTCGTGCTCGACCGCGGTCGGGGTGATCACGACCTCGGCGCCGTAGGCGCGCAGGGTCGAGATCTTCTCCTGGCTCATCTTGTCCGGCATCACGAAGATGCAGCGGTAGCCCTTCGCCGCCGCGGCGATGGCGAGCCCGACCCCGGTGTTGCCCGACGTGGGCTCCACTATCGTGCCGCCGGGACGGAGCTTCCCCTCGCGCTCGGCGGCCTCGATCATGGCGAGGCCGATCCGGTCCTTGTTCGAGCCGCCCGGGTTGAGGAACTCGAGCTTGGCGAGCAGCGCCGGCGACAGGTCGGCGCCGAAGCGATCGAGCCTGACGATGGGCGTCGACCCGATCAGGTCGAGGAGCGTGGGATACGTGCGCGCCACGGGCCGAAGACTACGCGGCGCCTGGAGGGCCATGCTCAGGCTCGGATCCGGCGCGCTCCCTCGACGCTGCCGCTGCGCGCGGCGAGGCTCTGGATCTCGACGTTCTCGCCGCTCCGCGGCGCGTGGATCATGCGCCCGTGACCGATGTAGAGACCCACGTGACCGAGCCCATGGAAGAAGAGCAGGTCGCCCGGCTTCAGGTGCGCGCGGTCGACGGCGCGGCCGTAGCCGTACTGCGCGGCGGCGTTGTGGGGAAGCGCGATCCCGAGCTTGCCGTAGACGAAGGCGACGAGCCCGGAGCAGTCGAACCCACTCGGGGAACTGCCCCCGTACCGGTACGGAACGCCGAGCTCATGCGCCGCGATCCGCACCGCACGCTCGCCGAGCGTGCGAACCACCTTCGGCCGCGGCACGGGGCGCAGCGGCACCGAGCGGCCGAGCCGGGCGGGATTTGCGACTGCGGGGAGCGAGACAGGGTGCGAGGCGGCGATCGCATCCGTGGCGAGAAGTGCGGCCAGGCAGAGCGACAGCAGGCAGATGCGGACGGTAAGGGTCATCGGAGGGAGACCGGGGCGCGGCTCCGGCGCGAGGAACGCGCCCCGCGCTGCGCGGTGACCGGGGCACCCTAGCAACACGCACTGCCAATCGGGACAGACCGAAACAGCATCCTTACAGGGTGTTCGCCCTCGCCCGAGGGAGCGATCTGCGATTCTCCCCCCGATGACCGTGTTGATCGACGGCTCGCTCGACGGCGTCGACTGGGAGCAGGCGAAGGCCGATCTCGCGGCCGACGACTTCGACAACGGCCGCTCCGCCGCGGCGCTCCGCGCGTCGTTCGAGGCCGCCGCGCACGTGGCCCTCGCCCGCGACGGGAACCGCGTCGTCGGGATGGCGCGCCTGCTGTCCGACGGCGTGTGCAACGCATACCTGGTCGACGTGTGGACGCTGTCCTCCTATCGCAGGCGCGGGATCGGCTCCGCCCTCGTGCGGCGGCTCCTCGACGCCGTTCCCGGCCAGCATGTCGGCCTCCAGACCGACGACGCCCAGGCCTTCTACGCGCAGCTCGGCTTCCGGTTGCACCCCGAGTTCTGGTCGATCGTCGTCGGCACCTGGCTCGAGAACGACGCCAACCGCTGAGCCGCCCCAGTCCTCGTTCTCGGCTGTCTTCGCCGCCTGGTGGCGTGTCCCGCAACGTTCGACCGGAGATGATCGTTGCGGGACACCCCCACTCCATGTTGGTTGCTGGAGTGCGGTTACGCTGTCTGCATGAAGCCGAACCGCTCGATCCCGTCGTCAGCCGTCATTCCCGTCCTCGTCTACCCGGACGTCCGCGCGGCCGTCGACTGGCTGAGCGCGGCGTTCGGGTTCGAGGAGCGCGTCCGGATCGGCGAGAGCCACCGCTCGCAGCTGCGTGTGGGCGACGGCGCCGTCATCGTCGCGGATGTCCGCCGCAGCCAGCGCCCGCCGCGCCGGGACGAGGTCACCCATCGCGTGATGGTGCGGGTCGAGGACGCTTCCGCCCACTGCGAGCGGGCGCGGGCGCACGGCGCCGAGATCCTGATGGAGCCGACCGACTTCGAGTACGGCGAGCGGCAGTACGAGGCGATCGACTTCGCAGGCCACTATTGGACGTTCTCCGAGACGCTCGCCGACGTCGCGCCGGAGGACTGGGGCGGCGCGCTCGTCTCGCCCGACTAATCGGGCACGACTGCAATCGACATGGAGTGGGGTGTCAGCGGTGAGCACCTGCTGCAGCCCGTCCGCGACGAGATGCACGCCCACGATGAGCGTGCAGATTGCGAGGCCGCGAAGAGCACCGTCCAGAAGATCCAGAAGCCGACGATCAGGATGCAGCGGGAAGGTCTTGCAGCGCAGCAGCTCGGCAACGGCCTCGCGCCGGGCGAGATCCGGCTGCGGGCCGAACCCGAGCGCGAGGCATTCGCGCCGGCGTCGACCATCCGAGCTGCGTACCGTCCGCTAGGCGCAGCGGAGGTCGGCCGATCGCATCCCGACGGCGCGCGAACCGCGCGTCGGCCCGCGTGTTGGAGAAACTCGGGATGCGCGTCGAGAGCGGACGACGGCTCGTCGAGAACGAGAGGAGGCGTCGACGCGGGCTCACGACCAAGCGTCGCGCTGCGCGATCCTCGAGCGCGAGTGGCGGCCAGTTAGCCGTCGCAGAAGGCGCGCTCGAGCAGGCTCCGCAGCGCGGTGTCGGCGGCAGGTGAGAGCGGATAGCTGTTGCTCATTGCGACGACGCGGCGGCGGCCGTCGGCGGTGTTCCAGGCGGCGGAGACGGTGCCGAGGAGGTTGCCGGTGTGGCCGACGGCGGTGCCGCAGCGGGTCCGGAAAGCGGCCAGTCCGAGCCCGTAGCGCGCGCCGGGTCGCGGCCGCATGACGGCGAGCAGGCGCTCCGGCAGCAGGCGGCCCTGTAGGAGGGCGCCGAAGAAGCGGGAGATATCGGGAGCGCTGGAGACGAGCGCCCCGGCCGCCCACGCCCAGGACGCGCTCGCACCGTCGCGGTCCCGAGCGGTGGCGAGGCTGCCGACGAGGCCGTCGTGCTGGCTCGGCGAGTAGCCGTGGACGTGCCGGCCGGGAATCGCCGTGCCGGCGGCGAAGCTCGTGTCGCGGAGCCCGAGCGGCGCGATGAGCCGCCGCCGCAGCTCACGCTCGATGGTCGAGCCGCTTGCGCGCTCGACGATCAGGCCGAGGACGACGTAGTTCGTGCTCGCGTAGGAGAAACGGCCGCGCTGCGTGCGCTCCTCCGCGAGCGCCAGGCGAACGACCTCGCGAGGTGCCCAGGCGCGGGCCGGCTCGCGGGCGGTGCGTGCCAGAAAGGCGCTCGTCGTGTAGTCGGGCAGGCCGGATGTGTGCGCCAGCAGCTCCCGCACGGTGATCCGCCCGCCGCCGGGAACGAGACCGGGGAGCCAGCGCTCGACCGTGTCCTCGAGACGAAGCCGCTTCTCCGCGACGAGCTGGAGTGCGACGACCGCGACGAAGGTCTTCGTGATGCTGCCTGTGCGAAAGCGGTCGCCGGCGCGCAGCGGCACGCTGCCCTCGAGCACGGCGAGGCCGCGCGCCGCCGCACGGCGAGTCGAGCCGTCGGCGACGAGCACGAGCACACCCGGCGTGCCCGCTGCGACAACCGCGCCGAGATGCGGCCCGAGCGCGGGCTGCGGCGCCGCGCCGACCGCCGGCGTCACGAGCGCCAGGGCGAGGAAGGCCGGTATCGCGAGGGCGCGCACCGGCGGCAGCCGTCAGCTCCGTGACCGGACTACGGTGTACGTCGCGGCGACGAAGTCGCCGTTCCGCCCGACCTCGTCCAGGCGCAGCTCGACGTGGCGCGGCAGCAGCGGGGCTCCGCCGCCGAGCGTCACCGGTGCGATCGAGACCTGCACCTCGTCGAGGAGCCCCGCGTCTGCAAACTGGCCGACCAGGTCACCTCCCCCGACGATCCAGATGTTCCGTCCCTCCGCGGCGGCGACCATCTCCGCGTGCACGGTCGCGACGTCCGCGCTCGTGAACGCGATGCGCGCGCCGGGCACGACCTGCAGCTCCCGATGGGTGAAGACCCAGCAGGGAAGATCGTACGGCCACCTCCACTCCGACGGATCCTTCCCGGAGAACTCGTGGTCGAGGACCCACTCGTACGTCGTCGACCCCATCGCGAGCGCACCGACTTCTGCGATGAAGGCGCCGTAGTCGAGCGGCCCGTCCTCGTCCTGCGCGCGGGTGAAGAGCCACTCGAGCGAGTTATCGGGGTCGGCGATGAAACCGTCGAGGGTGGTCGCCGTGTAGTACTGCGTCAGGCCCACGGGCGAACGCTAGTCGATCGCTCGTAGTTCCAGGGCTGGAAACGTCAGTGCCGGAAGTGCCTGCGCCCCGCGAACACCATCGCCGCGCCGCGCATCTCGCACCGCTGCGACGACCTCGTCGTCGCGCTTCGAGCCGCCCGGCTGGATGATCGCCGACACCCCAGCCTCGAGGGCGATCGCGGGGCCGTCGGCGAACGGGAAGAAGGCATCCGAGGCGAGCACCGCCCCGTCGAGCGTGTGACCATGCTCGCGCGCCTTGTCGACGGCGATGCGCACGGCGTCGACCCGGCTCATCTGGCCGGCGCCGATGCCGAGCGTCTGGCCGCCGCGGGCTAGCACGATCGCGTTCGACAGGGTGTGCTTCACCACCGTCCAGGCGAAGCGGAGATCGTCCCACACGTCCGACTCGACGTCGCCGCAGACGACGTCCATCCCGCCGAGCGGGTCCGGCTCGACATCCCGCTCCTGCACGAGCACGCCTCCGAGCACCCGCTTCAGGTCCCACTCGGTCGGCCCGAACGCACGGCGCTCCCGGTCGTCGAGGATCCGCACGCCGGGCTTCTGCACGAGGGCCTCGACCGCGACCGCGTCGTACCCCGGGGCAAAGAGGACCTCGACGAACTGGTCGGCCAGCATCTCGCCCAGCGCGGCCGTAACGGGGTGGGAGAGCACGACGACACCGCCGTAGGCGGAGATGGGGTCGGCGGCGAGGGCCTTCGCGTACGCCTCCTCGATCGTCTCCCCCACCCCGACGCCGCACGGGTTCGCGTGCTTCACGATCACGCACGCCGGCCCGTCGAGCTCGAGCGCGAGGAGCCGCGCGGCCGAGAGGTCGTTGAGGTTGTTGAACGAGAGCGGCTTCCCGTGTACCTGCTCGACCCGGCCGAGGACGTGCGTGCGCGCCCCGCGCTGCGCGTAGTAGACGGCCTTCTGGTGCGGGTTCTCGCCGTAGGCGAGCTCGAGCACGCGGTCGAAGACGGGGACGAGCGTCTCCGGGAATCCGTCGTCCCGCGTGAGCCAGGCGGCGACCGCGCCGTCGTACGATGCGGTTCGTCCGAACGCCGTCCCGGCGAGCGCGCGGCGCGTCGCCGGCGAGACGTCGCCGTCGCGAAGCTCGTGCAGCACGGGCTCGTAGTCGGCCGGACGGCAGACCGGGATGACGTGCGCGTGGTTCTTCGCAGCCGCGCGCAGCAGCGCCGGCCCGCCGATGTCGATCTGCTCGACGGCCTCGTCCCACTCGACCTCGAGACGGCCCACTGTCTGCTCGAACGGGTACAGGTTGACGCAGACGAGATCGATCGGCTCGATGCCGTGCGTGGTGAGATCCGCAATGTCCTCCGGCACGTCGCGCCGCGCAAGGATCCCGCCGTGAACCGCCGGGTGAAGCGTGACGACGCGGTGACCTAGCATCTCCGCGAAGCCCGTCACCTCCTCGAGCGGGACGACCGGGATCCCCTCGTCGGCGAGTAGCCGGGCGGTGCCGCCGCTCGCGAGCAGCTCGAAGCCGAGACGGTGGAGCTCCTGCGCGAAACCCGCGATCCCGCTCTTGTCGTAGACGGAGAGGAGCGCCCGCCTCACGCCGCGATCATCTCCCGGACCACCTCGGGCAGGATCCGGTGCTCGACCGTCTGGATCCGCGCGTGCAGGCTCTCGGCCGTGTCGCCGGGGAGAACCGGGACCGCTTCCTGGCGGAGCACCCGGCCGCTGTCGACGCCTTCGTCGACGAGGTGCACGGTCGCGCCGGTCTGCGCGGCACCGGCGGCGAGTGCGTCCTCGACCGCGTGGGCGCCCGGGAACGCGGGGAGCAGGGCGGGGTGCACGTTCACGACCCGATCCGGGAAGCGCGACAGGAACGACGGCCGCAGGAGCTGCATGTAGCCGGCGCACACCACGAGCTCGATGCCGCGCGAGGCGAGCCACTCGGCCATGGCCCCGTCACGGGCATCGCGGTCCGGATAGTCGTCGAGGGGGAAGACGCCGGTCTCGGCGCCGGCAGCCGCGGCTCGCGCGAGGGCCGGCGCGCCGGCGACATTGGCCGCCACCGCAGCAACCGGTATGCCTGCATCGATCAGGGCTTGGAGATTCGTGCCGCTGCCACTGACGAGGACGCCGACGCCAGTGCGGCGACTCATGACGTTTCAGGCATCACGCCCATGTGACGCCGCCGCCCTCGACGATCACGCCGATCACGAGATCTCCTGCTTTCGCGTCGCGGGCGGAAACGATCGCGCAGTATCCGATCCCGATGTTGAACACGCGGCGCAATTCGTCCTCCGCGACACCCTCTTCGGCCAGCCAGCCGAAGACCTCGGGGCGCTCCCACGCGTCCGGATCGACGACCGCACCGAGGCCGTCGGGCAGGGCGCGAGCGAGGTTGCCGGCGATGCCGCCTCCGGTCACGTGGGCGAGTCCCTTCACGTCCGCACGTGCCCGGAGCGCGCGCACGTCGTCGAGGTACAGGCGCGTGGGCGGCAGGAGAAGATCGGCGTCGAACGGCTCTTCTCCGACGATCCGGCGGACGAGCGAGAAGCCGTTCGCGTGAATGCCGGCGGAAGGGAAGCCGACCACGACGTCACCCGCTTCGACGCGCGAGCCGTCGACAAGCCGGTCGCGGTCGACGACGCCGACGGCGGTGCCGCAGAAGTCGAGCTCCTCCTCGCGATAGATGCCGGGCAGCTCGGCCGTCTCGCCGCCGAGGATGGCGCAGCCGGCGGCCCGGCAGACGTCGGCCGCCCCCTCGACGAGCTCGGCGACCTGCTCCACGTCGATCGCGTTCGCGGCGACGTAGTCGAGGAAGAAGAGCGGCTCGGCCCCGGTCGTAAGGACGTCGTTGAGGCAGTGGGCGGCGAGGTCGGCCCCGCACCAGCGCAGACGTCCGGCGCGGCGCCCGAGGACGAGCTTCGAGCCGACCGAGTCGGTCGAGGCGGCGAGCAGGCGCCGGTCGTCGATCGCGAAGAGGCCCGCGAACGCGCCGAACGCGCCCGCGACCCCGGGCGTGGCGGTCGAGGCCACGGCCCCACGCAGGCGGTCGACGATCTCGTCCGCGGTGGCGAGCGAGACGCCTGCGGCGGCATACGTGCGCGGCGTCATCGCGCCGGCTCCCGGCAGCCGGGGCGCATGCTCAGCGCGCCACCGGCTCGAACCGCAGCTTGGTGCGTCCCGCCGGCCGGCACGGCCGTCGGGTACTGCCGCGTGAAGCAGGCGCGGCAGACCGCGCCCTCCGGCATCCGCGTCGCGAGCTGCATGCCTTCGAGCGAGAGGTAGTGGAGCGACGTCGCGCCGACGTGCTCGCACATCTCCTCCACCGACCGGTGCGCCGCCGCGAGCTCGTCCTCGTCGGCCATGTCGATGCCGTAGAAGCACGGCGACACGACGGGCGGCGAGGAGATGCGCACGTGCACCTCCGCCGCCCGGGCGTCGAACAGCATCGCGACCAGCTGGCGCATCGTGTTGCCGCGCACGATCGAGTCGTCGACGACGACGACGCGTCGCCCTGCGATCTCGTCGAGCGGGTTGAACTTCAGCCGGATTCCCTGCCGGCGCAGCTCCTGGTCGGGCTGGATGAAGGTGCGGCCGACGTACCGGTTCTTGATCAGGCCCTCCTCGTAGGGGATGCCCGACGCCTTCGCGAAGCCGATCGCCGCCGGCGTGCCGGAGTCGGGGATCGGCATGACGAGATCGGCCTCGGCCGGCGCCTCCTCGGCCAGCCTCTGCCCCATGCGAACGCGACTCGAGTGCACCTCCGCGCCGCCGAGGCGCGAGTCGGGCCGCGCGAAGTAGACGTGCTCGAAGATGCACGCCGCTCCGCGGCCCTCGGGGAGCGCCTGCGACGGTGTGCAGCCCTTCCTCGTCGAGCCAGAGGACCTCGCCCGGGCGGACGTCGCGGTCGACGACGGCGCCGACGAGGTCGAGCGCGCAGCTCTCGGAGGCGACGACCCAGTCGTCGCCGATGCGGCCGAGAGCGAGCGGCCGGATCCCGTGCGGGTCGCGGAACGCGACCATGGCGCCGTCGACGATCGCCACGACCGAGTAGGCGCCGTCGAGCCGGCGCATGGTCGTGGCGATGGCGTCCGGCAGCGGCGTGGACTCGCGGGCGATGAGCGCCGCGATCACTTCGGTGTCCGAGGTCGAGCCGAGGCGAACGCCGTCCGCGAGGAGCTCGTCCCGGAGGGCGCCGGTGTTCGTGAGGTTGCCGTTGTGCCCGAGGGCGACCGTGCGCGCGCGCCCATGGTGCACGAGCGGCTGCGCGTTCGACCAGTGCACGCCGCCGGTGGTCGAGTACCGCGTGTGCCCGATCGCGACCTCGCCGGGCAGCGCCTGCAGCTGCTGCTCGTTGAAGACCTGGGCCACGAGGCCCATGTCCCGCAGCGCTGTCAGCCGCCCGGCCTCCGAGACGGCGATGCCCGCCGACTCCTGGCCTCGGTGCTGCAACGCGAACAGCGCGAAGTAGGAGAGCCGTGCCACGTCGCGTTCGGCCGAGCGGATGCCGAACACGCCGCACATCTAGTCCTCCGGCTCCCAGGCAGCGCGAAGCCGCGCGAGCGGGACGCCGAGGATCTCGTCGCCTCCGACCTCCCCGATCCTGCGGACACCTACGTCGGAGCCGAGCGGGTCGATCTCGACCTGATCGGGCGGCACGGCGAGGATGACCTGGCCGCAGCCCTCGCCGAAGAGCGTCACCGCATCCGGTGGAAGGTCGAGCCGCGCACCGACGCCGGAGTGAAGAGCAGCCTCTACAAGCGCGACGGCGAGGCCGCCGCCCGAGACGTCGTGCGCGAGGGAGCAGACCGGCGCGAGATCGAAGACGTGACGGACGAGCGCTGCCTCCGCCTCGAGATCGAGCTCGGGCGGGGAGCCCGAGACCCTGCCGAAGCGGGCCTGCAGCTCCGATCCGGAGAGACCAGGGAAGCCGGCCGACGCAACGAGGATCGCATCGCCGCGCTGCCAACGGCCGGGCAGGCGCCGGACGTCGGGCACGAGCCCGACACAACCGACGACGGGCGTCGGGTGGATCGAGCGGCCGTCGGTGTCGTTGTAGAGCGAGACGTTGCCGGAGACGATCGGCAGGCCCAGGGCCTCGCAGGCGCGCGCCATGCCCTCGATCGACTCGGCGAGCTCCCAGCCGATCTCCGGCTTCTCGGGGTTGCCGAAGTTGAGGCAGTCCGTGAAGCCGAGCGGCTCGCCGCCTGCGCAGGCGACGTTCCGCGCCGCTTCGAGGATCGCGGCCGCGCCACCGGTGAACGGATCGAGTGAGCCGATGCGGCCGGTGCCGTCGAGCGTGAGCGCGAGCCCGCGGAACGACGGGCGCAGGCGCAGCACGGCGGCATCCAGGCCGGGCCGGCGCACGGTGCGCGACTGCACGAGCTGGTCGTAGCGCCGCGTCACGAACGCGCGCGAGCGAAGCGCGTCGGAGCCGATCAGGTCGAGCAAGATGTCGGTAACGGATGGGAGCGCCGGGAGCGGCGTTTCGGGCAGGGGCTGTCGCGGCTCCTGGTCAACGGTGTAGCGGGGGCAGTCCTCGGTGAGGAAGCGGGCCGGGATCGCGCCCGCCACATCGCCGTGCCACAGCGCGCGCAACTCGCCGGTCTCCGTCACCTCCCCGATCACGGCGCGGTGGAGCTCCCAGCGGTCGATCACCGCCTCCGCCTCGGCGAGCCGGTCCGGCGCCACGATCGCGACCATCCGCTCCTGCGACTCCGAGATCACGATCTCCCACGGCTCCATCCCCTCCTCGCGCAGCGGCACGCGGTCGAGGTGGACGTCGATGCCGTAATCGGCCGCCATCTCGGACAGCGACGAGGCGAGCCCCGCGGCGCCGCAGTCCTGCAGCGACAGCACGAGGCCGCGCTCGACCAGCTCGACGGACACCTCGATCAAGCGCTTGCCGGTGAACGGATCGCCCACCTGGACCGAGGGGCGCTTGTCCGCCGCCTCCTCGCCGAGCTCCTGGCTCGCGAGCACGGAGGCGCCGCCGATCCCGTCGCGGCCGGTCGTGGCGCCGTAGAGGAGCACCAGCGCGCCGGCCGTGTCGGCCTTCGCGCTCAGCACCCGCTCGGACGGCAGCAGACCGACGCACATCGCGTTGACGAGGCAGTTCGAGGCGTAGACGTCGTCGAAGACGACCTCGCCGCCCACATTCGGAACACCCACCGAGTTCCCGTAGGCGCCGATGCCGCCGACCGCCCGGGAAAAGTGGGAGTCCGGCGCGCCGAAGCGGAGCGCGTCCAGCAACGCCACCGGCCGGGCTCCCATCGCCACGATGTCGCGCAGGATGCCGCCCACGCCGGTTGCGGCCCCCTGGAACGGCTCCACCGCGGACGGGTGATTGTGGCTCTCGGCCTTGAAGGTGACGGCGAGGCCCTCGCCGAGGTCGAGCACCCCGGCGTTCTCGCCCGGCCCCTGGAGAACGCGGGGGCCGCGACTCGGCAGCCGGCGCAGGAGGAGAGCCGAGTGCTTGTAGCCGCAGTGCTCGGACCAGAGCAGCGAGAACACCGCGAGCTCGAAGTGGTTGGCCTCCCGCCCGAGCAGCTCCTGGATCCGCTCGTGCTCCCCGTCCGTGAGGCCGAGCTGGCGATGGATCGGCTGTTCTATGACGGAGCTCAGGAGGCCAGTCTAGCCGCGGGTGCTGACGGCCCCGGTGCACCGGTCCCGCGTCTACGGTGGCGAGGTGACGCGACGGGACGCCCTGCTCCTGCTGCTCCTCTCCTCGATCTGGGGCGCCTCGTTCCTGTTCATCAAACTCGGCGTCGACGCGTTCGAGCCGTCGGTCGTCGCCTTCGGGAGGCTCGTCTTCGGCGGGCTCCTCCTGCTCCTCCTGCTCCCGGGACGCGGCTGGCTCGCACCGCTCCGGGGCCACGTGCTGCCGATCGTCGTCCTCGGGGCCCTCAACAACGCGGTGCCGTTCTGGCTCCTGGCCTTCGCCGAGACGCGCCTCGACTCCGGGCTGACGGCGGTGATCCAGGCGGCTGCTCCGATCTTCACCGTCATCCTGGCGTCACGGATCGACGTCACCCAACGCGTGACCGGCATCCGCCTCGTCGGAGTCGCGGTCGGCTTCGTCGGCGTGGCCCTGCTCGTCGGCGTGCAGAGCGGAGGCGAGCTCATCGGCGCCGTGGCGGTGATCGGCGTCGCCCTCTGCTACGCCGCGTCGGTGCTCTACGCCGGCCTGACGATGCGAGGGATTCCCGCGCTCCAGGTGTCGTTCGGACAGCTCTCCTGCGCTGCGGTGCTGCTGGCGCCGCTGGCGCTGACCCAACTGCCGTCGTCCGCGCCGCCCGCGAAGGCGTGGCTCGCCGTCGTCGCCCTCGGCGTGCTCGGATCGGGGATTGCGTACCTCCTCTACTTCGCGATCATCGCGAGCGCGGGAGCATCGCGGGCCATCCTCGTCACCTACCTCGTGCCCGCGTTCGCGCTCGCCTACGGGGCGGTGTTCCTCGATGAGGCCGTGACCGGCGTCGCGCTCGCCGGGCTCGCGCTCATCCTCACCGGCACGGCGCTTGCCACGGGCCTGGCCCGGCTGCGGGCGGCTAGCGTGAGCGCGTGACCCGGAGGTACTGGCCGCTCATCCTCGCGCTCGCCTCCGTCTGGGGCGCCTCGTACCTCTTCATCAAGGTCGGCGTCGACGGCGGCCTCTCGCCCGGTGCGCTGATGTTCGCTCGGACGCTGATCGCGGGCACCGTCCTGCTCGCCTACCTGATGGTCACGCTCGGCGCGCGGAACGCTTTGCGGCGGCTTCGGGAGGCGTGGCGACACGCGATCGTGCTCGGCATCCTCAACGCCGCGGCCCCGTTCTGGCTGATCGGGTGGGGGGAGAAGTACATCGACTCCGGGCTGGCCGGGATCGCACAGGCGACGGTGCCGATCTTCTCGCTCCTGATCGGGCTCAGGTTCCTCCCACACGAGCGCATCGGCGCCGCGCGGGTGGCGGGAGTGTGCCTCGGCCTCGTCGGCGTCGCCTTCGTGGCCGGAGGAGCGCCAGAGGGCGACGCGCTGGGCCGTCGCCGGCACGCTTGCCGTCGTGCTCGCCTCGGTCTTCTACGCAGGGGCCGGGATCTACGGCCAGCTGAACGTCCACGAGACGCCCGGGCCGGTGCTCGCGACGGGGTGCATGCTCGCGGCCACCATCTTCCTCCTCCCGCTCGCCCTCGTGAGCCCGCCGACATCCGTGCCGACGACGGGAGCGATCGTCTCGTTGCTGCTGCTCGCGCTGTTCGGCACGGCGCTCGCTCAGCTCGTGCTGTTCAGGGTCGTCCGGCTCTACGGGGCCCGCCGGCTCAGCCTCGTCACCTACCTGCTACCCGGGTTCGCGCTCGTCTACGGGGCGGTGATCCTCGACGAGCGGGTCGGAGCTCCGGCACTCGTCGGCCTGGCGCTCATCCTCGCCGGCGTCGCGCTCGGGTCCGGGACGCTGCGGTCGCGCCGCCGCGCTGCCGCGACCGTCAGCTCGAGCCGGTAGTCCGGCGTCTCACAACGTCAGACGAGGATGCGAAGCGCCGTCGCCGGCGGGCAGCCGCGGCCGACGAGCTCGATCGCCTCGTGCAGGTCGACGTTGCGGTCGAGTGCGAGCACGAACGCGTCGTCGCTGCCGAAGCCGGCTGCGAGGAGCTGCTCGATCCGCCAGCCGAGGACCTTCGCGACCGCGTCCGGGCCGCTCTCCTCGGTGACGTCGGCGGAGGTCTCGATGGCGCTCATGCCGACCCTCCGCTCGGACATGCTCTCGCGGTTCTGCTCCTCGACGTACCGGGACGTCGCGTAGGCCGATGCCTCCGCATGACCGAGCTCGAGCGCGCGGCGCGCAAACCGGTACCAGTCGATCCACGTCGTCAGCCTCTGACCGTCGCTCATCTGCCTGCATCCTCTCCTGGAGCTATTCGTCGTCTGCAGGAAGGTGTATCGGCAGGATGTTCGGAAACCTTACGGACGATTTGTGACAAATCGTCCAGTTCCGTTAAGAACGCGTTTCGACCCATTGCTCGAGCCGGCCGAGCGCGTCGGGCATGTTCAGCCGCCCGAACCCGATGCGCACGTGACCCGGCTCGTCGTACACCGACCCGGGCAGAAGCAGGACGCCCGTCTCGGCCACGACCTGCTCGCAGAAGCCGGTCGCATCGTCGACGCCGTGCACGCGCACGAACCCGATCGGGCTCGCCGCCGGGCGGGTCCACGAGAAGCCCTTCGCGTGACGCTCGAGGAACGCGTCGACACGGGGCAGGTTGGCGAGCACGATGCCGCGGTTGCGGCCGGCGAGCGCATCGCGGTGCCGGAGCGCAACCGCGCTGAGGAGCTCGCTCGGGGCGCTCGAGCAGATCGTCGTGTCGGCTCGGTCGTCTCGTACATCTCCGAGATCGCCGCCCGGAGCTCGGGCGAGCCGGGCGACTCCGTGTAGCCGAGGCGCAGTCCGAGCAGCCTCTCTTCGGCACCGGGCTCGAGCGCGAGCAGGTCGGCGACGGCGACGGACTCGGCGTCGCTCGACGAGAGCATGTAGGGCGCCGTGAACTCGTGGACCGCGTAGTACTGCTCGATCCTGAACGGGGCGATCTTCACCCCCGCATCCTCCGCACTACGTGACGACGGGGAGGTCCTCGCCGTGCGCGACCGCGAGCACGTCACCACGGCGCAGGAGGGCCATGAGCAGCACGGCGCCTGCGGCGAGGAAGATGGCAGAGCCGATCCAGGCCACGTGGAAGCCGTCCACGAGCGCAGCGGCAGTCTGCTCGGGCGTCGGCCGGCCGACGATCCCCGACAGCACGTCGTCGGTCTTGCTCGCGGCGAAGGAGGAGAGCAACGCGAGTCCGAGCGCGCCGCCCACCTGCTGCGACGTGTTGAAGAGGCCGGAAGCAAGACCCGCGTCGTCGACGGGGACGCCGCTCGTCGCGATCAGCGTCACCGGCACGAAGGTCAGGCCCATTCCCACCGACGTGAGCATGATCCCCGGCAGCAGGTCCGCCAGGTAGGTGCTGCTCACGTCGAGGCGGAGGAAGAGGAGCATGCCGACCACCGCGAGCCCGAGGCCGATCACCGGCACCTCACGGGCGCCGAGGCGCGCGATCAGCTGCTGCGAGGCCGCCGCCCCGATGATGATCCCGGCGGTGAACGGGAGGAAGGCGAGCCCGGCCTCGAGCGCCGAGTAGCCCAGGACGCGCTGCACGTAGAGCGTGTTGAAGAAGAACATCGCGAAGAGGCCACAGGCGACGATCAGCATGGCGACGTTCGCCCCGCGCACCGTCCGCACAGAGAAGATGGAGAGGCGGACGAGCGGCTCGGCCGAGCGGTGCTCGATCACGACGAACCCGATCAGCAGGACGGCCGAGACGGCGAGGATGACGAGCACCTCGCCGGAGCCCCAGCCGAGCTCGGCGGAGCGGACGATGCCGTAGACGAGCGCGATCAGGCCTGCCGGTGACGGTGACCGCGCCCGCCAGGTCGAAGCTCTTGTGAACGTGCTCGTCCTTCGACTCGGGAACGAACCGGAGCGAGAGGAGGAGCGTCGCGACTCCGACCGGGACGTTGATCAGGAAGATCCACGGCCAGGAGAGGTACTCGACGAGGATGCCGCCGAGCAGGAGGCCGACCGCACCGCCACCGACGGCGATCGCAGACCAGACGCCGAGCGCCTTGGTGCGCTCCGCGCCCTCCTTGAAGGTCGCCGTCACGATCGAGAGGGCGGCGGGCGAGACGAGCGCGGCGCCGAGCCCCTGGATGCCGCGGGTCAGGATCAGCCACGTGTCGCTCTGCGCGAGCGCGCAAAGCGCTGACGCAGCCGTGAAGAGCACGACGCCGGCGAGAAAGACCCGCTTGCGCCCGATCAGGTCGCCGGCCCGGCCGCCGAGGAGGAGGAAGCCGCCGAATGTGAGCGTGTAGGCGTTGACGATCCACTGCAGTCCGGTTTCCGAGAAGTCGAGGTCCTGCTGGATCGTCGGCAGCGCGACGTTCACGATCGTCGCGTCCAGAATGACCATGAACTGCGCGAGGCAGACCAGGACGAGCACGAGCCACGGATTCGTCCTCGCGGTCATACCTCGAACCTAGCAGCGGGGGTGGGGCCCGCTCGTCGGGTACCGGCGGCCTCCTGCGAGGGCTGATTCCTAGCTGCCCGAGCGGTCGATCAGCTCGATCCGGTAACCATCCGGGTCCTGGACGAAGCAGAGCAGCGACCCGCCCTCGCGCACCCGGTAGGGCTCCTTCTCGGCGTGGATTCCGTGCTCCCCGAGCGCGGCGAGCGTCTGCGCGAGGTCGTCGACTCCGACCGCGAGGTGACCGTACCCGGTACCGAGCTCGTAGGTGCGCCCGTCGGCGTTGTAGGTCAGCTCGAGCTCGGCGTCGTCGCCGGGGAACCCGAAGAAGTACAGGGTCGCCTCGAGCTGCCCGTCACGGACGATGTCCGATTCGCGCCGGAAGTCCATGCCGAGTGCCTCGTAGAACGTGCGGCTCCGCTCCGGGTCCGTGATGCGGAGCATCGTGTGCAGATAGTTGGCCATGCCGCGAGTCTAACGTGCGTCAGGAGGGGCTGAGCTCGACCTCGGCCGGAAGCTCGCGCGGCTGCTCGGCGGGCTCGAGTGCCAGGTGCACGCGCGCGTCGAAGTAGACGTACGCGGTCACGATCGCGACGTACGGGAGCAGGAGCGCGTAGACGAGGCCGGCGACGATGTTGAGAAACGCCAGGGGCATGCTCGTCAGGAAGATCAGCGCCACGCCGAGCAAGGGGCCGGCGGCGAGGGCGACCACGGCGCTCACGCCGACGAGCGAGCCGACGCGGAACCACCGGCCGCGGACGAGGCGCGCACTGCGCCGCAGCGCTGGCCACGCCCCGAACCTTCTCCATCTCGACGACCGGCGCGAGCAGGCACCAGCGGACGGCGAGCCAGATCGCGACCGGGATGAGGAAGGTGGTCGTGGTGAGGACGATCCAGGCCACGACGAAGAGCGCGATCGTCCGGAGCAGCGGGCGCAGCCGCCTGAAGGCGAGGCGGTAGGCGTCGATCGGTCCGATCGGCCGCCCGGCGTCGATCTCCAGGAGCGCGCATGCCGTTGCCGCCTGGACGAGCCCGAGCCCGAGCAGTGTCAGCGTCGCGCCGATCACGAGCGCGAGCACCGCGAAGACGCCGGCCCCCTGCCCGGTCAGCGTGCCGAGAGCGTCGACGCCCTGGAGGAGCAGCCACTGCAGGATCGTGATCACGATCGTGATCGGGATCAGGAGAGCTCCGAGGCCGACGAAGAGCCGGATGCCGCTGCACGTACAGCCGGCCCGACGTCGTGAGGATCTGGCCCCAGGTGCGGCGGCGCACGACCCGAAGCGGTGTCAGCGGCACCCATGTCGCCCGCACGACGACGAACACGATCAGGGCGAGAATGCCCGCGAGCGTCGAGCACGATCGCCGGCGGGTTGCTGATCAGGAGGGCGAGCCCCTTCGAGCCCTTCGCGACGCCGTTGCAGAACAGATCGGTGGCACCCGTGCCGAAGACGCCTCCGGCGGGCACCGCGTAGCTCCGGTCGCGCCAGCCCTGCGACCAGTCGATCGGGTTCGTCCACTGGCTCTTCATGTTGGGACCGGTCGGGCCGTTGAAGAACGCCTTCTGGAGCTCGCCCCAGCGCCCCTCGAACGCGATCCACGGGAACGCCGGTCTCCGCCGCCGCCGTGTCGCTCGGGATCGTCTGCACGAGCGGCCGGAGCTCGCGGTGCGGCCCGATCGTGTTGTCGCAGCCGACTCCGGCGTCGGCCGAGCTGCCGAGGTAGAGCGCCGCCGTGAACTTGTTCGCGTGCGACCCCGCGGCCGGGTAGACCACCGGATGGGTTCCGTCGACGATCTCCAGCTTCTCGTCGCCCCAGGCCGCGCGCTCGGCGCCCTCGTGCGAGCTGTAGCCGACCTCCGTCGGCCTCCGCGTGAGGGCCTCGGTCGCGTCGGCGGCGTCGAACAGGAGCTGGGTCATCTCCCAGTCGCCCTCGTGCGTGTTGTTGAAGTCGTTGAACGGGTAGAAGAACCAGTACTGGAGCGCGAGCTTGCCGGGGTAGCCGGGGTCGGTGGCGACGTGGGCGTAGACGGTCGGCTTCGTCCCCGCGGTCAGGCGCCGGGCCCAGCGCTCGTAGTCGCAGCCGGCGTTGAGCGGGTCGCCCGGGAAGTCGAGGTGGTACTCGTAGCGGTTGACGAGGTCGGTCGCCGCCGGGCCGATCTTGCACGAGGTCGGTGCGCGTTCCACGGGCCCCGGAGCGCAACGGTCGGGTCGCCGAAGAGGACGTCGACATCGGTTGGCTGGTACGGCTCGCCCGGGCCGCACTCCTCCGGCTGCTCGACGAGCCGGACGACGGGCGCGTAGCGGGCGGCGAGGTCCTCCTCCGGCCCCGCGAGCGCTGTCGCGGCGAGGGCGAGCACTGCGACCGTCGTGAGCAGGACGGTGAGAACGAAGCTGCGCATCGGTGCGCAAGACGGTAGACGATTGAGGGCTCAGCCCCCGCTCGCACGAGACATGTCCAGGGGTGACTCCCGGAGGGAGACACCCGCTCGTGACGGAACGCGAACGAACTGTCCACAGGGATGCCGTCGCTAGGCTTCGGCCCATGGAGCACCGAAGCGCCGACGAGCTGGCGGCCGCCCTGGACGGGATCCGGAGCGCTCCCGCGAGCCGCGGCACGCTCGAGCTGATCGTGCGGCGTCCCGCGGAGAACGAGCGGGAAGTGCTCGACGAGGGCGACACTCGACCTCGAGCTCGGCCTCGTCGGGGACAGGTGGTCGACGCACGGGAGTGGCCGGACTCCGGACGGCAGTGCCAACACCGACAGCCAGGTGACGCTGATGGCCGCGCGCGCCGTCGAGGCGGTTGCCGGGAGCCGCGACCGATGGCCGCTCGCCGGCGACCAGCTCTACGTCGACCTCGACCTCAGCGTCGACAACCTCCCCGCCGGCACGCGACTCTCCGTCGGCGAGGCCGTCCTCGAGATCACCGCCGAGCCCCACACGGGCTGCAGCAAGTTCAGCGCGCGCTTCGGCAGCGAGGCGATCAAGTTCGTGAACAAGTCCCCGGGGCGCGAGCTGCGCCTGCGCGGCGTCAATGCCCGCGTCGTGACAGCCGGGCGCAGTGCGCGTCGGCGACACCGTCGCCAAGCTCTAGACTCGTCGCCGAGCGCCGTCTCGTTCCCGGCCAGGAACGACGAGCCGGCCACTGCCGGTGACGAAGCTCTTCTCGGCCAGGAACCCGCCGTCGACCGGCAGCGCCACCCCGGTCACGTACGCCGCCATGTCGCTCGCGAGGTAGAGAGCCGCCTGGGCCACGTCCCCCGTGGTGCCGTGGCGCCCGAGAGGAACGGTCACCTCGAGCTCCCGCTCGAAGCCGTCGTCGGCGAAGTACTGCTCCGTCAGGGGCGTGCGGATGACGCCGGGGCAGAGCGCGTTGACGCGGATGCCGGCCGGAGCGAGGTCGCGCGCGAGGCTCTTCGTCAGGCCGACGATCCCGTGCTTCGCAGCGGAGTAGGCCGGCCGGTGCGAGAGGCCCGTCAGCCCGCCGACCGACGAGAGGTTGACGATCGAGCCGCCGCCCGTCTCGCGCATCGAGCCGGGCGGCGGCCTGGCAGCAGTAGAACGTGCCGCTGAGGTTGATCGCGATCACGTTCTCCCACTCCTCGGGCGGCAGCGAGTAGACGTCGCCGATCTCGCGCACCCCGGCGGAGTTGACGAGGACGTCCATCCGCCCGGTCGCCTCCGTCGACCCGTCTCAGCGCCGCCTCGACCTCGACGGCCGACCGGACGTCGACCTCGACGAAGAGCGGCTCGCCCGCGCTCCGTTCACGCAGCGAGGCGACGAGGTCCTCGCCGGCCTCGCGCGAGCGGTCGAGAGCGGCGATGCGCGCGCCCTTCGGCGGCGAAGAGCTCGGCGATCTCGCGGCCGATGCCGCTGCCGGCACCCGTGACCACTGCGACCCGGTCGGTCAGGAGCACGTCGTCCTCCGGTTTCGTCGTCGGGGAAAAGGGACGCCGAGTAGCATCGCGTATATGGAGGCCGACCCGCCCCGCCGCAGCGGCCTGGCAGATCACCGGCGCCCGCCACGCGGGGATCACCGTCTCCGATCTCGATCGTTCGCTCGGGCTTCTACTGCGGCCTGCTCGGTCTCGAGCTCCTGTGGCGGAGGCTCTGCGAGGAGCGCGCGATCGCCGAGATCGTCGGCGTCCCGGAGGCCACCGCGCTGGACATCGCGATGCTGCGCATCCCGGGCAGCGACGTCGAGGTGGAGCTACTCGAGTATCGCGGCCTGCCGCGAAGATCTCGGGCGCCGGACCTCCGTCGCACCACGGCACGGGTCACTTCTGCGTCTTCGTCGACGACATCGACCGGCTCTACGACGATCTGTCCGCGAGGGGCGTCCGCTTCCGCTCGGCCGGCGCCGGTCGAGCAGACCGCCGGCGTCCGAACAGGGGTGGGAAGAGCCTCTACTCGCTCGATCCCGACGGCTACATCGTCGAGTTCCACCAGCGCCCACCCAGTGCGGCGTCTCACAACGTTCGTGCCGACGCCTGACGTCGCGATCCCGCCGGGAGGCCGCCCGCGTGGCCGCCGCTCGCCGAGCAGTACCGCCGCATGTCGCTGATCCGCGTCTTCGAGGAGCGGGCGCAGGAGCTCTTCGAGCAGGGCGTCATCATCGGCACGGCGCACAGCTGCGTCGGGCAGGAGGCGATCGCCGTCGGCGCCGCCGGCGTGATGCGGAAGGGGGACTACCTCGTCGGCCACCATCGCTCGCACGGGCACCTCATCGCGGCCGGGGCCGATCTGCGGCGGATGATGGCCGAGATGTTCGGCAAGCGGACGGGCTACTGCAAGGGGCTCGGTGGCTCGATGCACATCGCCGACCTCTCGCTCGACATCCTCGGGTGCAACGGGATCGTGGGCGCCGGCATCCCGCACGCGTGCGGTGCCGGGCTCACGGCGACCCTGCACGGGAACGGCCGGGCGGTCGTCGCGTTCTTCGGAGACGGCGCGGCGGGCCAGGGCGCGGCGCACGAGGGGATGAACCTCGCGGCCACCTGGAAGCTGCCGGTCGTCTTCATCTGCGAGAACAACCAGTTCGCCCTCTCCGCCGACTGGCGCACGCAGCGGGCGGTCGAAGACCTGGCCGACCGGGCCGCCGGCTACGGAATGATCGGTGAAGTCGTCGACGGCAACGACCTGCCGGCGGTCGAAGATGCCGTGGCGCGGGCGCTCGAACGGGCACGCGCAGGAGAGGGACCGTCGTTCCTCGAGATGAAGACATTCCGCCGCAGGCAGCATTCGATGCGCGCCAACCTGCCCGACGTCCGCGACCCGGCGCTCGTCGAGGAGTGGGAGCAGAAGGATCCTCTGCCGCGCGTGGAGGAGCGACTCCGCGCGATCGGAGCGGACGACGCCCGTCCTGCGCACCATCCGCGCAGAAACCGAGGCGGACGTCGAGGACGCAGTCGTCGCCGCCCTCGCGGACGAGCCGGCGAGCGTCGACGATCTCTTGCCGTCCGTGTTCGCCCCGCATCGCCGGCACCAGGCGCCGCCCAGCGCCGGGCGCGCGGCTCCTCGCCTTCGTCCCCGCAATCCGCGAGGCGCTCGACCTCGAGCTCGCCGCAGACCCGGACGTGGTGGTGATCGGTGAGGACGTCGGCCGCGATCGGCGGCCTCTTCCGCGCCACCGAGGGTCTCTACGACCGCTACGGGGCCGAGCGTATCCGCGACACGCCGCTGACCGAGAGCGGGTTCGTCGGCTGCGGGATCGGCGCCGCCCTCACGGGCTTGCGCCCGGTCGTCGAGCTGCAGTTCTCCGACTTCGCCGGCGTTGCCTTCGACCAGATCATGAATCAGGCGGCGAAGCTCCGGTTCATGATGGGCGGCGAGCCGGCGATGCCGCTCGTGATCCGCATGGTCGGCGGCGCGGGGGTGCGCCTCGGCGCGCAGCACTCGCAGAGCCTCGAAGCGCTGTTCGCCCACATCCCGGGGCTCGTCGTCGTGATGCCGTCCAACCCTTACGACGCCAAGGGCCTGCTGGCGGCGGCGATCCGGGACGACAACCCGGTCGTCTTCCTGGAGCAGAAGCTGCTCTTCTTCGGCGACCCGGCTCCGGTGCCCGAGGAGCGGTACGCGATCGACCTCGGCGCCGCCCGCGTCGTGCGGAAGGGCGACGACGTCACCGTCGTGGCGCTCGGCGCGATGGTGCCGCACGCGCTCCGGGTCGCCCGCGAGCTCGAGGACGAGAGGCGTGAGCGTCGAGGTCGTCGACCCGCGGACGCTGGTGCCGCTCGACACGGCCGCGATCGAGGCATCCGTGGCGAAGACACATCGGCTCGTCGTCGCCCACGAGGCCGTCCAGTTCGGCGGGCTCGGCGGCGAGATCGCCGCCCACGTCGCGCGAGCACTGCTTCTGGGACCTCGATGCGCCGGTGATCCGAGTGGGCGCGCCGCAGCACCCGATGCCGTACCAGAAGGATCTCGAGCTCGGCCACGCTCCCGGGGCCGGCGGACATCACGGCCGCGATCCGGTCCGCTCTCGGACGGTAGGGACCACCTTCAGCGAAGCGCGAGCAGCGCGATCCCGCAGACGACGAGCACGGAGCCGGCGATGCGCCAGCGGCTCACCTCCTCGCGCAGGACGACGGCCGCGAAGACCGTCGCGATCACGACGCTCGTCTCCCGCACCGCCGCGACCGAGGCGGCGGAGGCCCGCTCGAGCGCCGCCAGCACGAGCGCGTAGGCGGCGAACGAGGCGCAGCCGGCGAGCAGGGACGCCGAGTCCGAGCTCCGCCCGCACGGCGGCGCGGCCCTTGAATCGCGACGATGGCGCAGGCATAGCGCGAGCGGCCGCCGGGATCATGCTCAGCTCGAGGTACGTGATCGGGCTCGCATGCGTGATCCCGCGCTTGTCGAGCAGCGTGTACGACGGCGATCACGAAGGCGATACCGAGCGCGAACGCGAGCGCGTGCGGAATCGGCCGGCCGCCTCAGGCCGCGCACGAGGAGCACGCCGACGCCGACGAGGACGACCCCGGCGACCTGCGCGGCCGACGTCCCGTGCCCGAGCACGATGACGGAGACGACGAGGACGAGCGCCGGAGCGACGCCGCGCGCGACTGGGTAGACGAAAGACAGCTCGGCCTTCCGGTACGCCGTCGCGAGCAGGGCGAAGTAGAGGAGCTGCAGCAGCGACGTGACGACGATGAACGGCCAGACGGCCCATTCCGCGTCGAAGCGGAGGACGGTGACGGGGGCGAACACGACCACCGCCGCGAGCAGCGCCACCGCGGTCGCGCTCTCGACATCGCGCGCCCGCGCGAGCAGGATGTTCCAGAACGCATGCAGGAAGGCCGCCGCGAGCGCCAGGGTGAAGGCGAGAGGCGGCATCGCACGGCAGAGTAGGCTTCCGACCCGGATGGGGAACGCGCGGGCGCTGATGTTCGACTTCAACGGGACGCTCTCCCAGGACGAGCCCCTGCTGCTCGCGATCTACCAGCGCCTCTTCGCGCGCCACGGCAGGCCCCTCAGCGAGGAGCAGTACTTCAGCCGACTCGCGGGGCTGTCGGAGGAGGCGATCGTCGGCGGCTGGCTCGGGGTCGACGGGCCGCTGCTCGAGTCGCTCGTGGCCGAGCGGGTCGACGCCGTATGCGGCCGAGGCCGCCGACGGCGTCACGGTGACCGAGCCGGTGCGCGAGGCGGTGCGCTACGCGGCCGCGCGGGTTCCCGTCGCCGATCGTCTCGGGCGCCTTCCGGGCCGAGATCGAGCCCGTCGTGGAGGCGGCGGGGATCGCGACCGAGCTGACGGCGATCGTGTCCGCGGACGACGTCGAGCACGGCAAGCCCCACCCGGCGGGCTACCTGCTCGCGCTCGAGCGGCTCGGCGTCGACGCGGCCGAGGCCGTCGCGTTCGAGGACACCGAGGCGGGCGTCGCCTCGGCAAAGGCGGCCGGCGTGCGCTGCCTCGCCGTCCGCGGCACGCTGCCCGACGGGCGGCTCGCCGCGGCCGACGAGCTCGTCGACCGGATCGACACCGACCTCGTGCGCCGTCTCATCGGGTAGGCCCAGGACGTGATCCTCGCGATCGACCAGGGCACGACCGGCACGACGTGCCTCGTCGTCGACGAGCAGCTGCGGCCGTCGGCCGCGGCTACCGCGAGATCGCCCAGCACTTTCCCGGTGCCCGGCTGGGTCGAGCACGACCCGGAGGAGATCTGGGCGAGCGTCCTCCTCACCGCCGAGGCCGCCCTCGCCGAGGCAGGGATCGCCGCGGGCGATCTCGACCGCGATCGGGATCACGAACCAGCGCGAGACGACGGTCGTGTGGGAGCGCGCGAGCGGTCGCCCCGTCTATCCCGCGATCGTCTGGCAGGACCGCCGCACCGCGGCGCGGTGCGCCGAGCTCCCCGCCGACGCTCGTGCGGGAGCAGACCGGGCTCGTGTGCGATCCCTACTTCTCGGCGACGAAGCTCGAGTGGATCCTCGCCCGCACGACGCTGCCGCAGGAGCGAGCTCGCCTTCGGGACGGTCGACTCCTGGCTCGCCTGGAAGCTGACCGGCGGTGACGCCCACCTCACCGACGTCACGAACGCGTCGCGCACGATGCTGCTCGACATCGAGACCGGGCAGCTGGGACGACGAGCTGCTCGAGCTCTTCGGGGTCGACCGCGGTCGATCCTCCCCGCGGTCGTCCCCTCGGCCGGCGTCGTCGCCGAGGCCGAGCTGCTCGGCGCCGCTGTCCCGCTCGCGGGCATCGCCGGCGACCAGCAGGCGGCCCTGTTCGGCCAGGGCTGCTTCGCACCAGGCGAGGTGAAGGCGACGTACGGCACCGGGACCTTCGTGCTCGCGAACGTCGGGCGAGCTCGAGGGCTCCGTCGGCGGAGGGGCTGCTGAAGACGGCCGCCGCCGTGCCGCCCGGGGCGCCGCCGCAGTTCGCGGCCGAGGGCGCCGTCCTCGTCGGCGGCGCCGGCGTGCAGTGGCTGCGCGACGGCCTCGGCGTGATCGCGGAGCGCGGCCGAGAGCGAGCGGCTTGCCCGCGAGGTCGACTCGACGGACGGCGTCCACTTCGTGCCCGCGCTGACGGGGCTCGGCTCGCCGCACTGGGATCCCGACGCGCGCGGGCTGATCTCCGGCCTGACGCGCGGGACGACGCGGGCGCACCTCGTGCGGGCGGCGCTCGAGGCGATCGCCCACCAGGTCGCCGACGTGCTCGACGTGCTCCCGATCGGAACCGGCATCCTGCGGGCGGACGGCGGCGCGACCGCGAACGGGTTCCTCATGCAGCTCCAGGCCGACCTGATCGCGGAGCCCGGTCGAGGTGGCGGCCGACGCGGACGCGACGGCGATCGGGGCAGCGGCGCTCGCCGGCCTCGGCGTCGGCGTCTGGCCGGACGCGGCCGCGGTCGGATCGCTCCTCCACCGGGGCGCGCGCTACGAGCCGTCGCTCGGCGCCGGCGAGGTGGCCGAGCAGCGCGAGGCCTGGCGACGGGCGTTGCGCCGCGCAACGACGCGCGCGTGACCATCGTGATCGCCCACCGCGGCGCGTCCGCGGAGGAGGTGGAGAACACGCTGCCGGCGTTCGAGCGCGCGATCGAGCTCGGCGCCGACTACGTCGAGTTCGACGTGCAGGCCTCGAGCGACGGCGCACTCGTCGTCTTCCACGACCTCCGTCTCGACCGGCTCACGCCGGAGAAGGGACCGCTGCGCGCACGCCCGCTCGAGGCGCTCCGCGAGCTCGGGATCCCGACGCTCGAGGACGTGCTCGAGCTGACCGCCGGACGAATCGGAGTGGTGGCCGAGATCAAGAGCCCGTGGCTCTTCCGGCGCCACGACATCGTCGCCCGCACCGTCCGCCTCCTCCCCGCGGAGGGCGTCGTGGCGTCGTTCTCGCGGCGCGCTGTCCTCGAGACGCGACACGCTGCGGCCCTCGCTCCGGACCGTGCAGCACGTCGGCTTCGGGGCGTCGATCCGCGCCGCAGCCGACGTCGCGTGGGCCGCCGGGTTCGCCGACGCTCGGGTCACGCCGCGCGGCATCGCGAAGGCGCACGCGCTCGGCCTGCAGGCGCTCGTCTACACGGTCAACGAGCCGGAACGCGTCGTCGCCCTGCGCGACCTCGGCGTCGACGGCGTCTTCACAGATCTTCCGGATCGAGCACTGGCAGCTCTGGCTGATCGGCCAGGCTGAGCAGCCGGGGGCTGTCCGGAGGGAAGCTCGCGACGACGCGCGTCCCGACCGTGAGAGGCTCCGCCTGAGTCGTCGAGAGGTCCCCGGTCAGCGTTCGCTCGCCGGAGTCGTCCAGCGACCCGAACTCGCGTCGTCGCGCCGAGGAAGGTGTGGGAGATCACCTCGCCCAGCGAGGGAGCTCTCGGGCGGCGCGCCGTTCGCGACGACGATCCTCACCGTCTCGGGCCGAACCAGGCAGAGGACGCGCTCGCCGCGCGGCAGGCCGCGGGCGGCGTCGACGCGCAGCAACAGCCCGTCATAGTCGATCGCGCCGTCGTCACCGACCGTGGCGACGAGCCGGTTCATGGTGCCGATGAACTCCGCCACGAACGGCGTCGCCGGGTTCCCGTACATCTCCGACGGCGCGCCGATCTGCTCGATCTTGCCGCCGTACATCACCGCGACCCGGTCGGAGATCGAGAGTGCCTCCTCCTGGTCGTGCGTGACGTAGAGCGTCGTGATGCCCAGCTCGAGCTGGATGCGCCGGATCTCCTCGCGCAGCTGCACCCGCACCTTCGCGTCGAGGGCCGAGAGCGGCTCGTCGAGCAGCAGCACGCTCGGCTGGATCGCGAGTGCGCGGGCCAGCGCGACCCGCTGCTGCATCCCGCCCGAGAGCTGGTGGGGATAGCGCTTGCCGGCATCGGCGAGCCCGACGAGGTCGAGGAGCTCGCGGACGCGCAGACGTCGGCCGTCCTTCGGCTTCCGGCGAATCTTGAGGCCGTACTCGACGTTCTGCTCGGCCGTCATGTTCGGGAACAGGCTGTAGGCCTGGAACACCATGCCCATGTCGCGCTTGTTCGGAGGCATGCCCGTGATGTCCTTGCCGTCCACCACGATGCGCCCGGCGTCCGGCGAGTCGAAGCCCGCCACGAGCCGGAGGGCCGTCGTCTTGCCGCAGCCGCTCGGGCCGAGCAGGGAGACGAACTCCCCGGTGTCGAGCGCCAGGTCGATGCCCTGGAGCGCGGTCACGGAGCCGAACGACCGCCACAGCTGCTGGAGCTCGACGTGCGCGGCCACTAGCGGCCGATCCCCACGCGCACCGTGCGTTGCCCGCCGCGCCGCCCGATCAGGAGGATCGAGAGCATGGCGGCCCACGTGATCATGAAGCTCATCAGCGTCGCGGCCGCAGCAGGGTACGCCTTGCTCTGGTTGATCTGCTGCAGATACGTCGGGAACGTGTGGAAGGCGGACAGGCTGGCGATCGTGAACTCGCCCATCACGATCGCAAGCGTGAGAAAGGCGCCGCTCAGCGCCGCCACCCTGATGTTGGGCAGGATCACGCGCGTGAGCGTCGTGCGCCAGGATGCGCCGAGGCCCCGCGAGGCCTCCGTGAGCGTGTGCACGTCGATGGCGCGGAAGCCGGCGTCGAGGGAGAAGTAGATGTAGGGGAAGGCGAGGATCACGTACGCGCCGACGAGGAACAGGTCGGGCTTGCCGAGGAACCAGAACGGCATGTGGAGGGTGTCCTTGAAGAACTTGAGCAGGCCGACCACGAGGATGATCGGCGGGATCACGAACGGCACGAGCGCCATGAAGCCGACCACGGGGCGGAGTCGCGGCACTTTCAGGTGCACCCAGTAGATGGTCGGCACGAAGAGGAGCAAGCCGACCGCGATCGTCTCGAGCGCGAGCCGGAACGAGATCTTGATCGTCGACCAGAACTGCGGGTCGTGCAGGATCACGCCGTAGGCGGAGAGGCTGCAGCACTTGCCGGTCTGGGCATCCTTGAGGCTGAAGAGGAGCGTCGCGAGCAGCGGGACCAGGAAGTAGACCGCGCCGAGACCGAGCCACACCACGGCCGAGGGGGCGATTCTCGTCCTGTTCACTTGGCCCACCGCGACGCCCGCCGCTGCAGCGGGATGTAGAAGAGCATCATCGCCGCCAGCACGACGAACATCCCGAACGCGAGCGCCTGCCCCTCGTGCGGGTTCGAGAGGACGTCGCCCGAGAGGTCGTTGCCGATCAGGATCGGCACGAGCGGCAGGCCGGTCCCGCTCGTCAGCGAGTACGCCGTCGCATAGGCGGCGAACGAGTTCCCGAAGAGCAGGATCACGGCGCCGAGAATCGACGGCATCAGCACGGGGATGCCGATGTGGCGCCAGTACTGGAGGCGACTCGCCCCGAGGTTCGAGGACGCCTCGCTCCACTCGGCGCGGAGGCCGTCGATCGCAGGCGCGATGACGAGGATCATCAGGGGGATCTGGAAGTAGAGGTAGGTCAGCTCGACGCCGCGCCGCGACCAGATCGCGAAGCCGTGCTGGTAGATGTTGACCCCGAAGACGTTGTTGAGGAACTGGGTCACGATGCCGATCGTCCCCAGCGTGGCGATGAAGGCGAAGGCGAGCGGGATGCCGCCGAAGTTCGCCGCGACGCCCGAGAACGTCCCGAACGCCGAGCGGATCCAGCCCGGCGTGCCCTTGCGCGTCGCCGCGTACGCGATCAGGAGCCCGAACAGCCCGCCCAGGAGCGCCGTCGTGAGGCTGATCCGGATGCTCTCCTCGAACGCCTTCCGGAGGTTCGAGGACTGGACGATCGAGGTGACGTTGTCGACCGTGTAGCCGCCTCCGTCGCTCTTGAAGGCGCCGATCATCACCGTCAGCGCGGGCAGGACGAGGAACAGCGTGGCGTAGGCGAAGAACGGGAGGACGCCCAGCCAGGCGAGCGACGGTCGTCTCCGGCCGGGCGCGGGGCCCGGCCGGAGCGTGTCGTGCGTGACAGCGTGCGTTGCCAGGGTCTAGGTGGAGCCGACCTTCGCCGGCCACTGGGAGTTGATGACCACTTTCGCGGCCGCCTGTTGTCCCAGGCTCGCGAACTTCGCCGTCGCGTTGAGCCACCCGGCCGGGAGCGACGCCGTGAGCGCCTTCGGGATCACCTTCCGGGCGACCAGGTTGGCGAAGCGCGCGGGATGCGCGTACCCCTTCAGATAGAGGATCTGCCCCTGGTCGGAGTAGATGAACTCCTCCCACAGCCGAGCCGCGAACGGGTGCGGCGCGGTCGCGTTGACGGCCTGGGCGTAGTGGCCGCCGTACTGGCCGTCGGACGGGATCGTCACCTTCCAGTTCGCCGACGGGAACTCCTTCACGTACGCGAAGTTGTTGTAGTCCCAGTCGATCGAGATCGGCGTCTGGCCCGAGGCCACCGTCTGCGGGACGGTCTGAACCGGGATGAAGTTGCCGACCGACTTGCACTTCGCGAACCAGTCGACTCCGGGCGCGACGTTGCTGAGCGAGCCGCCGTTCGAGAGCGCGGCCGCAAAGACGCCGGCGATCGCCGAGCCGGACGTGAGCGGGCTCCCGTTCAGTGCGACCTGGTTCTTGTACTCGGGCTTCAGGAGGTCGGCGAACGTCTTCGGCGGGTTCTTGACCAGGTTCGCGTTGTACCCGATCGTGACCGAGCCCCAGTAGTCGCCCATCCACAGGCCGCGCGTGTCCTTGATCGCCCGCGGGATCGTCGCGTAGTTCCTGGGGTAGTACTTGGCATACAGGCCCTGGACCGTGCCGGCGACCGCGAACGTCGGGTTGACGTCGACGACGTCCGGGGCACGTGGATCGCCCTTGAGCGAGACGATCGCCTGGTTCTCCTGCGCCGAGCTTCCGTCCGGGTTGTCGCTCGTGATCGGAATCCCGTACTTCTTCGAGAACGTGGAGATGATCTCGCCGTAGTTCGCCCAGTCCGGCGGCAGGGCGATCACGTTCAGACGGCCTTCCTTCTTCGCCTCCTGCACCATCTCCTTGAGGTTGGCGAGGGTCCCCTTCGTGGGCGGGGTGGCGAGAACCTGCTTCCGGGCCGCGAGCGCGGCCGGCGAGAGCGACATCACGGTCAGCCCGGCACCCGACAGCAAGACCCCTCTTGACGAGCGTCCGCCGACCGACGCGCTCGTCCTCGAGCCTGCGCAGGAATTCGTATTCCTGCTCCTGGAAATCTTCCATCGACCCTCCTCCTTCGTCTGCCTGTGAGGCTCGATACTGCCCCGTGAGCCTCTCCGACGTCATTGGTTTCACCAGATCTACACCCGACCGGTTACCTTCTCATGAACGCGCGCACGAAGTACACCCATGCGATGACATCTCCCTGGACATCCGAGCGGCCCTGGCTTCGCTGCGCGCTCCACACGCACACCACGAATTCGGACGGGGAGCTCGCGCCGCGCGCGCTCGTGAAGCACTACGAACGGGCCGGCTACGACGTCCTCGCGGTCACCGACCACTGGTTCCGCAGCGACCCGCCGTCGACGAACGGGATGCTCGTGCTTCCGAGCGCGGAGCTGAACTGCCTGCTGCCGGGCGATCGCGACGGGCACGTCCTTGCACTCGGAATCGACGACGCACTCGAATCGCTCGAGGGTGAGCGGCGCGACCTCGCCGGCACGGCAGGATGGATCACGGAGCACGGCGGTGTCGCCTACCTCGCCCATCCCGCCTGGACGGGCGCGATCCCCGGGTCGCTCGAGCTGCCGGACACCGTCGCCGGGATCGAGGTCTACAACGCCGGCTGCGAGCTCGAGATCGGCCGCGGTGTCTCGACGGTGCACTGGGACGTGCTGCTCGACGCGGGCCGGCCGTGCTTCGCGCTCGCGACCGACGACAGCCACCATCCCGGCTTCGACTCGGACCACGCCTGGACGTGGGTGCGCTGCGAGCCGACGCGCGACGGCGTCCTGGAGGCTCTGCGCACGGGATGCTTCTACGCGACGACGGGGCCGAGGATCACGTCGGTCTCGGCCGGTGACGGCTCGGTCGAGATCGTGTGCGATCCGTGCCGCAGCGTCACGGTGGTCTACGGCGTCTCGAGCGGCGCCGCCGTCCACGCCGGCCGCCTCGGCTACCGCTACGGCGGCGAGATCCTCGCGACGACGCCGGACGGGCTGATCACGACCGCGCGCCTGAGCGTGCCCGAGGCGGCACCCTACGCCAGGCTCGAGGTGACGGACGCCCGCGGCGGCAGAGCCTGGACGAACCCCGTATGGCCGTAGCGGAACGGCGCGCTGCGGCTCGGGCGGACCTCGCGCGGGCACCGTACGACCTACTCGTCATCGGCAGCGGCATCGTCGGGGCCGGGATCGCGAGCGAGGGAGCGCGCCGCGGCCTACGCGTCGCCCTCGTCGACCGGAGCGACTTCGGCGGCGCGACCTCGAGCGCCTCGTCCAAGCTCGATCCACGGCGGCCTGCGGTACCTCCGCCTCGGCGACTTCAGGCTCGTCCGCGAGGCGCATACGGAGCGGCGGGCGCTGCTCCGGGTCGTCGCCCCGCACCTCGTGCGGCGGATCCCGTTCCTGTTCCCGGTCTACCGCGGCGGCCCCTACCGGCCCGCGACGATCCAGGCCGGGCTGTGGACGTACTCCACGCTCGCGGGCGAGAAACTCGGGGGGCTCGTGCGGCCGGACCGCGCCCGGCGCAGCGTTCCCCCGCTCAGGCTCGAAGGACTGCGCGGCTGCGGCGTCTACCAGGACGCGTGGACTCACGACGAGCGGCTCTGCCTCGCGAACGTGACCGCCGCCGCGGAAGCGGGAGCGACGGTGCTCAACTTCGCGGAAGTGATCGAGCTGCGAACGGTCTCCGGCCGGGTCGCGGGCGCCGAGATCCGCGACCGCCTCTCCGGCGAGGCCGTCTCGGTGGAGGCGCGGGCGGTGGTCAACGCGACCGGGCCGTGGCTCGACACGTTGCGCCGGATGGAGGACCCCGGGGTCGACCCGTACGGCCGGCTCTCCAAGGGCGTGCACGTGACCCTGCCGCTGGACGAGCCCTGGTCGGCCGCGCTGACGATCCCGCACGATCAGGTTCGAGTGACGTTCGCGTACCCGTGGGAGGGGATGCTGCTGCTCGGCACGACGGACACGCTCTACGAGGGCGATCCCGCCGAGGTCGCGGCGACCGACGCGGACGTCGACCTCGTGCTCGGCGAGGCAGCCGTGGCCGTCGACGGGGACCTGCTGCGGAAGGACCGCGTGCTCTCGACGTACGCCGGCCTGCGGGTGCTGCCTGCGAGCGACGGCTCGACCGTCGACGCCCGGCGCGAGACCGCGTTCCTCGTCGGCAGGGGCGGGATGCTCACCGTCGCCGGCGGCAAGCTGACGACGTACCGCCACATCGCGCTCGCTGCGCTCGAGGCGCTGTCGGGCGAGCTCGGCCTCTCCCGCCTCGACCGCCGGCCGGTGCCGCTCCCGGGGGCGACGGATGCCGGGAACGTCGCGGCGCGCCTCGTCCGCGCGTGGCACGTCGAGCCCGCGGTCGCCGCCCATCTCGCCCACTTCTACGGCTCGCGGGCGGACCACGTCGTCGGCCTCGCCGCGGAGAGGCCGGAGCTGCTGGAACGGCTCCACGCGGACGCGCCGGACATCGCCGCCCAGGTCGTCTTCGCCGCCCGCGAGGAATGGGCCACCGAGGCCGCCGACGTGGTCCACCGCCGCACGACCCTGGGCGCGCGGGGCCTCACCGGCCCGGAGACGGTCGCGCGCGTGAGCGAGCTGCTCGGAGCGGCGGGATGATTGGATACGAGCTAGTGCGGCGTCTCACAACGCTAGACCGGAAGAGCATCGTTGTGAGACGCCGCACTACAGTAATCAACATGCAGTGGGGTGTCCCGCAACGATCATTCCGGTCGGACGTTGCGGGACACCCCACTGAGGCGAAAGGAGGAGGCTGACGATGGCGACAGTCGAGGAACCGCGCACGTTCATCCGCCCGGACGGCAAGGAGAAGGTGACGGGCACGGGTTGCTACACCGCCGACCTCGTCCTCGCCGGACAGCTGATCGCGAAGTTCCGCTACGCCGACCACTCCCACGCGCGCATCACCCGGATCGACACGAGCAAGGCGCGCGCGCTACCCGGCGTGCTCGCCGTCGTCACCCACGAGGACGTCCCGGACGTGCTCTACGGCGTCATGGTGAAGGACCGGCGGCTCTTCGCCAGGGACATCGTCCGCTTCGAGGGCGACATCGTGGCCGGCGTCGCGGCGACGACGGCGGAGATCGCGGAGCAGGCCGCTGCGCTGATCGAGGTCGACTACGAGCCCCTGCCCGTCGTGACCGACTTCGAGGCTGCCGGAGCAGACGACGCTCCGCTCGTCCACGAGGACTGGGAGAGCTACGAGCGCGACGACTGCCTCGTCAGCCGCCGCAACGTGCTCGGGTACTCGACCATCGTGAAGGGCGACGCCGACGCGGCGCTCGCGGAGGCCGATGTCGTCGTCAAGGGCCGCTACGAGACCGACCCCGTGCAGGGCGTCCCGATCGAGCCCCGCGCGGTCGTGGCCCAGTGGCAGGGCGACAGGGTCACCGTCTGGACGTCCACGCAGGTGCCGTACGCCGCCAGGGACGGCGTCGCCCGCGTGCTCCGCCTGCCGGCCTCACACGTGCGGGTCGTCGTGCCGCTGCTCGGCGGCGGCTTCGGCGCCAAGTGCGACTTCCACTTCGAGGGGCACGTGGCCGCTCTCGCCCGCGCGGCGGGACGACCGGTCAAGCTCGTCTTCTCGCGCCGCGAGGAGTTCGTCGCCGTCGGCCACCGGCGCGAGGGCATGGTGATCGAGCTGGAGACGGGCGCGCGCGCCGACGGCACGCTCGTGGCGCGGAAGGCGCGGCTCGTGCTCGACAAGGGTGCCTACTGCGGCGAGGGCGGCTTCTTCGCGCAGATGGCAGCCATGCACGCGCTCGGGCCCTACGTGCTCGAGAACGTCCACGTCGAGTCGTCGCTCGTCTACTCGAACAACCAGCCCTCCTCGTCCATCCGGGCGCCGACCGCGCCCCAGGTGTGCTGGGCGCTCGAGCAGCACATGGACGAGCTCGCCGACGCGCTCGGCCTCGATCCGGTCGAGTTGCGGCGGCGCACGGTGATCGAGAACGGCTCCGTCACCGCCACCGGGCAGGTGCTCGAGCGCGTGGCGATGAAGGAGACCCTCGAGAAGGCGGTCGAGCTGATCGGCTACGGCCGGGACCTGCCCGAGGACGAGGCGATCGGCATCGCGATCGGCTGGTGGCCGTGCTTCGCCTCGGCGAGCGGCGCCTACGTGAAGCTCAACTCCGACGGCTCGGGGACGATCGTCACCGGCGCGCAGGAGAACGGCACGGGCGCGGTGATGGCGATGCCGCAGTACGTGGCCGAGGAGCTCGGGATGCGCCCGGAGGACTTCTCCCTCCTCTACCAGGACACCGACGCGGCGCCCTCGGACATGGGCTCGTGCGGCTCGCAGACGACCTTCAACAGCGGCCGCGCGGTGATCGCAGCGGCCGTCGACCTGCGCGAGCAGCTGCTCGACGCGGCGGCCGAGCAGCTCGAGGCCTCGCGCGACGACCTCGTGCTCACGGGCGGTGCGATCGTCGTCAAGGGCTCGCCGGACAAGTCCGTCACGATCGCCGACCTCGCGGGCAGCGGCACCTTCCACGGCAAGGGGTCGGGCGAGGTGCCGGCCGCGCCCGACGCGCCCGCAGAGGGCTGTCTCGGGCGGCTCGGGGTCGAGTCCTTCCATGCGCCGCAGCTGATCGCCCACGCAGTGCGGGTGCGGGTCGACCGCGGCACCGGCGTCGTCCGCGTTGCTCGAGGTAGCGGCGGCACACGACTGCGGCGTCATCCTGAACCGGATCGGCGCCGACGGCCAGGTCTACGGGGGAGTCGTGATGGGCATCGGCCAGGCCCTGTCCGAGGGGACGCAACTCGACGACGAGGGACGCCACCGCAACGCCTACCTCACCGACTACAAGCTCGTGACCGCGTCGGACGCGCCGCGCATCGACGTGGCCTGGATCGAGACGGAAACGCCGAACGCCGGGCCGAAGGGCTCGAAGGGGGTCGGCGAGCCGCCGTGCGTGCCGACCGCGGGCGCGATCGCGAACGCGATCGCGAACGTGACCGGCGCGCGCGTGCACCGCCTGCCGATGACGCCGGAGCGGGTGTGGGCGGCGCAGGCGTGAGCGGGACGGACCTCCGGCGCCTGGCTGAAGCCAGGCTCCTGCCGCCCGGCTTCAGCCGGGCGGCGGAAACGGCGCCGGGGGGATGACCACCAGCTCCTTCGTCACTGCCGCGTCGATCGACGACGCTCTCGCCGCGCTCGCGGCCGGGGCGCGGCCGATCGCCGGCGGCACCGACCTCGTCGTGGCCGCGCGTTCCGGCAAGGCCCCGCTGCCGGAGAGCCTCGTCGCGATCCATCGCGTGGCCGAGCTGCACGAGGTCGAGGTGCTCGAGGACGGCGGCCTCCTCCTCGGCGCGCTCGCGCGTCACGACGAGATCGCTGCAGCCGAGCACGTCAGAGCCCGCTTCACAGCCCTCGCCGACGCGTGTGCCATCGTCGGCTCGCACGCGACCCGGGCCCAGGGCACGATCGGCGGCAACCTCATGAACGCCTCGCCCGCGATGGAGACGGGGGGCCCGCTCGTCTGCTTCGGGGCGACCGTGACCCTCCAATCCGGCTCGGCGCCGCGCGAGGTCGACGTCGAGGATCTGTGGACCGGCCCCGGTGAGACCGTGGCTCGGGACGACGAGCTGCTCGTCGCCGTCCACATCCCCGCCCCGGCCCCGGGGACGGGCAGCGCCTACCTCCGCCTCGAGTACCGGCGCCAGATGGAGATCGCCGTCGTCGGCGCGACGGCCGCGCTCACCGTCGACGGCGACACCATCACGAACGCCCGGATCGCCGTGACGGCTCTCGCCCCCACGATCAGGCGCGTCCCCGAGGCCGAGGAGGCTCTCGCAGGCAGCGACGGAGGCCCGGCTGCGATCGAGTCCGCAGGCGCGGCCGTGGCAGCAGCGGCAAGGCCGATCTCGGACGTCCGCGGCTCGGCCGAGTACCGTCGCGCGATGGCGGCTGTCATCTCCCGGCGCGCGATCGAGCGCGCCCTCGCCCGCGCGCGGGGGGCGGTGGCGTGAAGGTCGCCGCGACGCTCACCGTGAACGGCACCGCCTACGCGGTCGACCTCGAGCCCGGCGCGAGCCTGCTCGACGCGGTGCGCGACGCGGTCGGGCTGACCGGCTCGAAGGAGGGCTGCGACGATTCCGAGTGCGGCGCCTGCATGATGCTGCTCGACGGCAGGCCGGTGAACTCGTGCTCCTACCTCGCGCTGCAGGCCGAGGGGAGCGAGATCACGACCGTCGAGGGGCTGGCGGCGGGCGGCGCGCTCTCCCCGCTGCAGGCTGCATTCCTCGAGCACGGCGGCGTCCAGTGCGGCTTCTGCACACCGGGGATGCTGATCTCGGCGACGGCACTCCTGGCGGAGAATCCGGCACCGAGCGAGGAGGACGTGCGGATCGCGCTCTCCGGCAATCTCTGCCGCTGCACCGGCTACGACGGCATCGTCAAGGCCGTGCTCGCCGTCGGACGCCGCTGATCGGGCCGCCCCGGCCGGCAATCATCGAGACCGACGCGGTCAGGCCGGCGCGGGCACGTGCCGGTAGAACGGCGCGTCCGAAGCGGGGAGCGGCGTGGCGCCGAGGATCAGGTCGGCCGCCTTTTCCGCCACCATCATCGTCGGCGCGTAGATGTTCCCGTTCGTGACGTAGGGGAACACCGAGGCGTCGACGACGCGGAGCCCGTCGAGTCCGTGCACGCGCATCGTCGCGGGGTCGACGACCGACCGCTCGTCGACGCCCATCCGGCAGGTGCACGAGGGGTGGAGAGCGGTCTCGGCGTCGCGCGCCACCCAGGCCAGGATCTCCTCGTCGGTCTCGACCGACGGGCCCGGCGAGAGCTCACCCGCGTTGAACGGCTCGAAAGCAGGCTGGGTGAGGATGTGCCGCGCACAGCGAACGGCCTCGAGCCACTCACGCCGGTCCTGCTCGGTCGAGAGGTAGTTGAAGCGGAGGGCGGGATGGGCGCGCGGGTCCGTCGAGGTGATCTTGACCGAACCGCGCGCGTCCGAGTACATCGGGCCGACGTGCACCTGGTAGCCGTGCCCGCCCGCCGGTGACGAGCCGTCGTAGCGGATCGCCACCGGGAGGAAGTGGAACATGAGATTCGGGTAGGCGACCTCGTCGTCGCCGCGGATGAAGCCGCCGGCCTCGAAATGGTTCGTCGCGCCGGGCCCGGAACGGAAGAACAGCCACTGGAAGCCGACCCACGGGCGGTTGTACCACTTCAGCGCCGGGGCCACCGAAACCGGCTGCTTGGACCCGTACTGGATGTAGACCTCGAGGTGATCCTGGAGGTGCTCCCCCACCCCCGGCAGGTCGTGGACGATGTCGATCCCGAGCTCCTCGAGCTCGGCCGCGTTGCCGACGCCGGAGAGCTGGAGGAGCTGGGGCGAGTTGATGGCACCGCCGCAGAGGATCACCTCGCCGGCCGCGATCCGCTCGGGGCCGACCCGGCTCGCCACCTCCACTCCGACAGCTCGCGTGCCGTCGAACAGCACCCGCTCGACGAAGGCGCGGCAGCGCACGTCGAGGTTCTGGCGGTGCCTGACCGGGTGGAGGTACGCGCGCGCCGCACTGACTCGCCGGCCGCGGTGGATGTTGCGGTCGAAGGCTGCGAAGCCCTCCTGCTTGAACCCGTTCACGTCCTCGGTGAGCGGGTAGCCGGCCTGCTGCACCGCCTCGAAGAAGGCCCGGAAGAGCGGGCTCGTGGCAGGGCCTCGCTCGAGCACGAGCGGGCCGTCACCGCCCCGGTAGTCGTCCGGACCCGCGAGGCAGTTCTCCATGCGCTTGAAGTACGGGAGGCAGTGGGCGTAGTCCCAGCTCGCCAGGCCCGGGTCGCCGCCCCAGCGCTCGTAGTCGAGGGGGTTCCCGCGCTGGAAGATCATCCCGTTGATGCTCGACGAGCCGCCGAGCACCTTGCCACGCGCGTGGTAGATGCGGCGGCCGTTCATCTGCGGCTCGGGCTCCGACTCGTACTTCCAGTCGTAGAAGCGGTTGCCGATGGGCGTGGCGAGGCCGGCCGGCATGTGGATGAAGACGTCCCACCGGTAGTCGGGACGGCCCGCCTCCAGCACGAGCACGCTCGTTCCCGGAGTCGGCGCTGAGCCGGTTCGCAAGCGCGCAGCCGGCCGAGCCACCGCCGACGATGACGACGTCGTAGCGCTTGCTCACGGGAGGCTCAGCCGCCGGCCAGCTTCCGCTGCCGCCAGGCCTCGGTCTCGGCGAGGTCGTTGAACGTGAAGATGTGGAACCCGGCGACCTTCTGCTCGGGGCTCGCGAGCGCCGGCTCGAGGCCCCTGATCAGCCTGTCGGGGCTGAAGCCGCCCGGCCGCAGGAAGCGCGTGACGAAATCGTTGTGCTTGCGCAGGTAGCGCAGCGACTCGCCGATGCCGATCCGCGTCGAGACGCGCATCAGCTTCGCCCGCGCCACCACGCCCGGGATCCCGACGAGGATCGGCAGCCGCGTTCCCCGCGCCCAGACGTTCTCGATCCAGGCAACCGTCACGCGCGAGTCGAAGCAGATCTGGCTCGCGATGTAGGTGGCGTGGCGGGCCTTGTCGAACATGGCGGCGATCGTCGTCTCGTCGTCGATGAGGGGATGGCTCTCCGGGTAGCCCGTGATCCCGATCTGCTCGAACGGGTGCCCGAGCTCGTGCATCGCGTCGAGCAGGGCGCCCGCCCCCTCGTACGCGCCGGCAGGCTCATCCCTATCGCCGGCGACGACGAACACGTCGCGCACGCCCAGCTCCGAGAGCCGCGCGATCACCTCTCCGAGGTGGACCGCGTCGTGAACGAGCCGCGCCGAGAGGTGCGGCACGACCGGGTAGCCGTGGGCCGCGAGGGCCTCGGCGAGCTCGAACGTCGGGTCGAGCCCCTTCACCGGGGACGCCGTGACCGTCAACGTGACATCGCGCGGGACGTGGGCGAGCACCTGCTCCTCGGCGCCTGCGAGCGGGATCACCTCGTAGCGCGAGTGGGCGAGGAGCTCTCCCACCAGGCTCGCCGGCCGCCGTCGCGCTGTCGTCGGGGCCGCCATCACGCGTTCGCGTCCGGGAACGACGCCTTCTTGCGCTCGACGAACTCCCGCAGCTCCTCGTCGACGGCCTCGTCGATCGGCGGCGGCTCGTACTCGGCGAGCATCTTCTTCCAGGTTGCGTTGGCGCGCACGTTCGCGTCCCTCGCCCCTTCGAGATCCCACTGCTCGAAGCTGCCGTTGTCGGCATTCGACGAGCGCCAGAACGCGCTCTCGAAGTTCGCGAGCGTGTGCGGGTGGCCGAGAAAATGCGTCCCCGGGTCGTTCGTGAGGAGCGCGTCGAGCGCCTGGCCGTTCGGCGACATGTCGACGCCGGGCGCGAACGCATGCCAGCCCGCCGCCTGGTCGATGTCGAGGATGAGCTTCTCGTAGCCGATCGTGAGGCCGCCCTCGAGCCAGCCGGCCGTGTGGAGGACGAAGTTGACGCCGCCGAGCATCGTCGGCTGCATCGTGTTCGCCGACTCGTACGCCGCCTGGGCGTCGGCGATCTTCGAGGCCGTGAGGGCTCCGCCGGAGCGGAACGGCACGCCGAGCCGCCGCGCGAGCGCCGCCATCACGTAGAGGATCAGCGCGGGCTCGGGCGTGCCGAAGGTGGGCGCACCGGACTGCATCGACATCGACGAGGCGAAGGAGCCCAGGATCACGGGGGCTCCCGGTCGCACGAGCTGGCAGAACGCCATCCCGGCGAGCGCCTCGGCGAGCGTCTGGGTGGCCGCGCCGACGACCGTGGCGGGGCTCATCGCCCCGGCGAGGATGAACGGCGTGATCAGCACCGCCTGGTTGGCCTCCGCGTACGCCTTCGCCGCGCCGAGCATCGTCCGGTCCCACACCATGGGCGAGTTGGCGTTGGCGAGCGAGACGATCACCGTGTGCTCCTCGAGGAACTCACGGCCGAACAGGATCCGCGCCATCTCGACCGTGTCCTGCGCCCGCCTGGGGTGCGTGACCGAGCCCATGAAGGGCTTGTCCGAGTAGCGCATGTGCGCGTAGACCATGTCGTAGTGCCGCTTGTTGACCGGCAGGTCGACGGGCTCGCACACCGTGCCGCCCGAGTGGTGCAGGAACGGCGTCAGGTACGTGAGCTTCACGAAGTTCCGAAAGTCCTCGATCGTGCCGTAGCGGCGGCCGCCGTCGAGGTCGCGCACGAACGGCGAGCCGTACGCGGGCGCGAAGACCGTGTAGGGCCCGCCGATCTCGACGTTGTGCGCCGGGTTCCGTGCCACCTGCGTGAAGCGCGCCGGGGCCGACGCCTGCACGATGTGGCGGCAGAGGCCACGGGGAAAGCGGACGCGCTCGCCGTCGATCTCGGCCCCGGCCTCCTGGAACAGCGTCAGCGCCTCCGGTGTGTCGCGGAAGTCGATCCCGACCTGCTCCAGCACCGTGTCCGCGTTCGACTCGATCAGCTCGAGCTGCTCGTCGGAAAGAACCTCGAACGGCTGCAGCGTCCGCGTGATGTACGG
The DNA here is from genome assembly GCA_963736945.1 of uncultured Thermoleophilia bacterium. Lineage (GTDB taxonomy): Bacteria > Actinomycetota > Thermoleophilia > Gaiellales > Gaiellaceae > Gaiella. The sequence goes on from CAVTQW010000014.1 coordinate 265,132, forward strand.
GACGCTGACCGCGTTGGAGATCGCCCGCGCCGCCTGTCTCGCTGCGCGGCCGCCGCTGCGGCGGCCGGTCGTCTCAGAGCTCATGCAGGGCTCCTTTGGGGAGAGGAACGGCGCCGGCGCCGCCCGCCGCCGTCCGCGGCCTCGGCCACGCGGCGCGGGGGCAGGGGGACGGCGGCGCGCAGCCGCTCGTAGGGATCGGTGTCGTGCGGGACGGCCATCGCGCCGACGAAGAGCTCCTGGAAGCGTGGCTCGACCGCTGTCTCGATCTTCTCCACGCGCCTCACGACCTCCTCGATCTCCGCGCGGGCGGACCGGTCGAGGAGCGCGATGCGTGCTCCGGTGCCCGCCGCGTTGCCCGCCGAGGTGACGTTGGCGGGGTCGCAGTCGGGCACGAGCCCGAGCACGAGCGCGTGCATCGGATCGATGTGGTTGCCGAAGGCGCCCGCGAGCCGGATCCGGTCGACGCGGGCGATGCCGTAGTGCTCGAGGAGCAGCGTGCAGCCCGCGTGGAGCGCGGCCTTGGCGAGCTGGATCTGGCGCACGTCGTTCTGCGTGATCGTGAGGAGCGGCTCGCCGTCGGAGATGACGTACGAGAACGTGCGGTCGTCGGCGACGATCCGCGCGCTTCGCGCCGCGAGGGCGCCGTCGATCGTGCCGTCGGTGGTGAGGATGCCCGCGAGGTGCATCTCCGCGACGGCCTCGATGATCCCCGACCCGCAGACGCCCGTCACGTGCGTGCCGGCGAACTCCGGCTCGTCCGACCACGCGTCGACCCCGATCACGCGGAAGCGCGGCTCGAGCGTCTCCGGGTCGATGCGGACGCGCTCGATCGCGCCCGGGGCGGCGCGCTGGCCGCAGCTGATCTGCGCCCCCTCGAAGGCAGGGCCGGTGGGGCTCGAGGCCGCGAGGAGCTGATCGCGGTTCCCGAGCACGATCTCGGCGTTCGTGCCGACGTCGACGATGAGGTTCACCTCGTCGCCCAGATACGGGCCCTCCGAGAGGATCACGCCCGCCGCGTCGGCGCCGACGTGTCCCGCGATGCACGGCAGGACGTACACGCGGGCGCCGGGGTGCACAGGGAAGCCGAGGCCGGCCGCCGGCCGCCGCACGGCCTCGTCGATCGCGAGTGCGAACGGCGCACCGCCGAGCTCCGTCGGATCGAGCCCGAGGAAGAGATGGTGCATGATCGGGTTCCCGACGACCGTGATCTCGAGGATGTCGTCGCGCGAGACGCCCGCGTCCTTCGCAAGCTCCGCGGTGAGCTTGGCGAGGCAGCCGCGGACGGCGCGGGTGAGCTCCTTCTCGGAGCCGGGGTGCATCATCACGTAGGAGACGCGGCTCATCAGGTCCTCGCCGAAGCGGATCTGCGGGTTCATCGCGCCCGCCGAGGCGAGCACGTCCCCGCTGCCGAGGTCGCACAGATGTCCCGCCACGGTGGTCGAGCCGATGTCGAACGCGATCCCGTAGGCCGTGTCGTGGAAGCCGGCCCAGATGCCCGTGATCACGGCTTCGTCGTGCACCGCCACGGTGACGCGCCAGGCAGGGCTTTGTGACTTTGAGTCACTTGTGCGGAGAACGCGCTGGAGGCCGGCGACGACGTGGTCGTCACACCCGAGCCCGGTCAGCTGCCACTCGCGCTCGAGAGCCTCGCGGAGGCGGCCGAGGTCGCTCGTCGGCGAGGCGAGGTCGGGCTCCTCCACCTCGACGTAGTGGAGGCGGACGACCGGCCGCACCTCGATCGGGTGCGCGTCGGCCTCCTTGCGCACGACCTGCCGGTGCACCTGGCTCTCGGGCGGAACGTCGATCACGAGCTCGCCCTCGACGCAGGCGGTGCAGCCGAGCCGGCGGCCGGCGGCGAGCCCGCGGTCGGCCGCGTAGGCGCGCTCGACGTCGCTCACCGGCGAGAGGTGCGCGGCGGCCGACGTGATGCCGTGCTTCGCGAACTCGCCCTCGCTGACCTCGACCTGGCAGCGACCGCAGATGCCGCGGCCGCCGCAGACGGAGTCGATGTCGACCCCGAGCCGGCGGGCGGCGTCGAGGACCGTCGTCCCGGGCTCGAACCGGCCTCGGCGGCCCGACGGCGTAAAGACGACGAGGTGGTCGGTCATGGGCGAGCACCCGGTGCCGGTGAGCTCACGCCGTCGCCGTCCTCCGCCTGCCCTCGCGGCCGCCGCGGCGGCCGGACTGGGCGCCCTCACCGGCGGAGTCGCCGTTGCGCGAGATCCAGGCCGCGCAGTGCTCGTCGTTCCCGTTCATGACGTCGGCCGCCCAGATGGCCTGGCGCACCTCGGTGTGCAGCGGGCTCGTGATCGCCGAGGTGAGCCCCGACGCGATCGCCATCGGCAGGAAGGCGGCATTCAGCGCGGGCCGGTTCGGGAGGCCGAAGCTGACGTTCGAGGCGCCGCAGGTCGAGTTGACCTTCAGCTCGTCCTGCAGCCGCCGGACGAGCCGGAAGACCTGCCGTCCCGCCGTCCCCATCGCGCCGATCGGCATCACGAGCGGGTCGACGACGATGTCCTCCCGCGGGATGCCGTAGTCGGCGGCGCGCGACACGATCTTCTTCGCCACCTCGAAGCGCACGTCGGGATCCTCCGAGATGCCGGTCTCGTCGTTCGAGATCGCGACGACCGCGGCGCCGTGCTTCGCGACGAGCGGCAGCACGCGCTCCATCTGCTCGTCCTCGCCCGTGACGGAGTTGACGAGTGCCTTGCCCTGGTAGACCGAGAGCCCGGCCTCGAGCGCCTCGACGATCGACGAGTCGATCGACAGCGGCACGTCGGTGATCGACTGCACGAGCTCGACCGTGTGGCGCAGGATGGCGGGCTCGTCGGCGAGCGGGATGCCGGCGTTGACGTCGAGCATCTGCGCGCCGGCCTCGACCTGGGCGATCGCGTCGGCGATGACCGTCTCGAAGTTGCCGCTCGCCATCTCCTCGGCGAGCTTCTTCCGGCCGGTCGGGTTGATGCGCTCGCCGATGATCACGAAGGGCCGGTCGAACCCCATTACGACGTCCTTCGTGGGCGATGAGAGGACGGTCTCGGTCACGCGGGCTCCTCTTCTCCGCTCGCGCGGACGATCCGCTCGAGCCGCTCGTCGGGGTAGTCCTGCTCGAGCCGCGCGGCCACGGCGGCCACCTCGGCGTGGAGGTCGTCGCCGCACTCGTGCGTGTCGCGGCGCCATTCCTCGAGGTAGGAATCCGTGCCGATCAGGCCCGCGCGCATCGCTGCCGCGTCGATGGCCTCCTGGAAGCGCTCGGAGAGCTCGGCTCGAATGGCATTCCGGCCCCTGCCCGCGGTGACCTGGGCGGGAATCGCGCGCCACGAGATGACGGTCAGCTCAGGCACGTGAAGCCACATTCACGAATCGCGTCAGCGAGGGGAGCAGGTCGCCGTAACCGGTGCGGCGCTGCTCGAACCTCAGCCCGAGGAACGCCGCCGCGGCCTCGGCGCGCTCGCGCAGCGACGGGTCGTCCGTCTGCGCGAGGTACATCAGACGCGTGTAGTTGCCGAACATCATCGGCACGAGCTCCGGGTGCACGTCGAGCTTGAACGGCCGCACGACGATCGACTCGAAGTGGCGGGCGAGGAAATCCGTCAGGTAGTAGGTCCCGACCTCCTCCTCCTGCATCGCGTCCCACGCGGCGTTGCCCGCGAGGAAGCCGTAGCAGTGGGCGCCGGGCAGCCGCTCGACATTGTGACGGTTCAACACTTTGTCGAGGGCGCCGCCCGTGCCGCAGTCGGCGTAGGCGACGAAGACGCGGTCGTACCGGCCCTCGAGCTCGGTCAGCTTCGCGTCCACGGCGCCGGCGATCTTCTCCGGCGTCGCATGGAGCTTCGCGGGCAGGCAGCGGACGTCGACGTGCGTCCACCGGTTGAGCCGGATCACGGCGAGCACCTCGCGCGCGATCGCACCGCAGGCGAGGATGAGCGTGTCGGGGCGCTCGTCGGCCTCGAAGGCGACCTCCTCCTCGAGCAGCTCCCGTGTCGACGGCTCGCGCACGACTTCAGGCCCTGGCCGCCGCCCGCCGCGCCATGACGAGCGCCTGCGCCGTCTCGGCGGCGACCGCTGCGTCGCGGCAGTAGGCGTCGGCGCCGATGGCCTGGCCGAACTCCTCGTTCAGGGGCGCGCCGCCGACGAGCACGATGTAGTCGTCGCGCAGGCCCTTCTCCTTGAGCGTGTCGATCACGACCTTCATGTACGGCATCGTCGTCGTGAGGAGCGCCGACATGCCGAGGATCTCCGGCTGGTGCTCCTCGAGCGCCTCCAGGTACTGCTCGACCGGCGTGTTGATGCCGAGGTCGAAGACCTCGAAGCCCGCGCCCTCGAGCATCATCGCGACGAGGTTCTTGCCGATGTCGTGGATGTCGCCCTTGACGGTGCCGATCACGACCTTGCCCACGCGCTCGGCACCTGTCTCCGCGAGCAGCGGGCGCAGGATGGCCATCCCGGCCTTCATCGCGTTGGCGGCGAGCAGCACCTCCGGGACGAAGAGGATGCCGTCGCGGAAGTCGATCCCGACGATCCTCATGCCCTCGACGAGCGCTTCGCCCAGCACCCTGTCGGGGTCCCAGCCGCGGGCGAGGAGGATGTTCGTGCCCTCGGCGATCTCCGGCGCGAGCCCGTCGTAGAGGTCGTCGTGCATCTGCGCGACGAGCTCGTCGTCGGTCAGCGCGTTCAGGTCGATGTCTTCGTCGCTCATGCAGCACCTCGTTTCGGGTGGTCGTAGCCGTTTCGGACTGACAGCGTAGAGGCCTCGTCCCGGACGAGCGCGCCGAGCTCGTCGAGGGAGCGGTCGTGCAGCCGGGCGGTGGGCCCGGAGATGCTGAGCGCGGCGACGACGGCACCGGCTGCGTCGCGCACGGGCGCGGCCACGGCCCAGAGGCCGGGCTCGAGCTCGTCGACGGCCGTCGCGTAGCCGCGTGCGCGGACACCCTCGAGCTCGCGAGCGAGCGCCGCCGGCTCGGTGATCGTGGCCGGGGCGAGCCACTCGAGCGGCTCCTCGGGGAACGGCACGGCCCCCTCGGCGAGGAAGACCTTGCCGACGACCGAGACGTGGTTCGGGACGCGGCGCCCGACCCAGTTCGTGGAGCCGAGGATGTGCCGGCTGTCGCGCTGGTCGAGCATCTCGGCCGACGTCCGCGGTGGCGACGCCGAGGTTGACCGTCTCGCCGCTCGCCCGGGCGAGCCGGTCGAGGGAGCCGGCCGCGAGCGCGACGAGGTCGCCGCCCGGCGCCTCCCGGCGGGCGTAGGCGCGGAGAACGGGGCCCGGCGTGAGCACGCCGCCGGCGTCGCGCCGGACGAGCCCCTGCCGCTCGAGCGCGGCGACGAGTCGCGAGGTGGTGCTCTTCGGCAGGCCGCTGCGATCGGAGAGCTCTCCGACGGTCGGGGACTCCGCGGTCTCGACGACGTGCACGAGCAGCTGCGCCGCGCGGTCGATCGACTGGGTGCCGGATTGCGGGGGTGCGGTGATCATTCTCACGATGTGGAATCAGCGTTCCACGATATGAGTCTAGTCGCAGGGAAGCGGGGCGTCAACGGCGCTGGAACCGCTCGGGCGCGAACGGCGTCAGCCACCCGGGCCGCTCGCCGCGGACGAGGGCGGCGACGGCGACTCCGGTCGCGGGCGCGAGGGTGACGCCGAGCATCCCGTGGCCGGTCGCGACGAAGAGCCCGGGTGCTCCGCGCAGCGGCCCGAGCAGCGGGAGGCTGTCGGGCGTGGCGGGCCGGAAACCGGCCCAGCCGGCCGGCCCCTCGGCGAAGCGCGATCCGTCGAGGGCGGCGACGAACGGGCGCGTCTCGGCGACGAGCTGACGCGCGCGGTCGACGCTCGGGCGCGCATTCCTGGCGCCGAGCTCGAAGAAGCCGGCGATGCGGAGGCCCGCGTGGAGCGGCGTCAGGCCGAGCTTCGGCTCGCAGAGGTAGAGCGGCATGCTCGGCGAGGGGTCGGCGTGCGGGACGGTGACCGAGTAGCCCTTGGCGCCGACGAGCGGCGCCCGCAGACCGTGGGGTGCGAGCAGCGCGGTCGAGCCGACGGCCGCCGCGACCACGACCGCGTCGCCGTCCGCGAACCGGCCGCCCGGGCCGACGACCCGCCACCCGCGGCCGTTGCGGCGGATCGCCCGCGCGGTGAACCCCGTCGTCACCGTCGCCCCGGCCGCGGCCAGATGGGCGCCGAGCCCCGCCGTCAGGCTGCGCGGGTCGACGTGGCGGTCGACCGTCGTGTGAATCGCCAGGCGGGCGTCGCGACCGAGAGCGGGCTCGAGCGTCCGCGCCGCGTCCGCGTCGAGCGGATCCATCCTGCCCTCGAAGCCGAGCGCGCGCAGCTCGCGGAAGACGCGGTCGAACCACTCGATCCCGGACGGGGTTCGCGCGACGGAGAGAAGCCCGGCCCGGTGCTCCTCGAACTCGACGCCCGCCGCGCGCATGGCGTCGAGCCCGTCCAGCGTCCGCAGCGAGAGGCCGAGCAGACCCGCCACGCCCGTCTTGAACGCCGCCGGCCGGCAGCTCCGCGCGAACCCCCACAGCCAGCGGATCCACAGCGGGTCGAGCTGGGGCCGGATGACGAGCGCACCCTTCGGATCGAGCGCCGAGCGGAGCCCCAGGCGGAGAACGCCCGGCGCCGCGAGCGGCGTCGACAGGGAAGGCGTCACCCAGCCGGCGTTGCCGGCACTGGCACCGAGGCCGATCCCGCGCGCCTCGAGCACCTCGACCTCGTGCCCGTCCTGCCGCAACGCGAACGCGCAGGAGAGGCCCACGACGCCACCGCCGATGACGATCACGCGCACGCAGGGATCCTAGGCGAGCGTCGCCGCGCGCCCGCGGGCGGCGGCGAGTACCGGTCTGCACGGCGGTCTCCGTGTACCACGTGCCGAGGTAGTCGCCGGCGAGAAAGACCGGTGCGAGCGAGCACGTCAGCGCGGGCTGGAGCTTCGACCGGCCGACGCGCGGGTACGGGAGGCCGCGCTCCCAGCGGTGGATGACGACCTCGTCGACGATCCCTCGCGTATCGGGGAGCACGTCGTGGAGGTCGGCGAGGAAGGCGTCTCGCACGGCGTCGTCGTCGAGCACCTCGAGGCGGCGCGCGAAGCCGGCGGCGGCGTAGGCCATGAGGCTGCCGCCGCTCGCGCGCGTCGTCTCGCCGGCACGGCGCACGTTCGTCGTGTTGAGCAGCATGCTGAACGAGCGTTTCGGCGTCGCGACGGCGTAGAGGTCGTCCCACGGCACCGGGCCCGTCTCGCCCGTCAGGACGGAGCCGACGACGAACGGGCCGTACGGGATCGCTGCGAGCGCGGCGGCCGTGTCGTCGGGCAGCGCCGCGACGATCTCACGCGTCACGTACGCGGGGGTGGCGACGACCGCGGCGCGGGCGTCGATCACTCCGCCGCCCTCGACCTCGACACGGACGCCGTCCTTCGCGGGCTCCACCTTCGTCGCGCGTGCGCCGAGCCGGACACGGTCCCCGAGCGGCGCGGCGAGCGCGTCCGTGAAGCCGCTCGACCCGCCGAGGATGTTCCGCGAGAGCCCTCCCTTCCGGTCCCAGACGAGATGGAAGTACCCGACGCCGTACCCGGCGGCGAGCTCTTCCGGCTCACCCGAGGAGCGGGTCAGGGTGGAGCGGAAGAGCAGGTCGACGTCCTCCGAAAGCTTCCCGGAGAACTCCGTGAAGGAGCGGTCGTCCATGAACGCGAGCATCCGCTGCTGGCGCTCGGCGTAATCCTCGCCTTCGCGCGGCGCCGCGATCGCGGCATAGCGGCGGACGGCGAGGCGCAGCCGCATTCCGGCGCGAACGAGCTCCAGCCGCGACCGGAGCGGCATCGGCAGGCGGAACGGGAAGCTCTCGACAGGGCCGCTCGCGACGAGCTTGCCGTTCAGCGAGACGGCGGCGAGCCGGCCGGGGACGGGCTCCGCGCGAACGCCGAGCTCCGTGAGCAACCGCCCCGTGGCCGAGCTCTCGCCGCCGAAGACGTGAGCGCCGAAGTTGAGCCAGTTTTCCCCACGCCGCTCGGAGTAGATCCGCCCGCCGACGCGCTCGGCCGACTCGAGCAGGAGCACGTCCCGGTCTCGCAGCGCGTGGGCAGCCGTCAACCCGGCGATCCCGGCGCCGATGACGACGACCTCGCGCTGCTCGGTGGGCACCGCGCGATCGTAGGCGATGGGAGGTCGCCTCAGGGCCCCGCGGAGGGAACGGCCGGCGTGTCGGCGAAGGCGCCGGCCGGGGCCCGGCTCTCGGCGGCGGGGCGCTGGCGCGGGATGGCAAGCGCGAAGAGGAGCGCGACGACCCCTGCCGCCGACTCGACGAGAAACGCCGTGGTGTATCCCCGGTCGGTCGGGATGCCGGACGCGCCGGCCGAGGCGGTCACGATCGTGGCCGCGAGCTGGACGCCGATCGCGGAGCCGACGGTGCGGACGATCATGTTGATCGCCGCGGACTGGCCGCTCAGCTCCGGCGGCACGGCCTGCAGGATGATCGTGGGCATCGCGCCGAACGTCGCCCCGAGCCCGAGGTACATGAGCCCGGGCCACAGGTACATCTCGAAGGTCTCGGTATGCGCGAAGGCCATCCCCGCGACACCCGCGGTCGAGATGACGATGCCCACGCGCAGCGTGAACGCGGGCCCTACGCGCTGGCTGAGGCGGCCGGCGAGCGGCGAGCTGATCATGAGGAGGAGCAGCCCCGGGACGACGAACAGGCCGGCCGTGGTCGCGTTGGCCCCCGGGGCGTAACCGGTGCTCTCGGGCTCCTGGAAGAACTGCGTCATGATCGTCGATACGCCGTAGAGCCCGACACCGACGAAGAACGTCGCCGCGTTGGTCATCCGGACGCGCGGCAGGAGCATGGTCGGGATGTGGAGGAGGGGGTCCTCCCGCCGCCGCTCGTACCAGGTGAAGATCGCGAGGACGACGGCGCCGACGGCGAAGAGGACGATGGTGCGCGTCCCGCCCCAGCCCCACGAGGGGGTCTCGGCGATCGCCACGAGCGGAGCCGCGAGCCCGACCGCGAGGAGCAGGGCGCCGACGACGTCGATCCGGCCGCCGGTGCGCACCGGCGACTCCGGGACGAACAGGAGCAGTCCGACGATCGACAGCAGGCCGGTGACGACGCTGATCCAGAAGATCGCCTGGTAGCCGATGTGGTCCGAGATCAGCCCGCCCGTCGACTGGCCGACGGCGGCTCCGAGCGCGATCATGCCGCCGATCTGGGCGATCGCCCCGATGACGCGCCTCGGCGGCAGCTCGTCGCGGATGAGCGAGAACGCAAGGGGGAAGATCCCCGTGCCGCAGCCCATCAGCACGCGGCCGACGATCATGAGCGGCAGCGTGGGGGCAACCGCGCAGACCGCTGCTCCGGCGCTGAACATGACCATCACGACGACGATCGCCCGGCGCTTGCCGAACATGTCGCCGAGGCGGCCGAAGATCCCCACCGTCACGGCGCCGGCGACCCAGAACGACGTCATCAGCGCGCGTGACGCCGCTCGGCGTCGAGTGGACCGCCGCCTCGATGTCCGGGAGCGACGGGATCAGCATCGTCTGGGAGACGGCGTACGTGCACGCGGCGACGGCGAGGGCGCCGAAGATGAAGTTGGGGTTGCCGCGCCGGCTCGGGCTCACCCGAACGAAATATAGTCTAGGCATATGATTCGCGAGGCTCCGTCGCGGGAGGCGACGATCGCCGAGATCGCGCGGTCACTCCCGCAGCGCAACGGCCAGCTCGGCCGCCTGCTCTGGCGGCACGCGCGGGGCCGCCTCCATCGCGGCATGGCAAGCGTCCTCGCCGCGCTCGACGACGGCCCCCGCTCGATCAGCGAGCTGGCCGAGCGCGAGGGTTTGGCGCAGCCGACGCTGACGCGGATGGTGGAGCGGCTCGAGGCCGCGGCGCTCGTCCGACGCGAGCGAAGCGCCCCCGACGGCCGCGTCGTCGTCGTGACCCGGACGCCGGAGGGCACCGCCGAGATCGAGGGCCTGCGCAGCAGGTACCTGGCGGTCCTCGACGAGCGCCTCTCGGGCCTGACCGACACGCAGCTCGGCGAGCTGCGCGCCGCGAGTGAGGCGCTCGTCGTCCTGATCGACGCGCTGCGCGACGACGTGTAGCGCCGGCGCTCTCAGGCCGGCGGCGCGCCCGCTCGGGCAGGGCCTCGGCGAGCAGCGTCGCCACGTCGGCCACCCGCAGGTCGGCGCCGTTCTGGCGGACGCCGTCGTCCAGCATCACCGTGCAGAACGGGCATGCCACAGCCAGCGTCGAGGCGCCCGTCTCGGCCGCCTCGCGTGCCCGCTCCTCGTTGATCTGGTTGCCGCGCTCCTCGAGCCACATGTGGGCCCCGCCGGCGCCGCAGCAGAACGTGCGCTTGCCGTTCCTCGCCATCTCGAGCGGCTTGCCGATGCGCGAGACGATCTCGCGCGGCGCCGCCAGCACGTCGTTGTGCCGGGCCAGGTAGCAGGAGTCGTGGTAGGTGATCTCCTCCGTGCCCGGAGCCGGCTGCAGCCTCCCCTCTTCGAGGAGCTCCGTCAGCAGCTCGGTGTGGTGGACGACCTCGTAGCGCCCACCGAAGTCGGGGTACTCGTTTGCGATCGTGTTGAAGCAGTGCGGGCAGCTCGCGACGATCTTCGTCACGCCCGCCCCGTTGAGCGTGGCCACGTTCTGTTCGGCGTAGGCCTGGTAGGTGTACTCGTTCCCCATCCGCCGGGCCGGGTCGCCGGTGCACGACTCGCGCGGCCCCAGGATCGCGAAGTCGACGCCCGCCGCCCGGAGCAGCTTGGCGGTCGACTGCGCGGTGACGCGCGCCCGCTCGTCGAAGGAGGCGGCGCAGCCGACCCAGTAGAGCACCTCCGGGGCGGCTCCTCGCCGGGCTGCAGCACGCGCACATCCAGCCCATCCGTCCAGCCGGCCCGCTCCGACTGCGGCTTCCCCCACGGGTTCTGCGAGCGTTCGACGTCGCGCAGCATCGTCTCGCCCTCCGCGGGGAAGCGGCCCTCGACCATGACGAGGTGCCGGCGCAGGTCGACGATGTGGTCGACGTGCTCGATCGCGACGGGGCACTCGCGGACGCAGGCGCCGCAGGTGACGCAGTCCCAGACGACCTCGTCGCTGACGGCGTTCGGCACGAGCGGGCTCGGCTGGAAGCCGGCCGGATCCGCCAGCAGGTCCGGCCCCTCCGCGAAGAGCTGGTCCCGCAGGCCCATGATGAGGAGCTTCGGCGAGAGCTCCTTCCCCGTCGCATACGCAGGGCAGACGTCCTGGCAGCGGCCGCACTCGGTGCACGACATCGTGTCGACCATCTGCTTCCAGGTCATGTCGGCGATCGTGTTCGAGCCGAAGCGCATCGCGCTCTCGTCCTCGACGGTGAAGTCGAGCGGCTCCAGCCGCCCACGTGCGCGGGTGCGGCCGAACCAGACGTTGATCGCGGCGGTCATGATGTGAAGGTGCTTCGAGCGCGGCAGGTAGGCGAGAAAGCCGAGCACGAGGAGAAGGTGCGCCCACACGAGCATCCGCTCGCGCACGTCGGCCCAGGTGCCCTCGCCGAAGTGCTGCGCGATCGCGTTCGAGACGGGTGACGCCGCAGCGGGCCACTCGCTCAGCCCTGTCGCGATCAGGGACGCGTGCCACAGCAGCAGGGTCAGCACGATCCCGGCGATCCAGAGCAGGATCAGGTCGGCCTCGTCCGAGTGACTGCCGCGAAACCGCTCCGGCCGCTGCACCTTGCGGATCCAGAACGCGCTCGCGACGCCGACGAGCACCAGCAGACAGAAGAGGTCGACGAGGAACGCGAACCAGCCCTGCGTGGCGAGCCACGGGAGCGCGGAGTCTCGGTCGACCGCGGCGACCATCGCCATCAGGATCGTCGGGAAGAGCACGAGGAAGCCCCAGAAGATGAACGCGTGGATCAGCCCGGGGCCGAGCCGCTGGAACAGCTTCTTCTGGCCGAGGACGACGACCGCCTCGTTCCGGGCCCGCGCCAAGGAGTCGTCGAACCGCGGCACGGGCTTGCCGATCCGAACGAGGTTCGCGAGCAGGAGCGCGCGACGGGCGAACAGTGTCCCCGCGATCGCGAGGAGGAGGGCGAGCGCGAGCGCCGAGGCGGCTGTGGTCACGGGTCGCTCCGGCGCCCGGCTGCAGCCAGGCGCCCCGCTGCGCCGGTGCCCGCCCTAAGCCAGGCACCTGGACGTCCCATCCTCACCCCCGCCGCCGCCTGAGCTCGGCAGACACTGCAGGCAGCACCTCGTGCAGGTCGCCGATGACGGCGTACTCGGCGACCGACATGATCGGCGCCTCGGGGTCGGTGTTGACCGCGAGGATCCGCTTCGCGCCCTTGGCGCCCGCGATGTGCTGCGTCGCCCCGGAGACACCACAGGCGATGTAGATCTCCGGCGAGATCTTCGTCCCCGTCTGGCCGACCTGGTCCGTGTGCGGGCGCCAGCCCGACATCGTCACGGCACGCGAGCAGCCGACTGCGCCGCCGAGCAGGGCAGCGAGCTCCTCGACCGGTGCGAAGCCCTCCGCCGACCCGACGCCACGCCCGCCGGTGACCACGACCTTCGCGTCGGCGAGGGAGACGCCGCCCGCCGGCGGGGGGATGCGGTCGCGGACGCGCACGACGAGGTCGGCGTCGGAGAGCTCGGGCGTGAAGATCTCGACCGAGCCGGGCGCGCCCGGCTCGACCGCCGTCACGACGTGCGGCGCCACGGTCAGCAGCGCCCGCTCGCCGAAGTGCAGCCGCGCCTCCTCGAGCAGGCTCCCGCCCCAGCGCATGCGTGTCAGCTGCAGCGGGGATCCGGGCGTGACCGCCGAAACGTTGGCCGCGAGCGGCTCGTTCAACCGCGCGGCGACACGCACCATGGCGTCGGTGGCCGCGGCCGTTCCCGGCGCCAGCACCGCTTTCGGACCCGTCCTCTCGACGACCTCGCACACGATCGCCGCCCACGCATCGGGGGCGAAGTCGTCGAGCGCCTCGTGCTCCGCGACGTGGGCGACGGCGACGGGCAGCCGCCCCGCGGCCTCCGCGGCACCCTTGCCGATGAGCAGCCCTTCCATGTCGTCGCCGAGCTGCGCCGCGAGCGCGAGCGCCTGCAGCGACACCTCCGTCGGTACGCCGTCCACGTGCTCGACGAGGACGAGGTTCACGACGCCACCCCGATCTGCTCGAGCAGGTCGACCACGGCGACCGCGGCGTCCGGGCCGTGCCCGAGCACCTCGGCCTGCCTCGCCTCACCCGCAGGGACGACGAGCCGCGAGAGCTCGAGCCGCGACGGAGGCCGCACCGGCTGCGAGGCCTCGAGCGGCTTGCGGCCCGCGCGCATCCGCCCCGGCACGGAGGGGTACCGCGGCAGGTTGAGCCCTTCGAGCACCGTCACCACCGACGGGAGCGGGAGCTCGTAGACGTCACGGCCGCCGCCGACCTCCTGCTCGCAGCGCACCGATCCGCCCTCGACCGCCACGCCCTTGAGCCCCGTCGCGCAGGGCCGCCCGAGGGCATGGGCCACGCGGAGCCCGACCTGGAAGCCTCCCGAGTCGGCCGACTCGTTGCCGAAGAAGATGAGGTCGAAGGCCCCCGAGGCGGCCTCGTCGGCCCGCACCGCCTCGAGGATGGCGCCCGCCGTCGCCTCGGGATCCCACTCCTCCCCGCCGGTGACGAGGTGGAGCCCACGGTCGATCCCGATCGCCATCGCGTCCCGCAGCTGCTCCTCCGCCTCCGCGGGGCCGAGCGTGAGCACGACGGACTCGCCGCCGTGCTGCTCGACGATCCGCACCGCCTCCTCCACGCCGCACTCCTCGTGCGGGCTGACCGCGAAGCCGAGGTGCTTGGTCTCGATCTCCCGCGCGTCGTCGGTCAGGACGATCCGGCCGCCCGTCATCGGCACCCGCTTCACGCACGCCAGGACCTTCACGACCGGATCCTCGCATTCTCGGGGTCGAAGGGAGCCCGGCCGCCGACGACCTCGACGGTGACGGGAAAGCGCTCGGCCATGTACTCGACCGCGAGCTCCCGCGATCCCTCGACCGCGTGCTCGGGCGGCAGGTACGCCATCAGGATGTACTTGCCGAGCGAGGGTCCCGCGCCTGCGCTCGTCACGTACGAGCGACGCCCCTTCGAGTCGGTGAGCGGCGCGCCGCCCGAGCGCGTCACGATCGGCTCGCGGCCGAGCGGGTAGCGCTTGACGCCGGACGCCGACGTATGGTCGTCCACGGTCAGCGTGCAGAGGATCGCCGCGGGCTCCTCCTCGCGATGGCGCAGGTGCGCCTCCTTGCCGATGAAGTCCTCGTCCTTCACGGTCGGTCGCTGCATGCCCGCCTCGACGACGTTGTACTCGGTCTCGAGCTCGGCCGCGTAGGCACGGTAGGCCTTCTCGAGCCGGCCGGTCGTGCCGTAGACGCCGATCCCGCACGCGGTCAGCCCGTGGGGCTTGCCCGCCTCCCAGAGCACGCTCCAGAGTCGCGCGCCCTGCTCCATCGGCACGTAGAGCTCCCAGCCGAGGTCGCCGACGTAGGAGATGCGCGACGCGAGCACGAGCTGTGAGCCGATCTCGACCGTGCGGCAGCGCGCGAACGGGAAGCCCTCGTGCGACACGTCGTCCGACGTCACGCTCGAGAGGACGTCGCGCGCCCGCGGGCCCCAGAGCCCGATCGTCGTCCACGCGGTGGTGACGTCCACGAGCGAGGCCGACGCCTCCTCGGGCAGGGCGTCGACGAACAGCTTGCGATCGGCCATCCCGTGCGCGCCGCCGGTGACGATGCGGAACGTCTCGTCGCCGAGGCGCATGATCGTGAGGTCGGACTTGAACCCGCCGCCGGGGCTCAGCACCGGCGTGTAGACGACGCGGCCGACCGGCACGTCCATCTGCGCGAGCACTGCACGCTGGAGCGCCTCGAGCGCCCCCGGCCCCTGCACGTCGAAGATCGCGAAGGCCGACAGGTCGAAGATGCCGGCGCTCTCGCGCATCGCGAGGTGCTCGGCGTTGACGACCGGCGACCACCAGCGCGCGTCCCACTCGGCCTCGCGCGGCTCGACGCCGTAGCGCTCCACGAGGGGCGCGTTCGCCTCGTACCACTGGGGCCGCTCCCAGCCCACGGCCTCGTAGAAGACCGCGCCGAGCTCCTGCTCGAGCTCGTACATCGGCGATCTGCGCAACCCGCGCTCGCTCGCCCACTGCTCGGACGGATGGACGATCCCGTAGGTCTTCGGGAACGCCTCGAACGTGCGCGCCTTCACGTGCGCCCGCGTCTTCTGGTGGTCGTGGAAGCGGCTGATGTCGGACGAGTGGAGGTCGATGTGGGACTCGCCGAGCACCATCCACTCGGCGACCGACTTGCCGACGCCCGGGCCTTCCTTCACCCACACGGCCGCCGCCGACCAGAGCCCCCTCACCTCGGGCGTCTCGCCGAGGATCGGCATCCCGTCCGGCGTCAGCGAGATGAGCCCGTTGATCGCGTACTTCACGCCCACCGACTCGTCCCCGACGATCTCCGGCATCAGCTCGAGCGCGTCCTCCATCTGGTCGGCGAAGTCGGCCTGGGTGAAGGGGAACTCGGTCGGGGAGAGCGCCGCCTCTTCGAGGGACGGGATCTCCTCCGGGTCGTGGAGGATCGAGCGGTGCGCGTAGGAGCCGATCTCGAGGCCGACCCCGTCCTGGCGCTCGTACATGAGCACGTCCATGTCCCGCACGATCGGGAACTCGATCGCGCTCGACGAGCGCTCGAAGCGCGGCACCGGGCCGACGTCGATCATCTGGTGCACGGCCGGCGTGAGCGGGATGTGGGCGCCGGCCATCCGCGCGAGCAGCGGGCTCCAGACCCCGCACGCGATGACGACGGTCTCGGCCTCGATCGGGCCGCGGCTCGTGTGGACCCGACGGATGCGGCCGCCCTCGACGTCCATCCCGGACACGTCCGTGTTGGCGAAGACCTGGAGGGCGCCGTTCTCCATCCCCCGCTCGCGCATGATGGTCCCCGCGCGGAGCGAGTCGACGACCGAGACGGTGGGGCAGTAGAAGCCTCCGAGCAGGATCGACTCGTCGATGAACGGGACGAGCTCCTTGATCTCGGCCGGCGTCACGAGCCGGGCCGAGTCGACGCCCCACGACTTGGCGGACGCCGTGCGGCGCCGCAGCTCCTCCATCCGCTCCTCGGTGCGTGCGACCTCGATGCCGCCGCACTCGGTGTTGACGCCCATGTCGACGTACTGCCGCTGGGACTCGAGCGTGAGCTGCGTCATCTCCTTCGAATGGTCGACCGGAAAGATGAAGTTCGAGGCGTGCCCGGTCGAGCCGCCGGGGTTCGGCAACGGCCCCTTGTCGATCTGGACCACATCCGTCCAGCCGAGGCGGGTGAGGTGGTAGGCGAGGCTGTTGCCGACGATGCCGCAGCCGATCACGACGGCCCGGGCGCTCGCTGGAAAGGCACTGCTCATGTCGCTGCTCCTGTGCTCGTGGTCGAACGTAGGGTCGGGTGTCAGAGGACGGCGCGGATCGCGCGCTCGAAGCCTTGGATGTGCCGGCGCATGACTGCCTCCGCGCCGGCGGGGTCCCCGTCGAGGATGGCCTGCAGCAGCTCGGCGTGCTCGGCGACGGCGTCGTCCAGCCGGGCGACCCGGTCGAGCGCGAGGAACCAGATGCGGAGCGTCAGCGTGTAGCACTCGTTCAGCGTCGACTCGACGAACGGGTTGTGCGCGCAGCGGTAGACGTGCCGGTGGATGCGCTGGTCGAGCTCGATCAGCTTGCGCTCGTCGCCGGCCGTGGCGACGGAGGGCAGCTCGGCGAGGAGCGCTTGGACGATCGCCCGGTCGGCGTCGTTCGAGCGCTCGGCGGCGAGACGGGCAGCGAAGCTCTCGAGCACGAGCCTCGCCTCGGAGAGCGCCGCGAGGTCGCCGACGTCGACGGGAGCGACGACGATGCCGCGGCGCGGATAGACCTCCACGAGCTTCTCCTGCGCGAGCGTCCGCAGCGCCTCGCGCACCGGCGTGCGCCCGAGCCCGAGCCGCTCCGTCAGCTCGCGCTCGCTGAGCGGGGAGCCGGGCGCCAGCTCGAGCGTGACGATCAGCTCACGGATGCGGCTCGTGGCCTGCTCGCTGAGGGAGCCGGCGTCCGGGGAGGCGGGGTGGAAGACCAGGGCTGATATACGGGGTGTATATCAAACGCGAGCCCGGTTTGCCGCCGGGCTTCGGCCAGGCGGCGGGGGCGGCCATCACTCGCTCGAGAGGAAGGAAGGGAAGGCGCCTCGTGGGGTGTCCCGCAACGTTCGACCGGAAATGCTCGTTGCGGGACACCCCACTCGATACTGATTCAGTAGTGCGGCGTCTCACAACGATGCTGTTTCCTGTGAAACGTTGTGAGACGCCGCACTGCGGCGCCTTCCCCATCCCGTCTACTTGCCAAGCCAGACGTTGACCTTCGCCTGGTTCGCCTTCACCCACTGTTCCGCCGCCTTCGCGGGATCCATGTGCTTCCCGGCGATCAGGTTGGCGACGAAGTTCTGGTCGTCCGAGGTCCACTTCCAGCGCTTGACCAGGCCGACCGCCGGCGAGCCGCTCGTCGCGAACTTCGACGAGATCACCTTGTCGATGATCGTGTCGCCGTACCCGCACTTGTAGATGCTCCAGTCGCTGCCGAGCTTCGGGTTGTACGAGTCGACGCAGCTCTTGGCGCGCGGCGGGAGCTTCACCTCGGAGAGCTGGTAGGCGGTGTTCAGGTACTGCGGCGTGTACCAGTAGAAGATGATCGGCTTCTTCTGCTTGTACGCCTGCGTCCAGCGCGCCACCTGAGCGGGCTCGGCGCCGACGGAGACGAACTTGAAGTTGAGGCCGAGCTCCTTGATCAGCTGCGCGTCCTTCTGCACGTAGGACGGGTCGCCGCCGAGGAACATCCCCTGCGAGCCGGACTCCGGGCTCTTGAAGATGTCCTCCTTGCCCTTCAGGCCCCGCCACGTCTTGAACTGCGGGTACTTCTGCATCAGATACGTCGGGATGTACCAGCCGATGTGGCCGATCACGCCGTTCGAGCCGAGGTTCTTGACCTTCCCACTCGTGACGTACTTCTGGTTGACCTTGAGGAGGATGTTGTTCCAGTCCTCCGGCACCACATCGACCTTGCCGTCGACCATCGCCTGGAACAGCGGCGTCGACTCCGGCAGCTTCGCGATGTTGACCTTGCAGCCGAGGTTCTTCTCGAGCACGTACTTGAGGACGTAGACGTTCGCGGTGGCCCCGGCCCACGCGTTCTCGTCCATCGTCAGCGAGCCGCAGCTCGTCGCGCTCCCGCGGGCGAACGCACTCGCCGACACGCCGAGCGCACCGACCAGCGCCACCGCGATCGCGGCGGCTACCCAGCGCACCGACAGTCTCCTACGCCACATCAGACCCTCCTTGATTGGTTTGCCGTACGGGCACGCCCGCACGTCCTTCTCCACCGACGTCAACTGCGATCCGATTGTTTGCTGCGGCCGGCACCGCGCGTGACGCGGTCGAGCGCGATGCCGAGCGCAAGTATGGCGAGCGAGGCGAGCACTCCGAGCCCGAAGTCGGAGCGGGCGAGGCCCTGGGCGACCTCGTAGCCGAGACCCGGGGAGCCGACGAGCCCGCCGATGACGACGACGGCGAGCACCATGATGATCCCCTGGTTGACGCCCAGCATGATCGCGTCCTGGGCGAGAGGGATCTTCACCTTGAGCAGGATCTGCCGCCGCGTCGCGCCGAACGCGGCCGCAGCCTCGACGGTGTTGGCCTCGACGTTGCGCACGCCGCTCTCGACGAGGCGGGCCACAACGGGGAATGCGTAGAGCACGCCTGCGATCACGCCGGGAACGACCGAGACCGGCATCAGGTAGATCAGCGGGATCAGGTAGACGAGCTGCGGCAGCGTCTGCATGACGTCGTTGATGGGCCGCAGGATCTTCGAGAAGACGGCGCTCTCGGCCGCCCAGACGCCGAGGCCGAAGCCGATCACGACGGTGAGGACGGTCGCCACGAGCACCTGCGAGGCGGTGTCCATCGCCGAGTTCCACTCGCCGATGACGCCGATGAGGACGAGCATGAGGAACGTCGTGATCGCGGCGCGGCGGCCGCTGACGACGAGCGCGATCAGCGTGATCCCGATCAGCATCACCGGCCAGGGCGTCTCGACGAGGAAGTTGCGGAACGGGACGAGCCCGTACTGGACGATGTGGTCGCCGATCCAGCTCGTCACCCGGAAGAGCGCCGTGTCCGGGTTCTGCACGTAGTCGAGCACCGACTGGATCCGGGCGAGCAGCCAGTCGCGCGCCGTCTTGCGGGAGTACACGTCGGAGGCGCCGAGGAGACGCGCACCCACGACGGTCGCGACGACGACGAGGGCGGTGATGATGGACGCCCTCCGAAGCCGGCGGCGCAGGTCGTCCGTGAGGTGACGTTCGGCCGGATTCGTCCGCTCGGCAACCGACTCCGTGATGCGGTCCAGCGCCATCGCCATCACGACGATCACGATGCCCGCGAGCAGGGCGAGCGCCGGATACGAGTTGAGCCCGCTCGTGACCACGTCGCCGAGGCCCTTGCCCCCGATCAGGCCCGCGATCACGACCATCGAGAGCGCGAAGAGGATCGTCTGGTTGACGGAGAGGAGCAGCATCCGCCGCGAGAGCGGGAGCCGCACCTTGAAGAGCACCTGCCGCGGCGTCGAGCCCATCGCCTCGGCCGCCTCCACGGTGTTCCGGGCCACGCCCCGGATCCCGAGCGCGGTGATACGGATCGCCGGCGGGATGGCGTAGATCATCGTCGTGATCACCGCGGCGCCCGGCCCGACGGAGAAGAGGATCACGATCGGCATCAGGTAGGCGAACGCGGGGATGATCTGCATCGCGTCGAGGACGGGGGTGATGCCACGGTCGAAGCGGTCGGAGAGGCCGGCCCAGACGCCGAGCGGGATCCCGACGACGAGCGAGAGGCCCACCGCCGCAAGCATGAGCGCCAGCGTCTGCATGCTCTCGATCCAGAGCCCGCTGAGAGCGAACGTGGCGCAAGCGGCGAACGCCCAGATCGCGGCCCGCACGCCGCCGAAGCGGAGCGAGATCAGCACGCCGGCGACGGTGACGCCGATCCAGGTCATCCAGCCCAGGAAGTTCGTGAACCAGGTGACGAGGTCGTCGAGGAAGTTCGCGAAACCGTTGAAGGCGCGGATGACGATGCTCGGGCTCTCGGCGTTCCGCTGGTCGACGAGCCACGTCTGGAAGTCGTTCAGGTGGGTCGGCAGCGCGGTCCAGACAAGCCTTCTCGGCCACGGGTACTGCGCCTTCCAGCCGAAATAGGCGAGCAGCATGACGCCGAGGATCGCGCACGTCAGGGTGACCCGGCTGCGCCACCAGGGGCGATGCTCCACGAGGAGCGGCGTTGCCCTGAGATCGATGTCGGTGAGCGACGTCACTACCGCTCGCCGGCGATCGCCTGCAGCGCCGCCACCCGGTCGACGACGCCCACGACGTTGCCGTTCTCGACGGCGGAGAGGGGCAGCTCGCTCGACGCGATCACCGAAATGGCGTCCTTGATCGTCGTCGTCACATCGAGCTTCGGCCCGCCCTCCTCGCCGGGCGCCGGCGGGCGCATGATCCAGCGCAGCGTCAGGACGTGGCTGCGCGGGATGTCGCGGACGAAGTTCTCGACGTAGGAGTCCGCCGGCGACCCCACGAGCTCCTCGCCGGTCCCGAGCTGGACGATCTGGCCGTCGCGCATGATGGCGATGCGATCCCCGAGCCGCAGCGCCTCGGGGAGGTCGTGCGTGATGAAGATCATCGTCTTGCCGGTCTCCTGTTGCAGCCGCATCACTTCGTCCTGCATGTCCCGCCGGATCAGCGGGTCGAGCGCGCTGAACGGCTCGTCGTAGAGCATCACGAGCGGATTGCCGACGAAGGCGCGCGCGACGCCGACGCGCTGCTGCATGCCGCCGGAGAGCTGGTCGGGGAACGAGCTCTCGACGTCCTCGAGCCCGACGACGTCGAGGATCTCGCGGGCCTTCGCCAGGCGCTCGGCCTTGGGCACGCCCTGGATCTCGAGTCCGAAGGCGACGTTGTCGATGACGCGGCGGTGCGCCAGCAGACCGAAGTGCTGGAAGATCATCGAGACGGAGTGACGGCGCAGCTGCCGCAACTGCTCCGCGTTCGCGCCGAGGACGTCCTGGCCCGCGATCTCGATCGAGCCCGCGGTCGGCTCGATGAGGCGGATCAGCGTCCGGACGAGGGTGGACTTGCCCGAGCCGGAGAGGCCCATGACGACGAAGACCTCGCCCGGCCAGACCTCGAAGGAGACGTCGCGGACCGCTGCGACGCAGCCGGTCTTGGCGCGGAGCTCCGAGCGCGACAACTCCGCGTCGGGTGTGCCGATGATGCTGTCGGCCTTCGCGCCGAAGATCTTCCAGACGCCGGCGACGCGGACGACCGGTGCCGAACCGGCCCCGTTCGGGACCGGTGGATCGACGCTGGCGGTCGGCTGGGATCGAGTGTTCATCTGCGGGCCGGTTGGCTCCGTCGATCATGGTCGCCGTGGCGGCACGTTGCAAGCCCGTGCTGTCCGGGCCCGCGCCGGCCGCGGCCTGCGAGAATCGCGCGATGGACGGGCTTGTGATCGGCGCCGACGGGATCGCCCGGTGTGGCTGGTGCGGGGACGGCGCCCTCTATTGCGCCTACCATGACAACGAGTGGGGCCGCGAGCTGCGGGGGGACGACGCGCTGTTCGAGCTGCTCTCGCTGGAGGGCTTCCAGGCGGGGCTCTCGTGGCTGACGATCCTGCGTAAGCGCGAGGCGTTCCGTGCGGCGTTCGCGGGGTTCTCGCTCGAGCGGGTCGCGGGGTTCGACGAGCATGACGTCGAGGGTCTGCTCGGCGACGCGGGGATCATCCGCCATCGCGGCAAGATCGAGGCCACGATCGGGAACGCCGTCGCGGCGCTCGAGATCGAGGGTGGCCTTTCGGAGCTCGTCTGGAGCTTCGCGCCGCCGCCACGGCGTCAGCGGCCGGTCGCGCTCGGCGAGCTGCCGGCCGCGACGGAGGAGTCGACCGCGCTCTCGAAGGAGCTGCGTCGCCGCGGCTTCCGCTTCGTCGGCCCGACGACGGTGTATGCGTTCATGCAGTCGGCCGGCCTCGTCGACGACCATCTCGAGGGCTGCTTTGTCACCATCGGCGCCTGAGCGCGTGGCCCCCGGCTGCAGCCGGGGGCCCGAGCACCGTTCGCTACACACCTGATTCAGGGCCGTCACACACACGACACACGTGTGGCGCTACGTTGCCTCTCATGAAGACGATCACGACGCCTTGGGGCAAGGCGACAGAGCTCGAGCAGGTCAGCGTCGCGCAGCGTTCGGGGGAGCGACGGTTCTCGACGATCGTCCAGCTGCTCGAGACGGCGGAGGGGGAGCGGCTCGTCCGCTTCGCGTACACCACCGACGGCAGTGCCAGGCGGGGGCCGGTCACGCTGCGGGTGAAGGATGTCGAACGGATGCAGAAGCTGCTGGAGCGGGCCCCGGAGCTGCGGGAGGCACTCGGGATGCCAGACGGGTGATCGGTAGACGGTCGGCGTCAGGACGTCGTGCGCTTCAGCCAGTCGCGGACGGCAGTCCCCGCCTGCGGCGCCATCCCGGGCCGGCCCTGGCGCGCGGCGGCCAGTCCCGCGAGGAGCTGGTCACGCATGACGAGGTTGTCGACCTCCTCGTACTGCGCCTGCGCGCGATCGAAGAGCCGGCTCGCGCCCTCGACGTCGCCCGCGAGGTTCGCCTCCAGCCAGCCCCACTGCTGCAGCGTGTAGCCGTTGGTCTGCGGCGTCATCGGGTCGTTCTCCGGCAGGTCCTCGAGCGCGGCCTCGTAGAGCGTGCGCGCCTCGCGGATGCGGCCTGTCGAGAAGAGGAACTGGGCGAAGCTGCGCTGGGCCATCGTCTGCTGCGACGGGCCGTCGGCGCTCTGGATCGCGCGACGATAGTACTCCTCGGAGCGCGCGAGGTCGCTCGTGTTGTAGAACGCGACCGCGAGCGTGTTGTATTCGACCGCGCCGACGAGGTCGGGGATCTGCTCGATGATCAGCGTCGCCTCGCTCAGCAGGAACGCGTTCTGCTGGTTGAGCGTCGAGGACACCATCTGCACGTACGCGGCGTCACCCGCGTTCTCCTTCATGAGCCGCGCGTTGTCGAGCTGGGCCTGGATGAGACGGCTCAGGAGGTCCGTGAGCTCGCTGCGCAGGGCGATCCGGCGCTCGAACTGCGCGGCGGTGCCCTGCTCGATCGTCGCCGACGCGCGCAGGCGCTCGATCTCGGCCTGCAGGTCGGCGATCTCCTCGGCCGGGTCCTTGCCCCCCGGCCGGCGCTCGACGTACAGCCCAGGAAGGTAGTCGTGCACAGGGCTTCCGGCCGGCTTCGCGGCCGCCGCCATGAGCGTCGCCGTCAGGCGCTCGTGGAAGCGCGGCAGGCTCGGCGCGTGGAAGTAGTCGTAGGAGATGACCGACTGGTTGCGCACGTCGAACGGCAGGATGCTGTTGCTCTGCGCGATGAGCACCGTGCTCTTCTTCGACAGTGCCTGACGGATGCCGAGCTCGTAGAAGACGTTCGGATTCGAGAACGTCAGGTCGGCGAGGACGACGTCGGCCTCGAGAAGCCACTCCGTGTAGAGGCGGTCGATGATCCCCGGCTCGCGCAGCTCGTCGGCGCGCTTGGCCTCCCAGGACTTCGGGATCGCAGGCCGGATGACACCGTCCCACACTTCGTCGAACTCGATCGCCGTCTGCGTGCCCGCGTCGTCCTGGTCGAGGAACCCCGTGATCGGGCCGTACGGCATGGCGACGAAGAGCTTCATCGCCAGCAAATCTTGCCAGGCGCCCGGCCGAGTGGCACTCTCACGGCGTTTCCTCGGACAGTGCGGGACAACGGGCCAGACTGTCGCGCACGCTGCGTAGTCCGATCTGCACGAAGGTAGCTACGCTGTCCGAGGGATCAGGATGATCAATCCGTTTCGGAGCGAGGCAGATGCGTTCCGGCTGCTGCTCGGGGCAGTTGTGTACTTTGGCGCGATCGCGGCCGCCGCCATCGCCGGTGGCTTCTGGCCCGGGCTGATCGTCTTCATCGTCCTCACGGTGGGCATCGTCCTCTGGTGGGTGCGAGCCCGCAGGGCCGAACGTCTGCCTCAGACGCGCCCGAGCGCACACGCGGACGACCACCGTCGGATCCTCGTGGTCGCGAACGAGACGGTCGGGGGAGAGACGCTACGGAGCATGATCGAGGAACGGAGCCGCGACATCAGAACCGAGGTCCTCGTCTGCACTCCAGCTCTCAACTCGCGGCTTCGGTTCTGGGCATCCGACGAGGACAGCGCGCGCGTCGCCGCCCAGCAGCGACTCGACGCCAGCCTCGACCGACTTCGCTTGCTTGGCATCGATGCCTCCGGGGAGGTCGGCGACGCCAACCCGCTGCAAGCGATGGAGGACGCGCTGCGCACATTCGGGGCGGACGAGATCATCATCTCGACGCATCCTGAGGGACGTTCGCACTGGCTCGAACGCGGGGTCGTCGTGCACGCACGCGAACGATTCGCAGTCCCGATCACGCACGTCGTCGTCGATCTCGACCGGGAGCGCGAGGAGATCCACCCACTGGACTCGCGATCCCCATCCTCGCCGTAAGCCACGGCGAGAGTTGGCTCATCGTTTGCGCAAGCGCGCTTACGACCGAGCGCCTGCCGCACGTGCGCGCGCGGCAGCAGCAGCGAGCAGGCCTCGGAGCACCGGCACCCCGCCGACCGGCCCGAGGAGCGGATCGACCGCATGCTCGGGGTGAGGCATCAGGCCGAGGACGTTCCCGGCCCTGTTCGTGACGCCCGCGACTCGGCCGACGGCGCCGTTGACGTCGTCGGCGTACCGGAACGCGATCTGCCCGCGCGCTTCGAGGGCGGCGAGAAGTTCGGCGTCGCCGTACCAGCTTCCCTCGCCGTGCTTGACGGGAATGACGAGCTCGTCACCGAGCTCCCACGTGGCTGCGAAGAGGCTCGCCGTGCTCTCGACCGTGACCGTGACGTCCCGGCAGAGGAACTGCTGCCCGCGGTTCGGCCGCAGCACTCCGGGGAGCAGGCGCGCTTCGCAGAGGATCTGGAAGCCGTTGCAGATCCCGAGCACCGGACGTCCCGCGGCGGCGAACCGCGCCACGGCGCTCATCACCGGCGCGAAGCGCGCGATCGCCCCGCAGCGCAGGTAGTCGCCGTACGAGAAGCCGCCGGGAAGGACGACGCCTTCGGTCCCGTCGGGCAACTCGCGGTCGGCGTGCCAGGAGCGGACGGGCTCGGCGCCGAGAAGCTCGACCGCGAGCATCGCGTCCCCGTCGTCGTTGGAGCCCGGAAACGTGACGACGGCAATCCTCGGGGGGTCGCTCACGCCTCCCCTCCGATCTCGATCGAGAACGACTCGATCAGTGGATTCGCGAGCAGCTCGTGCGACATCCGATCCAGCGCCGCGCGAGCCTCGTCGGGATCGTCGGTGTCGACCTGCACGTCGACGAGCCTCCCCACGCGCGCGCCGGAGACCGCGAACCCCAGCGTGCGGAGCGCCTCCCCGACCGCTTGCCCCTGCGGGTCGAGGATGCCGTCCTTCGGGCGGATGAGCACGGTTGCCTTCACAGGACCACCTTCGGGTCGGAGAGATAGTCGTCGAACGAGACTCTCGTCAGCTGCTCGAACGCTTCGATGTAGCGCGCCCGGGTGCCCACGACGACGTCGTCCGGCACCTCGGGCCCGGGGTAGGTTCGATCCCAGCCCGTCGCGAGGCAGAAGTCACGCACATACTGCTTGTCGAACGACGGCTGCGGCCCGCCGGGCCGGTACGCGTCGGCCGGCCAGAAGCGCGACGAGTCCGGCGTGAGGGCCTCGTCGGCCAGTGTCACGACCCCGTCGCCGTCGACGCCGAGCTCGAACTTGGTATCCGCAAGGATGATCCCGCGGGCCTCGGCATGCGCAGACGCGAAGGCGTACAGCTCCAGCGCTGCCTGCCGGGCCACCGCGTACGCGTCGGCTCCGCACAGCTCGGCTGCGACGTCCTCCGTGATGTTGAGGTCGTGCCCCTCCTCCGCCTTCGTCGCGGGCGTCACGATGGGCGCCGGCAGGCGGTCCGACTCGCGCAGGCCCGGCGGCAGCGCGTGGCCGCACACCGACCCGGACGCCCGGTAGTCGACCCAGCCGGAGCCGGACAGGTAACCGCGGACGACGAGCTCGACCGGGAGCATCTCGAGCCGCCGGCAGACCGTCGAGCGGCCGTCGGGGCCGAGGTCGAGGAGGTGGTTGGGGACGATCGAGCGCGTGCGGGCGAACCAGAACGCCGACATGCCCGTGAGCACACGTCCCTTGTCCGGGATCGGCGTCGGCAGGACGACGTCGAACGTCGAAATGCGGTCGGACGCGACGAGCAACAGCCTCTCGTCGTCGAGCGCGTAGACCTCGCGCACCTTCCCGCTCGCGACGTGAGTCGCGCCCTCAGACATGAGCGCCCTCCCGCCGCGTCGCCACGAGCGCGCGCAGGCGGTCGAAGACGACGTCGGCGTGCACGGTGAACGCCTCCGGGTCGAAGACATCGTCGAGATCGACCCGGCCGGCGATCTCCGGATCGGCTTCGACGAGCCGGGGAAAGTCGATCTGCTCGTCCCAGGCCCGGAGCGCGTGTCCCTGCACGAGCCGGTACGCCTCGTCGCGCGGGAGGCCGGAGTCGACGAGTGCGAGCAGCAACCGCTGGCTGTACGTGAGGCCGAAGCTCGAGTCGATGTTCTCGCGCATCCGATCCTCGTGGACGACGAGCCCGGCTGCGAGCCACTCGAACCGGTCGAGCATGTAGTCGACGGCGAGGAACGAGTCCGGGATGACGATCCGCTCGGCGGAGGAGTGGGAAATGTCGCGCTCGTGCCAGAGGGCGACGTTCTCGAGCCCCACGACGGCGTTCGCCCGCACGACGCGCGCGATTCCGCAGATGCGCTCGGCCGTGATGGGATTGCGCTTGTGCGGCATCGCCGACGAGCCCTTCTGACCACGACCGAACGGCTCCTCGACCTCGCGCACCTCGGTGCGCGCCAGGTGGCGGATCTCCGTCGCGAAGCGGTCGAGCGACGACGCGAGCAGCGCCAGCGCCGACAGGAGCTCGGCGTGGCGGTCGCGCTGGAGGATCTGCGTCGAGCTCGGCGCGGGCTCGAGGCCGAGCCGCTCACACGCGATCCGCTCCACCTCGGGCTCGGCAGCCGCGTAGGTGCCGACGGCGCCGGAGAGCTTGCCGACGCGGAGGCCCTCGATCGCGTGGACGAGCCGCTCGCGATCCCGGTCGAGCGCGAATGCCCACCCGGCGAGCTTGAGCCCGAACGTGGTCGGCTCGGCGTGGATGCCGTGCGTCCGACCCATGCAGATCGTGTCGCGGTGCTCCTCGGCACGGGCGACGACGGCTCCGAAGGCGCGATCGAGGCCCTCGAGCAGGAGCGCCCCCGCGTCCTGGACGGCGAGCGAGAGGGCCGTATCGAGCACGTCCGATGACGTGAGGCCGTAGTGGAAGAAACGGCCGTCGTCGCCGAGCCCCTCGGAGGCTGCGTCCACGAAGGCCGCAACGTCGTGGTTCGTCTCCAGCTCGATCTCGGCGACCCGCTCGGGCGTCGGGACGACGGCCCGGTCGCGAATCGCGGCGACCGTTTCGCGCGGTACTGCCCCGACCTCGGCCCACCCCTCCAAGGCGGCCAGCTCGACGGCGAGCCAGCGGCGCAGCTTCTCGCCGTCCGACCAGATGTGGCTCATGGCCGGGCGGGAGTAGCGGCTGATCACGCTGCCATTCTACGGCCCACCTCGGAGGCGGCCCGGGCGCGCCGGTTGGGTGGGGATAGCCCCACCCGCGCTGGCAGGCTCGCCCCGTATCGCCGCGCCGTGGCCCTCAGTACCGTTCAGATCATGAGCACGGCCGCCGAGGCGACAGCCGCCCCACACGGGGATCACCACACACGCCGGCGCCGGCACGCCGGCAGGGTCGCGGCTACTTCCGCGGCTGGCGCCAGGCACTGCTCGACACCGTCTACCTGCTGACCGGCTTTGCGCTCGCGATCGCCTGGTGGACGCTGCTCGTCACGCTGATCGCGACCGGCCTCGGGTTGGCCGTGACGCTCGTCGGGCTCCCGATCCTCGCGGCGACGAACGTAGCTCTGGACGCTCATCGCCGACAGCGAACGCTGGGCGGGCCCGCGTCCTCCTCGGCCTCGACGTCCGCGCGGCCCTACCTCGAGCGCACCCCGGGGTCGGACCCGGCCTGAGCCCTCAGCTCGCGCTCGCCGCGAGCGCGATGTCGTCGCGCCGGCGCACGCCGTCCCACGTGATCAAGTCCGCTGCGGCATACGCTGCCGCCCGGGCCGAGGCGAGATCGGCCCCGACAGCGGTGACGTTGAGCACGCGGCCGCCGTTCGTGACGACTGCTCCCTCGTGCAGCGCGGTGCCCGCGTGGAAGACGAGTGCCCCGTTCGCCTCGGCCGCCTCGATCCCGCTGATCCGCGAGCCGCGGTCGCCGTCCGCGGGATAGTCGCCTCCGGCGAGCACGACGGTCACGGCCGCGCCCGGCCGCGTCGCGAGCGGAGTACCGCCGAGGTCCCCGGCGGCCGCGGCGGCCAGCACTACGAGGAGGTCGCCGTCGAGAAGCGGCAGCAGGGACTGCGTCTCGGGGTCGCCGAAACGGCAGTTGTACTCGAGCACGCGCGGGCCGTCGGCGGTCAGCATGAGGCCCGCGAAGAGCGTCCCGGTGAAGGGGCTGCCCCGTGCCGCGAGCTCGTCCAGGATCGGGCGGCAGGTGAGGTCGACGAGGCGCTCGACCACGTCGGAGCCGAGTCCGGGGACGGGGGCGAACGAGCCCATCCCACCGGTGTTCGGCCCGCGGTCGCCGTCGAAGGCGCGCTTGAAGTCCTGGGCCGCGGGGAGCGCCAGGGCCGAGACGCCGTCGCACAACGCGAAGACCGACACCTCGGGCCCCTCGAGCAGCTCCTCGACGACGAGTGGCCCGGCGAGGCCGTCGAGCTCCGCGAGCCCGGCCGCGACGTCGTCCTGCGTCGTGCAGACGACGACGCCCTTTCCGGCCGCAAGGCCGTCCGCCTTCAGCACGCACGGCGCGACCGGCTCGGCGAGCCTCGTCGCCGTCGGCACATCCGCGGCGACCATGACGTCCTTCGCGAAGCTCTTCGACCCCTCGATCGCAGCGGCCGCCCGCGAGGGCCCGTACACCGGGATCCCGACCGAGCGCAGCACGTCCGCCAGACCCGCGACGAGCGGCACCTCGGGCCCGACGACGACGAGATCGACCCGCAGCGCGCGAGCCAGCCCGAGAACCGCCTCGACATCGTCGGAGCGCACGGGATGACAGTGGCCGAGCGCGGCGATGCCCGGATTCCCGGGAGCGGCGTGGAGCTCGGTCAGGAGCGGCGACGCGCCGAGCTTCCATGCCAACGCGTGCTCGCGCCCACCCGAGCCGACGAGGAGGACGCGCACGAGCGCCCGCTAGTGGGGTGTCCCGCAACGTTCGACCGGAAATGATCGTTGCGGGACACCCCACTCCATGTTGATTGCTGTAGTGCGGCGTCTCACAACGATGCTCTTCCTGTCTAACGTTGTGAGACGCCGCACTAGCGGGTCAGGACGGCCTCGCGGCCCTGCCCGGTGCCGACGAGCGAGACGGGGACGCCGAGCGCCTCCTCGACGAAGTGGACGTACGCCGCTGCCGGCCCGGGGAGCGCACTGCAGTCGAGCTCCTGCTCCCAGCCCGGCAGGGTCTCCCAGACCGGACGGCAGTGGTGGAAGTCCGACTGGTGCGCCGGGAAGTCGTCCGTCTCGCTCCCGTCCGGCAGCGCGTAGCGCGTGCACATCGGGATCTCGGCGAACGTCGAGAGGACATCGAGCTTGGTCAGCGCGAGCGAGGTGATGCCGTTGACGCGGACTGCGAACCGGAGGGCCGGCAGGTCGAGCCAGCCGCAGCGGCGCTCGCGGCCCGTCACGGTGCCGAACTCACCGCCGAGCTCGCGCACCCGGTCCTGCGCCTCGCCCTGGATCTCGGACGGGAAGGGCCCCTCGCCGACCCGGGTCACGTACGCCTTGGAGACGCCGAGGATCTCGTCGATGCGGTTCGGGCCGATGCCGAAGCTGACGGCGGCGCCCGCGGCGATCGGGCTGGACGACGTGACGAACGGATACGTCCCGTGGTCGAGATCGAGCAACGTCCCCTGCGCGCCCTCGAAGAGCACGCTGTCGCCGTTCCGCAGCGCACGGTCGACGAGCAGCGAGGTGTCGGCGACGTACTGGCGGAGCCGCTGCGCGTACCCCTCGTAGGTCTGCTGCACCTCCTCGGCGTCGAACGGCTCGATCTCGTACACCCGCTCGAGCCACACGTTCTTCTCCCGCACAGCGAGGTCGATCTTCTGGTGCAGGATCTTCGGGTCGAGCAGGTCCTGGACGCGAATCCCGATGCGTGTTGCCTTGTCGGCGTAGGCGGGACCGATACCACGGCGGGTCGTGCCGATCTGCAGGTTGCCGAGCCTGCGCTCGCGCGCGCCGTCGAGCGCCACGTGCCAGGGCATGATGAGGTGCGCGTTGCCGGACAGGAAGACGAGCCCCTCGGTGACGTGGCCGCGGCTCTCGAGGTCGTCGAGCTCCTCGATCACGACCCGGGGGTCGACGACACAGCCGGCGCCGATCGCGGAAGCCTTGCCGGCGATGATCCCCGACGGGATCTGCCGGATCTTGTAGGTCTCGCCGTCCGACCACGATCGTGTGCCCCGCGTTCGGGCCGCCCTGGTAGCGGCAAACGAGGTCTGAGTCCTGGGCGAGCAGGTCGACGATCTTGCCCTTGCCCTCGTCTCCCCACTGCGCACCGACGATCACGGTCGCAGGCACGTGCCCCATTCTTGCAGGTGCAGCAGGATCCGGCTGGCCGTCCGGCCGCGCTCTCCGCGGGGGCGTCGTGCGAGCAGTTCCGCGACCGATACTTCGGGAACGAATCGTTAGCTATACTAACGTTCATGTCCGAGCGCAGCTCGACACCGATCGTCGATCGCGCCATCTGGCCGCTCGCGGCGGTCGTGGTGGTGGGCTCGATCATGTCGATCCTCGACACGACGATTGTCAACGTCGCGCTCGAGACACTCTCCGTCGACCTCTCCAGCCCTGTCGAATCGGTGCAATGGGTCGTCACGGGCTACATGCTCGCCCTTGCGGCGGTGATCCCGGTCACCGGCTGGGCCGCCCGCAGGATCGGTACGCGTCGGCTCTACCTGATGTCGCTCGTCCTCTTCACCCTCGGCTCCGTCCTCTGCGGCTTCGCCTGGTCGATCGACTCGCTCATCGTCTTCCGTGTCCTCCAGGGCCTCGGCGGCGGCATGCTGATGCCGACCGGGATGATCATCCTGGCGCGCGCCGCCGGCCCACAGCGGATCGGTCGCGTCCTCAGCGCGATCGGCGTGCCGATGGTGCTCGCGCCGGTCTTCGGGCCGGTGCTCGGTGGGCTCCTGGTCGAGCATGTCGGCTGGCGCTGGATCTTCTTCGTCAACGTCCCCGTCGGAATCGTCGCCGTCTCGCTGGCCCTGCGCTTCCTGCCCGCCGGGCGGGCGGAGAAAGCAGGCCCGCTCGACTGGCTCGGCGTCCTCCTCCTCTCCACCGGCCTGCCGACGCTGACCTACGGCCTCGCGAAGGCGGGCAGTGGAGCCGGCTTCGCCTCGCCTCAGGCGCTCGTTCCGATCGCCGCGGGACTGCTCCTGACCACGCTCTTCGTCTTCCACTCCCTGCGGTCGACCCACCCGCTGCTCAACGTCCGCCTCTACGGGAACCGTGCCTTCGCGGCCGCCTCCGCGACGACCTTCTGCCTCGGCGCCACCCTCTTCGGCGCCCTCCTGCTCCTGCCGCTCTACTTCCAGATCGTCCGGCACGAGTCGGTCGTCGCAACCGGCCTGCTGCTCGTGCCGCAGAGCCTCGGCGCCGCGATCGCGATGCCGTTCGGGGGCCGGTTCACCGACCGCTACGGGGGCGGCCCGGTCGCCCTCGTCGGGGTGATCCTGACGGCGGTCGCGACGCTCCCGTTCGCATTCGTGACCGACGGCACGAGCTACGTGCTCATCGAGGCGTCGCTTCTCCTCAGGGGGATCGGGATCGGCATCGCGATGATGCCGGCCATGAGCGCCGCCTACGCGGTCCTCCGGCCCGAGCAGATCGCCGACGCGACACCGCAGCTCACGGTCGTGCAGCGCGTGGGCGGCTCGATCGGCACCGCCGTCCTCGCCGTTGCGCTCGGCAGCGGACTGGAGGGGCAGACGACGGCCGCCGGCGCCGCGGGGGCCTTTGCGACGGCCTACTGGTGGGCCTTCGGAACGACGCTCGCGGCGATCGTTCCCGCCTTCATCCTCCTCCGCGCCGAGAGGCGTGCCCGGCGTGTTCACACGGCCGAGGCGAGCCGGGCTGCCACCGAAGCGGCGCTCGAGGCGGCATGACGGCGACCGCGCCGGCCCGTTCGCGGGAGGCGGAGCTCGAGTCCCTCCGCCTCGCGCTCCACGGCCTGCTCGCGGCACACCGCCGGCTCCGGAGCCGCGACAGCCGGCAAGCGGGCGCAATCGGGTTCGCGCACTACCGCCTCATGGCCAAGCTGCGGGAGGTCGACGGGCAGACGGTGTCTCACCTGGCCGCCGCGGCGGATCTCTCGCCGGCCACGGCGACCGAGATGGTCGATGCGCTCGTCACGGCCGAGCTGGTGGCGCGCGAGCGCGACGCCACAGATCGCCGAGTCGTGCGCGTCTCACTGACACCTCGCGGCAGAAGGGCGTTCGACGCGAAGCGGGCGCGGTTCATCGCCGCGTGGAACCGCGAGCTGGCCGACCTGGACGCGGGCGCGCTCGAGGGGGCGACGCTCGTCCTCGAGCGGCTGACCACGTTCTTCGAGCGGCTCTAGTGCGGTGTCCCGCAACGATCATTTTTCGGGCCGAACGTTGCGGGACAACTCCACTAGTACGCAGCCCGCCGGCGCGCCGGCGGGCGCCACGTTCGATCTATGCTCCACCCGTGGCCGACGACTGGAGAGTGAGAGTCGAGCTCGCCGACGAGGGGACGCGCAAGGAGTTCACGCGGCTGCTCCAGGACGGCTTCAGCCCGCTCGGAGCCGACCTCGCACAGGAGCTCCAGGGCGGGCACGTTTCGGTCTCCGGCGACGACGAGAACCTGTTCGTCTACGCGGACACCTCGGCCCAGGCCGAGCGCGCGCATGCCGTGATCCTCGCGGAGCTCGAGCATCACGGGATCGCCGCGACGACGAGCGCTGTCGAGCACTGGCTGGCGGACGAGGAGCGGTGGGACAACGAGCCGCCGGGCGATACCTGGGAGGACGAGGTCACCGAGAAGGGCTACGCGCCGTGGGAGGTGCGGGTCACGTGCCCGTCACGCCACGAGGCGATCGGGCTCGAGCAGCAGCTCGAGTCGGAGGGTTACCGGCCGATCCGTCAGTGGAAGCACCTGATCGTCGGCACCGACAGCCGCGAGGAAGCAGACGCGCTCGCCGCGCGCGTCCACGGGGAGGTCGAGCCCGGAGGTGCGGTCGTGTGGGAGGAAGCGATCGACTCCGACCTCGTTCGTCCCTTTGCCTTCTTCGGCTGAGTCGTCGCGCCTGCGCGCCGAAGCCGCGATGGCCGACGACCTCGATCCTCTCGAGCAGCACCTCCTGACGGCGGTAACGGCGCTCGAGCCGGGGACGGAGGCGCCGGCCCCACAGGCCGAGGCGGTGTGGCGCGCGCAGCTCCTGAGCCGCCACTGCGACTTCGCGTCGAGGTGGCTGCAGAAGGAGGGCCGGAGCTTCTACTCGATCGGATCAGCGGGGCACGAGAGCAACGCGGTCGTGGCCCTCGCGCTGCGCGCGAGTGACCCGGCGCTTCTCCACTACCGATCCGGCGCGTTCTACCTGGCGCGGGCGGCTCAGGCCGGCCGGGACGGCGTCCCCGACATCATGCTCGGTGTCACGGCGGCCTCGGACGAGCCCATCGCCGGAGGGCGGCACAAGGTCTTCGGTCACCACGACCTGGCGGTCATCCCGCAGACGTCGACCATCGCCTCCCACCTGCCCCGGGCCGTCGGCGTGGCCATCGCGATCGACCGCGCCCGCAAGCTCGGCGTCCCCTGCGCCTGGCCGAGCGACGCGATCGCCGTCTGCAGCTTCGGGGATGCCTCGCTGAACCACGCGACCGCTCAGGCCGCGCTCAACACCACCGCGCACGCGGCGTACCAGCACCTGCCCGTGCCGCTGCTCTTCGTGTGCGAGGACAACGGCCTCGGGATCAGCGTCCCGTCACCGGCGGGCTGGGTTGCGCATGCGCTCCGGAGCCGGCCCGAGATCCGGTACGAGGCCGCCGCCGGTGACGATCCCGCGACCGCGTCGGCGCTCGCGCGCGAGCTCGCGGACTGGGTGCGCGTGACACGCCGGCCGGCCGTGCTCCACCTCGGCACGGTCCGCTACCTCGGGCACGCCGGCGCCGACGTCGAAACCGCCTACCGCACCCCGGCCGACGTGCGAGCCGATCTCCAGCGCGATCCCCTGCTCGCAACGGCCGCGTGGCTCGTCCGCACCGGCGAGCGCACCGGGGAGGAGCTCGCGGAGGAGTACCTGGACGCGCGGGCGCGCGTGCGGGAGGTGGCACTCGCCGCAGCACGCCGTCCCCAGCTCGAGACCGCGGCCGACGTCACGCGCCCACTCGCGCCGCGGTCCCCGGCGGCGATTGCCGAGCTCGTGGAGCGGGAGGAGGCCGGCAGCGATGCCTCCGCCGAGCCGGTCACGCTCGCGCTCGCGATCAACGGCGCTCTGGCGGACGCCCTGCAGGCCCATCCCGAGGCGCTCCTCTTCGGCGAGGACGTGGCGGCCAAGGGCGGCGTCTACGGAGTCACGCGCGGGCTGCACGCGCGGTTCGGCGCCGGTCGCGTCTTCGACACGCTGCTCGACGAGACGTCGATCCTCGGCCTCGCCCTCGGGAGCGCGGTCAGCGGCTTCCTGCCGCTGCCGGAGATCCAGTACCTCGCGTATCTCCACAACGCGGAGGATCAGCTCCGCGGCGAGGCGGCGACGCTGCAGTTCTTCTCGCAGGGTCGCTACCGCAACGGCATGGTCGTCCGGATCGCGGGGTACGGCTATCAGAAGGGCTTCGGCGGGCACTTCCACAACGACGACTCGGTCGCGGTGCTGCGAGACATTCCCGGCGTCGTCATCGCCTCGCCCGCCCGGCCGGACGATGCCGCCGCGATGTTCCGCACCTGCGTGGCCGCGGCGAAGGTCGACGGCAGCGTCTGCACGTTCCTCGAGCCGATCGCCCTGTACCACACGCGCGATCTCTACGCAGAGGGCGACGGCCTCTGGCTCGCCGCCCCCAGCGCCGAGCACGTCCCGCTGGGCTCGGCTCGCACCTACGGCGACGGCCGCGACCTGACCATCGTCACGTGGGGCAACGGCCTCCTGCTGTCGCTCCGCGCCGCCCGCCGGCTGCGCGAGCGCGGGATCGAGTCTCGCGTCGTCGACCTGCGCTGGCTCGCGCCGCTCCCGGTCGAGGACATCGCGCGCGAGGCGGTCGCCACGCAGCGGGTCCTGGTCGTGGACGAGACGCGGCGGACCGGCGGCGTCTCGGAAGGAGTCATGGCGCTGCTCCTCGACGCCGGCTTCGACGGCCGGCTCGCGCGCGCAGCGAGCAAGGACTCGTTCGTCCCGCTCGGCGACGCGGCGCAGGCTCGTGCTCCTCTCCGAGGACGAGATCGAGGCGGCCGCGCTCGAGCTCGTCTGACTCCGGCGGCCGGCCGAAGCCGGTCACCACGCCACGGCGGCGTTTACGTCGTCGCGGCGAGGTCGGTGAACTTCGCGTACCGCTTCAGGAAGCTGAGCTTGACCGCGTCCGTCGGCCCATTCCGGTGCTTCGCGAGGATCACCTCGGCGAGGCCCTGGGATTCGGACTCCTCGCCGTTGTAGTACTCGTCGCGGTAGACGAAGGCGACGAGGTCCGCGTCTTGCTCGATGGATCCGCTGTCTCTCAGATCAGACAGGATCGGCCGCTTGTCGTGGCGCTGCTCGACGGCGCGCGAGAGTTGGGAGAGCGCGAGGATCGGCACCTCGAGGTCGCGGGCCAGCACCTTGAGCTGCCGCGAGATCTGCGAGACCTCCTGCACCCGGTTCTCCGGGTTCGAGCCCGAGGTCATCAGCTGCAGGTAGTCGACGATCACGAGCCCGAGCTTCGGCTCGCGCGACTTCAGCCGGCGCGCCTTGGAGCGGAGCTCCATCATCGTGATCGAGCCCGTGTCGTCGACGTAGATCGGCGCTTTCATCAGCTTGTCGCACGCGGCGGTGAGGCGAGGCCAGTCGTCCTGCGCGAGGCGGCCCGAGCGCAGCCGCTGCGACTCAACCCTCGCCTCGCTGCACATCAGCCGCTGCGTCACCTCCGCCTTCGACATCTCGAGCGTGAAGAGCGCGACCGGCGTCTCGAAGCGGACGCCGAGGTTCGCAGCGGCGCAGAGCGCGAGCGCGGACTTCCCCATCGACGGGCGGGCCGCGAGGATGATCAGGTTGCCGGGCTGGAAGCCGGACGTGAGCTTGTCGAGCTCGCGGAAGCCGGAGGGCACGCCGGTGATGTCGACGCCGGCCTCGTAGAGGTGCATGATCCGCGCAAAACTCTCCTTGAGCAGGTCGTTGATGTGGTCGAAGTCGCCGCTGACCCGCTCCTGGGCGAGCTCGAACACGAGCTGCTCCGCACGGTCGACGAGGTCGGTCGTCTCGCCGGGACGTGTCTGGCCGAGCCGCTGGATCTCCTGCCCGACCCGAACGAGGCCACGGAGGGTCGCCATCTCCTTGACGATGCGGGCGTAGTGCTCGGCGTTCGACGTCGCCGGCACGACCGCCGCCAGCTCCGCGATCTTGGCGGTGCCGCCGACCCGCTCGAGCTCGCTGCGCTCGTCGAGCTCGTTCGCGAGGGTGATGGCGTCAACCGGCTCTCCCTTGCCGTACAGGGCGAGCGCGGCCCGGAAGATGAGGCCGTGCGACTCGCGGTAGAAGTCACCCGCCTCGAGGACCTCGGTGACGGCGTCGATCGCCGTCGCGGAGAGCAGCATCGCTCCGAGGACCGACTCCTCGGCTTCGAGATTCTGCGGGGGGACGAGAGCCGTGGGCGGGCTCGGGGCGACAGCCACGAGGGGACTAAACCTGTCCCGAAGGGGCTAGACAAGAACGAAGGAAACAGCCCTCCGAGCAGGGTGAAAAGAACATGTGTTCGTAGCATATCCCCCGCGCCGGACAGCTTCTCCCCAACTCGCGCCCGGTTGTCCACCGGCCGATCTCCGCTGCGAGCGGGAAGTTCCTGAGATCTCCACAGGCGCTGTGGATGAACAGAGCCCGCGCGGCTGCCGCGGAGTGCCTCCCGCCCAGGAGGACACTCCGCGGCTCGCGGGCTCCTGCTTACGCCTGCTGCTCCTCGGCGAGCGCCGCGGCAGACTCGACGACCGCCTCGTCCTCGAGCGGCTCGTCCTCGAGTGCCGGGCCCTCGGCTGCCGGCCCGAGCACATCGGCCTCGGGCCTCGGCCTCGTAGGCCTCGACCGCCTCTTCGGTCGCCGCGGCCTCTGCCCCGGCAGCTGCGGCGGCCTCCGCCTCCGCGGCCGCTCGCGCCTCCGCCTCCGCGGCCTCCATCGCAGCGAGCTCCTCCTCGGGCGGCA
The DNA here is from genome assembly GCA_963736945.1 of uncultured Thermoleophilia bacterium. Taxonomy (GTDB): domain Bacteria; phylum Actinomycetota; class Thermoleophilia; order Gaiellales; family Gaiellaceae; genus Gaiella. The sequence goes on from CAVTQW010000014.1 coordinate 302,806, forward strand.
GCTCGCCGCCCTCGGGCACGACCATCAGCTTCAGCTCCGCCGAGACACCCTCGTAGACGTCGATCGGAACCGTATAGCGGCCGATCCGCTTGACGTGGTCGATGCCGATCTTGCGGCGGTCGATCCGGATCTTGCGCGTGCGCCAGATCTCGTCGGCGATGTCGGTCGTCGTGACCGAGCCGAACAGGGAGCCCGTGGGGCCCGCCTTGACGTCGAAGCGGAGCACCGTCTTCCCGATCGTCTCCGCGATCGAGGCGGCCTGATCGGCGCTGCGCGCCTCATGCGCTGCCTTCTGCGCCTCGATGCGCTTCACCTCGGCGACGCGTCCATCCGTCGCGACCTCGGCGAGCTTCCGCGGCAGCAGGAAGTTGCGCGCGTAGCCGCGGGCGACGTTCACGACGTCGCCCTTGAGGCCGAGCTTCTCCACGTCCTTGAGCAGGATCACGTTCATCGGCTTCTCCTAGCTCGCGACGTAGGGCAGCAGCGCGACCTCGCGGGCCCGCTTGACCGCGACCGCGACCTGCCGCTGGTGACGGCGGCAGGCGCCGGTGATGCGGCGGTTGCGGATCTTGCCCTTCTCGGAGATGTAGCGCCGTAGCTGGTTGACGTTCTTGTAGTCCACTTCCTGCACCTTGTCCTTGCAGAAGTGGCAGCTCTTGCGCCGCCCGGGGGCGGAGCTGGAGCTCGGGCGCTTCCGCGCCGGTGTCTTCTGGGCCATGTCGTCGGTCTCCTAGTGGGGTGTCCCGCAACGTTCGACCTGAATTGATCGTTGCGGGACACCCCACTCCATGTTGATTGCTGTAGTGCGGCGTCTCACAACGACGCTTTTCCTGTCTAACGTTGTGAGACGCCGCACTAGAACGGGATGTCGTCGTCGGTGGGCGCGGAGGGGAAGTCGGCCGAGCTCGACTGCGCGGCGCCGGCCGGGACGAAGGACCCGCCCCCGTCGCCGTCGCGTCCCCCGAGGAACTGCACGTTGTCGGCGACGATCTCGACGGCCTGGCGCTTGCCCGATCCGTCCGTCGCCTCCCACTCGCGCCACTCGAGGCGGCCGTCGACGGCCACGGGCCGGCCCTTCGCGAGGTACTGCGCGCAGTTCTCGCCCTGGGCTCCCCAGACGGAGATGTCGAAGTAGTTCGGCTTGTCCGTCCACTGGCCCGACTCGTCCTTGCGCCGAGTGTTGACGGCGATGCGGAGCGAGCAGAGCGACGTCCCCGACGGCAGGTGCTTCAGCTCGGGGTCGCGCGTCAGGTTGCCGGTCAGCACGACACGGTTGATGTTTACGGCCATCAGTCCTCATCCTCCTCTGCGAGATCGTCGATCACGGCATCGTGACTCGCCGGCGCCGCCACGGGAAGTGGCTCGGCCGGACCCCCCTGCGGGCGACGTGTCGCCATGTGACGCATCACGTTGTCGTCGATCTTCAGCACGCGGGAGATCTCGTCGAGCGTCTCGGGCGGCGCGCTGAAGAGCACCAGGTGGTAGTTGCCGTCGGACTTCTTGTCGATCTCGTAGGCGAGCTTGCGCTTGCCCCAGACGTCGTGGCGCATGAACGTGCCGCCACCCTTCTCGATCAGCTCGCGCACGCGCGCGACGACCTCGGCCTGGGGCTCCTCGGCGAGCTCTGGGTCCAGCAACAGCAGGATCTCGTAGTCGATCACGGGTTCCCTCTTCTCCTTCCTTCGGTCTGAGGCGGCCTCACCGGCAAGCGCGGACAGGGAATGGCCCGGGCGAGGTGAGGCAGGAAGCAGCCGCACAGGGTACCTGAGGGCGCTCGCCGCCGCGGTCCCCCGCCCCCGCCGTGCATCGCGATACCATCGTGCGAATGAAGCGCGCTCTCGCCTGGTTCGCCGGCCTCGTCGGCATCGCCGCACTCGGGCGCTGGCTGGCACGGCGCAGCCGGCGCGCGAAGGAGGCACCTGAGCCGGTCGCGGCGGCGGCCGAGACCACGGCAGCCGAACCGGCGGAGGAGCTGCGTCGAAAGCTCGCCGAGACGCGGGAGCCCTCGGAGGCGCCTGCGACGGCAGCCGAGCCCGAGTCGCTCGACGAACGGCGGGAGCGGGTGCACGCGAAGGCGCGCGAGGCGATCGAGGCCATGGCCGACGACGGGCAGGCGTCGTGAGCGCAGCCGAGAGCACGGCCCACGGCGAGGCACCGGTGCCGGACGAGGAGGGCGCCGCGCCGGACGACCTGCTGGCCGTCGTCCGCGAGCTGTCCGATCGGATCGAGGCCCTACAGGCCGACGTCCGTCGTCTCGGCGGGCCGGGCCTGCCGCAGGCGGATGCCGTCTGGGAAGGCGACGAGCCGGAGCCCGTGACTCCGTCGTACGCGTGGGTGAGCTCGGTCTCGGCGCCCATCCGGCGTCGGCCCGCGATCCCGCGCCTGCTGCTCGAGGTGCTCTTCCTGGCAGCGGTCGCGACGGCCGCGGGGGTGGCGGATCTCGAGGCTGGCGCGATCGCCGGGGTCATGGCCGGCGCGTGGGTGCTCGTGGCGTTGATCGAATGGGCCGCAGCGCGCGCCGAGCGGCGTCGGGACGAGATTCCCGCCTTCGAGCGCCTGCCGGCGACCAGTCCGGCAGGACCTCTGCCGCCCGATGCGGCCTGGTTCGTCCCGCCGGTCGAGCAGACGCTCGTCGAGACGCCCGAGTCCCAAACGGCGGTGACGCTGCTTCCGCCCGCCGTGCAGGACATCGACGCCACGGTCGAGCGCCCGCCGGGCTGATCCCTCGCACCGAAACCCGGGGGAGAGGCTGAAGCGTCTCATCTGCCGAAGACCCCGGCCGCGGCCAGTTCCCGCAGGCGCTCCTCGCCGTAGCCGCAGAGATCGCGGAGGACGTCGTGCGTGTGCTCGCCGAGGAGCGGCCCGCGCTCCGGCGCCGTCGTGCCAGAGGAGAGGCGGAACGGGGACGCCGGGCCGCGGACGACCCCGAGCGTCGGGTGCTCGTAGGTGACGACGTCGTCCCGGGCGGCCGCCTGCGGATCGGCGAGCGCGGCCTGCACGTCGTTGACCGCGCCGCTCGGGACCCCGTACGCGGCCAGCTGCTCGAGCCACTCCGCCGTGCTGCGCCCCGAGAGGACACCGACGAGCAGAGGAACGAGCACGTCCCGGTTGCGGTCGCGCGCGGCGAAGTCCGCGAAGCGCTCGTCCCCGGCCAGCTCCGGCCGCCCGATCGCGTCGCAGAACCGCTCCCACAGGCGCTGTTTCGGGCACGCGACCATGATCCAGCCGTCGGCCGTCCCGAACGCCTGGAACGGGACCATCGTCTGGTGGGCCGAGTCGGCCATCCGGCGAGGCTCGAATCCCGCCGAGGCCGCCCAGACGCCGATGTACGTGAGCTGGGCCAGCGCCGACTCGTAGAGGGAGAGGTCTGCGTCGCAGCCGCGCCCGTCGCGCCGCGCCTGCCAGACCCCGGCCAGCGTCGCGAGCGCGGTGACGTAGCCGGCACAGAAGTCGACCAGGGAGAGTCCGCTCTTCGTCGGCGGCTGGTCGGGCCCGCCGGTGAGCTCCATCCACCCCGCGATCCCCTGCACCGTGTAGTCGTAGCCACCCTCGGCTGCGCGCGGGCCGCTCGTCCCGAAGCCGGAGAGCGAGACGCAGACGAGGCGCGGGTTGACGTGCTCGAGGTCGGCGAACCGGATGCGCAGCTTTCCGGGCTGGTCGCCGCGCAGGTTCGAGACGAGGGCGTCCGACACGCGCACGAGGTCCTCGAGAACGCCTCGTGCCTCGTCGCGGCGAAGGTCCAGCGTGACCGAGCGCTTGTTGCGGTTGAAGCTCTCGAAGAAGAGGGAGTCCGTCCCCTGCTGGTACGGAGGGACGTAGCGAGACACGTCGCCGCCGACCGTCGGGTCCTCGATCTTGATCACCTCGGCGCCGAGGTCGGCGAGTTGCATCGTCGCGAAGGGGCCCGCGCCGTACTGCTCGATCGCGACGACGCGAACGTCGGACAGCGGGCCCGTCACGAGCCCCCTCGGCTCATCGCAGCGCCTCGATCACCCTGCCCGCCGAGGCGGTCACGAGCGCGTCCGCGCCGGGCCGGAAGGGCGAGATGTCGATCTCGTAGCCCCCGCGCGGCCGCTCCGCGTCCGTCGGCAGGTAGTTGCGATAGCCGTTCCAGTAGCCCGACACGAGGGTCGTGTCGAAGCCCGACGCGTCACGGATCGCCATGCCGATCTCGCAGAAGAGCTCGACCGGAACGCCGACGCATCGCGACCGGCCCGAGCCGGATCCCGTGGACGAGGAGCGGGTATGCCTCGAGGCCCTCGAGCGCCGCGCCGCGCTCGGCCCGCATCCGGGCGAACTTCGTGCGCACGGTGAGCTCGCGCACCTCGGCCGGCGGCGCGCCCGCGGCCCGTGCGGCGTAGGCCTCGTCCTCGCATCGCTCCGCCTCGAGCCGCCACGTGCGGTGGTCGCCGAGGTCGCCGCGCAGCGGCAGCGGGAGCGTCTCGGCGGCGACACAGACGCTGGCGTCCGGCTCGTGGTCGGGTGCGTACTCGAACGACGCGATCCACGCAGAGGCCTCGCCCTCCCGCAGCCGCTGCCGATGGGCGCGCCACGAGGCGCGGAAGGCGGTCGCCGCCGCCGCGTGCCCGAGCATGCGGCCGAGTCGCCGGTACACCGGCAGGTCCGGCACGAACAGCTCGGACGGCCCGACGTCGCCGCACGCGCCCTGCACGAAGAGGCAATGCCCGCCGAGCGCCGTCTCGACGACCCGCTTCACGATCCCCGGGAACTCGGGCGTCACCCACGTGTTGTCCGGTCCGAGGATGATCGGATGGCACGCGTAGTGGACGATCGTGGCGACAGGGCTGTCGTCCTCGCCGTCGAGCCGAACAACGGTCAGCGTGCGGTCGGCGACCCCGTTCTCGTTCAGGCCGACCGCAGCCCGCCCGTCCGGCGTCGTCATCCTGCGGTTGACGGCGAGCGGCGACCTCCCGGCGGCGGATCCCACGCGCACAGGACGCAACTCGCCGGCGGCGGCCGCGGCTGCCCGCCCGATCCCGGCGAACACCGACTCGACGTACGGATCGACGAGCTCGCGGTTGCGGCGGATCCACGCGCCTCCGAGCTCGAAGGTGACCGGAACGGAGTGGTTGTGCGTGGTGCCGACGGCAACGTGCTCGACGGGGACGTCCGCGGCCTGCGCCACGAGCGCCCGCGCCCTCGTCGCCTGAGCATCGTCGAGGACGCAGAGGTCGATGTCCGCGATCGCGGCGCGCGCCCCGTCGGCCCCCTCGACGACGAGCACGGTCGCCCAGAGCTCGAGGTCGTTGCCCTCCGAGATCTCGTGCAGCTGGTTGCCCCAGCCGCCGGCCGGGATCCCCACGGGAGGCGTGATGTCGGTCCTCCCGACGCCGGCGCGCATGCGGCTCACTGCGGGGGCGGGCCGCAGCTCGGCCGGGCGACGAACTCCGTCGGCAGGACGACGTCCGAGGGCGCGCTGCCGTCGCGCATGCGGGCGAGCAGGAGCTCGGCAGCGGTGCGGCCCATCGCGAAGTTGTCCCGCCGGACGACGGCGACACCGGTCTGGAAGAGCTCCGTGATCGCGACGTCGTCGCAGCCGACGAACGACAGGTCCCGGCCGAGCGTGACGCCCGCGCTCCGACACGACGCGAAGCGCTCCCAGCATCAGCTGGTTTCCGCCCGCGATCACCGCCGTCGGCGGCTCCGGCCGGTCGAGCAGCGCGCGCATCGAGGCGGCGCCGTGCTCGACCGCGAACGTTCCCTCGTCGATCGTGAACGTGGGCGGCAGACCGCGCTCGGCGAACGCCTCCTCGAGCCCGACGCGGCGCTCGAGCGCAGGACGGACACCGCCGCCGCCGATCAGCGCGATCCGTCGGTGGCCGAGGTCGAGCAGGTGGAGGCCGGCCGCCTTCATCCCGCTGCGGTGGTCGGACAGGACCCGGCTGACCGGGATCTCGGGCGTCAGGTTGCGGTCGAGCACGACGACCGGGATGTCGAGCTCGCGCCAGCCTGCCGAGCGCCTCGGGATGCGTCTCGTCGAGCACGGAGATGACGAGGCCGTCGACGCGCCGGTGCGAGAGCAGCGCGATGTGCGCGGCCTCGAGGAGCGGGTCGCCGAGCGAGTTCGTGAGCAGCATCGAGTAGCCGTTCGTGTGCAGCGTCGACTCGACGCCGACGACGATCTCGGCGAGGAGCGGGTTCGAGATGTCGCCGACGACGAAGCCGACGCTGAGCGTCTCGCGGCGGCGCAGGCTCTGGGCGAGGATGTCCGGCTGGTAGTCGAGCTCGGCCACCGCCGCCATCACCTTCTCGCTCATCGCCGGGCTCACGTCCGGATGGCCGGAGAGGACGCGCGACACCGAGGACATGGCGACGCCGGCGCGCTCCGCCACCTCGCGCATGCTCGCCCGGCCGCGCGCACGCGGGCGCTCCGCGCTCAGAGCTGCGCCTCCGGGTGGGCGCTAGTGCGGCGTCTCACAACGAGCGGTTCCTGTGAAGGCGCAAAGACGTCCTCGTAGACGGATTCGGGCGACGGCACCGGCCCCTGCTCGGCCGCCTCGCGGACCTCGCGCATCTCCGTCGCAGCGCTCGCGTCGGTCTCGTCGAGCTCCGCCTCCGTCGCCACGCCCCACGTGACGAGCGACTTGCGGAAGCGCGGAATCGGATCGACCCGCTGCCAGGCGCGTCGCTGCTCGCCGGGGTCGCTGCCGCCGGCCGAGAAGGCGGAGTGCCGCTCCCAGCGCACCGTCTTGCACTCCACGAACGTGGGGCCGCCGTCCTCGCGTGCGCGCTCGACGCCCTCGGCGACCGCACCACGAACCGCGAGCACGTCGTTGCCGTCCACGATCGCGGCAGGCATCCCGAAGCCGCGGGCGCGGTCGGCGATGTCCGGGGTGGCCTGGCTCTTCGAGGTCGGCACCGAGATCGCGATCCCGTTGTTCTCGCAGATGAAGACGAGCGGCACCTTCCAGAGCATCGCCATGTTCATCGCCTCGAAGAACTCGCCCTCGCACGAGGCGCCGTCGCCGAAGAAGCAGAGGACGACCTGCCCTGTCTTCCGGAACCGGCACGAGAGGGCGGCGCCGCCGGCCATCGGGATGTGGCCGGCGACGATCGCGTTCGTCGAGATGAGACCGACCGACGGCTCGGAGAGGTGCATCGAGCCGCCCTTGCCCTTGCAGACGCCGGTCGCGCGCCCCATCAGCTCGGCCATCATCGCCACGGGATCGACGCCCTTGACGAGCGCCTCGCCGTGGCCGCGATAGGTGGCGAAGACGAGGTCGTCGGGGCGGAGGGGCGACAGCGCTCCGGCCTTGATGCCCTCGGCGCCGATGCACGGGTGCGTCGAGCCGGGGATCAGGCCCTTGTCGAAGGCGTCGATCACCTCGTCCTCGAAGGCCCGCACACGGACCATCTGCGTGTACAGCGCGAGCAGGGCCGCGTCGTCGAGGCCGTCCGGCCGAGGGCCGGGAACGGCCTCGTCGACGGGCACCGGGGCGATCGTCATGCAGAGCCTCCTCGAGCTGGGCGATCTGGCGCTCGAGCGCGGCGAGCAGGCGGCCGCCCGCCTCGCCGTCCGCCGCGCGATGGTCGATCGCGACGTTGACCCACATGCGCGGGCGCGCACCGACGAGACCGTCGACCACGACGACCCTGTCCGCGACGCGGCCCGTGGCGACCATCGCGACCTGCGGCCCGGACACGACCGGGGCGAAGAAGTCCACGGGGTACGCGCCGAGATTCGAGAGCGTGCACGTGCCGCCCGTGAGGTCGCGGCCGTCCGACCGGCCCGCCGCGCGGCCTCGACGAGCCGTCGCCGCTCCGCGCGACCTCCGCGAGCGTCGCGCGAGCCGGCGTCGCGCAGGACGGGCGCGACGACGCCCGCCGGGGTCGCGACGGCGAGGGAGAGGTGGACCGCCTCGCTCCGCTCGACCGAGCCGTCCGGCGCGACGGATCGCGTTGAGCTCCGGCACCTCCCGCGAGCGCGCGGGCGAGGGCGACGACGAGCAGGTCGGTGACCGTCACATCGGCGCCGTCGGGCGCCGAGGCGCGGGCGCGGACGAGGCCGTCCGCCTCCAGCTCGCCGCCGATGTGGACGTGCGGGATCTGCTGCCAGCTCGCGGTGATGTTCCGCGACGACGGCCTCACGGAGACGGTCGCCGGCGGCCGGAGCTCCGGTCGCCGGAGCGGCGGCGATGTCCCGCGCGACGATGCGGCCGCCCGGGCCCGGAGCCCTGCAGCAGGGAGGTCGACCGCGCTGCTCGCGCGCGAGCCGGCGTGCCGCCGGGGAGGCGATCGTGGCCCGCGATCCGGCGCCACGGAGGCCACGGAGGCCGGCGGCGCCGTCGGCGGCAGGCAGTTCGGTCGCGGGAGGCGCTGCAGCCACGGCGACGGCGCACGGCGCGACCGGCTCGACCTCCGCCAGCACGCCCTCGACGGCCACGATCGCCCCCTCCGCGGCGACGATCCGGAGCCGGCCGTCGCCGGGCGCCTCGATCTCGACCGTGGCCTTGTCGGTCTCGACCTCGACGAGGAGCTGTCCCGCCGCCGACCTCGTCTCCGTCCTCGACGAGCCAGCGGCTCACCTTCGCGTCCTCCATCGAGATCGAGAGCTGCGGGACCGTGACGGCGGTCATGCGACGAGCCGCTCGACCGCCGCGACGACGTCGTCGGCGCCCGGGTAGACGGCCTCGATCCCGCTCGGCGTGCACGGGATCGGCAGGTCCTTGCAGGCGACGCGCTCGACCGGCGCGTCGAGGTAGTCGAACGCCTCCTCCATGCAGCGGGCCGCGATCTCGGCGCCGAAGCCGAGCGTCCGGTGCGCGTCGTGGGCGACGGCCAGGCGCATCGTCTTGCGGAGCGAGCCGAGGATCGTCTCCATGTCGAGCGGGGCGAGGGTGCGCGGGTCGATCACCTCGACCGAGATCCCGCTGCTCCTCGAGCCGGTCCGCTGCCGCGAGGGCCTCGTCGACCATGCCCGAAAGGGCCACGACGGTGGCGTCCGTCCCCTCCCGCGCGATCCGGGCGCGGCCGAACGGGATCGGCTCGCCCGTCGATCTCCACCTCGGCCCGGCGCCCGTAGAGGCGGACGTTCTCGACGAAGAGGACCGGGTTCGAGTCGACGAGCGCGCTGCGCATGAGGCCGTACGCGTCGGCGGCGTTCGACGGGACCACGATCTTGATCCCGGGGATGTGCATGAACCACGACTCGAGGCTCTGCGAGTGCTGCGGGCCCCATCCCCATCCGCGAGACGATCGGCGTCCGGATCACGAGCGGCACTGTGAGCTTGCCGCCGGTGAAGTAGTGGAGCTTCGCGGCCTGGTTGAAGATCTGGTCCATCGCCACGCCGACGAAGTCGAAGAACTCGATCTCGCAGACGGCGCGGACGCCGGTGATCGCGAGGCCGATCGCGTAGCCGACGGTGCCGGACTCGCAGAGCGGCGCGTCGCGGATCGTCTCCTCGCCGTAGGCCTCGGAGAGGCCGCGCGTGACCCCGAAGGTGCCGCCGTAGGGGCCGATGTCCTGGCCGATCAGCATCATCGGCTCCGGGCGGTCGAGCGCCTCCCGCAGCGCCCGGTTGATCGCCTCGCTCATCGTCAGGGTCGTCGTCGTGGGCCGGCTCGGCGATCGTCACCGCGTCCTCCCAGTATCGATTCCAGGAACCTACCACAGCGCTTCGCGGAAGCGAGTAGCATCGCTGGAACCGATGCCAGCACGGGATGGAAAGGCGCTTCGCCGGCTCGAACATGTGGTCGACGTGGCGCGCGTCCCCGCTGCCGGCGATGCCACGGCGGCGGTTCGGCGCGTCCCGGCCGACCGACCGCGCCACGAGCTCGAGTGTGAGGTGCTGGTGGTCGGAGGAGGCACGGGCGGCGTCTCGGCAGCCCTCGCGTCGGCTCGACGCGGCCGGCAGACCTGTCTGGTCGAGGAGACCGACTGGCTCGGCGGGCAGTTGACGTCGCAGGGCGTCTCGGCGCTCGACGAGCACGACCTGATCGAGAGCTTCGGCGGCACCGCGAGCTACTACGCCCTGCGGCGGGCGATCCGCGCGCACTACGAGGAGCGGGGGCTCGATCCAGGGCAGGCCGCCGGCAACCCCGGCTCCTGCTGGGTGACGCACCTCGCCTTCGAGCCCTTCGTCGGGGTCGAGGCGATCGCGAGCCTCCTCGCCCCGTACGTCGACTCCGGCCGGCTGCGCATCTTCCTCCGCATGAAGCCGGTCGCCGTCCGCGTTCTCGGCGACCGGGTCGAGGCGGTGACGGTGATCGATCTCGACGGAGAGGAGCTCCTGTGCTTCCGGCCGAGCTTCGTGATCGACGCCACCGAGCTCGGTGACCTGCTGCCGCTCGCCGGCGTCGACTACCGCACCGGCGCCGAGTCGGTCTCGGAGACCGGCGAGCCGCACGCCCAGCCCCTCGAGCCGAAGCCGCAGCTGCGTGCAGAGCTTCACGTACACGTTCGCCCTCGAGCGCGCGCCGGCGGCGGAGGGTCATCGCACCGAGCGGCCCGAGAAGTACGAGCACTACCGGGACGCGCAGCCGTACAGCCTCACGATCGAGGTGCACGGCGGCGAGATCTACGGGGAAGAGAGCGGCTGGCTCACGTACCGGCTCTTCGAGCAGACGCCCGGCACGAAGGGCCCGCTGTGGACGTACAGGCGACTGATCGACGCGGCGACTCTCCCCCGCGTCTCCAGCCGCGACATCACGATGTTCAACTGGCCGGGGAACGACTACCGCGACATGAGCATCCTCGACGCTCCCGCAGCGCAGGTCGCAGCCGCGTTGCAGGACGCCAAGCGTGTGAGCCTCGGCTTCCTCCACTGGCTGCAGACCGAGGCGCCCGCAGAGGCCGACAGGTTGGGCGCGCCCGAGCTCCGGCTGCGACCCGACGTGATGGGCACCGCCGACGGCCTGTCGAAGCATCCCTACATCCGCGAGGCCCGGCGCATCCGTGCTCTCCGGACGGTGGTCGAACAGGACGTGTCGGCGGAGTTCCAGCACGGCCCGCGGGCTGCCCATTTCCACGACTCCGTCGGCGTCGGCTGGTATCCGATCGACATCCACCGGTCCGGCCCCGAGGATGTCGGCGTCAGCACGCGCACGCGCCCGTTCCAGATCCCACTCGGGGCGCTGATTCCCGACCGCGCTCGCCAATGTCGCCGCGGCCTCGAAGAACATCGGGACGACGCACATAACGAACGGGTGCTACAGGCTGCACCCGGTGGAGTGGAACATCGGCGAGGCTGCCGGCGCGCTCGCGGACTGGTCGCTCGGACGGCAGCGGTCTCCGGAGCAGGTCTGGCGCGACCCCGGGGAGACCAGCCGCTTCCAGCGACGCCTGCTCGAGGACGGAGTGCCGATCGCGTGGATCGTCGACGTGCCGCCCGGGCACCCTGCGTTCACCGCCGTTCAGGTCCTCGCCGCCGCCGGGGCCCCGGTCGCGCCGGAGCGCCTCGAGCTCGTGCCCGATGCCCCGCTCGTCGGCGGCCGAGTGGCGCGTCCTGGGGTGGAGTCGGGGAGCCGCCGCCGACGCGGGAAGCCGGAGCGCAGAGGCTGCTCGACGTCCAGGACGAGAAGGCGCGCTGATGCCGGCCAAGGTCGGCGTCGACAGCTACTCCTACCACCGGTTGCTCGGAGAGGTCCGGCGCGGAGAGACGCCGCCGCTGCACGTGTTCCCGCGCGGCTCGCTCGACGTCGTCAGCGAGGCGCGCCGGCTCGAGCTCGACTTCGCCCTTCTGCAGACGAGCTTCCTCGGCGACCCGGCAGCGTTCTCGCCGGCCGCCTTTCTCGCCGAGGCCGGCGACGTCGCGCTCGGGCTCTCGTGGGGCGCGCTCGCAGGGCTCGAGTTCGGCGAGCGCGCCGATGCGCTCGACGAGCCTCCTGGCCTGGCTCCCCGCGGCGGCGCAGCTCGGACTCCCGGTGATGCGCATCGTGGCGGGCGGGCCCGCCCAGCGCGGCTCGGCGGCCGGTCCGGTCACCCGCCTTCTCCGTGAGGCCTGCGCCGCCGCGCGCGACCACGGGATCGTGCTCGCGCTCGAGAATCACGGCGATCTGACGGCAGGGCAGATCGAGCGCCTCCTCGACGCGGTCGGGGACGACCTCCGTCTCTGCTTCGACACGGCCAACGCACTTCGCGTCGGCGACGACGTGGCGGCGGCGGCGCGGCGGCTCTCGCCGTCGATCGAGATCCTGCACCTGAAGGACTGCGTCGGCTCGTGGGACGACCCCGTCACCGGTCCCGTCTCGGTGCCGCTCGGCGAGGGCGTGATCCCCGTCGACGAGGTGCTCGACGCGTGCCCCGACGCGCTCGCGTGCATCGAGCTCGGCCAGCTCGGCCCCGCCGCCGACGAGCGTGCGCTCGTCGGAGCGTACGTCGAGTATCTTCGCGCCCGATGACGCCGGCCGCGCCTTTCGACCTCTCGGGACGCCGCGCCCTCGTGACGGGCGGCGGCGGCGGCATCGGGCTCGGGATCTCGGAGGCGCTCGCGGCCGCAGGAGCGCGCGTTGCGGTGCTCGGCCGTTCGGCGACGGCCGACGAGGCGGCCGAGCGAATCGGCGGGATCGCGGTCCGCGCCGACCTCTCCGACCGGGCGCGAGCTCCGGCGCGGGTTCGAGTCGGCGGTGGAGTCGCTCGGCGGGCTGGAGGTGCTCGTCACGAGCCACGGCGCTCTCCACGCCGGGCCGGCACTCGACACGTCCCTCGAGGCGTGGGACGACACGATCGAGGTCAACCTGACCGCGGTGTTCGAGCTCTGCCGGCTTGCAGGAGCGCTGATGGTGCCGCGCGGCGCCGGCAAGATCGTCACCATTGCATCGATGCTGAGCTTCCAGGGCGGGTTCCGCGCGGCCGCGTACAGTGCCTCGAAGGGCGGCGTCGCCCAGCTCACGAAGGCGCTCGCGAACGAGTGGGCGCCGCACGGGGTCAACGTCAACGCGATCGCGCCCGGCTACGTGAAGACGCGCGCTCAACCGCCACATCTGGCGAGGACGACGAGGAGCGGAGCGCGGCCGTGCTCGCACGACTGCCGGCCGGACGCTGGGGCGAGCCGTCCGACCTCGGCGGGTGCCGCCGTGTTCCTCGCCTCGCGCGGCGTCGGACTACGTGCACGGGATCGTGCTTCCGGTCGACGGAGGCTGGCTTGGCCGCTGACGCGGGTGAGGGCCGCTGGCTCGAGGGGCAACGGGTCCTCGTCACCGGCGCCGCGGGCGGCCTCGGCCGGGCGCTCGTCGTCGAGGCCGACCTGCGGGGCGCGACCGTCGCCGCGACGGGGCGACGTCCGAACATCGACACGGTCGAGTTGCCGGATGCTGCGATCAGGGTGGCCGCGGACCTGCGTGACCCCGAGGCCTGCCGGCGGCTCGTGCACGAGGCGGCGGAACGGCTCGGCGGCCTCGACATCGTCGTCAACAACGCCGCCACGCTCGCGTGCCGGCCGTTCAACGACCTCGAGCTCGACGAGCTCGAGGCGGCCTGGGAGGTGAACCTACGCGCCCCGGTGCTGATCATGCAGGAGAGCTTCCCGTACCTCCGGGACGGCAGGTCGCCCGCCATCGTCAACGTCGTCTCGACGGCAGGCGTCAACGGAGGCATCGCCACGGTGAGCGCCTACGGGATGACGAAGGCCGGCCTGATCGTGCTCACGAAGGCGGTCGCCCGCGAGTACGGCCCGTACGGGATCCGCGTCTTCTCGCTGTCGCCGCCGGCGATCGAGTCCGAGCTCCGGCGCGACCTTCCGGCCGACCTGAACGTGTCGTCGGAACGCGTCAAGTCGATGAACGCCCTCGGTCAACCGGCTCCGCCGCTGGAGGAAGTCGCGCGCTTCACGCTGCTCACGGCGAGCGGGGCGGGCGGGCTCGTCACCGGCACGATGGTCGACCTGACCGCCACGGTGTACTGATGACGCCCACATGACGGGGACGCTGCAGGCCGGCGCCGCGCGCCGGGTCGTCAATCCGCCGCTCGGCACGCGGCAGACGGGCTTCCGGCTCTTCGGCAACCCGGTGCAGGCGGTCGAGAGCGACCTGACGGCGACGGCGCTCGTCCTCGCCGACGGGGCGACGAAGGTCGTCGTGATCGGGATCGACCTCTCGATCGTGGGCATCGACCTCTCGCTGCGGGGGCAACGGCCGGCCCAGCCGATGCGAGTCGCGGTCGCCGAGGCGCTCGACGTTCCCGTCGCCCACGTCCTCCTCAACACGAGCCACACGCACGCAGGTGTTGCCCTCCCCGACTACATGCCGGACACGCCCGAGCAGATGCGCCTGAAGGAGCGCTATCGCGACTTCCTGGCGGCCGCGCTCGTCGCGGTCGCCGTCGAGGCGGATGCGCGGCTGCAGCCGGCGCGGATCGGCTGCGGCTGGGGCGAGAGCACGATCGGCGTCTATCGGCAGAGAGACCCGCGACGGCCGCGACGTCCTCGGCGAGGTGCCGGATCACCCGATCGACCCGTCCGTCGGCGTCATCCGCATCGACGACCTCGACGGCGCCCCGCTCGCGATCGCCTTCCGCTACTCGTGCCACCCGGTCACGATGGGGCCTCGCTCCGCGGTCGCCTCGTCCGACTTCCCGGGGGCTGCCCGGGAGGTGGTCGAGCGGAGCCTCGGCGGGCTCGCGCTGTTCCTCCAGGGCGGCGCGGGCAACATCAACCCGCGAGCGGGGATGGGGCTCGAGATCGACTGCCGCGACACGAAGAACCGCGTCGGCGCAGAGCTCGGCGGGGAGGTCGTCAAGGTGGCCGCCCGCATCCGCACGAACACGCGGGCCGGGGAGCGGCGGCCGCTCGGGAACGTCCCCGACATCCTGTTCACGCCGTGGGAGCGGGTCGAGGGACAGGCCACAGTGCGCATCGCGGCCGCCGAGGCGGCCGTCGCGCTCGACTACGTCGACCTTCCTTCGCCCGACGAGGCGCGCGAGATCCTGGCCGAATGGCAGCGGACGCTCGCCCAGCGACGCGCAGGCGCCGGCCGCGGACTGGGAGGTGCGGGTCGCGGAGAAGTACGAGGACTGGGCCCGGCTGCTCGTCGAGGCCTCGGACCGGGGCGCCGCGACGTGCGACCTCTTTCTGCAGGCCCTGCGGATCGGCGACGTCGTCATCGCCGGCCTGGACGCCGAGGTGTTCTTCGAGAGCGGGCTCGAGATCCGCTCCCGCTCGCCTCTTCCCGACACGTTCGTGCTCGGCTGCACGAACGGGACGATCGGGTATCTCCCCCGCGCGGAGGATCACCCGCCGGCAGGGTGGGACCTCCGCGCCGCGCTACGCCGTGCCGGACCTGATCTTCCAGGTGCATCCGCACCCGGTCGCGCTGCATCCGGGCTCCGAGCGGCGCGCCGTCGAGGCGACGCTGGCGCTGATCGACAGCCTCAGCGACTGAGCGCGGGACGACTCCCCGGCGCTTGACATCGCTCCGTGCATGACCGATCCTACAATCGATTCCTGAAACGATTCCTGCTCCGATCCGAGGTCGGGTCGAGCACATTCGAACCCGGCACAGACTTCGCGGCCGGAACGACGTCATAGAGAGGGCACAGCCAGGACAAGGGGTCCCTGCGTCGGGAGCGGAGAATCGAGAAGGAGGGGCACGTACATGGCAGAGGAAACGCCCGAGACCCAGGACGGGAACGGGCTCAGCCGTCGCGACCTGCTTGCCAAGGCGGGCGCTGTCGGCGTCGGAGCGGTCGCCGCAGGCTCGCTGGCGGGCGGGGCGACCGCCGCTTCGAAGTACTCGTTCGCAACGCCGAAGATCCGCCGCGGCGGGCGGCTCGTCTTCGGGCTCGAGTCCGACCCGGTGGCCGTCGCGCCGTACGGGATGGCGCCCGGCGCGGCGCACTGGGGCAAGGAGCACACCTACGACTCGCTGGCCGAGTTCGACAAGGGGCTGAACATCAAGCCGGCGCTCGCGACGTCGTGGAAGTACGAGGGCAAGAAGTCGATGCTCTTCAACCTGCGCAAGGGCGTGAAGTTCCACAACGGCAAGGAGCTGACGGCGGACGACGTCGTCTACTCCGTCAAGAACATGAAGAACCCGCCGCCGCCCGGGAGCCTCACGGTCGCGGCCAACGTGCCGGCGACGATTCTCAGCGCGGACGCCGTCTCGAAGTACGTCGTGCGGTTGAACCTGTCGGCGCCGGACGCCCGCATCGCCGGCTTCTTCGCCTGGCAGCGCTACGGGCCGATCGTCCCGGAGGGGCTCTACGACCAGATCAACGTGAGCCGGAACGCGATCGGCACCGGCCCGTACAAGATGGTCGGCTTCGCCCCGCTCGACCGCGTCGAGCTGGTGCGCGAACGACAGCTTCTGGAAGACCGGCCAGCCGTACATGGACGCGATGACGTTGAAGGTGATGACCGACGAGCAGGCGCGCGTCGCCGCCCTGCGGGCCGGCGCGATCGACGGGGCCACGCTGTCGGTCGACGTGGCCCGGTCGCTCCGGAGTGAGAGCAGCCTGCAGGTGCTGAGCAACCTCAACGCGGCCTTCCGCGAGCTGCAGATGACGCTGAAGCCGGGCCGGAACGAGCCGTGGGCGGATCCGCGCGTGCGTCAGGCGGTCAACTTCGCGATCAACCGGCACGCAGATCATCCAGAACGTCTACAGCGGCGAGGCGGCGTACACGTCGTACGTCCCGCCGGGCTACGGCCCCTGGCCGCTCACGGACGCCCAGCTGAAGCAGAAGTACGCGAAGTTCGACCTGCCGACGGCGAAGAAGCTGATGAACGACGCCGGCATGTCGAAGGGCTTCTCGGTCGACATGACGATCGTGAGCCTGCAGGACTACCCGTCGGTGGCGGCGCTGCTCGTCCAGCAGATGAAGCAGATCAACATCGACCTCAACGTGAAGGGCACCGAGATCGGCACCTTCGCCGCCATCTACAACGCCGGCACCTACGACTGGTTCCTCAACGGTCGCGGCATGCGCGGCGACGTCGACGGCTTCGTGCAGGAGTTCCACCCGGCCTCGGCGACGTTCGTGGCCCAGACGCCGGCGTACAAGAACCTGAAGGCGTGGAAGGACATCGGCAACGGCCGCATCCAGCTCGACGACAAGAAGCGGCTGCCGATGTACAAGGACGCGCAGGCGCAGCTGTGGACGAACCCGATCCAGATGCCGCTCGTCGCGATCCGGAAGTACCAGGTGTTCAACAAGCGCGTGCAGAACATGTACGTCGCGTTCAGTGACTTCAACACCGGCCTCCGCACGGCGTGGCTGAGCTCGTAGTGCGGCGTCTCACAACGTTGAACAGGAAAAGCATCGTTGTGAGACGCCGCACTACAGCAATCAACACGGAGTGGGGTGTCCCGCAACGATCATCTCCGGTCGGACGTTGCGGGACACCCCACTCGCGGACGGTCGCAGATCCTGACCTGGAGGGGCGTCGCCCGCGCGGCGCCCCTCCGGACTTTCCCTGCCCGGTCGATGGACGACGCCCTCCACGCAGGCGCCGCGCGGCGCACGATCAACCCGCCGCTCGGGATCGGCAAGATCGGCGGACGGCTCTTCGGCGACCCGATCCAGGCGATCGAGAGCGACCTCACCGCGACCGCACTCGTGCTGCGCGGTGCCGGCGCCAAGGTGGCCGTCCTCGCCGTCGACCTGTGCACGGTCGAGACGCGCCACGCCGACACGATGCGCACGGACGTGGCGCCGCGCTCGGCGTGCCGCGCTCGCACGTCCTGCTGAACGAGAGCCACGACCACAGCGCTCCGGCGCTGCCGGGGTACTACGCCGCGTGGTACGACAGCGACTTCAAGGACGAGTACTTCGCCGCCCTGAGGCGCCGGCTCGTGGAGGCGGCGGTCGAGGCAGACGCCGCGCTGCGGCCGGCGCGGATCGGGTGTGGCTGGGGCGAGAGCACGATCGGCGTCTACCGGCGCGAGCTCCGCGACGGCCGCTGGATGCTCGGCGAGGTGCCCGATCATCCGATCGACCCTCCGTCGGCGTGATCCGCGTCGACGATCTCGACGGCAGCCCGATCGCGATCGCGTTCCGCTACTCCGCCCACCCCGTGACCGTCGGCGGTCGCTCCGCGGTTGCCTCAGCGGACTTCCCAGGCCCCGCGCGCGAGGTCCTGGAGCGCAACCTCGGCGGGCTCGCCCTCTTCCTCCAGGGCTGCGGCGGCAACATCAACCCCCGCGTCGGCATCGGCTACGAGGTCGACTGCCGCGACACGAAGAACCGCGTCGGCCTCGAGCTCGGCGGCGAGGCGCTCGCAGGTCGCAGCCCGCATCCGCACCAACTCCCGGGCCGGCGAACGGCGGCCGCTCGGCAACGTCCCCAACATCCTCTTCACCCCCTGGGAGCCCGTCGACGGCCCGACCTGCACCCATCTGGCCGCCGCCGAGACCACGGTCACACTCGACTACGCGGAACTGCCGCCGCTCGCCGAGGCGCAGGAGCACGTCGCGCGCTGGGAGGCAGCGGTCGAGGACGGAAGGGCGGGCCGCACGCTGGACTGGGAGCTCCGCGTCGCCGTGAAGATGGAGGCGTGGGCGCAAGCGCCTGCTCGCCGCGGTCGAGGCCGGCGGAGCGACGTTCGACCTCGGGCTCCACGCGATCAGGGTGAACGACATCGTGATCGCGGGCATGAACGTGGAAACCTTCTTCGAGACCGGGCTCGGGATCCGCGAGGGCTCGCCGCTGCCGGACACATTCGTCCTCGGGTACACGAACGGCTCGATGGCGTACCTCCCGCGGGCCGAGGATCACCCGGACGGCGGCTGGAAGCTCGACGAGCGCTACGCACTGCCCGATCAGATCCCGCAGTTCTATCCGGGCCAGGTAACGGCCCTGCATCCCGACTCGGAGCAGCGCGCGCTCGAGGGAACGCTCGCGCTGATCCGGCAACTGACCGTGAACTGACCCGAGAGGAGACGCGAATGGGAACGACGCTCTACGCCGGAGCCGCGCGCCGGACGATCAACCCGCTGCTCGGCACCGGGAAGGGTGGCCTGCGGCTCTTCGGCTCGCCGATCCAGGCGATCGAGAGCGACCTGACGGCGACGGCCCTCGTGCTCGGCGACGGCGACACCAGGGTCGCGCTGATCGCGACGGACCTGTGCGTGCTCAGCATGGAGGAGGCCGCGCGGCTGCGGGGCGCGGTGGCGGACGAGATCGGAGTCCCCGTCTCCCATGTCCTGCTCAACCTGAGCCACAACCACAGTTCGCCTGCACTGGCGGGCTTCATGGAGATGACCGACACGGCCAGAGGAAGCATGGTTCCGGACCCGCTACGAGGACGACCTCAGGCGCTGGCTCGTCGAGGCCGCCGTCGAGGCCAACGCGGCCCTTCGGCCTGCGCGGATCGGCTCCGGCTGGGGCGAGAGCACGATCGGCGTCTACCGGCGCGAGCTCCGCGACGGGCGCGACGTGCTCGGAGAGGTGCCCGACCATCCCATCGACACCTCCGTCGGCGTGATCCGCGTCGACGACCTCGACGGTAATCCGATCGCCATCGTCTTCCGCTACTCGGCGCATCCCGTCACGGTCGGGAGCCGGTCGCAGGTCGCGTCCTCCGATTACCCCGGGCCCGCGCGCGAGGTGCTCGAGCGACAACCTCGGCGGGCTCGCCCTCTTCCTCCAGGGCTGCGGCGGCAACGTCAACCCCCGCGTCGGCATCGGCTACGAGGTCGACTGCCGCGACACGAAGAACCGCGTCGGCCTCGAGCTCGGCGGCGAGGCGCTGAAGGTCGCAGCCCGCATCCGCACCAACACCCGGGCCGGCGAACGGCGGCCGCTCGGCAACGTCCCCAACATCCTCTTCACCCCCTGGGAGCCGGTCGACGATCCCCGCACCTGCACGCACCTCGCCGCCGCCGAGACCACCGCCCCCCTCGACTACGACGTGCTCCCGTCGCTCGAGCGCGCGCGGGAGATCCTCTCGCACTGGGAACGGACGCGCGAGGAGCGGGAGCGCGGCGACGCTCTCGACTGGGAGATCCGGTCCGCCCAGAAGTACGAGCACTGGGCGCGGAAGCTGGTCGCGGCCGTCGAGGACGGGCATCCGACCCACGAGCTCGACGTGCAGGCCATCCGCGTCAACGACATCGTGATCGGCGGGCTCAACATGGAGATCTTCTTCGAGACCGGGCTCGAGATCCGTGACCGCTCGCCGCTCTCGGACACGTTCGTGCTCGGCTACACGAACGGCTGCTTCGGCTACCTGCCCCGCGGGCGAGGACTACCCCGAGGGTGGGTGGAAGATCGACGAGAGCTACGCCGTGCCCGACCTGATCCCGCAGGCCTGGGGGATGCCGGTCATCCTCCACCCGGAGTCGGAGCGGCGGGCGGTCGAGGCCACGCTCGAGCTGATCAGGAGCATTTCGCCTTGACTCGAATGCTAACGGTACGCCGGATACTGCTTGCCGCGCGGCTCGACATCCTGCGATGCCTCCTCGCCCCAGACTGTCCAGCCCGGCTGCGGATATCGTGCGAACAGCTCCAAATACGGGCCTGGCGAACAGGCCTCGATGATGGGATACAGCTCGTCCGGTTTGCGCGAGTGCTCACGCTTCCGTGTTGCCAATAGGTTCGTCTGAGTGCGACCAGGACGCAGCGTCCGCATTGAACCTCGGACGCCGAACAGCACGAGTTCCGTAACGTTCCGGAAGTAGAATCCCACTCCTCGTCCGTCACTACCGCCGTCTCGACGGACCTTGTGCCAGACGATGTTCGTCTTGTACGTGAACCCCCACGCTTCGAGTACGTCGAGTCCTTCCTCGAGTAGTGCGTTTGGCACCCACAGGTAGCAATGCGCCGCAGCGGCGATGCACCTATCCAACGGAAGCTCTTTGATCTGGGCAGGCGTCAGCGTGTCGTAGCGGTTCAAACGACCGTGTTCCGGCGCAACTTTCCCGGTCCGATTCGCGAACCGCCACGGCGGATCTGCGAGGACGGTGCAGTACTCGCCCTGCGGCAAGGGAGGAAG
This sequence comes from uncultured Thermoleophilia bacterium, assembly GCA_963736945.1. Taxonomy (GTDB): domain Bacteria; phylum Actinomycetota; class Thermoleophilia; order Gaiellales; family Gaiellaceae; genus Gaiella. The sequence goes on from CAVTQW010000014.1 coordinate 323,692, forward strand.
CACCGCCGTACCCACGAGGTCGTGCCTCGTGCGCGGCCCACGTCGGCGCGGGAAGAGAGAATCCGTCCCACCCTCGAGTACCGTCAACCCCGCAGATCCGGAAAGCACTAGTTGCTCGTCGGCGGCTTCGTAAGCTGCGTGCGGTGGCTCGCCACCATTCAACTCTACGGGAGCCGTCGGACGCGTCCGTGGTGCGGCTCAGGGCGCGAAGCAGCGGGCAGTCGCGGCGATCGCAGGCACCGGACATCCGACCGCGTCGCCACGCGTCAGTCGCGGCTGACGCTGGGCCTAGGTCCGGTCAGGATGGACCAGCGGGTCCGGCGGCAGCGGCCCGGGGAGGTCGCCGCTCGCCGTCCACCCACGCTCGGCGTCCCACGGCTCGGCTGCGGGGAAGAGCTCTTCGGCCGCGCGCACTCCGTTCTCGACGAGGATCTGCTCGCACTCCGGGGCGACGTGGCCCGGGTTGCCGTGGCCGCGGCGGCTGTAGTCGGCCTCGTAGCCGCCGTACGCGTACTCGGCGGCGGTGGCGAAGTAGGCGATCAGCCCGTTCGTGAAGCCCGCGTACATCGTCGGCCGGCCGGGGCTGCGCTCCTTGACGGCCATCCCGATCTCGCTGAACACCTCACCCGGGCCCGTCACGATCACTCCGTCGCCGATCCTGACGGCATGGATGCGGCCCTCGCGGAAGGTCGCGGCGGTGCCGTCGAGGAGCGCCTGCTCCGTCGTACGCGCCCAGGCGAGGTGCCACCAGGCGATGCGCGCTGCGCCACCCGTGCCCGCGCCGGCGGCGACGGCTTCGGCGAGCTTCGCCTCCCATTCCTCGCGCACGGCCCGGACCTCCTCCAGGCTCGGCAACGGCTGGAACGGGAATCGCACCCGGCGCATCGTGGCGGCGAGCGCGACCGGGCCGTCCTCGACGACCTCGCGCCGGTAGGACGAGATCTGCATGATCGACCGCTCGGGCCGGTAGATCATCCGGTGCGGCCGGGAGAAGCGGCCGGCGAGCGAGTGGAGCGCCTCGATCCCGAGGTGCGTGCCCATCCGCTCCGCCTCGTCCTCGCTGTCGGTGAAGGCGACCTTCGGCAGGACGTTGCCGCCCGCGCCCTGGAGGAAGACGGCCTCGCCGCCCGTGTTCGCGCCGCAGCACCTCCCGCAACGGCCCCGGGAAGTCGGCCGAGTAGTCGTACAGGTCGTAGCCGGTCGTGACAGGATGGCAACCGTAGTTGACCGCGGTGGCGACGACGCTCTCGTCCGGCCGGCGGAGCTGGAGCGAGGTGATCTGGTTGTCGACGAGCTCGTCGGGGTTCCAGCCCAGGATCGTCGTGCCGTCGGCGGCGCGCTCTCGCCGGTTGACGGCGAGCTCCGCGTAGCCCGACCCCCCACACCGGCCGGGCCGGCTCGAGCCGCTCGCACGCGAGCGCGCAGACCGAGACGACCTTGTCCTGGACGACGTCGGCGAAGCTCCTGATCCGCCCGTCGCGCTCCGGGCTCCGGCGGCCCGGTCAGCTCGCCGCCCCAGAAGCCCCCGATCACGGAGAGGTGCGTGTGGTTCCAGTTGAGCAGGATCCCGGCCGGGTCGGCGCCCGGTCGCCTCCGCGACCCGGTCGAGCAGCCCCGTGATCTCCGGCTCGCCGATGCCCACGATGTCGACGCCGCAGAGGACGACCCGGAGCCCGTCCTGCTCGAGCGCGATCGCGGACGTCTCGAGCCCGAAGCGCCCGTACCCGGTCGCGTCGTGCGTCTGGCGGACGAAGCCGACGAGGGGCAGGCCGAGCGGCGGCTCGAGCGAGAGCCGCGCGGCGCCGGCGCGCAGATCGCTCACCGGGGGAGGTCCGCGACCCGGACGAGCCGGCCCGAGTGGACCGACTGCCACGCCGCCTCCATCACTGCGACCGTGCGTACGCCGAGGTCGAGGGGAGCGCAGTTGACGGGGTCACGGCCGAGGCAGACGTCGACGAGAAACTGCGCGCATCCGTCGCAGGTGTACTCGGAGTCGGCCGCTGCGGCCGGCGGATCGGGCTCGAGGGTGAGCCACTCCGCTTTCTCCTTGTCCTTCTCGAGCAGCAGTTGCGCCTGCACGCGGTCGAAATCGAGCATGAGCACGCCGTCCTCGCCGGCGATGCGGAGGTCGCAGGCGTGCGGCCTGCCCCAGGGCTCGTGTCCCTGGCCGCTGAACGATCCGATCACCCCGCCCGCGAGCCCGACCGAGACCTGGATGTCGAGGTCGACCCCGTTGTCGAGCAAGACCGCACGGGCGAGCACGTCCTCGGGCTCGTTCGGGACGAGCCAGAGTCCGAGGCCGAGCAGGTGGGACAGCTGCCCGTAGAGGTAGCCACCGCCGGCATCCGACCGGGCCCACGTCTCTGTCTCCACCTCCACAGCGAACCCGCCCACGTCGACGACCGCGTATCCGCTCTTGCCCGAGAAGAGATCGGTGAGGCAGCTGGACATGTAGGCCGTGACGGACGTGATCCGCCCGAGGCGCCCTTGCTCGAGCGCCTCCTTCGCCCAGGCCGTCAGCCGCGAGTAGTTCCAGCCGTAGGCCACCCCCACCTCCCGGCCCGCTGCCGCGGCGGCAGTCGCGAGCGCCTCCGCGTCGGCGAGTGTCACTGCCATCGGCTTCTCGACGAGCACGTGGGCACCGGCCTCGAGCGCCGCGACCGCGTGCTCGCGGTGGAGGCTGTGCGGCGACGAGACGACGACGCCGTCGACGCCGGCGGCAAGGAGCTCGGCGACGGAGCTCGTCGCCACCTCGAGCCCGAACTCGCTCCGGAAGGCGCCGAGGCCCGAGTCGTCCTTGCGGACGACGCCGACAAGGTCGACCTCGGGGTGGTCGCGGTAGAACGGGAGATACTGGTAGGAGGCCCAGAAGCCGGCCCCGATCACGCCGATGCGGGCCAGGCTCACGTGGCCACTTCGGCGACGGGGCGGGACGGATGCTCGAGCGGCGTCTCGGGGAGCCTCGGCACCTCGCCGCGGGCGAGCCAGCCGGCGGCTGCATCCCACGGCTCCGCCTCCGGGAACAGGCGCTCCGCGAGCCGGACGCCGGTCTCGACGTGGATCCGCTCGACGCTCGGATCGAACAGCGAGGGCAGGCCGACGCTCTTGTATCCGTACCCCGCCTCGTAGCCGCCGTACTGGTACTCGTTCGCAGTCGGCAGGTAGCCGAGGATCTCGTTCGTGTAGCCCGGCGTAGAGCGTGGGCGTGCCCGGCGAGCGCTCCTTGACCGCGATCCCGTACTCGGTGAACGTCTCCCCCGGCCCCGTCACGATGACGCCGTCCCCGATCCGCACCGCGTGCACCGGCCCGCGCACTTCCGTCGGGGCAGTCCCGTCGCGGAGCTGCGCCTCGACCCGGCGCGCCCAGGACGCCTGGTAGTACGCGAGCTTGACCTTGCCCCGGTCGCCGGAGGCGCGCGCCTCCTCGAGCGCCGTCGTCGTACTCGCGCCGCTGACGCTCGATCTCCTCGAGCGGGGGGTGCGGCATGAGCGGGATCGACCACCGTCTCGCTCGACGGCTGCGAGCGCGGGCGCCTCGGCTGCGTCCTCGAAGCGGCGCCGGTAGCGCGTGATCGGCGTCACCGAGCCCTCCTCCTCCGGCACCACCGTCACGGCGCGGCTGAACCGGTCGGCTACCGCCTCGAGCGCCGCGAGGCCGAGCCGCGTCCCCATCCGGCGCGCCTCGTCCTCGGTGTCCGTGAAGGCGAACTTCGGCAGCACGTTCCCGGCCGCGCCCTGGAAGAAGATGCACTCGCCGCCCGTGACGGCGCGAACGACGTCCCGCATCGGCCCGGGGAAGTCGGCCGAGTAGACGTCCATGTCGTAGCCGGTCGTGACGGGATGGCAGCCGAACCCGACCACCGTCGCGAGCGCCGACTCGTCCGGGCGGCGCACCTGGAGCACCGTGACCTGGTTGTCGACGAGCTCGTCCGGGTTCCACCCGAGGATCGAGCCGCCGTTGAAGCCGTCCGCCGTCCGCTCGCGGCGATTGACGGCAAGGTCGACGTCGGCCTGTCCCCAGACGATCCCGGCAGGCTCGAGGCGCCCGGCCGCCAGACGAGCAGGCGGAGACGATCTTGTCGTGCAGCACGCGGGAGAACGCCTCGATCGACGCTGCGGTCTCGTCGTCGACGTCGCCGTAGACGGCCCCGTTCGCGACGCCCCCCGGCGGCGCGAGATGCGTGTGGCTCAGGTTGAGGAGGATCCCCGGCGGGTCGGCTCCCGTGGCTGCGGCAATGCGGTCGAGCAGCGGCTCGATCTGCGGGTGGATGATCCCGACGACGTCGACGCCGCAGAGGACGACGCGCGTGTCGCCGCGCTCGAGGACGAGCGCTCCGACCTCGAGCGGCAGCCCGTAGCCCCGCGCGTTCCACGGCTGCCGGATGAAGCCGACCATCGGCAGGCCGAGCGGCGGCTCGAGCATGAGGGAGGCGGCTCCGGCGCGAAACTCGGTCATGTCGGTTCTCCTCGGGGTCGGGGGCTGGAAGTGCGTCGAGCAGCTCGGCGAGCGCGGAGCAGACCGCGCCGAGGAACTGCTCGCCGGCGGCGGCGGAGGCGGCTGCCGGATCGCCGAGCACGCCGCTCGCGCCCATGTCGGGCAGAAGGAACGGGTCGTTCTCGCGCGCGATCGGCTCGAAGGCGGCGGCCGCGGCGTCGCCGACGAGCGCCGGCGCCACCGACAGCATCGCCGACGTCTCGGCCTGCCCGGCATGACCGATCGAGCCGAGGTCGACGGGAAAGAGCTCGCGCAGGAAGGCAGGCTCGACGAGCTCCCAGTAGTTGACGAAGGGACACTCCTCGGCGAGCGCGAGGGCGCCGAGCCAGCCACGGTTGCCGCCGTGGCCGTTGACGATCACGACCTCGTGCGAACCACGGCCGCAGGCAGCGCACGATCGACGCGGGTCAGCTCGAGCAGGAGCTCCGGCTCGAGCGTCACGGTGACGCCGAGCCGCACGTGGTGCGGGCTGAGCCCGGTCCAGACGGTCGGCGCGACGATCGCGTCCCGGCGCGCGAGGTCCGCCGCACGCAGGCAGACCGTCTCGACGAGCAGCGAGTCGGTGCCGACCGGCAGGTGCTCGCCGTGCTGCTCGAGCGAGCCGACGGGCAGCAGGCAGACGGCACCGGCGCGACCCCGCTCGCCCGCCTCGGCCCGGGACAGCTCGCTGAGCCGGTACACGCCCACTAGTGGGGTGTCCCGCAACGTTCGACCGGAAATGATCGTCGCGGGACACCCCACTCCATGTTGATTACTGTAGTGCGGCGTCTCACAACGATGCTCTCCGATCTAACGTTGTGAGACGCCGCACTAGTCCACCCTCGCCATGCCGAACACGGCCGTCGTCCCGGTGGGGCCGACGCTCATGAAGCTGTGCTCGACGTTCGCCGGCAGGAAGATGACATCACCGACCTCCGCGCGGAGGACATCCGTCGTCCCGGTCAGCGACGCGACGAGCGTGCCGGAGGTGACACGGATGACCTTCTCGAACGGGACCGACTCCGGCTTCGTATCGCGACGCAGTGGCAGGCGCATCTCGCCCGCCCGGATCTGCGCGTCGCAGTAGAAGAACGAGGTCAGGTAGGCCTGCCGGGGCTCGTCGCCGGTGATGAGATGGAGCCACGTGGCGCGGTCGAGCTTCATCATGTCGATGTCGGTCTTCGGCCCGCCCGGCCACGCCTGGAGCTGGTCGAGCCGCGAGTCGAAGCCCTCGTTGCGGTCGTGGTCGCCGTTCAGGACGACAGGGCTGCGCTCGTACCACCCGAGCTCGTAGAGCGTGTCGTTCTCGACCTTCTGCTTGAACAGGTCGGTGTGCATCTCGCCCGGAACCCACCACGCGATGTAGCAGTCGTCGTCGCCGAAGTTGAAGCCGTGGTGGTGCGCCCAGGCCGGGATGTTCGAAGCGTCGCCCGCCTTCAGCTCGACCACGTCGGACGTGTCCGGGTTCGACAGATGGAGCGTGCCCTCGAGGATGTAGTACGGCTCCGGGTTCGGATGGTCGCCCGGGTCGAACCAGCATCCGGCCGGGACGCAGAACATCCCGGAGTTGATGTACGGCGTCGACACCCACGTCCAGGAGGGCGTCGCGTTCCCCGGCGCCGGCGCCCACGCGTCGAAGCGGTGGTCGGCGGCTCGCAGGAGGGTCGGCCGCGGCTGCTCGCCGGGGCGGTAGGGGACGCTCTGGTACACCGGCCAGAGCGCGCGGTACTTCGGCAGGTCGGTGGCGGTGGTCGTGGTCATGCTGGGCCTCCCTGGGTGAGCGTGACGCGGAGTGACGGGACGGTCAGGTGGTACTGGTGCAGCCGCAGCGGCGGCACCGGCCCGGCGGGAGCCGGGACGCCGGTCGCGGAAGAGCCGGACGAGCCCCTCGCGGGCCTCGAGCCGCGAGAGCTTGTAGCCGGCGCAGAAGTGGCTGCCGAGGCCGAAGGCGAGATGGCTCGCCGCGCCGTCGCGGCGGACGCCGCCACGGGAGTCGCCCGGCCAGACGTCCGCGCGCGAGGGGTCGAAGCGCCGTGGCTCGGCGAACACGGTCTCGTCGTTCGTGGCCGACGCGAGCGCGACCCGGACGATCGACCCCGCGGGCACGATCCGGCCGTGCCACTCGACGTCCGTCGTCACGATCCGGCCCTCGTGCGGGACGGGCGGTGCGTAGCGGAACGTCTCGGTCACGACCGGGTCGACGGCGTCGGCGTCGCCGGAGGCGACCGCCGCCGCGTAGCTCCGGGTGCGCGAGCAGGGCCCAGAGCACGTTCCGGAGCGCGTAGTCGACCGTCGAGCTGCCCGCCGCGGCGAGGAAGTTGACGTTCGTGAGGACGTAGTCGCGGTCGAGCTCGGCGCCGGCGGCGTCGGGCCCGAGCAGCCACTGGAGGAGGTCGTCGGGACCGCCGTCTCGCCGCCCGGGCCTGCGATCCGCTCCGCCGTCCAGGCCTCGAGCTCGCGGCGGGCGGCGACCCCCGCCGCGACCTCGTCCTCACCGCCGACGAGGCCCCACGAGATCGCTCCCGCGAGTCGCAGGAAGCGCTCGCGCTCGTCGTTCTCGAAGCGACGAAGAGCGACGCCAGCACGAGGCCGGGAAGCCGGAACGTGAAGGGGCCGACGAGGTCGACGTCGCCGTCGGGCAGCGCGCCGACGACCCCGTCGGCCACGGACTCGACGACGGGCCGAAGGAGACGCTCGAGCGGCGCTCCCACGAGGTGGGGCGCCACCCTCGCCCGCTCGCGTGCGTGCCGCTCGCCGTCGTGCATCGCGAACGTGTCTCCCATCACCGTCGCGAACGACGTCTTGTAGATCCACGTCGAGTACGTGACGTCGTCCCGGAGCACGGCGGCCACGTCGTCGTAGCGGGTCAGCAGGTAGACGTCGTCGATCGTGTCGTGGAAGAGCGGCGCATCGTGGCGGAGCCGCTCCCACACCGGAAAGGGGTCGCGCGCGAACGCCTCGTCGTGGAGGTCGGCGGGCTCGATCGCAGTGCGCGTGCTCACGCCACGTTCTCCGGGAAGTGGCAGGCGGCCAGGTGGGCCGTCGCGGCCCTCGCTCGACGAGCTCCGGCCGCTCGACGGCGCAGCGCTCCTGCGCCTTCCAGCAGCGCGAGGCGAAGATGCAGCCCGGCACGGGCTGCGTCAGGTCGGGCAGCTCGCCCTCGAGCCTGATCCGGCGCCGCTCGCGCTCGAGCGCCGGGCTCGGGATCGGCACCGCCGAGAGCAGCGCGATCGTGTACGGGTGCTGCGGCGCCCTGAAGATCTCGTCCGCGTCGGCGACCTCGACGAACTGCCCGCCGTACATCACCGCGACGCGGTCGCAGACGTGCCGGACGGTGGAGAGGTCGTGCGAGATGAAGAGGTAGGAGAGGTCGAGCCGGCGCTGCAGGTCCATCAGGAGGTTGAGGATCTGCGCGCGCACGGAGACGTCGAGCGACGACACGGCCTCGTCGCAGACGATGAGCGCAGGGTCGGTCGCGAGCGCCCGGGCGATCGCGACGCGCTGGCGCTGGCCGCCCGAGAGCTGCAGCGGGCGCCGCTTGCCGAAGTCGGCCTCGAGCCCGACGAGCTCGAGCAGCTCGGGCACGCGGCCCCGCTGCTTCCGCGCCTCGCGCCGATGGAGGAGCAGGAGCGGCTCGGCCACGATCTGCTCGATCGTCATCAGCGGGTCGAGCGAGTCGCCCGGATCCTGGAACACCATCTGCACGCGCCCCCGCTGCTCCTTCGCGATGCCCGCCCTTGCTCGCCTCGAGCGGCCGCCCCTCGAACGTGACCGCTCCGCGCGTCCGCGTGCGTGAGGCCGAGGAGGAGCCGCGCCACGGTCGACTTGCCCGAGCCCGGACTCGCCGACGAGCCCGAGCGACTCGCCGCTCCTGATGTCGAAGGAGACGCCCTCGACGGCGCGCAGCCAGCGCTTGCGCGAGCCGCTCACGCCGCGCACCCGGTAGTCCTTGGCGAGGTCGTCGACCTGCGAGCAGGTCGCCGCCGATCGACGGCTCGCCGAGCGACACCTCCTGCCGGTGCAGCACGCCCGCCGTCGCGCGCGACTCGTCGGTGAAGTGGCAGGCGACGCGCGCGGTCGAGGTCGCCCATGTCGAACGCGGGCCGCTCGCTCCGGCAGATCTCCCGTCCGCCCGCCAGCCGGCACCGCGGCGCGAACCGGCACCCGGGCGGGATCGCATCCGCGCGCGGAAGGACGCCCGGGATCGACGGCAGCGTCTCGGCCCGCTCGTCCCCGAGCTGCGGCACGGCTGCGATCAGCGCCTGCGTGTACGGGTGGCCGGCCCGCTCGAAGACGTCGTCGACCGGCCCGAACTCGACAGGGGCGCCGGCGTACATGACGAGCACGTCCTCGGCGAAGCTCGCGATGATGCCGAGGTCGTGCGTGATCAGCATGACCGCCATCCGCCGCTCCTCGCTGAGACGGTGGAGGAGGTCGATCACGCCCGCCTGCGTCGTCACGTCGAGCGCGGTCGTCGGCTCGTCGGCGATGAGGAGCTCGGGATTCGAGGCCAGCGCCATCGCGATCATCACGCGCTGGCGCATCCCGCCGGAGAACTCGTGCGGGTACTGGTCGAGCCGGTCGCGGGGCGTCTGCACCCCGACCTCGGCGAGGAGCTCGACGGCGCGGTCGACGGCGCCCGACTTCGCTCGCGTCGGTGTGCAGCCTGATCGCCTCGACGAGCTGGTAGCCGATCGTCTTGACCGGGTTGAGCGAGCCGAGCGCGTCCTGGAAGATCATCGCGATCCTGCCCCCGCGGACGGTGCGGAGGACGTCGTCGTCGGCGCCGCTCAGCTCGAGGTCGCCGAGCCTGATCGAGCCGCCGCCCGATCCTGCCGGGGGCCTCGAGCAGGCCGAGGATCGCCATGGCGACGGTCGACTTGCCCGAGCCGGACTCCCCGACGACGCCGAGCCGCTGGCCCGGCCGGATCGTCAACGACAGGCCGTCGACGGCGCGCACGACCGTGCTGCTCGAGCGGGAAGTCGACGACGAGGTCGTCGATCGAGAGGATGACGTCGCGGAGGTCTGCCACCGCCTCGACCTGCCGCGCGGCCGCGTCCTGGCTCACGAGGCGGCGCTCCCGGCCGTCGTCCCGCCGGCGGTGATGGGCGTGCTGCCCGGCGTGTCGACCGCCGCGGCGGCGCCGGCGCTGCCGCTCCGCTGCACGGCCACCTCGATGCCCTCGCTGATGAGCACGTAGGCGAGCGCCACGGTGACGATGCAGAGCCCGGGCCAGATCCCGTACTGCCAGTCCTGGAAGACGTAGTTGAAGGACGCCTGCAGCATGTTGCCCCAGCTCGGCGCAGGCGGCGGCGTGCCGAGGCCGAGGTAGGAGAGCGTCGCCGCCGCGAGCAGCGTGTAGGCAGCGGTGAGCGAGACGCCGACGAGGAGCGGCCCGATCGCGTTCGGAAGCAGGTGCCGCCGCATCACGTAGACGGGACGGGCGCCGGAGATCACGCTCGCCTCGACGAACGCACGCTCGCGCAGGCTGATCGCCATGCCCCGCGCGAAGCGCATGAACCCCGGGATGTAGAGGATCGTCAGCGCGAGCATGACGATGTAGTCGCTCGGGCCGATGACGGCGACGAGGAAGAGCGCGAGCAGGATCGACGGGAACGCGAGCATGACATCGGTGATCCTGAGCGTGACCGTGCTCAGCCAGCCGCCGAGGTAGCCGGCGAGCAGCCCGATCGTGACCCCGATCACGGTCGCGATGAGGGTGGCGCCGAGGCTGATCTTGAGGTCGGTGCGCGCCGAGTAGACGAGCCGGGAGAACGTGTCCCGGCCCACCTCGTCGGTCCCGAGCCAGAGGTTGTGGGACGGGGAGGCGAAGGGCGCGTCGAGCAGGTCGGTCGGGCTGTGGTTGGCGATGAGGCCGGGAACGAGGGCCGCGAGAAGGAAGGGCGCAAGCAGGATGAGCCCGATCTGCAGGCGGATGTTGTGTCGCAGCCAGCTCACGGGCTTCCTCCCTAACTCCTGCGGATCCGCGGGTCGACGACCCGGTACGAGATCTCGATGATCGTCGACATGACGACGTAGGCGGTGGCGATCGCCATCACGCAGGCGATGAGCGTGTTGAAGTCCTGGCGTTCGACCGAGTAGACGAGCAGCCCGCCGATGCCGGGCCAGTTGAAGATGCGCTCGACGACGACGACACCGCCGAGCAGCGTCCCGAACTGGACGCCGAGCACGGTGAGCGACGGCAGGAGCGCGTTCGGCAGGGCGTGCTGGTACAGCACCCGGCTCTCGCTCAGCCCCTTGGCCCGGGCGGTGCGGATGTACTGCGTCTGCAGCGACTCGCGCAGGCTCTGGCGCATGAAGTGGAAGAAGACCGCCGTCGTCGGGATCACGAGCGTGATCAGCGGCATCAGCAGCCGCTTCACGTGCCCGATCGGGTCGTCGCGGAACGCCTCGTAGCCGCCTGCCGGGCAGCCAGCCGAGCTGGACCGCGAACAGGATCACGAGCAGGATGCCGAGCCAGAACTGCGGGATCACGAAGCCGACCGTGGACAGCTGGCCGGTCACCGTCGAGAAGACGCGCTTGCCCCGCCGCACGGAGCGCACGGCGAGGAGCGCCGCGAGCGGCAGCGAGATGAGCAGCGTGATCAGCGCCAGCTCGAGCGAGGGAATGATCCGGTCGACGACGGCCGGGCCGACGGGGCCGCCGCCCTCCTGGACCCCGAAGTCGCCCTGCGCCGCCTTCTCGAGCCAGATCACGAACTGGATCGGCACCGGCTTGTCGAGCCCGAGGCGCTCCCGCTCGGCGTCGACGAGCACCTGGCGCTCCTGGAAGGTGAGGTCGTCGCGCTTGCCGACACGGATCTCGGCGGCATCGCCCGGAAGGGCGCTCGCGATCGCGTAGGTGATCGCGGCGATCGCGAGCAGCACGCCGATCAGCGACAGGACTGGCGTGAGGTAGCGCATCAGAGGCGGTCGGCGGGGGGCCTTTCGCCCCCCGCCCGGTCATGGTCGGCCGTCCTCCGCCACGTCCTCACTCACGCGAAGTATGCGCCGTCGAACCGTTGATCACCGATCAGCGTCGAGTCGACGCCCATGAGGTTCTTGGGGGCGACGTTCTGGTTGTTCGCCATCATCGTGTGGAAGGCAGCGGCCTGCGTCAGCATCAGCCGCTGGACCGCCTTCAGCGAGGCCGAGTACTGCGCCTCGTTCGCGGACGAGAACGCCGTGTTGTAGGCGGCCTCGAGCAGCGGGGATCGCGGCGGCTTCAGCCCCTTGGACGGGTCCGAGAGGAGCGACGCCTTCATCATGTAGTTCGCGATCAGCGCCCACGGGAAGGGCAGCGTGCCGGCGTTGACGGCGATGCCGTCGTGGTTGCGCTTCGTGTAGAGCCGGTCGAACCACTGCGAGGCGGGCAGCGACCTGGATGGTGGCGTTGATGCCGGCCTTCTTGAAGCCCTGCTGGAGCACCTCCGACTCGCGCTTCCACGGGCCCGGCTCCTTGATCACCATCATGTTCAGCTTCAGGTTCGGCTGCCCCGCGGCGGCGAGCATGCTCTTCGCCTTGTCGGGGTCGTAGCTCGGCGGCGCGCCGCCGCCCGGCCACGGCTGCCCGATGTAGTAGGGCGTCTTCTGGAACGGGATTCCACGTGTCGGTCGCCTTGCCGGCCCACGCGACCTTGTTGTCCGTCTTGCGGTCGAAGGCGTACATGAGCGCCTGCCGCACCTTCACGTCCTTCAGCGGCCCCTTGTACATCTGCGGCTGCCACCACTGGAAGAAGATGCCCGACGGGATCAGCTTCGAGTTCTTCTTGCCCTCGACCTGCGGCAGGGTCGCGACCGAGAGGTCGTGCAGGTACTGGACGTCGCCGGAGAGGAAGTTCGCGACCTGCGCCGACTCGTCGGCGAGGAAGCGGAACGTGAGCTCGCTCGAGGTAGGGGCGGCTGCCGTTCCAGTAGTCGGGGAAGCCCTCGAGCTCGAGCCGGTCGCCCTTGACGAAGTTCTTGTACGCGAAGGGGCCGGTGCCGAGGGGGTGCTCGCCGAGGTTCAGGTCGTCGGCGTTCTCCGGCATGATGAACCAGAAGCGGAAGTTCTCGATCATCCGCGTCGGCTTCTTCGTCGTGATCCGGAGCTGGCTGTCGTTGATCTTGATGGCCTTGCCCCAGATGTCCTTGGGCAGGGCCAGGAAGTTGTTCGAGGCGGGCTTGACCGGGTCGTGGATGCGGTTGAGGCTCCAGACGACGTCCTCGACCCGCAGCGGGTTGCCGTTGTGGAACTTGACGCCCTTGCGGATCGTCACGATCGTGTCTTGTTCGTGGGCGTCGACCACTTCGTCGCGAGCAGCGGCACGGCGCGGCCCGTGCTGTCGTACTTGACGAGCGTGTCGTACATCGCGTACGCCATCAGCTGGCCCCAGCGGTAGCCGAAGGCGGTGAGCACGTTGATGTCCTCGAAGACCTGGCCGATGCCGACGACGAGCTTGCCGCCGGGCTTCGCGAACGTGGCCGCACCCGCACCCTCTGCTCCGGAGGAGCGCGTCCGCACCGCGCGAGGGCCGCCGCCCCCAAGGCTCCGCGCTTGAGCAGCTCGGCGCGGCTGATGCCCTGCACGAACTCTTCCATGCCCAACTCCCTCCTGATATGGGTTCCGGGGACGATTCCAGTCGGAGGTGCAGACGGCACGGGCAACGGGCGCCAAGCCGACTTTGGTCTGACAACGGATGCCCGTCGCAGCCGATTCAAGTCCATCGAATCGGCTTGTCAAGGCTTGGTCAGACAAGCGCGAGGATCAGTACATGAGCCAGCCGCCGCTGACGTTCAGGGTGGCCCCGGTGATGTACGACGCGTGCGCCGAGGCGAGGAAGACGGCTGCCGGTGCGACCTCCTCCGGTGTCGCGAGGCGCCCGAGCGGCACCTGGTCGACGAGGCTCCTGGAGGACGTCGGGCGCGAGGTCGTCGCGGATCATCGGGCGTGTCGACGAGACCCGGTGCGACGGCGTTGACCCTGATTCCGGCTGCCGCATACGTCCGCGCCAGCCCGCGCGTCATCGTCACGATCCCGCCCTTCGTCGCGTTGTAGACGACCGAGCCGCCGAAGCCGCCTGTCCACCAGCCCTGCGAGCTGAAGTTGACGATCGCGCCTGCGCGGCCGGCGGTCCGCAGGAGCTCCGCGAAGGCGCGGTTGAGGAAGAAGGTCGCCTTCAGGTTCACGTCGGCCTGGGCGTCCCAGTCGGGCTCGTCGACCTCGCGGATGTCGTGGCGGCGATGCAGCACGGCGGCGAGGTGGACGAGCGCGACGAGCGGGCCGACGGCGTCGTCCGCCGCCCGCACGAGCGCGTCGTGGCGGCTCACGTCGGCGAGGTCGGCGCCCAGGCCGACGTGGCCGTCGCCCGGGAGCGAGGCAGCGAGCGAGCGCGCCGCCTCCTCGGAGAGATCGAGGGCCGCCACCCGCGCGCCGCAGCCGGCGAGCGCCCGCGCGACGGCCGACGCCGATCCCTCCGACCGCGCCGGTGACGAGGACGCCGTTCCCCTCCAGTCCCGCGCCGAGCGGCGCGCGTCTCGGCGGCGTCACGGCCGGGGCGGGACCCGGTACGCCTCGATGTAGTCGCGCGTCGAGCTCCCAGCCGAGCCCGGGCCGGTCGGGCAGCGTCATCCTCCCGTCGACGATCGGGGGCCGGTTGGCGACGAGGTTCCACCAGATCGGGTCGCGCTCGGCGCTGAACACCTCGAGGAAGGTGCCGTGCGGGATCGAGGCGAGCAGGTGAGATGCGATCTGCGGCTCCTCGTGATGAGCCATGGCCACGTCGAAGGAGACGGCGGCGGCGGCGACCCGGCGCCACTCGGTCGCGCCGCCCGACCACGACGAGTCGAAGTTGCAGAAGTCGATCGCGCCCTCGACCATGAGGTCGCGGCACCCGCCCGCGGAGAACTCGCTCTGGCCCGCGCAGACGCGGACACCGGCCCCCGAAGCGGACGTCGCGCATCGCCCGCCGGTCGTTCGACCAGGTGCACGGCTCCTCGAACCAGTGGAGGTCGAGATCCTCGACGAGGCGCGCGAAGCGCACCGCCTCGGCGGGCGTCCAGCCCTGGTTGGCGTCGGCGCAGAGGACGAAGTCGGGCCCGGCGGCGGTGCGCGCGGTCCGGAAGCGCGCCGCGTCCTCCTCGGGCGTGAGCCCGCCGACCTTGAACTTCATGCCGGCGAGCCCCTGCTCGCGGAGCTCGGTCACCTCCTCGGCGATGTCCTGCTTCCCGTAGTAGCCGCCGATCGTGATCACCGGCAGGCTGTCGCGGTAGCCGCCCCAGAGCCGGTGCAGAGGCTGACCGAGCGCCTTGCCGATGGCGTCCCAGATGGCGGCGTCGACGCAGGCGGTCGCGACGAGGCCGAGCCGGCGGTCGCGCAGGATGTCGAACGTCGCCGGCCGCGCGAGCTCCCAGCAGCGCTCGACCCGGAACGCGTCCTCGCCGATCAGCCGCGGCGCGATCTCGGTCCGGAGGATCTCGTCGATCTCGTGGAGGCCCGCGTCCTCGTCGCCGCAGTAGGCCTCGCCGACGATGCCCTCCTCCGTGCGCAGCCGCGTCACGATCGTCGAGCGGTGCGTCATCTTGTACGCGCTGCCGCGGTAGGTCTGCGCGAGCGGGACGCGGATCGCGATCGTCTCGATCTCCGCGATCGTCAGGCTCGTGACCGCGGCTCCGCCGCCTCAGATCGACATCGAGCTCGGTCGACGGTTCCCGAGCTCGGCCATGGTAACGGTTCCAGCCGCAGCTGTACGGTAGCGGTCGAGGGTGTCAACGGTTCCAGACGGCGCAACCGTTCCCGCTACGTTTCCTGCGCGTCGGCTCAGAACCGGTAGCGCTCGACGACCGCCTCGCGGACCTCGATGCCGAGCCCGGGGCCCTGCGAGCGCCTCGACGAAGCCGCCCGAGCTGCCGATCGGGTTCTCCACGAGCTCGTGCTGCATCGGGTTCTCCTCGGCCTTGAGCTCGAACACGAGCACGCGCGGGGTCGTCAGCGAGAGCGCGAGGCTCGCCGCCGAGACGATCGCGCTCGACCAGGCGTGCGCGTTGAACCAGACGCCGGCCTCCTCGACGAGCTCGATCACCCGCCGGCCGCCCGTGATCCCCTCCGCCCGTCCCGGGTCGAAGCCGATCACGTCCGCGACGCCCGCCCCGATGAAGCTCCGGTATCCCTCGACGTTCCACTCCCGCTCGCCGGAGGCCGACGAGCGTCGAGCAGCGCGCCTTGAGCCTGCGGAAGTCGTCGAGGTCGTCCGGCTCGAACGGCTCCTCGATCCACGTCAGGCCGTGCTCCTCGAGCGCGGTCGTGAGCCGGATCGCGAAGGCTGCGTCCCAGGTGAGCGTGTTCACGCCCCGGTCCCACATCAGCATCGGCTCCGGGCCGATGCGCTCGCGGAGGAGACGCATCAGCTCGACGTCACGCTCGACGTCCTCAGCCGAGGCGGGCCTCGCCCTTCTTGCCGAGGCCGAGCTTGCAGCCCCGGAAGCCGAGCTCGTTGACGTAGCGTGCGTGCCGGTCGGCCTCCTCCTCGAGGCTCGCCGCGTTCGGATGCGTGCTCGCGATCGCGGGAAGTCGCTCGTGGTGCGCGCCGCCGAGGAGCTGGGTGACCGGGACGCCGAGCAGCCTGCCCTTGAGGTCCCAGAGGGCGATGTCGATCGCGGAGAGCGCGAAGGACGAGATCCCGCCGCGGTTGCCGTACCACCAGGCCCGGCGGCGGCAGCTCCGCCAGATGTCGACGTTGTCGAGCGGGTCGCGCCCGACGACGAGCTCGGCCGCGATGCCCGTCGATCATCGCCTCGGTCGCGCGGCAGGCGTCGGGCCACGACGTGACCGCCTCGCCCCAGCCGACGGTGCCGTCGTCCGCCTCGATGCGGCACAGGGTCAGGTGGCGGATCGCGCCGCTGTCGTTCGGCTCGGGGTACCGGACCGAGATCGGCGTGACGGAGCGGACGGCGGTCACACGCGCACCTCCTCGATCCCGAGGGCGCGGGCGAGAACGGGGATCTCGACGTCGAGCCGTCCGCGCGCGAGCGCGTTGTGGTGCGTGGCGCCGGAGGCGATCCAGCGCGCCCCGGCCTCGTACGCCGGAGCCCGAGTCGAAGCGGAACATCCCGTTCGGGCCGCCCATCGCCGTCGTACCGCGCCTCGACGATCTCGCCGGTCGCCCAGGCGAGCCGCCACGTCTCGCCCGCGGGCGAGAGCGAGAGCGCCGTCGCCGGGCCCTGCTCGAGCCGGAACGAGATCGAGGTGCCCGCGCCGTGGTCGCCCGGGTAGTGGTCGTTCGGCTCGACGACGACCGGGTGCGCGGGATCGGCCCAGGCCGGATCGCCCTCGCCGCCGGCTGCGAGCAGCATCAGGCCGGTCTCGCGCTCGGGCGTGTAGAACTCGCAGTAGAGCGCCCGGCCGGAGAGGGCCGCGGGCGAGCACGAGCGCGAGCGCCGTCGGGAGGTCGCCCGTGCAGGAGACGGGGATGCCCTCCGCCGTCAGCAGCGAGGCGCCGAGGCAGGCGGTGATCCCGATCGCCGGGTTCCAGCGCAGCACCTCGGAGTGGCAGTTGACGGTGGCGGCGACCGCGCCCGTCGCCGACGGCGAGGTCGGCGAGAGCGAGAGCGAGCCGCATGCTGCGCGCGTCGGCCTCGCCCTCGCGATGGTCCCAGCCGCGCGCGGCGAGCGCCTCCAGACCGGGCGCGATTCGGGCGGCGTCGACGGCGGCGAAGGCATCGTCGAGCTCCTCGACGGAGACGGCGTGCTCGCGCACGCCCAGGCGAGCGAGCTCGGCAGAGGTCGACTCGACGTCGAGGTAGCCCGGGAATCCAGGTGCCGACGCGGAGCACCGTCGCATCCGCGCAGCGCGGATGCGGCGGCCGCGGCGCGCACGGTGCGGGCGAGCAGCGCGGTGCCGTCCGGGTCGGAGGGTGAGGCGGTGACCGTCGCGAACGGCAGCTGCCGTCGCACGAGCGCGTTCGCGAGCATCACGGCGGCGACCTGCGACGAGTTGATCGTCGCCTGGGACTGGGTGAGCCCGTCCGGGAGCCGGTCGATCGTCGGGCCGTTCCAGACGACGAGCGGCGACGTCGAGGCCGGCGAGCGCACGCGCGGCATAGCTCGGAGGCGCCGCCATCGACGGGGCGAACACGACGACGTCCGGACGCGCCTCGCGCAGGAGCGTGTTCGCGCGGTCGCCGTCCGCGTCGGAGACGAGCATGCCGGCGTCGACGACGTCGAACTCGCGGCGGAGCACGTTGGCGTAGCCGCGCGCCGTCTCCTCCCGGTCCTGCCGGAAGCCCGCCGGCATCTGCTCCTCGAACAGGGCGAAGTAGCACGAGACGACACCCACCTTCGGGCGCGCTGGTCAGGCAAGGTGCCAGTCCTCGTCGTAGCGGATGAGCTCGCCGTCCTCGTCCGTGAGGTCGAGGACCATCCCCTCCATCGACGCCTGCCAGCGCGCGCCGACGCCGTGCTCGGCGAAGCGCGCGAAGCACGTCTCGACGTCCGGTCGCACTCGCAGTAGGCGATCACGTCGAGCCCGCCGGAAGAGCGTGTAGTTCGCGAATCCCGCGGCCTTCATCGCCTCGGCCATCTCCGGCCAGATCTCGACGTGCCGCCGGACGTACTCGTCCTCCGGCCCGCGGCGATCCGGAAGACGTGGCAGAGCCGCTCCATCACGACACCCCCAACTCGATCAGGGCGCGCCGCGTCGCGAGCGCTTCGGTGACGACGTCCATCTCGTCGCAGCGCCACTTCCGCATGGGGACGTACTCGACGCAGTAGGCGCCCGCGTAGCCGTGCGCGCGTAGTGCCTCGAGGAGGGCGCCGAAGTCCGTCTCGTTGTCGCGCCAGCGCACCTGGATGGCGCCGGGCTTGGCCGCCCGGACGTGCAGGTGCCCCGCGAGCGGCACGAGCGTGAGCATGCGGTCGAGGGTGACGGACTGCAGCTCGAAGTGGGAGAGGTCGAGCGTGAGACGCAGGCCGGGGACGTCGGCGCAGAGGCGTTGCGCTGCGCTCGGGCAGCGGCGCGATCGAGCCGGCGTGAGCCTCGATCCGGAGCTCGAGCCCGCGCGCCTCGGCCTCCTCGACGCGCCAGGCGAGCTCCTCGACGCACACCTTCCACGAGGCAGCGGGATCCTCGGCCCACGTCACCCCGGGGAGCACGGTGACGCCGCGCACGCCGAGAGCGGCGGCGACGTCGAGAGCGGCGGCGAGCTCGAGGCGGCGCTGCCGCCTCAGCCCCGGGTCGCGCTGGTTCGGCGCGATCTCCTCGACCGTCTCACCGACGGCCAGGAACAGATCCTCGCTCGCGAGCCCGTGCTCCTCGAGCGAGGCGCGCAGACCGGCGGCGACGCCGGCCGGATCGGCGACGAGCTCGGATCCGTCCGCGAGGAAGAGCGCCAGGTCGACGAGCTCGAACCCGAGCAGCCGCACCATCCCGATGCGCTCGTGCTGCCCCGGGACGGCCGGGAACGAGTACTCGCTGCACGAGATCCGCGTCGCGCTCACGACTCAGGCTCCGACGCGGGCCCCGGTCGCGGCCGAGCCGACGAGCCGCGCGTACTTCGCGAGCACGCCCGTCGGGTAACGCGGCGGCGGGTGCTCGACCGTCTCGAGCCGCCTGGCGATCTCGTCCGCGGGCAGGTCGACCTCGAGCCGGTTCGCTTCCGCGTCGATCTCGACGACGTCGCCGTCGCGCAGGATCGCGAGCGCCCCTCCAGCGGCGGCCTCCGGCGAGATGTGACCGACCGAGATGCCCTGCGTGCCGCCTCCGAAGCGGCCGTCGGTGAGGAGCGCCGTCTGCTCGACGAGACCTGCACCCACGATCGCCGAGGTGAGATGGGTCATCTCCGGCATCCCGGGCCCGCCCTTCGGGCCCTGGTAGCGGACGACGACGACGTCGCCGGCGACGATGCGGCCGTCCGAGACGGCCCGGAACGCCTCCTGCTCGGTGTCGAACACCCTGACCGGCCCACGGTGGCGGTTGGCGGCCTGGTTCGCGACCTTGATCACAGAGCCTTCCGGCGCCAGATTGCCCCACAGGACGGCGTAGCCGCCGGTCGGCTTGACCGGGTCGGCGACGGTGTGCAGCACGGGCGTCCGCGGCTCGGAGGAGCGCGAGACCCCGGCGAGCGACTCGGCGATCGTGCGCCCGGTCACCGTCATCGCGTCGCCGTCGAGGAGGCCGGCGTCGAGGAGCTCGCGCATCACGACGGGGACGCCGCCCTCGACGTGGAGGTCCTGCATCATGAACCGGCCCGCGGGCCGCATCTCCGCGATCTGCGGCGTACGGCGCGAGATCCGGTCGATGTCCGCGAGGCCGAACTCGATCCCCGCCTCGCCCTGCGAGCGCAGGCAGGTGCAGGCAGGCGTTCGTCGAGCCGCCGAGGGCGGCTGCGACTGCGATCGCGTTCTCGAACGACGCCTTCGTCAGGATCGCCGACGGGCGGCGGTCTCGCTCGAGCGCGTCGACGAGCGCCGCTGCCGCCGCCCGGACGATCTGCTCGCGTCCGGGATCCTCGGCGGCGGGCGACGCCATGCCCGGAACGGTCAGGCCGAGCGCCTCGGAGACGCTCGCCATCGTGTTCGCGGTGTACATGCTCGCGCACGAGCCCTTGCCGGGCAGCGCGACGCATTCGAGCTCGGTGAGCTCGTCGAGCGTGATCCGCCCCGTCGCCTGCGCGCCGATCGCCTCGTACACGTCCTGGATCGAGACGTCCCGGCCCCGGAAGCACCCCGGCCTGATCGAGCCGCCATACGCGAACACGGACGGGAGGTCGAGCCTGATCATCGCCATCATCATCCCGGGCAGGGTCTTGTCGCAGCCCGGCGATCGTGAACAGCCCGTCCATCCGCTCGGCGTGGACGACGAGCTCGACCGAGTCGGCGATCCAGTCGCGCGAGGGCAGCGAGGCGCTCATGCCCTCGGTGCCCATCGCGATCCCGTCGGAGACCGAGATCGTGTGGAAGAGGAGCGGCAGCACGCGCAGCGACCTCAGCTCGTCGGCGGCTGCCACGGCGAGCTCGTCGAGGTGCATGTTGCACGGGGTGACCCGGTTCCAGGTCGCCGCGACGCCCGCCTGCGGCAGCTGCAGGTCCTCGGTCGTCCAGCCCATCGCGCGCAGCATCGAGCGGGCGGCAGCCTGGGCGGGCCCGCCGGTGACCTCGAGGCTGCGCTTCCTACCGCGATCCGTGCTGCTCATCTCTCCTCCTGTGGGGTGTCCCGCAACGTTCCACTGAGAATGATCGTTGCGGGACACCCCACTCCATGTTGATTGCGGTAGTGCGGCGTCTCACAACGATGCTTTTTCCTGTCTACCGTTGTGAGACGCCGCACTAGACGATGACGTGCTCCTCCGCGAAGAACACCTCGACCGACGCCGCGAAGTCGTCCCGCGTGCGGGCGAGACCCTCGGCGAGCTCCGGGTCGGCGAAGGCACGCTCGGCGTCCTCGCGCGAGTCGAACGTGGTGACCGCGATCCCGTCGTACGGAGGCGAGGGCCCGTCGAGGATGTGGATCACGTAGCCGCGCAGCCCGGCGAGCCTCTTCGCGATCTCGACGTGCTCGCCGGTCCAGCGATCGAGGAACTCGTCCCGCGACAGCTCGGGCCGCTTGCGCACGAGGCTGAAGCGCCTGATCACGCGGCGCCGTCCGCGTCGTGCTCGGCGACCGAGTAGCGGCGCGCGACGTCGAGCATGTGCTCCTGGGCGAGCCGCGCCGCGGCTTCGACGTCGGAGAGGGCGAGCGCCTCGACGATCCCCCGGTGCTGCTCGACCGAGCCGGCGGCCGTGTCGGGCAGCGAGTAGACCGCGTACGCGCCCTTGCGGCTCGCGTCGATGAGGCCGTCGACGAGCGTTCGCAGCGCATGATTCTTGGTGTACGAGCAGAGCGTGCGATGGAAGGTGGCGTCACCGTCGGCGGCCGCGAGCGGATCTCCGCGCTCGAGCGCCTCCGCCTGCAGACGCGCGGCCGCACCGGCCTCCTGCGCCGCGTCGATCGCGTCCCACCGCGACATCGAGCGGATCGCGTGCGCCTCGAGGACCGACCGGATCTCGTCGACCTCGAGGATCTCGCGGGCGTGCTGGTGCAGCCAGGCCCCGACGAGGGTGCGGCTGCGCTCGGACGAGCCGCCCGCCGCCACGAACCGCCCGCGCGTCCCACGGGTCTCGAGCAGCCCCAGGGCCTCGAGGCTGGAGAGGGCCTCGCGCAGCACCGTTCGCGAGACGCCGAGCTGCTCGACCAGCTCCCTCTCGGTCGGGAGCCTGTCGCCCGCGGTGAGCTCGCCGTGGAGGATCTGCGAGCTGATCGCCTCGGTCGCGGCCCCGACGAGCGAGCCGTCCCTGCGTCCGGGTGCGGCCTCGGCGCTCACTGCGTCGCCCGGCCGCAGAGCCCACCGGTGAGCTCGAGGTTTTCGCCGCGAAGATCCGTCACAGGCCGAAGGCGACGTCGAGATCGACGCCGGCACCGGAGACGACCTGCTCGTTGACCTCGGCCACGCTCTCCTCGAAGATATCCGCGATCTCGACGACCTCGGCCTCCGTGAGGATGAGCGGCGGGGCGAGCGTCGCGTTGTGGGGCGAGGCCCGGACCAGGAGCCCCCGCCGTCGCGCCGCCTGCTGGACGGCGGTGCCGACCGGTTGCGAGGGAGCGAGCGGGCCGCCGGTCGACGGGTCGATGAAGTCGAGGCAGTAGAGCAGCCCGCGCCCGCGCAGCTCGCCGGCGATGGCGTAGTCCCGGCAGATCTCGCGCAGCCGGGCCTCGAGCTCGGCGCCGCGGGCCTGGACGTTCTCGAGCACGCCGTGGGCCTCGACGTAGCGGATCACGGCGAGACCGCACGCGGCGGAGACGGGGTTGGCCGCGAACGTGTGACCGGCCTGGTACTGGACGCCCTCGGCGGCGCTCCCCCAGAAGGCACGGGCCACGGCCTCGGTGAGCATCACGGCCGAGAGCGGCGCATAGCCGCTCGTGAGCCCCTTGCCCACGCAGAGGATGTCCGGCCAGACACCGGCCTGCTCGGCGGCGAACCAGGCCCCGAGGCGCCCGAACCCGGTCACGATCTCGTCGAAGATGAGCAGCACGCCCGTCTCGTCGCAGAGCGCGCGCAGCCCGCGCAGGTAGTCCCTCCCGAGCTCGTGGACGCCGGCCGTCAGCATCACCGGCTCCACGATGATCGCCGAGACCGTCCGCGGGCCTTCCTGTTCGACGACGTCCCGCAGCTGCGCGAGGCAGCCGAGCGTGCAGGTGCCCGTGCAGGCCCGGCAGCTGCCCGGGATCGGCGGATGGCAGTGGATGCCGCCGCTCAGGAACGGCTCGTAGGGAGTCCGCAGCTGCGGCCAGCCGGTCGACGTGAGCGCGCCCATGGTGGCGCCGTGATAGGAGCGGTAGAAGGAGATCGTCTTGTAGCGCTCCGGGCTGCCGCTCTGGCGGTGGTACTGGCGCGCCATCTTGATCGCCGCCTCGGTCGCCTCGGAGCCGCTCGAGAGCTGCTTGACGACGTCGAAGCGGCCGCCGCTGACGCGGATCAGCTCGGCGGCCAGCTCGAGCGCCCGGTCGGTCGTGGTCATGATCGGCGAGGAGAACGAGAGCCGCCGGTGCTGGGCCACGATCGCGTCGACGATCTCGTCGTTGCCGTGCCCGAGGCTGACGGCGAAGACGCCCGAGAGGCCGTCGATGTAGCGTCTGCCCTCGTGATCCGTGAGCCTGATGCCCTCACCCTCGACGATGATCAGCGGGTTCGCGGCGAACGTCTGCATCTGGTTGAAGTCGACCATCACGTGCCGCACCGCGGCGCGCAGATCGAGCGGCTCGGCGTGCGTGGGCGTCGCCTCGGGCATCGCGACAGTTTTGCTTTGTCAGACCAGGAAGTCAAGCGAGCGCAGGACGGCAGATACCCCGCTGCGCCCTTGGCAAGCCGCGTCTGGACTTGTCTGACCAACGCGCCAGGCCGGCGGGCGAGATCCGAAGGCGATCCCGGCGGAACGGGCTCGGCGAGGCGCGCTCAGCGATGACGGCGCCCGTCGCAGACATGCGAGTCTCGACCGTGGCGCCCCGCCCGAGCCCGGCGGCAAAGGGGGTCGGTCGTCCCGTCGGGACGCCGCTGACCGCGCTCGAGGGCTTCGAGGACGCGAGGGGCGTGACCACTGCCGGGCTCGCGCCAGGCCGCACCTGGCTCGTCGTGGTCGAGCTCGAGGACGTCGACGGCCTGGTCGGTGTCGGCACAGCCGGTTTC
The DNA here is from genome assembly GCA_963736945.1 of uncultured Thermoleophilia bacterium. Taxonomy (GTDB): domain Bacteria; phylum Actinomycetota; class Thermoleophilia; order Gaiellales; family Gaiellaceae; genus Gaiella. The sequence continues at coordinate 347,361 of CAVTQW010000014.1, forward strand.
GGGCACCCGGCCACGGTGGAGCTGCTGCAGCAGCTCGAGCCGATCGTGGTCGGCCGGCCGCCGTCGGAGGTCTCCCTCGTCTGGGAGTCGATGTACCGCGCCACGCTCAACGTCGGGCGCCGCGGTGTCGTCATGCACGCGATCAGCGCCATCGACATCGCGCTCTGGGATCTGTTCGGGAGGCAGCTCGGCATTCCCGTCCACGATCTGCTCGGCGGCAGGGTGCGGCCCTCCCTCCCCGCCTACGCGAGCTGGCTCTACGCGACGGAGGACCTCGACGCGCTCGCCGCGGAGGCCGCCGCGTGGGCGGCACAGGGCTTCGGCGCTGTGAAGCAGCGGCTTCCGAACGGCCCCCTCGAGGGGCGACGCGGCATCCGCAGGAACGTCGAGCTCGTCCGGACGGTGGTCGACGCGGTCGGGCCGGATGTCGACGTGATGGCGGACGCCTACATGAGCTGGGACGTCGGCTACGCGGTCCGCTGCATTCGCGCGCTCGAGGACGACGGCATCCGGCTGCGCTGGCTCGAAGAGCCGGTCGTCCCCGACGACGTCCGCGGGCTCGCGCGGGTCCGCTCCGCGGTGACCACCCCGATCGCCGCCGGGGAGCACGAGGCGACCCGCTACGGCTTCCGGGAGCTCGTCGAGGCGGGAGCCGTCGACATCCTCCAGCCCGACGTGAACCGGCTCGGCGGGATCACGGAAGCGCGGCGCGTGTGGGCGCTCGGAGAGACCTTCGGCCTCGACGTGGTCCCCCACCTCGGCTTCGCCCACAACGCCCACCTCGCCATCGCGAGCCTGGCGACGCCGCTGCTCGAGTACCTGCCGCCGCCCCGCCACCCGGACGAAGCCGACGAGGACCAGATCTTCTGGGTCGCGTTCCCGGACGAGCCGCGGGCCGAGCAGGGCCGGGTGACGCTCTCCGGCGGGCCGGGCCTCGGCGTCACGCCTCGACCGCTCTGTGCTCGACCCCGTGACGCGCTGACGGCCACCGCGTCGCCGCGGGGCCGAGTGCGAGCGCCAGGCGGCGCCCGACGGGCCTGGCACAATCGCCCGATGCGGCTCCGGGGCCTCCTCCTCGTATTCGCACTTCTGAGCGCCCTCCTCCCCGGCGAGGCCGGGCCCACCGCACTCCGTGGCAGGGCACAGCAGGTGGTCCTCGCGCCGTCGTTCGTGGCGATCGACGCCGAGAGCGGCCACGTCCTGGCCGCCCGGGGCGAGCGGATGCGGCGGCCGATCGCGTCGCTGACGAAGGTGATGACCGCGCTCACGGCGATCGAGCGAGGCGGGTTGAGCAAGCAGGATCACGGTCACGACCGCGGCGACCAGGGTGGAGCCGTACGTCGAGGGGCTCGTGCCCGGCCGCAGCTACACGCGCGAGACGCTCCTCTGGTCGGCGCTGCTCGCCTCCAGCAACGACTCCGCCACCGCCCTCGCGCTCGACGCGGGAGGTGGATCGCTGACCCGGTACTTCGCGCTCGCCAACGCGAAGGCGCGAGCCCTGGGCATGACGTCGACGACATACGCGAGCGCATCCGGCCTCGACGACGTCCACAACCTGTCGACAGCGCTCGACCAGGCGCTCCTGGCGCGGGCCGCGCTCCGGAACCCGATATTCGCCGCCATGGTCTCGACGAAGACCCACTGGACGAAATGGGCCGCGCCGACGTACGCCAAGCTGTGGGTCAATCACAACAGGATGCTGACGACGACGGCCGGCACCTACGGCGTCAAGACGGGCTGGACGAGCCGTGCGGGGGGCTGCCTGATCGCGGCGGTGAGGCGAGGCGACCGGGCCGTGATCGGCGTCGTACTCGACTCGCCGGGCATCTGGTCGGACATGACGAACCTGCTGGACGTGGCGTTCAACCGCCTCGGCTGACGTCGTCATACTGCCGGGCCGATGCTCTTCCCGACCGCCACCTTCGCCATCTTCTTCCTCATCGTGCTGCCGCTCTCGTGGCTGACGATGCCGAAGGTGCACCGCTGGCGGCCGTTCATCATCGCCGCGAGCTACGTCTTCTACAGCTGGTGGGACTGGCGCTTCGTCTTCCTCCTCGCGTGGTGCACGATCTGGAATCAGGTGCTTGCGGTGCGCATCCACCGCGCGCCCACGCAGGCGCAGAAGAAGGCGCTGCTCTGGATCGCGCTCGCGGGCGATCTCGGCGTCCTCGGCTACTTCAAGTACTACGACTTCTTCGTCGACTCGTCGCAGAGCATGGCGACGGTCGTCGGGCTCGACCTGCCGTTCTCGCTCAAGACCATCATCCTGCCGGTCGGCATCTCCTTCTACACGTTCATGGCGATCAGCTACGTCGTGGACACCTACCGCGGCAACTTCGTGCCGACGACGCTCGAGAAGTTCGCCGTCTACCTCTCCTTCTTCCCACATCTCGTGGCGGGCCCGATCGTCCGTCCCGGCGAGCTCATCCCGCAACTCGACGCCCCGCGCGACCCTCGCCGGGTGGACACGAGCCGCGCCTTCTACCTCATCGCCACCGGCCTCTTCAAGAAGGTCGTGATCGCCAACTACCTTGCTTCGAACATCGTCGACCAGGTCTTCGGGGCCCCGAATCAGCATTCGTCCCTGGAGATCCTGATCGGGATCTACGCGTACGCCGTCCAGATCTATGCCGACTTCTCGGGCTACACCGACATCGCGATCGGCATCGCGCTCCTGCTCGGCTTCAAGTTCCCGCAGAACTTCGACTCACCGTACGCGGCCACGTCGCTGCAGGACTTCTGGCGCCGCTGGCACATGACGCTCTCGCGCTGGTTGAGGGACTACGTCTACATCTCCCTGGGCGGCAACCGGAAGGGCAAGCTGATCACCTACCGGAACCTGATGCTCACGATGCTGCTCGGCGGGCTCTGGCACGGTGCCGGCTGGACCTTCATCGTCTGGGGCGGGATCCACGGGGTCGGGCTGGCGCTCGAACGCTGGCGCCGTGACCGCCCCGGCTACGTGGCCCCGCCGGACACGTTCCGGCGGCGGACGATCTCCCGCCTGATCACGTTCAACGTCGTCTGCCTGGCGTGGGTGTTCTTCCGGGCCGACAGCTTCGCGACCGCCCGGGACCTGCTCGCCGGCCTCTTCACCGGCTGGGGCGAGGCCTCGCCGCTCGTCACGGGCGGCGTCCTCCTCGCGATCGCGGTCGGGATCGGCTCGCAGTACCTGCCGTCGCGCTTCCCCTTCGCCGTCATGGATCGCTTCGCACGCCTGCCGGTCGTCGGCCAGGCTGCCGTCCTGGCCGCCGCGCTCATGCTCACGAATACCATGGGCCCCGAAGGCGTCGCGCCCTTCATCTACTTCCGCTTCTGATGTCGTCGCGCAATCCCCCCGAGCTGCCGAAGCTGCCGCCGATCAGGGAGTCGGCAGAGCAGGTGCTGCCGCCCGCGCCGGAGGAAGCGGTCGCGTACGAGGAGACGCCGCCGCCGGCCTGGACCGCCGCCGGCTGCGCCGGAGCGGCCGGTGCGCCGCCGCGCGGGCCGCAGGCCACGGGCGGAGGACGGCCGGCCGCTCTCGACCGCAGGACACGCGCTCGTCGTCGCGGCCCTCGCGCTCCTCTTCGGCGCACTGCTCCTCGCGCCGGGGATGCACAAGGCGGCCTTCAACGGGCAGCCCGGGACGAAGCGGGACGTTGCGCTCGCGCTCACCGCGGGCCTCGCCGACGTGAGCCACGCACTGCTCCTCGATCGGCCGCGCGCGCTCGTCCAGGACGCAATGGGCCGGGAGGACTCCGACAAGATCAACGTCGCCATCGTGGTGCCCCCGACGACCACGGAGCCGCCCGTGCGCACGACCCCGGCCGCGAAACCGGTGCGGAAACCCGTCCAGAAGCCGCCCGGGAAACTTGCCTTCACACCGAAGAAGAAGCTGCGGATCTGGGTGGCCGGCGACTCGCTCGTGATCACGCCCGGGTACGCGGTCGTGCGGGCGGCCGGCGGCAGCCCCGCGATCCAGTCGGTGGGAGGTGTCGACGGCCACGTCGCCACAGGCCTCACGCGGCCCGACGTCTTCAACTGGTTCCAGGAGATCGCGACGCAGGTCAAACAGCTCAAGCCGCACGTCGTCGTCCTCAACTTCGGCGCCAACGACGACCACAGCTACATGACGGGCCTCCAGGAGGGCCGCTCGATCGACGGCTTCGGCAGCCCGAGCTGGAGCGCCGAATACCGCCGGCGCGTGCAGGTCGTGATGGACACGGTCAACCGGGCGGGCGGGATCGTCGTCTGGATCGGGCTTCCCATCACGAACAACGAGGCGCAGACGCAGCGCTTCGACAGGCTCAACGCGATCGTCCAGAAGGTCGCGAAGGCGCGCCCGCACAAGGCGATCTTCATCGACACCTACACGATGTTCGCGGGTGACAACGGTGGCTTCTCCGAGTATCTCGAGGACGCCAAGGGTGATCCGGTCAAGGTGCGGGCGGGCGACGGCGTCCACTTCGACGTCGCGGGAGGCGACATCATCGCCCGCGAGGTGCTCAGGCAGCTGAACAAGGAGTTCGACCTCACGAGCTGGCGCAAACAGAGGGGCGCGTGACCCGCTACGTCGCTCTCCTGCGCGCGGTCAACGTCGGTGGACGGAACAGCCTCCCGATGCCGGCCCTGCGCGAGGCTCTCGCCGGGGCTGGGCTCGACGACGTGTCGACCGTGCTCCAGAGCGGCAACGTCGTCTTCCAGTCGGGCAAGACGGAGGCCGCGGTCGCGACGCTCGTCCGAGCCACGATCGCGGACGGCTTCGGCCTCGACACGCGAGCCCTCGTGCGCTCCGGGAAGGAGCTCGCCGCGATCGCCGCGAAGAACCCGTTCCTCGCCGGCCGCGAGACGCGCGACCCGAAGACGCTCCACGTCGCATTTCTCGAGAAGGCGCCGACGAAGGCCGCGACGGCGGCCCTCGATCCCGACCGGTCGCCGCCCGACGCCTTCGCGGTGCGCGGGCGCGAGGTGTACCTCAGCTACCCCAGCGGCTCCGGTCGCTCGAAGCTGACGCTCGCCTACCTCGAGAAGGTGCTGCGCGTGGAGGGAACGGCGCGCAACTGGCGCACGGTCCGACGGCTCGCGGAGCTGCTCGAGGGCTGACCCGTTCCGCCGCCTGCGCTGAAGCCAGGCGGCACGCACCGTTCCTCAGTCCCGGCGCAGGTCCATCAGGTCGAGCGTCAACTCTCCGGCCTCCAGCCGGGGGACGAGGTCGCGCTCCTTCGCGGCGCGGGCCTCGGCGGCGGCGAGCACATCCTCCAGCCGGCGGCGCGGGACGACCACAACACCGTCCGCGTCGAGCACGACGACATCCCCGGGCGCGATGGCGACACCACCGACGGTGACGGAAACGTCGAGCTCGCCCCGGACGCCCTTCGCCGGGCCGGCGGCCGATACGGAGCGGGCCCAGACCGGGAGCCCGAGCGCGGCCAGCTCGTCGACGTCCCGCACGGGCCCGTCGACGAGAATCGCCGCCGCCGCCCGCACCTTCGCCTGCAGGGCGATCAGCTCGCCGATCACGGCCACGGGTCGCGGCTCGGTCACGGCCAGGACGAGCACCTCTCCGGGCTCGACCCGCTCGAGCGCCCGGTGGGCGGCGAGGTTGTCGCCCGGCCCGCAGGACGCGGTTCGAGCGGGCCCGGCGGCCCGTGATCCCGGAACGACGCGGATGAACGTTCCCTGGACCAGACCTTCGCCGCCGGCAGCCTCGAACGTCGTGGCAACGCCGAGATTGGCGAGACGTGCCTCTGTGACCATCCTCAGAACCCGAACGGGAGCTCGAACGGGGGCGGCTCGTCGTGCCGCTCGCGCCGGGGCGGCGCGGGCCGCGTCCGGAACCAGGCCACCATCTCGACCAGCCGCTCGACGGTGCGCTCGAAGACGAGCCGGCCCTTCTCGTCGGTCGCGAGCTCCGGCGCGCCGAATGCTCCCGTCTCGGACATCGTCGAGGTCCACTCGACGATCGTCGCCGGGCCCGACCCGAGCGTCAGGTCGACCTTCTGCCACTCCAGACCGCCCTCGAGCTCGAGGTAGTCGGGCAGCGCGCCCCGGATCCGGTCCCGGCGCACCCGCTCGCCGTCCACGTGCATGTACATCGACGTCTCGAGCTCGCAGGCGTGCGCGCACCCGCCCGGCCCCGACTCGCGCACCTCCTCGTTCCAGTACTCGGCGACGAGCTGCCACCACGAGATGTTGAGGCAGAGCGCCTCGGTTCGCAGCGTCACCTGGCGGGCGGCCTGCTCCACGAGCGGATGGTTCGAGCCGTGGCCGTTCACGATCACGATGCGCGTGAAGCCGTGGTAGGCGACCGAGGTCGCGATGTCGATCAGCAGGTTGACGAAGGTCGACGGGCTGACGTTGATCGTGCCCGGGAAGTCCATCACGTGGTGGCAGAAGCCGTAGCTGACGGGCGGGAGCACGAGCATCGTCTCGGGCGCCCGCTCGCCGGCGGCGAGGCAGACCGACGAGGCGAGCTTCACGTCCACGTCGAGCGGAAGGTGGTGCCCGTGCTGCTCGACCGAGCCGACCGGGAGCACGATCACCTTCTTCTGCCTCACGGCCTCGTTCACCTCGGGCCACGTCAGGTGCTCGTAGCGGTGCTCCCCGCGCACGGCCTCGCTGTCGATGCCCTCGGCCACGGCTACCAGTCCCCCACGCTGCCGTCGGCGTAGAAGACCCGCTGCGGCAGCTCCGGCTCGAACGGGTGCCGCGCGACGACGTCCAGGTCGATCTCGATCCCGAGCCCCGGGCGGCTCGCTCGGCCGGGCGAGCATCCCGTTCGCGGTCGATCGGGTGCGACTCGGATCGCGACCTCGTCGCGCCAGGGCACGTCGGAGGTGACGGCCTCGCAGATGACGTACGACGGCGTCGCGAGGCCGAGCTCGATCGAGGCCGCCGTGGAGACGGGGCCCTGCGGGTTGTGGGGCGCGAGGGCGACGCGGTGCACCTCCGCGAGCGCGGCGATCCGCCGCACCTCGGTGAGGCCGCCGCAGTGGGTGATGTCGGGCTGGATCACGCTGCAGGCCCCCTGCGCGAGCAGGTCGGCGAACGCCTGCGCGCCGACGAGCCGCTCCCCCGTCGCGATCGGCGTCTTCACGGAGCGCTGGATCGCGGCGATGTCCTGCCGCGCGCTCGGGCCAGCACGGCTCCTCGAGCCAGTAGAGGCCGAAGGGCTCGAGCGCCGCCGCGAAGAGGTGGCCCATGCGCGGGCTCGGGCGCGCGTGGCAGTCGACCATGATGTCGATGCCCTCCCCGACGGCGTCCCTCATGGCCGCCACGCAGGCCTCCGCGTGCCGGATCGGCGCGAGCCCCTCGAGCGGCATCGTCGGCGGCACCGCCATCGACTTGAACGCCGTGAAGCCCTGCTCCACCATCCCGGCCGCCAGCTCCCCGAACCGCTGCGGCTCGTCGCTCTCGTAGAAGTCCTCCATCTTGCCGCCGCCGAGATGCCCGTAGAGCCGCACGTAGTCGCGCACCGGCCCGCCCCACAGCCTGTGGCAGGGGACGCCGTGCACCTTGCCGAGGATGTCCCACAGCGCGAGGTCGATCCCGCTCATCGCGGTCCCGCGGACGATGTCGTTCCCGTGCCAGAAGTGCTGGCGAAACATCATCTGCCAGAGGTGCTCGATCCTCGTCGGATCCTCCCCGACGACGAGCTCGGCGAGATCCTCGACTGCGCCCACGATCGCGCGCGTGTGCCACTCGAGCGTCGCCTCGCCCCAGCCGTGGAGGCCGGGCTCGTCGGTCACGACCCGCACGAACACCCAGTTGCGCATGCGCGCGTTGCAGACGTGCGCCTCGACGGCGGTGATCTTCATGCGCGCTCCCGGAGGCTCCCGAGCAGGCCCACGCTCTCGTCGATCAGCGTCGTCATCCCGCCGCGGCCGACGTTCGTGTTCGTGATCCCGTAGGCCCAGCGGTAGCGGTCCTGGTCGAGGATGTCCTCGAGCGGGACCTCCGCGACGAGGTCGAGGTCGTCGTCCGGCGCGAAGTAGCCGGCGTAGTCGTTCGTGTAGCCGAGCACGAGCGTCTGCGCGAACGGGCTGCGGGAGCGGATCTCTGCGCCCGGCCCGTTGAAGAGCTCGAACGGATTCGCGACGATCGCTGCGTCGCCGATCGCGAGCGCCTGTAGCTCGGCCGTCACCGGGATGTCCGCGCGCTCGTTCATGTCCTTGTAGAAGGCGAGCGCGCTCCGCTGGTACATCGGCGGATACTGCTGGGCCGACGTCGCCGTGTGCACCGAGTCGTCCCAGGCCTCCGGAAACTCCCCCTCGGGCAGCGCGTCGAGCGCCGCCAGACGCGCCTCGATGTCGTCCGCCGCGTACGCGTGGCGCCGCCGCGGCAGCTCGATCCGACGCGACGCTGCAGCGAGACGAGGCTCGCCGACCGGCTCGGTCCGCCCGAGGGTCTCGACCACGGCGGCGCCGATCGCCTCGCCGAGCTCGTCGCGGCGCGCGTAGGAGTGACGCGACGCCTCCCAGTTCCCGAACCAGTAGTCCCAGCCGGCGACGTCGCCGCCGCAGCCCGAGAGGAACAGGCACTCGGCGCCGGGCCGGGCGCTGGTCGACGGCGTCGCGCAGCGGCCCCGGGAAGTCGGCGTTCCAGAGCAGCGTCTGGCCCCCCATCAGCGTCGGGTGGCAGGCGAAGCTCGCGACGACGGCGAGCGGCGAGCCGTCGGCGCGATCGACCGCGAGCACGCCGACCGTGTCGTCGACGGCGCGATCCGGCACGACCCGGTTGACCGTGACGCCGGCCGCGCGGCCGACGCCCCGACCGATCCGGGCCGGCTCGAGCGCGCGCCAGGCGGCGTAGACGGCGCCCGCGACCGTCTCCGGCAGGAGCTCGACGTAGCGCGCGAACGCCGGCGCATCCTCGAGCCCGGCGACGCTGCTGCCGCGCGAGAGGCTCGGGGCGCTGTGGTTGTGCGCCGCGTTCACGAGCACGGCATGTGCCGGGATACCGGTGAGCGCCTCGACCTGCTCGTCGGACTCGCGCCGTCAGGTCGGCCCCCGCGAAGACGAGATCGGTCGCGACGATCGCGATGGAGCTGTCGCCGTCGTCCAGGACGAGCGCCTGCGCGAGGAGCGGGTCGTGGATCCCCTCGGCGAGGCCGGTGCGAAGGGCCCAGCAGCCGTGGGGCAGCCCGCAGGGCGGCGTGATGTCGGCGCGGGCGACGCCCGCCCTCAGCTCGATCATCTGTGGACTCCCGTCCTCACGGCGTCTCTCACAGTCACGTCAGTCCAGCTCCGAGCGGTCGGCCTCGCGGGCGACGACGACGACATTGTCGCCCTGGTCGGTCGTCGCGATCGCGCGCACGCTGCAGATGATCCCGTCCGTCTTGCTCTCGATCACCTCGGGCTCGCGGTCGGGCCGCTCGAGGAAGTGGATGCGCCCGACGGGCTCGCCGCTCGAGACGCGCCGGCCGAGGTCGACGAGCGTCTCGAACAGCCCCGACTCCGGCGCGAGGAGGTAGTTGTCGCGCTCGGTCGCCATCAGCAGCGTCTGCTCGGGCTTGCCGAGCTGCGCGCGTGTTACCGCCTCTCCCTCGATCACGGCGAAGTGGCGGAGGACGTTCTCGAGGCCGCTGAGAGAGAGACGGTGGATCTCCGCGGTGACGTGACCGCCGCCGCCGAGCTCCGTGCTGACGACGACCTTCCCCTGCCGCTCCGCCTCCCCGACGAGCAGCCCGGAGCCGGCGATGTCGATGTAGACGCAGCACCAGTCGGCGTTCCAGGCGTACATCCCGTCCACCATCTGCCGCCGCTGCTCCCGGTCGTCGACCCAGTGCATCTCCGACCAGGGCACGCACATGCCGGTGCGGCCGCCCGAGTGCATGTCGACCACGATCTCGGAGCGCGGGAAGAGCTCGGTCGAGAGGAAGTGCGCGAGCTGCTCGTCCGGGGTGCCGTCGGGCGCGCCGGGGAAGGAACGGTTCATGTTCGCGCCCGACGGCCAGAGGCGCGAGTACGCGAGTGACGCATCGATCGAGACGCAGGGGATCACGATCAAGCGGCCGTGCACCTGCTCGGGCTGCAGCTCGCGCGCGAGATTGAGCGCCGCCACCTGGCCCTCGGGCTCGTCGCCGTGGACGCCGCCGAGGACGACCGCCGTCGGCCCCTCGCCGCCCGCGATCGAGACGATCGGGACGTACTGGTTCGACCAGCCGGCCATGTTGGACGAGCGCGGCACCTGCAGCCTGGCCGACCTGCTTTCCCGGGGCGTCGAGGTCGATGGTGCAGAGGATCGGAGACTCCGTCATGACCGCGGGGCCATCCTAGTGCGGCGTCTCACAACGTTAGACAGGAAAGCATCGTTGTGAGACGCCGCACTACAGTAACCAACATGGAGTGGGGTGTCCCGCAACGATCATTTCCGGTCGACGTCGCGGGACACCCCACTCGAGGATTGTTGACAATTTCGCTATAGTCGACAATCTGGGCGAAGCCGCCTCGCGTCAGTCACGTCAACAGCTGTGGAGACTCCGTGAAGATCACCGACGTCGAGGCCATCGTCCTGCGACAGGCGGTCGTCGACGACGGAATCGCCGACGGGAGCCAGGACGACCTCGTCGTCCGCATCCACACCGACGAGGGCATCACGGGGATCGGCGAGGTCGACTCCTCACCCGAGCTCGTGCAGGCGCTCGTCCAGGCGCCGAGCTCCCACGCCGTCGCGACGAGCCTGCGCGACGCGCTCATCGGTGAGGATCCCCTCGACGTGGAGCGACTGTGGCACAAGATGTACCGCGGCCTCATCTACTTCGGGCGGCGCGGGATCGCCGTCCACGCGATCAGCGGCCTCGACATCGCGCTCTGGGACATCAAGGGGAAGGCACTCGGCAAGCCCGTGTTCGAGCTGCTCGGCACGCCGTACCGCGACCGTGTGCGCGCCTATGCCTCCCGGTTGATGCCCGACACGACCGCGGAGACGGCCGAGGCCGTGACCGAGCTCAAGGAGCAGGGCTTCACCGCGGTCAAGCTCGGCTGGGGGCCGCAGGGAAAGGATCCGAAGCACGACGTCGCCCTCGCTGCGGCCGCGAAGGAGGCGGCCGGCGCGGACGTCGAGATCATGATCGACTCGGGCCTCGGCTACGTCGCGGACGCGAAGACCGCGATCGAGGTGGCGCGAGAGCTCGAGCAGATCGGGATCTACTGGATGGAGGAGCCGTTCGAGCCGGACGAGTACGAGGCCTATGCCGAGCTCGCCGACGCGGTCGACATTCGCATCACCGCCGGCGAGCAGGACGCGACGTGGTGGGGCTTCCGCGAGCTGCTCGAGCGCGCGCGCGTCGACCTCGTCCAGCCCGACGTGACGCGCTGCGGCGGCATCACGGAGACGCTCCGGATTGCCGAGCTCGCGCACTCGCAGGGCAAGGAGACGGTGCCGCACGCCTGGAAGAGCGGGATCATCAAGGCGGCCTCGCTCCACTGCAACGCGGTCATGCCGGACGGGATCTGGCAGGAGTACTGCGTCGCCGACACGCCGATCGCGAAGCGACTGACCGTGCAGCGTCTTCCGATCGACGCCGACGGGTGCGTCGCCGTGCCGACCGCGCCCGGCCTCGGCGTCGACCTCGACGAGGATGTGCTCGAAAGCCTCAGAATCGACCGGTGACAGCCAAACCAGACGGAGGAGACCGATGAGCTCGACCGCAGCCGACACCCAGGCCCACCTCGCGGCGAGGGCCGCCGCCGTCATCCCCGGAGGCGTCAACAGCGGCCAGCGGCAGGTCGCGGGGCTCGAGGACCTCGTCATCGCCTCCACGAGCGGCTCGACCTTCACCGACGGGACCGGTCGCGTCTTCACCGACTACCACGCGGCCTTCGGGCCGCCGCTGCTCGGCCACAACGACCCCGACGTCGACGCGGCCGTGGCCGCCGTCGGCCGCACGGTCGACCTGATGGGCATCGGCGTCAGCCAGGTCGAGGTCGAGCTGGCGGAGAAGCTCGTCGCGCACGTGCCGTCGCTCGAGAAGGTGCTGCTCACCTCGACCGGGAGCGAGGCGACGTTCCATGCTCTCCGCGTGGCGCGCGCCGCGACCGGCCGCCGGCACGTGATCAAGTTCCAGGGGTGCTACCACGGCTGGCATGACTCGGTCGCGCTGAACGTGATCTCTCCGGCCGAGAAGGTCGGGCAGAAGGATCCGCTCTCGCAGGGGATCCTCCCCGAGGTGATCGACGCCACGATCGTGTGCAGATTCAACGACGCCGACGAGGTCGAGCGGGCGCTCGGCGAGTACGACGTCGCCGCGATCATCCTCGAGCTCATCCCCCACAACATCGGCGCGGTGATGCCGCAGCCGGGCTTCCTCGAGCGGCTGCGCGAGCTCGCCTCCGAGCACGGCACCGTCCTCGTCTTCGACGAGGTGATCACAGGCTTCCGCCACGGGCTCGGCGGCTACCAGGCGATCGCGGGCGTCACCCCCGACCTGACCACGCTCGGCAAGGCGATGGCGAACGGCTGGCCCGTCTCGGCGCTGGGCGGCACGACGGCGCTGATGGACATGTTCTCGACGACGCCCGGCCGGCCCGCGTTCTTCGCCGGGACCTTCAACGGCCACCCCGCCACGAGTGCGGCCGCGCTTGCGACGATCGAGAAGCTCGAGCGCGAGCCGGTCCACGAGCACGTCTTCCGGCTCGGGGAGCGAACGCGGACGGAGCTGCAGGCGCTCTACGACCGGATGGGCGTCCCCGCCGTCGTCGCCGGGTTCGGCTCCGTCTTCGTCAGCTACTTCCTCGAGGGCCCGGTGGTCAGCTACGACGACCTGCTCCGCAACGACGTCGACCTCTTCACCGGCTATCGCCGCGAGCTGATGAAGGACGGCATCTTCGAGCTGCCGCTGAACCTCAAGCGCAGCCACTTCTCGTACGCGCACACCGACGACGACGTCGACCGCCTGCTCGAGGCGACGGAGGGCGCCGTCCGCCGGTATCTGGAGTCGCGCGCGTGACCCAGGCGGTGACGAGCGAGCCCGCGGTCTCCTGCTCGATCGACCTCACCGCGCCGGGCAAGCAGGTCGGGCACCTCGCCTTCCCGAGGATCACGAACACCGCGGGCTGGGCGAGCACGTTCGTCCACATCGCCTCGATCGGCAACGGCGACGGCCCGACGGTGCTCGTGCTCGCCGGCAACCACGGCGACGAGTACGAGGGCCAGGTCGCTGCGCTGCGGCTGCTGCAGGAGCTGCAGCCGGAGCACGTGCGCGGCCGCGTCATCGTCGTCCCGGTCCTCTCTCCGGCCGCGTCGAAGGCGAACACGCGCAACTGGCCCTCCGGCGCGAACTTCAACCGTTCCTTTCCCGGTCGTCCGGACGGGCCGCCGAACGAGCAGCTCGCCGACTTCCTCACCCGCGTGCTCTTCCCGATGGCCGACGTCGTCATCGACATGCACTCGGGCGGGCGCAGCTCCTGGTTCATCCCGTGCTCGCACATGCACGTCGTCGACGACCCTGACCAACGTCGGGCGATGCTCGAGGGGATGGAGGCGTGGCTCAGTGACTGGCACTTCCTCTACATCGACGTCAACGGGACCGGGCTGCTCCCGGTCGAAGCCGAGAACCAGGGCAAGGTCGTGATCACGACCGAGCTCGGAGGCGGCGGGCGCGTGCCCGCGCCGGTGCACCGGCTTGCCTGGAACGGCCTCAACAACGTCCTCCGGCACGTGGGCGTCCTCGAGGGCGAGGTGCAGACGCGCGTCTCGCTCGGGCTGCCGCCGGCCGTCATCCTCGACGGCCGCAACCCGGAGACGATCGTCCTTTCGCCCGAGGACGGCATGTTCGAGGCCCTGCTCGAGCCGGGTGATCCGGTCTCTGCCGGCGAGCCCGTCGGCCGCCTCTGGTTCAGCGACCGGCCCGACCGGCCTCCTGTGCCGATCCCGGCGCCGCTCGACGGCGTCGTCGCGGTGACGAAGGCGATTCCCGTGACCGAGCAGGGCGACTGCGTGTTCGTGCTCGGCGTCCCGATCGACCGCTCAGCCCTGCTGTAGCTCGTGCGAGCCGCCGCACCGCTCACCGCGCTCGGCGACAGGACGTTCCGCAGCCTGCGGCACCGGAACCACAATCGACCCGGGAGGTGGAGGCATGACCGCCTTTGAGCAGACGTTTGCAACGACCCGGTGCGCGTTCGGAGTCGCGCGGCGCGACGTGACACCGCCGGTCGGGATCTACTCGCGCTCGTGGGGAGCCGCGACCCACGACGTGGCCGAGGGCGTGCACCGCCCGCTCACCGCCACGGCGGCAGTGTTCGCCCCTCTCGAAGGGGACGGGCCGACGCTCGCCCTCGTGGCGCTCGACATCGGCTGGTTCCAGTACGCGCCCGACGGGCAAGCGCTGCGCACGGCGGTCAGGGAGCGCGCCGGTCTCGGCGAGGCGGAGCTGCTGATCCAGATGTCGCACACCCACGCGGGCGCGAACACCAACTCACGGCTCGAGGGCAAGCCCGGCACGGACCTGATCCAGCCCTACCTCGAGCACCTGGCCGGCCAGGTCGGGGACGCGGTGGTCGAGGCGCGCTCGGCGGCGACCGAGGCCTTCGTCACGTACGGCTACGGCCGCTGCGGGCTCGCGGCGAACCGGGACTTCTGGGACGCCGGGGCGGGGCGCTTCGCCTGCGGCTACAACCCCGAGGGCATCGCGGACGACACGGTGCTCGTGGGGCGAGCGACGGACGCCGCTTCGGGCCGAACGCTTGCAACGTTGTTCAACTACGCCTGCCATCCGACGACGCTCGCGTGGGAGAACACGCTCCTCTCCCCCGACTTCATCGGTGCCGCCCGCGAGGTGCTCGAGGAGGCGTTCGGCGCGCCCGCGCTCTTCCTCCAGGGAGCCTCGGGCGAGCTCGCTCCGCGCGACGACTACGTCGGCGATGCGGCCGTCGCCGACCGGAACGGTCGCCAGCTGGGCCACGCCGCGGCGGCCGCGGTCGAGGCCCTACCCCCGCCGGGCACGCGGTTCCGGTACACGGGCATCGTCGCGTCGGGCGCGAACCTCGGCACGTGGGCCTACGCGCCGTGCGAGCAGGAGCAGCTCGCCGCGGCGAGCCGCCTCGAGGCGGCGCTGACCGGCGTCGATCTCGTGCGGAAGGAGGATCTCGGCGTTGTCGAGAGCCTCTCAGGCGCAACGCCCGACTCCCCGCAGGAGCGCGAGAAGGCCCTGCGGCGCGAGTTCCTCCGCCTCGCTCTCGGCGACGGGCCGGTCCACCGGATGCCGCTCTGGGCGTGGCGCCTGGGCGAGGCGCTCCTCGTCGCCGTCGGCAACGAGCCGTACTCCGTCTTCCAGGCCGAGCTGCGGCGCCGCTTCACGGGGACCCCGGTGTTCGTGCTCATGACGACGAACGGCGGGGTCGGCTATCTGCCACCGCGCGAGACGTACGGGTCGGGTCGCTACCAGGAACAGCAGTCGCCGTACGCGCCCGGGTGCCTGGAGCAGTCGATCGAGGCCGCAGCGGACGCGCTCTCGGAGCTCGCCGGACATGCGCGATGATTCTCGCGCGTTGCGACCGTCTTCATCGGTGACCCCCACATACTGAAGGAGCGAACCATGCGCATCGTCATCATCGAGTTCATCAGCCTGGACGGCGTGGTGCAGGCCCCGGGCGGGCCCGACGAGGACACCGACGGCGGCTTCGCCCACGGCGGCTGGTCACACCCGTTCTTCGACCCGGAGGTCGTGGGCGGCGCCTTCGCCGACGCGCTCACGAACGCGGAGGCGCTGCTCTACGGGCGCCGCACGTGGCAGACGATGGCGGCGGCCTGGCCCGAGCGCGCCGGCGACCCGTTCGCCGACCAGATGAACGCCATCCCGAAGTACGTGGTGACCGCGACCCTCGGCGACGACGAGCTGACGTGGAACAACACGACGCGGATCCCCGGCGACGACGCGGTTGCCCGCATCCGCGGGCTGCACGAGAAGGACGGCGGCGACCTGGTCGTGATGGGGAGCCCGACGCTCGCGCGCACGCTCCTGCGCGAAGGCCTCGTCGACGAGCTCCGGCTGATGATCGAGCCGGTGCTCCTCGGCGGTGGCAAGTCGATCTTCCCGGACGACGGCGCGCTGCGCACGCTCGAGCTGGTCTCGACGGTCACGAGCAGTGCCGGCGTGCAGGTGTCCACCTACCGGCCGGCCACCGAGGCGTAAGTGCCGCCACCGCCCGCGAGCCGGGCCGCCGTCGGAGAAGCTCGCCACTTCGCCTCGGAATCCGGTCCGCTACGCTGCCGCTCCAGGGCAGCGTCGGCTGCGATTCACCGTTTGGCTTTCTGCGCACGCCTGCTGTCGAGTAGCTGGAGCAGTTCGTGCACGGCGAGCTCGATCTCCTTGTGATCCCACTCGCTTGCGCGGTACTGGCACGCGATGAGCCCGGATCGATGCACGCGGCGAAAATCACCGAAGACGAAGGCGTAGCGACCCTTTGTCTCGTCCGGCACTCCGTCCGAAAGGCCAAGATGCCACGCCGCGTAGTCAGCCCACGAGTGGGACTCGAGGAACGCGTTCTCCCGGGCAGCGTTCGGCTGGACGTCGCCCCAGTCGCTCCTCACCACGTATTGCCGGCTGCGGATGAGCTTCTCGGCGTGCCGGCGACCGGCCTCGTTGACCGAGTACGACGCCATGTCGTTCGTCTACCCGACTTGCCGAATGCAAAACGGCACCGGGCGGCACATGCCGGCGGCCTGGGCGCCGGAGAGCGGCATCACCGCGTAGCCGTAACCTCGCCAACCGCCACAGGCAGCGTCTCGATCCCGGTGACCCTCATTCCCCCTCGTCTGCGCGTCCCCTCCTCGTAGGCAGCGAGCTCGGCCTCCCAGTCGAAGTCGAGCGCGGGCAGTTCCGGCGGCGGCACCGCGTGGCGCTCGACCGTCTCCGCCACGATCACGACGGCGCGCTCGATCTCGGGATCTCCGACGAGCCGGTGCGTGACGAGCCGGATCCGGCTCGTGTCGCGCTCGAGCACCCGGAGCCCGGCCTGCGCGAGGAGCGCCACGAGCTCTGACGGCGCGATGCCCGTGCCCCCCACGTCCGCGAGCACGATGTTCGTCTCGACCACCTCCGGGCGCAGGGTCACGCCCGGGATCGCGGCCAGCCCGGCGGCCAGCTCGCGCGCGCGGCGGTGGTCGTCGGCGACCCGGTCGAGCATCGTGTCGAGCGCGACGAGCCCGGCCGCCGCGGCGATGCCGGCCCGGTGGAAGCTCGAGCCGCCGAGGCGGTGCAACATCTCGCGCACCCGGCCGACGACTGCCTCGCTGCCGGCGAGCACGGCGCCGAACGGCGCCGACAGGCTCTTGTTGAGCGACATGACGACGGAGTTCGCCGGCCCGGCGAGGTCGGCGAGGGGAACCCCGAGCGCGACGGCCGCATTCACGAGCCGCGCGCCGTCGACGTGGACCCGGCAGTCGTGCCGCTTCGCGGCCGCTGCGAGCGCCTCGGTCTGCTCGCGGGAGAGAGTCGTGCCACCCGCCCGCGTATGCGTGTTCTCGAGCACGAGCAGCGCCGCATGGCGCTCGGCGATCAGCTCCTCGACCGCGACGGGATCCATCCGTCCGTCCGCGGCGAAGAGCGGGGACGGCTGGAGCCGCGCGATCTCCTCGATCCCGTTCGCCTCGGAGGTGAGGATGTGCGAGGCGGCCTCGAGCACGACGTGCTCCCCGGGCCGGCAGAACGTCAGCATCGCGGCGAGGTTGGCCATCCCGCACGTCGGCACCCAGGTCGCCGCGGGCTTGCCGAGCAGCGCCGCGACCCGCTCGCAGAGCTCGTTCACCGACGGCGTCCTCCCCGACCGTGGCCCAGCCGAGCTCGGCCCGTCGCATCGCGTCCCACATCTCGTCGGTCGGCACCGAGCAGAGATCGGAACGGAGGTCGATCATCGGCGCACCAGGTGCCGGCCCGGCCGGGCGCCGGTGTGCTCGCCGCCGTCGACCACGACCGTCCCGTTGACGAGCACGTGCTCGACTCCGCGCGCGTACGCGTGCGGACGCTCGATGGTCGAGACCTCGTCGAGCGCGTCGTAGTCGAACACGATCACGTCGGCGGCGTAGCCCGCGCGGAGGAGCCCGCGGTCCCAGAGGCCGAAGTGCGCCGCGGGCATGCTCGTCATCTTGCGGATCGCCTCCTCGAGCCGGAGCGTGCCGTTCTCGCGCACGTGATGGGTGAGGTAGTGGACGTGGCCGGCGTAGCCGAGCGGATGGCGGAGGACGTCCGCGAGCGGCCCCTCGGTGGTCACCGTGAAGGTGTCGACGCCGAGGCAGAAGAGCGGGTGCGAGATCATCTCGGCCATGTGCTCGTCCGTGAAGAGCCGGCCGACGACGAGGACGCTCTCGTAGGCGTCGCCCGCGTCGGCGAGGACGTCGAAGAAGCAGTCCCACGGATCCGCCTTCGTGGCGTCGGCGATCTGCGCGAACGTGAGGCCGTCCCAGTCGGGATGCTGCTCGCTCACCTGCAGCCGCACCCGGTCCCACTCGCCGCGGTGGATGAAGCGCCAGTAGCGGTCGCACTCGGTGCGGAGTTGCTTCCGCGTGTCCGGGTCGCGGAGCCGGGCGAGAGCCTCCTCGGTGCCGTCGGCGGCGACCCACGGAGGCAGGATCCCGGCGAGCTGGCCGAGGCCGTCGAGGAACGGCGTCGTGTCGGCGAGCACGTCCATTCCCGCCTCGCGCGCGGCCGCCATCATCTCGACGGCGCGCTCCCAGCCGCGGTCGGGAGCGCCGGTGTTGTGCCGGACGTTGAGGTGCGAGATCTCGGCGCGCGCGCCTCCCGCCCGGGCGACCTCGAGGAACTCGGCGATCGCGGGGAGGATGCCGGAGTCGCGGTTGCGGACGTGGCTCGTGTAGATCCCGTCGTACTCGCCCGCGACCTCGTTCAGCCTGACGAGCTCCGCCGTCGTCGCGTCCCGGCCGGGATTGAACTCGAGGCCGGTCGACATGCCGAGCGCGCCCGCGTCCATGGCCTCGCGCAGGAAGTCCTCCATCGCGGCGAGCTCCGCCTCGGACGGGTGGGAGCCCGAGACGCCGGCGGCCAGGCGGATCGCGTTGTGGCCGACGAACCAGGCCAGATTGGGGCTGTGGCCGACGTCCGACAGGAAGTCCAGGTGCTCGCCGAAGCTCGTCCACGGGATGACCGGCCCGTCGTAGCCGAACGTGTGCAGCCGGCCGCTCATGTACTCCCGGGAGTGCTCCGTCACCGGCGCGTAGCTCCAGCCGCAGTTGCCGACGACCTCGGTCGTCACGCCCTGGCGGATGGTGCTCTCCGCGGTCGGATTCGCGAGCAGCGAGAAGTCGCTGTGGCTGTGCGGATCGACGAAGCCGGGGCAGACGACCTTGCCCGTGGCGTCGATCACCCGCGCGGCGGTGGCGCCCCCGTCGAGCCGCCCCACCTCCGCGATGCGCCCGTCCTCGATCGCGACATCGCCCAGGAAGGGCGGGCTGCCGGTGCCGTCGGCGACCCAGCCGCCGCTGATCAGGACGTCGACGACCGCCCTCTCACTTCTTGTCCGAGACCCCGCCGACGTGCGGTCCGAGGCGGGGATCGAGGATGTCGCGCAGGCCGTCCCCGAGGAAGTTGAAGCCGAGGACGACGATCATGATCGCGAGGCCGGGGAAGATGGAGAGCCAGGGGTCGATGTCGAGGTAGGCCGGGCGCTGCTCAGCATCCCGCCCCACGACGCCTCGGGGGGTTGCGTGCCGAGGCCGAGGAAGCTGAGGGCCGCCTCGCTCAGGATCGCCGTCGAGAGGTAGACGGTGACGAGCACGATCACCGGGGCGGCGATGTTGGGGAAGACGTGGCGGGCCATGACCCGCCGGTGGGAGGCGCCGAGGGCGCGCGCCGACTCGACGAACGGGAAGCCCATCACCTCGAGCACGGATCCGCGCACCACCCGTGCGAAGGCCGGCGTGATCACGATGCCGATCGCGATCATCGCGTTCCGCCGGTTCGGCCCGAGCAGGCCGGCGATCACGATCGCGAGGACGAGGCCGGGGATCGCGAACATGAGGTCGACGAGCCGCATGAGAATGCTGTCCACCTTGCCGCTGTAGAACCCCGACAGCAGGCCGAGCGAGGTGCCGAGGACGAGGGCGATGCCCACGGAGATGATGCCGACCTGGAGGGAGACCTGCGCCCCGTGGATGATGCGCGCGAGCGTGTCGCGGCCGAGCTCGTCGGTGCCCATGGGATGGGCCCAGCTCGGGTCCTGGAGGCGCGTAGCGACGAGCTCGTCCGGGTCGACCGTCCAGATGAACGGCCCGAGCAGCGCCACGCAGATGTTGAAGCCGACGATGATCGCGCCCGCGATCCCGATCGGGTTGCGCCACTTCGCGAACCGGCCCGCGCGCCGGGTGGGCACGTAGACCCAGGCGCCCTGGCCGAGATCGCTCGGGCCCTCGGGGGCGAGGACGGGCGCTTCGAAGTCGCCGGAGCCGCTCATTCCTGCGAGATCCTCGGGTCGAGCACGCCGTAGAGCAGGTCGACGAAGAGGTTGGCGAAGATGAAGATGAAGGCGAGCAGCATCGTCGCCCCCTGCACGACGGGATAGTCGCGGTTGAAGATCGCGTTGATGAGCGTGTTGCCGATGCCCGGCAGCCCGAAGATGATCTCGACGATGGCGGAGCCGCCCATGAGGATCCCGATCTCGAAGCCGACGATGGTGACGACCGGGATCAGCGCGTTCCGGAGGGCGTGGCGCGAGATCACGACCTTGCGGCGCACGCCCTTCGCCCGCGCCGTGCGCACGTAGTCCTGCCCGAGCACCTCGAGCATCGTCGCCCGCACCATGCGCATCACGATCGCGAGCGTGAAGACCGAGATCGAGATGGCCGGCAGGATGAACTGGCTCAGATTCCTGATCGGATCCTTGTAGAACGGGGTGTAGGTGAGCGGCGGCACCCAGTGGAAGACGCGCGACGTGAAGAGGAGGAGGAGCGTGGCGAGCCAGAAGCTGGGGATGCTGATGCCGATCAGGCCGCCGACCCGGGCGGCGTAGTCGTGCCGGCTGTCGCGCTTGACGGCCGAGAGCACCCCGAGCGGGAGCCCGATCACGACGGCGATCAGGAGCCCGAGGAGGACGAGCTCGATGGTGATCGGCAGCGCGTGCAGCAGGATCTCCGAGACCGGCTGGGTGTTGCGGTACGAGAAGCCGAGGTCGCCCTGGAGGACGCCGCTGATCCAGCGCCAGTACTGCTCGGGGTAGGAGCCCGTGAGCCCGAGCTGCTCGCGCGCCCTCTCTCTCACCTCCGGGTTCGCGCCGACATCGGCTCCCGCGAGGACGTCGATGATGTCGCCGGGGAGCAGCCGGACCATGAAGAAGATCACGATCGAGATGCCGATCAGGGTCGGGATCGTGAAGAGGACCCGCTTGAGGACGTACCCGCCCACTGCCTACCTAGAGTAGACCCGGGACGGGAGAGGCGCCGAAGCGGCGCCCCTCCCGAGCGAGGGCCCGACCTCCCTCACGAGCTGAGCCACACCGTGTTGCGCAGACCGGTGTTGAAGTCGTCGAACGCGACGTACATGCCCTGCACGCGCTTGTTGACGACCTGGTACTTGTTGACCTGCACGATCCCGATCTGCGGCAGGTCGGTCTGGAGCCGGATCTGCGCGTCCTTGTACAGCGGGAGGCGCTTCGCCTGGTCGAGGATGATCTTGCCGTTCCCGACCTCCCGCCAGACCTTCTGGTTCTTCCAGAGCGGATACCAGACCTTGTAGTTGGCATGGATCGGGTTGTACTCGTTCAGGTAGCCGTCGACGTCGCCGCGCATGCCGCGCATGGTGAGGTCCCACTCGAAGTTGCCCGCGCCGTTGTTCGTGCCGAACGTCCCCGGCTCCTGGGCGACGATCTCGACGTCGATGTTGATCGCCTGCAGCTGCGACTTGATCACCGACGCGACCTGCGGCATGTCGAGCGGGGTCGAGAACGTCGACAGCTTCACGGAGAAGCCCTTCGACTGCCCCGCCGCGGCCATCAGCGCCTTGGCCTTGACGAGGTCGAACTTCTGGTACTTCGTCTTCAGCTCCGCCTGCGTCAGCGGCCACGGGCCGTACCCGGGCGGGACGATGCCCGGAGAAGTTGCCGCTGCCGCCGTAGACCGTGTTGATGATCGCCTGGCGGTTGATCGCGAAGTTGACGGCCTGGCGCACACGGACGTCGTGCCACGGCTTCGGGTCGCCCTTGATCGTGAGCTGCAGCTCGCGGAACGCGGCGGTGCCGCCCTTGAGGACGACGAGGTTGCTGTCGCTCTTCAGCGCGTTGGCGCCGTCGACCGAGACGGCGGCACCGTCGAGCGCGCCGGCGCGCAGCGCGGCGATGCGCGCCTGCTCATCGGCCAGCGTCTTCAGCGTCATCGCGTCCATGTACGGCTGGCCCTTCTTCCAGAAGCTCTGGTTGGCCACGTACTCGACCCGGTCGTTCGGGTTGAACCCGACCATCTTGTAGGGGCCGGTGCCGACCGCGGCGCGGCTGACGTTGATCTGGTCGTAGAGGCCCGCGGGCACGATCGGCGAGTAGCGTCCCCAGGCCAGGAACCCGAAGGTGCGCGCGTCCGGCGCCTTGAGGCGGAGCCGGGCGACGTACTTCGAGACGACGTCCACGCCGACGAACGCCGGCACCTGGGGGACCGTGGTGACGCTGCCGGGAAGCGGCGGGTTCAGCATCAACTCGACCGAGTACTTGACGTCCCCGGCGTCGACCTCCTTGCCGTTGTGGAACTTCACGCCCTTGCGGAGGTTGAAGAGGACCGACTTCTGGTCGGCCGCGACCTTCCAGGACTCCGCGAGCGCGGGCTTCAGGTTGAGGTCCTTGTCCCACTCGACGAGCGAGTCGTAGGCGGCCTGCTTGCCCCAGTGGTTGGAGGTCAGGATGGCGCCGAAGGGGGCGACGTGCACCGGGTCCTGCTCCAGGGCCCAGGTGATATGTCCCCCGTAGCGGATCTTGGGCGTGGCGAAGGAGTACTTCGGCGCTGCCTTCGCGGCGCCGGCCGCCGAGCCGGCAGCCACTGCGCCTGCCGCGACGACCCCTGCCTTGACGAGCGCGTCGCGACGGGTGAGCCCCCCGCCGGTCGCGTTCTCCGTGGTTTCCTTGTCGGACACAGCTACGCCCTCCTTTCGTGTGGCCCGGTCAGAGGATCTGACCGACCCTGGGAGCTTCACCCTCGATGTCGTCGTAGAAGACGGACTCGCGCACCTGAATGTTGGCCAGCCGCTCGACCGCCTCCCGGTCGATCTCGACCCCGAGGCCCGGCGCGCCCGAGACCTCGATGAAGCCGTCGCCCATCTCGACGGGCTCCGTCAGCACGTCGAGCTCCTGCAGCGGGTAGTGCGTGTCGCTCGCGAAGGGGAAGCTCGTGGACGAGGCGACGAGCTGGGCATTGGCGATCGTCGCGACGCCGAGCTCGGCCCAGCTTCCGATCGCGCACCACTTCCCCGCGGCCTCCGCGAGCGCCGCGATCTGCCGCGCGCGCGTCAGCCCTCCCGCCTCGGACGGGTAGACCACGAAGACGTCGCACGCGTCGGCCCTGATCAGCTCGAGCGCGGAGCGGATATCGGTGCACCCCTCGTCCGCGGCGATCGGCACGCTCACGGAACGCCGTACCTGCGCCAGCCCGCGCACGTCGAAGTCCGGCACGGGCTGCTCGACGTACTGGAGGTCGAAATGCTCGAGGCCGCGGATCCACTTCACGGCGGCCGGGACGCTCCACATCATGTTCGCGTCGATCCGGATCTTGACCTCGGCCCCGACCTCGTCGCGGATCGCGGCCAGCGTGTCGTGGTCCTGGCCGAAGTCGCGCCCGACCTTGAGCTTGAGCTCGCTGTAGCCGGCCTCGACGAACGCCGCCGCTCTGCGCGCGTTCGCCTCGGGCTCGTCGATGAAGAGGTAGCCGACGACGGGAACCCGTCGCCGGCAGAAGCCGCCGAGCAGCTCCGCCACCGGCACCCCCAGCGCCTTCCCCTTGAGGTCGAGCAGCGCGATCTCGAGGCCGGCGATGGCGTAGGCGCCCATGCGGCTCCAGTTGCGGGTGAACTCCTCCATCCGGTGCACGAGCCACTCGGTGCGGAGCGGATCCTGGCCGGTGAGGAACTGCGTCAGCTCTGCCTCGATGATCGACCTGATCGTCGGCAGCGTCGGGCCGGGAGCCTCGCCCACGCCCACGATACCCTCGTCGGTGTGGATCTCCACGAGCAGCCCGGAGGCGGACAATCGCGTCCCGCCGGGCCAGACGAGAGGCTCGCGCATCGGCGTGCGCACCGGCACGGTATGGACGCTGGTGATCTTCACCGACGGTGGCTAGACTAGGCTCGGCATCCGAGATTGTCAACCATTTGGTGATTGTCGACAATCTTCTATGATGGAGGGCGCGCATGGCCGATAGCGTCGAACGCACACCCGCGGTCGTCCTCGACGGCGGTGCCGGCAAGGGCGGCCCGCGCGGCCAGCAGGTCGTGGAGATCCTGCGGAGCGCGATCATCATGGGCACCTACGAGCCGGGCCAGCGGCTGATCGAGGCGACGATCTCGATGGAGCTCGGCACGAGCCGCGGGCCGGTCCGCGAGGCGCTGCGCCAGCTCGAGAACGAGGGCCTCGTGATGTCCTACGCGTACCGCGGGGCGGTCGTCCTCGGCGTCTCCGACGAGGAGGTGCAGGAGGTACTGATCCCGATCCGGCTCACGCTCGAGCGCTACAGCTTCTCGCACGCGCTCGAGCGGATGACGGAGGAGGACATCGCGGAGCTCGGCAAGCAGGTCTGGCTCATGGATCAAGCCGCCGCCGCCGACGATCTCGCGCGCCATGTCGAGGCCGACCTCCGCTTCCACGAGATCGTGATCTCGTCTTCCGGCCAGACCCACACGGTGCAGATCTGGCGGACGATCTGGCCGCGCATCCGCGCCTATTTCTTCCGCTACGGCCGGGGTGGCGACCTGGCGCGGATGGTCGACGAGCACCGAGAGCTGCTGACCGCGCTCCAGGCGCGCGACCCGAAGCGCATGCTGACCCTGCTCGAGCAGCACATCGCGGTTCCCGTCCCGGCAGGCGTGAACGGCGGCACCGCGGGCGCCGGCAAGAAGCGGAAGCGGCCGAGCGGCCGAAAGGACGAGGCGTGACGGAGCTGCTCGAGATCGCGAACCTCCGAACCGGCTTCCACACGCACGGCGGCGTCATCCGAGCGGTCGACGGCGTCGACTTCGCGATCGAGAAGGGCGGGGCGCTCGGCGTCGTCGGCGAGTCCGGCAGTGGCAAGTCCGTGACGGCGCTCTCGATCATGCGCCTGATCGATCTGCCGGGTCGGATCGAGCCGGGGTCGAGCATCGTGTTCGACGGCCGCGACCTCGCCGCGCTGTCCGAAGAGGAGATGACGAAGATCCGCGGCAACGACATCTCGATGATCTTCCAGGAGCCGATGACGTCGCTCAATCCGGTCTTCACGGTGGGCGAGCAGATCGCGGAGTCGGTGCGGCTGCACCAGGGGGTGGGCAGCAAGGAGGCGGAAACGCGCGCCGTCGAGATGATGCGGCTCGTGGGGATCCCGTCGGCCGAGAAGCGCATGCGTGACTACCCGCACCAGATGTCCGGCGGGCATGCGCCAGCGCGTCATGATCGGGATGGCGCTCAGCTGCAACCCGAAGCTGCTCATCGCCGACGAGCCGACGACCGCACTCGACGTCACCGTCCAGGCGCAGATCCTGGAGCTGATGAAGGAGCTGCGCGAGAAGCTCGGGATGGCGATCCTCCTCATCACGCACGACCTCGGCGTCGTGGCCGAGATGGTCGACCAGGTCGCCGTCATGTACGGCGGCAAGATCGTCGAGCGCGGGCCGGTGTCGGAGACGTTCGCGACGCCGCAGCACCCCTACACGGAGGCGCTCCTGCGGTCGATCCCGCTCCTCGGCATGCGCTACACGACACCGCTGAAGGCGATCCGCGGCATGGTGCCGAGCCCGCTCGACTGGCCGCCGGGCTGCCGGTTCGCGCCCCGCTGCGACTACGTCTTCGACCGCTGCCTGACGGAGCTGCCGCCCCTCTTCGACGTGGGCGCGCAGGAATCCGCGTGCTGGCTCTGCGAGAAGGGCGCGCGGGCGGTCCAGCCGATCGGAGCCGCGTCGTGAGCGACGCGGCCGCAACCCCGGAAGAGGCGCTCGAGGAGCAGCTCGTCGAGCCGCCGGAGGGTGGTGTGCTCCTGCGCGTTCGCGGTCTCAAGAAGTACTTCCCGGTCAAGCAGGGATTCCTGAAGCGCACCTCCGGCTACCTGCAGGCCGTCGACGGCGTCGACCTCGAGATCCGGCGCGGCGAGACGGTCGGCCTCGTCGGCGAGTCCGGCTGCGGCAAGTCGACCCTGGGGCGAACCATCCTCCGGCTGCTCGAGCCGACCGAGGGCGAGATCACCTTCGAGGGGGTGAACCTCGTCGGGCTCTCGCCGAGGGCGATGAAGCAGATGCGCCGGCACATGCAGATCGTCTTCCAGGACTCCGTCGGCTCGCTCGACCCCCGGATGAAGGTCGGCGACCTGATCGCGGAGGGGCTCGGGATCCACGGCCTCGCGGCCCGCAAGGACCGCGACCGCATCGTCCACGAGATGCTCGACCGCGTCGGCATGCCGCCGGAGGCGGCCGGCCGCTACCCGCACCAGTTCAGCGGCGGCCAGCGCCAGCGGATCGGTCTCGCTCGGGCGCTCGTGCTGCAGCCGAAGCTCGTCGTCGCCGACGAGCCGGTCTCGGCCCTCGACGTCTCGATCCAGTCGCAGGTGCTGAACCTGCTCGTCGAGCTGAAGAAGGAGTTCGACCTCACCTACGTCTTCGTCGCCCACGATCTCGCGGTCGTCGGCTACATCTCCGACCGCGTCGCCGTCATGTACCTCGGCCGGATCGTCGAGATGGCGCCGTCGGACGAGCTGTTCGCGCGCCCGCTGCACCCGTACACGATGGCGCTCCTGTCGGCGAATCCCGAGCCCGTGCCGGGCCGCAAGAGCACGCGGATCGTCCTCACGGGCGACGTGCCGAGCCCGATCGACCCGCCCTCGGGCTGCCGCTTCCGCACCCGCTGTCCAATCGCGCAGGCCATCTGCGCCGAGGTCGACCCGCCGCTGCAGGATCACGGCGCCGACCACCGAGCCGCCTGCCACTTCCCCGGCACGCCGATCTCCGGCACCGGCCCCCACGCTGCATGACCGGCAACGGGTCAGCGCCGGCCCACGACGTCAGACTCCTCCACGATTGCCGGGTGCCGATGCGCGACGGGATCTCCCTTTCCGCCGACGTCTACCTCCCCCTGAACGGACGGGGCCTGCCGACGATCGTGCAGTGGACGCCCTACGAGTCCACGCGCGAGCGCTTCGTCGCCTGGGGTGTCTGGTTCGCGAGCCGCGGCTACGCGGCCGTCGTCGTCGACGTCCGGGGGCGCTACGAGTCGGAGGGCGTGTTCACGGCGTGGGAGCTCGACGGCCGGGATGCGTACGACACCGTCACCTGGACCGCCGCCGAGCAATGGTCGAACGGGAGCATCGGGACGTGGGGACGCAGCTACGGCGGCCTCGTCCAGTGGCAGCTCGCGCACCTGCAGCACCCGAACGTGCGGTGCATCGCGCCCCAGGTGATCCACGACGACTACTTCTGGGACGGGTACTGGACGGGAGGGGCGTTCCAGCTCGCGCTCACCCTCGGGGCCGCGGCGCTCTGGACGAGCGCGATGGCGCTGATCACGGGGCCCGTCGCCCGCGACGTCGTTCTCAACGACCGCGTCTTCGGCCACCTGCCGCTGATCGAGCTCGACGAGATCACGATCGGGCGCAAGGTCGACTACTGGCGGCTCTGGTGGGAGCACCAGGTCAATGACGACTACTGGCAGCAGTTCCGGCACCGGCCGGAGAAGGTCGACGTCCCCATCTTCCAGCAGGGCGGCTGGTTCGACCCGTACTCGGGCTCACACCTGAGGTCGTTCGCGGCGATCGGCAGCCGGGTGCCGAACCGCGTCCTCATCGGGCCGTGGTCGCACGAGGAGGAGGTCGACACGTTCACCGGCGACATCGACCTCTCGCCCGCGCTCACCGTGATCCGGGAGCACGAGCTCGCCTTCTTCGACCGCTACCTCAAGGACGTCGACAACGGCTGGGACGAGCGGCCGGCGGCGGAGCTCTACGTGCTCGGCGCCGATGCCTGGAGGGGCGAGCCGGAGTGGCCGCTCGCGCGCGCGGAGGAGACGCCGTTCTACCTGCGCAGCGGAGGACGCCTCTCGCGTGACGAGCCGTCCGCCCGCGAGCCGGGGGACCGCTACGACTACGACCCTGCCGATCCGGTCCCGACGATCGGCGGCGTCAATTCCGTGCTCACGATGACGCAGGGCGCGCAGACGCCGATCAAGCCGGGTCCGCTCGACCAGCGCCCCCTGGAGGAGCGCGACGACGTGCTCGTCTACACGAGCGACCCCCTCGAGCACGAATTGGAGGTCGTCGGCCCGGTCGAGGTGGTCCTCTACGCCGCGTCGTCGGCCCGCGACACCGACTTCTTCGTGCGGCTCTGCGACGTCTACCCGGACGGCCGTTCGATCTTCCTCACCGAGGGCGTCATCCGCGCGCGCTACCGGTCGAGCGTCGAGGGAGAGTCGGTCGAGCTGCTCGAGCCCGGCGAGGTGGCCGAGTATCGGATCCGCTGCTATCCGGCTGCGAACGTCTTTCGCCGCGGACATCGCGTGCGCGTGGACGTCACGAGCTCGAGCTTCCCGCGCTTCTCGCGGAACCTCAACACCGGCGAGGACGTCGGCACCGGCACGCGGATGGAGGTCGCCCGGCAGACCGTGCTGCACACGGACCGGTATCCCTCGCACATCGTGCTGCCGGTCGTTCCCGCGTGAACGGCGGGGGCGGCTTTCCGACCTTCGAGGCCGAGCGGCAGCTCGAGGCGGCCCGGGCGGTAGGCGTCGAGCCCGTCCCCCTGGCCGGCACCCCCTCGCCCGCGCTCCCAACGCACGTCGTCGAAGCGGTCGCGACCGTGCTCGGCCGCCCGCTGACCCCGCCGCCGCCGCGCGGCCTGACGGCGCTGCGCGAGGCGTACGCCGGCGAGCTGCGTGCATTCGACCGGGCGCGCTGTCGCTGCCGAGACGGAGATCGTCGTCACGAACGGCGCCATGCACGCGCTCGGGATCTGCTTCCGCTCGCTCCTCCGCGCCGGGGACGAGGTCGTCGTGCCGTCGCCGTGCTTCTTCTTCGAGGGCCCGATCCGCTCGGCCGGAGCCGTGCCCGTCTACGTGCCGGGAGACCCCGACGACGGATGGCGCTGGGATGCCGGGGCCATCGAGCGCGCGCTCGGGCCCCGGGCGGCGGCGCTCCTGCTCTGCAATCCGGGCAACCCGACCGGGGCGGTCCCCTCGCGGGAGGAGGTCGCGGCCGTCGTGTCGCTCGCGGCCGATCGCGGGCTGCTCGTCGTCACGGACGAGGCCTACGAGGCCGCTCTCTGGGACGGCGCCGTGCTCAGCTCGGCGTTCGCGCTCGACGAGAACGTGATCGCGATCCGCAGCCTCGGCAAGAGCCTCTCCATGCCGACGCTCCGCGCTGGAATCGTTGCCGGACCCGCCGACCGCATCGCGGCCTGCGCCCGGACGCTCGAGTGGGACTGCCTGCGCGTCAATCTCGCGGCGCAGGTCGCGGCGGTGGCCGTGCTCGAGGGGCCAGGAGACTGGCTCGACGACGTGCACGCCGGACTGGCTGCGGACCGCGCCGTCGCGCTCGCCGCGGTCGAGGCCACGCCCGGGCTCGCGGCCGGCGTCCCGGCCGCGGCACCGTTCCTCTTCGTTCACGCCGACTCGGGCGAGCCCGTCGCCGCCGGCCTCGCGGCCGCCGGCCTCCCGGTGGTCGACGGCATCCACTTCCAGGCTCCGGGCTTCGCAAGGCTGCCGTTCGCGGGCGCGGCGCGCGCTGCGGATGCGCTCACGGGCGCGCTCGCGCGCTGGGCCGCAGTGGCCGTCCCGTGAGCTCGCTGCTGCGGCGGCGGAACACGCCGCGAAGGACGCTCGCGATGATCAGCGCGAACTGCCTCTTGCTGCTCACGAACAGCGCCGGCGCGGCATCGCTCGGCGGCGCGCGGGCCTCCATCGTGGAGCACGAGCACCAGGGGCTCCTCAACCTCGCCGTGGCACAGTCGGGCTGGTCGGGTTCGTCGGCGGCGTCATCCTCGCCGCGGGCCTCCTCGGCCCACTCGGCTTCGGCGCCGTCCTCGCGCTCGTCGGCGCCGGCATGGCGCTCACCGCCGTCGGCTTCCGGCGCTCGCTCGCCGCCGCGACGTAACGCCGCCGCCCGATGCCGGACCTCGACCTCCTCGTCCACAGCGCGACCATCTACCCCGGCGACGCGCCGCCGTTTCAGGGCTCGGTCGGTGCCCGCGACGGCGAGATCGAGTTTGTGACGGAGAGTCACAAAGCGGAGGGGCGGCCTGAAGCAGCGCGAGGTCGTGGACGGGTCCGGGTTGCTGCTGTGCCCCGGTTTCATCGACCTCCACGCGCATTCTGCGCTTCGCACCTTCGACGATCCCTTCCTCGTCCCGAAGCTCGCGCAGGGCTTCACGACGGAGGTGATCAATCCCGACGGCCTCGCGCCCGCGCCCGTCGACCCCGCCCGGCGCTCGGAGCGGCAGGCCTACCTGCGACCGCTCGAGGGACCGGGCCCGGAGGAGTGGCCGTGGTCGACAGTGGCGGAGTACCTCGACGCGCTCGACACGACCCGGCCCGCGATCTCGCTCGTCCCCTCGATCGGCCACGGCGCCGTGCGCGACGTCGTGCTCGGCGGAGGACGCGTCGCGCCGACCGCCGAGTCGCTGCGGGCGATGCGCGCGCGAGGTCCGGCTCGGCCTCGACGCAGGGGCGCGGATGCTGTCCTTCGGGCTCGTCTACCTCCCCGGCGCCTACGCGGCCACGGACGAGCTCGTCGCCGTGGCCGAGGAGGCGGCGCGGGCGGGAGCGCCGCTCGTTCCGCACGTGCGGAACGAGGGGAACGGCCTGCTCGCGGCGGTCGACGAGATGATCGACGTCGCCCGCCGCTCCGGGGCACCGCTCCATCTCTCCCACCTCAAGGCCCTCGCCGACGAGAGCATGGTCGAGCCCCTGCTCGAGCGGCTGGACGGCGCCTCGGCCGAGATCGACCTGAGCTTCGACCAGTACCCCTACGGGGCGGGCAGCACGCTTCTCGCGAGCATCCTGCCCGCCTGGGCGCAGGAGGGCGGCGCGAGCGGGACACTCCGGTCGCTCGGCAGCCCCGGCGAGCGGCGACGGATCGCCCGCGACATAGCCGGCGGCCTGCCCGGCTGGGAGAACCTCCTCGGCACCCTCGGGCCGGAGCGCATCGAGATCGCGAACGCAGCGCCGCCGAACGAGGACGCCGTCGGGAGGACGCTGGCGGAGATCGCCGCGACCCGCGGCAGCGATCCGGTCGCGGCAGCGCTCGACCTGATGGCGGAATCGGCCCTCGACGTGACGATGGTGCTCCACTACGCCTCCGACGACGCGGTGCGGACGATCGCCGCCCACCGGCTGCAGCTCGTCGGCTCCGACGGCATCTTCGGAGCGCGGCCGCATCCGCGCCTCTTCGCCACCGCGCCGCGCTTCCTCGGCCGGTTCTGCCTGCGGGAGGGCTTGCTGCCGGTCGAGGAGGCGGTGGCGCGACTCACCGCACGGGCGGCCGACCGGCTCGGACTTTCCGACCGGGGCCGCATCGCGTCGGGGAAGCGGGCCGACCTGGTGCTCCTCGACCCGGCCGCGTACGTCGACACCGCCACGTACGCCGATCCGCTGCGGTCGCCGGAGGGCGTCGCCGGCGTCTGGGTGGCGGGGCACGCGGTCTGGCGGGACGGCGCGCCGACCGGCGCGCGCCACGGCGGCGTCGTCCGCTGATCTACCCCGCTGCGGCGGCGGTGGCGGAGAAGAGCCTGCGGCCCTCGTCGATGCAGGCCTCCGTCAGGGTCGGCAGCGCGTCCTTCGAGAACGGCGTCTGCCACACCTGATAGACGTCGAGCCCGTCGAGCTCGGGCGGGTACAGGTAGCCCATCTCAGCGCCGCTCGTGTTCATCACCACGACCGTCGCCCCGGGAAACGCCTCGCGGAGGTCCTGCTGGAAGCACGAGTACGCCTCGTTGGCATGCGCCACGAGGAGGCTGTCCCCGGCCCGCCACACCCAGGCGGGGAAGACCTGGTGGTCGCCCCCGCTCAGGTTCTTCACGATCTGGATCTTGCGGAAGAGGCGCTCGGACAGCGGGCGGTCGTCCGTCTCGGCACGTTGGGCCTCGAGCTCCTCGACCGACGGCATCGGCTTGACCGGGAGCGGCACCTCCACGAGGCCGCCGTCGAGCACGCGTGAAGGCTCGAACGGCCCGGGCAGCCAGACCGCGAGCGGGGCGCCGGACTCGACGACGCCGTCGAAGCGGAGCGCCTGGCCGGGAGGCAGCATGCCCTCGAGCGCCGAGAGCGCACCGAAGCCGAGCCGGCGCCCGTGCCGGTCGGCCACGGCCGGGTCGCCCACGTACTGATGGGCGGGGCCGAGCTCGCCCGAGGCGCCCTGGAGGAAGAGGCACGGGGCTCCGCCGGTGTGCTCCTCGACCACCTCGCGCATGGCGCCGATGTAGTCGGGGGAGATGAGCGTGTTCTCCCAGGCCAGCGTCGTCGGGTGGCAGGCGTAGTTCACGATCGTGCCGAGCACCCGCCCGTCGTCGACCGCGGTGATCCTCCCCACGACGAGCGTGTCGTCGGACGGCGCGACGGGGTTGAAGCCGCAGACGATCTTGCCCTCTGCGCTCCTCGGATCCGGCAGGTCCCGGTTGCGCGCCAGATCGCAGCGGCCGGTTGCCCACGTCAGTGTCGCCGGGGCGAGGCTCGCGATCGCCTCCTGCCCCGCCTCGAGGATCGCGCGGCTGAGCTGGTCGAGGTAGGGCGCGATCAGCTCGCCCCCCGGGTTGTGGCTGCGGCTCAGCGCCGCCCACGGCGCGGCATGCGTGTGGGAGCAGTTGACGAGCAGCTCGCCGGGCTCGAGCCCGAGCTCCTCGCGCACCGGGGTGAGCACTCGCTCCGCGTCGGAGGCGCCGCCGAGGTCGCCGAGCAGGGCGATGTCGAGCGCGACGAGCAGCCGCGGTCGCGCACCGGCCGCCTGCAGGGCGAGCACGGTCGTCGTGAGCGGCCGGTGCACACCGGTCGCGAGGTCGTGCGTCGCCGCGCCCCACATCCGGGCGTAGATGCCGTCCGGCGGGGTCGTGTCACGCCGCGCCACGCCCAGCAGGCCCGCGAACGCCGACGGCGCCACCTCGAGCGGCACAGCGGTGTCTGGAATCGTTTGCACCCTCACGGGACAGCCTACGAGCGGACGGCACGTCGTGTCAAGCGCGATGCCGGTTGCGCTCCCGTTGTAGGCTGCAACCGATTCCCGAAGCATGACGACGCGCATCCTGCAGCTCACCGACCTCCACCTCTTCGCCGACCCCGAAGAGCTGCTGTTCGGCATCCCGACCCGCGAGCTGCTGCAGGAGACCATCGCCCACGCGGTCGCCTCCGGCGAGCGCTTCGACCACGTCGTCGTCACGGGCGACCACACGCACGACGAGTCGACGGGCGCGTGCGCGGGGGCGCGGGAGGCCCTCGCGCCCTGGCTCGACCGCCTCTGGCAGCTGCCCGGCAACCACGACGACCGCGCCTGCCTGCGCTCGGCGTTCCCGGAGCGGATCGCGGGTGAGGGCGACGAGCGCATCAACTTCTCCTTCGAGGCAGGCGGGTGGCTCTGCCTCGGGCTCGACACGCAGGTGACGGGCGAGGTGGGCGGGCACCTCGGGGCCGAGCAGGTGGACTGGGTGCGGCGGCAGCTCGACGAGCACCAGCCTCGGGCGGCAGCTCTCTTCATGCACCACCCGCCGGTCGAGCTCGGCCTGGCGTGGCTGGACCGGATCGGGATCGACGACCACGAGCTGCTGCAGGCGCTGCTCCGCGACGACGAGCGCATCAGGCTCGTCTGCTGCGGCCACGTCCACCACGAGTCGTCGCGCCGGGTCGGTAGCGCCGAGGTGATGACGACGCCGGCGACCGGGCTCCAGTTCAGCCCCGACAGCGTCGAGGCGCTGTTCGTGACGGCACCTCCGGGGTATCGGCTGATCGAGCTCGACGGCGGCGGCTACTCCACGAGGGTCGTCCGGCTGCCCGAGGCCAGGTACTCCCCCTCTCAGCAGTCGGCCGACGGGTGAGGCGCTCGACGTGAGCACGCGGACCGCGCTCGTGACCGGCGCCGGCAGGGGGATCGGGCGAGCGACCGCGCTCGCCCTGGCGGCGACGGGTGCCCGTGTGGTCGCGACCGCGCGCTCCGGCGACGAGCTCGACGCCGCCGTCGAGGAGATCCTGGCGGCCGGAGGCGAGGCGGCTGCGATTCCCTGCGACCTGGCCGACCGCTCGCAGTCCGCGACGATCGTCGACCGGGCCGCGGTGATCTTCGGCCCGATCGACATCCTCGTCAACAACGCCGGCATCGGCTCGAGTGCCGATCCCCGTCCCCTCGCCGACTTCCGGGACGAGTTCTGGGACCTGACCCTCGAGCTCAACCTCACGGCTCCCTATGTGCTCTCGAAGGCGGTGCTGCCGCACATGCGCGAGCAGCGCTGGGGACGCATCGTCACGGTGGCGTCGATCAACGGCCGCATCCCCTCCCCGCACTCGGGCGCCTACGTCGCGAGCAAGCACGGCGTCATCGGCCTCATGCGCACGCTCGCGCTCGAGGTTGCGTCCGAGGGGATCACGGTGAACTGCGTCTGCCCCGGCCCTGTGCGGACGAGGGTGAACGACGCCCGGATCGAGTACGACGCGAAGCGGCTCGGGCGTGATCCGGCCGAGTACGAGCGGGGCCTGACGCCCATCGGCGGCCGGCTCGAGCCGGAGGACATCGCGCCGATGGTCGCCTTCCTCGCCGGCGACGAGGCGCGGATGATCACCGGGCAGGCCTACGACGTCGACGGCGGCGTCTGCATGGCATGAGGGTCGCGGTCGTCACCGGAGGCGCGCGCGGGATCGGCTGGGCCGTCGCCACCCGGCTGCGCGACGAGGGCTGGCAGGCCGTGGCCGCCGACCTCGTGGCGGGCGAGACCGCGGCCGGGGACACCGGAGTCGAATACCGCCCCCTGGACGTGTGCGACCGGGAACAGGTGAGCGCGACGCTCGCCGCCGTCGCGGAGGAGCACGGCGGCCTCGACCTGCTCGTCAACAACGCCGGGATCACGCGGCATCGCCCCCTCGTCGATCTCACCTGGGAGGACTGGTCGGCCGTCGTGGACGTCAACCTGCACGGCGTCTTCAACTGCCTGCAGGCAGGCGGACGGATCATGATCGAGCGCGGCGGCGGCGTGATCGTGAACATGGCCTCCGTGGCGGCAGAGCGCGGCGCGGCGGGCCGCGCCCCCTACGCGACGACGAAGGCCGCGATCGTCGGGCTGACCCGCTCGGCCGCGGTGGAGTGGGCCCGGAACGGCGTTCGGGTGAACGCCGTCGGCCCCGGCTACGTCGACGCAGGCGTGCTCAGCGCGGCGATCGCCGACGGCACGCTCGACCCCGCCGACGTGTTGCAGCGGATCCCCGCGGGCCGGCTCGCCGATCCGGACGAGATCGCGACAATGGTCAGCTTCCTCGCCTCCCCCGGCGCGGCGTACGTGACCGGGCAGGTGCTCTACGTCGACGGCGGCTTCCTCGCCGACTACGGCGTCAACGTCCGGCGATGAGTCCGCGGGTGACCGCGGTGAGGACGGGGACGGCAGTGCTCCCGCTGCCGCAGCCGCTGCGTCTCGGGCCGCTGGAGATCCGGGAGCGCGAGTATGCGGGTGTCGAGGTGGAGACGGACGACGGTCTCGTCGGCTCGGCCTACTGCCTCACCCGCAACGCGCCGGTGGCCGCGTGCGTCGAGCGCCTCGTCGCTCCGGTGGTGACGGGCCGCGAGGCGGACCCGGAGGCTCGCTTCGAGGACGCCTCGCGCGCGACGGTCGCGATCGGGCGCACCGGCCTCGTCGTGCGGGCGCTCGGCCTCGTCGACGTCGCGCTCTGGGACATCGCCGCCCAGGCTGCCGGCCTGCCGCTGTGGCGCCTCCTCGGGGGCGAGCGCAGCTCCGGCGGTGCCCGTGATGATGGTCGCCGCGTACCCCCTCGCCGACCGGAGCCCCGAGTCGCTCGCCGCCGACGTCGTCCGTTACGGCGAGGCCGGGTACACGCTGCTCAAGGTCGCGCGCGACCCCGATCCCGGCCGCATGCGCCGCCTGCTCGAGGCAGCGGCCGCAGGTCTCCCGGCCGGCGCCCGGGTCGTCGTCGACGGCGGCTACGGCTGGCGCTCGAGCGACGAGGCGCTCGCGGAGCTCGCGCAGTGGGGCGGAACGCCGCTCGCCTGGCTCGAGGACCCGCTCGTGCCCGAGGACGCCGAGGGATGCGCGGCGATCCGCCGACTCGGACCGCATCCCGTCGGCGTCGGCGACGAGGTCACGCACATCGCGACCTTCCGGGCTCTCCTCGACGCGCAAGCGCTCGACGTGCTCCGGCTCGATGTCCTCGCGCTCGGCGGGGTGACACCGGCGCGGCGCGTCGAGGCTCTTGCTGCCGAGCGCGGTCTGCCGGTGTCGTTCCACATCTACCCCGAGGTGAGCATCCATCTCGCCGTCGGCAACGCGGGCTCCATGGTCGAGACGTTCGACCCCGATCTGCCCGGCGGCAACCCGCTCGATCCCTCGCATCTCCTCGTCCGAGGCGGCCCGCGGCTCGCCGGCGGGAGGGCTTCTCCACCGAATGCCC
Source organism: uncultured Thermoleophilia bacterium (assembly GCA_963736945.1). GTDB lineage: Bacteria > Actinomycetota > Thermoleophilia > Gaiellales > Gaiellaceae > Gaiella. The sequence goes on from CAVTQW010000014.1 coordinate 384,077, forward strand.
CCGGGCTCGGCTTCGACCTCGACTGGGCCGCCTTCCGTCACTGAGCCGCCGAGCTCGCGGCGGCGCAGCTCGGCGCGGCGGATCTTGCCGGTCACGGTGAGCGGGAGCTCGTCGACGAACTCGATCGCACGGGGCACCTCGAAGGGGGCAAGCCGGCTGCGGACGTGCTGCTGCAACTCGGTCACGAGCTCGGCCGATCCTGACACGCCGGGGACGAGGACGACGAACGCCTTCACCACCTCGCCGCGCACCGCATCGGGAACCCCGATCGCGGCTGCGACGGAGACGGCGGGATGGCGGATGAGGCACTCCTCGATCTCACCCGGGCCGATGCGGTGGCCGCCGCTCGAGATGAGGTCGTCGGCGCGGCCGATGCTCCGGTACGTGCCCTCGTCGTCGACCTCGGCGAGGTCTCCCGTGTGCAGCCAGCCGTCGCGCACCTTCGCGGCCGTTGCCTCCGGGTCGCGCCAGTAGCCGAGCATCACCACCGGGTCCCCCTCGACCCGAACGGCGATCTCACCGTCGACGAGCCGCAGCTCATGGCCTGGGTAGGCCCGTCCCATCCGGCCCGGGCGGGCGGGCCACGCGGCGCAGTTGCCGATCAGGAGGTTCGCCTCGGTCTGCCCGTAGAACTCGTTCAGCCGCACGCCGAAGCGCTCCTCGCACCATGCCCCCGTCTCCTCGCCGACCGTCTCGCCGCCGCTCGCGAGCGTGCGCAGCGAGACGGGCACGCCGCCGGCTCGCCGCATCAGCCGCAGCGCCGTCGCCGGCATGAAGACGTTGCGGATGCCCGCCCGGGCCATCACGTCGAACGCCAGCTCGGGGTCGAACCGCGGCATGCGAAACGCGACGACGGGAACGCCGTGCGCGAGGCCCGGCATGACGACGTCGTAGAGCCCGCCGATCCAGGCCCAGTCCGCGGGTGTCCAGATCCGGTCGCCCGGCTGTGGGAAGAAGTCGTGCGAGAGCTCGAATCCCGGCAGGTGGCCGGCGAGCACGCGGTGCCCGTGCAGCGCGCCCTTCGGGGCTCCGGTCGTGCCCGAGGTGAAGACGAGCAGCGCCGGCGTGTCCGGTGTGGTGGGTGCCGCGGCGAAGTCGGGCGAGGCGGCCGCGAGGAGCCCCGGCAGGTCGCGGTCGACGTCGACCAGCACGCCGTCGTAGCCGAGGCGCCGCACCCGCTCGAGCGCTTCCTGTTCCGCGAGCACCGCTCGCGGCTCCGAGCCACGAAGTCGGATCTCGAGCGCATCGGGACCGAACGCGGAGCTGAGAGGCACGGCGATCGCGCCGAGCTTGTAGATCGCGACGTGGGCCAGCGCCGTCTCCGGGCGCTGGGAGAGGATGATCGCGACGCGGTCGCCCGGCCGCACGCCTAGCGCGGCGAGCGCATTCGCGAGCCGGTTCGAGCTCTCGCTCAGCTCGCCGAAGGTGACCGTCCGCGTGATCTCGCGCCCGTCGGTGACGAGGATCGCCGGGTCGCCGGCCCGTTGACGATCGGAGACCTCGACCCCGATGTTGGAGTGCTCGGGCAGCCCCCAGCGGTGGGACGCCCGCAGCTCGTCATAGGTGGGCGGCAAGCTCTTCATCCCCGGTCGGGGTCGTCGCTCTCGATCATCGACGACCCGTCATGCGAGCAGCTGCACGTCGACGTCGAGCGTCCGATAGACATCGACCGCGCGGGCGTCGCGCGTCACGAGCGGAAGGCTGCGCGCAGCCGCGACAGCCCCGACGAGCGCGTCGTAGACGGCGCCTCCGGCGATGCCGAGGTCGGCGAGCCGGTCGAGGAGCGCGGCAGTCTCGTCACGATCGAGGAACTGCGAGGCGGGGAAGCTCGTGCGGATCAGCCGAGCGACGATCTTCGGGTGGCGGCGCGCGGGAGGCGGCAGGCGCGTGAGCACGGAGAACGTTTCGAATGCGGCGTGGCCCGCGAGCCCCAAACGTCGTGGGCCGACGGCGCCGGCGACAGCCTCATGGTGCTCGTGGTCGGCCACGACCAGCGCGACCGCCACGCTCGTGTCGACGAGCAGGTCGGGTGGCCGGGCTCTGCTCACCTGCGATCGGCATCGCGGAGAGCCCGGACGAGCTCGTCGTCGACGGCGACGCCGGACGCCGGGATCACCAGGCGGCCACCTTCCTCCTGGAGGCCCTCGCCGGCGATCGGCTCGATCCGGATGCCGGTGCCGTCGAGCGGTGAGGTCGACTTCGCCCGCGCGGAGCCCGATGCGGTCGCGCAGCGCCTTGGGCACGACGAGACGCCCTGCCGTGTCGATGGTAGTCCGCATGCCATGATTGTACCGAGTGAGGTGGTACGTCCGAGTCGCGTGCCATCCGGGCGATTTGAACGCCGAAGTGCGGCGAGCGTCGAGCCAGGAGACGAGGTCACGTCCCGCGCGGGATCACCGGGAGCACGATGTGCGAGGGCCGCTCGGCGTCCGCATAGACCGCCTGCTCGGCGACGACGAGGTGCGTGTGCCTCCCGACCGGCTCGCCGGTGTTGGGGTTCACGTCGAGCCGGGGCCAGTTCGACGAGGAGACGTCCACCCTGATCCGGTGGCCCCTGTCGAAGAGGTTGCTCGTCGGTGCCAGCGTGATCGTCACCGGCACCGGGACGCCGGGCTCGAGCAGCACCTCCCGGTCGAAACCCTCGCGGAACCGGCAGCGGATGACGGAGTCGTTCAGCAGCATGTCGTAGCCGTCGGGGTAGTCCTCGTTCGCGGGGTGCACGTCCACGAGCTTCGCCGTGAAGTCCGTGTCGAGCGCGCTCGAGGAGACCCACAGGTGCACGGTCGTCGGGCCGGTCACCTCGACCGGCTCGGCCAGGCGCTCGGTCTGGAAGACGAGCACGTCCGGCCGTTCGGAGAGTCGGGGGTACGGCTCCTCCGAGCCGAAGTACGCGGGCGACTCCTTCTGGTCCGTGGGACCGGGTGAGAGCAGGTCGCGCAGCCGGAGCACCGGGCTCAGGAACCGCGCCCAGGCCTGTTCCATCCCGGCGCCCTCCGCCGGCAGCTCGCCGATCGCGCAGTAGAGGCCGCCGATCGTCGGCACCGGGTGCGCCGGATCGAAGGTGAACCGCCGCGGCTCGGCGCCGGCAGGCGGCGCCTGGGTCGAGAGTGAGCCGTCGGAGTGGAGGTAGTAGGGTGTCTCGACACGCCGGGCCGGCGGCCACTCCCACTCCTCGCGCCACTCGCCGCCGTGGTCGAGCTTGCCCTCCGGCGTGCGACGGCCGGAGCCGCCGCCCATGACGAAGATCCGCACCGGCGCCTCGCCCTCGGCACGGCCGGACGCGTCGTCGGGCAGCCAGCGGGAGAAGAACGCGAGCTGCTCCTCGAAGTAGCGCTCGACACCCCAGACGCTCTGCGGCCCGAAGTCGACGTCGTGGCAGAACGTCGCGTCCCCGCGCATCCCGACGTGGCTCCACGGGCCGATGACGAGGCGCTGCGGGGCCGTGTTCCGCGCGGCCATCGCCGCGAAGTACTCGGAATCGGCGGCCGGGAACGGGTCGTACCACCCCGTCGAGAACGTCGCGGGGATGTCCGCGTGCCGGTCCCAGAACTGCGTGTAGTCGTGCTCGATCCGGTTCCAGTACTCGTCGTACGCGCCTCGCGTGTAGTAGTCGAGAAGGCAGTCCTCGAGTGGCGGCACGTGCCGGAGCGAGGTCTGGCCGCGCTTCCACGGCGTCGCGCGGAAGAGCTGCCGCAGGTCGCGCAGGTCGTTCCAGACGTCCTGCTGCTTCTCCGGGTCGCCGGCGATGTCCTGGGCGTCCTGGGCGTGGATGAAGAGCGCCCAGAACATGTGCCCCTGCATCGCGCCACCCTCGCGGCATTGATTCTGAAAGCTGTTCGTCGGCACGACGTCGGGCCAGATCGCGGTCAGGTGGGGCGGGCGCTCGAGCGCCGTGCGCACCTGCGTGATCGCGCCGTAGGAGCTCCCGACGGTGCCGATCCGGCCGTTCGACCACGGCTGCGCGGCGATCCACTCGCAGATGTCGTAGCCGTCCCGGCCCGTGTGCGGGGTGGCGGCGTGGTAGTAGACGCCCGAGGCCTCGGAGCGGTAGCGGTCGCGCAGGTCGACCAGCACGACGTTGAAGCTTTTCGGCACGAAGAAGTCCGCGATCTCCGTGTAGCGCCTGTCGGTCTTGTCGTACGGGGTATGGAGCATGATCGTCGGGAAGCGCCCCTCGACGAAGGCGCCGTCGCGCGCCGGCCGGTAGATGTCGAACGCGAGCCGGACGCCGTCGCGCATCGGCACCATCACGTCCTTCGACACGACGATCCCCCGGTGAGAGGCTTCGGCCTCGCTTCCGGGTTGAACGCCGGTCATCAGACCCTTCTCTCGATGACGAGATTCCCGACGTCGTCCACCCGCAGCGCGAACCCGGGATGCACGACCGTGGTCGAGTCGAACTCCTCGACGACCGCCGGACCGGCGAGCGTCACGCCCGCCCCGAGCGCGTAGCGGTCGAAGATCGGGCAGTCCACGTACCCGCCCGCCTCGGCGAAGTAGACCGGCCGGCGCTCCTTCGGCTCCGGTGCCTCCCCGGGGTCGAGGCGGCGGGGTGGCGGCTTTGCGATCCGCCCGATGCTCGTCAGCCGCAGGCTCACGACCTCGACCGGCTCGGCGGGCGCGCTGAAGCCGTACGTGCGGTCGTGCTCGGCGTGGAAGCGCTCCCGCAGGTCGTCGCCGGCCGGGATCGTGAGCTCGAAGCTCTGGCCGACGTAGCGCAGGTCGATCTGCCGCAGGAACTCGATCGCCTCCTCGCCCAGGCCCTCCCGCTCGAGCTCCTCTCGACCCGTGTCCTCGAGCCGCGCGAACGTCGCCGCCACCTCGTCGTGGTCGAGGTCGTCGAGCCGCCGCATGATGGTGGCGGCGGTGTCGCGCTTGAGATCGGTCGTGAGGAGGCCCGTGGCCGAGAAGATGCCGGGGCTCCGCGGGATGAGGAGAGTCGGCATCTCGGCGTCGCGCGCGAGGGCGTTCGCGTGCACGGGCCCGGCGCCACCGAACCCGACGAGGACGAAGTCGCGCGGGTCGTAGCCGCGCTGCACCGAGACGAGGTTGAGCGCGTTCACCATGGCTGCATTCGCGATCTCGACGATGCCGTTCGCGGCCTCGGTCAGCGAGAGCCCGAGCGGCGCGGCGCAGCGCTCCTCGATCGCCCGCGCGGCGCCCTCGACGTCGAGACCGATCTCGCCGCCGAGGAAGTACCGCGGGTTGAGCCGTCCGAGCACGACGTTCGCGTCGGTCACCGTCGGCTCGACCCCGAACGGCGGTAACAGACCGGGCCCGGGTCGGCGCCCGCGCTCTGCGGGCCGACGCGCAGGAGCCCGCCGGAGTCGACCCAGGCGATCGAGCCGCCGCCGGCGCCGATCTCGACGAGGTCGACGACCGGCGTCCGCACGGGGTAGCCGGACAGCGACATGCCGCCGATGCCGGCGCCGGCGTGACCGCCGACGTTGTAGTCCTTCGTCACCGAGGGACGGCCGTCCTGGATGAGGCCGACCTTCGCCGTCGTGCCGCCCATGTCGAACGAGAGGATGTCGGGGCGCCCGAGCGTCTCGCCGAGGTGCGCTGACGCGATCACCCCGGCGGCGGGCCCCGACTCGACCATGAAAACGGGCCGCACGGCAGCCGCGTCGGAGCCGAAGATGCCGCCGCTCGACTGCATCACGAGCAGCTTCGCCTGCACTCCCGCCCGCGCCAGCCGCGCCTCGATTCCGCGCAGGTAGCGCTCGACCACGGGGCGAATGACCGCGTTGATGACGGTCGTCGACGCCCGGAGGTACTCACGGAACTCCGGCGCCACCTCGGAGGAGAGCGAGACGGGGACGCCCGGGAGCTCCTCGGCCAGGATCTCGCCCACCCGCTGCTCGTGCTCGTCGTTCACGTAGGCGTGCAGGAGGCAGACTGCGACCGATTCGACGTCCTCGCGGCGCAGGATCGCGGCGGCTTCGCGAACCGAGCCGTCTTCGAGTGCGTGCAGCACCTCGCCCTTCGGGCCGAGCCGCTCCGCCACGACAACGGCCCGGTCGCGGGGCACGAGCGGCTTCGCCTTCTCGAACTGCGTGTCGTAAAGCGTGGGCCGCACCTGTCGCGCGATCTCGAGCAGGTCGCGGAACCCGTCCGTCGTGACGAAGCCGCTGCGCGCGATCTTCCCTTCGATGATGGCGTTCGTGGCGACGGTCGTCGCGTGCACGACGAAGGTCACCTCGCCGGCCTCGACGCCTCCCTCGGCGAGCGCCCGCTCGGCGGCCTGCATGAACCCCTCGGAGGGATCTGCCGGCGTCGTCAGGACCTTGGCGATCGCGACCGCGCCGGTCTCCTCGTCGATCAGCGTGGCATCGGTGAACGTGCCTCCGATATCGATCGCGAGACGCACGCTCATGCGGCTCCTCTCCTCAGCTCGCTCGTGGCATCCACGTCCACGCGCCGGTCCGCGATCGCGACGAGGTACTCGCTGCGCGCGCGCTCGGCGCTGACCTTGCCTTCGAGCACGTCGCGCAGGACGCGGGCCGGTTCGCGCTCGGCGGGCGGGCCGTACCCGCCGCCGCCGCAGCTGCGGACGCTGATCACGTCGCCCGGCACGAGGTCGATCGTGCTCTTCGAGCCGAGCCGGGTCTCGACGCCCTCACGGACGTGGACGTACTCGGCCACGCGGCCGGCGTCGCCCCCGGCCGCGCCCCACGGCCCCTGGCGGTCGCGGTCGGCGAGCACCGTGAACGTCGTCGGCTGCTCGAAGCGGAAGTCCTTGCGCAGGCCGAGGCCGCCGCGGAACCGGCCCGGGCCGTCGGAGTCCTCGACGAGCGACAGGCGCGTGATCTGGACGGGGTAGTTGAGCTCCGTCTCCTCGATGGGAGCGTTCTCCGTGTTCTGCCCGTGCGCCTGCACGGCGTCCGGGCCGTCGCTCGCGAGCCGTCCGCCGTAACCGCCGGCGAGCGCCTCGTAGAAGCACGAGTAGCTCCCGCGGGCGAGGTCGAGCGAGCCGAAGCCGGCCTGGCACATCATGCCCTTCGTCCCGGCAGGAAGCCGGTCGGGGAAAGCGGGGAGGAGCGCCCGGAACATCACCTCGACGAGGCGCGTCTGCGTCTCCCAGCCGCCGACGACCGGCGAGGGCCAGGTGCAGTTCGTCACCGTTCCCTCGGGTGCGTCGACCCGGAAGAGCCGGTAGAAGCCGTCGTTGACGGGCAGGTCCGGGTCGATCAGGCACTTGAGCGCATATGCGCAGGCGGAGTACGTCTGCGCGTAGGTCGAGTTGACGGGCGCCGGCCGCTGCAGGTCCGAGCCCGACGTATCGAATCGAAGTCCATCTGCGCCGATCTCCACTCTCGCCCGGAGGTGGACCGGCTCGTCGGTGTACCCGTCGTTGTCCACGGTGCCCTCGGCCTCGTAGACACCGTGCGGCAGGGCCCCGATCTCGGCACGCACGCGACGCTCGGTGTAGTCGAGGAGCTCCCGCATCGTCGCGGCGAGCGTGTCCCTCTCGTGCCGCGCCGCGAGTGCCTGGATGCGGCGCACGCCCGTCACGTTGGCGGCGAACTGCGCCCGGAAGTCGCCCGCCGTCTCGTGCTTCGAGCGGATCTGGGCGAGGATCAGGCGGAACACGTCGTCGACGATCCGCCCCGCCTCGACGACCTTGACCGGCGGGATGATGACGCCCTCCTGGAACACCTCGCGGAAGGCGCCGATCGACGCGGGAGCCCCGCCGCCGACGTCGACATGGTGCGCGAGATTCGCGACGTACCCGAGCAGCTCGTTCTCGACGAAGACGGGCGAGATCAGGCTGACGTCGTTCAGGTGCACACCGCTCGGGTGGGGGTCGTTGGTCACGATCGCGTCGCCGGGGCCGAGGTTCTCCAGGCCGTAGCGCCGCACCGCGTGCGGCACCTGCTCCACCATCGAACCGAGGTGCACGGGCTGCGTGAACGCCTGGGCGACCGAGCGCAGCTCCGCGTCGAAGAACGCACACGAGAAGTCCGACCGCGTCTTGATGTTCGTCGAGTACGCGCTCCGCTTCAGCGCCAGCACCATCTCGTCGGTGGCGGCGACGAGCGCGTTCCGGACCACCTCGAACGTGATGGGGTCGACGGGAGGTGTCATCGCGTTCCGCTGCCCGGCTGAAGCCGGGCAGCGGCCGTCGCGGCCTCGTCGAGCTCGCGCCCCGACACGACGACCCGGTAGACGTCCCGCGCGCGCTCGACGCTCACCTTCTCCTCGAGCACGTCGCGGAGCACCCGCGCCGGATCGCGCTCCTCGGGCGGGCCGTAGCCGCCGCCGCCGCACGTGCGGTAGCTGACGACGTCGCCGGCCTCGAGGGACACGGTCGCCTTGGCCGGCAGCCGCGTCTCCTCGCCGTCACGGATCAGGACGTACTCGGCCACGCGCCCGTCGTGCCCGCCGAAGGCGCCGGCCGGGCCGGCCTTCGTGCGGTCGGAGAGCACCGTGAACGTCGTCGGCCGGTCGAACACGAAGTCCTTGCGCAGGCCGAGACCGCCGCGGAAGCGCCCTGCGCCGTCCGAGTCCTCGACGAGCGAGAGCCGCGCGACGGAGACCGGGTAGTTGAGCTCCGTCTCCTCGACGGGCGCGTTCTCGGTGTTCTGACCGTGCGCCTGCACCGCGTCGGGGCCGTCGCTCGCGTGCCGGGCGCCGTAGCCGCCGCCGAAGGTCTCGAGGAAGCAGACGTACTCGTTCGTGACCGGGTCGACGCCGCCGAAGCCGGCATGGCACATCATCGCCTTCGTCCCGGCCGGGAGCGCTTCGGGAAGCGTGGGCAGCAGGGCGCGGAAGATGACGTCGACGAGGCGAGTCTGCGTCTCCCAGCCGCCGACGACCGGCGAGGGCCAGGTGCAGTTCGTGACGCTGCCGCTCGGGGCGTCGAGATGGACGAGGCGGTAGAAGCCGTCGTTGACGGGCAGATCCGGGTCGATCAGGCACTTGAGCGCGTACGCGCAGGCGGAGAACGTCTGCGCGTAGGTCGAGTTGACGGGCGCCCGCCGCTGCGGGTCGCTGCCTGCGAGGTCGAAGGAGACGCCGTCGGCCGAGATCGTCACCCGGGCGCACAGGTGCACCGGCTCGTCCGAGTAGCCGTCGGTGTCGACCCAGCCCTCGGCCTCGTACACGCCGGCCGGCAACGCCTCGATCTCGGCGCGGGTGCGCCGCTCCGTGTAGTCGAGCAGCTCCTCCATCGCGGTCACGATCGTGGCGTGGCCGTGCCGCCCGACCAACGCCTCGAGCCGCCGCGCGCCCGTCGCGTTGGCGGCGATCTGCGCGCGGAAGTCCCCGGCGGTCTCGTGCTTGGAGCGGATCTGGGCCAGGATGAGCCGGAAGACGTCGTCGACGATCCGCCCCGCCTCGACGACCTTGACCGGCGGGATGATGACGCCCTCCTGGAAGACCTCGCGGAAGGCGCCGATCGAGGCCGGTGCGCCGCCGCCGACGTCCACGTGGTGCGCGAGGTTCGCCACGTAGCCGAGCAGTTCGTCCCCCGCGAAGACCGGCGAGATGAGGCTCACGTCGTTCAGGTGGACGCCGCTCGGGAACGGCTCGTTCGTGATCACCACGTCCCCCGGGCCGAGCTTCTCCGGCCCGTAGGAGCGCACCGCCTGTGGCACCTGCTCCACCATGGAGCCGAGGTGCACCGGCTGCGTGAAGCCCTGCGCGACCGCACGCAGTCCGGCGTCGAAGAACGCGCACGAGAAGTCCGACCGCGTCTTGATGTTGGTCGAGTACGCGCTCCGGCGCAGCGTCAGCACCATCTCGTCGGTCGCCGCGACGAGGGCGTTCCGGATCACCTCGAACGTGATCGGGTCGATCACGCGCGGTTCCCGACGCCCCAGACGGAGCTGAAGGTGCGGCCTTCGGAGAACCGCGCCCCCGAGAGGCCCGAGATGTCGACGGGCGGCTCTTGCCCGGCGATCACGGCCGCGAGCGACTCGCCGATCGCCGGCCCGATCTTGAAGCCGTGGCCGCTGCCGCCGAAGCAGGAGTAGTAGCCGCCGACCTCCTCCTCGCCGACGATCGGATACCAGTCCTCGGTGATGTCGTAGACGCCCGAGTACCCGGTCACGAACGCGCCGCCGTAGCCTGCCTGCGTGAGCGTGGCCGCGAGGCTCGGGAGCCGGCGGACGAGCCTCGGCACCATCTTCCCGACGTGCGCGTCGTCGGTCCCGTCGTCGTAGGTCTCGGGATCGACGGGCTCCTTCTCCTTCGGCCAGCCGTCGCCGACGAGCACCTTGCCGCCCGGATACGGCCGGCAGTAGAGCCGCTGCGGCACGTCCGACACGACGGGGAACTCGCCGAAGCCCTCGGGGGCGTCGAACACCGCCTCGTGCTCCCGGCTGAACGTGATCGGGTAGTCGATGCCGGCCATGCGCCCGATGCGGTCGCCCCAGGGACCGGCTGCGTTGACGACGACGCGCGTCGCGATCTCGCCCTCTCCCGTGACGACGCCGGTGACGCGCCCGCCCGTCGTCGAGATCGCGAGCACCTCGCACCCTTCGTAGACGTGAAGCCCGTCCCGCTGCGCCGAGCGCACGAGCGACTCGACCGTCTGCACGGGGTTCGCGAACCCGGAGGTCGGCTCGTGGCAGGCGAGCGCGACGCCCTCGAGCCGGAGCTCCGGCCAGCGCTGCTCGACCTCGGCCGGCTCGAGGAGCGTCGTGTCGACGCCGAAGCTCTGCTGCACCGGGACGATCTCGCGCAGCGCCTGCTCGCCCTCGGGCGGTGCGAAGAGCAGGTAGCCGATCTGCCGGAACCCGGAAGGCCCGCCCAGGTCCTCGTCGGCGTTCCCGATCATCGCCGCCCCGCGTACGGCCAGCCTGATCCCGACCTCGTTCGAGTAGTGCTGCCGCACGTGGGCGGCCGAGTACTGCGTCGAGCCGCCGCAGATCCGCCGCTTCTCGACCAGGGCGACCTGCCCGAAGCCGAGCCTGGTCAGGAAGTGCGCGGTGCTCGCTCCCATGATCCCCGCGCCGATCACGACCGCGTCTGCCTTGCCGATCACCCGTTTCTCCTCTCCGCTCGCAGAGCGGCCGTCGCGGCCGCGTCGACCTCACCGCTCTCGCCCACCTCGACTCCGTACCGCTCCCGCGCAGCGGCGATGCTCACCTTCTCGTTCATCACATCGTTCGCGACCGCCGCCGGGTCGCGCTCGAGCGGATCGCCCCACCCGCCGCCGCCGGCGGTGCGGTGGACGTAGACGTCCCCCGTCTCGATCGTCGTCGAGAACATCGCGGGCAGTGTCTCCTCCGAGCCGTTCGCGTGCTGGAGGATGTTGCTCGACAGTGCCCCCGGGCTCCCGCCGGCGAGCCCGTACGGCGGCCGGTCGGCGCGGTCGGAGCGGACGATGAGCGAGGTCTCGGGCGTCCGGCAGCGCCACACTCGCTCGATCGCGAGACCGCCGCGGTGCAGCCCGGGGCCGCCCGTGTCGGGCACCAGCCCGTAGCGCTCGACGACGATCGGGAACTCCGACTCGGCCACCTCGATCGGGATGTTCGCAGCCAGGCTCGCCGGGTTGGTGAGCCCGTCGTTGCCGTCCCAAAGCGGCGTCCCGCCCCAGGTGCCGACGACGAGCTCGTAGAAGATGAACCGGTCGCCGCCGCTCGGGCGGTCGGCGCCGAAGATGGCGAGCGTGTTCCCGCCCTCGCCCGCCGCCGGGATCCGGTCCGGGATGAGCTGCGCGAGGGCGCCGTTCAGCGCGTCGAGGACGCGGAAGCCGGTGACGCCCCGCATCGACGAGGCGCCGGGCATGACGACCTCGGCCACGGTGCCGGGCTTCGTCAGGACGCGGATCGGCCGGAAGGCGCCGGCCGTGTTCGGCACCTCGAGCGTGAGCGCGCAGCGCACGGCCTGGTAGACGCAGGCGAGGACGAACGAGCGCGTGCTGTTGAGCGACCCCCGCACCATCGGCGCCGACTCCGTCAGGTCGGCCGTCACCTCGTCGCCCTCGATCGTGACCCTGGCGACGATCGGCACGTCGCGGGCGTCGATCCCGTCCGAGCCGAGGTAGTCGGTGAACGAGGCCGTGCCGTCGGGCCAGGTCAGGATCTCCTGCCGCACGAGCCGCTCGGTGTAGTCGCGCAGCTCGGCCATCAGGCCCGCGAGAGGCTCGCGGCCGTACCGCACGGCGAGCGCCTGCAGCGCCCGCTCCGCGACCGAGCAGGCCGCGACCTGTGCCCCGAGGTCGCCGAACGTCATCCGCGGGATGCGCATGTTCGCCTCGATCAGCATGTGCACCTCCTCCACCGGCTCGCCCTCCGCGTAGAAGCGCAGCCAGGGCATGCGGAGGCCCTCCTGGAAGATCTCCGTGTTGTCGCAGGCACTCGACCCGGGGAGGCGCCCGCCCACGTCGCCGTGGTGCGCCGTGGTGACGGCCCAGCCGATCACCGCGCCGTCGAGGTGGACGGGCTTGACGACGAAGATGTCCTGCAGGTGCATGCCGCCGTCGAAGGGGTCGTTCATGATGAAGACGTCGCCGGGGCGGACACGGTCGCCGTAGTGCCCGAGGAGCGAGGCCATCGCCGTCGGGATGGAGCCGAGGTGGAAGGGGACGCTGACGGCCTGCGCGACGGTCTCACCCTCCGGGTCGCACAGCGCCGACGAGAAGTCCATGCCGTCGCGGACGACCGTCGAGTGAGCCGTGCGGATGATCGTCGTCGCCATCTCGTCCGCGATCGACTGGAGGGCGTTCGCGACGATCTGGAGCGTGACCGGATCGGTCGTCACACCGGCGAGAGCAGGCTCAGCCACCGGTCTCCTCCCGCTCGAGCACAACGGTCCCTGTCGGCCGAGTGACGACGAACGCTCCAGCCCGCAGGCACGACGACGGTGGTGTCGTACTCGTCCAGGAGGAGCGGTCCCGCCTCGGGCCGGGCGCCGACCGAGTCGCGCGGCCGCACGGAGCACCTCCTCCGTCGTCCCGCCCACCCACATCCGACGCGTCGCGTTGCGGTCGGGGCGGTGGGCACCCGTCACCTCGAACGAGGGCGTCGCGGCCGACGCCCCGAGCGCTGCCAGCCGCACCGCCCGCACCTCCACCGGCGAGCCCGGCTGGCCACGCACCCCGTAGAGCACCTCGTGCTCGTCCTCGAAGCGGGCCCGCAGCGAGTGGAGGAGGGAGCGGTCGACCGGTCCGTCGGGGAGCTCGACCTCGATCTCCCAGCTCTGGCCGCCGTAACGGAGGTCTGCGGTGCGGGCCCAGCCGGGCTCCTCGCCACCGTCGCGGCCGGCGAACGCGCGCACGAGCATCGTCCTCATCTCGTCGAGCAGAGAGGCAATCGCGGCCGGTTCGACCTCGTCGACGTCGAGGTGGCACGAGCGCACCTCGTGGAACTCGGGCCGCGCGAAGAGGAGCCCGACGGCGCTGAACAGCCCGGCCACGGATGGGACGAGCACCGTCGTCACGCCGAGGTCGTCCGCGAGCCCGCACGCGTGCACCGGCCCCGAGCCGCCGTACGCGATCATGGCGAAGTCCCGCGGGTCGCGGCCCTTCTCGGACGAGACCGAGCGCAGGGCGCGCGTCATGCGCGCGTTCGCGATGCGGTGGATGCCGTCGGCCGCCTCGAGCACGGTGAGCCCGAGCGGCCCGGCCACGCGCTCGACTGCGGCTTCGGCGAGCTCGAGGCTGATCGAGATCTGGCCGTCTGCCACCTCGCCCGCAGGCATGAGGCCGAGGACGACGTTGGCATCGGTCACGGTCGGCTCGATGCCGCCGCGGCCGTAGCAGGCGGGGCCGGGATCGGCGCCGGCGCTGCGCGGGCCGACCTGCAGGCCGCCCGCCGGGTCGAGCCACGCGATGCTGCCCCCGCCCGCGCCGACCTCCGCGATGTCGATGGTCGGGATTCGCAGGAGCTCGCCCGCGCCCCGGATGAGCCGGCTCCCGGCGGAAATCGAGCCGCCGACCTCGTACTCGCGCCCGCGGGAGATGGCGCCGTTCTCGATCAGGGATGCCTTGGCGGTCGTCCCGCCCATGTCGAACGCGATCGCGTTCTCGATCCCGAGCCGCTGCGCCATCCCGAGGGATGCGACGACTCCGGCGGCCGGCCCCGACTCGAGCGCGAGCACGGGCCGCACCTTGGCGTCTTCGGACGTCATCACGCCGCCGGAGGACTGCATGATCGAGAGAGGTGCGCCGTCGAGCCCGATCCGGTCGAGGCCGGTCCGGATCCGGTCGATGTACGACGACATCAGCGGCCGCACGTAGGCGTTCACGACCGTCGTCGCCGAGCGCTCGTACTCGCGCTGCTCGCGCAGGATCTCGCTCGAGAGCGAGATCGTCGCGCCGGGTAGCTCCTCGGCCAGGATCGCGCCCACGCGCTGCTCGTGCTCGGGGTAGAGGTACGAATGGAGGAAGCACACCGCGATGGAGTCGATCCCGAGCGTGCGCAGCCGCGCGGCGAGCGTGCGTACCTCGCTCTCGTCCAGCGGGGAGACGACCGTCCCGTCGGCGGCCACCCGCTCCGTCACCTCGAAGCGAAAGCGCCGCTCGACAAGCGGTGGCGGCTTGCGCCAGAACAGGTCGTACATGTGCGGGATGCGGAGCCGCCGCAGCTCGAGCACGTCGCGGAAGTTCCGGGTCGTGACGAGAGCCGTCTCGGCGCCGAGGCGCTCGAGCACGGCGTTCGTCGCCACGGTGGTGCCGTGGACGACCTCGCGCACGGCGCTCGCGCGCCCGTTGCCGGCGAGCCCGGCGACCGACTTCACGACCGCCTCGTCGTAGCTCGGCGGCGTCGAGAGCAGCTTGTGCACGCGGACGCGGCCGTCGGCCTCGTGGAGGATCACGTCCGTGAAGGTGCCGCCGACGTCGACACCGACTCGCGCGGCCACGGTCATTTGCAATTTGAAATAGCAAATTGCATTGACGGCGAGCATAGAGCAAACTGTCGGCGCATGGAAGGGTCGGCCCCACCAATCTCCCCGATCGAGGACCGGGAGTCGATCGAGCAGCAGGTGGCCCGCACGCTCCGCGAGCTGATCGTGGACGGGACGCTCCCGGCGGGAGCGCCGCTCGTGCAGCGCGACCTCGCGGCGCAGCTCGGGGTCTCGCCCACACCCGTCCGGGCGGGGCTGAGCCAGCTCGAGCGGGAGGGCTTCGTCGCGGTGACCGCGACCGGCCGCTCCGTCGTCAGCCGGCTGACGCGTGAGGACTTCGAGGAGATCTACGCGGCCCGGCTCGGGCTCGAGGGCCTCGCGGCCAACCTGGGCGCGCGCGCCGTCGGGACGATCGAGATCGCGCGCATGAAGGAGACGCTGCGCGACCTGCGGCGCCTCGCGGAGGAGCGGGAGGTCCGGCGCTACCTCCTCGGCCGCTGGGAGTTCCACGCCACGTGCTACCGGGCGAGCGGGCGCCAGCGGCTCGTCGACGAGGTCGGCCGTCTCTTCTGGCGGGCCGACCGCTACAACCGCCTCGTCCTCTCGACGGCCGAGCGGTTCCGAGAGTCGGTCGGCCGCTACAAGGACTTCCTCGCCGCCTGCGAGGCCCGGGACGGCGAGCGCGCCGAGCAGGTCGTCCAGGAAAGCATCCGCTGGGCGGTCGCGCGGGCGGCCCCGGGCGTCCCGTCCGAACGGGAGGACACGTGAGCACGGCGCTCGACGGAGCGGCGCAGGCGCTGCGCGAGGCGATCGGCGCCGACAACGTCAGGGACGGCGACTCGGAACGTGATCTCCATGCGGCGGATCTGACGTTCCATCCGCCGCGCCGGCCGGACCTGGTCGTCTACCCCGGCTCTACGGAGGACGTCTCCCGGGTGCTCGCCCTCGCGAGCGCCCACCGGCTGCCGGTCACCCCCTACGGGGCCGGCACAAGCCTCGAAGGCCACGTCATCCCCGTCCACGGCGGCATCAGCCTCGACCTCGGCCGCCTCGACCGCATCCTCGACATCTCCCCCGCCAACCTCACCGCGACCGTCCAGGCGGGCGTCACCCGCCTCACTCTCGAACACGCAGTCGGCCAGCACGGCCTCAGCTTCCCCGTCGACCCCGGCGCCGACGCCACC
This sequence comes from uncultured Thermoleophilia bacterium, assembly GCA_963736945.1. GTDB lineage: Bacteria > Actinomycetota > Thermoleophilia > Gaiellales > Gaiellaceae > Gaiella. The sequence goes on from CAVTQW010000014.1 coordinate 400,057, forward strand.
CTGGGCGGCATGGCAGCCACCAACGCCGCCGGCACCACCACCGTGCGCTACGGCAAGACCCGCGCCAACATCCTCGCCCTCCAGGCCGTCCTCGCCGACGGCCGGATCATCCACACCGGCACCCGCGCCGCCAAGACCTCCGCCGGCTACGACCTCACGAGCCTCCTCGTCGGCTCCGAGGGCACCCTCGCCGTCATCACCGAGGTGACCGTCCGCCTCCATCCCATCCTCGAGCACACGGTGTCGCTGCGCATCTCCTTCCCCGATGTCGAGAGCGCCTGCAGGACCGCTGCGGCCGTCGTCGCCGCCGGCGCCGGAGTGACGCGGATCGAACTGCTCGACGCATGGTGCGTCGCCGCAATCAACGCCTACTCCGGCACCGCGTATCCCGAGGGGCCGTGCCTCTTCGTCGAGGCCTCCGGCAGCGACGCGCTCGTCGAGGGCGACCTCGAGCTCGTCCAGGCGATCGCGCACGACGAGGGCGCGACCGACACCGTGCACGAGCGCGACCCCGACGCGCGCGCGCGCCTCTGGAGGGCCAGATACGACGTCGCCCATGCGCTCGCGGCGCGGTTCCCGGGCACGAAGGAGCGGACGACCGACGTGTGCGTGCCGCTGACCGAGCTCGCCGCCGCCGTCCGGTTCGCGCGTGGCGAGATCGACAGGCTCGGCCTCGACGCCGGCATCCTCGGGCATGCCGGGGACGGCAACCTCCACGTCGCAGTGCAGGTGCCGCCCGAGCCGGCCGAGATCGCGCGCTCCGACGAGCTCGTGCGGAACGTGGTAGACGACGCGCTCGCACGCGGCGGCACGTGCACCGGCGAGCACGGCGTCGGCCTCGGCAAGATCGGCGCGCTCGAGCAGGAGCACGGAGACCTGATCCCGCTCATGAGGGCGATCAAGCAGGCATTCGACCCGGACGGGATCCTCAACCCCGGCAAGGTGCTCCGCGCCGCTCCGGGGGCGAAGTAGCCCCGCGGTCCCGCCCGCGCTAGCTCGTGGCGGACTGCTGCATCGCCTCGACGAGGTAGTCGAGAGTCCATTCGAGGCCCTGGTGCGTGATCTCTCGGGCGAGGGCACCGTCGCGCTCGTGGCAGGCCGCGGCGAAGCGGACGAACAGGTCCTGAGACCACTCGAGGCGGTCTTGCTCGGACAGGTTCAGCAGGTGGTAGCGCCGCGAGCGCTGGAAGAGATCTGTTGCCCTCCGGAACAGGCGAGGCCGCCCTGCTGCGGCGTAGCAGGGGACGCGCATCGCCCACGAGACACCGAGGTACTCCCGCGGGTCGCCGGCTTCGACGGCCCGGCCAAGTCGCGCCAGAGCGCCGACCATCTCGGCGAGCGCCTCCTCGGTGAGGTTCGGGGCTCCCCTGAATGCGAGCCACGACTCGATTCCGTCGCGCGTGACGAGCAACTCCTCCAGCTCGTCCACGGTGAGCTGTCCGACGGTGGCGCCGGCATGCGGGGTCAGATCGACGAGGCCCTCCCCGGCGAGTTGCTTGAGTGCGATCCGGACGGGAGTGACGCTGGCGCCGAGCTGCTTGGCCACATCGCGGATGGGAAGTCGGCTCCCGGGCGCCAGCGAGCCGTCGAGGATCGACTCGCGGAGCTCGTTCGCGATCAGGTTCTCGACCGTCCGTCCGCCCCTCAGCGACGCGAGGCTCGCCCAGCCTTCGTCCCCGCCGCTGACCTGGGTGGCCACGAGCCGCCTGCTCCCGCTCGGCGGCAACGGCCGTGTCACAGCCTTGACGTCTGGCATGTCTCAAGACTACTCGGCGATCGTGTTCACCCGCGCCGGCGTCAAGGAGAGACGTGTCTTGACAGGGTCCGAAGGGTGTGATCACATCAGGCGTATCCGGCTGAGCCTCGCTGGACGCCGGCGCAATCAGCTGAAGCTGAAAGGGGTTGGTGACCATGGGATCGCGTTGGAGCACACGGGTTGCGCTCACGACGATTGTCGCGTTGGCACTGGTCGTCGCGACTGCAGCGACGGCCTCCGCGAAGCTGACAGCCGCCGGTCCGGTCGTCGCGACTGCCACGTATCAGTCGATCAAGGGCCCATGGCTCGTCTGGGACGAGTCGACGTGCGGGTTCAAGGCGACGAACACGCACCCGGCGACCTACAGGGCGGTGCTCCGGAAGGACGATCCGCCGCTCAGCGTCGTCTACACGCCGGAGGCTACGACCTTCCCTGTCGACCCCATCATCAACGGCAGTTTCAAGAGTGCTGCTGCGAAGTCGGGGATCAAGCTGTCACAGCTCTCGAACGACTACCCGAGCACGTCACGGCCGATCAACGTCGCGAACCAGGCCGTGCAGATCAAGGCAGACGTCGTCGTGTCTGCGAACGTCCTGTCGAACCTGTACCCACAGATCCAGGAGATCTACAAGAAGGGCTGCGTCCCGATGATCAACATGTTCAACCTCCCCGGGACGACCGATCCGGCACCGGGCTTCCAGTCCGGGTACATCGCCCAGGGCATCGGGATGGGGAGTGCGGCAGTCGCGATCGCGAAGAAGAACAAGTGGCCGGCCGCGAGCATCTGGCTCGTTCAGTGTGGAAACGACGCCATCGGCAAGGGCACGGGCACCCTCAACGACGTGAACAGGGCGTTTCGGACGACGGTCGTGAATGCCTTCAAGATCCCGAAGAGCCGTGTCACCGAGCTCAACTGCACCTCCGAGCAGGATGCACGCACGAAGACGATCGACTGGGTCACGGCCCATCCGCAAGCGAAGAACGTCATCTCGGAGATGTGGGCCGATTCGCTCGGAGTCGCAATGGCGCAGGGGCTCGAATCGAAGGGTTTCACGCGGAAGAACTCGATCGCCGCGGGCGGTGACGCATCCGATTCGGTCCTCGATCTCATGGCGAAGAAGAAGACAGTGCTGCAGGTCAATTCGACCAAGGACTTCCCGAACTGGGGCGTGAACGGGCTGGCGATGGCCCAGGACGTCGCTGCTGGGCGTCCGGTCCCGTCGTTCTCGGAGGTGAAGATCACCTTCATCACCGACAAGAACGTCAAGGCTGTCATCCAGCGCCAGAAGTCGGCAGTTCGCGGTTGAATTGAGGCGTGCCTGACGGCTCCTCCTCCGTCATCGGGAGCCCCACTCAGCCGAGTGGGGCTCCCGCGCCTCAGCAGTCGCGGTGGGACAGCGGCATCCGCTCGCTCAGGCACGCGGACACCTTCGGCCTCCTCCTCTTCCTGATCGCGCTGGGCGCCTTCTTCTCGCTGAAGTCGCCGTATTTCTTCTCGGGATCGAACTTCAGTGCGATCGCGGTCGCGATGTCCGTGTACCTGACCATTGCGTGCGTCCAGACGATCGTCCTCGTCTCCGGCGGTGTCGACCTCTCGATCATGTCGACCCTCGCGCTCTCGGGGTTGGCCGTCCAGTGGGCGCTCACCCGCGGAGCGCCGGTCGTGGTCGTCCTCCTCTGCGGTCTGGCCATCGGGATCGCCGTGGGCCTGGCCAACGCTCTGATCATCGTCGGCGTCGGGGTCAACCCCCTCGTCGCGACGATCGGCACGGCCTTCGCGGTCCGCGGGATCGCCCTCATCTGGACAGGGGGGTTGGCCCAGGACTACTTCACGGACACGTGGCTCAACGAGATCGGCAACGGAACGGTCCTGGGCATCCGGACGCCCATCGTGATCGCGGTCTCGGTGTTCATCGTGGTCGCCCTCGCGATGCGCTTCACCCGGTTCGGCAGCCGCGTGTACGCGGTCGGGGGCAGCGAGTACGCGACGCGCATGTCCGGGATCTCGGTCAAGCGGCTGCGGACCCTCGTCTACGTCCTGAGCGGAATGTCCGCTGCGCTCGGAGGATTCCTGCTCACCTCCATGAACGGCACGTCGTTCGCGATGGCCGGGTACGGCGAAGAGCTGCTCGTCCTCGGCGCGGTGATCATCGGCGGCACCGGCCTCGCCGGAGGCCGGGGAACCGTCTTCGGCACGCTGCTCGGCGTCCTCCTGCTCGGCGTGCTGCAGAACGGTTTCAACCTCATCGGCGTGCAGTCCTACTGGCAGACGTTCATCCAGGGCATCATCCTGATCGTCGCCGTCACGCAGGACGAGATCCGGCGCAGGGCGCGAGGCCGATGAGCGCCACCGAGGCACCTTCGCCGGGCGCCGGCGTCAAGCGGGTCGTCCTGCACACCCGGGGGATCGGGAAGAACTACGGCTCGATCACGGCGGTCGACGGTGTCGACATCGACATCTACGCCGGCGAGGTGTTGGCGATCGTCGGGGACAACGGTGCCGGGAAGTCGACGCTGATCAAGATGCTCTGTGGTGCCGTCCAGCCGGACAGCGGGGAGCTCTACCTCGAGGGACGAGAGGGTCATGTCCACCTCGGGAGCCCGCACGCCGCCCGCGCGCTCGGGATCGAGACGGTCTTCCAGGATCTCGCTCTGGCGCCGAACCGGGACGTCGTGAGCAACCTCTTCCTCGGGCGGGAGGTCTACTACGGGGGCGTGGTCGCTCCGCTGCGGGTCCTCAACACACGTGCGATGAAGCGACGAGCCAAGGAGCAGCTCGCGGCGCTCCGCATCAACATCCCGGGGCTTTCCGGCTTCGAACTCGGGCAGATGTCCGGGGGGCAGCGCCAGTCGGTCGCAATCGCCCGAGCCGCCTTCTGGGCGTCACGCATCCTCCTGATGGACGAACCGACCGCCGCGCTCGGTGTTCGTGAGTCGGGTGCGGTGCTTCGTCTGGCGCGCAGCGTTGCCGATGCGGGTGTGGCCGTCGTGATGGTCAGCCACGTGCTTCCTCACGTCATGGAACTTGCGGACCGGGTCGTCGTCATGCGCGGCGGGAGAAAGGTCGCCGAGATCACCGAGGGCATCGAGCAGGATCGGCTGATCTCACTGATCGTCGGAGCCGAGCTACGGATGTACGAGCAGGCGTTCCGCGACGACCCCGAGCCCGGAGAAGCTGTGACATGAGCACGAACGGGGTTCGTGCCGGCTCGGGATCCGACTCCCTGGATGTCGTGATCCAGAGAGATGCGGCCGTGCCCATGCGTGACGGCGTGGTGCTGAGGGCGGACGTCTATCGGCCCGCGCGAGGCGCGACTCCGGTGGAGGAGCAGTTGCCCACGGTGCTTGTCCGAACGTCGTACGACAAGAGCGCTCCGGGGGACAACATCGACCCCTTCTACTTCGCCGAGCACGGGTATGCCGTCGTCCTCCAGGACGTGCGCGGGCGCTGGGCGTCGGACGGCGTCTACTACCACGGGGTCAACGAGACCGACGACGGCGACGACACGCTCTCCTGGATCGCGTCGCAGCCCTGGTCGAACGGGAAGGTCGGGATGACGGGCATCTCCTATCTCGCCGCCGTCCAGTGCGCGGCCGCGCTGAGCGGCAACCCGCACCTTCGCTCGATGTTCCACGTGAAGGCGCCGCTCAACTACTACGAGAACGGCAATCGCATGGGCGGCAACGCTGCCATGTACATGGCGCCGATCACCCTCTTCTTCGCGTCGACGTCCCGCGAGGCCCGCCACGATCCGGTGATCGCGCGGGCGCTGGCCGAGGCGTTCGAGCTCGGCGACCAGTGGCTCCGCCAGCTGCCGTTCAAGAAGGGGCTGAATCCGCTCTCCGCCACCGCCGGCATCGAGGACTGGCTGCTCGACATGATGGAGCACGACGTCTACGACGAGTTCTGGACCAGGGTCAAGCTCTGGCAGCCGTGTGAGTACATCGACGAGTACGCCGACGTCCCCGGGATGTACGTCTCAGGGTGGTACGACATGTACCGGGAGCCCGACTTCGCGGAAGCTCTCATGGGGTCGAAGCAAGGGCCCATCCGTCTGCTCATGGGCCCCTGGACGCACCTGGACTTCGGGCGTTCCTCCGGAGACGTCGACTTCGGTGACGACGCTGTGATCGAGTCCGACGCCTACAACGCCCTTCAGCTGCGCTGGTTCGACGAGACGCTTCGCGACGGCCCGGTTTCCGACGATCCGCCGGTGAGGATCTTCGTGATGGGCGGTGGCGAGGGCACGATGACCGGCGACGGGAAGCTCGCTCACGGCGGCCGCTGGCGGTTCGAGCACGAATGGCCGATCGGGCGCACCGACTACACCCAGGCATTCCTCCACCCCGCGTCTGCCCTGGCGTTCGCTGCCCCCGGCACCGACGCGTCGCCGACGATCATCAGGCACGACCCGAGCGCTCCCGTTCCGACAATCGGCGGCGTCAACTACTTCCTGAAGCCGGGTCCAGGGGAGCGGTTCGCGACGTTCGTTCCGTACGGCGGCCACGACCAGCGAGAACGTCTCGGCGTCTTCGGCTGCACGAGCGACCTCCCCGTCGCCTCCCGGGCCGACGTCGCGATCTTCGAGACGGGGCCCCTCCCGGAGGACATCGAGGTCACGGGCACGGCAGTCGTGCATCTCTGGTTCACATCGTCGGCCGTCGACACGGACTTCGTCGCCCGCCTGATCGACGTGTATCCGCGGAGCGCAGACTACCCGGGCGGGTACGCGCTGAACGTCTCCGAAGGCGTGACCCGCGCTCGCTTCCGGGACTCTCACACGACGCCCCGCCTCCTCACGCCCGGCGAGACGCACATCCTCCGGATCAGGCTCCATCCGACGAGCAACCTCTTCAAGGCAGGGCATCGCCTACGACTCCAGGTCGCAAGCAGCGACTACCCGGCCTACGATGTCAACCCGGGCACGGGTGGAACGCAGATGGCGCCGAACGGCCCGGCGATCGTGGCCCAGAACACGATCTTCCACGACGCGCAGCGCCCGTCCCATGTCGTGCTCCCCGTGATCCCGCGGACCAGGTCTGGCTGACGGGCGGGGACGGTCGGCAACCTCGACCAGGCCCGGTAGGGTGATGTGATCACAAATCACAAAGATCGGATCGAAGAAGCGGACGGGCGAGTGGTGCAGGAGCACGCCGCGCAGGGGTTCAGGCTCGGCATCGACATCGGCGGCACGTTCACCGATGTCGTCTTGCTCGGGGACGACGGCTCAGTCCGCGCGACCAAGGTCCTCTCGACGCCGGACGACTACGCGCGCGGAGTCGTGGCGGGCGCCGAGGCGCTCCTCGGCGAGCACGACGTCGCTGCCGGTCGGATCGACGGTGTCGTGCACGCCTCGACGGTGGCGTCGAACACCGTCCTCGAAGGCGTCGGCGCCCGGACAGCCCTCGTCACCACGCACGGCTTCCGCGATGTGCTCGAGATGCGCCGCCTTCGCATCCCCGTCCTCTACGACATCCAGTACGAGCATCCGAAGCCGCTCGTCCCGCGCCGTCTGCGGTTCGAGGTCGACGAGCGCCTCGGGCCTCGCGGCGAGGTGTGGGGCGAGTTGGACGAGGCGACCGTGCGCGATGTGGCGCAGCGGATCGCCGAGCAGGACGTCGAGGCGGTCGCGATCGCGCTGCTGCACTCGTACGTCGACGATGAGCACGAGCGGAGGGTCGAGGAGATCGTGCGGGCCGCGGTCGGAGACGGCGTCTACGTCACCCGCTCCTCCGAGATCCTTCCCGAGATCCGGGAGTACGAGCGCACGAGCACCGCGGTCGTCAACGCCTACGTCGGCCCGGCCATCACGCGCTACCTCGGCTCGCTCGTCGACCGGCTGCTGGAGGCCGGGATCGAGGCGAGGCTCGAGGTGATGCAGTCGGCAGGCGGCACGCTGACGCCGGAGACGGCGAGCCTCAAGCCGGCGCACCTGATCGAGTCGGGCCCCGCAGCCGGTGTCATGGCCTGCAGCTACCTCGGGCGGCTCACGGGTCGGAGTCGGCTCATCTCGCTCGACATGGGCGGCACCACCGCGAAGGCGGCCATCGTCGAGGACGGGCGGCCGGTGCGGACGAGCGAGTACGAGGTCGGCGCGGGCATCAACCTCTCCAGCAAGCTCGTCAAGGGCGGCGGCCATCCGATCAAGCTGCCCTTCATCGACGTCTCGGAGATCGGCGCGGGAGGAGGCAGCATCGTCTCCGTCGACCCCCTCGGCTCGGTCGCCGTGGGGCCGGTCAGCGCCGGCGCCGACCCGGGCCCGGCCTGCTACGGCAGCGGCGGCACCGAGCCGACGCTCACCGACGCGCTGCTCGCACTCGGCTACCTCGACGAGCGGGCGCTCGGTGGCGGCGCCATCACGCTGGACGCCGCCAGTGGCCGCGAGGCGCTGCAGCGGGTGGTGGCGGGGCCGCTCGGCCGCTCGGTCGAGGAGGCGGCGCACGGGATCCTCGTCCTCTCGGTCGCGACGATGACGCGCGCGGTCAAGGCCGTGACGACCTACCGGGGCCGGGACCCGCGAGATTTCGTGCTCTGCGCGTTCGGCGGCAACGGCCCGCTCACCGGGGTGGAGATCGCCCGCGCGCTGCAGATCCGGCAGGTGCTCGTCCCGCCGGCTCCCGGCGTCTTCAGCGCACTCGGCCTCCTCTTCTCCGACTCCGAGCACGAGGTCGTGCGGACCCTCATGCTCCGCGGCGTCGACGGCGGCGAAGCAGTGCTCGACGAGGCGTTCGCCACGATCGAGGATGAAGCCGCTTCCTCCTTCGGCGACAGCCGCGGCACGGGAGTAACGATGACGAGGCAGGCCGACATCCGCTACGCGGGCCAGGCCTACGAGCTCTCCGTGCCTGTCCCGCCGGGGCCCGTCGACGTCGACCGCCTCGTCCAGGACTTCGTGGCCGAGCACGTCCGGACGTACGGCCACGGTGCCGCCGACGACCCGGTCGACGTCGTCTCGATCCGAGCCGTCGCCCACGTCGAGCGCACTGCCTCGAGGCGCTACGACCCGGTTGCGGCGATCCGCTCGCTCGCGCCGCACGAGAGCACGAGGGAGGCGTACTTCGGCCCCGAGCACGGCCTGGTCGAGACGCCGGTCTGCAACCGCGCCGGCCTGCTGGCCGGTGAGCGTCGCGGGCCGCTGCTCGTGGACGAGATCGACTCGACCTGCGTCGTCCCTCCCGACTGCGTCGCGCGACTCGATGCCTACGGCAACATCGAGGTCGACGTCGATGGCTGAGACGGTGCGTGCCACCACGGTCGACCCGATCACCCTCGAAGTGGTGAAGAACGCGCTCGCCTCGACTGCGGACGAGATGGCGCTCGTGATCATGCGAAGTGCCTACTCGCCGGTCGTCCGCGACACGATGGACTACTCGACGGCCCTCTGCGACCGCACGGGCAAGGTGGTCGCGCAGGGGCTCACGCTCGCCGTGCAGCTCGGCACCTTCCCGACCGTGATGGGGTACGTGCTCGAGCAGTTCGGCTCCTCGGCCCAGCCGGGCGACGTCTACATCGCCAACGACCCCTATGGCTGCGGTGGCCAGCATCTTCCGGACCTCTACGTGATCAAGCCGATCTTCGTCGACGGCTCCCTCGAAGGCTGGGCGGCGACGATGGCGCACCACTCGGACGTGGGCGGGATCGCGCCCGGCAGCGTCGCCGTGCACGCGACCGAGATCTACCAGGAGGGTCTCCGGATCCCGCTCTCGAAGCTCGTCGACGGCGGGGTCGAGGATGCGACGCTGCTGCGGCTGATCGAGGCGAACACCCGCCAGCCCATTCACGTCCTCGGTGACCTCCGGGCGCAGCTCGCGGCCTGCCGCGTCGGCGAGCGCGGCCTCACGACGCTGCTCGAGCGCTACGGCGCCGAGGCGCACGCCTACATGGACGAGCTCCAGCGCGTCGCCGAGCGGATGATGCGGGCCGAGCTGGCGGCCCTGCCCGACGGCACCCACACGTTCACGGACTACATCGACGGCGTCGGCGACAGCCCGGAGCCGATCGCCATCGTCGCGCGGGTCGAGATCGCGGGCGACGAGGTGGTGGTCGACTTCGAGGGCACGTCGGCCCAGATCGATGCGAGCGTCAACTGCCCGGTCGGGATGGTGCGCGCGGCCTGCTACTGCGCCATCCGCGGGATCGTGCGGACCGAGATGCCGAACTGCGAGGGCTACATGACGCCGATCCACGTCCACGCCCCCGCCGGCACAGTCGTCAACCCCGTCCTCCCGGCGGCCTGCGGCGCCCGAGGGGTGATCGGCTACCGCGTCTACGACGCGATCATGGGCGCGCTCGCGCCGCTGGTACCGGACCGCGTGATCGCCGCCGGCGAGGGCGGGCCGACGCTGATCGCGTGGGGCGGCTACGACGAGGAGCGGCGGCCGTTCGGCACGACCGAGGTCCTCGTGGGAAGCTGGGGAGCGCGCGCGAACCTGGACGGGCTCGAGGGCGTTTCCAATCCGCTCGCCAACCTGGCCAACCAGCCGGTCGAGCTGCTCGAGGCAGACCTCCCGATCAGGATGGAGCGCTACGGCCTCGAGCCCGACTCGGGCGGCGCCGGCCGGCATCGCGGCGGGCTCGCGTTCGTCCGCTCCTACCGGCTCCTCGCCGACCGGGCGACACTGACGATTCGCACCGACCGGCGCGATCATCCCCCCTACGGCCTCGACGGCGGAGCGCCGGGTGGCCCCTCCAGGAACGTGGTCGTCTCGGGCGGCGAGACCCTGGATCTGCCGACGATGCCGATGCAGTCGTACGAGCTCCGGGGCGGCGACCGCTTCACGCACGTCGCGGCCGGCGGCGGCGGCTTCGGGCGTCCCTGCGACCGCGACCCGGCCGCTGTGCTCGAGGACGTCCTCGACGGTAAGGTCTCGGTCACCGCCGCCCGCGAGCGCTACGGCGTCGCGGTCGAGGACGGGCGCGTCGACCCGGATGCGACCCGGGAGCTGAGGAGCTCCCGATGATCGAGCTCGCGATCCGGAACGGCCTCGTCGTCGACGGCACCGGCGCCGGGCCGCGGGCGGGAGACGTGGGCGTCGACGACGGCCGCATCGTGGCCGTCGGCACCGCGCCCGAGGCCGAGCGGGAGCTCGACGCGGCCGGGAAGGTGATCGCGCCGGGGTTCATCGACATCCACAGCCACTCGGACTTCACGCTGCTCGTCGATCCGCGCGCGTCGAGCGCCGTCCATCAGGGCGTGACCACCGAAGTGGTCGGGAACTGCGGCTTCGGCTGCTTCCCGCTCCTGAACAAGGAGCTGGCGCCGAAGGCGATCTACGGGTACTCGTCGGAGGTCCCGCTGACCTGGACGTCGGCCTCGGAGTACTTCGAGCGGCTCGAGGAGGCGCAGCCGGCGATCAACGTCGCGAGCCTCGCCCCGAACGGGCAGGTCCGCCTCTCGGTCGTCGGGCTCGCGGATCGCCCGGCCCGGCCGGACGAGCTGGCGCGGATGCGCTACCTCCTGGACGAGGCGCTGGAGCAGGGCGCCTACGGCTACTCGACCGGCCTCGAGTACGCCGCCGAGCGCGGCGCGAGCGAGGACGAGCTCGTCTCGATGTGCGAGGTGTGCGGACGGCGCCACGGCCTCTACGCGACGCACACGCGACGGCGGGACGAGGGCGCCGACGAGGCGGTCGCCGAGGCGCTGCGAACGGCCGAGCGCTCCGGCGCGCGGCTCCAGGTCTCGCACCTCGTGCCGCGAAACGGGATCGAGTCGTCCCGGCGCTGTGTCGACCTCGTCGATGCAGCGGCCGCAGCTGGGATGGACGTGGCGTTCGACATGCACACGCGGCTGTACGGGACGACGTTCCTGCTCTCGGCGCTCCCACCCTCGGCCCTCGAGGACCCGGGCTCGCTCCGTGAGATCCTCGGCAGCCCGGAGCGGCGGCGGCAGCTGCGGAGCTACGAGAGCATCCTCAGCGCGGGCGGCGACTGGAGTCGCATCGTCCTGCTCGACAACGACTTCTGGCCCCAGTATGCGCGCCGCGACATCGCGTCGATTGCCGCCGACCGCGGCCAGGACGCGCTCGACGCGGTCTACGACCTGCTCCTCGGAGCGGCCGCCGATCCGGCAAGGCTGATGGTGCTGATCCACGCCTACACCGAGGAGCAGCAGCGCGAGGCGTTCGGCCACCCGCTCTGCGTGCCGGGATCCGATGCGACCACCATGGCGCCGGACGGCCCACTCGCGGGCGAGGTCTTCCACGGCGCGTACACGTGGGCGGCGTGGTATCTCCGCTTCTGCGCCCGGGAGCAGCACGTGCTCTCGCTGGCGGAAGCCGTCCACCGGTTGACGGGCGCCCCCGCGGCGCGGCTCGGCCTCCGCGGCCGGGGCATCGTGCGGGAAGGCGCCCATGCGGACCTCGCGATCTTCGATCCACGTGACTTCCGCGAGGAGGGAACGACGTTCGACCCGAGCCGGCTCGCCACCGGCATGGACACCGTGATCGTGAACGGCTCCGTCACGCTCAGCGCCGGAGTCCCGACCGGGGTCAGGAACGGAACCGTCCTGAGGCGGTGAGAGGCGGCGAGAGGCTTCAGCCTGTGCCCGCTGTCGCCGTCGCAGTCGCACGGCGTCTCTGACGGGGGTTAGGCTGGGTCGACGAGAGATTCGGCACCGGTGGTCCGTGGCTCCGGGCTGACGGAGGCGAGCGGACGGAGGCGAAAGGAGACGAGCTGATGATCGTGCGCATCGGCCGGGGCCACATCCGGCCTGGCACCTGGGAGGCCTTCGAGGAGACGTACAAGCGGGCGCTGCTGGACACCGAGCGACCGCCCGGGCTCCAGGGCCGCTGGCTCGCCCGCGACGTCGACGACGAGCACGGCGGCTACACGATCGGCATCTGGGACGACGAAGACGCCCTCACGGAATGGCTCGGCAGCGACTCCTTCGCCGCGGCCCAGGAGCAGATGCGGCCGTACTTCGTCGGCGACTTCCAGGTGCACACGTGCGACGTCCGGGTCACGGGACTGAGACGGACGAGTCCTGCCTCCGGCCGCGAAAGCGGCCGCCCCATCTAGCTTCGGCGCGAAGCGCCGAAGCTAGTCGCTGCCCCCCGTGTCGAGGCTGTAGGCCTCCCAGAGCAGGTCGGCGCCGTGCTGGCGGTGCTTGACGAGCCGTCCGAGCACGCGCTGGATCTCGTCGCGCGCATCCGCGACCGGCAGCTCGTCATCGGCAAGCAGGCGCTCCTTCAGAGCCGAGGTCGCGTCTCGCATCTCCGGATGCTCGTCGCGCAGCTGCTGCACGTTGTGGGAGAGGCGCGGGGCGGCCTCCACGATCTCGGCGTAGAGGCCGTCGGGCCGCTCGGTGATCTCGATGTGGTCGGCGATCTGCGCCTCGAGGTCGGCGAGAGCGCCGACGACGCCCCGCATCCACTCCGCCTCACGGTCTACCGCCGGACGGGCGGCGGCCTTCTCGAGCGCCAGGATCGCCTGATAGAGGTCGGCCCGCCGCCGGACGACCTCGTCCAGCGTCGCCGTCGCCTCGAGCTCCGGGGCCTTGGTCGACTCGATCATCGGATCACCTCCGAATCTGGGGCGGAACCCACAGGATGACAGGTGGCGGGAGACCTGTCACACCTGTGAGACCGGCCCTGCGCTTCTCAATCCCCGCTCTCGTACTTGAACGACAGGCCGAGCCGCACGCGGTAGCTCGTGATCGCCCCGTTCTCGACCGTCACGTCCTGGCGAAGCACTTCCGCGACGCGCAGATCGCGGATCGATCCGGCCGCGGTGGAGACGGCGTTCGCCGCCGCGGCCTCCCACGACTCGCTGCTCGTCCCGATCACCTCGGTGACGCGGTACACGCTGTCGCTCATGTCATGCCTCCCTGGGAAGGTGCAAGAGAGCACACAATGACAGGCGACGGCCGTCGTGTCACCGGTGGGTCACGCAGCCCTCCCGGACGGTCGTATACTCGGAGCTTCGCAGGTCGTGTCTCCCAGTGGGGAGGGGCAATTGCCGGTTGACACGTGGTCTCGCGCGAGGCGTCCGGAGTAGAGGTGGCCGAGGCGAGCAGTCACCCACGCGCGCTACGTCGCGCAGGCGCAGGGGACGACTCCGTTGACGGTCACGAGCCCCGCCGACAACTCCTCCGTCGCCGGCTCTCCTGTCACGGTCACCGGCACGACGGCTCCGGGCAACACCGTGATCGTCTCGGCGACCAACACCGACCAGGGCTCGGCGACGACGGTCACCTCGGCCGCGGCCGCCGGAGACGGCTCGTTCGGGATCCCGGTCGCGGTCACGGGCGGGACGACGGTCCTCAACGTGGTCGCCGGTGCCGCGGACGGCGGCACGGCGCACGCCAGGCGCACCGTCGTGTCGGACTTCGTGCCGGGGACGCCGCACGCGGCGGGCCCGATCGTCGCCCGGCGAATTGCGCCAAACGTGAACATTCGGCTGCGAAAAGGAGTATCCTGGATGTCGACCCGTGGGACGTGGGTGGCCCGCCTCCACCGCGTATTTCCCGCGTTGCACGGGGCTGGCTCTCCGGGAGCTCGTTCCCCACCGAGTGCCTGACGTCGCAGTCTCTCGCACTCGTTCCCCCACGAGCAGGAGAGTCGGGGACTCACGGCGACGACCGGCCCGGGGCCTGGAGGTAAACGAATCACCCCGGGCCGTTCGTTCTGTCAGTGGCCGCCGCTCGCTACCGATCCTGGAGGGCGTCGAGCCCGATCGCGAACGCGACGAGCAGCCGCCGGTCGACGTCGGCGAGCTCGGGCCCGATCTCGAGCACGTAGCGGTCGCGCATCGTGCCGAGCACGCGCTTGTACGTTCCCGCCTGCTCCCCGTCTCGGCGGAGCAGGAAGTTGAAGGGCAGCCATTCGAGCAGCGAGAACAGATCGGGGCCGATGTCCCCGAGCCGGCGCAGGAGCGCAACGATCCAGCTCGCCTCGTGGGCCTCGAGCAGCTCCTCGCCGGTCGTGTCCCGCACGTGCCAGTGGCTGCGCAGGAGGGAGCGGCGAAAGTCCTTCTCGAGCAAGCCGATCACGGCGCCGTTCGCGTCGAGGACCTCATGCCGCCCGCGGAACTCGAAGACCGACTTCGACTTGATCATGAACAGGTGCGCGTCGTCGTCTGGTGCGAGCCGGAAGCGGATGTCCTCCTTGATCTTCATCTTCTTCTGCTTGACGAAGAGCAACGGCGGCCCCTCGTCGGTCGAGCCGGGAGCCGGGACGCTGATCCGGTACTCGTTCGCGATCGGCTTGAAGACCTGCTGCACGAGCAGCCGATCGGCGGCCTCGAGCTCCGCGAGGACGGTTCGGGGGTCGGCGGCGCCGGTCGCCATGTGGGGAGCGTAACGGCGCGGCGACGCGGTGGGCGTCCGAACCTTCAGCTGGCCGACTCCGCCGGTTCGACAGGCCTAGCGGCGGCGCTCGACCGAGACGAGGCGGTCGAGCTTCCGGTCGACAACGGCCAGATCGTTGCCTCTCCCGCCTTCAACGAGGTCGCGACGCCCTTCGCGCGCCTGGAACGTGTCGTTCCCGGGCCGCCCGCAGGGTGTAAGGAGGTATGCATGAGCGAGACCAGCCCCACTCGCCCGAGCCTGTGGTTCGTGGTCGGCCCGACGCCGTCGTAGCAAAGGCCCACGCCACCGGCCGGCGCCGGACGGTCGGTGGCGGCTGTGCCGTAGGGCGAAGCCCTACCTGCTGGTGAGAATCCGGGTGCAGAACTCGGCGAGGTCCCGGTTGCTGTGCAGGAGGTCGTCGCTCGTCATCTCGTACTGGTCGTCGCCCACGATGCCGATGTCCTCGATGGCGAGCCCGGCGGATTGACCGGTGCGGATCATGCGCCGCACCGAGATGGAGAAGCTGATTCCGGGCGGGATGGGCGGCAGGTCGCGACCGGCGGCGTGGTAGGCGTACTCGATGTCGTTGCTCGTCCAGACGTTGGCACCGCCGGCGCCGCTGGCCTCGCCGATGGAGACGATCTCGCCGATGCCGTGATCGACGACGCCCGCGGCGAACAGGTCACCGCAGGAGAAGGTGTTCGCGTCGATGACAGCGACGACCGGCCCGCTGTAGCCGCGCCGAAGCTGGTTGCAGGCGTCCGGGTCGCTGATGGGCAGGTGCTGGGAGAACTCCTCGCCGAGGTCGAGGGCGAGGCGGGTGGAGGTCGCCCAGTCGGCGAGGTCGGCCCCGTTGCCGTCGGCTTCCGCCATCCGGACCATGGCCGGCGTCGCCCGGCAGGCAAAGCGGGTCGGCTCGATTCGGTTGCGCGTGAAGAGCTGGAAGAGCCGTTCTGCGGCGTCGATGACGCCGCCGGGGTTCGAGCGCAGGTCGACGATGAGACCCTTGCGGGGCATCCGCCGGAGGAGGTCGGCGATCTCGTCGACGAAAGCCGTGATGTGCTCGACGTCGAAGGTCCACAGCCGGAGGTATCCGAACGTGCCGTGTGAGGTCGTCAGCTTTCTCGCCGAGACGACGTCGGAGAAGCTGGTGGCCATCCAGTCGTCGGTCTTGGCGGCCGGCCGCACGTCGGTCTGGTCTCGCTCCCAGAGCGCGGTGGCGAAGAGGAGCTTTCGCGCGCGGCGGGCGGTTTCGCTCGTCATGTCGATCGCGCGGCGCGTGCGCATCTCGATTCGGTCGTTGGCGGTGATGGCGCTGGAGGGCTCGATGGCGCGCCATTCGAACCGGATCGCGCGATCCGGGTCGCCGGCGCTGTCCGTCCCGAGTCGGTAGCCGATCTCGACCCACAGCTCCTCGGGAGGTGGAAGGTAGGCGAGTGGACGTTGGGTGAAGGTTGCCAGCGCCCGCGCGCGCCGTGCGTCCGGGCGTCCGCCCGTGAGGGTCTCGGCGTAGAGGTCGACGGCCCGGGCGAACGGGACGCCGTTCCAGGTCGTGACGTGGGCGCCGACCGCGAAGTCGGCGTCGTGGACGTCGTCGCTCGTCTTGGTCACGACGTAGGTCGGGGAGAGGTGCGAGCCGAAGGGCTCGACGAGAAAGGGCAGCGCCGCGACGTGCTGTGTGAGCGTGCGATCGGCCGCGTCGACGTAGAGCTGGGTGTGCTGGTCACGGAGCCGGTTGATCAGGAGGGTGAGCTCGCGGAGGAACCCCGCAGAGTCCAGGTACGGGATTCTGTCGTCTCAGCGCCGACAGCGCCCGGATCGGGTCGAACCCGTAGAGCGCGCGCTTCTGGGTGTAGTGGACGTAGATGTCGGTGAACATCGTCGTCCAGATCTCGATCAGGTCGTGGCGTTGCGTGACCGACAGCTCGACGGGCTTCCAGGTTCCCGTTGCGTGTGGCGGCAGGACCTCGGTGAGCGGCTCGCCTCGCCGGGCCGCGACCGCTTCGGCAGACAGCGCCGTCATTTCCCGAACGTCTTCCGGAGTGGGGCGAGGATGCCGCCCTGGATGGGTGCGCCGTCGAGGAGATCGAAGAACGCGGAGTCGTGCTCGATCGAGGGAATCGGCGGAATCGTGACGCTGGCAGGGTTCTTCGGAGGACCGGCCCGACCGCTTCGTCGTGTGTCCGGCATGTCCAGGAACAGCTCCAGCTCCGCATCGTCGGCGAACCGCGGCCCCGAGCCCGCCCGGGCGCGAGCGGTGGCGATCGCCGTCTGCGGGTCGCGCTGGACGGCTTCGAGGGTGTCCATGATCGCGGTCCAGGACCACGCCGCCGCGGTGTCCTTGGGGTCGGGCAGCGCCACCCGACGTCGGCGGCCGCCGACGGTCATCGTGAACGTCGGCGGCGCTCCGGCGAGCCCCATCAGCTTTTCGTCCCCGTACCGCGGGACGCCGTCGACCACCACCAGGGCCACGTCCCGCTCCGTGGCGGCCACGATGCGCTTCCAGGGCTTGCCGCGGCCGCGGCCGCGGACGACGGTGACGTCGGCGAACGCGCCCGGGACCAGCCGGCCGATCGGACGTTGCCAGCAGCGCTCGAGGAGCAGGCCCGGGTTGCTCGTCACCATCTCGACGATGTCGGCGTCGGTGATGGAGTAGCCGAACCGATCTGCCGCAATCCGGGCGACCTTCATCTCACCGAGCAGGTTCTTGGTTCCGGACGGCCCCCAGTCGGATCCGAGGCAGACGCGCACGCCCTGGGCCCGCACGTCGTCGATCAGCGTGGTCTGCGCATAGAGCACGATGTTCGACAGGGGCGACCAGACCACGCCGCCCGCGTTGTTCGCCGCCCACTTCGTCCATTCGCCGGCGCCGACCGCGCAGCAGTGGATGCCGATGAAGGTCGGGAGAAGCCCCTCCGCCGCCTCGAGGTCGGTGTAGTCGCGCAGCACCCGCGACCCGAGCTGCCCTTCGGAGCAGTGGTAGATGAACCCTGAGCCACCGACCATGCGGCCCACGACCGTGGCCAGCGAATCCCCGGTCTTCGTCACGACGGACGTGTTGATGAGATTCTCTCTTGCCGCTTCCCGCATCCTCCGAGTCGACGTTGCGGAGGACCGTGCGGTAGCCGCGGTTCGCAGTCGGCCAGCCCTGCACTGCGGTCGCCCCGCCCGCCATCGCCCGCACCTGGACGTAGCCGAGCAGCGCTTCCGGAGACGCCTTGGCGTAGACCCAGGCCGGTTCCGTGATCGCCTCGGTGTAGGTGTCGGCGTCGGGCCAGTGCTTGTTGTGCAGCCACGGCTCCTTCCGGCCGGGCTCGGCCCACAACGGCAACGTGTTGTAGGCGAGGTGGTTGTGCATGTCGATGAAGCCGGGCAGCACGAACGCGTCACCCACGTCGACCTCGGGCGCCTGCGTAAAGCCGGCGACCCGTGTCGTACCGCTCGTCACCGCCTCGATGCGGCCGTCACGTATCCAGACCCGGCCGGGCAGCGGTTCCTCGGTCGCACCGTGCTCCATGGTGGCGACCCTGCCGGCGATGACCAGCTCACTCATCTCCGGAACTCACTTTTCGACGACGGGAGGCCAGGTGCGGGCGGCGGTCGGCACGGTCACCGTGATCGTCGCCCGCTTCATCTGCGCGGTCTCGCCGGTCCGGAGAGCCCACGCGTCCAACGCGCACATCCAGGCCGGCAGCCCGGGCGGTAGGTCTGCGGGCGGGATGACCGTCAGATCGGCGTGCGTGATCGTCGCGCCGTAGAGGCGAAGCGGCACCGCGGCGTCTGGGGTGACGACAGGATGCATCTGCGTCAGCATCTGGTTCCACGAGTCGCAGAGCTTGGCGAATGCCTCCGCCTTGGTGATCTGTCCTGATCGACTCGCCGACTCGGGGTACGTCGGGTGCCTGATGGTCGCATAGGCCGCGGTGTTGGCGGCACCCTTCGGCGTCGCCCGCCACTGCTGGTAGGCGGTGTTCGCGAGCTCCCCGAGCGAGATGATCGCCTCGATCTTCTGATCCGCCACGATCGCGTTGATCCACCGGTTCCGGTACTTCGTGATCGCCGGGTCGTCGATGTGCCGGGAGCCGCCGCCCTGTCCGAACACCGAGTACAGGAACGTGTTGATGAAGACGTAGCTGCGCTCGATGCCCAGGCGCGTCAAGAACCCCTGGGCGCGCTGGCCGGCCTCACCGACAAGGATCCGCCGCGCGATCGCCTCGTGGGTCGCAGGGTCCTGTCCGATGACGAGCACCCGCGCCGAGCCATCGAGGCGGCCCCGGTGGAAGACCGGGCCCCATTCGACCCGAAACGAATCCAGCGGATACACGGACTCGTCCGGGAAGTTGCCCACCAGATCCCGATACGGCTGTCGGTAGTAGCCCCGGTCGAACTCGCGAGCCATCGCGCACCTCCCCGTGAAGGAACGAGCCGTCACGCTCGTTGACTGAGCCCTCACCTTGACACAAGTCGGCCGGGAATCCCTAACCCTTGCGGCCGCAGGGCAGACTGCACGGAAGTCAGCAACGACGGGTCGGGCACGACGGCGGGAACGGTGGTAGCTGCTCATGGATCAAACAGACGGGACCGATGGTTCGGTTGACATTGGCGTCAGTCTTTCCGGCGGCGGTCACCGGGCGACCCTCTTCGGTCTCGGCGTGTTGCTGTATCTCGCCCACGCCCACGATGAGAGGGACCAGCCCCTCAGCCGGCGCGTATCGGCGATCTCGTCCGTCTCCGGGGGCAGCATCACGAACGGCTTCCTCGCTCAGTCCCTGGACTACCGCTGCGCCGAGGCTGTCCAGGTGGAGGTCGCGGCACAGACGCTTGCCACGCAGTTGGCCGAGCACGGCGTTCTGTTCGCCCGTCGCCGCGTGAAGGCGTATGCCATCGCGCTCGTGCGGGCTCGCGACCCTGGGCCTGCTCGGCCTCGCTGCAGGATTGACGCTGCGGACGGGCGGGTCGGTCGTGATCGCTCTCGTGTCCATCCTGGCGTTGCTGCTCGCAGCGCTGGCGGCGCAGGCGCGCGGGAGAATCTGCGAGTGGGCTCTGGCGGACGCGCTGTTTTCGGATCGCGCTGGACATCCCTACCGGTTGAGCATCATGACCCGATCGACCCGGCACATCATCTGCGCGACCGAGATCCAGACGGGGCAAGCGCTGTGGTTCACGGCCAAGGGTGCTGTCAGTAGGGCCTTCACCCTCAGCGACGAGCCCAGCGACCTGTCCCTGGCGCGAGCCGTTCAGGCCTCGGCCTGCCTGCCGATCGCCTTTCCGCCGCGTCGACTGCGAGCACAGCCCACTCGGCTGCTCGAGGCGAACTGGCCTCGCACCGGACGTCTGCCGACCCGCGCCGTCGTGGTGGACGGCGGCGTGCGAGACAACCTCGGCGTCGATGTGTTCCTGGCCTGGGGGGAGGAGGTCCCGGCGGGTGAGATCGAGAACGTCGGCGACCTCATCGTCGTCAGCGGCTCGGCGACCCGCGTCAAGCGCTCGCGGCTCGGGCGTGACATCCCGCTCCTGGGCGAGATCTTCTCGTTGCGCAAGCTCAGCAACCTGCCCTACAGCACCCGCGAGGCAAACACGCGCCGGGCTCTCGAGTGGCGCTTCCGAGCAGCACCGGACCTCGAACCACAGGGTTGGCCGCGCCTGCGAGGGACACTCGTGCACATCGAAGAAAGCCCAGCCGAGCTCGCGGACGAGATTCAGCTGTGGCTGCGCGACTGGGAGTGGCAGTCAACGCCCCCCGGCGAGCGCTCTCACCTCGACCATCCCTACGGCAGAAAGCGACAGGTCGAGTTCCTGTTCGGGCTCGATCCGCCGCCGGCGCGCTGGGTGACGAACTTCCTCAGCCGGAGCGAGCAGTACGACGCCTCCGGACGAGCCGAGGCGGTCCTCGAGGTGCTGGCCCGGGCAGACCCCGACACCGCAAACGTGGTGACGACCTGGCGCAGAACGGGCCGCACGCAACGCCGCCATGCGCACGACCCTGAGCCGTGTGCCACCCGAGGTCGCAGCCCAGCTGATCGAGCACGGCTACGCCCTGGCAATGGCTCGGCTGCACATCCTGCAGGGATACCCGCTCGTCGACCTGCCACCGCGTCGCTTCTTCCGGCGTCTGGCCGGGTCGGAAGCCGCACGCGCCGGGGAGTGACGTGGCCGCGAGCGTACGCCTACGGCGCCGACTCACTGACGTGGCCTGGTTCCCGACTGCGGGTGTCGGGGCCGATCGTGTTGCCGCTCACATTCAGGAACGTGCAGGAGATTCTCTCTTCGAAATGTGAGCAAATCTCACGAACGTGTGCGCTTGACTTTGAGATCCGTTAGCGATAACAATCGCGCGACCAGTCGCGTCCAACGTAACGACGCGTCAACCCAAGGGAGGTTCCCGATGGAGTTCGACGACATCGTCGGTGACGACGTCTCCAAGGCTGAAGCAGAGGAACGCCGAGAACTCGTCTCGGATCGGCGTACCCTCCTGAAGCGGATCGGGCTCGGAGCTGCAGCGCTCACCATCCCTTCGGCCGTGGTCGCGAGCCCGACGTTCGGTGCGGTTACCGAAGCGGTTGCTGCCGACAGCTTCATCAAGTCCCATCCGAACTGGAAGTTCGTGTTCGTCAACCACGTGACGACGAACCCGTTCTTCGTACCCACGATCTACGGTGCGCAGGACGCATGCTCGCTGCTCGGCTGCAGCTACCAGTGGACCGGTTCCACCACCTCGGACATCAGCCAGATGGTCAACGCGTTCAACTCGGCCATCTCGGCCAAGGCGTCGGGAATCTCGTGCTGCCTCGTCGACCTGAAGGCGTTCAACGGACCGACCTCCGCCGCCGGCCGCCAAGGGCATTCCGGTGCTCGCCTACAACGCCGACGTGCCTGCGGGAAACCCGAACAAGCGGCTCGCGTACATCGGCCAGGATTTGTACGCCTCGGGGTACGCGATGGGCCAACGGATCGTCAACCTCGTCGGAAGTGGCGACGTGGCGCTGTTCATCGCTACTCCCGGCCAGCTGAACATCCAGCCGCGGATCGACGGGGCCATCGCGGCGATCAAGAAGTTCGGCGCCGGCAAGATCAAGACGACGTCGATCGCCACCGGCGCGCTGCTGCCCGACGAGGTCGCGAAAGTCGAGGCCTACTACCTCGGTCACAAGAGCCTGGCGGGTATGTTCGCCGTCGATGCCGGCTCGACCCAGGCCGTGGGTCAGACCGTGGCCAAGTACGGACTGAAGAAGAAGGGGATGAAGGCGGGTGGCTACGATCTCACGCCGACGACCCTGAAGTTGATCAACACGAACCAGTTGGACTTCACGATCGACCAGCAGCCGTACCTCCAGGGTTGGCTCCCGATCCTGCAGCTGTTCTTCTACCGCTACTCGTCCGGGCTCGTGGCGCCGTCCGATACCAACACGGGCATCCTCTTCGTCACGAAGGCGAACGTGGGGCCGTACCTGTCGACGACGACGCGCTACGAGGGCAGCTCCAAAGCCCAGAAGTACCCCGTTTCGTAACAGGTGACCGAGGCCGCGACAGCACCACGGCCTCCCGAACCACCGCAACGCGCGAGCTTCGGCTGGCGCGTTGCGGGTGCATTGGTTCGCCGCCGCGAGGCGAGTATCGGCGTCGTCCTGCTCGGGCTCGTCGTCTACTTCTCGCTGAGGACGGACGCGTTCTTCGGACAGGAGAACGCACGGGTGATCGCTGAGTTCTCGGCACCGATCGCGATCATCGCCGCGGGCGAGGTGATGCTCCTGATCTGCGGTGAGATCGACCTCTCGGCCGGGAATGTCTACGCATTCTCGACCTGGATCTTCTACTTCGCGAACCACAGCTGGGGGCTGCCGATCTGGCTTGCGGTCATCGTCGGGTTGCTCTCGGGCTCGCTGGTCGGAGTGGTGAACGGCGTGGTCACGGTCGGCGTCGGCGTGCCCTCGTTCATCACGACACTCGGGATGATCTTTCTCCTGAACGGATTGACGCTCATCATCTCGGGTGCTTTTCCCGTGGAGACGCCCGGTGGGAGCACGTTCTTCAAGTTCTTCGGCGGCGGCGCCTACGTGACCGTCTACTGGGCGCTCGGCGTGATCGTCGCGATGACCATCCTTCTCAACAGGACACGCTGGGGGCTCCACACGCTCGCCACCGGTGGCAACCTGATCGGGGCGAGCGAGAGCGGCGTCAACGTGCAGACGATCAAGGTGGGGAACTTCGTGCTCTGCAGCACCCTCGCCGCGCTGGCCGGCATTCTCGAGTCGGTTCGCATCACTTCCATCCAGGCGCTACAGGGTGGCACGCCGCTCATGTTCTACGCAGTCGCCGCGGCCGTGATCGGCGGCACCTCCCTGTTCGGCGGGTCGGGCACCATCATCGGCGCCGCGCTCGGCGTGCTCGTGCTCGCCGTCCTGAATCTCGGATTCACGCTGCAGGGAATCAACGCGTATACGTTCGACCTCGTCCTCGGGATTGCGATCATCGCGTCGATGTCGTTCAACGTGACGCTGGAACGGATCCGCCAGTCGGGGCGGCTCGGGACCTCGAGATGAGCGAGTTGGCGCCCCGGTCGGAAGATCGAACGCCGGTCGCGGCACCGGACGCGATCCGGGTGGAGAACATCCGCAAGAGCTTCGGTGTCGTGACGGCCCTCGAGGACGTCTCGCTCAACCTCCGGCCCGGCGAGGTGCTCGGTTTGATCGGCGACAACGGTGCGGGCAAGTCCACGCTGATCAAGATCCTCACGGGCTTCCACAAGCCCGACTCGGGTCGCATGTTCGTCCACGGCGAAGAGGTCCAGCTCAAGTCGGTGACGCACGCTCGCTCGCTCGGCATCGACACCGTCTTCCAGGATCTTGCCCTCGTCCCGGGCCTTTCCGTCTACCACAACATGTTCCTGAATCGCGAGCTCACGCATCGGGTGGGCCCGCTGCGCTTCCTCAACAACCGTGCGATGCGGAACCGGTCGCGCGAGTATCTGGACGCCATCGGCGTGCGTATCCAGTCGATGGACGCCGAGGTGGCGCGCATGTCGGGTGGACAGCGCCAGGCGATCGCCATCGCCCGCACGACACACTCCAACGCGACGATCATCCTGCTCGACGAGCCGCTTGCCGCGATGGGGGCGCGCGAGGGGGCGCTGATCATCGAGTTGATCACGGAGCTCAAGAAGCGCGGCGACGTCTCGATGATCGTGATTGCGCACAACTACGTGCACGTGTTCGAGATGTGCGACCGGGTCAACCTCCTCCGCAACGGCCGCATCGCGTTCGACAAGCCGACCAACGAGACCTCCGTCGCCGAGCTGACGTCGATCGTGGCCGCGGAGTATCGCGTCAGGACCGCGCCCGCGGGCTAGACGAGCACCATTTCGATCCCCGCGGCCTGACTGAAGAGGCGCCACTCCGCCGCCCGTCGCCCGAGGTTCAGGACCTGGTGATGGGGCCCCCCGGATCGCAGCCAGCCGTCGATGCACTCTCGGAGACCGGTGTCGGGTCGGAAGAACCCGTAGGGCATCTCCAGCTCCGGCAGGGCATCGGAGTCGAGGATCTGCCCCTCGGATACCACGAGCCGGAAGCGCTCGTCGCCCAGGGCGACGAGCGTTGCCAGCGTCGCGGCACCCACCCGATACCGGAAGAGGAAGGTCGGCGGGTCGTCGAGGCCGCCGATTCCGAGCGGTCGCTTGATCAACTTCACCCGCTCGTCGTCACGGGCGAGCGCCCAGTTGCCCTCGCCCATGTGGCTCATCAGGAACGCGTCGCGGACGAAGTCCATCGCGTACATCTCGGTGAACTGGGTCTCGCCGATCAGGTTCTGGGCCGCGGACATCAGCGCGGCCGTCAGCCCGTCGCCCTCGGCGCTGAAGCCGTATCCCTTCGCCATCAGGCTCGAGGCGGCCGCCAGCGGCAGCCGGGCGAAGCGGCCGTCCTCCGCGACGGCTCCGAAGTGGGTCGAGTACGCGCCGTAGCCACCGTCGACGAGAATCCGCTCGAGCCCGAGCTGCATGCGGGCGTGGTCCTCCCGCTCGACGGCGCTCAGCCGCGAATCGATCTCGAACCGCTCGTCCTCCTCCGCGATCAGGTCTGCGACCGCCTCGGCAGCGACGGCGCTCGCAGCGCGATAGAGCTCGCCCGGCGCGATCGCGTCGATCTGTGGGCCGAGTGTGCGAAGCAACGTATGGACGTCGACCCGGATGTCGCCCATCCCGTTCATGGCATACCCGAGGATCGCGACCTTGAGGCGGCGCCAACGGGTGATGGCTGTCGCGACTCGCGCCCACTCGCCGACTGCATGCTCGAAAGACGGGAGCCCCCAGTCGTCGGTGATCACGTGGAACGGACGGCCGGACCGCACCATGGCGTTGGCCGTGTCCTGGGCACCGTGGATGCCCTGGTTGTAGGTCAGATCGCTCATGTTCCACTCGGGAGTGATCTCCGGAACCGGCTGCACGTTCAGGAGGCAGATCGGTAGCCGCGTGTCGGCGAACGCCCGAGCGACGCGCATCGCCGGGCCGTAGGTGAGCATGACCACCAACAGCCCGTCGATCCCCTGGTGCTCGAACTCGCGGACGGCGTCGTCGATGCCGTCGCGATCCTTGACCGGTGCCGAGATGTGCACGTCGGCGATCCCCGCCAGCGCAGCGCCGAGGTCGCGTGCATACGCCTCCTGGCGCTCGCTGATCCCGGGCAACATCTCGTCGTAGAGGCCCTGCATGATCCCGAGCAGTCCGAGCCGGGACGGCCTGCGTCACCTGCGTACGAACCGGCGCCTTTCGGGTCGCGGTCGTGGCGTGCATCTGAATCTCCTTTCGCAGGCGGAGCGGGCCGGGGTTAGAGCAGAGAGCCAAGCGTGTGCGAGAGAACATGTTGTCGCTCACATGACGCGTTTTGTCAAGTAGAAACTCCCATTCTCAGTAAAACTACGTGCCTGAACGCCCCTCTTGACATTGATCATAGTTAGCGGTAACAATCGCACCGTCAGCCCAACGGAGGGTCGGCGCAGTCTCAACCGGCAGTCCAGAACGCTCGTGACCGTGGTCGCACTTCCAGGCAGGGACGAATCCAAAGGAGGATTCACGTGTTCAGAAAGGTGTTTGCCCTCGTTATGGCGGCAACAGCGCTGTTGGCACTGTCGGTTCTGGCGGGTGGCGCAGCGAGCAAGACCTCGCACGGCACTGCCAAGATCACGCTCGGGTTCTCTCAGGTCGGCTCCGAAGCGGCTGGCGGGCCGCGAACACGAAGTCGATCCAGTCCTCCGCCAAGGTAGCGGGGATCAGCCTTAAAGTTCTCCGATGCCCAGCAGAAGCAGCAGAACCAGATCGCGGCGACCGCTTGACATCCAGCAGCACGTCAACGTGATCGCGTTCTCGCCGGTCGTCGCATCGGGCTGGGATTCCGTCCTGCGGGAGGCGAAGCGGGCGAAGATTCCGGTCGTCCTCACCGACCGTGCGGTCGACTCCAAGGACACGACGCTCTACAAGACGTTCATCGGGTCCGACTTCGTCAAGAAGGGCGCCTGGCCGGCGCGTGGGTCGTCGACGCCTACAAGGGGGCGACGAGCCAGGTCAACATCGTCGAACTCCAGGGCACGACGGGCTCGTCACCGGCGATCGACAGGAAGAACGGGTTCGCGAGCGTGATCAAGGCCAATCCGAACCTCAAGATCATCGCCTCGCAGACGGGTGAGTTCACCCGCGCGAAGGGCAAGGAGGTCATGACCGCGTTCCTCAAGGCGAACCCGAAGATCGACCTCCTCTTCGCCCACAACGACGACATGGTCGGAGCCATCGAGGCAATCGAGGCCGCGGCCTCAAGCCCGGGCGTCGACATCAAGATTGTTACGATCGACGCCGTCCACGACGGTATGGTTGCGCTGGCCGAGGCAAGATCAACTTGATCGCAGAGCGGCAGCCCGCCGCTCGGCTCGCAGCTGACGGCATCTGGTCAAGCAGGTAGTGGCCGGCAAGCCGGTGCCGAAGGTGGATCGTCACGCAGGAGACGACGTTCAACCAGGTGCAGGCGAAGGCAGCACCGCCCACGCGCAGGTACTAGCTTCGAGAGAAGATCGTCCCGGTCGTGCCTGGAGCTGCTGAGGAGACTCGGCAGCTCCAGGCAGTCGGCCAGAGAGGCCGGTAACGAGATGACGACCAACACCGCCCCGATCCTCGAGATGACCGGCATCACCAAGTCCTTCACGGGCGTCCGGGCTCTCGAGGCTGTCGACTTCCGCCTGCGGCCCGGCGAGGTCCACGCTCTCCTGGGGGAGAATGGTGCCGGGAAGTCGACACTGCTCAAGGTCCTCACCGGAGTGATGCAGATCGATGCCGGCAGGATCGAGCTCAAGGGGCAGCCTGTTCACTTCGCACATCCGCTGGAGGCGCAGCACGCCGGCATCAGCGCCGTGTACCAGGAGGTGAACCTCTGTCCGAACCTCTGCGGTCAGCGAAACCTGTACATCGGTCGTGAGCCCGCGAGCTCGGGCGCATCCAGTGGCGCGTCTGCGCGGCGGCGAGCCGTCGACGCGCTCGAGCGTGTCGACGTGCATGTCGACGTGTCGGCGCTCTTGTCCACGCACTCGCTCGCTGTGCAGCAGATGGTGGCGATCGCGCGGGCGATCGACATCTCGGCGGAGGTCCTGATCCTCGATGAGCCGACGTCGAGCCTGGACCGTGGCGAGGTCGATCAGCTGTTCACGGTGATCCGGCAGCTCGTCTCTCGTGGGATCGCAGTCGTCTTCGTGTCGCACTTCCTCGATCAGGTGTACGAGATCGCCGACCGCGTGACGGTGCTCCGGAACGGCCGGCTCGTCGGCGAGTGGAGGGCCGCCGATCTCACCCGTGTCGAGCTCGTCACGAAGATGCTCGGACGCGAGCTCACGACGCTGGAGGAGCTCGAGCGGAAGCCGCGGGCTGCCCTCGATTCACTCGAGCAGACCACGCCCGTCCTCGAGGCGAAAGCCGTCGGGAGGAAGCGCTCATCTCACCTTTCGACCTCGCACTGCATCGCGGCGAAGTCGTGGGTCTCGCAGGGCTGCTCGGTCCGGGATAACCGAAGTGCGACCGACTCATCTTCGGGGCCGACCGCGCGGACTCCGGCAAGTTCGCGTTCGAGGGCGAGACGGTGGCGATCCGGAGCCGCGGATCGCGACTGCGAACGGCGTTGGTTCTGCCCCGAGAATCGCCGGACGGAAGGGCTCATCGAGGATCTCACGGTGAGGGAGAACATCGTCCTCGCGCTTCAGGCCTCCACGCGGGTGGACGCGTTCGATCCCGCGCAAGCGCCAGGACGAGCTCGTGGAGCACTGGGTCCGGGCCCTGGACATCCGAACCGCCGACGCCGAGCAGGCAGTCGGCACTGCTCAGCGGGGGCAACGAGCAAAGGGTCCTGCTGCACGCTGGCTGATCATGTAACCGAAATTGCTGATCCTCGACGAGCCGA
This sequence comes from uncultured Thermoleophilia bacterium, assembly GCA_963736945.1. Classification (GTDB taxonomy): domain Bacteria; phylum Actinomycetota; class Thermoleophilia; order Gaiellales; family Gaiellaceae; genus Gaiella. Next base: position 428,523 of record CAVTQW010000014.1, read on the forward strand.
CGAGAGGCATCGACGTTGGCGTGAGACCGAGATTCATGCTTGTGTCTCGTTGTGCGACGACGGAGTTCGGCGCCGTTCATCTGGCCGTGATCGAAGAAGTGCTTCGCTGAGCCACAAGGTCGCCGTCCTGCGCTACTGGCAAATCGTGGCCGAGCTCGCCAACGACGGCATCACGGTCGACACGTTGCTGCAGACGATCGCGGAGGGGCAGCGGCTGACGAGTCATCGCCTGATCTGGCCGTTGCTCTCGATCGGCGCGCTCCTGCTCACGAACCTCTTCGTTTCGCCCGGGTTCTTCTGATCGACATGAGAGGTGGGCATCTGGAGGGAGCCTGATCGACATCATCAGCTTCGTGGCACCGCTCATGCTCGTTGCCCTCGGCATGACCCTTGTCATCGCGACCGGGGGCATCGATCTCTCGGTTGGCGCCGTCGCGGGTGATTCCGGCGCCTGCCGCCGTTGATCAGCCGTGCGCAGGATCAGACAGCCTCGCACGGAGCTTGGCCGTCGCCGCCGCCCTGGGCCTCCATGCTTCGGCCTTGCGGAGGAGTGCTCGTCGCTCATCGGAATCCAGCCGTTCGTCGCCACGCTCATCCTGCATGGTCGCCGGGCGGGGTATCGCCCAGCTTATCACCGCGGCCAGATCATCACGATAACCGTTCGCCGTACAAGAAGATCGCGCCGCACACCTGTTCGCCTTCCCCTTCTTGATCTTCATCGCGGCCGGTGTCTTTGCCGTCACGGCGCTCGTGACCAGGCGAACGGCTCTTGGCATGCTGATCGAGGCAGTCGGTGGCAACAAGGAAGCGAGCCGGTTGGCAGGGGTTCGCTCGAGAGGCCTGATCATCCTCGCGTACGTGTTCTCTGGCCTCTGCGCCGGGATCGCGGGGCTGATGATCAGCTCAATCGCGTCCGGCGCGGACGGAACAACGCGGGTCTCTGGATCGAGTTGGACGCCATCCTCGCAGTCGTGATCGGCGGCACCGCACTCGCGGGGGGTCGCTTCTTCCTCGCCGGCACGATCATCGGGGCGGTCCTGATCCAGACCCTGATCACGACGATCTACTCGATCGGCATTCCGCCCGAGACGAACCTCCTCTTCAAGGCCCTCGTCGTGACACTCGTGTGCCTGATCCAGTCGCCGGCATTCCGGGCCAAGGCGTTTCACCTCCGACGTCGGCCTCCGCCG
>CAVTQW010000015.1:0-185334 GCA_963736945.1 uncultured Thermoleophilia bacterium
GGGAGCCGGCTCCGGGGGCGAGCGCCAACGCGCGCTTGGTGAACTGTTCGACCGCGCCACGCGCGACGAGCAGGCGTTTCTCGCGCGGTTGATCCTCGGAGAGCTCCGGCAAGGAGCGCTCGAGGGTCTGATGATGGAGGCGATCGCACGCGCCGCTGCCCTGCCGGTCGCGGACATTCGCCGCGGCGTGATGCTTGCCGGTTCGATGACGGCTGTCGGCCAGGCGGCGCTGACGGAGGGCGGGGCAGGGCTGGCACGGTTCGCGGTCGAGCTGTTCCGTGCCATAAGGCCCATGCTCGCACAGACGGCAGCCGATGTCGGGGACGCGCTTGTCCGCCTGCCACTGGCCAGCTTCGAATACAAGCTCGATGGCGCACGCGTCCAGGTGCACAAGGCGGGGAGCGCGGTGCGGATCTTCTCGCGTGAGCTCAACGACGTGACGGAGAGCGCGCCCGAGATCGTGGACGCGGTCGCCGATCTTGCCGCCGATGCGGTGATCCTCGATGGCGAGGCCATTGCCGTCCGCCCCGATGGGATGCCGCAGCCCTTCCAGGTGACCATGCGTCGCTTCGGACGCAGCCTCGATGTCGATGCGATGCGCGGCGGCCTGCCGCTCAAGGCGCAGTTTTTCGACTGCCTCTATCTCGATCGGGAGCCGCTGATCGACCGTCCCCAGAGCGCGCGTTTCGCCGCCTTGGAGGCAAGCCTGCCGCCGGCGCTGACAATCCCGCATCTGGTCACCGGCGAGGCGGATGCCGCGCAGGCCTTCCTCGAACAGGCGCTTCGGCATGGGCATGAAGGCGTCATGGCGAAGGCGCCCGATTTCACTCTATGAAGCCGGCGGTCGCGGCGCCGGCTGGCTGAAGATCAAGCGCACCCATACGCTCGATCTCGTGGTGCTTGCCGCCGAATGGGGCCATGGTCGCCGCCGCGGCTGGCTCAGCAATCTGCATCTCGGTGCGCGCGACGTCGCGACGGGAAATTTCGTCATGCTCGGAAAGACCTTCAAGGGCATGACCGATGCGATGCTCGATTGGCAGACGCAGCAGCTGGAGGAGCTGGCCATCGAGCGTGACAACTTCGTCGTGCATGTGCGACCCGAGCTAGTGGTCGAGATCGCGTTCAACGATATTCAGGCAAGCCCCCATTATCCCGCCGGAATGGCGCTGCGCTTCGCCCGCGTCAAGCGCTACCGCACGGACAAGCGGCCCGAGGAGGCGGACAGCATCGACATGGTGCGGGCGCTGTTCCACCGCCAGGCGGGGCACGAGGCGCCGCCATCGCCTGCCGCTTGACTGGCGGCGGGAGGCGGCAGTCCCGCTTAGGGCGTTCGGGTGGTGCGACCGCGGTGAAGCTCGAATTTCGAAGGCGAGGAGAAATCGCCGGGGCCGATCACCGAGGGCGATCCATTATCGCGGTGGCTCTTTCCCCTTCGAAGCGGCTTTCGCGTTGTCGATGAATGGCTGACTCGATCGGGGTGGGTGTGGCGGGGGTTATGGTGGCTGTCGCCGGAGCGGTGGTTGCGGCGTCAGGAGCAGGAGCAGCGGAAGGAGCAGCAGCAGCGGCAGGAGCAGGAACAGGAGCAGGGGCAGGAACAGGAGCAGGGGCAGGAGTAGCGGCAGGAGCAGGAGTAGCGGCAGGAGCAGGAGTAGCGGCAGGGGCAGGGGCGGGTTCCGTCTGCGGCAGGGAATCGCGCAGCCGTGCGGTTTCAAGCCGTTTGTTGATGGTGGCGAGGTCGCTATTGCGGGCCTTGATCTGCTGCTCGATGTTTTCGAGCTGGTCGCGGGCCGCCGCGAGGTCCTTCCCGACGCCGGCGGATCGCTCCCGCACCTCCTGCAGCGACTGGGCCGCCTCATCCCTCAGCCGGGTCGTTGCGGATAATGCCGAGCGGGTCGTGGCAAGCTTCTGCTCAGCATCTGTGACCGCTTTCGTCGACTGGTCTTCACTGTGCCCGGCCGGCGCTGTTCGTTGGCTCTCCTGCCCATCAGGCGCGCGCCAGAAAAAGTAGGCCGCCGCCAGCCACCCCAGAACGGCCAGGATGAGGAACGCAAGCGGCAGCGGACGCCTGAATGCGCGCCGTAAGCCGGTGGCCGGTCGCGCCTCTTCGCCGGGGCCATGCGCTGGAGAGGGATTGGCGGCCACGCTCGGTGTCAACATGCCGCTAGCTTTCGTCCGCCCATTCCTGGGTCAGGGCCCAAAGCACTGCCAGAACGATAGGGCCGACGAACAGGCCGCTGATGCCATAGGCTATCATGCCGCCGATGACACCCACCAGGATCACCGGCATTGGCGTGGACAGGCCGCGTGCCATGATCACCGGTCTCAGAACATTGTCGATGAGGCTCACCGGAATCATGTAGGCGGTGAACATCAGAGCGCTCGACGGCTCCATCTTCATCCAGCTCCAGACGACGATCGGGATGATCAGGATCGACGGCCCGATCTGGATGATTCCGGAGGAGGGCAAGAAAGGTGAAGAGGCCGGCTGCCGGAATCCCGGCGACGACGAAACCCACTCCGGCAAGCAGCGACTGCAGGAGCGCAATGCCCACGACGCCGCGTGCCACATTGCGAATGGTGTTGCCGACCAGCTGCAGCATCTGCTGACTCTCATGGCCCAAGACCCGGCGCAGCAGAACCCGCATATATTCGACGATGCGCGGCCCGGGGGAATGAGAGGAAACCGGCAATCACGATCGAGCCGACGAATTGGAGCAGCCCGACAGCAACGCTCTGGCTGATGCTGAGCAGCTTGCCGCCGACGGTCTTCATATAGGGCGCCGCCTGGAGCAAATCGCCTCGGTGTTGGTCACCGCCTCCGACCACAGCAGGTAGATCTTCTCACCAATGAGCGGCCAGGCTCTGATCGCATCCGGAGGCGTCGGAATTGCCAGCTGCCCCGTGTCGATGCCCTTCACCAGGAGCTCGATTCCGCCGATCATCGCGAAGCCGAGCCACATGACGGGACCGAGCACGATCAGGAGGCTCAGCACCGTGATCGTCATCGCGGCCAGGGTCTTGTTGCCGATCAGCCGCGCCAGCCAGTTGAAGATCGGGTAAAGCGCGACAGTCAGTATCGCGCTCCACAGGAGGATCGTCACGAAGGGGCCGATCACTTTCAGCGACCAATAGGCAAGCAATCCCAGCAGGCCCAATCGGATGGCGATGTCGAGCGTCAAGGACCGCAACAGGTCCGAAGGCCGATTGTCCATGTAGTCGCGGGTGGGTATCAAGTTTTCGTACTCGGCGGTCTCAATTCATAAGAATGTGATCGGAACGATCTTCGGCGCATTGATTTGTGTCATGCGTATAGCAGGCATCGCACCGGATGGAGCAGAATTCACTCCTGGCGCCGATCAAGGAAGCCGGAAGCGGCTTCGGCGTCCATGCTCAATGATTGTGGCATTCGCGTTGCTCACTGTAATCGCCATCGGCCTCCCAATGGCGCTCGATCTTGCAGTCACCGTCCCATAGCTTCTCCATAGCCTCCGAACAGCGTCCGGTGACCTTCATAGCCCTGAGAATGGTTGTATGGGCCATGATCCTCCTGAAAGGGCTCGTCATTCTCGTCATTATACGAGCCACCATTCCACCAGCCGCCATAATTGGGTTGCGGCAAAGGATTGGCGAAGGCCGGGGTATTCAACATCACGAACAATGCTGCAACGAACAGGGTCGCCCTCATCGCGGATCTCCTTCATGAAAAATGGGCCGGCAGGGAGCCAAACATATCCTCGTGGGCGCGCTACGCTAACAGGAGTTGGCGGTCGCGACCAAGCCGGATCGGCTCACTTTTTCGCGCAGCGGTTGGGCAAAAATGGAGCGCGACCATGGCGGTCAATTTACCAATTCGAAAGCAAGCGGCGGAGTGCCGGAACGCTGGCGCGCTCTATATCGGCTGGAACGCAAGTCGCATCAACCGGCCTCCAAGGGGGAATACAAAATGACGCTCGACTGGGAGCAGATCGCAGCAAGCCTGGACAGGCATGGTGCCGCCGTCATCGGCCCGCTCCTTACGCCAGATCAGTGCAGATCGCTGGCAGCCAGCTACAATGATGATGCCTTATTCCGCAGCCGGATCGTCATGGCGCAGCATGGCTTTGGGCGGGGCGAATATAAATATTTCGCCAATCCATTGCCGGAACCGGTTGCCACATTGCGCAACGCGCTTTACCCGCCATTGGCCAGGGTCGCCAATCGATGGAGTGCTGCGCTTGGCGTCGAGGCCGATTTTCCAGACAGCCATGCAGAGTTCCTCCAGCGGTGTCACGGCGCGGGACAAACCAAGCCGACGCCGCTTCTGCTCCAATATGGCGAAGGCGACTACAACTGCCTCCATCAGGACGTTTATGGCGCGCTCATATTCCCGCTGCAGGTCGCGTTCCTGCTGTCAGTTCCGGAGCAGGATTTTACCGGTGGCGCGTTCGTTCTGACGGAGCAGCGGCCGCGCATGCAATCGAGAGCCGAGGTCGTAGGGCTGCATCAGGGCGAGGGCGTCATCTTTCCGGTGCACCACCGACCGGTTCAAGGCACGCGCGGAACCTATCGGGTGAATATGCGCCATGGCGTCAGCCGCCTGCTCTGCGGCTGTCGGCACACGCTGGGGCTGATCTTTCACGATGCGCGGTAGCAAGGGTTGGGCTTGTTGTGCACAACTCTGTGCTCGCATCCGTGCAATAAGTGCTCTATGCCCGGTATTCTGCAGGAATTATGTATAAGATTGCGGGGTTTTCCGTTATATGTATACATCTTCGGAGCGCCAGCACAGCTTGACTGGCTGCAAAAGGGTGGCATCATCCGACACGCCGGAACTTCATCAGGCTGGCGGCCATGGCGGCCAGCGCCGCCCCGCTCAGTGTGCGGGCATTGGCAGCCTCGACCCTGGAGCGAGCCCGTCGCGCACATCGCCGCGAGCTTTCGGTCGAACTCGAGCAAGAAGCTCAAATGCGTGCCGGCTTCTTCGGCACCCAGCGACCCGCCGTGTCGGCGATCAGCCCCACCAGCTCATACATGATGGCGCCGGCCACCATCGCAGTGATGTGATTGGGCTGGTCCTTGGTCGGCATCAGGCACACGACATCACCACCGATAATTTCGCGGCCGCGGAGAGCGCGGAGAATGCGGGTGACTTCGTCCATATTCCAGCCAGTTACGGCGGGCTCGATATTGGACACGGCCGGGGCAACCGAGGGGTCGAGGCAGTCGAGGTCGAAGGTGACATAAACCGGCCCATCGCCGATCCGCTTGCGAATGATCTCGATCGTCTCGTCCGACCCGAGAGACCGGTAGCGGTCCATCGTGATCACCTCATAGCCGAGATCATAGGAGAGCTTGAGCCAGTTCCGTCCGCGTGGATTTCCGCGCATTCCGATCTGAACGCTGCGGCTCGGATCGACATTGCCTTGGCGCACCAGATACGAGGCCCAATTGGCTGCCGATTTCTTGGCCCCGAGCCAGTGGTCGAGATTCTCATAGGCATCGGTATGGGCATCGAGATGGAGGAGCGCCGCCTTGGCTCCTCCCGTCAGCTTGGCGTCCTTTCCAGCGATCGCCTGCACGATCGCCCCCGTAATCCCATGATCGCCGCCGATCGACACCGGCCGGGCGCCGGCCTGGTCGATTTGTCGGAAGAATGCCGATATCCGCTCGACCGAGCGCTCATTGTCGCCTGCCTCGGGAAGCGGCACATCGCCTAGATCGTTGATCCGACAGGTGGTCCAGGGATCGAAGTCGAAGGCAGCATGGTAGCGGTGCGCATTGGCGGAGACGTTGCGCACCGCGCGGGGGCCTAGATGCTGGTCGCGCTCGGTGGAGTTGTTGCCTGCCGAATGCGGCACGCCGACCAGCGCAATATCGGTGTTCGCGGGATCGGGGTCGAACGGGGCGCGAAACAATGTCGGGATGCCCCACCAATTGAGCAGATCGACCTGGGCGCGATCGGTTTGTTCGTCATGTGCCATCGCCAGTTCCTTCTCCGGTGTCGAATAGCCTGCCGCTGCCGCGGCGCCGATCAGGTTCACGATCAGCCGACCGGCAGTGATCGCGCTTATTCGGTTCACATCGGATTTCGGCGTGATCTCGACGATATCCATCCCGAGGACGCGGCCCTTTTTCACGAGGCCGTGAATCAATTTGCGGGCTTGGTGAAAAGTGACGCCACCCGGCGCCGGACCGGCCACGGCGGGCATCACCGAGGGATCCATGCCATCGGCATCGATCGTGATATAGTAGCGGCCTCCATTGGGAATTCGTTGGAGAACGGCATCCATTCCGATGTCATGCAGTTCCCATGCGGTAATGATGCTTGCGCCATAGGCGGCAGCGGCTTCCACCTCCTCCGTGCTCGTCGCCGCCGGCGCCGAGGTGACGATCGTCGAGATGCTCCCCACCGTCGGCCAGGGGATCGAGCTGATCACCCGCCGCCATCTCCTCGCCGACCTGAAGGGGAAGGGCATCACGATCCTGACGAAGGCGAAGGTGACGATGGTCGAGCCGAATGCCGTGCTCTACGAGAGCACCGAGGACGGGACGCCGGGCTCACTCGACGTCGAGCGGGTCGCGACCGCCGTCGGGTGGAGCCCGAGGGGGCCGTCACTCGCCGAGCTCCTGAGCGGGCCGGACATCATCGAGATCCTCGGCGATGCACAGCACCCGGGCGACTTCGTGAGCGCGATCAACGACGGCGCCGACGCAGGGCTGCGCGTGTGAGCCGCCCACGGCGGGCGGATCTTCGATCGGAAGGAGCAGTCGAGGTGGCGAGCGAGGGCACCGGAACGGTGCGGAAGGCGGGCGTGGTCGGGCTCGGCACGATGGGCTCCGGGATCGCCCAACTATGCGTGCAGGCGGGCGTGCCGACGGTCGCCGTCGAGTCGACGCGGGAGCTGGCCGAGCGCGGCAAGGGGCTCGTCGAGCGACAGCTCGCACGGAGCGTCGAGAAGGGGAGACTGACCGCGGACGAGAAGGAACGGCAACTCGGCCTGCTCGAGCCCGCCGACGACGTCGCCGCGCTCGCCGGCTGCGACCTCGTGATCGAGGCGGTCTTCGAGGACCTCGCGGTCAAGCACGACCTCTTCACGCGCATCGAGGCCGTGGTCGCGCCGGCGACAGTGCTGGCGACGAACACCTCCGCCCTCTCGGTGACCGAGATCGCCGCGGTGCTCGCTCAGCCGGAACGCGTCGTCGGAATGCACTTCTTCAACCCCGCGCCGGTGCTGCCGCTCGTCGAGGTCATCCGCGGCGAGCTCACCGCGGACGCAGCGTTCGAGACGGCCTACGCGTTCGCGGAGCAGATCGGCAAGGACCCAATCGCCTGCGGCGACACGCCCGGCTTCGTCGTCAACCGGATCCTGATTCCGGTGCTCAACGACGCGGTCCGCGTCCTCGAGGAGGGAACGGCGAGCCCCGAGGACATCGACAAGGGCATGCGACTCGGCACCGGCTGGCCCATCGGCCCGCTCGCGCTGATCGACCTGATCGGGATCGACGTCCACGTGCACGTGTGCGAGGCGCTCTGGTCGGCGTTCCGCGACCCGCGCTTCGCGCCGCCGCCGCGGCTCGTGCGGATGGTGCAGGCGGGGCTCCTCGGGCGGAAGAGCGGCCGCGGGTTCTACGGGTACGAGAGCTGACGACCGCTTCCGGTCACCGCGGGGCGGCGCTCGCGCGCCGGTACGACTCGACGGACGTCGTCCTCGTCCTCGCGCCGCTGATGTGGTCGCTCCACATCGTCGGCAGCAAGTACTCCCTCTCGAACGGCTTCCTGCCGATGCCGTTCCTCATCATCCGCTTCGGGTCGGCGGCGATCCTGTTCGTGCTGATCGCGCTCTTCGTCGAGCGAACGCTCCGGATCGAGGGCCGCAGCGACCAGCTGCACGTCGCAGCCGCGGCAGTGTTCTTCGCGGCCAACCAGATCGCGTTCGTCTACGCCCTCGAGGCGACGACCGCGGTGACGGTGTCGCTCGTGTTCGGCCTGTTCCCGATCACGGTCGGGGTGCTCGCGGCGGTGCTCGGCCACGAGGGGATGACGAGGCAGAAGCTCGTGGCGGGGCTCATGTCGTTCGTGGGCGTGTCCCTCGTCGTGATCGGAATCCCCGGGGGCATGTCGAAGCTGTCGGGCGAGATCTGGGGGATCCTGATCGCGCTCTGCATCCCCCTCAGCTGGGCCTTCTTCTCGCTCCTGATCGGGCCGCCGATGAAGCGCCACAGCCCGATGCGGATCAACGCCGTCATCCTGCCCGCGACCGCGGTCGCGGTGCTCGTGATCGGTTTCACCTCGCTCGGGAACCAGGACTACGAGAGCCCGACACCGCTCGCGTGGCTCTGCCTCGCCTACTCGGCCCTCGGCACGCTCGTGATCACGAACCTCCTCTGGTTCCGGGTCGTCGGCAAGGTCGGCGCGGCCAAGTCGTCGTACTTCCTCAACATCCAACCCTTCGGCGCCGCACTCCTCGCCTGGCTCCTGCTCGGGGAGACGATCACGGTCGTACAGATCCTGGGCGGCATCGGAATCGCCGCGGGGATCGTCATCTCGCGGGTCCGGGTAGCCGGCCTGACGCCGCTCGAGTGAGAGGGCGCTGTGGCAGCGCTGCATGAAAAGCCTTCAAGTCGGGAAGGAGGGACCGATGGAAGAAGACCAGAGGAATGCCCGGATCTTCGGAGTGCTGTTCATCATCACGTTCCTCACGTCGATCCCGGCGCTCGCCCTTTACCAGCCCATCCTGGACGACCCGGCTGCGTACATCGCCGGTGGCGGGGAGGACAACAAGATCTACCTGGGAGCCCTCCTGGAGCTCCTTCTCATCATCGCGAACGTCGGCACCGCCGTCGTCGTGTTCCCGATCCTGAGACGGCAGAACGAGGTGCTCGCCCTCGGCTACGTCACGGCCCGGATCGTCGAATGCGCGTTCATCGGGGCCGGGATCATCTTCGCCCTCGGGGTCGTCAGCTTGCGGCAGGACAGTCCTGACGCGGCTTCGCTCGCCGTATCGCTCGCCGCGCTCAAGGATTGGACGTTCTTGCTCGGCTCCCGGCTTCATCGTCGGCTGGGGGAACGGACTGATCCTGGGCTACCTGATGTACGCCTCCCGACTCGTGCCGCGGTGGATCGCGGCCTCGCGTGGACGCTCCGCTGTCCGGGCCGAATGGGAATAGCCTTCGGTGGATGTTCTTCTCGCTGCCGAGCTGGGCCGTCGCCCTCGTCATCTTCGCGATCATCGGCACCGCGACGGCGATCGGTTACGGCACGGGCCGGTATCTCCGCCACCAGCAGGACACGCTCCGGGAGCCGTTCGGTGTCCTGCAAGGCGCCCTCCTCGGCGTCGTGGGGCTCATCCTCGCCTTCGGTCTCACGCTCGCCGTCGGACGCTACGAGGATCGTCGCGCAGCCACCGTGACGGAGGCGAACGCGATCGGGACGACCTATCTGCGCGCTCAGCTGATCGCGGAGCCTCGACGGACACCGTCCCTGGAACTGCTTCGCCGCTACACGACGTTGGCGATTCAGGTCACGAAGAACGTCCCCGGCAGCGCCCGGATGCGACGTACGACCGCCGCCGAGGGCGTCCTGCAGCGACGGCTGTGGCGGCTCGCCGGCCGATCGATGGAGTCCGCCCCGATCGCGAGCGCACCGCGGCTCTATGTCGACAGTCTCAACGCCACGATCGACGCTCAGTCGGCACGACTCGCAGCACTGACGAACCGCGTCCCCGGTGCCGTCCTCGCCCTGGAGGTCTTCGGCGCGGCGGTCGCGGTCGGCCTGCTGGCGTTGCACATCTCCATCCTCGGACGGGGTTTCGTCGCGCTCGCCGCCGCCGCCGGGATGATGACGCTGCTCCTGCTCGTCACGTTCGATCTCGACCGGCCCGCCCGCGGGCTCATCAGGGTCCCGGACACACCACTCGTCGCCGTTCGCGCCTCGATGGCCCTGCCGCCCGCCGCGACCGCGCCGTCCCAACGGTAGTTCGCAGGAGATGTCCCGATCGCCGGCGAGGCGAAGGTCGAGGCCCTGTCGGCAGACGTCAGTCTGCGCAGGTGAGCCCGTGCCTACGCATGACCTCGCCGAGAGCGTCGTAGTCCGGCGGGCCGCCCGCCGCGGCGTCGAGAATGGCGGCCACCTCGCGGAAGTAGTCGGGGCCGAGGAGGCCCGGGGTGACGACCGCGAGCGCCTTTGCGTCGGCCTCGCTCGTGTTGTCGAACTGGTGGACAGCGCCGCGCGGAATGAGGAGCGCCTCGCCGGGGCCGACATCCATCGGCGTGCCCTCGATCGTCCACGTCAACACGCCCTCCAGCCCGAAGATCGTCTCCTCGTAGCCGTCGTGGCTGTGTCCGGCTGCCACCTTCGTCCCGGCCGGAACGTCGAACTCGAACATCGCGACCGAGCCGCCCGACTCGTCCCCCTCGACGAGGAACCGGATTGCCATCGTCCCGACGGTGATCTCCTCGTGCATCGTGGTGGGCATGTTGCGCTCCTCCTCCGTCTCTGGCTGGTAAAGTGACTTTACAGTACATGACCACGAACGACCCGTCAAGTCCTTTTACTAATTCTGGCTCGGAGGAGAAACCCTTCGGCCCTCCGCTCATGGGCGCCCTCCTCCGGATGCCGCTGGACGCCGTGCAGCAGCACATGCTCGACCGCCTGCACGCGAGCGGCTTCGACGACTTCGACGCCGCCTATCTGCCCGTCTTCCAGTACCCGGGCCCACAGGGCACCCGGCCCTCCGAGCTGGCGAACCGACTACGCATCAGCAAGCAGGCTCTCAACTACCTCCTCGGCGAGCTCGAACGGCTCGGCTACCTCGACCGCCGCCCCGATCCGGACGACCTGCGCTCCAAGCGCATCGTCCTGACCGTGCGAGGCATCGCTGCAGTCGCCGCGATCCGCGACGCGGTCGCCGACCTCGAGACAACCTGGGCGGAGCAGCTCAGCCCGGGGCACTTCACGACCCTCCGCGATCTCCTGCTCGAGCTCAACCGCGTTGCCGAGTCCGGCCGGCCGAGCTCGACCTGATGGCGCAGCTAGCAGGGATGCGCCTGCGCGAGCGCTGGAGCGGCCGGCAGCAGGAGCCGTTCACCGGTGAGAGCCGCGCGCACGTCTCCGTGTGGGAGAAGCCGCCGGCCTACAGCGCGCGGTCGTAGGTCGCCTCGACCGCCTTCAGCGCCTGCCAGACCGCGCGGTTCACCGGCGTCTGCACCCCGGCTTCGGCCCCGATCCGCGCGACCTCGCCGCAGAAGGCGTCGATCTCGGTGCGGCGCCGCGCGAGCACGTCGGCCGCCATCGAGGTCGTGTGCGGGCCGACGGCGCGATAGGTGTCCTCGGCGTGTGCCCAGGCCGTCGCGCTGCGAGCGGGACGCCGGTCGCATGGGCGACGGCGACGATCTCGTCGAACATCTCCGTGACGAGCGCGAGCGCGTGCTCGTTCGAGATCACGTCGGCGACCGTCCGGCGGAGCAGCGCGGTGACCGGGCCCATCGGGCCGGCCAGGGCGAGCTTCGTCCAGATGACGACGTCCGCGGAGTCGAGGGCCTCGGCGGGCAGGCCGGCATCGGTCAGCGTGGCCGCGACGGTGCGCACCCCGTCTGGGAGCTGCGCGGCACTGCGCGGAGGGCCGAGGTGCGTGACCGACGTGCGGGCAGCCGTTGCAAGGCTCATCGTCACGACTCCCGGCTCGCGCTGCTCTGCGCCGACCGTCGTCGTGCCCGGCACGACCCGGTCGGGCCCGATCACCTCGGCCAGCCGGCGGTCGTTGCCGAGGCCGTTCTGGACGGTCGCCACCCAGGTCTGCTCGCCGACGGCGTGGACGATCGACCGGAGCGCATCGGCGCCGGCGAACGACTTCGTCAGCACGATCACGAGGTCGACCGGCTCGAGCAGCTCGGGCTCGCAGAGCGCGCGCAGCGGCACGATCGTGCTCTCACCAGCGGGCGTGCAGAGATCCAGGCCCTCCGCGGCGACCGCCTCCATGTGCTCACGCCAGGTGTCGACGAGCGTGACGTCGTGGCCGGCGAGCGCGAGGTGGCCTCCGAACACGGAGCCCATCGCGCCGGCTCCGAGAATCGCAACTCTCACGACTCGGGCGGATGCAGGACGACGGGCAACGTCGGCGGTGAGCGGAGCAGCAGCCCCTCACCGCCCGGCAACGGGCCGCGAGGCTCGATCCAGGCCGTGCGGCGCACCAGCTGCCGCAGCGAGTGGACCATCTCGGCCCCCGCGAGCCGCGAGCCTGCACAGTGGTGCCGGCCGGCGCCGAAGGGCAGTACGTCCCCCGCGTTCGTGAACTGCCGGTCCGGGTTGTCCAGGAAGCGGTCGGCCCGGAACTCGGCGGCCGCCTCGAACCTCGTCTCGTCGCGATTCGCCGACGCGATCATCACGATCAGCTTCTCGTCGGGACGCACCGTGGTGCCGTGGAAGTCGGCCGCGCCGGTCGCGCGGCGGATCGTCCCCTGCACCGGCGGAAAGAGCCGCAGCGACTCCGCCGAGACGCCGAGCACGTAGTCGCTGTCTTCGATGCCGCGCGCAGAGCCGGTCCCACTCCTCGCGGTCGAGCGCGAGATGCCGCAGCAGGCTCGTCAAGGCGCGCTCGACGGTCTCGATCCCGGCTGTGAGGAGGAACGCGACCGTGGCGATGATCTCCTCGGTCGGATACGGCTCGCCGTCGTAGCTCGCCTGCGCGAGGTCGGAGATCATGTCGCTGCCCGGCCGCTCCCTCCGTTCCTCGACGACCGGGGCGACGATCTCGCGCAGCTGGCCGAGCGCCTCGAACGCCGCCACGCGCAGGCCGGGGTCGGCGATGCTCGAGATGCCGCCTTTCATCATGGCGTCGTACAGGTTCCGGAACCTCCCTGCCTCGTGGATGTCGAGCAGCTCCGTGATCACGAGCAACGGAATCACCATCACGTAGTCGGCGCGCAGGTCGACGGGCTCGCCGAGCGGCAACCCGTCCGCCGTGCGCCGGGCGATCTCGGCCACCTTGCCGTCGATCGACTCCCTCACCGCGCGCGGCGAGCGGATCCGCTTGACGACGGGCCCGCTCTTCTTGTTGTGCTCGACGCCCTCCCACTGCAGCATCGAGCGGCCGTAGATCGGCGCGCCCGGGCCGTCCGTCAGCGTGCGGTACCCATCGTCCTCGAGCACCGCCCGCACGTCGTCGTACCGCGTCAGAACCCAGGCTCCGAGGGCCTCGCTGAAGAAGATCGGCGCCTCGTCCCGGCAACGGGTGAAGAACGCATGCCGCTCCGAGTCACCCGCTCCCGCGATAACGGCGTCGAAGCCCTCGGCGATCTCGGGTGCGACGATGGACACGGGTCAGCCCTCCACCGAGATCGCGACGGGCAGGACGAGAGCGCTCGGGCGGCCTGCGTCGTGGAAGACCTGCTGCGCGGCGGTCACGACGTCGCCCGGCCCGTCCTGCCCGAGCTCGTTGCCGGTGTTCGTGTTCCGGTCGAAGCGAGGGAAGTTGCTCGAGCTGATCTCGAGCCTGAGCCGGTGGCCCGGGAGGAAGGTGTGCGCGAGGTCCCACAGGTCGATCGAGAACAGGGTCGGCTCGCCCGGCGCGAGCGGGGCCGAGCGGCGCCTGGGCGACTCGCGGTAGCGGCCGCGCACGATCCCGTCGGCGAGGTTGAGGGCGCGGCCGTCCGGCAGCACGTCGACGAGCTTCGCGGTGAAGTCCGTGTCGACTGCGGAGGATGCTGCCCAGACCTCGACCCGGACGGGCCCGTGCACGACGACAGGCGCCGTCAGGGCCGGCGAGGTGTAGCAGAGCACGTCCGGGCGGTCCTCCACCTCGCCCTGATCCTCGATTCCGGCGGTCAGGATCGTCGGCATCAGCGTCTTGCCGCCCACGGTCGGCACCGGGTCGAGTGGGTCGTAGAGGTACGAGTCGGGCGCCTCGTCGCCCGCAGCGGGGACGGGCGCGAGGACGCCGTCGCCGTGCCGGCCGTTCGCGCTACCGCCGGAACGGAGGTACCAGCGCTCCTCCTCGTGCGGCGGCGGCCAGGCGTCGGCCTCGCGCCACTCGTCCTCTCCGAGCTGCCAGTAGCGGATGCCTCCCGCGGCGCCGCTGTCGCCGCCCGTGATCCAGCGGTCGAACCAGTCGAGCACGAGCGGGGTCGAGACCCCGACGCCGGAGGCCGCCGCCGGGCCGAACTCGACCGCCCCGGAGCGGCTCGTGGAGAACGGCGAGACGTAGCTCGTGTGCTCCCACGGGCCGACGACGAGGCGGTGCGGAGCCTGGCCCGCCGTGGCGCGGTAGAGGTCGAAGTGCGACTTGAGGAAGTTGTCGTGCCAGCCCACGATCGAGAGCATCGGAGCGCGCAGGCGGTCGGCGAGCGCGAGCACGTCGAACGACGCCCAGTAGTCGTCGTAGTCCGGATGCTCGAGCCATTCGCGGTACTGCGTCTCGCCGACCCGGTCGAGCAACGGGTGGTCGGAGATCGGGAGCCGCGCCGCGACGGCCGGCGCGTCGATGATCGACCGCGCGTGGTCCCGCCGCAGCTCCGCCCTCGCGTCGTCGTCGACGTCGAGCCGGCCGATCGTCTCCGTCGCGGTCATGTAGGCCCAGTAGACGTTCCAGCCGAGCTCGAAGGCGCCGCTCGTGTACACCCAGCCGTCGTGGATGTCGGCGCCCGTGCCGAGGACCGCGAGCGCCTTCACCTCGTCGCGGCCGGACGCGGCGAGGTAGAGCGCGGTCGACGCGGAGTAGGCGGTGCCGTACGTGCCGATCCGGCCGTCGCACCACGCCTGGGCGAGCACCCAGTCGAGGCAGTCCTCGCCGTCCTCGAGCTCGTGGACGAAGGGATGCCAGCTCGCCTCGCTGCCGGCGCGGCCGCGCACCTCCTGCACGACCACCGCGTAGCCGCGCTCGACCGCGTCGATCGGGTTCAACAGCAGCACGCCCACGATGAAGGCCGAGGAGCGTCCTCCCCGCACCCGGTCGACGAGCGTCGGGAACGGGCCCGGGCCGTCCGGCAGGTAGACGTCCGTGGCGAGGTGGACGCCGTCGCGCATCTCGACGGCCACCCCGCGTTCGATCCGGATCGTGCCGCTCAACGCTGCACCTTGTAGCCGTGTGCCTCGCGATCCCACGTGTCGGGCGTGACCGCCTGCTCCCGCAGCTCGACCTTCTGGATCCGCTCCGCGTGGTTCTTCGGGAGCGCGTCCAGGAAGCGGACGTAGCGGGGCACCGCGAAGTGCGCCATCTTGCCCTGGCAGAAGTCGAGCAGCCCCTCCGGGGCGACGGTCTCCTCCGGCTTGAGCACGACGGCCACCATCACGTCCGACTCCGACAGCTCGGACGGGACGCCGTAGGCCGCGGACTCGAGCACGGCGGGATGGGTGTTGACGGTCGACTCGATCTCCCAGGTCGAGATGTTCTCGCCGCGGCGGCGGATCGAGTCCTTCATGCGGTCGAGGAAGAAGAGGAATCCGTCCTCGTCCATGCGGCCGCGGTCGCCGGTGTGGAACCAGAGGTTCCGCCACGCCTCGACGGTGTCCTCGGGGCGCTTGTAGTACTCGGTGAAGAGGGCCCAGGAGTGCTTCGGCCGGAGCACGATCTCGCCCGCCGTGCCGGGCGGCACCAGCTCGTCGCTCTCGTCCACGATGCGGACCTCGTAGGTCATCGACTCGCGTCCGGCCGACCCGATCCTGCGGCTGTCGAGCCGGTTCTCGCACCCCATCGGCGCCTCGGTCATCCCGTAGACCTCGACGAGATCGACGCCGAAGCGCCGCTCGAACTCCTCCCAGATCTCGACGGGGCACGGGGCGCCGAACGCGATCCGGATCGGGTTGTCGGCGTCGTCGGGCCGGGCCGGCTGCTTGTGCAGCATCATCAACAGCGCGCCCATGTAGTTGAACGCGGTGATCTCCTTCGCACGGGCCATCTCCCAGAAGGTCGAGACGGGGAAGCGCTTGTCCATCACGAGCGAGCCACCGCACTCGAGGGCGGCGCACACGCTCGTGTACTTCGCGTTGTTGTGGAAGAGCGGGAAGGCGGTGTAGAGGCGGTCGTCGCTCGTGTAGTCCATCAGCCAGACGAGGTGGCGGGTGAGGTGGAGAACGGCGGCGTGCGAGAGGACGACGCCCTTCGGCGGCCCCGTCGTGCCCGACGAGTGGAGGACGACGGCGGTGTCCTGGCGGCTGAGCTCGGGGTGCGGGGTCGGCCCACCGCTCTCGTAGATGCCCGCCAGGTCGTGCACCGCGAGGCGGCCGGGAAGCTCGGGCGGCGGTCCCTCGCCCGGCTCGTTGCGGTTCACGATCACGTGCTCGAGCTGCGGCACCCCGTCCGCCACGGCGGCGAGATGCGGAAGGAACGCCTCGTCGAGCACGAGCGCGCGTGCATCGGCGTGGTCGACGATGTACCGCAGGGCCGTCCCGCGCGAGGCGGTGTGGATCGGGATCTCGACGAGACCGGCCTTCTGGAGCCCGAACCACGCGTCCACGTTCTCGATGCTGTTCAGCATCATCAACGAGACGTGCTCGCCCGGGTCGAGGCCGAGCTTCGCGAAGCCCGCGGCCGTTCGATCCGTGACCTCGTCGAGCTCGGCGTAGGTCCGCGTCACCCCGCCGATCTCGACCGCGACCTTGTCGCCTCCGATTCGGGCCCGCTGCCTGATCCAGTCGGGGAACGTCTGCGGCGCATCCGGCGCGAGTGTGAAGCCCGATCCCTTGGCCAAGCCCGCATTCCTCCGTTCCGATGGACTGATGCTGAGCCGAGCCTACAAGCTTTGCCCGCTTCTACCAAACGATTGGTCGAAGAGGACGCTCCCGTCGACGTCGTCGATCCTCGGCACCCCGAGGAGCGCGAGCGTCCGGTCGACGTCCCGGGCCAACACGTCGAGCATGCGCGCGACGCCCTGCTCGCCGCCGGCGGCGAGGCCCATGAACCAGGGGCGACCGACGAGGCAGGCGCGGGCGCCGAGCGCACGCGCCTTCACGACGTCCTGGCCGCGGCGGACGCCTCCGTCGAGGAGGACCTCGGCCCGGTCCCCGACGGCCTCGGACACGGCCGCGAGCACGTCGAGCGTGGCGGGCGAGCCGTCGAGCTGCCGGCCGCCGTGGTTGGAGACGTAGACGGCATCGGCCCCGCGCCGGACCGCCTCCTCCGCATCACGCACGGAGAGGACGCCCTTGACGACGAGCGGCCCGTCCCACAGGCGCCGGAGCCAGTCGACCTTCTCCCAGGTGGCCGAGGGGTCGTTCAGCTCGCGGTCGACGTACGGCCCGATGGCGCCGGGGTCGCTCGAGCCCGCGATCTCGCCGAGGTTCGCGAACGTGATCGTCGGGCCGCGGAGGAACGCGAGGAGCCAGCGCGGCCGCCTCAGCGCGTCGAGGGCCGTGTCGAGCTGGAGGCGGGGCGGGAGCGAGGCCCCGTTGCGGACGTCGCGCTCGCGGTTGCCGACGACCGGAACGTCGATCGTGAGCACGAGCGCGTGGTATCCCGCCATGCGCGCGCGGGCCACCAGGCTCTCGACCACGGCAGGGCTGCGCCAGAGGTAGAGCTGCAGCCACAGCGGCCCGGTGGCAACGTCCGCGATCTCCTCGATCGCGTAGCTGGACGCGGTCGAGACGGAGAAGATGGTCCCCGCGGCCCCGGCGGCGCGGACAGCGGCGAGCTCGCCCTCCGGGTGGACGAGCCGGGCGAGGCCGGCCGGGGCGAGCAGGACCGGCAGCGCGACCCGCTCGCCGAGCACGGTCGTCGCGATCTCCCGCTGCGAGACGTCGCTGAGCCAGCGCGGGTCGAAGCGCACGCGCCCGAAGGCGGCCCGGTTCTCCCGCAGCGTCACCTCCGCGCCCGCGCCGCCGTCGACGAAGTCGAAGACGACCCGCGGCACGCGGCGGCGCGCGATCCGCCGCAGGTCGTCGTAGCTCCCGATCCGGGCGGAGCCGCTCATTCGGCAATCGCGCGCAGGATGCGCTGGGTCGGGCCTTCGGTCGGGCCGCCGTCCACGAGCAGGACGGCGCCCGAGACGTAGGCAGCGGCCTCGCTGAGGAGGTACTGGCAGGCGTACGCGATGTCCTCGGGCGTGCCGGGCCGGCCGACCGCGGTCGTGCGTCCCGCCTTGGCGGCGAGCTCCTCGCTGCCGCGGAAGACGGCCTGCATCGAGCCCTCGGTCCTGACCAGGCCGGGCGAGACGCAGTTGACGCGCACTTCCGGCCCCCATTCGGCCGCGAGCGAGCGGGTGAGGTGCTCGACTCCGGCCTTGGCCGCGCCGTAGGCGCCGAAGAGCGGCGTCGGGTTCGTGGCGGCGGTGGCGGAGACGAGCACGGCCGCTCCCCTCGACTCGCGCAGCAGCGGGTACGCGGCCCGAACGGTCGCGAACGCCGAGGTGAGGTTGAGGTCGAGCTGGCGCCGGAAGCGCTCGAGCTCCACCTCCGCGAGCGGCCCCGGCGCGGCGCCCCCGACCCCGGCGACGACCCCGTCGAGACGGCCGAAGCGGTCGGACACGGCCGCGACCGCTGTCGCGAGGTCCTGCTCGGAGCGCACGTCGCCCGCGACCGCGAGCACCTCGGCGCCGGTCTCCTCGACCGCCTCCGTCACCGCCGCAAGCGCCTCCGGCGTGCGGGCGTGCACGACGAGGCCCGCGCCGGCCCGCGCGAGGTGCTCGGCGACGCCGCGCCCGATGCCCCGCGACGAGCCCGTCACCCAGACGACCTTGCCGGCGAGGTCGAAGCCGGTGCTCATCGGACGATGGTACGTTGCGCCGTATCGGCGTGACGATCGAACAGATGCAGGACGTCGTCGGCCATCGCTTCCCGGGCGGGACGTTCACGATCGAGCCCTGGGAGAACGTGCTCCTGAGCGACGTGATGGGCGTGGAGCCGCTGCCCGGACGGGATCGCGCATCCGGCCTACCTGTTCCACGCGCCGCTCGCGGGCGTCGGCGTGCGGGTCGCCGACATCTTCGAGCTCTGCCGCGCCGAGTCGGACGAGGCGGTGCGGGCGGGCGAGTACCGCTGGGTCCTGCACGAGCCCCTCCGCGTGGGTGCGACCTACCGCATGTCCGGCGGATTCACCGGGGTCGAGCGCAAGGTGGGCCGACGGGGCGGGCTGATGGACATCGTCAGCTTCGAGATCGACGTGCACGACGAGGCGGGGACTCTGGTCGCCTCCACCCTCAGCAGCTGGATCTTCCTGCGGAGCAGCGCCTGATGGACGTCTCCGCAGGCACCCCCGTGCCGGCCTGGTCGCCGGGGCCCGTCAACCCCGAGAAGATGAAGATCTTCGCGGCGATCGCCCGCGACCCCAACCCGATCCACTGGGACCGCGCCGCCGTCGCGGAGCGCGGGCTCGGCGACCGGCTGATCAACCAGGGGCCGATCAATCTCGGTTACGTCGTCAACATGTTGCTCGCCTGGACGGGGCCGGCCTCGCTCCGGGCGCTCACGGTGCGCTTCACCTCGAACGTCTTCGACGCCGACACGGTCGTCGCCGCCGGCATCGTCACGGGCGTGCGCGAGCAGGGAGGCGAGCGCCTGGCCGACTGCGACGTGTGGCTCGACCGCGACGACGGCACCCGCGCCATCTCCGGCACGGCGACCGTGGCACTGCCGCTGTAGCGGCAACGCTGCAAAACAACCGATTGTTTGAAATCGAGGCCTGCACGGGATAGGCTTGAGCTCCAACACGCAGAGGAGGTCGGGATGCGGTTCGAGGGAAAGGTGCTCTTCACGACGGGAGCCGGGTCCGGCCTCGCCGAGGCGGTCGCACGTCGGTTCGCGTCGGAGGGTGGACGAGTGGCCGTGCTCGACCTCGACGGCGGCCGCGCCGAGGCGGTGGCCTCCGAGCTCGACGCGTCGATCGGGCTCCGGGTCGACGTGCTGGACGAGGCGTCGCTCGAGAAGGCCGTGGCGACCACCGTGGCCGAGCTGGGGCGCATCGACTGCGTCTTCAACGCGGCCGGGCACGCCGACTTCGGTCCGATCGAGGAGTGGTCGCTCGAGCGGTGGAACAGGATGCTCGGCGTCCACGCCGGCGGCACCTTCCTCTCCTGCAAGCACACGCTGCCGCACATCCGCGCGGCGGGCGGCGGCGCGATCGTCAACGTCGCCTCGATCGCCGCGATCACGGCGCAGCCGTTCAACGCGCCCTACGGCGCGGCGAAGGCGGCGATCGTCGGCTTCACCCGCCAGCTCGCCCGCGACGTGGCCCCCGACAACATCCGCGTCAACGCCGTCGCACCCGGCCGCATCAAGACCGGGATGACGGTCCCGCTCTACACCGAGCGCGGCGGGGGCGACTACGAGAAGGGCGCCGCACAGGCGATCCCCGGAATCCCGCTCGGCCGGATCGGAGAGCCGCGCGAGATCGCCGACCCGGTCTGCTTCCTGCTCTCCGACGAGGCGAGCTTCATCACCGGCCAGGTGATCACTCCGGACGGCGGCGAGACGTCGATATGAGGCGCGTCACGGTCGTCGGAGCCGGTGCGGCGGGGCTCTGCGCGGCCTTCGCCGCGGCGAAGGCCGGAGCCGCCGTCACGGTGGTGGAGGGCGGCGATCGGATCGGGGGCACGACGGCGCTCTCCGGCGGCAACGGCTGGTTCCCCGCCAATCGGCACGTCCCGGACGACACCCCCGAGGCCGGGCTCGCCTACCTCCGCTCCCTGTCCCTCGGCGACTCGGACGACGACATGCTGCAGGTGTTCGCACGGGAAGCGGGGCCGATCACCGAGCGGCTGGAGCGCGACACCCCGGTGGCCTGGCAGTCCATTCCCTACGCCGACTACCACGCCGAGTTCGAGGGAGGCCGCGAACAGGGTGGCCGGACGCTCGAGCCGCTGCCGATCGACCCGCCGCCCCACGTCGCCGCGATGGTGCGTGACGCCCCGAACGTGACGGCTCCGGTCACGTACGTCGAGCTCGCGACCGGGGAGATCGACCGGGAGGAGCTCGCCCGGCGCAAGGAGCGCGGGACGTTCACGCTCGGACGGGCCCTGCTCGCCGGCCTGCTCGAGGCCTGCCTGGACGCGGGCGTTCAGGTCGAGACCGGGCAGCGCGTGCGAGCGCTCCCCGCCGCCGACGCGGTCGTGCTCGCGACCGGCGGCTTCGAGCGCGACCCGCAACTCGCCCGGGCGTTCCTGCGCGGACCGATGCTCGCCCCGGTCGGCGCGCCCGTCGGCGCGCGGCGACGGCCTGAGGCTCGCCATCGCCGCCGGCGCTCAGCTCGGCTCGATGAGCGAGGCCTGGTGGTGCCCGGCGGCGCAGATCCCGGGCGACACGATCGACGGCGAGCCGATGTTCCGGCTGATCCTGACCGAGCGCGCACGACCGGGCTGCCTCATCGTCAACGGCCGCGGCGTACGGTTCGCCGACGAGGCACAGAACTACAACGATCTCGGCCGGACGCTCCAGAACTTCGAGCCGACGTCCTTCTCGTTCCCGAACGTGCCGGCCTGGCTCGTGTTCGACGGCGGGTATCGCGCGACCTACCGGCTCGGGCCCCTGTCGCGCCGCGATCCCGACCCGGACTGGCTCGCGCGCGGCGAGACGCTCGCAGAGCTCGCGGCGGAGATCGGCGTGCCGGCCGATGCGCTCGAGACCACCGTGGCACGGTTCAACGAGGGAGCGGCCGCCGGCGCCGACCCCGACTTCGGGCGTGGCAGCTTCCCCTACGACCGCTTCATCGGCGACCTCGGACCGCTCGAGCGGGCGCCCTACTACGCGTTCCGGGTGCTCCCGGGCTGCATCGGCACGAAGGGAGGGCCGAAGACGGATCCTGCCGGTCGCGTGCTCTCGATCACGGACGGGAGCCCGATCCCGGGCCTCTACGCCGCGGGCAACGCGGCGGCCAGCCCGTTCGGCCTCGCCTATCCCGGCGCCGGCGGGACGATCGGCCCGGCTGTCGTGTTCGGCACCCGGGCGGGCGAGGCGGCGGCAGGCGACTGACGATCCATGGCGCGCTTCGGAGAGCAGGCGGTGTGGTTCGCGTTCACTTCGGATCGTTTCGACCATTCGTCGGATGTGCCACCCGAGGCCAATGCCGGCAATCGGTTCTACGGACGCGATGTCGCGTCGTTCATCACCGCCGGGCTGGCCGAGCGCGGGCTCGACGCGTCGTTCTTCGACGAGGACTGGGGCTGGCAAGCCCACGCGAAACGCCCGGACGAGTCGGTCCTCGAGATCTCCATCTACCACAACCCGGATGGGAATCACGCCACAGAGGATGACTGGGCGCTCATGCTGCGGTCGCTCCGCAAGGAACGCAAGCTGGGGATATCGCGCTTTCGCGAGATCGAGGTCGACGCCGATGCGGTCTCGACGCTGGAGGATGTCTTTCGTGGGGCCGGGGTCGCGCTCAGGCGAACGCCGCCCCGGTAGTGCGGCGTCTAATACCGGACGGTGTCGGCGAACCAGGGCAGCCGCGTGCCCAGCACCGCCTCGGCGGCCGTGATCCCCGTCCGCGCCGCCTTGTCGATGCCGACGCCGCGCGAGCGCGTCGTGTCGCCGGTCAGCCAGAGGCCCTCGACGCCGCGGACGAGCGCGTCCGGCCGCACGGCGCCGACGAGGCCCGGCTTGTTGATGACGCCGTACGTGGTGACGAGATGGGGCTTCTTCCAGAGCGCGTGCTTCGCCTGGGGCAGCATCTCCTCGATGTCGAGCCAGAGCTCCTCGAA
The DNA here is from genome assembly GCA_963736945.1 of uncultured Thermoleophilia bacterium. GTDB lineage: Bacteria > Actinomycetota > Thermoleophilia > Gaiellales > Gaiellaceae > Gaiella. The sequence continues at coordinate 22,600 of CAVTQW010000015.1, forward strand.
CTTCCGCTCGATCCAGTCGCGGTCGCCGAAGTGCTCGACGGCGTCGAAGGCCGCGCCGACACACGTGAGGTACTCGCCCGGCGGCGAGATGCCGGGGTCGTAGCCCGTGAAGTTGAGCGTGAAGCCCGGCAGGCCGGTGCGGGGAGTGGCGAAGAAGGACGCCATCTCGCGCTCGGTCATCGCGATCACCGGCTCCTTGGCCGCGATCCAGTAGCCGAGCCAGCAGGCGCGGTTGCGGTTCTTGCGCAGCAGCTGGATCCGCTCCAGCAGGTCCCAGGGGAGGACGCCGTCGTCGAACAGGCGCGGCAGGTTCCAGACGGGGACGCTGACGACCACCTCGGGAGTCTCGATCACCTCGCCGCCGGTCAGCTCGAGACCGGTCACGACGCGGTTCTCGACGAGCACGCGCTGCACCGAGGCCGGCTGGAGGAGGGTGCCGCCGAGCGCCTTGTAGGCGTCGGCCATCTCGTTCCAGAGCTTCACCCAGCCGCCGATCGGCCAGAAGGAGTAGCCGGCGGTGCGCTTCAGGGTGTAGTGGAGCTTGCGCACGTAGAGGTTCTCCGAGGCGGAGTGCTCCCACCACTGCGAGGTGATCTGCTCGAGCATCGAGATCGCCTCCCAGACGAGGAAGACGCCGTCGTCGGAGGTGTAGCGGCGCATCCACTCGCGCAGCGAGAGGTGGTCGAGCGTGTCGAGCTGCTCGTAGGGCGTCTCGACCACCGCCTCGATGCAGCGCTTCAGCCCCTGCTTGGAGGCGCCGCCGTAGAACTCCTGGATCGGCTTCCAGCCGGTGCGATCCCAGAACGGCATCGAGTCGCTGCGGTCGGAGTGCTCGAGCGTGATGCCGAGAAGCTCGCAGACGCGAGTGAGGCTGTCGCCCGGGTCCTCGACGAGGTGCGAGCCGAGGCCGATCTCGTGGCCGCGGTGCTGCCAGTGCCGTGAGCGCCCGCCGAGGGTGCGCTCCCGCTCGACGAGGGCCACCTTCTTCCCCTGCTTTGCGAGCACGGAGGCCGCGACGAGCCCTGCCGTGCCGGCGCCGACGACCGCGACGTCGACCTTCACGACGCCACCGCCGCGTCGGGATTGCCCGCGAGGATGATCCGCACGGTCTCGGGATGGTCGACGCTGAGCAGCTCGAACACGTGGCCGTCCGGGTCCTCGCAGTAGACGAAGCGCCCCGGCGAGTCGCCGCCGATCGCATTCACCGGGAAGCGCGCCCGGCCGCCGGCCGCCTCGACCCGCGCGAGGGCCTCCGGCACGTCGTCGACCGTGACCGCGAAGTGCATGATCCCGACTGCGGTCTGCTCCTGTGGCGGGATCGGGACGACCGGGGCGAGAAACTGCCACAGCTCCAGCGCATTCGCCGCGAAGGAGACGTGGCAGACCTTCACGACGGCTCCCGGTCCGAAGACGGTCTCGATGTACGGCCCTTCGCGCAGGATCGGAGCGGCCGTGAGGCGGCCGCCGAGCGCCTCCTCGTAGAAGCGGACGGCGCGGTCGATGTCGGAGACGCGGAGCGCGACGTGGTGGTCGGCACGAGGGGCGGTCATGCCTCTCCCGCGTCTTCCATGAGCGAGATCGTCGTCAGGATCTGGGCCACGGTCTCGTCGCGCGTCATCTCCATCAGCTCGAAGACGTGCCCCTCCGGATCCTCGCAGTAGACGAACCGGGGCGCGTCCGGCCTGCCGCCGACGTGGTTGACGTCGAGCCGCCGCTTGCCACCTGCGGCCTCGACCCGGGCGAGCGTCTCCGGCACGTCGGGGACGGTGACGCCGAAGTGCATGACGCCGTCGCCGGTCTGGCTGCTCGGGGGGACGTCGACGCGCGGCTCGACGAACTCGAAGAGCTCGATCGCCCCCGCGTCGAACGTGACGTAGCAGACCTTCACCTGCGCGCCCTCGCCGAAGAGCTGGTCGAAGTAGCCGCCCGTGCGCAGCACGGGACGCGTCGCCAGCGTTCCTTCGAGCGCATCGACCCAGAACCGGGCCGACGCGTCGATGTCGGCCGTCCGCATGCCGACGTGGTGGTCGAGCCGTGCCGACACGGCTAGACCCGCTCGATCAGCGTCGCGGTGCCGAGCCCGCCTCCGCAGCACATCGTCACGAGCCCGAGCTGCTTGTCCGAGCGCTCCAGCTCGTGCAGCAGCGTCGTGATCAGCCGCGCGCCGGTCGAGCCGAGCGGGTGACCGAGGGCGATCGCGCCGCCGTTCACGTTGACCCGCTCGGGATCCGGCCCGAGCTCCTTCTCCCAGGCGCCGACGACGGACGAGAAGGCCTCGTTCACCTCGAACAGGTCGATGTCGTCGATCGTGAGGTTGTTGCGCTCGAGGATCTTCCGCGTCGCCGGGATCGGCCCCGTCAGCATGATCACGGGGTCGACGCCGACCGTCGTCTGGTCGACGATGCGGGCGCGTGCCTTGAGCCCGAGCTCGTCGGCGGCCTCACGCGAGGCGAGCAGCACCGCCGCTGCGCCGTCGGAGATCTGCGACGAGTTGCCGGCCGTGATCACGCCGTCCTCCTTGAAGGCCGGCTTCAGCTCCGCGAGGCTCTCGGCCGTCGTCCCCGGGCGGATGCCCTGATCGGTGCTCACCACGCCGCCGTTCACCGCCACCGGGACGATCTCGCGGTCGAAGCGCCCTTCCGTGGCCGCCCGCTCCGCGCGCTGCTGGGAGCGCGCGCCGATCTCGTCGAGTAGCTCGCGCGGCAGCTCCCACTGCTCGGCGATCATCTCGGCGCTGAACCCCTGGTCGATCGAGGTCGTAGTGGCCGAGCAGCTCCGGCGTGAACGGCGAGCCGACGACGTCCTCGAACTTGCGGCCGACGAACATCGGGATCCGGCCCATCGACTCGACGCCGGAGCCGATCGTGACGTCGTGCACGCCGCTCGCGATCAGCGTCGCGCCGAAGTTGACCGCCTGCTGGGCCGAGCCGCACTGACGGTCGATCGTCGTCGCGGGCGTCTCGTACGGCAGCCCTGCCTGGAGCCACGCGTTGCGGCCGATGTTGAACGACTGCTCGCCGTACTGCTGGACGCACCCCGCGAGCACGTCGTCGACCCTGGCGCCCTCCAGGCCGGCGCGGTCGAGCAGCTCCGTATACGTCGTCGAGAGCAGCGTGGCAGGATGGACGTCCCGGAACTGGCCCTTTTCGGGATGCCCGCGCCCGATCGGCGTCCGCACCGCCTCGACGATGACGACTTCACGACCAAGCACGTGCATCACCCGCTTTCTCTCGATGGAGCACCGAGCATAACAACCAAACGATTGGTTGGAAAGCGCGCGCCCTGTGAGTAGAGTCGGAGGATGCGAGCGACCGGCGAGACGCATGATCGTGACGCCTGACACCGTTCCGCCCGAGGTACGCCCGGTCGCCCGGTCGGCCGACGAGGCGAGCGCCACACCCGTCGTGGAGGGGGTCGTCCGGCTCCGCCTCCCGGTGGCCTACACCGCGACGGCGGCCGTCAACGCGTTCCTGCTCGAGCGGGACGACGGCTGGTGCCTCGTCGACTGCGGCACGAGTGCGCCGCCCGGCTGGCCCGCGCTCGAGCATGCCCTCGACCTGGCCGGCGTCGCGCCTTCGGACATCCGCCTGCTCGTCTGCACCCATCCCCACGCGGACCACTACGGCCTGGCGGCGGAGGTGATGGAGCGGAGCGGCTGCCCGCTCGCGCTCGCTCCGGGGCCGACCGCGTCGGCGGAGATGCTCCGGGATCCCGTCATCCCGGTCGAGCAGCGGCTCGAGCTGGCACGGCGCGGCGGCGTCCCCGACCGGCTGCTCGCCGCCGCCGTGAGCCATCCCGGGGACGACGGCAAGCACGCGCGGCCCGAGCCCGACCTCCTGCTCGAGGAGGGGACGATGATCGAGACCCGCGCCGGGAGCTGGCGGACGGTTCCGGCGCCGGGCCACTCGCCGGCGCAGGTCGTCCTCTTCCAGGAGGAGAGCGGCATGCTGCTCTCCGCAGACCTCGCCATCGCGGCGCGCATCCCCTATCTCGAGTACGGCTATACGGCAGATCCCTTCGCCGAGCATGTCGCCTCGCTCGAGCGTGCGCTGGCGCTCGAGCCGCGGCTGCTCCTCCCCGGGCACGGCAGTCCGACCACGGACGCCGCCGGGCCGATCGCCGCCGCCCTTGCGGCGATCGAGGCCGCTCCCGGGCTCATCCTCGCAGCGATCTCCGACGAGCCGCGGAGCGCGTTCGAGGCCATCGAGGCGGTTCTCGACCCGGACGTGCTCCACTACCCGCGCCAGGTGGCGCTCTCGGGCGCGATGTGCATTCTCGATCGGCTGGAGCGGCTCGGCGCCGTCCGCGGGGCGGACGAGCCCGACGGTGCTCGCCGGTACCTCGCCACGGGGAACGCCGCCTGATGGCTGCGGCACCCCCGCACGAGGCGCCTCCGGTCACGACCGTCGCCGGTCTGCTCGACCGGGCGGCGGCGCTCTCGGCGGGCGAGGCGATCGTCGGCCCCGACGAGCGCACGACGCACCCGGAGCTCGCGGGCCTGACACGGCTCGCCGCGCGCCGGCTCCTCGCCGCCGGCGTCGAGCGCGGCGACCGCGTCGGGCTCCTCAACACCGACCGCATCGAGGCGCTCGCGATGCTCTTCGGCGCGATGCGCATCGGCGCGGTGCCGGTACCCGTCAACGCTCGCTACAAGGCGCGCGAGCTGTCGTACGTCGTCGCGAACGCGGGCATGCAGTTGCTCCTGCTCGATCCGCAGTTCGCGCCGCTCCTGCGGGACGCCGACCTGCCCGAGTCCTGCCGCGTCGTCGTCGGCCTGGACGAGCCGGCCTTCGTCGCCGCCGGCGAGAGCGTGGACGCCGAGGAGCTCGGGCGCGCCGAGATCGCGGTGCGGCCGGACGACCCGGCGCTGATCCTCTACACCTCGGGGACAACCTCGAATCCCAAGGGTTGTGTCTACAACCAGGTCGGCATGGCCTGCCAGGCGTTCGACTACGCGGGCGCGCTGGAGCTGGCGCCCGACGACCGCTTCTGGACGCCGCTCCCGCTCTTCCACGTCAGCGGGCTCGTCACGGTCCTCGCCTGCATCGCCGCGCCGTGCGCCCTCTGCCACGTCGGCCGCCGCTTCGAGCCCGGCCAGGCGCTCGACCAGCTCGAGCGCGAGCGCTGCACGCTCGCCTTCCCGGCGTTCGAGACGATCTGGCTCGCGGTGCAGAACGAGCCGCGCTTCCCGGAGGCCGAGCTCCACTCGCTGCGCCTCGTCGTCGCCGTCGGCTCGCCGGGATCGCTGCGGCTGATGCAGGAGCGGCTGCCGTACGTGACGCAGGTCTCCTCGTTCGGGAGCACGGAGTGCGGCGGGTTCGTCTCGATCGGGCGCACGACGGACCCGCTCGAGCGTCGCCTCACGACGAACGGCCGCCCGTTCGCCGGCTCGGAGCTCCGGATCGTCGACCCGGATACGGGCGAGGACCTGTCGCCCGACACGACCGGCGAGATCCTCATGCGCGGGCCGGCCCGCTTCGTGCGCTACCACGAGGATCCCGAGCAGACCGCGCTCGCGATCGACCCCGAGGGCTGGTTCCACTCCGGCGACCTCGGCCGCCTCGATGAGGAGGGCCGCCTCTCGTTCGTGGGACGACTCAAGGACATGCTCAAGGTGGGCGGCGAGAACGTCGCCGCAGCGGAGATCGAGACCTTCCTGCTCACGCATCCCGCCTGCGACATCGTCCAGGTCGTGAGCGCGCCCGACGCCCGCTACACCGAGGTCGCGGCGGCGTACGTGCAGCTCCGGCCCGGCCACGAGGCCACGGAGGAGGAGCTGATCGAGTTCTGCCTCGGCCGGATCGCGACGTTCAAGGTGCCGCGTTACATCCGCTTCGTGGACGCCGACGGGTGGCCCATGTCGGGAACGAAGATCCAGAAGTTCAAGCTCCGCGAGCAGATCGCCGCCGAGCTCGACCAGGCGGGGATCGCCGAGGCGCCGAAGCTCCGTTCCCGCGTCTGATCAGAGCGCGCTGAGGGTCACCGCGACGCCGCTGTAGGTCGGCATCCCGGTCAGAGGGTCGACGTTCTCGGTCGCCGAGAGCAGCGTGCTGACGTTCGGGGCGGCGAGCCCGTGCGGGATCGCGACGGCGCCGCGGCGGATCGACCCGTCGACCCTGACGACCCCGTCGAGGCGCCCGAAGGCGCTCTCGACGCAGACCTGGCCGCCGTCGGCGACTCCCGCCGCCTCCGCGTCGTCGGGATGGACGAGGATGTCCGCCGGCTCGCGGGCGAGCACGGAGGGCAGGTCGCGCCCGTACGAGTTGACGCGCCGCCACTGTCGCCGGGGGATCAGGACGAGCGGCGGCGGCTCGGCGACCTGCTCGAGCTGGGCGAGCAGCGGCTCCGGCGCCAGGTTCCAGCGCCCGTCCGGGAGGATGTTGCGCTCCACCCAGCCGAGCGACCTATCCTCGTCCACGAGAGCGCTGGGAGCGGCCTTGAGCTCGTCGAACGTGGCCCGGGCCGACGAGCGCACGCGCAGGCGCAGGAGGTCGTCGTCCGTGGCGTCGGCGAGCGCGAGGCCCTCGGGCAGGATGGACACCCCGAGACGCTCTGCGAGCGCCGCCAGCGGCCACCAGCCGGGCCTGCGGTCGGCGCCGACGGGCACGACCGGCGGGGTGTACTGCGCCGCGAGCACCGGCGCGAGGCAGTCCGAGAAGTGCGGCAGGTCGGCGCGCTCGAGCGGGCCCGCGGCGGCAAGGACGTGGGTCGCGTGCTCGGTCATGTCACCGTGCTGGATGTCGGAGACGACGACGACGGGCGTCCGCTCGAGCGCCGCCTGCACGCGCCGCGCGTCCGGGAGCGCGGAGAGCAAGTTGCCTCCGAGCACGAAGAGCGCCTGGAGATTGCCCGCCTCCATCTCGTCCAGCATCGTGATCGACGGGTACTCCCCACCCTGGCGCGGCAGCTCGGGCCGGCTCGGCGGGCCCGGCTCCGGGCCCGGGTCGGGGATCCCCGGTCGCTTGTCGAGTCCCTGCACGAAGCCCGGGTTGAACCAGACGCCGCCCGGCCGCTCGAGCGACCCGGTGACTGCGAGAAGCGCGATCGAGAGCCACTGGGTCAGGTTCGCGGCCGGTGCCATCGACGTGCCGGTGCCGGTCTGCAGGGCGAGGCGGCCGTGGCGCCGCACCGCCGCGAGCAGGTCGCGCAGGTCGTCCGGGACGAGGCCGGTGATGCGGGCCGCGGCTGCCTCGTCGAAGCGCTCGACGGCCCTCCGCAGCTCCTCGACCCGCGTCGCGTGGGCTGCGAGGTACTCGCGGTCGGCGCCGTCGCGGAGCAGCTCCCGGACGAGGTACCCGAGCAACGCGTAGTCGGTGCCGGGGCACGGCGAGAGGTGCCGGGTCGCGAGCTTCGCGGTCTCGGTGCGGCGGGCGTCCACCACCCACACCTCGCCCCGGCGCGCGAGGTCGCGGATCAGCGCCGTGGGGTTCGGGAACGCCTGCATGTGGGAGTTGTGGGAGACGACGGGGTTCGTGCCGAGGAAGATCGTCAGCGTCGTCCGCTCGAAGTCGATGCTGTGGAACAGCCAGCCGACGCCCGCCATCAGTCGGCGCACGACGGGATAGGACGGAGCGTCGATCGTCCCCGAGGTGAACTTGGCCGGCGAGCCGAGCCGCTTGAGCAGCCGTGCCCCCGCCCAGTAGAGGTTGGCGTCGAAGACGGCGGCGGTGCCGAAGTACGCCCCGACCGCCCCCGGGCCGCGCTCGCCGAGCGCCGTCTGCAGCTTCGGCGCGAGATCGTCGAGCAGCTCGTCCCACGACACCGGCTCGAGGCGCCCGTTGCGGCGCAGGAGCGGCCCGTCGAGCCGCTGCGGGTGGTGGTGGAGCTCGCCGAGCGCCCGGCCCTTGGGGCACGTGTAGCCGTGTGAGACCGGGTGGTCGCGATCGCCCAGCACCTTCACGACGCGGTCGCCCTCGCGCGTCACGACGATCCCGCAGTACGCAGGACAGAGGCGGCAGAAGCTTCGTGTCTGCGTCGTCGCGATCCCCAGATGCTGCCTTCGCGCCGCCTGCTTGTCAACCTACCGTTCGGTAGAAGAAGGCGTTATGCTCAGGCTGCCGTGACGGCCGCACGCGCCACACCGGAGCCGCTGCCGCAGACCCTTGCCGGGCTCGTCGACCTGCGCGCCGACGCGACCGGCGATGCGGTCGTCTTCCCGGGAGAGCGTGCCGGCTATCGGGAGTTCTCCGAGGCGACGCTGGAGATGGCGCGCCGCCTCCACGGCGCCGGCATCCGCAAGGGCGACCGCGTCGGGCTGCTGATGAACGCATCCCTCGACGCGTTCGCGCTGCAGGTGGGAGCGATGCGCCTGGGGGCGATCCCCGTGCCGGTGAACGCGCGGTTCAAGGCCCGCGAGCTCGAGTACGTGATCCGCCACTCCGGCATGCGGATCCTCGTGGCCGAGCCGTTCTATGCCGACGTGGTGGAGGAGGCGGGAGCGAGGGACGTGTGCCGCGTCGTGATCGGGACGCAGGAACCGGGGTTCGTCGCGGATGCCGAGGGCGTCGACGACGCGCCGGTGCTGGCCGCGCAGACCGAGGTGGGAGGTGACGACGACGGCCTCATGCTCTACACCTCCGGCACCACCGCCCACCCGAAGGGCTGCGTGCACCTGCACTCGGCGATCGTGGCGGAGGGAGAGCGGATCGCGGAGCGGGTCGGCGCTCGGGCCCGGCGATCGCTTCTGGACGCCGCTGCCGTTCTTCCACGTCGGCAGCATCGCGATCCTCGCGGGCGCGCTCGCGGCGGAGTGCGCGTCGCTGCAGATGGCGCACTTCGAGCCGGGGGCGGCGCTCGACCAGCTCGAGGAGGAGCGCTGCACGGTCGCGTTCCCCGCCTTCGAGACGATCTGGCTCGGCGTGCTCAACCACCCGCGCTTTCCCGAGGCCGACCTGAGCCGGATCCGGCTCGTGATCGCGGTCGGCGTGCCGCCATCGCTCGCCTCGATGCAGGAGCGGCTCCCGAGCGCGACGCTGATCTCCTGTTTCGGCAGCACCGAGACGTGCGCCTTCGCCTGCCTCGGCGAGGCACACCACCCGCTGGAGGCGCGGGTGACGACGAGCGGGCTGCCGCTCCGGGACATCGAGATCCGAACCATCGACCCCGAGACCGGGGCCGACACCGGCGCCGGCGTGCCCGGGGAGCTGATCATGCGCGGCCCGACGCGCTTCGACCGCTACCACGACGACCCCGAGCAGACGGCGCTGACGATCGACGCCGACGGCTGGTACCACTCCGGCGACCTCGGCCGGCTCGACGAGGCGGGCCGCGTCTCGTTCGTCGGGCGCCTGAAGGACATGCTCAAGGTGGGCGGCGAGAACGTCGCCGCCGCCGAGATCGAGGCTTACCTCGTCACCCATCCAGCGGTCGAGATCGTGCAGGTCGTGGGGGCGCCGGACGCGCGGTACCTGGAGGTGGCGGCGGCGTTCGTGCAGCTCTGCGCCGGCGCGAGCGTAACGGAGCAGGAGCTGATCGACTACTGCCGCGGCGAGATCGCGACCTTCAAGGTGCCGCGCTACGTCCGCTTCGTCGAGGAGTGGCCGATGTCGGGCACGAAGATCCAGAAGTTCAGGCTGCGCGAGCAGATCACGACCGAGCTCGAGCAGGCGGGCATCACCGAGGCACCGAGGATCACGTCACAGCGCTGACCGGCGCCGCAGCACGACCGACTGGAGGGCAGAGATGGCCGTTGAGCACGTGGTGGTCGCAGGCGGCGGCGGGCTGATGGGGAGCGGCATCGCGCAGGTCGTCGCCACGGCCGGGCTGCGCGTGACGATCGTCGAGGTCGACGAGGCTGCGACCGAGCGCGGCTTGCAGCGCATCGGGCGCGGGTTGGAGAAGGCAGGTCTCGAGAAGGCGGGGCCAGCGCAGCAGGAGGTGCTGAGCCGGATCTCGACCTCCACGAGCCTCGAGGAGGCAGGCGCCGGAGCCGATCACGTGATCGAGAGCGTGATCGAGGACATCGACGCCAAGGCGGACGTCCTGCGCCGGCTCGACGCCGTCTGCCGTGAGGACGTGATCCTCGCGTCGAACACCTCCCAGTTCCCGATCTCGAAGCTCGCGGCGTTCACGACGAGGCCCGACCGGGTGATCGGGAGCCACTGGTTCAACCCGCCGCCGCAGATGAAGCTGATCGAGGTGATCCGGGGCGTGGAGACCTCCGACGCCACGCTGGAGACGACGCTCGCCCTGGCCGAGCGCTACGGCAAGGAGACGATCGTCTGCCGCAAGGACACGCCGGGCTTCGTCACGTCGCGCCTGATCGCGTCCTTCATGATCGAGGCGGCCCGGATCGTGGAGGAGGGGATCGCGGACATCGAGGACGTCGACAAGGCATGCAAGCTCGGCTTCGGGCATGCGATGGGGCCGCTCCTGACTGCAGACCTGAGCGGTCTCGACACGGTCGAGCGCGTGGCCGACAACCTCGCCCGCAACTACGGCGACCGCTTCCTCGTGCCGCAGCTCGTGCGCACCCTCGTGAACGCCGGACACCTCGGCCGCAAGACCGGTCGCGGGCTGCGCGACTACGGCGAGGCGCGATGAGTCGCCCGGTCTCGGTCGAGACCTCGGACGGGGTCTCGGTCGTCACGGTCTCGAACCCTCCCGTCAACTCGCTCGCCGACAACGTGCTGGAGGCACTCGGCGACGCCGCCGCGGAGCTGGGGGGCGACCCCGACACCCGCGCGATCGTCCTCACGGGCTCGGGCGACAAGGCCTTCATGGCGGGAGCAGACCTGACCGAGTTCCAGCGCCTGCTCGCCGGAGACGGCTCGATCGAGGACCACGTCGCGCTCACCCGCCGCACGCTCGACCGGCTCCTGGCGCTCCCCCAGCCCGTCGTCGCCGCCGTGCAGGCGAGCGCGATGGGCGGCGGGCTCGAGGTGGCGCTCACGTGCGATCTGATCGTCGCCGACCCGGCGGCGCGGCTCGGCTGCCCGGAGGTCCGGCTCGGGCTGATGCCGGGCGCCGGCGGCACGCAGCGCCTGCCGCGGCGGATCCCGCCGGGCGTGGCCCGCGAGCTCCTGCTGCTCGGGCGCGCGATCGACGCGCTCGAGGCGCACCGGCTCGGCCTCGTCAACCGCGTCGCCGCGCCCGGAGCGGCGCTCGCGGAGTCGCTCGAGCTCGCCTCGCGGCTCGCCTCCCTCCCGGCCCGAGCGGTGCAGTCGATCAAGCGAGTGCTCTCCGACGACGAGGCGGCGGGGCTCGACCGCGAGCGAGCGGCGTTCCTCGAGCTGTTTCGCAGCGACGATGCCCGCGAAGGCGTGGCGGCCTTCGTCGAGAAGCGCCCGCCGTCGTTCACGCATCGGTGAGCGGCGGAGCGGTACAGGGCTTCAGCCAGGCGGCGGAACGTTACGCGCTGCCGTTCCCTTGAGCCAGCCCCGGTCGCCGAGCAGGTCGCGGCAGGTCTCCGCCGCGCGCCACTGCTGCGTCGCGAGCAGCTGCCGGTGGAACGGGATCAGCGTGTTGACACCCTCGAGCTCGAAGCCGGCGAGCGCCTCCTCCATGAGCGCCGTCGCGGCCTCCCGGGTCTCGCCCCAGGTCACGACCTTGGCGAGCAGCGAGTCGTAGAACGGGGTCACGAGCGAGCCCTCCTCGACGCCCGAGTCGACGCGGATGCCCGGCCCGGCCGGCTCGCGGTAGCGGTCGATCGTGCCGGGACTCGGGAGGAACTGCCGGTGCGCGCTCTCGGCGTTGATCCGGCACTCGAGCGCGACGCCGCGCGCGACGACGTCCTCCTGGCGGATCCCGAGCGCGTGCCCGGCGGCGATCCGGAGCTGCTCGTGGACGAGGTCGACCCCCGTGACGAGCTCGGTCACCGGGTGCTCCACCTGGAGCCTCGTGTTCATCTCGAGGAAGTAGAACTCCTTGCCGACGAGGAGGCCCTCGATCGTGCCGGCGGACGCGTAGCCGATCGCGCGCGCGAGCTCGAGCGCGTACGACCCGAGCCTCTCACGGAGGGCGTCGTCGACCGTCGGCGCAGGCGACTCCTCGATCAGCTTCTGGTGGCGGCGCTGGACGGAGCAGTCGCGCAGGCCGAGCTGCACGACGCTGCCGCGGGCGTCGCCGAGCACCTGGATCTCGACGTGCCGCGGGTCTTCGAAGTAGCGCTCGAGGTAGACCTCTGCGTTCCCGAAGAAGCGCTGCCCGTCGGCGCGCACCGCGTCGAGCGTGGCCTCCAGCTCGTCCCGGCCGGAGGCGGTTCTGAAGCCGATCCCGCCGCCACCCCCGGAGGCCTTCACCGCGACCGGGTAGCCGATCTGCTCCGCGACGGCGAGAGCGTCGTCGAGCGTCTCCACGGCGCCGTCGCTCCCGGGCACGACCGGGATCCCGAGCCGCCGGGCCACGTCGCGCGCCCTCGTCTTCTCGCCCATCGCCTCGATCGCCTCCGGCGAAGGCCCGACGAAGACGATGCCGGCCTCCGCGCACGCCCGAGCGAAGGCCGCGTTCTCCGAGAGGAAGCCGTAGCCCGGATGGAGGGCCTCGCACCCGCTCGTCCGCGCCGCGCGGAGGACCGCCGGCGAGTGCAGGTAGCTCTCGGCGGCGGGCGCGGGGCCGATCGCGACGGCCTCGTCGGCGAGTCGCACGTGGAGCGCGTCCCGGTCGGCCTCGGAGTAGACGGCGACGGAGGCGATGCCGAGCTCGCGCAGGGCTCGGATCACGCGCACCGCGACCTCGCCCCGGTTCGCGACCAGAACCTTCGCGAACACGCCTCAGCCGAGCTCGAACATGGGCTCGTCCTCGCCCACCGGATCGCCGACCGCGACGAGCACGCGGCTCACGACGCCCGCGCTCTCTGCCTCGACCGGGATCTCGAGCTTCATCGACTCGAGGATGGCGACCACGTCGTCGACGGCTACGTCGTCGCCCTCGGCAACGAGTATCTTCCAGACATTGCCGGTGATGGGGGCGCGGATCTCGCTCATGTGATCGTGGCGGGCGGCAGTCATTGCCGTTCCGGTGTCGGAAGCATAGACTCTCACTCTCACGCATTCAATCAAGCGTTCGTTTGAACGGCTCCGAGGAGGAGATCGGGATGGACTTCAGCTTCAGCGACGAGGAGCAGGCGTTCCGCAGCACGGTGCGGGACTGGGTCGAGGCGAAATGCCCCAAGGAGTACTCGCTCGAGATCGAGCGCCAGGAGGACCACGATGGCGCCAACTTCCCCGAGCAGCTGTGGCAGGACATGGCCGAGGCGGGCTTCTTCGGGATCGGCATCGACGAGGAGCTCGGCGGCCAGGGCGGCAACTGCACGATCCAGTCGATCTTCATGGAGGAGATCTCGCGCTCCCTCGCCGGAATCGCCTGGATCTGGGGCGTGAACCAGTTCAACACGAAGTCGATCCAGCGCTTCGCCTCCGAGGACCTCAAGCAGGAGCTGATCCCCCAGCTCGTCGAGGGCAAGGTGAAGACCGCCATCGCCGTCACGGAGCCCGGCGCCGGCACCGACCTGCTCGGCGGGATGATCACGACGGCCGTGCCGGACGGCGACGGGTTCCGCATCAACGGCGCCAAGATCTGGTCGACGATGGCGCACGTCTCGGACTACCTCCTCCTTCTCGCCACGACCGACGAGAACGCCGAGAAGGCGTCGCGCGGCAAGTCCCTCTTCCTCGTCGACGCGAGGCAGGACGGCGTCGTCGCGCGGCCGATCCCGAAGCTCGGCATGCGCTGCGTCGGCTCGTGCGAGGTGCAGCTCGACAACGCCTACGTGCCTGCCACCCACGTCATCGGCGAGATCAACAAGGGGTGGAGCCACATCCTCTCGACCCTGAACAACGAGCGCATCCTCGTCGCCGCGATGTGCACCGGCATCCTCCGGGCCGTGATCGAGGAGTCGGTCGCCTACGCGACGGAGCGCGAGGCCTTCGGCAAGAAGGTCGGCGAGTTCCAGGCGATCAGCCACTGGATCGCGGAGATGCAGATGGGGCTCATGCAGTCGGAGCTCGTCACGTACAAGGCGTCCTGGCTGTACGACAACGACCTCCCGTGCGGCGTCGAGTCGTCGGCGGCGAAGGCGATCTGCTCCGAGTACGCGACCTGGGCCGCCGACCGCGGGATCCAGATCCTGGGCGGGATGGGCTACTCGGCCGAGTACCAGATGCAGCGGTACTGGCGCGACGTCCGCCTCTACCAGATCGGCCCCGTCACGAACCAGATGGTGCGCAACATCGTCGCGGAGAGCGTCGGCCTGCCCCGCTCGTTCTAGGCGACAGGGCGGGGCGTCCGGTGCGCGCGGTCGGCTTCACCCGCTACGGCGGCCCCGAGGTGCTCGAGCTCGTCGACGTGCCCGCTCCGGTGCCGGGGGAGGGCGAGATCCGCGTCAGGGTGGCGGCGGCGACGGTGAACCCGTCGGACACGCTCTTTCGCTCCGGCGGGCTGGCGGACGTCGTCACGGGCGCGCCGCCCTACGTCGCGGGCCTCGAGCTGGCCGGCACCGTCGAGTCCTCCGGCCCGGGTACCCGCTGGCGCCCCGGCGACCGCGTCGCCGCGATGACGCGCTTCATCCCGGACGGCCGCGGCGGCCACAGCGAGCTCGTCGTCGTGCACGGGGACTCGGCGGCCGCCGTTCCGGACGGGCTCGGCCTGGCCGAGGCGGCCACGGTCCCCATGAACGGCCTCACCGTGCGGCTCGCCCTCGACACGCTCGCGCTCGCGCCGGGCTCCGTGGTCGTCGTCAGCGGTGCGGCCGGCGCGGTCGGCGGCTACGCGACGCAGCTCGCAGCCGCCGACGGCCTGCGCGTCGTCGCCGTCGTGTCCACCGCCGACGAGGAGCTCGTGCGCGGCCTCGGTGCCGAGGACGTCGTCCCGCGCGGACCCGCCGCCGCCGCGCAGGTCCGGGAGCTCGTCCCCGAGGGCGCGGACGCGCTCATCGACGCCGCGAACGCCGGCGGCGCCCTGCTGCCCGCGGTGCGCGACGGCGGCCGCGTGATCGCCCTCCGGGCCTTCGCCGGCGAGGCGGAGCGCGGGATCGAGATCGACCTGATCAGCGTCCGCACGTACCTGCGCGAGCCGGAGAAGCTCGCCGCGCTGCTCGCGCTCGCCAGGGACGGGGTGCTGACGCCGCGGATCGCGGCCACCTTCGCTCCCGCCGAGGCGGCCGAGGCCCACCGGCGGCTCGACGCGGGCGGGACCCGGGGACGGCTCGTGCTCGACTTCGAGGCGTGGTGAGCGCACTCGGCGAGGAACGCGCCCTCGTCGTGGGCGCCGGCTCGCTCGGCACCGTCTACGGCGCCGCGCTCGCCCGCGCCGGCGCGGACGTGCAGCTTCTCGCGCGGGAGGAGCACGCCCGCGCAATCCAGGAGCGCGGCGCCGTCGTCGTCGACTCCTTCGGCGAGCGCTGGGAGGTGCCGCTGCGAGCCGACTGGCGGCCCGAGCGGATCGAGCCCGCGGAGATCGTCGTCCTCCTCACGAAGACGCCCGACACGGCCTCGGCCCTCGCATCCCTCGCGCACGTGCGCCACGCTGTCCGCATCGCCGTCTCGTTCCAGAACGGCGTCGCCAAGGACGACGAGCTGGCAGGGTGGAGCGGCGCCGGCTCGGTCGTCGGCGCCGTCGCCATGGTCGGCGGCACCCTCGAGACCCCGGGACACGTGCGCCACACGATGAACGGGCCGTCGTTCCTCGGTGAGCTGGACGGATCGAGCAGCGCGCGGGTCGACCGGCTCGCCGCGCTGCTCGAGGCGGGCGGGCTGCCACCGGTCGTGACCGACCGGATCCGCTCGGTCGAGTGGTCGAAGCTCGTGCACGCATCGCCGACGACCGCGCTCCCGGCCCTGACCGGCTTCTACCTGCACGAGATCTTCACGAGCCCGGAGCTCGCCCGCCTCTACGTCGACATGGTGCGCGAGGGCTTCGCCGTGGCCGAGGCGTCCGGCGTGCCGCTCGAGGACTGGGCCTCCCTGTTCCCCGTGCGGACGGTCGCTACTGCCGCACCGCAGGAAGCGCTCGAGGTCGCCCTCGCGCACGGCCGCCGACTCGCCGAGGCGGGGATGACGCAGATCACGGTGTCGATGCTGCAGAGCGTCCAGACGCGCCGGCGCCTCGAGGTCGATGCGATCCAGGGCTTCCTGTGCCGCGAAGGGGCGCGACTCGGCGTCCCGACGCCCCTCAACGACCTCTGCCGGCGCGTGCTCGTCGGGATGGACGACGCCTACCGATGAGCTTCGTCGTCCCCGACCGCTCCCGCTGGGCCCTCCCCGGGCTGCTCGCGGAGCAGGCGCTCGCGCACGCCGACCGGCCCTTCCTCTCGTTCGCGCTCGGCGGGAGGGAGCTGACCTACGCCGAGACGGCGGCCGAAGCCGAGGTCGTCGCTGCCGGGCTCGCGCGCCTCGGCGTCGGGCACGGTGACCGCGTCCTCCTGATGCTCCGCAACCGCGCCGAGTTCGTGGTCGGGTGGCTCGCGGCCGCCCGGCTCGGCGCCGTGCAGGTTCCCGTCAACGTCGACTACCGCGGCCCCTTCCTCGAGCACCTCGTCAACACGGCCGCCGCGGACGTGCTCGTCGTCGAGGACGCGCTGCTCGACACCGTGGCCGCCTCGGCCGGCCGGTTCGCGCACCTCCGCACGGCGGTCGTCGTCGGCGAGGCCGCCTCGCTCCCGGGCAAGATCGAGACGGTGCCGTACCCGTCGCTGCTCGGGGGCGGCGACGTGTCGGCCGTCGAGGTGGCGCCGTCGGACACCGGTGCCATCCACTTCACCTCCGGCACGTCGGGGCCGTCGAAGGGCGCCGTGCTCCCCCACGCTCTCCTGCACCTCCTCTCCGAGCGCAACCGCGAGCTCCTCGACCTCAGGGCGGGCGACACCTACCTGACGGAGCTCCCGCTCTTCCACATCAACGCCCAGATGAGCGTCTACAGCGCGCTGCTCGTCGGCGCCCGCGTCCGCATCGAGCAGCGGTTCTCCGCGTCGGGCTGGCTCGACCGGGTGCGGGAGAGCGGCGCCACCCACACGTCGCTGCTCGGCGTCATGCTCTCGTTCATCCTCAAGCAGCCGGCGCGGCCGGAGGACGCGGACAACGCGCTCCGGCGCGCCTGGTCGGTGCCGTGCCCGCCCGACCTCGCGGGCACCTTCCGCGAGCGCTTCGGGCTGGAGGAGGTCGTCACCTCCTACGGGAGCACGGAGGTGGGGATGGTCGCCCGCCGCACCCTGGACGCGCCGCCCGGCTCCGTCGGGAAGGTCGACCCCGACCTCTACGCCGACGCGGATCGTGGACGGCGACGACGAGGACGTGCCCGTCGGCGAGGTCGGGGAGCTGCTCGTGCGACCCGTGCTCCCGTGGACGACGACCGACGGGGTACTTCGGGATGCCCGAGCGCACGCTCGAGGCGTTCCGGAACCTGTGGTTCCACACCGGCGACGCGGCGCGGCTCGACGCCGACGGGAACCTGTGGTTCGTCGACCGGATCAAGGACCGGATCCGCCGGCGGGGCGAGAACATCGCGTCTGTGGACGTCGAGAACGTCCTCCTCGAGCACCCCGCGATCGCCGACGCGGCGGTTGTCGCCGTCCCGTCCGACGAGCAGGGCGGCGAGGACGAGATCAAGGCGGTCGTCGTCGGGGCACCCGGTGCGGCGCTCGACGCGGAGGCCGTCTGGGCGTGGTGCGACGAGTCCCTCCCCTACTTCGCGGTGCCGCGCTACGTGGAGATCCTGCCCGAGCTGCCGAAGACCCCGACGGCGAAAGTGCGCAAGACCGAGCTGCGGGAGGCCGGGGTCACGGCCGCGACGCGCGACCGCGGCACCTCGCGCGGCGGCGGGCGCCGTTAGGTCAGGCCGAGCGCGCCCGCGGAGGCGGCCCAGGCGGCGATGCCCGCGACGGGGATCACGGCCACGACGGCCTCCACGAGCTCGGCGTCGCTCGCGCCGGCGCTGCGCGCCGTCCTGGCGTGGATCTCGAGGAACGCGGTCTGGTACTCGGCCGCGTTGACCGCGCACAGGAGCAGCTCTGCCAGCTTCGGCTCGAGCGCACCGTCGCGCAGCACGCCGCGGTGCAGCTGCGCGTAGCCCTCGAAGGCCGACGGCGAGCGCTCGGCGAGCAGCGCCACCCGCTCCGGCAGCTCGCCGCCGAAGTAGTCCCGGAAGTAGGCCTCGGCGGCAGCCGCGTCGAGCGGCTGCGCGGGCGCGCCGCCCGGCTCCGGCGGGCCGTAGTGGGCGAGAAGCTCGGCGACGAGGCGGCCGGCGGCCTCCTCCCCGCGTGCGAGCCCGAGGGCGGCGGCTGCCGCCCACGCCTGCTCGGCCGGCACCTCGGCGGCGCGGGCGCGCGCGACGGCGCTGCGAAGTTGCCGAGGATTCCCGCGCGCGGCGGCTGCCGCCGCCACGAAGAGCGCCTTCACGCCCGCGGGAAGCGCTCCGTCGCTCTCCGCCGCCTCGCGAACGCGCGTGAGGCCGGCGCCCGCGAAGGGGACGGCGTCGGCGAGCGCCTTCCGCGCGACGTCGGTGGCATTCGGGATCGGCCCGGGAGCCAGGTGGCCCGGATGGCCCCCGTACCACTCGTCCCCGATGTCGGGCCGGTGCGGCTCGGAGTCGACGCCGGTGAGCCGGTGGTCGACGATCCACCAGCGGCCGTCGCGGCGCTCCATCCCGTCGTAGAGACGGGCCCAGAGGTGCCACACGTCGCCGGTCGTCATGCGGTGGTAGGCGTAGACGTAGGTGCGCAGGACGGCCCGGTCGCCGTCGATCTCGACCCGCGCGTTCGTGGGGTGGTGGCTCGTGCGGGCGTAGCGCACGAGCACTCGGCCGAGCGCCCGGCCGATGCGGTCGCGGCCCTCGAGCACCTTGCCGGTCATGATCTCCGCCCGCGCGTCCGGCGCGAACACCGACACCGCCGCCTCCGGGTCGCGCCGGTCGACCCCGTCGAAGTAATCGAGCAGGACCTGCTCCACTGCGCGCACGTCGTCCACGAGTCCCGACTCTACCCGTTCCCGCCCAGTTTGCCTACCGAACGTTGGTTTGATGAATCTGGCAGGTTCGTCTAGGGTTGTGGGGGTGTCGACGCAGCTCGCCCAGATCGCCCTCTGCTCCACCGACCTCCCGCGCTCCGTCCAGCTCTACACCGAGGCATTCGGGTTCGCCGAGGCCGGAGGCAGGGTGCTGTGGGGGCCGCGCGTGGCCCAGATCCAGGGGCTCGGCGACGACACCTCCTTCACGCTCTGGTGGCTCGTCGGCCGTCAGGACCTCGTGCAGCTCGAGTTCTTCCACCACACGACGCCGCCCCAGCGGGCCGTCGCGGACCGGGCCCCGAACGACCTCGGCTGGTCGCGCTTCGGCATCACCGTGCCCGACTTCGAGCCCGCCCTCGAGCGACTGGCGGCCCTCGGCGTCACGCCAGTGTCCGACCCGATCGTGCACGAGGGCCTGCGACGGGCCTGCTTCCGCGACCCGTACACCGGCGCGCTCGTCGAGGTGCTCGAGGAGGGCTCCGCCACCCCGGAGGAATCCGGCCGCGGTTCTACGACCTCGTTCCCGCGCTCGTCTACGCGACGCTCGTCGTGCCCGACCTCGGCGAGGCACGGCGCTTCTTCCTCGACACGCTCCGGCTCGTGGAGGAGCCCCGGGTCGAGCTGCATCCGCCCGAGCTCGAGGCGCTCTGGGGCCTTGCCGGCGCCCGCCGCGAGGGGTTCGTCGCGCACGGCGGCGACGTCTACCTCGAGGTCGTCCGCTACCTCGAGCCCGAGGGGCAGCCGCTGCCCGACGACCACCTGCTCAGCGACCGCGGCTTCATGAACGTCGCGTTCGGGTTCCGTGAGCAGGACGCGCTCGCGGAGACCTACGCGCGCGTCGAGGCAGAGGGCTACCGCGACAACTTCCGGATGCCCAAGGGCGCGGGCGGCACCTACCTGAACGACGCCCTGGGCAACACCGTCGAGCTTCTCATTGCCGGCCGCGAGCTCGACCCGGGCTTCGGCTTCCAGCCCCATCCGCTCTTCCGCCGCTCACTCGCCTGGCCGCAGCCCTCGGTCGGCCCGGCCCATCCCTGACCGGAGGTATCCATGGCACGCGTCTCTCCCGCACCGCCAGAGCAGGTCGCCGCGCTCTTCGGCGACGCCGACGTCCCGCTCCGCGTGCGCATCTACGCTCAGCGCCCCGAGCTCGCCGTCAAGTTCCTCGAGTTCGGATCCGCCCTGCGCGAGCACCGCCTGCTCCCGGACCGGCTCCTCGAGCTCGTCCGCCTGCGCGTCGCCTTCTGGAACCAGTGCCGGAGCTGCATGGCGGTGCGCTACGAGGAGGGAGTCGCGGACGGGGTCACGGAGGAGCTCGTCTGCTCCCTCGAGCGGCCGTACGAGGCACCCGACCTGAGCGAGCCCGAACGGGCGGCGATCCGCTACGCGGACCTGATGGCGACGAACCACCTCGCGATCACCGACGAGACCTTCGACGACCTCCGCGAGCACTTCAGCGAGCCGGAGATCGTCGAGCTCTGCATGAACGTCGCGCTGTTCGTCGGCTTCGGCCGCATGGGCAGCGCCCTGCACATGATCGACGACCTGCCCGAGCACTTCCAGGGCGAGGGCGAGGAGCGGGTGACCCCGTGGGGCTCCGACGAGCAGGTGCTGATCGCGAGCTGGACGGGCAGCTAGCCGGTTGACGTCGAGGCAGCGGGTACCGACGCCGGTCGTCCCGCTCGGCGACCTCCTCGTGGGCTCGGCCGCCCGCGCCCCGGACAACGTCGTCCTCGCCTTCCCCGACGCGCGCGCGACGGCAGCCGAGCTCCTCGCCGCGGCGACCGTGACGGCACAGGGGCTGCACGCCCTCGGCGTGCGCCGCGGCGACCGGGTGGGGATCCTGCTGCCGAACTGTCCCGCGTTCGTGGAGTCACTCTTCGGCGCCTCGCTGCTGGGAGCGGTTCCGGTTCTGATCAACGCGCGCTATCGCACCGAGGAGCTCGCCTACGTCACCGGCAACGCCGAGATCGGCGTGATCGTCACGACCGATCTCATCGCCGACCGGGTCGACTTCGCCGCACTTCTCCACGCCGCGCTCCCGGGTCTCTCCGGAGGCCGGCGACCCCACGGCGCTCGAGCTGCGCGACACCCCGTCGCTGCGCGCGTGCGTCCTGCTCGGGGAGACGACGGCGCCCGGCTTTCTCGACGCCACCGGGCTTCGCGCGGCTCGGGGCGGGCGTGCCCGAGCAGGTGATCGAGGACGCCGCGGCCGCGGTCGCGATTCGCGACGACGCGATCGTGATGTACACCTCGGGCACGACCGCGCACCCGAAGGGCTGCCGGCTCAGCCACGAGGCGGTCGTCCGGACGGCGGCGGCCATGGTGCAGCGCTACGGCCTCACGAGCGAGGACGTCTGGTGGTGCCCGCTGCCGCTCTGCCACATGAGCGGCGTCCTGCCGCTCGCGGCGACGCTGCTCGCCGACTCCCGCTTCGCGTGCATGGTCGACTTCGAGCCGGGGGCCGCGCTCCGTCAGATCGAGCAGGAGCGGGCGACGTTCCACTTCGGCATCTTCCCGACGGTGAACCAGGCGCTCGTGGACCATCCCGACCGGGCGACCACCGACCTGAGCTCGGTCCGGCTCATGAACATCCAGGGCACGACGCGCCTGCGGGAGGCGCTCCGCGACGCGCACCCGAACGCGAACCTCCTCCACGCCTACGGCTGCACGGAGCTCGGCGGCATCGTGTCGCTCACGGACCCCGCGATGCCGGACGACGAGCTCGCGCAGACCTCGGGCACGCCATGGCCTGGGATGCAGGTCCGGATCGTCGACCCCGAGTCCGGCGACGACGTCGCCACCGGAACGCGCGGCGAGATCCTCGCGCGGGGCTGGGGCATGTTCGAGGGGTACATCCCCGGCCCCCCGACTGCTTGTGACTCTCCGTCACAAGCGTCCTCGACCCCGCCCGCAGTCGATGCCGACGGCTGGTTCCACACGGGCGACTGGGGCAGCCTCGACGAGCTCGGCCGGATCGGCTTCCACGGCCGGCTCAAGGACATGCTCAAGATCGGCGGCGAGAACGTCGCGGCGCTCGAGATCGAGTCGTTCCTCGCGGCCCATCCCGCGGTCGGCGTCGTCCAGGTCGTGGGGGTGCCCGACGACCGCCTGGAGGAGGTGGCCGCCGCCTTCGTCCAACTCGCACCCGGCGCCGAGGCGTCGGAGTCCGAGCTGATCGAGTTCTGCCGCGGCCGGATCGCGAGCTACAAGATCCCCCGCTACGTGCGCGTCGTCGACGAGTGGCCGATGTCCGCCACGAAGATCCAGAAGACGCGGCTGCGCGAGCAGCTGCTCGCAGAGCTCGAGGCCGCTGGGATCTAGACGAGAGTCGCGCCGCCGTCCACGACGAGCTCCGCGCCGGTCACGTAGCAGGCGAGGTCGCTCGCGAGAAAGAGCACAGCGAGCGCGACCTCGTCCGGGTGGGCACGACGGCCGAGCGGGATGTCGGCGCCGCTGCGCCGCGGCGTGCTCATCACGCCCGGCGTCTCCATGCCACCCGGCAGGACGGCGTTGACCCGGATCCCGGCCGGTGCGAGGGACTTCGCGAGCGTTCTCGTGGCGTTGACGACCCCCGCCTTGCTGGCCCCGTAGGCGACGAGCCCGTCCGGGTGCGGAACCGCGGCGGCGATCGAGGCGACGTTGACGATCGACCCGCCCTCGCCCTGCTCCACGAGCCGCCGGGCGACGAGCTGCGTGCACAGGAGCTGGCCGATCAGGTTGACCTCGAGCGTCCTCGTCCACAGCGCCTCGTCGGACTCGAGGAACGGGGTCATCGGCCAGATGCCGGCGTTGTTGACCAGGATGTCGACCCGTCCGAAGGCATCGAGCGCCGTCGCCAGAACGGCCTCGGCGTCCCGTCGGCTCGACACGTCGCCGGGAGCGGCAGTGCTCCGCCTGCCCGCAGCCGCCAGCAGATCCGCTGCCTCACGCGCACGGTCGCCGTCGAGGTCGTTGACGACGACGGCGGCGCCCGCCTCCGCAAGCCGGCGGGAGACTTCGAAGCCGAGGCCCTGCGCCGCGCCCGTGACGATCGCGACCCTCCCGCTCAGGTCGATCAGCTCGGTCAACGGTCGTCCGTGCGCGGTCATCCGAAGCTCCTCCTCGTGGGGTCAGGAGCCTATCAAATGGTTGTTTGATTTCGGACCCCTCCGAGCAGTAGCATGGAGTCGTGGTCGGCCCGACTCCCGACATCCGCTCGCTCGACCCCACCGCCGTCGCCGTGTTCGAGGTGCGACCGGGTCTGTGGAACATGCGGCTGCCCCTCGTCTGGCCCGGGATCACGCACGTCAACGCCGTCGTCCTCGCCGGCGCAGAGCACGACGTCACGCTCGTCGACTGCGGCACCGCCGGCGACCCCACCTGCTGGGATGCCCTCGTCGGCGGCCTCGCTCTGACGGGCCACGGGATCGAGGACGTCACCGATCTCGTCGTCACACACGCGCACTCGGATCACTTCGGCCTCGCGACCAGGGTCGTGGCCGAGAGCGGCTGCACGATGTGGATGCATCCGGCCCACGAGGCGTTCACGGACGGCGCGCTCGAGCCCGAGCGGATCTACGCTGCGCGCGAGCGCCGCGCCCGGGCGGAAGGCGTACCCGAGGACGTTCTCCCGGAGTACGCCGACACCGGCGAGGAGACGGACTTCGCGCTCAGCCCGCTGCCTCCCTTCCGCGAGCTTCGCGGCGGCATGCGGATCCCGTCCGCGCTCGGCGCGTGGGACGTCCTCGAGACGCCCGGGCACTGCCCTTCCCACATCTGCCTGTACCAGCCGCAGGAGCGCCTGCTCATCCTCGGCGACCTCGTCTCGCGCATCTTCGCCCCCTGGTACGACTACGGCTACACGCCCGACCCGATCGCGGAGCTCGCGGCGTCGCTCGACCTCGTCGCCGACCTCGATGTCGACCTGGCACTGCCCGGCCATGGCCGCCCGATCGAGGACCTCGACGAGATCATCGAGATGCACCGCGACGAGCTGACGAGCCATCTCGAGCTCGTCGCTGCGGAGGTCGGACGGCAGCCCGGACCTGCGTACGAGATCGGCCTCCGTGCGTTCGGGCCTACCGCGACGATGATGGCCGAGGTCGGCCGCCTGCAGGAGGCGATGGCGTGCCTCCGGCACCTGCGGCTCGAGGGCCGGGTCGTGCGCGAGGAGCTGCCGTCGGGCGTGTTTCGCTACGAGCTCACCCGGACCGGCAACGTCGAAGCGTGACCGACCGGTCTGCTGTCTCTCGGATCCAGTCGGTCGACGACGCCCGCGAGCTCGCGCGACGACGGCTGCCGAAGAGCATCTTCCAGTACTACGACGGCGGCAGCGGCTCCGACGTGACGACGCGGGCCAACCTCGCGGCGTTCGAGCAGGTGCTGTTCCGGCCGCATGTCGCGAGGTGGTACCCCGAGCGCGACCTGCGCACCACGGTTTGCGGCCACGAGATCTCGATGCCGGTCGGCCTGTCGTCGTGCGGGCAGCTCGCGATCGGCCACCGCGACGGGGAGTGCGGGGTCGCGCGCGCGGCCGGCGCGGCGAGGACGCTGATGTTCGTGAGCGGCGCGACCTCGACCCCGATCGAGGAGATCATGGCCGTGGCGAGCGGGCCGATCTTCTACCAGCTCTACTACCTCGGCGGCCGCGACGCCTCGGCGCCGATCGTCGAGCGCGTGAAGCGCGCCGGCGTCCAGGGGCTCGTCCTCACGGTCGACTCGGCGGCGCCGTCCCGCGGCCCGCGCCAGCGGCCGTTCTGGGAGCGGGCCCGGATCCCTGAGGGCCTCGGCCTCGGGGAGGCCGTTCGCTTCGCGCCGCAAGCGCTCGCGCGTCCTCGCTGGCTCGCCGAGTTCGTGCGCGACGGCATGCCCGCGCCGTCCGTCGCGATGGCCCTGAGCGACGAGGGGCGGCCGCTGCACCGCTTCGACGGCGGCATCAAGGCCATGTACAAGGAGACGCCGAGGTGGGAGGACATCCCCTGGCTTCGCGAGCTCTGGGAGGGTCCGCTCGTCGTGAAGGGGATCCTCCGCGCCGACGACGCGCGCCGCGCCGTGGCCGAGGGCGTCGACGCAATCGTGGTCTCGAACCACGGCGGCAACTACCTCGACGGCAGCATGCCGTCGTTGCGGGCGCTGCCGGAGATCGTGGCCGCCGTCGGCGACGAGATCGAGGTCCTGTTCGACAGCGGGGTGCGACGCGGGATCGACGTCGTGCGCGCACTCGCCCTCGGCGCGCGGACGGTGATGCTCGGCCGCGGCTACGTGTGGGCGCACCTCGCAGCCGGCGAGGCCGGCGTCCGCCACATCCTCGAGCTCTTCCGCCAGCAGGTCGACGACTGCCTCGCCTACCTCGGGGCCCGGTCGCTGGACGAGCTCGACCCCTCTCTCCTCGACATCGGCTGGGCGGGGTCTCCGGCGAACGTGCCCGCGTAGCGCCACGGTCAAGTGACCGGCGCCGCGGAGCTAGGGTCAAAGGATGACCCGCCGGCGCTGGATGGGGCTGTGCTTTGCCCTCGGGTCGACGTGCTTCCTGATCGGCCCGTTCCCCGGCTACGCGGAGCTCGTTGGCGCGTCGGCTGACGCAATCACCTTCTTCGTCGGCTCGATCCTGTTCACTGCCGGCGGAGCGCTGCAAAGCCGACTGGCGTGGGTCGAACGGCACTCCGCCCGCCGGCGGAGGCGCGGCGTGGTGGGCCGCCATCGTCCAGTCCGCCGGCACGCTGTTCTTCAACGTGACGACCTACCAGGCAATGCACACCGCCTTGACGAGCCCGGAGTACGACAGGCTCGTCTGGCGGCCCGATTGGCGCGGGTCGATCTGCTTCCTCGTCTCGGGCGCGATTGCCTACCGCGCTTCGGCACGTCACGGGTGGCTGCCCGCGCGTGGCGACGCGGGATGGTGGCAGCCGGCAGTGAACCTGCTCGGCTGCGTCTTCTTCGGAATCTCCGCGGTCGCCGGCTATCTCGTACCGTCAACCGGGTCGATGCTCGACCAGGCGGCGGCCAACTGGAGCACGTCGCTGGGGGCGGCGTGCTTCCTGGCCTGTGCGCTCGACACCGTGCACACCTCGGTGGCCGCGACGAGCGTCGGTCAAGCGCCTTGACGGTGGCCCGGAGGCAGCGCGGTCAGAACGGGCGCGAGGCGCTCGAGCTGCGCCAGCGGGTCGGGGCCGAGCGCCTGCACGGATACGTGGTCGGCGCCCGCGTCGAGATGGGCGCCGACGCGCGCCGTCACCGCCTGCTCGTCCCCCCAGGCGACGAGCGCGTCCACGAGCCGGTCGCTGCCGCCGTCCGCCAGGTCCTCCTCCTCGAAGCCGAGCCGCCGCCAGCAGCGAGTGTAGTTCTCCATGGGGAGGTAAACGGCGAGGTGCTGCCGGGCCGCCGCGCGCGCCGTCTCGGGGTCGTCCTGGAGGACCACGCCCTGTTCGGGAGCGAGGATCTGCCCCGGCCCGAGCGTCGCGCGCGCTGTCGCCGTGTGCTCGGGGGTGACGAGATAGGGGTGGGCCCCGTCCGCGCGCTCCGCGGCGAGCCGCATCATCCCGGGCGCGAGCGCCGCGAGCAGGAGCGGAGCGGGCTCGGCCGGCGCCGGCGCGGCGTAGCGGGTCGCGGCCATGCCGTCGAGGTGCTCGCGCATGGCGGTGAGCGGGCGAGTGTAGGAGTGCCCGCGGCGCGTGACGATCGGCGCGTGGCTGACGCCGAGTGTGAGCACGAAGCGGCCCGGGAACGCCTCGGCGAGCGTGGCGGCGCCGTTCGCAGACGCGGTCGGGTCGCGCGACCAGATACCTGCGACACCCGTCGCGACGACGATCCGCTCGGTGCAGCCGAGCAGGGTCGCCGCATGGGCGAAGATCTCGCGGTTGGCGTGGCTCTCCCCGATCCAGACCGCGCCGAAGCCGAGCCGCTCGATCGCCTGCACGGCTTCCCGCTCCTCCGGGGAGGGCCAGAGCGTCATGGCGCCGAGCCAGACGCCGACACGTCCGAGGTCCGTCACGCCGGAAAGTCTATTGCACCATCCGACCGTTTGGTAGAAAATAGCGCCATGTCCACTCCCGGCGACATCGAGTCCCGGCTCGCCCTCCTGGAGGCCGAGTCGGCGATCCTGAAGAATCTGTACCGCTACGGCCACGCGATCGACTACGGCGACGAGGAGGCCTGGGTCGACTGCTTCACCGAGGACGGCGTCTTCGACGTGCGGGCGCGGCTGCCGCACCAGCCGCACCGCGTCGTCAGCGGCCGCGAGGAGCTGCGCGCGTTCGTGACGCGGCACACGCGGGCACCCGAGCTGTGGCACAAGCACCTTCTCATCGAGCCCAAGGTCGAGGTCGACGGCGACACCGCGACGTGCACCTCCTACCTCGCCGTGTTGATGGAACACGACGAGGAGCCTCTGGTGCGGGTCTTCGGCCGCTACCGCGACCGGCTCGCGCGCTGTCCGGACGGGCGCTGGCGCTTCCGCGAGCGCATCGCCGAGGTCGAGTCCATGCGCCCGGGCCTGCCCCCGTTTGCCGACGGCCGGCCGCAGTCCGCCTAGCCCCGGACCACGAGGCCCCGAGGTGAACACCGAGGCCGTCACCGCGATTCTGCACGACCACGTCGACCCCGGTCTCGAAGCGCTCACGGTCACCCGCGGCACCGTCGGCAACAGCCAGGAGACCTGGTTCGTGGAGGCGCAGGCCGAGAGCGGCGAGGTGCGGGAGCTCGTGCTGCGCAAGTCGGCGCCCGCGGGCGTCCTCGCCTGGACCGACCGCGAGCAGGAGTTCGCCGTCCTGCGGGCGCTCTCCGGCCGCGGCCTCCCCGTGCCGGAGGCGCTCGCGCTCGGCGTCGACGAGCGTCCGTTCATCGTGATGGAACGGCTGCCCGGCTCTCCACCCGGCCGCCTCGAGCCCGACGAGCGCACGCTGCTCGGCCGCGAGCTCGGGACGTCGCTTGCGCGGCTGCATGCCCTCGACCCGCACGAGCTCGGCCTCGCCGCCGACGGCACCCGCGCCGCCGCCACTCTGGCCCAGGTGCACGACTACCGGGCGCGCTACGAGGCCGCTCGGCCGGCGCCGGTGCCGCTGCTCGGTGCCCTGCTCGCCTGGGCGGAGCAGAACGTCCCGAAGGACGACGGGCACCCGGTCGTGCTCTGGGGCGATCCCGGCGCCCACAACCTCCTCGTCTCCGACGGCCGGATCAGCGCGCTCCTCGACTGGGAGCTGACGCACGTCGGCGATCCCCTCGACGACCTCGGCGCCGCCGTCTGGAGCTGCCTCGGCTCGTTCGAGCCCGAGGACGTGGTGGCCGGCTACGAGGAGGTCGCCGGCCCCGTCGACCCCAAGCGGCTCTCGTACTTCCTCGCGCTCGCCTCCGCGACCCGGTCGGTGATGGTGGTGAACGGCACCGCAGCGTGGATCAGCGGAGAGGTCACCTCTCCGGCAAACGCGGCCCTCGGGCTCGAGCTGCTCGCACTCGACCTCGCGCGCGGCGCCCGGGCGGCGGGCTGGGGCGACCTGCCCGCGTCGGACGGACGGCAGCCGGACTACCCGCTGCGGCCGGATCCCGCCGAGACGGTCGCCGGCGTCGGGCGCTGGCTCCTCGACGACCTCGCGCCCGCTCTCGAGGACAGACGCCGGCGCCAGATGGTGAAACGCGCGGCAGCGCTTCTCGCGACGACCGCGAATCGCATCTCACCGACCGCGGGACGGGATCCGGCTGTCGCCGAGCGCGAGGCCGTCGCCGCCGAGCGGGCCGGCGGCGATCCTGCGCTGCGAACCGCGCTGCTCGCCGACCTGGCGCGGGAGATCGACCGGCTCGAGCCGATCGCGCGACTGCACGGCCACCCCGCTCCGGTTCGCGCCCCGGCGAACGGCGGGCCGGCGGGAGGTCAGCACCGCTCGTAGACGAGCGTCTCCCCGCGCAGCTCGCCGCGCGCCCGCCCGTCCCGCTCCAGGAGGTCGAGGGCCCCGAGCACCTCGCAGAGGGTGAGGAACGTCTGGTTCGCCGGCACGTCCGGCCACAGGGCGATGCTGAGCTCACTCGCGCTGCGGGGCCCCACTGCGAGCTGCGCGTGCACCTGGTCGGCTCGCTTGTGGTGGAGCCGGACGCGCTCGGCGATGAGCGGCTTGTGATCGGTGATGTCCGTACCGTGGCCCGTGTGCAGCACGTCGATGTCCTCGGTCGCGGTGAGCGCGAGCGAGTCGAGATAGGAGACGAGCGACGACACCCGCGACGCCGGGTCCTCCGGGCCTGTCGGGGGCCGGTGCACCAGGGGGTTCGACGAGATGTGGGCGATGAGATGGTCGCCGACGATCGCGCTGCCGTTCTCCTCGTCGCGGAAGATCGTGTCCGTGGGGCTGTGCCCGGGGCGGAGCTCGGCCCGGAGGCGCCTCCCGCCCGCATCCACGACGTCGCCGTCTGCGAGCGGCCGGTCGATCGTCGCCCCCTCCCCGCCGTAGCGGCGGCGATCTCGCATGATCGCGAGGAACTCCTCGCAGCGGCCGGGACTCCGTGCCGTGGAGGCGGAGGAGGCGCTCCTCCCAGGCCTCCTCGGCGATCATCGCAGCCTGCACGTCGGCCACGTAGCCGACGAGCAGCTCGTGCCCGGCTACCGCGCAGCCGGAGCGGCGGCAGATCGTCGCGGCGAGCCCGACGTGGTCGGAGTGCTGGTGCGTGAGCACGAGCAGCTCGACGTCCTCGATCCGAAAGCCGAGCGCCGCGAGACCCGCCTCGAGCGCCTCGAGCGCCTCCGGCGTGTCGGGCCCCGTGTCGACGAGCGTGAGCGGCTCGCCGCGGAGAACCCAGCAGTTGACAGGCCCGACGGGAAACGGCGTCGGGAGGGCGATCCGCTCCACGGTCAGGCCGAGGGCGGCGCGACCACGACGGCGGGCTCGGCCGCGAACGCGAAGACGGATGCGGAACGCGCGATCTCGAGGGCACGTTCCCGGTCGGCGAGCCAGAGGCTGGCGACGGCCGCATCTCCTCCCACCCAGGTGGGGCGGTCGACCTGGAGCACGTCTGCGTCGACGTCCGGCAGCGAGTCGGTCCCGAAGGCGAGCACGCGGTACCGCGCACGGCCCGGGGGCCCCGGCGCGCCCGCGACGAGGCGCCCCGCCCACGCCGACGCGCGCTCGAGGAACGTCTCCTCATCCGGCATCACGACGTCGAGGTAGTACGGGCTCGTGAACGACTCCCGCTCGGCCTCCCGGTCGTCGAACCACGTCTCCGAGCAGATCGACCGCGCTCCGAGCCGCGGCCATTCCTCCTCCAGCGGGCGGTTCTGGACATACCCGCGCAGGAGCGGTGCGAGGGCATAGACCTCCGCGTGGCGCTCGCGCCAGTGCCGGTGCGCCTCCCCGGCCGGGAGGCCGGGCCGGATCTCGACGACGATGATCCGGTGCTGCATCAGGCCGGGGGAGCGTCGAGCCCGAGCTCCACGAGCAGCCCCTCCCGGAGCCGGTGCTTCTGGATCTTCGTCGCCGACATCGGCCAGTCGGTGACGAAGCGAACGTAGCGCGGGACCTTGAAGGCCGCGATCCTGCCGCGGCAGTAGTCGAGCAGCTCGTCCTCGGTGACCGTGCCTCCGGCATCGAGCTCGACGAAGGCGGCCGGCACCTCGAGGTACTTGTCGTCCGGCACGCCGACGACCTGCACGATCTTGACGTCGGGATGGCTGCCGAGGAAGGCCTCGATCTCGAGCGCGGCGACGTTCTCGCCTCCGACCTTCAACATGTCCTTGGAGCGGCCGACGTAGGCGATGCGCCCCTCCGCGTCGATGCGGCCGAGATCGCCCGTGTGGAGCCAGCCGCCTCGCATGACCTCGGCGGTGCGGGCGGGGTCGCCGTTGTAGCCGTCGAAGAGGCCGGGGCCGCGCACGAGGATCTGGCCGACCTCCCCGACCGGCACGTCCGCGTCGGAGTCGGGGTGGGCGATCCGCACCTCCATGCCGCGGAACGGGCGGCCTCCGGTCTCGGTGCGCTCGCGCTCCGGGTCGTCGGGGTGGGAGAAGGCGACGACACCGCCGCCCTCGGTGAGCCCGTACGAGGTGAGGACGACGGCCTGCGGGATCCGCCTGCCGATCTCCCGGAGCGTGGCGGGAGGGGCCGTGTCGAGCAGCGCGCGCACCTGCCCGAGATCCGTTCCGTCGTAGTCGGGGTGGCGGAGGATGCTCTGCGTGATGGTCGGGAAGCACGGGTACGCGAACGTGCAGCCCTCCGCCTCCATCTGCCGCAGCGCGGCGCCGGGCTCGAAGTGGGTCATGCTCAGGAACGTGCCGCCGGCGGTCACGTTCGAGAGGAACAGCAGCAGCCCGGCCATGTGGAACAGCGGCAGCGGATCCCAGAACTTCTCGTCCTCGGTCAGGTCGAAGCGCTCGACGATCCCCTGGGACGTGCGCGCGAGCGACTCGTGCGCGATGAGGCAGCCCTTCGGCTCCGCGGTCGTGCCGGACGTGTACATGAGCACGGCCACGTCGCGCAGGCGCACGGCGCGGCGGCGGCGGTGCACCTCCTCGATCGGCACTCGGGCGGACGCGACGTCGAACGCGGCCCGATCGAGGTAGCCCTCCGGGGACGACGCGCCGAGCATGATCCGATGGCGCAGGAGCGGTGGCGGGTCGACGGTCGCCCGCTCGATCACCGGCACGAAATCGACGTATTCCGAGACCAGGTCCGTCGTCACGATCGCGACGACGTCCGCGTCGCGCAGGACGTAGGAGAGCTCGTGCTCCTTGTAGCGCGCGTTCACGAGCAAGGCCCTCACCCCGAGCAGCGCGCACCCGAAGAAGGCGTGCGCGTAGTCGAGGCAGTTCGGCATCAGGATCGCAACCGTGTCGCCGCGCTCGACGCCGAGGGCTGCGAGCGAGGCGGCAAATCGCTCGCTCGACGCGAGCAGCTCGGCGTAGCTCTGACGCTCACCGGGGAAGACGAGGGCATCGGCGTCGGCCCGGCCGGCGGCCGCACGCACGAGCAGGTCGCCCACCGTCGTCACCTCGACCCAGTCGTGCAGCGGCTCCGCTCCCTGCGCCGCCGGCGACCGCTCGGGCGCTTCGGGCCGGCGGCTCACTCCTGCGCCGGGACGGCCGGGCCCGCGGAGAGATACGCGGCCTCGAGGTCTCCGACGCGCGAGCGCACCTCCTCGGTCGGGCCCTCGAGCACGATTCCGCCGCGCTGCATCACCAGGACCTCGTCTGCGACGCGCAGCGCCTGCTTCACGTGCTGCTCGACGAGGAGCACGCCGACGCCGTTGTCGTGCGCCGCGTGACGGACGGCATCGAGGAGCCGGATCACGACGAGGGGCGCGAGCCCGAGCGAGAGCTCGTCGACGAGCAGGATCTTCGGGTTGCGGGCGAGCGCCCGCGCGAGGGAGAGCATCTGCTGCTCGCCGCCCGAGAGGAGCCCGGCCCGCCGCCGCATGAGGGGTCGCAGCTCGGGGAACAGCGCGAGCGCCTGCTCGGGGTCGCCGCGCCCGACGCGCAGGTTCTCGGCGACCGAGAGACGCATGAACACCGAGCGCTCCTCGGTGACGAACGACAGTCCCTGCTTCGCCCGGGTGTAGAGCGGCGCCGTCGTCCGCTTCCCGTCGATGTAGATGTCTCCCTTGAGCTGGGGCAGGTCGCCGGACAGCGTCAGCAGCGTCGTCGTCTTGCCGGCCCCGTTCGGCCCGAGCAGGACGACGACCTTGCCCGCGGGGACACGCAGGTTGAGGTCGTGCACGATCGGATGGCCGTGATAGCCGGCCGAGACGTTCTCCGCGACGAGCAGCGCGTCGGTCATCCCGCACCTCGGGTCGGCTCGTAGTCCGAGGGCGCCGCGACCTCGCCGGGGCCGCCCTCGTGCTCGTCATCGGGCTCGCCCAGGTAGGCGGCCACGACCCCCGGGTCGACGCGCACCTCGGCCGGCGTGCCGGTGGCGATCTGGCGGCCGAAGTCGAGCACGGTGATCCGGTCGCAGACGCT
Source organism: uncultured Thermoleophilia bacterium (assembly GCA_963736945.1). Lineage (GTDB taxonomy): Bacteria > Actinomycetota > Thermoleophilia > Gaiellales > Gaiellaceae > Gaiella. The sequence goes on from CAVTQW010000015.1 coordinate 55,447, forward strand.
CATCACGAAGGACATGTCGTGCTCGATCACGAGGATGCCCAGATTCCACTCCTGCGCGAGCCGGCGGATGACCGTCGCGAGCTCCGCGGTCTCCGGGGCGCTGAGGCCGGCAGCAGGCTCGTCGAGGAGCAGGATCGACGGGGCGACGGCGACCGCGCGCGCGATGGCCACGAGCCTGCGGCGCCCGTACGGCAGGTCGCTGACGCGCTCGTCGAGGTACTCGGCCAGCTCCAGCTCCTTCACCGCCGCGACCGCCGTCGACGAGAAGGGTGGGTTCGTCGGCCGGACGACGTCGGTGATGTACGGCAGGTGGCTGTACCCGTCCGAGGCGACCATCAGGTTCTCGCGCACGGTGCTCGCCTCGAACAGCTCGAGCTGCTGGAAGGAGCGGCTGACACCGTGGCGGGCGCGCTTGAACACGGGCCAGTCGCCGATCGGCTCCCCGTTCAGGAGGACCGTGCCCTGCACCGGCTTCACGAAGCCGGTGATCGCGTCGATCAGCGTCGTCTTGCCCGCGCCGTTCGGCCCGATCAGGCCGACGACCTCGCCCGGGGCCACGGTGACCGAGGCATCGTTGACGGCGGTGACGCCGCCGAAGCGCACGGTGATGTTCGACACCTCGAGCGTGGCCGGCTCGACGGGCTCGCGGGCGACGTCCGGAAGGGACGCGTCGGGGCGCACCTCCGGTGCCGGTCGCCTGGCGAGGCGTCTGAGCGCGCCGCCGAGCTTGTTCAGGAGCTCGGCGTTGACGCTGACGGCGCCGTCGGGATGCAGCACGATCAGCGCGATCACGGTGACCCCGCCGATCACGACGAGCCAGCTCGGGTTGGGATTCACGAACATCGGCGTCCCCCAGCCGTTGTCGCTGCCCCCCTGCAGGGCGTAGACGAGGCCGGCGACGCCGAGCCCGAGCAGCACCAGGGCGCCGACCCCGAGCCGGACCGCGACGCGCACCGGGCCGTGCAGGGCCGCCACGAACCCGCGGGCGACCAGGACTCCGAGCGTCGTGGCAATCCCGCCGAGGGCGAGCATGCCCCACCAGGGGAAGGAGTCCAGCAGCCACGTTCCGAAGCCTCCCTGGACGAGCTGCGACCCGAAGGGCGCGCCGAGGACGAAGCCGATCCCGCCGATGACCGTGTAGGCGACCGCGAGGATGGATGCGAGCGGTGTGTAGTCCGAGTAGGCGACAGTCGTCGTCCTGAACGTGAGGATCACCCCGCCGATGGCGGCGATCGCCGCTCCGAAACCGAAGGCGTAGAGCTTGACGCCGAAGACGCTGATCCCGAGCGCCGCGGCGGCGCGCTCGTTCGTCCGGACCGCGATCAGCCGTCGGCCGACCACGCCGCGGCGGACGCTCGCCACCGCGATCCCGCAGAGCACGAGCACGACGAAGGCCACGATCCCATAGCGCATCCCGTGCGTGATGGGGTCGATGTCGATCCCGAACAGGGTCTGGCCGGGAACCTGAGTGAAGCCGGATGCGCCGACCCACTTCGTGTTCGTGAAGATCATCGCGTTCACGCCCATGGCGAGGCCGAGCGTGACGACGGCGAGGTTGATCCCGCGCGTGCGCAGAGCCGGGATCGCGAACAGGAGCCCCACCGGGATCGTGACGGCGACGGCGACGAGGACGGAGAGCTCGAGCGGCCAGCCCCGCTCGCCGACGAGACGCGCCGCCACGAGCGACGCGATTCCCGCGAGGGCGAACTGGGCGAGCGACAGCTGGCCCGTGTAGCCGAGCAGGACGACGACGGACAGCATCACGATCGCCCAGCCGAAGGAGACAGTGAGCGCCGCCTGCAGCGGCACGTCGAACCAGTAGAGCTGGGCGAGCAGGAACCCGACGACGACGCCGGCCAGCCAGCCCCAGCGGACCTTGCCGTTGCCGAGCTCCGCCAGGCGCTCGACCACCTGGCCCCGCACCGGCAGCCCCTCGCCCCGGACCACGAGCAGCACGATGATGACGAGGAACGGCAGCGTCTGCTTGAAGCCCCAGGTGAAGCCGGTGTCCGAGACGTAGGCGGTGAACTCGGACTGCGTGATCCCGATCGCGAACGCGGCCCCCAGCGTGATCCAGAACGAGGTGAAGCCGCCGACGAGGGCTGCGGCGAGCACCGGGAGGATGAAGAACGGCATCTCCTCGGGGTTGATGCCGGTGATGGGGGCGATCACGATTCCGGCGACGCCGGCGAGGGCGGCCCCGAGAGCCCACGAGATCGTGGCGAGCACGTGCGGTGACCAGCCGAGGGTCGCCGCCGAGCGCTGGTTCTCGGCGCTCGCCTTGATCGCGAGGCCGATCGGGAGGTACTTGGCGGCGGCCCACAGCGCGGCCGTGATCGCGACTGCCATGACCACGAGGTAGATGCGGTCGGCGGGGATCAGCACGTCGCCCACCTCGTACACCTTCTTCGGGAAGATCGCGTTGACGTTGCGCGGGTTCTCGTGCCACTTGAGCGCGATGACGCCCTGGATCAGGATCAGCACGCCGAGGCTGGCGATCGTCCGCGCGAGCGTCGATGCGTTGCGCAGCGGTCTCATGACGCCGTGGTAGACGAGGACGCCGAAAATCGTGATCGCCCCGACGGCGAACACGAACGCGGGCCAGAAGCTCCAGCCGTGGATGAAGCGGGTCTCGAAGTAGAGGTAGGCGGCCAGCGTCGCCATGGCGGCCTGCGAGAAGTTGAGCACCCCGGAGCCGCTGTAGATGACGATGAGGCCGAGCGCGAGCAGGGTGTAGATGGCGCTCGCGCCAAGGCCGAAGACCGCGTACTGCCAGAACTGCGTCATGCGCTCGTCACCGCGCTCGGCGCCGCCGCCAGCTCCTCCAGGAGCTGCTCCCTGAGGCGGAACTTCTGCACCTTGCTCGCCGACATCGGCCATTCGGTCACGAACCGGACGTAGCGCGGGACCTTGAAGCGGGCGATCTGCCCGCGGCAGAACTCGATCAGCTCCTCCTCGTCCGCCTCGCGGCCGTCCGCGAGCTCGACGAACGCCGCCGGGACCTCCTGCAGACGCGGGTCGGGGACGCCCACCACCTGGGCGATCTTCACCGCCGGATGCGTGGAGAGGTACGCCTCGATCTCGATCGCCGCGACGTTCTCGCCTCCGACCTTGAGCATGTCCTTGAGTCGCCCGAGAAACGTCAGCCGCCCGTCGTCGTCGACCCGGCCGAGGTCGCCGGTGTGGAACCAGCCGCCCCGCATCGCCTGCGCCGTCTTCTCGGGGTCGTTGTGGTAACGCTCGAACAGCCCGGGCGCCCTGACGGTGATCTCGCCGCGCTCGCCGGCCGGCAGCTCCTCGTCCGTCTCGGGGTCGGCGATCCTGACGTCGACGCCGCGCAGCGGCAGCCCGCCCGTCGTCATCCGCTTCTCGTACGGGTCGTCGGGGGAGCTCCAGGAGATGCCGCCGCAGGTCTCCGTCATGCCGAAGAGGGTCACGACCGGCGCCGGGGCGAAGCGCTCCTGCACCTCGCGCAGCGTCTCGGGCGGGCCCGTGTCGTTGACGAGGCGGATCGTGCCGAGGTTCGTCCGCTCGAAGTCGGGATGGCGGATGAGGTCCTGCGTGATGGCCGGGAAGGTCGGGTACGCGAAGGTGATCCGCTCGGCCTCGATCTGCCGCAGCGCCTGGCCCGCGTCGAAGTGCGTGGAGGTGACGAGCGTGGCTCCGACGTGCATGTGCGCGAGCAGCGGGAAGACCTGGCCCATGTGGAACATCGGCAACGGGTTCCAGAAACGCTCGTCGTGGACGAGCTGCCATCGCTCCGCGGCCGCGACGCCGGTCCGGACGAGTGCCTCGTGCGTGAGCACGCAGCCCTTCGGATTCGTCGTCGTGCCGGACGTGTACATCATCATCGCCTCGTCGCGCAGCCGGACGCGGCGCCGCGCCTCGTGGACCTCGGACGCCGGCACGCCCCGGCCGGCCTCGAGGAACGCCTCGCGGCCGACGAACCCGGTCGGGGTCCCGCGCCCGAGCGCGATCAGGTGCCGGAGGCACGGAGGCGCGCTCTGCGCGGCGTCGGCGACGAGTGCTGCGAGGTCCACGTGCTCGTCGATCAGGTCGTTGGTGGCGATGGCGACCATGTCCGAGTCGTCGAGCACGTACTCGAGCTCGTGGGCGCGGAAGCGGATGTTGACCGGGACGGCCGAGACGCCGAGCAGCGCGCAGGCGAGCTGGGTCTCGAGGAAGTCGAAGCAGTTCGGCATCAGGATCCCGACCCTGTCGCCGGCGCGGATCCCGAGCCCGAGCAGCGAGCGCGCGGAGCGCTCCACGGCGGCGAGCATCTCGCTGTAGGTCCGGCGCTCGTCCGGGAAGACGATCGCCTCCTTCGCCGGCCAGAGCCCGGCCGCACGCACCAGGACGTCGCCGATCGGACCGATCTCGACCCAGTCGTCCGGCGCACCCTGCGACGGAGGCATCATCCGCAGTTTGTAGCGGGTCGGCGCCAGGAAGTCAAACGAACGTTTGGTTTAGACACGGTCCGCTCGCGTCGGGGAAGGGGCACCTGCCCCGGCATCATGCCAACCCCGGCGCCGCCCCGCCCGCCGACAGGGACTAGGGTGCGCGGGATGGACGATCTCGGCGGGCGGGTGGCGGTCGTGACCGGCGCGGGGAGCGGGATCGGACGGGCCGTCGCGCTCGCGCTCGCGCTGCGCGGGGCGGGGGTCGTCGTCAACGATCTCGACCGTGAGAGCGCGGAGCGCGTGGCGGCCGAGATCCGGGAGCAGACGGGGACGCCCGCGGTGGCGGCGGTCGGGAGCGTCGGCTCGGCAGAGGCGACGGACGCGGTCGTCGCGACGGCCGAGTCCGAGCTCGGCGGGCTGGACATCCTCGTCAACAACGCCGGCCTGACGCGGGACGCGTGGATCCACCGGATGACCGACGAGCAGTGGGACGCCGTCGTCGACGTCGCCCTGCGCGGGTCGTTCTTCATGTGCCGCTCGGCCGCGAGGCTCCTGCGCCCCGCCGCCGGGCATCACCGCAAGGTCGTCAACATCGCCTCGATCGCAGGTGTCTACGGCGCCGCCGGCACGACGAACTACTCGAGCGCGAAAGCGGGGCTGATCGGCCTCACGAAGTCGCTCGCGCGAGAGTGGGCGCCGGCGCGAATCAACGTCAACGCCGTCGCGCCGGGGCTCGTCACGAACACGCGCCTCGCCGACGCGATGCCGGACGGGTTGCTCGAGAAGATGGTCGCGTTGACGCCGATCGGCCGCGGCGGCCTGCCCGAGGACGTGGCAGCAGCCGTCGCCTTCCTCGCCTCCCCGGACGCGGACTTCATCACGGGGCAGGTGCTCGAGCTCCACGGGGGTCTCGAGCTCATTCCCGCCGGCTGAGCAGTCCGCCGCGTGCCGCGCAGCATCCCGATTCGATCGAATGTTTGGTAGAACGGGCGACGTGGGCGAGGGCGGCACAGCGCTCGACGGCAGGGTTGCCGTCGTCACAGGGAGCACCCGGGGGATCGGCCGCGCGATCGCCGAAGCCCTCGCCGCCAGGGGCGCGGCCGTCGTCGTCAACTCGCGCGACCCTTCGAGCGCGGGTGCCGCAGCGGACGAGATCGGCGGCGGCGCCGTCGGCGTCGCCGCGGATGTCGGCACGGAGGAGGGCTGCAACGCGCTCTTCGAGACCGCCTTCGAGCTCTGCGGTCGCGTGGACATCCTCGTCAACAACGCGGGGACGAGCGTCGCAGGCCCGGCCGAGGATCTCCCACTCTCCGAGTGGCGCCGCATCCTCGACCTCGACCTGACGGGACCGTTTCTCTGCTGCCAGCTCGCGGCGCGGGAGATGCTGCGCTCGGGCAAGGGCGCGATCGTCAACATCGCCTCGGTCGCCGCGTTCACGACGCCGCGCTACCGCGTCTCCTACGTGGCCGCGAAGGCAGGGCTCGTCGCCATGACCAAGGTGATGGCCGCTGAATGGGCCCCGGCGATCAGGGTCAACGCGATCGCGCCGAGCTACTTCGAGACGGATCTGGTGGCCGATCTCATCGAGCGGGGCGTCGTCGATCGCGCGGTGGTGGCGGCGCGCTCGCCCTACGGCCGCCTCGGCCGGCCCGAGGAGGTCGGCCGCGCCGTCGCGTATCTCGTCTCGGACGAGGCAGAGTTCGTGACCGGAGCTACGCTCCCGGTCGACGGCGGCTGGCTCGTGTTCGGCCAGAACCTCTGACCCGGGGGCACGCGACCGAAAGCGCCGACCCCGGAAGATGTAAATTTCTACCAAACGTTTGTTGACTACGGGCTGCGGCGTCGTCTACGCTGCCGCCACGCGCCATGGACCGGGACTCCAGGGCGACTCGGGGCCCGATCCGCAACCCCGACCGGACGCGCGTCGTTCTCGCAGGCTCTCGGCAAGGTCAGACGAAAGGATTGGGTCAATGCCAAGGAGAATGCGCCGCCTCGGCCTTCTCGCCGTATCCGCAGTGGTCGTCCTCGTCGGTGCGAGCTCGGCGGTCGCCGCACTCACGCCGTCGTTCTCGGCGACGACCACAGCCCAGGCGACCGTCGTCGCCTACGCGCAGCAAACGGGCGACGACCCGCTTGCGGCGATCACCTTCTACGTCCCGGTCGACTACGCGGCGCTGCTCGCCCAGCCGGAGGGCGACGTCGTCGGCACGGTCTCCGGGACGGGCATCGCCGCCGATCTCGCCAACTCACCGCTCCAGCTGAAGGGCAACATCACGGCGGCCGCTCCGACGACGACGGTCTCGTTCGCCGGGGCGACGGTGCCGCTCAGCACCCTTGCCACCGCGTGCACCGGCACGGCGACACACGGTGCGTACTGGCTGCTGAACCTGGCCGCCGCCGGACAGACCCTGCAGGTGCCGGCGTACGTGGACGACGTGCCGCTCACGATCCCGCTCTCGTCGATCGCGAACAACACGATCACGTTCTGCCTGCCGCCGCCGGACGTGCCTGCCGGCACGCCGGGGCGCGCCGCGCTCGGCGCGAAGCTCGTCAGCGCCACCCTCAACATCACGGACGTGTTCAGCGCCGCGCCGCAGTGGTACACGTGGCACGCCACCGTGACCCCCTACGCCCCCGGCACGGGCAAGGCCAATCCGGCCGGGACGGTCGAGGTCCAGTCCGTCGACCGGACGCCGCAGCAGCTGACGGTCAGCGCGAAGTTGCGGAAGCCGGGCTCCGTCGCCGTCGCCGGCCGGCTCCTCGCCGGCGGCAGGGCCGTCCCCGGCGCCGCCGTCACGATCCTCGCCGGCAAGCGCGGCGTCGCGAAGGTGACGACGAAGTCGAACGGCTCCTTCGCGATCGTCGTCAAGGCCTCGGGTGCCGCGAGGTTCTCGGCCACGACCGTCGTCACGCCGCGGAAGGCGGCGTCGTGCAACGCCTACTTCGCCCCGGCACCCTGCGCCGGGACGTGGGTTGCGGGCTTCACGGCGACGAGCGCCGCGGTGCGCGCCAAGTAAGAAGGACGTAGAAGGAAGGGAGGGAGGCCGCCGGCCTCCCTCCTCCCGTCAATCACATCCCACATCGTCAAAGATCGACGAAAGGCGGGTCATTCGATGTACAGATGGAGGAATGCCGGGGCGGTGGCAGTGCTCCTCGTCGTGGCTGCCCTCGCGGTCGTCGCGAGTGCGAGTGCGAAGCGCCAGGCCCAGGCCAACCCGATCGTGATCGAGGTGATCGCCCCCGTGGCGACCCCGATCGAGAACTACCCCGACGCTCAGGCCGGCGTCGATGCCGCTGCTGCCGCCCTCAACAAGAAGGGCGGGATCAAGGGTCAGCAGATCCAGGTCAAGTTCTGCAACACGCAGTCGAACGCGAACGCGGCCACGGCGTGCGCCCGCCAGGCGGTCTCGGACGGCGCGACGCTCGTGACCGGCTACCTCGGGACGCAGTCGGCCCTGATCATCCCGATCCTCCAGCAGGCGAACATCCCGATCATCGGCAGCCGCTCGGGCGGCAACCCGATCGACTGGACGAGCCCGATCAACTTCCCGATCGCGGGCGGCTCGGCGAGCAACTACCAGGCGATCCCGTTCGGGATGAAGAAGCTCGGCAAGAAGCGCTTCTTCATCTTCTACCAGGACGTTCCGAGCGCGGCCACGAACGCGAAGAACATCATCCGGGCGGCAAGGATCGCGGGGCTCCCGGTCGTCGGCTCGGCGGTGCTGCCGGGTGCGACGACGGACTTCGCGCCGTACGTGCAGAAACTGCGCGATGCGAACCCGGACTCGGTCACGTTCGTCAACAGCCCAGGCGTGTCGGGCGGCCTGATGCGGGCGGCGGATGCGCTCGGCGTGAAGCCGCTGTGGTCGCACAACGCCGGCTCGATCGGCGAGCCGGAGGCTGCGCAGATCGGCGGGCCGGCGGAGGGAATGCTGATCGGCTCCGACCTGCCGACCTTCCGTGACACCGCGTACGCCGGGATCAAGCACTTCCTCGTCGACATGAAGGCGGCGGGCAAGGACAACGACCCGGTCAACCTCAAGGTGACGGGCATCTCGACCTGGATGACGGTCCAGGCGGTCAAGGACATCTCGCCGAACGTCAAGGGCGCGATCACGAACACGTCGCTCCTGACGGCGCTGCGGGCGCAGAAGAAGGCGATCAACGTGGAGGGCTTCGTCAGATGGCGACCCGGTGTCAAGGGCCCGGCGGCCCTGCCGCGCTGGAACACGATGCTGACCTACTTCAGCACGTTCCGCGGCGGCAAGAGCGTCGCGTGGGGCAAGGCGTTGCAGCCGATCGACATCATCGTGGCGCTCAAGTTCGTCCGCTAGGGCGGGCATCCCTTCGCACTCCTAGTGCGGCGTCTCACAACGTTTCACAGGAAACAGCATCGTTGTGAGACGCCGCACTACTGAATCAACATGGTAGTGGGGTGTCCCGCAACGAGCATTTCCGGTCGAACGTTGCGGGACACCCCACTAGGGGAGGTCGCGGGCTCCGGCTCGCGACCTCCCCGTTCTTCGGCCGCGCGTCTCGGATCAGGCTGTTACCAACCAAGTGTTTGGTTGATATCGGCAACCACGGGCATATATGCTCGGCGGCATGATCCGCTACGAGGTGCGCGGGCCGGTGGCGTGGCTGACGCTCGACCGGCCCGAGAAGCTGAACGCGATGTCGCGCGACTTCTTCACCGAGTTGCGCGAGACGGCGGCACGCGCCCAGGCGGACGACGCCGTCAGGGTCGTCGTCTTCCACGGGGCCGGCAAGTCGTTCTCGGTCGGCGGCGACATCGAGGGCTTCGGCGAGCTCGGCGGGGTCGGTGACCGCCGCGCCTACGTGCAGGAGGCGCTCGGCGCGTTCCGCGCGGTCGACGAGCTCTCGAAGCCGACGATCGCAGCCGTGCACGGGCATGCCCTCGGCGGCGGCTGCGAGCTGACGATGGTCTGCGACCTCGTGGTCGCCGACGAAACCGCGCGCTTCGGCACCCCCGAGTCCGCGGTCGGGCTCTTCCCCGGCCCTGGCGTCGTCCGCGGACGGGGCAATCTCACGCTGCACGCCCTCAAGTACATGATCTTCACCGGCGCGATCCTCGACGCGCAGCAGGCCCTCGCGGCCGGCCTCGTCAACGAGGTCGTCCCGGCGGGCGAGCACCTCGTGAAGGCGGAGGAGTGGGCGGACACGATGGCACAGAAGGCGCCCCTCGCGCTCGCGGCCGCGAAGGCCATCCTCAACGGCGAGGGCTGGGAGCGTTTCCCGCACGTCGTCGACGCGGTCGCGATGCTCCAGGGAAGCGACGACTTCGGCGAGGGCATCGCCGCGTTCGCCGACCGTCGGCGGCCGCAGTTCGAGGGCCGATGAGCAACGGGCAGGACGGATCCGAGGCCGGCGGGATGGCGGAGCGGCTCGCCGACCTGGAGCGCCGGCGTGCGGCCGCCCTCGCGATGGGCGGCCCCGAGCGCGTCGAGCGGCACCGTGCGTCGGGGCGCCTGACCGCCCGCGAGCGCCTCGATGCGCTCGTCGACGAGGGATCCTTCTTCGAGCTCGGACTGCTGGCGGAGCCGCAGCACCGCCGCGCCGATCCGGCCCCGGCTGACGCGATCGTGGCCGGCCTCGCGCGCATCGACGGCAGGAAGGTGTGCGTGCTCGCCGTCGACGCGACAGTCCTCGCCGGCACGACCGGCCAGGTCAACATGCTCAAGCAGAACCGCGTCGCACTCTGGGCCGGGAAGCGCGGCCTGCCGCTGATCTGCCTCAGCGACAACGACGGCGGCCGCATCCCGGACGTCATGGGCTGGCGCTTCTCGGGGCTGCCGTTCGACTTCCGCACGTTCGTCCAGGCACCCGAAGGGCGGCCCGAGGTGCCGCGCCTGATCGCCGTCGTCGGCGCGAGCTTCGGCGACTCCGCGCTCCATGCCGCGATGGGGCACTTCGTCGTGATGACGAAGGCCGCCGCGATCGCCCTCTCCGGGCCTCCCGTGATCGCGGCCGCGATCGGCGAGGAGCTGACGGCCGACGAGCTCGGCGGGCCGAAGGTGTCCAGCGAGCAGAGCGGCAACGCGCATCTCGTCGTCGACGACGAGGAAGCCGCTCTCGCGGCCGTCCGGCGGGTGCTCTCGTACCTGCCGGACTCGGCCGACCATCCGGCGCCGCAGGCGCCGGCCGCCCCTCCCGCCCGCGAGGCCGCGCAGCTGCTCACGCTCGTGCCGAGCGACCCCCGCCGCGGCTACGACATGCGCAAGGTGCTCGAGGCGATTTTCGACGCCGGCACCATCGCTCCCTGGGCGGAGCGGTATGGCGCCAGCGTGCTCTGCTCCTTCGCCCGCGTCGAGGGCGAGGCGGTCGGCGTCGTCGCGAGCCAGCCGATGCAGCGTGCCGGCGTCATGGACGTGCCCGCGCTCACGAAGGAGGCCTCGTTCGTCGATCTCTGCGACACGTTCAACCTCCCGCTCGTCTTCCTCCAGGACGTGCCGGGCCTGATGATCGGCTCCGACGCCGAGCGCGGCGGCATTCTCGGCGGCTACGAGCGGGTCGTCGCGCGGCTCGCACGGGCCAGGGTGCCGAAGGTCACGGTCGTCGTCCGCAAGGCCTACGGCGGCGGCCACTTCGCGCTCGGCGGGCGGCCGACGCACCCCGACCTCGTCCTCGCCTGGCCGACGGCCGAGATGGGCTTCATGGCCCCGGCCACGGGCATCCGCACGATCCACCGGCGCCGCCTCGAGACGGTGCTCGAGACGGAGGGCAAGGATGCGCACGACCACCTCGTCGAGGAGCTCGCCGCGGACTGGGCGAAGGAGTCGGAGCCCTGGGAGGCGGCGGCTCACACCTACCTCGACGACGTCATCGACCCACGCCGCACGAGGGAGGCCATCGCGGCGGGAATCGACTTCGCGTGGGGCAGCGGCCCCCGACTCAGCTCGAAACGCTAATCAGGGAGGATCCGTCGTGCCGGGAGGACCACTCGCTCACATCTGTCTCGTCGTCAGCGATCTCGACCGCGCGCTCGCAGACTGGCGCGCCATCCTGGAGGAGCTCGACCCCGCCCAGCTCGAGGAGCCGGTCGTCGTCGTCGAGCGCTGGGAGGCGGGCGAGGACGTCATGTCGTCGGCGACCTTCGTGAACCCGGAGGGAACGGAGATCCAGCTCCTCTGCCCGCTCAACGACGGCCCGCTCGGACGCCGGCTGGCGAAACGCGGTGAGCACGTGCACCACATCTGCTTCACCTCACCCGACCTGCCCGACGCGGTCCGCCGGCTCGAGGCGAAGGGCGTCCGCCTGACGAGCACCGAGCTCCAGAACGACCCGAAGGTCCCATGGCAGCACTGGACCTTCATCTCGCCCGAGTCGAGCCACGGCACGCTCGTGGAGCTCGCCTACCCCTACCGCCCGGTCGACGGCGCCTGGCTGCCCGGTGAGGGCGCGCCGGCCGGCTAGCCCCACCAGTCCAAGGAGGCACGATGTCGAGCCACGTCATGCTCGTCCTCACGAACGCGCAGCCGGGAGAGGACGACGAGTTCAACCGCTGGTACGACGAGCAGCACGTGACCGACGTGCTCGGTCAGGGCCCGTTCACGAGCGTCCGCCGCTTCAGGCTCGCGGACGGGGACGGCTGGGATGCCCCCTACCGCTACCTCGCCGTCTACGACATCGAGGAGGGCAAGCTCGACGAGGCGCGCGCATGGCTCCTCTGGTCGCGGACGGAGCGCGAGGAGGCGCTCGCGGCGGGCCGCGATCCGCGCGTGCCGGTGTCGCCGACGCTCGCCGACGGCAGGGAGGCGTGGTTCTTCGAGGCGATCACGGAGCGGTCGACGGACACGCTTCAGGCGCCCGGCTGAGAATGCTGCGATACGCTCTTTCATCGCAGCATTCTCAGGCCAGCCCGCGCGCCTTGCGGCTCGCGGCCTGCTGCCGCCGCGAGGCGGACAGCTCGACCTTGCGCAGGCGGATCGAGGCCGGGCTGACCTCGACGCACTCGTCCTCGCGGATGAACTCGAGCGCCTGCTCGAGCGAGAGCGGCCGCGGCGGGATGAGGCGCACCAGCTCGTCCGCGGTCGAGGAGCGCATGTTCGTGAGCTTCTTCTCCTTCGTGGCGTTCACGTCCATGTCCTCTGAGCGCGCGTTCTCGCCGACGATCATCCCCTCGTAGACTCCGACCCCCGGCCCGACGAACAGCGTGCCCCGCTCCTGCAGGTTCGAGATCGCGAAGCCGGTCGTCGGGCCCTGCCGGTCGGCGACGAGGGAGCCGCTCGGACGGGTGCGGAGGTCGCCGTACCACGGCTCGTAGCGGTCGAAGACGTGGTGGAGGATGCCCGTGCCGCGCGTCTCGGTGAGGAACTCCGTCCGGAATCCGATCAGGCCGCGCGCCGGGACGAGATACTCGAGGCGCACCCACCCGGTGCCGTGGTTCACCATCTGCTCCATCCGCCCCTTGCGCAGCGCGAGGAGCTGTGTGAGCACGCCGACGTACTCCTCCGGCGCGTCGATGGCCACGCGCTCGACCGGCTCGTGCACCTTGCCGTCGATCTCCCGCGTCACCACCTGCGGCTTCCCGACCGTGAGCTCGAAGCCCTCGCGGCGCATCAGCTCGACGAGGACGGCGAGCTGCAGCTCGCCGCGCCCCTGCACCTCCCACGTGTCCGGCCGTCCCGTCGGAAGGACGCGGAGAGAGACGTTGCCGACGAGCTCGGTGTCGAGCCTGCCCTTCACCTGACTGGCAGTGAGTCGCGTCCCCTCCAGGCCCGCGAGCGGCGAGGTGTTGATGCCGATGGTCATCGACAGCGACGGCTCGTCGACCTGCTCGACCGGCAGCGGCCGCGGATCGTCGGCGTCCGCGAGGGTCTCGCCGATCGTCACCTCCGGGATTCCCGCGACGGCGACGATGTCGCCCGGCCCCGCCTCGGCCGCGTCGACACGGTCGAGCGCCTCGGTCACGTAGAGCTCGGTCACCCTGGCGCGCTCGATCGTGCCGTCGGCCCTGCACCACGCGATCTGCTGTCCCTTGGCGATCCGTCCGTTCCGGACGCGGCAGATCGCGAGCCGCCCCACGTACGGCGAGGCGTCGAGGTTCGTGACGAGGGCCTGCAGCGGATGGCCCTCCTCGAAGCGCGGGGCCGGGATCGTCGCCAGCAGCACGTCGAGAAGCGGCCGCAGGTCGCCGGCGAGATCGTCCACGGTAGGCCCGGCCCTTCCGGCCCTCGCGTTGCAGTACACGATCGGGAACTCGATCTGGTGCTCGTCCGCGTCGAGGTCGAGGAAGAGCTCGTAGACCTCGTTCACGACCTCTTCCACGCGCGCGTCGGGACGGTCGACCTTGTTCACGACAAGGATCACCGGCAGGCCCGCCTCGAGTGCCTTGCGGAGCACGAACCTCGTCTGCGGCAGCGGCCCTTCGCTCGCGTCCACGAGGAGCAGTACGCCGTCGACCATGCGCAGGCCCCGCTCGACCTCCCCGCCGAAGTCCGCATGGCCCGGGGTGTCGATGATGTTGATCTTCGTCTCCCCGTAGCGCACCGCGGTGTTCTTCGCCAGGATCGTGATGCCCTTCTCGCGCTCGAGGTCCATCGAGTCGAGAACCCGCTCGGCGACGTCCTGATTCGTGCGGAACGAGCCGGACTGCCACAGCATCGCGTCGACGAGGGTCGTCTTGCCGTGGTCGACGTGGGCCACGATCGCGACGTTCCTGATGTCGTCGCGCTCGGCCATCGAGCCAGGGTAGCGGCGGCCACCGCCGCGGCCCCTTTTACATCGCTCTTACGCACCGACCACGCCCGGCTTACGATGATCCATGACGATGCTCACATGAGAATGCGCATGCTCCGCGTGCTGGCGGTCGCCGCCGCGCTGGCGTCGCTCGCGCTGCCCGCCGCGGCCGTTGCCGCGTCGCATGCCGGCGTGGTCAGCCGCGGCGTCGTGCAGTCGATCGACCCGACGCACCTCGTCCTGCGCACCCTCGACGGCAGCGTCGTCACCTTCGACCTCACCGTCGGGACGGACGTGAGGATCAACGGCGGGCCGGGCTCCGCCTCCGACATCGCCCCGGGATCCGTGGCCGAGGTCGTGGTCGACCGCAAGGGCCGCGTCCTCGTCATCCGCGTCCTGGCGCCGCCGGTCGTGACCGACCGAGGAGTCGTTACCGCAGTCACGAAGGCATCTGTCACCATCAGCACCAGTGCCGGCAATCGGACGTTCGCGCTCGACCGCAGCACGCGCTTCCGCGTCAACGGTGGCACGGCGCGGCGCGGCGCCGTGCGCCCGGGAGCGAGTGTGACGGTGACGCACGCGATCGACGGGCCGGCGCAGGTCGTCAACGTCCTCAAGCGCCCGGGGGCGTGAGCGCCGGACCGGCGCGCGGCGGCACGATCCTCCTGGTCGAGGACGAGGAGGACATCGCGGCGCTCGTCCGCACCTATCTCGAGAACGACGGCTTCCGGGTGATCTGGGCGCCCCGTGGGGCCGACGGCGCCTTGGCACTGGAGCAGCACGACATTCGCCTCGCGATCCTGGACCTCCAGCTCCCCGACACGGACGGCCTCGACCTCTGCCGGATGATCCGGGCGGGCTCGCGCCTGCCGATCGTGATCGTGACGGCGCGGGACGAGGAGGTCGACCGCATCACCGGCCTCGAGCTGGGCGCCGACGACTACGTGACGAAGCCGTTCTCGCCGCGCGAGCTCGTCGCGCGCGTGCGCGCCGTCCTGCGACGCTCTGACCCGGACGAAGCCGGTGAGCAGCTGACTCTTGGAGACGTCGTGCTCGACCAGTCGAGCAGGACCGTCCTCGTCGCCGGCGAGCCGGTCGAGCTGACGGGCATGGAGTTCGACCTGCTCGCCTTCCTGCTCGCCCACCCGGCCATCGTGATGTCGCGTGAGCGGCTGCTCGAGCGCGTGTGGGGCATCTCGTTCCCCGGCGGCACGCGGACGGTCGACGTCCATGTCGCCCAGCTGCGCAAGAAGCTCGACCGGCACGACCTGATCCGGACGGTGCGCGGGTCAGGGTACAAGGCGGTTGCATGAGGCGCCTGGGCGGGCCGCACTCGCTGCGTACGCGGCTGTTCGTCGGCATCGCCGCAACGCTCGCCGTGTCGACGATCGTGATGCTCGCGGTCGGGGCGATCCTCACGCGGCAGTCGCTCGACCGGGACGCACGCAAGGCCCTCGATCGGCAGGTCGAGCTCATCGTGGCGCAGCACGCGGCGAACCCCCTGCCCCGGGGAGAGACGACGCTCGGCCGCTTCCTCGCCACCGAGCAGGAGCGGCTCGCGATCCTCACGCCGGCGCAGGCCGAGCTGCTCCTACCGGAGGGAGCCGCTGCGACGCTCCACGCGAAGGGGCGCGCAGACGGCACCGTCGACGTGCAGGGCGATTCGTTCATGTTCGCCGCGCGCCTCGGCAACGGTGACGCCGTCGTGCTCCTCCGTTCTGCGCGCAACCAGTCCGCGGACTGGCAACCATTCCTCTCGGGGCTCGCGATCGCCGCGCTCGTGGGCGCCATCCTGGCCGCGATCGTGGCCCTGCTCCTCTCGCGGGCCGTCGCCAGGCCGATCACGCAGGTGGCGGAGGCGAGCCGGCGGCTCGCGGAGGGTGAGAGCCCTGACCCGCTCCCGGTCGAGGGCTCGACGGAGCTGCGTCAGCTCTCGACGGCGTTCAACGAGCTGTCGGAGGAGCTCCACCGCGCCCAGGACGCGGAGCGGGAGTTCCTCCTCACCGTCAGTCACGAGCTGAAGACGCCTCTCACCGCGATCCGCGGGCACGCGGAGGCGCTCGCCGACGGCGTCATCTCGGCGGAGCGGGCCGGCGAGGTGCTCGAGCGCGAGGCGCACCGGCTGGAGCGCTTGATCCGCGACCTGCTCGACCTCGCGCGGCTGCGGCGGCGCTCGTTCGACGTCACGCTGATGGCGACCGACCTCGAGGAGATCGCGAACGAGGCACTTGCGCGTCACAACCTCCAGGCCCACGACTACGGCGTCAACCTCGTGGTCCGGGTCGACCGCCACGCCGGCGCCATCGCCGATTCCGGTCGCGTCCTGCAGGCGCTTTCGAACCTCGTCGAGAACGCGATCCGCTGCGCCTCGGAGGGCGGCACGGTCGAGATCGTCGCCGCTCCAGGTCGGCTCGCCGTGATCGACGACGGGCCCGGCCTCGCGCGGGACGATCTCGACCGCGCCTTCGAGCGCTTCTACCTCTGGGAGCGCTACGGGGTCGAGCGCCCGGTCGGTTCGGGGCTCGGCCTCGCGATCGTCGCCGAGCTGGCGACGGCCATGAAGGGCAAGGTCACGGTCACGAGCACACCCGGTGTCGGGTCGGAGTTCGCGCTCGAGCTCGAGCCTGCCCCCGTGCCCGACCAGCGCGCTTACGCACGGCTTACGCAGCGCTGAAACGACGCGAACACCCCCGGCGTACCGTCAGGTGCAACCACCCGTCCGAGGAGGGAATCGACATGAAGAGATCACTGCTCGTCGCGACCGCCGCACTGGTCGCCGTTCTCGGCGCCGCGAGTGCCGCGCCTGCCGCCGGCCCGAACGGCAAGCAGCTGTACCGCTACGCCGGTGAATTCGAGTCGACAAACGGCTCGACGCTCACGTTGACGGTCGAGAACGGGAATCGTCCCGCGCTCCGGTCGCTGCTCGGCCAGAGCCAGGTACAGACGTTCCTGACCGACTCGAGGACGGTGTTCCTGAGGTGGAGCCACGGAAAGCCGACGCAGGTCGGCATCGGCGATCTCGCCGCGCACGACTGGGTGACCGTCAACGTCCGCAGCGATCGTGGCGCCTCTCTCGACACCATCAAGGCCACGGCCGCAGCGACCGTCGGAGACCGCGGCCAGTCCCCGGCCAAGCCGACGCAGCCGCTCTACCTGTTCAGGGGCACCTTCGTGTCCGCGGGCGGGGACAAGGTCACGATCGACGTCAGGGGCGGCAACCGGCACGCATTGCGCCTCATGATCGGCCAGACCGCACAGCAGTCGTTCACGTTCGGCCCCGAGACCGTCTTCCTCCACTGGGACCACCGGATCCCGACGGTGATCGACGCGAGCATGCTCCACGCCGGGGACCGGATCCTGATCCGCGTCCGCGCGCCGCGGGGAGCGACGCTCGCCGGGGTCGAGGCCACGCCGGCGCGGCGGGTCGCAGACCGCGAGCCGGTGTCGCAGGAAGCGAACCAGAACGCCCGCTCCTGACGAATAACACCGGGGGAGTGACGGGCGCCCGGCTGCGGCCGGGCGCCCCGCTCCTCGCACGCTGCGGAACACCCCACTAGCGGT
Organism: uncultured Thermoleophilia bacterium; assembly: GCA_963736945.1. Classification (GTDB taxonomy): domain Bacteria; phylum Actinomycetota; class Thermoleophilia; order Gaiellales; family Gaiellaceae; genus Gaiella. The sequence continues at coordinate 73,107 of CAVTQW010000015.1, forward strand.
TCCAGAGCGTCGAGCGCGCGGCGTCGCCCTCCTGCGGCCGGATCTCCGCGAGGGCCCTGTACTCGGGCACCTCGTCCCTCGGGATCGTCGAGGCGTCCCGACAGTCGAGCTCCACGAGGTTGCCCGCGGGGTCGCGGACGTAGAGCTGCAGGGCTCCGTTCGGAAGCTCGTACATGCAGTTGCCGAATGTCGTGTGGTCGAGCGCACCGAGCTCCTTCATCCGGCGGTAGACGCCCATGAAGTCGCCGATCTCGAGGGCGAAGTGCGCATGCACTGGCGGTGGCCCCGGCCGCTCGAACAGGTGCACCTGCCGGTCTCCCGCGGCCAGCCACCTGACGGGGTAGCCGAAGTCCGGCGTCGGCAGCGGCTCGAGGCCGAGCTCGTCGACGTAGAACCGCAGCGATGCCTCGAGGTCGGCGGCGACCACGCTGACGTGGTTCAGGTCGGGCGCCACGAGGAACCGAGGACCTGTCAGACGCCGTCGATGTCGCGGCCGAAGTGCGCCGCCGTCAGCGGCTCCCCGGTCGCCTGCTCGATCAGCCGGTCCCAGCGCACCGACAGCCCGGGGGCGAACACCCGCTCTCCCAGCAGCTTCCCCGCGGCCGGGCGGTCGACGATCCCGCCGCATTCCCGTTCGAGCGTCGCGGCGAGCTGCGAGGCGACGATCTGCCCGTAGAGGTAGTTGTGGTAGTAGACGGGCGCGCAGGCCACGTGGATCTTCGCCGCCCAGTCCGGCTTGCGCCGGCCCTCCGGCTTGCGCACGAGCTGGTACCGCTCGACGAGCTCCCACCAGGTGGCGTCGAGGTCCGACTCGGGATCGGCGTAGAGAGCGCGCTCGAAGTTCGTCATCACGAGCACCCAGCGGGTGAAGACGAGCAGCTCGGCGGCTCGTGCCCGCCGGAGCCCGTCCGCGAGTGAGGCGACCGACGAGGAGTCGACGCCGAGCACGCGCTCGAGCCACTCCGCGTCGCCGGCCAGCCTTCCCATCAGGATCGCGATGCCCTCGGTGACGACGAGGTGCGTGTCGCGCAGCAACCAGGGGAGCGAGGAGTCCAGCCCTGTGTCGAAGGTCGCGTGCCCGAGCTCGTGCAGCATCGTGTCCATCCACTGCTGGTTCGGCACGACGTTCGCGAGCACGCGCACGTCCCCGGCCCGGTCGATGTCGATGCAGAACGCGTGCTGGCACTTCCCGTCGCGGGGGAAGAGGTCGCTGCGGGTGAGCACGTCGCGCGTCTCGAGCCCGAGGCCGTCGTACGTCCGGCGCGAGAGCTCGACGAGATCCGCGTTCTCGAGCAGCGGATCGAGGTCGACGCCGCCCTCGGCCGGGACCTCCTGGAAGAAGGCGTCGGCGTAGTGCCAGGGGCCGAGCTCCTCCGTCGTGCAGCCGAAACGGGCCGCGAGGCGCCCGTCGAGATCTGCCTTCCAACGGGCGAAGGGCTCGGCGGTGGCGCGGTCGGCCTCGTCCAGCGTGCTCATCAGCTTCTGCTCATCCATTTCGGCCGTCGCGACCGAGAGCGCGAACCAGTCGCGGAAGCCGAGCGTGTGGGCGGCCGCGTTCCGCAGCCGGGCGAGCTCACGCACGTCGCGGGCCACGAGCGCGCCGACCGTCTTCGACGCCTCCCAGGCGGCGCGGCGCTCCCCGACGTCGTCGCTCTCGCGCAGGATCCTGCGGATCTCGTTGTCGTCGACCTTGCGGCCCGCGATGTCCCCGCGGTGCTGCGAAAACCGCGTGTCCACCGATGCCTCGAGCTCGATGATCCGGGTGCGCGTCTCGGTCGGGATCTGCTGCGGCAGGAAGGCGTTGAGGAGGAGATCGAGCCGGCGGCGCGCCGTGCCGTCCGCGGTCTCCCGCGCGGCCTCGATCGCCGCGAAGCGCCCGTTGTCGGCGAGGAAGTCCGAGAGCGCGGTCTCGAGCTCGACCCGGCGACGCTCGTTCTCCTCGTTGGCGAGGATGTTGAGGGCCCACCAGGCGTTGGAGACGTCCTCGTAGAGGGGGGCGAGCTCGCTCTCGACCTGGTCGGCGACGGCGGTGGCGTTCGTCATCGAGCGTGAGTCTACGGAAGCGCACACCGCTCACGCCAGGCGGCCGTGGTTCGTGAGCTGGTGAGCCCGGCCACGAGTACCATCCGGCGCATGGCCGCGACCGCAGCGACGCGCATGGACCCACTCCGGCGCGACGAGTCTGGCACGATCTGACAATGCCGAGCCGAACGCTCACCGCCGAATCGCGCCTCCTCAACCGCGAGCTCTCGTGGGTCGAGTTCAACGCGCGCGTGCTCGATCTCGCCGCCGACGAGCTGCAACCGCTGCTCGAGCGCGTCAAGTTCTGCTCGATCTTCTCCTCGAACCTCGACGAGTTCTTCATGGTGCGCGTGGCCGGCCTGATGGGGCAGGCAGAGGCCGGCTTCGCCGTGCGGTCGGCCGACGGCCTCTCGCCCGCGGTCGCACTCGCGGCGATCAAGACGCGGGTCTCCGAGCTGACCGCCCGGCAGGCGAGGCTGTGGAAGCGCGAGCTCCGCCCGGCGCTCGCGGCCGAGGGCATCGAGATCGTGACGATCGAGGAGTGCACGTCGAAGGAGCTGCAGCGGCTGGAGGCGGGGTTCACGCGCGACATCTACCCCGTGCTGACGCCGCTCGCAGTGGGCGCAGGACAGCCGTTCCCGTACATCTCGGGGCTGTCGAACTCGCTCGGCGTGCTCGCCGTCGACCCCGACTCGGGAGAGGAGCGGTTCGCCCGCGTCAAGGTGCCGGAGGGCCTCGACCGCTTCGTCGACGCAGGCGGGCGCCTCGTGCCGCTCGAATCGGTCATCGCGCACTTCCTTCCCTCGCTCTTCCCCGGGATGGAGATCGAGGAGCGGGCCCTCTTCCGGGTCACGCGCGACGCCGACTTCGAGCTGTCCGACGACGCGGACGACCTCCTCGAGGCGGTCGAGCTCGAGCTGCGGCGACGGCGCTTCGGGGACGTCGTCCGGGTCGAGGTGTCGGCGTCGGCCTCGACGGGGATGCTGCAGCGGCTCCGTGAGGGGCTCGACGTCGACGAGGACCAGATCTACAAGATCGAGGGCCTCCTCGACCTCGCCGACCTGATGCAGCTCACGCGGCTCGACCGCCCCGACCTCAAGGACGAGCCGTGGGTGCCGATCACCCAGCCTCGCCTGGCCCGGGTCAAGGACGGGCGCATCTTCGACGAGATCCGCCGGGCCGACCTGCTCGTCCACCAGCCGTACGAGTCGTTCAGGACGAGTTTCGAGGCCTTCGCCGCCGCGGCCGCCGCCGATCCCGACGTGATCGCGATGAAGACGGCGGTGTATCGCACCTCCGACGACAGCGCGCTCGTCTCGGCGCTGGTCGACTGCGCCGAGGAGGGGAAACAGGCGGTCTGCCTCGTCGAGCTGAAGGCGCGCTTCGACGAGCGCCGCAACATCGAGTGGTCGCGCGAGCTCGAGCAGGCGGGCGTGCACGTCGTGCACGGCTTCCCCGACATGAAGATCCACGCGAAGATGACGCTCGTCGTCCGACGCGAGCCGGGCGGGCTGCGCCGGTACGTCCACATCGGCACCGGCAACTACCACGCCGCGACGGCACGCCTCTACGAGGACGTCGGCATCTTCACGGCAGACGAGGAAATCGCGGCCGACGTCGCCGACGTCTTCAACTACGTGACCGGCTTCGGGCGGCCGCAGCAGTTCCGGAAGCTGCTGGTGGCGCCGTTCGAGCTGCGCACGCGGCTGCTCGAGGAGATCCAGGCCGTGACGGCGGCGGCCAAGGAGGGCGTGAACGCCCGGATCCGGCTCAAGCTCAACAACCTCGTCGACCCCACGCTGATCGACGCGCTCTACGAGGCGTCCTCGGCAGGCGCCGAGGTGCAGATCTGCGCCCGCTCGATCTGCATGCTGCGGCCCGGCGTGGAGGGGCTCTCGGAGAACGTCCACGTCCGCTCGATCGTGGGCCGGTTCCTCGAGCACAGTCGGATCTACGCGTTCGAGGCCGGGGAGAAGACGGCGATGTTCATCGGCAGCGCGGACCTCATGCCCCGGAACCTCGACCGCCGGGTGGAGGTGCTCGTGCCGGTCGAGAGCGCCCGCTCGCGGCAGGAGCTGCAGGCGGTGCTCGGCAGCGTCTTCGCGGACGACGTGCGCGCCTGGGTGCTCTCGGCCGACGGCTCCTGGGCCCCGCTCGAGCCGCGCAAGGCCGGCAAGCAGGTGGACCATCAGGCGGCGCTGATGCGCCGCGCCAAGCTGCGCGCGCGGCGGAGCGCAGAGGGCGAGAGGAGTAAGACCCTCTGATCGCCGGCTAGCAGCTCCCGTGGTGTGTCCCGCAACGCCCCGGCTCGGCGACCGGGAGCTCGATCACGGGCGCACGAGCGGCTTGTACGCGATGCGGTGCGGCTCGAGCGCTTCGGGGCCGCGGGTTTCCGTGACCCAGGCGGCGTACTCGCCCCATGAGCCCTCGAACCACGTCACCTGCGATTCGCCCTCGAACGCGAGGATGTGCGTCGCGACGCGGTCGAGGAACCAGCGGTCGTGCGTGATCACGACGGCGCAGCCGGCGAAGTCGAGGAGCGCGTCCTCGAGCGCGCGCAACGTGTCCACGTCGAGGTCGTTCGTCGGCTCGTCGAGGAGAAGTACGTTGCCGCCCGACTTGAGCAGCTTGGCGAGGTGGACGCGGTTGCGCTCCCCGCCCGAGAGGTCCCTGACGAGCTTCTGCTGGTCGCCGCCCCGGAAGTTGAACCACGACGTGTACTGGCGGGAGTTCACCTCGCGCTTCCCGAGCAGGACGACGTCCTGGTTCCCGGAGATCTCCTTCCAGACGGTGTTCTGCGGGTCGAGGCCACCGCGGGCCTGGTCGACGTAGGCGAGCTCCACCGTGTCGCCGAGCCGGAGATCACCGCCGTCCGGCTCCTCCTCGCCCGCGATCATGCGGAAGAGAGTCGTCTTGCCGGCCCCGTTCGGGCCGATCACGCCCACGATGCCGCCGGGCGGGAGCGAGAACGACATGTCCTCGACGAGGAGCCGGTCGCCGAAGCCCTTCGAGACGTGCTCCGCCTCGACGACGAGGTCGCCCAGCCGCGGCCCCGCGGGAATGTGGATCTCGACGGTGTCGAGCCTGAAGTCGGCGTCCTCCGCGAGCAGCTTCTCGTAGGCGCCGAGGCGCGCCTTCGACTTCGCGTGGCGCGCCCGCGGGCTCATCCGCACCCATTCGAGCTCGCGCGCGAGCGTGCGCCGCCGCGCCGACGCCGTCTTCTCCTCCGAAGCGAGGCGCTCCTGCTTCTGCTCGAGCCACGAGGAGTAGTTGCCCTGGAACGGAAGGCCCTTGCCCCGGTCGAGCTCGAGGATCCAGCCGGCCACGTTGTCGAGGAAGTAGCGGTCGTGGGTGACGGCCATGACCGTTCCCCTGTAGTCCTCGAGGAACCGCTCCAACCAGGCGACGGACTCCGCGTCGAGGTGGTTCGTCGGCTCGTCGAGGAGCAGGAGGTCCGGCGAGGAGAGGAGGAGCCGGCAGAGCGCGACCCGACGCCGCTCGCCGCCGGACAGCGTCGTCACGTCGCGGTCGGGCTCGGGCAGGCGCAGGGCGTCCATGGCGCGGTCGAGGGCTGCGTCGAGGCCCCACGCGTCGTGGCGGTCGATCTGCTCCTGCACGGTCGCCTGCTCGGCGAGCAGCGCGTCGAAGTCCGCATCCGGCTCGGCGAAGGCGACTGAGAATCTCGTTGAACCGGTCGAGCAGGTCGCGCTGGGCGCGGACGCCGTCCTCGACGTTGCCGCGCACGTCCTTGGCGGGATCGAGCTCGGGCTCCTGCTGGAGAAAGCCGACGGTCGCCCCGGGGTGCAGCTCGGCCACGCCCGACGACGGCTCCTCGAGGCCCGCCATGATGCGCAGCAGCGTCGACTTGCCGGCACCGTTCGGCCCCAGCACACCGATCTTCGCACCGGGCAGGAACGACAGCGAGATGTTCGACAGCACCTGCCGCTCGGGGCCGTAGAACTTGTCGGCCCGGTACATCGTGTAGACGTAGTCGCCGCTCATCGACGACCCAGGCTAGCGCGCGGCAGGCACGCCGGTGAGACGCTTCAGCCTCTCTCCCCGGGTTGCCCGGAGGCGACGGCGGCCCGCAGCACGTCGACGTCGCGCTCGTAGCTGAGGAGCTGCAGCGCGGCCTCGGGCGACACCCAGCGCGCGTCGTCGACCTCGTGCTCGAAGCGCAGCGAGCCGCCGACGATCTCCATCTCCCAGTAGCGCACCTTCTTCGGACGCTGCTTCGGGCCGATGTACTCCGTCGAAGGCAGCTCTCGCCCGAGGGAGCAGCGGAGGCCGGTCTCCTCTGCGACCTCGCGCACGGCGCAGTCCTCGTCGCTCTCGTCCGGCATTGCCTTCCCTTTCGGGAAGGACCAGTCGTCGTAGGCGGGCCGGTGCACGAGGAGCACGGTCGCGTCGGCACCGGTGCCCCGGAGGACGACGCCCCCGGCCGCGCGGACGACGCCTGTCAGGAGGCCGCCCTGGCCGCCTTGCGCGCGGCCCTGTCGAGCTTGCGCCACAGATCGGGCCAGTCGCGGCGGGCGGCGGCCATCCGGTCGCGCTCCAGCTGGACGAGCCGCCCGGCCGCGAACCCCGCCCCGGCCGAGTCGTTCGCGGCGGCCCAGTCCCGGATCCGCGTCTGCGCGACGACGGCGTCCTGGTGGTCGCCGAGGATGTCCTGCAGCTTCTTCGCGATCGAGACGAACCGCTCCCCGGCCTGACCCAGCTCGTGCGCGGCGAGGTCGGCGGCGTACCGGGCCCGCTTCACGCCGATCCGCGCTTCGTGTAGCGCGTGGTCCTCCGGATCCTCGCCGAGGTCGTCGAACTTCCGTCGCATGCGCTTCGTCTCCTTCTCGAAGATCTTCGCGAGCGTGATCTCCTCCCCGCTCGGCGGCGGCGAGCCGGCTGCTTCGAGCCGGTCGAGCAGCGCGTAGTACCGGTCGCCCTGGAGCGTCTCGGCCACGTCGCGATAGGCGGCCGCGCGCTCTTCCTCGAGTGCCTCGAGCAGCCCTGCCGCGCCCTCACCGTCTGCGCCGAGCGTCTCGACCTCCTCGCGGAAACGGCCGAGCATGACGTCGAGATCCCGCGCCGGCCCGAGGTGCCCGCCGAGCCAGCCGAGCTCCTCGCGGAGCGACTCGGCCCAGCCCCTGTCGACGAGCGGTCGCGCGGCGCGCAGGAACGCCCGCAGCCGCCGCGTCGCGACGCGAAGCTGGTGGAGATCCTCGGGATCGTCGCCGCGGCGCGTCCCCGGGTCGTGTGCGAGCAGCGCCCGGTAGTCGCCCTGGAGAGCGTTGCCGAGCGCCTCGACCGGCGGCGTGCCCTTCCTGTTCGTCGGCGTCTCGGGGGTGCCCGCGAGGTCGAGCGCGCGATAGAGCTTGGGCCGGAGAGCACCCGACGGCCGCGCGCCCGCCTTGCGCAGCTGCTTCTCGAGCCGTCGCAGGGCGCGCTCGTCGCCGTCGAGGAGCTCGACCTCGACCTCCCGGAACCTGCGGGCGACGTGCTGGCCCTCGAGGACGGCGATGCTGTCGTCGACGATCTCGGCGCCGTCGGCGACCACCCCTTCCCGCCGTGTGCGCAGGCGCGCCACCGGCACGAGCTCGGCTCCGCGGAGGTAGGCCGGCAGGAGCCCGACCAGCTCGGCCGGCGGCCGGGCGGGAGGGCCCGGCACCTCCAGCTCGAGCCGCGCCTCGTCGCGCGGCAGCTTCAGCTGCCAGAGCCCGGCGCCGTCCTCGACGCGATGCCGGAAGGTGACCCCGTTCCGCGCCAGCCGCAGGTCGGTCGTGTCGTGGTAGGTGGAGATGAAGACGCGGGTCGGCAGGCGCCTGCCGCCGAGCTCGGGGAGGACGAAGCCCTCTCCCGGGGCCAGCTTGATCTCGCGCTCGAGCGTCTCCTTCATCGCGTGCCCAAGCCTACTGACGTTGGGTGTTCCCACATCTCCCCAAGGGGCTAACGTACCGGCCGGATGAAGATCTCACTCACACCGAGGACGAGTGAGTTCTTCGTGCTCTTCACGAGCGCGGGGGACAACGCCCTCGAGGTCGCCCGTCTCGTCGAGCGCCGCTTCCGCGAGCACCCGAACTCGGGTGTCACGCAGGAGCAGGTGAAGGCGGCCGAGACCGCGGGCGACGGCGTCACCCGCGACCTGATCACGCTCCTCAACACCCAGTACCTGACACCGTTCGACCGCGAGGACATCTACATGCTCGCGACCGAGATCGACGACGTCGTCGACTACCTCGAGGAGGCGTCCGACCTTCTCGGCCTGTACGGCGTCGAGCTCCCGACGCGGCATGCGGTCGAGCAGTGCGCCATCATCGTCAAGGCGGTCGAGAGGCTGTCGTTCGCCTGCGCGAACCTCAAGGGGATGAGCGGCGTGCAGCAGGCGCTCGTGGACCTGAAGTCGCTCGAGGACGAGGGCGACCGCGTCCTCCGCGATGCGCTCGCCTCGCTGTTCCGCGACGACCGCATCGACCCGCTCATCGTGATCCGCTGGAAGGACATCTACGAGGCGCTCGAGCGTGCCCTCGACGCCTGCGAGACGGCCGCGAACGTCATCGCGAACATCGTCGTCAAGAACGCGTAGCCACGCACATGTCGGCGACTCTCATCGCGGTGGTTGCCGTGGCGCTGTTCTTCGACTTCACGAACGGCTTCCACGACACCGCCAACTCGATCGCGACGAGCGTCTCGACCCGCGCCCTCTCGCCCCGCAATGCGGTTGCGATGGCGGCCGTGCTCAACTTCGCCGGCGCCTTCATCTCGTTCAAGGTGGCCGCCACGGTCGCGAAGGGCATCGTCGACCCGGACGCGATCACCTTGCAGATCCTGCTGGCCGGCCTGGTCGGCGCGATCACGTGGAACCTCGTCACGTGGTACCTGGGGCTGCCCTCGAGCTCGAGCCACGCCCTGATCGGCGGCATCATGGGATCGGCCGTGATGGCGGCAGGGTGGGACGTCGTCGAGTGGAACGGCATCTGGACGAAGGTGCTGAAGCCGTCCCTGATCGCGCCGTTCGCCGGGCTCGCAGTGGCGTTCCTGATGATGACGCTCATCGTCTGGCTGGTGGCGCGGCGGGCACCGGCGAAGGTGAACCGCGTCTTCCGGCGTGGCCAGCTCGTCTCCGGCGGCTTCGTCGCCCTCACCCACGGGACGAACGACGCCCAGAAGACGATGGGCATCATCGCGCTCGCGCTCGTCGCGTCGGGCGACCTCGACGCGGACTTCTCGCGCCCCCCGACGTGGGTGATCGTCTCGGCGGCGCTGGCCATGTCGGCCGGGACCTACGCGGGCGGCTGGCGGATCATCCGGACCCTCGGGACGAGGATCGCGAAGATCGACCCGCCACAGGGGTTCGCGGCCCAGACGGCCTGTGCGTCGATCCTCTGGACGACCGCGCATTTCGGCTATCCCGTCTCGACGACCCACGTGATCTCGGGCTCGGTGATGGGCTCCGGCGCCACACGCGGCCTGCACGCGGTCCGTTGGGGCGTGGCCGGCAACATCGTGCTGGCGTGGATCTTCACGATCCCGATGGCGGGGCTCGTCGGCGCGTCCATGGAGCTCGTCACCCGTCTCCCCGCCGGCTCCGTGATCGTGTTCGCGCTCGCCGTGCTGATCTCCGTGACGGCGTTCGTGGCCCGGCGCTGGGAGACGCGGCGGCTGCTCGGGCCCCAGGCCCTCGAGAGCGCCCCCATCTGAGCGTCACTCACCAGATCTGCACCGGTCGCTCACAGCGTGACGACCGGTTCTGCTCATATGCTCGCGGATGATGTCCGTCGACGCGACAGAGCTGGCCGCGCTTCCGGTCTTCGACGCTCTCAGCCCCAAGGAGCTGGAGCGGCTCGCCGCCGGCGCCGATCGCGTCGAGATCGGCGAGCCGGGTGTGGAGCTGACGACGGAGGGAGACTTCGGCCACTCCGTCTTCGTCGTGCTCGAGGGCAGCGCGCGGGTCTCGGTCGGGGACGAGGTCGTCCGCGACGTGTCTCCCGGCGATCTCTTCGGAGAGGTCGCGGTTCTTTCCTCCGGGCGGCGCACCGCGACGGTCGTCTCCCTGACGCCGATGGTGCTCGCGAGCGTCTTCAAGCGCGACGTCTGGGAGATCGAGGAGACGAACGCGGCCTTCGCAGCCGAGCTCCGCCGGCTGCGGGCCGAGCACGTCTAAGCTGCAGACGCGCGTGCTCTGCCGAGCGTTCGGCGCCGGGTTAGAGACCTTCGAGGCTCTTGCGCTTCCGGCCCGCGAAGAACTTCGCGAGGATGTTCATCACGAGCACGAATGCGATCAGGACGAGCGCGGCCGCCCAAGCCGCTGCCTGGTCGTCCGGCGAGGAAGACTCCGAGAGCGTGAAGATCCGCACCGGCAGCGTCGGGAGAGCGCTGTGGATGTCGAAGGAGACGCCCTGGGAGGTGACGAGCGACGACGTGAAGATGAGCGGTGCGGTCTCGCCGGCGACGCGCGCCACGGCGATGACGACCCCCGTCAGAATCCCTCCGATCGCGGTCGGCAGGACGATGCTGTAGACCGTGCGCCAGCGCGGAACGCCGAGGGCGAGGCTCGCCTCGCGCAGATGGCGCGGCACGAGCTCGAGCACCTCCTGGGTGGCGCGCGCGACCATCGGGATCATCAAGATCGCGAGCGCCATCGCGCCGTAGATCGCGCTCTGGCCGTGGCCGACCACGAGCAGGCCGTAGATGAAGATGCCGACGAGGATCGCGGGGACGCCGTTGAGCACGTCCAGCGTGACGCGGAAGAACGACGCGGCCTTCGGCCCGGCGTACTCCGCGATGTAGATCGCGACGAGGATCGCGATCGGGACCGCCATGAACATCGCCATGAGCACGATGATGATGCTCCCGACCAGGGCGTCCGCGATGCCGCCCTTCTCGCCGAAGAGGGCTGCCGACTTCGTGAAGAAGTCCAGGTCGAGGGCCTTCAGGCCCTTGAGGAGGACGCTGCCGAGGACGAGCGCGAGGATGAAGACGGCGAAGGCGGCGCTCAGCACGGCGAGCACCGAGACGAGCTGCTGTTGCCGGCGCCGGCGGCCGAGGTTGTTCGACTTCGCCGTGATGTCGTACGGGTCGGTGGCGCTCGTGGCGCTCATCCGGTCGACATCCTCCTCGCCTTCTGGAACTTGTTCACGATCACCTGAGCGGACACGTTCGTGATCAGCGAGATCACGAGCAGGATGGCGCCGAGGTAGAGCAGCGACTGCACCTCCAGGTTCGAGCCTGCCCCCTGGTAGGTGCTCGCGATCCGGCTCGCGAGCGTGTCGCCAGGTGCGAAGAGCGAGCGGTTGATCGAGTTGCCCCCGCCGATGACCTGCGTCACCGCGATCGCCTCGCCGAACGCGCGGCCGAGGCCGAGCAGCACCGCGGCCGAGATGCCGGGGGCCGCGTAGGGGATCGCGACCCGGCGGATCGCCTCCCAGCGCGTCGAGCCGAGGGCGAGCGACCCGTCGGTGAGATCGTGCGGAACCCGACTGAACAGCTCCCGGCAGATCGCCGAGGTGATCGGGATGATCATGATCGTCAGGACGAGGGCCGCCGGCAGCACCCCCGACTGGGACGGGTCGCCGGAGAAGATCGGCAGGAAGCCGAACCAGCTCTGGAGCCAGGGCTCGAGATGGTTCGCCACCCAGGGGCCGAAGACGAGGATGCCCCAGAGGCCGAGCACGACGCTCGGGATCGCGGCGAGCAGCTCGACCATCGTTGCGATCGGCGCGGCGAGGCGCCTCGGCGCGAGCTCGGTCAGGAAGAGCGCGATCGCGATCGAGAGTGGGGTCGCGAGCAGCAGGGCGATGAACGACGTGACGAGCGTCCCGTAGATGAAGACGAGAGCGCCGAAGACATTCGTAGTCGGGTTCCATGCCTGGGTCCAGATGAACGAAAGCCCGAACTCCTGCATCGCCGGCCAGGCGATCGCAAAGATCTTGTAGGAGAGGAAGACGAGGAGCGCCGCGACCCCGAGGGCCGCGATGAGGGCCACTCCCCGGAAGAAGATGTCGCCCAGCCGGATCCCGCGGCGGTCGATTGCGGCGCCCGCCGCCGGATCCGGTGTGAGCGTGCTCATTCGATGCGGCTACGTGGCCTGGATCTTCTTGATCTGCTTGAACGCGAACGCCTGCACCTGCAGCGGCAGCGGCTGGAACAGGAGCGGCTTCCCGAACGTCTGGCCGCGCGTGACGGCCCAGTAGACCATCTTGCGGAGCTCCGCCGACTTCGACGAGCTGGTCGGGACGATCACGTACGTGAAGGTCGAGACCGGATAGGCGAGTGGGTTGCCCTTCGGCGGGTTCACGATCGAGAACGCACCATCACCCTGGAGGTTCTTGCCCAGCGAGGCGGCCGCCGCCTGGATCCCCCGCAGACCCGGGGTCGCGTACTTCCCGGAGGCGTTGAGCATCGAGGCGAAGCGGATCTTGTTCTGCAGCGCGTAGGCGACGTCGACGTACCCGATCGCGCCCTCGGTCTTGGTGATCACGCCGGCGACGCCCGCGCTGCCGTTCGCGCCCGCGCCCGCCGGCCACTGGACGCTCTGACCCACGCCGAGCTTCGACTTCCACGCCGGGCTGACGGCCGAGAGGTAGTCGGTCAGGTTGTACGAGGTGCCCGAGTTGCCCGTGCGGTAGACGGGCGTGATCTTCGTGCCCGACAGGCTGCACTTCGAGTTGATCTTCGTGATCGCCGGGTCGTTCCAGGCCGTGATCTCACCCATGTAGATCTGGGCGAGGATCGGGCCCGTGAGACGGAGGACGCAGTTCGCGCCGGGCAGGTTGTAGACGACCGCGGTCGCCGACAGGGCCCAGGGAATCTGGATACAGCCCTTGCACGCGGCCACCTGATCCGGCGTCAGTGGAGCGTCCGAGGCGCCGAAGTCGACCGTCCTCGCCGTGATCGCCGCGATGCCCGCGCCCGAGCCGGTCGGGTTGTAGGAGACGTTGTAGCCGTACGCGGATCCCAGGGCGGGGATCCACTTGGACACGAGCGGGAAGACGAACGAGCTGCCCGCCCCGCTCAGCGACGTGTCCTGCTTCTTCGTGGTAGCCGCGGTTGCGGCTCCGACTGCGATTGCGAGCGTGGCTACTGCGGCCACCGCAAGCACGAGCGCAAGCACTTTCTTCATGATTCGACCCTCTCCCTTGTTGCTGGCATTGACGTGGTGCTCTCCGTCGGTGTCGGACGCGAGCTTTCCGGGCCGGTTCCTGCCAATGGGATGAACTCCGGTGGCATTGCTGTTGCGGACTGGTGAACGCCGTTCAATGCGAGGCGTCGGTGAACTCGTGGAACTCGCCCGTCACGACGAACGCGGTCTGCTCACCGATGTCGACGGCGTTGTCGCCGATCCGCTCGATGCAGCGAGAGACGACGATCATCCGCATTCCCCACTCCTGGGTGTCGGGCGTGCTCGCCATCGTGAGCACCTGGTCGGAGACGCGCCTGTTGGTGCGGTCGATGAGCTCGTCGAGCTCGACGAGGCCGCGGGCCCGCTCGACGTCGCGGGCGGCGAACGAGTCGAGCGCGATCCGCACCATCTCCTCGGCGCGCTCTCCCATCTCCGTCAGGCCTTCGACGAGGTCGTGCCGGGGCTCGAGCTCGGCGGCGAGCTTGGTCAGCTTGGCGATGGTGACACACTGGTCGCCGACCCGCTCGAGGTGGATCGAGTCGTGCAGGATCGCAAGGACGAGCCGGAGATCCGTCGCCACAGGGGACTGTTGCGCGAGCAGCTCCTCGACCGACTTCTCGATCCGGTGGTAGCGGGTGTCGATCTCGTCGTCGAAGGCCACGACCTCGTCGCACAGCTCGACGTCCTGCGATCTGAGGACGTCGATCGCCCCGCGGAGAGCCCGCAGGACGACCGACCCCTGCTCCTGCACGCTGGCCTCGAGACTGTGAAGGCTGGCCTGGAACTCGACCCGCGCCATCGTCAACCGAATCGCCCGGTCACGTAGTCCTCGGTGCGCTTGTCACCCGGGTTCGTGAACACCTTCGTCGTCTGGTCGTACTCGACGAGGATGCCGTTCCGTCCTCCCTCGTCCCGGACCTCGACGCTGAAGAACGCGGTCATGTCCGCGACGCGGGCGGCCTGCTGCATGTTGTGGGTGACGATCACGATCGTGTACTCGAACTTGAGCTCGTGGATCAGGTCCTCGATGCGGGACGTCGAGATCGGGTCGAGGGCGGAAGCCGGCTCGTCCATGAGGATCACGTCCGGCTCGACGGCGAGCGCCCGCGCGATGCACAGGCGCTGCTGCTGGCCGCCCGAGAGACCGAGGGCGTTCTCCTTCAGCCGGTCCTTCACCTCGTCCCAGAGCGCGGCCTGCTTGAGCGAGCGCTCGACGCGCTCGTCGAGCGCGTTCTTCATCCCCAGGATCCGCGGCCCGAAAGCGATGTTGTCGTAGATCGACTTCGGGAACGGGTTCGGCTTCTGGAACACCATCCCGATCCGTCGCCGCACCTCCACCGGGTCGACGTTCGACCCGTAGAGATCGCGGTCGTGGTAGAGCACCTGCCCCTCCACGGTCGCCCCCGCAATGAGGTCGTTCATCCGGTTGAAGCAGCGAATGAAGGTGCTCTTGCCGCACCCCGACGGCCCGATGAAGGCCGTCACGAAGTTCTTGCGGATGTCGAGCGTCACGCCTCGCAGGGCGAGGTTGCCGGAATAGAGCACCGAGAGATCACTGACCGCGAACACCGTCCCGGCGCCGCGGCCGTCGGGCGTGGCGGCAAGCTCGCCCAGCTTGCCGGAGTCGATTCGAGGCGTCGTCATGCTCATGAACCAACGGGAGTGTCGCCCTGGGCAGCTCCGGTGTGGGGTTCAGGCTGGTGAACGGGTGGTGAGGAACTGGTGACCGGTAGGCGGCGTCAGCCGGGCAGCGGAGCGCGATCGGGGAACACGCAGCGGATCTCGAGCCCGGCTCCCTTGCCGCCGCGGGCCTCGAGCGTCCCGCCCGCCTGCCCCACGATGTGCTTCACGATCGCGAGCCCGAGCCCCGTCCCGCGCGAGGCGCGGGCGGCGTCGGCGCGGAAGAAGCGCTCGAAGAGCCGCGACAGCTCCTCCTCGTTGACGCCGACCCCGTTGTCCGCGCCGCGCAGGACGACATGCCCGTCCTCGCGCTCGACGGCGAGCGTGAACGTGGTTCCCGGCCCGGCGTAGCGCACGGCGTTCTCTGCCAGGTTCTGCGCGACCACGCGGAGCATGCGGGGCCGCATCTCGAGTGTGATGCCGTCGTCGCCCTCGACGCGAAGCTCGACGCCGGCCCGTGAGGCGCGGTCCTCGAGCTCCGACACCGTGGCTTCGAGCTCGGGGCGCACGGGCACGGGACCAAGCGACACCACCCGGCCACCCGTCTCGAGCTCCGAGAGGAACAGCACCTCGTCGATCAGCTCCCGCGCCGACTCGACCTCGGCTCGAGCCCGATCGACGAGCGCGTCGATGTCCTCGCCGGGGAGCGTGGCCGTCTCGAGCAGGGAGAGCAGGCGGGCGAGCGGTGTCCGCAGCTCGTGCGAGACCGCAGCCGTGAATCCCGTCCGCAGCTCCTCGTACGCGGTCAGGTCGCCGGGCCGGCTCAGGTACACCAGCCGTTCCCGGCGGACACCGATGTCGTAGGGGACGATCAGCGGCACGATCCCGAGATCGCCGGAGAGCAGGCCCTCCGGGACCAGGGCCCCTTCGTTGATCCCGTCGATGGACTGACGGGCGCGCCTGCTCGCAAGCACCACGGTGTCGGTATCGTCGAGCACGATCACCGCTTCGCGGCTCTCCTCGAACAGCATCCGGGCGCGCCGCGAGTCCGAGTCCATGCCACGCCTTGTAACAGAGACGACTCGCCGGGGCCGTGTTCCGGAGGACGCCGACGCCGATCCCCGAGCGCCGGCCGTTACCGTGCCGTTACCAGTCCGTAACAACCTGACGGCCCCTTCGGAGCCCGCCCGCGACCATTATTTTCCTGCATGACGAGGGTCTTGATCATCGAGGACGACGAGGTCATCGCGCAGGGGATGGCGCGGCACCTCCAATCCGCAGGGTTCGACTCGGTGGGCGTGACGAACGGCGAGACCGGGCTCGCGCGGCTGCGCTTCGAGCGCCCCGACGTGTGCGTGCTCGACCTCATGCTCCCCGGGCTCGACGGCTGGAAGGTGATCGAGCAGGCGCGGGGCGAGGGCATCGGCACGCCGATCGTCGTCGTCTCCGCACGGGGCACCGAGCACGACCGGGTCCACGCGCTCGAGATCGGAGCGGACGACTACCTCGTGAAGCCCTTCTCGATGAAGGAGCTGATCGCGCGCGTCGGCGCCGCCGCGCGACGCGGCACACGGGTGCAGGATCCACGCCGCGGCGAGGAGATCGTGATCGAGGAGCTCCGGCTCGACACGAAGAACGTGCAGGCCTACGTCGACGACCGGAGCGCCGACCTGACACCGACGGAGTTCCGGCTCCTCTATGCCCTCGCGCTCGAGCAGGGGCGCGTGCTCACCCGCGACGAGCTCCTGCAGCGGGTCTGGGGGCGCCGCGCCTCCCACCGCGACCGCACCGTCGACGTCTTCGTGCGCAAGCTGCGTGAGAAGGTCGACCATCGCTCGTCCAGGCACACCTTCCTGCAGACGCGCTACGGCGTCGGCTACAAGCTCGAGCCCGAGCTCAAGACCGAGCACCCGGCGCACGCCTGAGCGCGGCGAGTGGGGTGTCCCGCAACGTTCGACCGGAAATGCTCGTTGCGGGACACCCAACTCCATGTTGATTCAGTAGTGCGGCGTCTCACGACGATGCTGTTTCCTGTGAAACGTTGTGAGACGCCGCACTAGGAGAGCGTCGCCGAGGGCGCATACTCCTCGCCGAGAAGCGGACTCGAGAGCACGAAGTCGGCGGTCGCGCGGTTGCAGGCGATCGGCACGTTGTAGACGACGGCGATCCGCAGCAGCGCCTTCACGTCGACGTCGTGCGGGTGCGGCTCGAGCGGATCCCAGAAGAAGATGATCACGTCGATGCGGCCCTCGGCGATCGCTGCCCCGACCTGCTGGTCACCCCCGAGCGGGCCGCTCAGAAAGCGGCTCACGGGGAGGTCGAGCTCCCCCGCGAGCAGCGCCCCCGTCGTGCCCGTCGCGTGGAGCTCGTGCGCCTCCAGGGTGTTGCGATTGAACCGCGCCCACTCGAGCAGGTCCGCCTTGCGGTTGTCGTGCGCGATCAGGACGAGCCGCTTGCGCCGATGCATCGAGCTGCCCGCAGCGCTCATCGAAGCTCCCTCGCGCGAGCCGGCCCGTCGTCGGCGCCGCGTCTACATCGCAACGAGGAGCTTCACCTTGACGGTCTCGTCGTCGTCCACGATCTCGACCGCGGGCTCGTGGCGCAGCTCGTCGAGCCACAGCTCCGGGAACACGCTCACCTGCCCGAGGTCCTCCTTCGTGTGCCACTCCCCGTCGGACAACAGCTCGATGATCTGCTCGTACTTCGACATCGGTCACCTCGCTCGTGATCGCGTTTCCCGGAGGTCGGCTCTTCCTCCGCATTCCGAATGGTAAACAGATGCGTGGTCTGTAGACGTGCGTGGTATAGTTAATCAAGCTAATGGTTAGCGCAACTACGGATCTCTCCCTCGAGCTCGCAAACGACCTCCGTCCGGTCGTGCTCCGCGTCGCGCGGCAGCTGCGCAAGGAGACCGAGCAGTTCGGCATCACCTCGCGCCAGGCGACGTTGCTCCACCTCGTCAAGCTGAGCCCCGGGCTCACTCTCCGAGCGCTGGCCGAGTCCGAGGGGATCTCGGCTCCGGCGCTCTCCGGCCACATCGACCGGCTCGAGGAGGCCGGGCTGCTCGTACGCGTGCGCTCGGACGTCGACCGCCGCCGCGTCGGCCTCGAGCTGACGCCGGCAGGCGAACGCCTCCTGCGCTCGATCCGCGAGCGGCGCACAGCCTGGCTCGCCGAGCGTCTCGAGGCGCTCGAGCCGGAGGAGCTCCGCGCGATCGAGCTTGCGATCGAGCCCCTGCTCAAGCTCGTGGAGCACGGCGCGTGAGCACGCTCACGTTCGCGCTCGGCACCCGAACGTTCCGCAGCCTGCACCGTCACCGCAACTACCGACTCTTCTTCGCCGGGCAGGTCGTCTCCCTCGCGGGCTCCTGGATGCAGAACGTCGCGCTGGCGTGGCTCGTGCTCTCGCTCTCGCGGTCGCCGCTCGCGGTCGCCGCCCTCCTCTTCTGCCGGTTCGTCCCGTACACGGTGCTCGGCCTCTTCGCCGGCTCCATCGTCGACCGGCTGGACACGCGGACGCTCGTGATCTGGACGCAGGTCGCCTCGATGCTCGTCTCCGCCGGCCTCGCGGCGGTGACCCTCACCGGCACGGCGACGCTGCCCGTCGTGTACCTCCTCGCGACCCTCGGCGGCGTCGCCATCGTGCTCGACGCGCCGGGCCGCCAGTCGCTCACGTTCGAGATGGTCGGCAAGAGCGAGCTGCCGAACGCCGTCGCCCTCAACTCGGGGCTCCTGAACGCCTCGCGCGTGATCGGGCCCGCCCTCGCCGGGATCCTCATCGCCGGCGTCGGCGTGGGCGTCTGCTTCCTCGTCAACACCCTCAGCTTCGTCGCCGTCCTCGTTGCCCTGCTCGCGATGCGCAAGGACGAGCTCTTCCCGGTGAGCGGCGATCGCAGCTCGACGCTCCTGGCCGGCACCCGCGCCGGTCTGGGGTACGCCTGGCGGGAGCCGCAGGTCCGGGTGATTCTCACCGTCGTCACGTGCCTCGGGCTCGTCGGCTTCAACTTCAACACGCTCGTGCCGCTGCTGGCCTCGGACACGCTCCACGTGGGGGCGCGCACCTTCGGGCTCCTCTCGGCCGCGTTCGGCGCCGGCGCGCTCGCCGGGGCGATCGCGACGGCGTCGTTCCGGCGGGCCACCTACCGTGTGTTCGTGCTCGGGACGGTCTCGTTCGGCATCTTCCTGCTCCTGCTGGCGTTCGTGCACGACGCGCTGGTCGCGGGAATCGTCCTCGTCTTCCTCGGCGCCTCGTTCACCCTCCTCGCGGCGAACGCCAACGCGCTCGTCCAGCTCGCCGCTCCGGATCACCTGCGCGGGCGCGTCATCGCGCTCTACCTCTTCGCCTTCGTCGGCTTCGCGCCCATCGGCGCGCTCCTCTCGGGATGGCTCGTAGAGGTCGGGGGCACACGGCTCGCCTTCGTGCTGTCCGGCACCGTCGGCCTCGCCGCAGCCGGTTACGCCTCGCTGAGCCTGCCGAGGGCGCGGCGCGTGGCTCAGGTGCCTGGCTGAAGCCAGGCACCGCCCGATCGCGTGATTCGACCGTAGTCGAGCTACGCGATCGTCCAGGTGTCGCCGGCCTCGAGGAGCGTCTGCAGGTCGCCGTCGCCGCGGCGCTCGCGCGCGTCCTCGATCTGCTGCGCCACGCCCTCGTCGTACACGGGCCGCTCGACCGCGCGGAAGACGCCGAAGGGCGTCGCGCCCACCGTCTCGTACGTGAGCCGCGAGAGGGCGAAGGCGACGCTCGGCTCGACGTGGGAGGGATCGTGCACGAGCAGGCCGTCCGACGTCGCAGCGACGACCTCGGCCGAGCCGTCATCCGCCTGGCGGACGCCCTTCTCGCCCCAGACGATCGGCTCGCCTGCCTTCAGGTAGATGCGGTTCTCCTTCTGCTCCCGCACGAAGTCGAACGCACCGTCGTTGTAGATGTTGCAGTTCTGGAAGACCTCGACGAACGACGCGCCGCGGTGCGCTGCGGCGGCTCGCAGCACCTCGGTCAGCTCCTTCTTGTCCGTGTCGATCGCGCGCGCCACGAAGGTCGCCTCGGAGCCGATCGCCACGCTGAGCGGGTTGAACGGCTGGTCGACGGATCCCATCGGCGTCGATTTCGTGACCTTTCCGCGCTCGGAGGTGGGCGAGTACTGGCCCTTCGTGAGGCCGTAGATCCGGTTGTTGAGCAGCAGGATGGTGAGGTTGACGTTCCGGCGCAGCGCGTGGATGAGGTGGTTGCCGCCGATCGAGAGCATGTCGCCGTCGCCTCCGATCACCCAGACGGAGAGATCGGGCCGCGCGGTCGCGAGCCCGGTCGCGATCGCGGGAGCGCGCCCGTGGATCGAGTGCATCCCGTACGTCTCCATGTAGTACGGGAAGCGGGCGGCACAGCCGATGCCGGAGACGAACACGATCTTCTCGCGCGGGATCGCGAGCTCCGGCATGAACCCCTGCACCGCGTTCAGGATCGCGTAGTCACCGCAGCCCGGGCACCAGCGCACCTCCTGGTCGGACTTGAAGTCCTTCGCGGTGAGCTGGACGAGGTCGCCGTTCCCGCTCATGTCTCCACCAGCGCCGTGATCACCTCGGCCAGCTCGGCCGAGCGGAAGGGCAGGCCGCGGACGCGGTTGTAGCCGACCGCGTCGACGAGGAAACCGGCCCGGATCAGCTGCAGGAGCTGGCCGGTGTTCATCTCGGGAATGAGGACCTTCTCGTAGCGGCGCACCACGTCGCCGGTGTTCCGCGGGAACGGGCTCAGGTGGTGGAGATGTGCGCTCGCCACCTTGATCCCCGCGCCGCGCACCTGCCGGACGGCGGCACCGATCGGACCGTACGTCGAGCCCCAGCCGAGCACGAGGACGCGGGCGTCGCCGTCGGCGTCGTCGACTTCGAGCTCCGGGATGTCGGCCGCGATGTTCGCGACCTTCTGCGCCCGCAGGCGGATCATGTGGTCGTGGTTGTCGGGGTCGTACGAGATCGCTCCCGTCACGTCCGCCTTCTCGAGCCCACCGATCCGGTGCTCGAGCCCGGGCGTCCCCGGCACCGCCCAGGAGCGCGCCAGCGTCTCGGGGTCGCGCAGGTAGGGATGGTACGTGTCGCCGTCGTTCGGCCCTGTCGCGAAGGTCGTCGCGATCGACGGCAGCTTCGCGACGTCCGGGATCAGCCACGGTTCCGAGCCGTTCGCGAGCGCGGCGTCGGAGAGCAGGTACACGGGCGTCCGGTACTTGAGCGCGATCCGCGCAGCCTCGATCGCCGCGTCGAAGCACTGCGAGGGGCTCGAGGCGGCGACGACGGGCACCGGGCTCTCGCCGTTGCGGCCGTAGAGCGCGAGCAGCAGATCCGCCTGCTCCGGCTTGGTCGGCATCCCGGTCGAGGGGCCGGCGCGCTGGACGTCGAGGACGAGGAGCGGCAGCTCGAGCATCACGGCCAGGCCGACCATCTCGGCCTTGAGGACGATGCCCGGGCCGGCCGAGGTGGTGACGCCGAGCGCGCCGCCGAAGGACGCGCCGAGCGCGGCCCCGCAGGCCGCGATCTCGTCCTCGGCCTGGAACGTCGTGACGCCGAAGTTCTTGTGCCGCGACAGCTCCTCGAGGATGGCCGAGGCCGGCGTGATCGGGTAGGCGCCGAGGAACAGCGGTAGGCCGGAGAGCTTCGAGGCCGCGATGAGCCCGTAGCTCATGGCCGTGTTCCCGGTGATCTGGCGGTAGCGGCCGGGCGCGAGCTTGGCGGGCGCGACCTCGTACGAGACGGCGAAGTCCTCGGACGTCTCGCCGTAGTTGTAGCCCGCCCGGAACGCCTTCGTATTGGCCTCGGCGATGGCCGGCTGCTTGCCGAACTTCTGCGCGATGAACGCCAGCGTGCCCTCGGTCGGGCGGTGGTAGAGCCACAGCATCAGCCCGAGCGCGAAGAAGTTCTTCGACCGCTCCGCCTCGCGAGAGGTGATCCCGTCGACCGACTTCAGCGCCTCCACCGTCATCGACGTGAGCGCGACCTCGTGCACGTGGAAGCCGTCGAGCGTGCCGTCCGTGAGCGGGTTCGTCCCGTAGCCCGCCTTCTGCAGGTTGCGCTCGCTGAACGCGTCGGTGTTGACGATGAGCGTGCCGCCCTTGGGCAGGTCCTTGAGGTTCGTCCGGAGCGCAGCCGGGTTCATCGCGACGAGCACGTTCGGCTGGTCGCCGGGCGTGAAGATGTCGTGATCCGCGAAGTGCACCTGGAAGCCGGAGACGCCCGGAAGGGAGCCGGCGGGGGCGCGGATCTCGGCAGGGAAGTCCGGCAGGGTGGCGAGGTCGTTGCCCATCACCGCGGTCTCGCTCGTGAAGCGGTCGCCGGTGAGCTGCATCCCGTCGCCGGAGTCGCCGGCGAACCGGATGATGACTCGGTCGAGCCGCTCGACAGGTTTTGAGCTCACTGCGCCTCGGTACGCATAGCTACGAGAACAGCGTACATCGCTCCACGACTCGCGTCGGGACCAACCGTCGGGAGTGAGGGCCGGCCCGCTCCGTCAGCTCGCGGCGCGCCGCACGGTGATGCCGTAGGCCTCCCCGGAGGCGAAGAGCTCGTCGGGATCGACGTCTCCGAGCCAGCCGAGGAAGTGACGGTCGGGCTCGTCGGCCGTCGAGCCGAAGACGGCCGCCCGCGCTTCGCGCACCGCCTCGCCACCGCCGTTCGCGAGCTCCTCGAGCCGCCGCTCGGCCTCCTCCGCCGCCGGGCCCTCTGCGTATCCCTTTCCCATCCTCACATGGTGACACGGCCGCTAGTGCGGCGTCTCACAACGTTAGACAGGAAAGAGCATCGTTGTGAGACGCGCACTACAGCAATCAACATGGAGTGGGGTGTCCCGCAACGATCATTCCGTCGAACGTTGCGGGACACCCCACTACCGGCGCGCGGACCGGCTGCGCGCGAGCATGAACACGCCCGCGGCGAGCGCGAGCAGCAGGACCTCCGCCATCGTGCTCACGATCGTCCCGGTTCGGGTCTCGGAGAGGACCTCGACCCGGAGGATCTCGAGGAGCGAGGGCGCAGCCGATCAGGATCGCCGCAATGCGATAGAGCCCGATCCGGGCGGCCAGGGCCTTCACGGCCGTTCCGGCTCCGTCAGCGGGCAGCCCGCCGCCGATCGCGCAGCCGGCGAGCGCGAAGAGGACGTAGGCGATCCAGTGCACTCCGATCACGTCGCTCTGGATCCCGATCGCGAGCATCGACACCCAGGCGGCGCTGAGCCAGGCGGAGCGCCGCCACAGCCCGACGAGCACCGCACCGAGCCAGGCGCAGAACACGAGCGCACCGACGAGCCCCGTGTCGACGCCCATCTCGGTGTACGTCGACTCGCCGGCCTCGATCCTCACGCCCGTGCGCGACGCGTTCACGCCCGCATTTCCGAGGCCGTAGCCCTGCGGGTGGTGCGACGACGACGCGGATGCCGTCGCGCAGGTTGCGGAGGTGGCTGGACGTCGACGAGTCGCCGGCGCTGAGCGGGTCCTCGCTCACATCCGGATGC
Organism: uncultured Thermoleophilia bacterium; assembly: GCA_963736945.1. Taxonomy (GTDB): domain Bacteria; phylum Actinomycetota; class Thermoleophilia; order Gaiellales; family Gaiellaceae; genus Gaiella. The sequence goes on from CAVTQW010000015.1 coordinate 96,346, forward strand.
TCCCGGCCCTGCGCCCGGAGGAACGCGAGCTCCGCCCGGGTGTAGCTCGTCGACGGCCCGAAGTCGGGAAACGCCTTCACGAACGCCACGCCGACGACGAGGGAAGCGACGGCGAGGAGCACGGGAAGCAGGCGCCGCTGCGCCACGGCGAGCACCACGAGGCCGACGCGAGCGCGAGATAGGCCGCCCGCGTATGCGTCCAGAGAAGGCCGGCGTAGGCGACGGCGGCCGCGGCGACAGACCACCACGTCCGGCGGCGGGCGACGAGGAAGAGCAGCACGATCACGAGCACGTAGCCCGTGGCGAGCGGGCTGAGGAACGTCGACACGACCCTCCTGATCGGGTTGTCCTCGTCGCCCGTGTTCAGCACCCAGTTCTCCGGCAGGCCGCTGAGCCCGCGGTAGACGAGGCCGAGCTGCTCCTCGAACCAGCCCGGCACACCGGAGTCGCGCCACCACTGGAGCGGCACGAGGTACGCGTCCGCGATGCCCCAGGCGGCGAGGGCGACTCCGAGGCCCGCGAGCACGAGCGACACCCGGCGCCACACGATGGGCGTGAGAACGAGGAGGCGCCCGAAGAAGTACGCAGCGACCGGGATCAGATGGTGGCGCGCGGCGAAGAGCTGTCCACGCTGCGTCGCCTCGCCGTCGAGCCAGCTCTGCGGGAGCAGCCAGTAGAGCAGGACGAGGGCCGCGTAGACGAGCGCAAGCCGGTCGGCCCAGGTGGTCAGCGGCAGCGAGCGGGCGCCGAGGACCGCGATCGCGAGCGCGGCGGCGAGCAGCACGTCCTTCCAGGCGGCGACGACGTCCAGGGACGTGCCGCGTATCCCTGCATCCCAGAGCTCGGCCATGACGAGGTTGTGGAGCGCGAGCCCGACGATCAGCACCACGAGGGCAACGCGGCCGATGCGATCGCTCATGCGATCGCCACGAGCGTCATTCCGAGGTTGACGACCCGCACGGGGCGCGGGAAGAGGTCGCGCAGCTCGCCGCTCCGGAGCAGGTGGTTCTCGCGGGCCCAGCCCTTGCCGACGAGGTCGTACGCGGCTCCCGCGGCAGGGTCGGGGAGCCAGTGCACGAGCGGCAGACGCGTGTGCAGCTCCACCGGAAACCACCGGTTGGGCGTCGTCAGGAAGACACGGCGGCCGACCCGGAGCGCCTCGCTGACGAAGAGCCTCTGCCGTTCCCGGTCTCCGACGTGCTCGATCACGGCGTTCGAGAAGACGATGTCGAACGCGGCGTCGGCGAACGGAAGCGCGCAGGCGTCGCCCTGGACGTACGCGATCTCGGGATGCTGCCGCCGGAAGCCCGAGCCGTCGTGCAGCCCGAGCGCCGTGATCCGCGACGGCCACGGGTAGAGCGCCTCGAAGAAGTTGTGCGTCGTGCAGCCCGACTGGCCGCCGTCGGCCCCGAAGCCGATCTCGTCGGCCCCGACATCGAGGACCGTCGTCTCGGGCGTCGGCTGCAACTCGTCGAGGAACAGCCGCAGCTTCCTGCGCCGCGAGCGGAGCGAGACGGCCTCGACGAGCTTCATCCGCGCGACGGTACCGCCCGGAGCGGCCTTCCGTCTCTCGTGCGGCACTACTGAATCACCATGGAGTGGGGTAGCGTGGGTCTCCATGGTCGAAGACGTCGTCACGCCGTCCGGGCCCTACCGGCTCGCGCTGATGTGCCGGGGCGGGACGTGGAACGGCGCGCTCCCGGGAGGCGCGCAGGCCGTCGCCTGGCAACAGCGTGACGGGCGGGTGGCGCTGCGGGCGCCCACCGAGGACAGCCTCGCGCACGTGAGGTTCATGCTCGCGCTCGACGACGACACGTCCGAGTTCCACCGGCGGTTCGCCGGCGACGCGTTGCTCGGGCCGACGGTGCGGGCGTTGCGCGGCTACCGTCCGCTCAGGCTCGCGACGGTCGCCCACGCCGCGCTCCGGGCCATGTGCGGCCAGCTGATCGAGTCCGGGCGGGCAGCGGCGATCGAGCGGTCGATCCTGCGGGAGCTCGGAGCGGCCGTTGCAACCCGGGAAGCCCTCCTCGGCCTCACCGCGGCCGGGCTCCGCCGGCACGGGCTCGCGACGTCGCGTGCGTCGACGCTCCTCCATCTCGTCCGCTCGATCGACCTCGAGCGGCTCCACACGCACGACACCGGGGTCGTGCTCCGGCGCCTCGGCCGGGAGCGAGGCATCGGCCCGTGGTCGGTCGGGGTGATCGCGATCGAGGGCCTCGGCCGCTACGACCACGGGCTCGTCGGCGACCTGGGGCTCATCAAGCTCGTCGCCTCGTTGCGCGGCGAGTGGGTCGAGGCCGTCGCGACGGAGGAGTTGCTCGCGCCGTACGGGGAGTGGCAGGGCCTCGCGGGGCTGTTCTTCATGCTGGGCTGGACGCGCGGGCTCATCCCCGGCGCCGACCCGGGCGCCGGCCGCCGGACACGCCTCCGCACGAACCGTAGACTTGCCGCGTGAGCGTGAACGAGCGACGCATTGCGGTTCTCGGCGCGGGCAAGATCGGCGAGGCGCTCATCGGCGGGCTGCTCTCGTCCGGCTGGCGCGACCCCGTCGACATCGTCGCCTCGAACAGGCGTGAGGAGCGCGTGGAGGAACTGCGGGAGCGGTACGGGATCGAGGCCACCCTGGGCAACGGCGAGGCGGCTGCCGCGGCGGCTCTCGTCGTCATCTCGGTGAAGCCGCAGGACATCGAGGCGCTGCTCGGTGAGATCGGCCACCTGATCACGGCCGACCAGACGGTGCTCTCCGTCGCCGCCGCGATCCCGACCTCCGCGATCGAGCGCCATCTCGCTCCCGGCGTCCCGGTCTGCCGGGCGATGCCGAACACACCGTCGGTCGTGCACGAGGGAGTCGCCGGGCTCTGCGCCGGCGCCCACGCCGACGATGCCCACGTGACGCTGGCCGAGGAGGCGCTCGCGCACCTCGGCGCGGTCGTGCGCGTGCCGGAGAAGCTGATGGATGCGGTCACGGCCGTGTCTGGGTCGGGCCCCGCGTACTTCGCGCTCCTCGCCGAGGCGATGATCGAGGCGGGGCTCCTGCTCGGGCTGTCCCGGGAGATCTCGACGCAGCTCGTCGTCCAGACGATGCTCGGAACGGCCAAGCAGATGCGCGACGGCCGGATGCACCCGGTCGAGCTGCGGGAGATGGTCACCTCCCCGGGCGGGACGACGATCGCCGCGATCCGCGAGCTCGAGATCGCCGGGGTCCGGGCCGCTTTCCTGAACGCGATCCAGGCGGCGATGGTGCGCTCGCGCGAGCTCGCAGCGGGCGAGGGCAGCTGACGCTCCCGCCCATTTCCGGTCGAACGTCGCGGGACACCCCACTCGGCGCGCATCGTCACACACGGCGCGATTCGTAGACATTTCCCGGCCTCCCCTTTCACCCGTCCACCCGACGCGCTAGCCTCGGCCGATGAGCACGCTGCACGCGTCGGTCCGGCGGTTCACGTGGTTCCACGACCCCTCCCGCCCACGCCGCCTCCTCAAGATCGCGCTCTGGCTGCTCGGGCTCGCAGTCGTGCTCCTGATCTGCTACCTCGCCGGCTGGGACCTGCGGGCGTGGTTCGCGCGCCTGTGGGACACGATGTCCGAGATCACGATCGGCTACATCGTCGCGGGCGTCTTCTTCCAGACCGTCCAGACCACGCTGACGGCCGTCGCCTGGTACTACATCCTCGCCGCGGGCTACCCGGACGGCGGCGTGCGCTACCGGGACATCCTCGCCGCCTACGCCGCCGGCGTCGCCATGAACGGCTTCCTGCCGGCGAACATCGGCACGTTCGTCACGCTGCTCATGTACGTGGCGCTGATCCGTGGCTCGACCTTCTCCGGCGTCATCGGGGCGACGGTCGTGCAGAAGATCTTCTTCACGGCGATCGGCGCGTTCGTCTACCTCTACCTCTTCCTCTCGGTGCCGGGCACGTACGACCTCGAGCTCGGCGGCATCACCGATCGCCCGCTGCTCGTCGTCGCGCTGATCGCCGCCGTTGCCGTCGTCGGCTACCTGGCCGTGCGGAAGTTCATGGCCACGTTCAAGCTCCTCTGGGGAAGGGCCAAGCAGGGTGGCGCGATCCTGGCGAAGCCGCGCGACTACGTCGTCAAGGTGCTGCTGCCGTCGCTCGCGTCCTGGATCGCGAAGCTGTGCGTGATCGCCGTCTTCCTCGCCGCCTACAGCATCCCGGTCACGTTCCACACCATCATGTCCGTCATGGGCGGCAACTCGCTGGCGAACACGGTCTCCTTCACCCCGGGCGGCGTCGGCGTCACCCAGGCGGTGAACAACGTCTCGCTCGCGGACGTGACCACGCCGGAGACCGCGACGGCCTACTCGCTGGGCCAGCAGATCATCGTCACCGCCTGGAACTGCGTCTTCGCGCTGGTGCTGGTGGTCTGGGTGTTCGGCTGGACCGGCGGCAGGAAGCTCGTGGGCGAGTCGTACACCGGGGCGAAGGAGAAGGCGGCGGAGCAATCTGCCGCGCGCAAGGCGCGACGCGCCGAGAAGAAGGCGGCGAAGGAAGCGGGCTCCGAAGCCGAGGCCTGAGCCGTTGCCAACAGCCGGACGGGGTCGTAGGCTTGCCTCGTGGCCGCCACGCTCGCGCTGATCGCAGCCTTCATGTTCGCGCTCGCCGCTGCGCTGCAGCAGAAGGGTGCGCTGAACCTCCCGACGATCTCGCTGGCCGACCCGAAGTCGCTCGCGCGGCTGGCCGGGCAGACGATGTGGCTCATCGGCACGGCCGCTCTGCTCGTCGGGTACGTGTTCCAGGCCGCAGCGCTCGATCGCGGCAGGCTCGCGATCATCCAGCCGCTCCTCGTCACGACGGTCGTCTTCGCCCTGCCGCTCGGCTACTTCCTCACGAAGCAGCACGTCGGGCGGCGCGAGGTGCTCGGCGCACTCGTGATCATCGCCGGGCTTGTGCTCTTCACGTACTTCGGCGATCCCGCCGGCGGCAACGAGAACGCCCCCAACGGCGAGTGGTTCGTCGCAATTCTCGTGCTCGGCGTCCTCTCGGCCGTGCTTCTCTCCTTCGGCAGCCGTGGCGGCCTCTCCATGAAGGCCGCCGTCTACGGGACGGTCGCCGGGATCCTGTTCGGGCTCTCGGCGGCGTTGACCAAGCCGACGCTCGTCGGCTTGCACGAGAGCGTCGGCACGATGCTCTCGCACTGGTACTGCTACGCGCTGGCGCTCACCGGGATTCTCGGCTTCGTGCTCCAGCAGGTGTCGCTCGGCACCGGTCGCCTGGCACCGTCGGTCGCGACGGTCTCGGTCGCGAATCCCGTCGTCGGCATCCTCGTCGGCATCCTCCTCCTCGACGAGCGGCTGAGCAGGCCGGCGTGGCACGTCGTCCTCGCCGTGATCGGCCTCGCGATCGCGCTCGTCGGCGCGGTCGTCATCTCGCTCGCGCACGAGGCGGCCAGGGAGAAGACTCCGGCGCCGTCCACGCCCGAGGGTGCCCCGGCGACCGCCTGAGGGGGCTCGCTCCCGGTCTTCGCAGGATCACCGGCGCAGGACGCTGCGAGCGTCCCGTGACGGCTCACGATTGCGGGAGGCCCTGAATTGGTCCACAATCGCCGTTTCCAGGGGAAAATGCCGCCGAGCGGCCACGACGAAGGGATCGCGATGAGCATCGACGAGAACGAGGTGGCGGCGGAGTCGAAGGACGGGCCGGCCGACAACGGCCACGGCGGCACGGAATCCTCCCCCCGCCAGGCGACCGCGCGTCGCGTGGAGCATTTCACCGTCGCCGAGCGGGCCGCCCGCGGCAAGGCGGCCAGGGCGGACGTGCCACGCGCTTCCCACGCCGGCTGGGAGCCTCCGCCGCATCGCCCGGACCCGGTCGAGCTGCTCATGGAGCAGGCGCAGACGCGCGTGTCCGAGCTCGTCCCGATCCGCCACGGTCGCATGCTCGTCTCTCCCTTCACCTTCTACCGCGGCGCCGCCTACCTGATGGCCTCGGACCTCTCCGTCGGACCGCGCACCGGCCTGCACACGCAGCTCTGCGGCGACGCGCACCTCTCGAACTTCGGCGGCTTCGCCGCGCCCGACCGGCGCATGGTGTTCAGCCTCAACGACTTCGACGAGACGCTGCCCGGCCCGTTCGAGTGGGACGTCAAGCGCCTCGTCGCGAGCTTCGCCGTTGCGGGCCGCGATCGAGGCTTCGACGAGAAACAGCGAACCGAGATCAACCGCGAGGCCGTCCGCTCCTACCGCGAGAACGTGCGGACGTTCGCCGCCATGCGAAACCTCGACCTCTGGTACACGCGCCTCGACGTCGAGGAGCTCATGAGCAATCTCCGCTCGGAAGCGGCGCTCAAGGGCGCCAAGGCGGCGGAAAAGAGGGCCGAGGCCAATCTCGCCAAAGCACGTACGAAAGACAGCATGAAGGCGTTCAAGAAGCTCACGGAGGTCGTGGACGGCGAGCCGCGGATCAGGGCCGACCCGCCGCTGATCGTTCCCATCGAGGAGATTGCCGGCGACCAGATCCACCGCCTCGAGGAATTCCTCCGCAACGTCATTCGCAACTACCGGCGCACGCTCGCGGGCGACCGTCGCAAGCTGCTCGAGCGCTTCCGCTATGTCCACGCCGCCCGCAAGGTCGTGGGCGTCGGGAGCGTCGGCACGCGCGCGTTCATCTGCCTCATGGTCGGGCGGGACGGCGAGGATCCGCTGTTCCTCCAGTTCAAGGAGGCGCAGCAGTCGGTGCTCGAGCCGTTCCTCGGCCGCAGCGAGTATGCGAGCAGCGGCCAGCGGGTGGTGGAAGGACAGCGCCTGACCCAGGCGGCGAGCGACATCATGCTCGGCTGGATCAAGGCGGAGGGCGTCGACGGCGTCAAGCGCGACTACTACATCCGCCAGCTCTGGGACTCGAAGATGTCCGCACTCGTCGAGTTCATGGAGCCGCAGATCATGTTCTACTACGCGCGCCTCTGCGGGGCCGAGCTGGCGCGGGCGCACGTGAGGTCGGGCGACGGCGTCGCGATCGCGAGCTACCTCGGGAGCGCCGACACCTTCGACCGCGCGATGGCCCGGTTCGCCGAGGCCTACGCCGACCAGAACGACCGCGACTACGCGGCGCTGAAGACCGCCGTCGAGACGGGGAGGGTCCCGGCCGAGTTCGGGCTGTAGCCGCAGCTCGCGGTCAGAGGCTGAAGCCTCTGACCGCGAGCTGCCCGAAGCCGGGCTCGACGCACAGCCTGCCGTCCTCGACGACGACCTCGCCACGGCATATGGTCACGACCGGGTAGCCGCGGACCGTCGTGCCCTCGTAGGTCGAGTGGTCGATGTTCGAATGCAGGCGTGCGTGGGAGAGCGTCACCTCCTTCTCCGGGTCGAACACGACGACGTCCGCGTCGTAACCGGGACGCAGCCTCCCCTTCGACGGCAGGCCGAATACCTCGGCGGGTCCCGAGCAGCACACCTCGACCCACCTCTCCGGCGACAGCCTGCCGGTACGGACGCCGAACTCGTGCAGGAGGGCGAGCCGTACCTCGATCCCACTCGTCCCTCGAGGCGGCACGAGCCTCCCGCTCGGGCCCGGCGCGAGCCGCCGCGGCCCGTGGTCCGTCGAGACAACGTCGAGCGTGCCGTCGACGAGACCCGCCCAGAGCGCAGCACGGTGGGTCTCGTCGCGAAGGGGCGGGCTGAGCTCGAACGCCGGACCGACATCGGGATCCTCGAGGAGGCTCTCGTCCAGGAGCAGGTAGTGCAGGCACGCCTCGCCGAACGCCGGGTAGCCGGTCTCCTTCGCCCGGGCGAGCTCCATGACGACCTCGGCGGCCGTCGCGTGGAAGACGAGCACACGGCAGCCGGCCACCCGCGCGATCGCGAGCGCGCGGTGGGCAGCCTCGCCCTCCATCACGGCCGGGCGGGCGGAGCCGTACCAGCGCAGCCCGGTGCGGCCGGCCGCCTCGTTCTGGCGCGCGAGCTCGCCGATCACCGCCTTGTTCTCCGCATGGACGACGGCGAGACCCCCGGCCTCGGCGACCCGTTGCATGCCGTAGAGAAGCGCATCGTCCGGGAGCGCGTAGCCCTCGTAGTTCATGAAGAACTTGAACGACGGAAACCCCTCCCGCGCGAGCGCCGGGATCTCGTCCAGCAGCTCCCGCCGGGGCTCGCGCGGATTGATGTGGAAGCCGTAGTCGACGACGCAGCAGCCCTCGGCCTCGTCGAGGCGTCGCCGCAGCCCCTCCGCGAGCATGAGGCCCCGGCCCGGCTCGACCTGCATCTGGTCGATGAACGTCGTGACGCCGCCGAACGCGGCCGCGATCGACCCGCTCGTGAACGTGTCGTCGTACGCGTCCTCGTCCCGCTCGGTGCGGATGTGGACGTGGCCGTCGATCGCGCCCGGGAGAACGAGCTTGCCCGCCGCGTCGATCTCGCGCCGCCCGTGCAGGCCGCACGCCGATCTCGGCGATCCGTCTCCCCCGCGATCCCGACGTCGGCGACGGCGCCGCCGTCGCCGACGAGGCGCCCTCCCTTGACGACGAGATCGAGCTCGCCGCGCCGCGCCACCGGCGACGCTCAGGCGAGGCGCGCGACGACCGGCACGGGCCGCTGCACCGTGTTCGGGATCGGCGCCAGCGCCAGCGCGTGCTCGACGAGGTCCCCGAGCTCGTCCCGCGCCGTGGTGCTCTCGAGGTGCACGACGACCTCGATCTCCCGGAAGCCGGGGCTCCCCTCCTCGAGGCCGTAGGCGGCGGTGAGATTGACGACGCCGCCGACGTCGACCCGGAGCGACTCGATCTCGATGCCGCGGGCGGCGGCGCTCCCGGCCAGCCCGACGATCAGACATTGGCCGACTGCGGTCAGCAGCATGTCCTCGGGCGACGGTCCCGTGCCGCTTCCCGCCAGCTCGGTCGGCTCGTCCCCGCGCACGAGCGTCGTGCCCGCGAGCGCAGCCTCGGTGCGATAGCCGCCGAGCCAGCGAACGCTCGCCGAGAACGAGCGGTTCCCGGCGTCGGGATCCTCGCGGTAGCGCTCGACGATCGCCTGCACGGCCTCGAGGTCGACGCCGTTCCGCTCGTGCGCACTGTTCGCGGCTGCCACGAGCAGGGATGCTACCCGTCGACCGAGCGGCCGGACCTCCCCGCCGGCCTGTCAGGTGTCGTATCCTGGGCGCATGCAGAAGCGGGCTCTGGGGGCGGTGCTCGTGGCGACGGCCGCGCTCATCGTGGCGGGCTGCGGCTCGAACAGCAGCAGCGACGTCACCCCGACGGACGAATGGGCCGATGGGCTCTGCTCGTCGATCACGACCTGGACGTCCTCGCTCTCGTCGATCGCCGACTCGCTCAAGGGTGGCGGCGTTCCCACCAAGGAATCGCTCTCGTCCGCGGTCGACGACGCCAAGGGCGCGACCTCCGACTTCACGTCGAGCCTCGGCGATCTCGGGAAGCCCGACACGGAGGCGGGACAGCAGGCCAAGGACTCCGTCGACCAGCTGTCGACGCAGATCGACGAGGACATCGCCACGATCGAGGACGCGGTCGACGGGGCGACGGGTGTCAGCGGCATCGTCAACGCGGTGCAGGTGATCTCGGCCACCGTCTCGAAGGCCGGCTCACAGGTGACCGACACGCTCACGAGCTTCCAGGACCTCGACGCGAAGGGCGAGCTGGAGAGCGCGTTCAAGGACGCGCCCGCCTGTCAGAAGCTCACAGGTGGGAGTTGAGACCGCAGGGAGGAAGGGTGGAGGACTACACGACTCGCGTCGAGCTGATGGCGATCCCCATCACGCTCGTGATCTTCGGAATCGGTCGTCGTCCTCCTGCTCGCCGGAGGAGCCGGGCCTTGGGCGTGGGTGATCCTCGGCGTGTCGGGCGTCGTGCTCGTCAGCCTGCTGATCTGGATCTACTCGCGTCGTAACCTGCACCCCGCGGTCAAGCAGCCCATGCCCGCCGGCGCCGCTGCGTCGGACGCCGCCGCGGACGAAAGCTACCGCGTCCTCGTCATCGCCGACGAGAGCTGCATCGACCCGGCGTTCGCCGAGGAGATCGCGGGCCATGCCGGAGACCGGTCGGTCGAGGCGCTCGTCATCGCACCCGCGATCGGCTCGTGGCTCACCCGCTGGACGAACGACGAGTCTGCGCACGCCGAGGCCCGCAGGCACCTCGACGACACGGTCACCGCACTCGCGCGAGCGGGGATCACGGCGCGCGGCCAGACAGGTGACGACGACCCGCTGCAGGCGGCCGACGACGGTCTGCGCGACTTCGCGGCGCACGAGATCATGTTCGTGACGAAGCCGGGCACGAACACGGACTGGCTCGAGAAGGGCGTGGTGGAGGCAGCGCGGAAGCGGTACCCGCTCCCCGTCTCCCACATCGCGCTGCCGGCCGGCTGATCCTGCCTCGCCGCGGTTGGCCCGCGTGGGTACCAGGTTGAGAGGCCGCGACTACGTCGGCCCGGTCATGTGCGGGCTCGGCGCGGGCTGCCTGCTGGCGGCCCTTGCCGTGGAGCTCGACAGCACGGCGGCCAAGGCCTTCATGGTCGCAGCGGCCGTTCTGTTCGTCCCCGGCGCCTTCATCACCCTGGCCATGGTGCGCCGGATCGCCGGCCCGCCTCGCTGAGCGGCTCTCCTGCGAAGCCCGCACAAGGGGGTTCAACCAGCTGACACGGTTCTTGAGGCTCGGTCGCGGACGGCTCAGCCACCTGGGCTCCGCACGGGGCGCGACAAGCAGCTCACGCGGAACTCGTCACGCACACGTCCGTCGATCGTCTGGTAGCGGAAGCGCGCCGTCCGACCGGCGACGTCGACCCGCAGGGCGCCGAAGTGGCCCTGGACGACGCGTGCCGACGGGATCGTCAGGTCGCCGGCGTCGTCATCCAGCTCGGCTCCCCCGGTGCCCACGGTCACGTAGACCACTCCGTGGTGCGGGCGACTTCGGGCGTAGGCGTGCAGGTGACCCTCGAACACCACCTGAACGCCGTCCTTCTCCACCAGCGGCACGATGGTGCGGCGAAGGCCCGGAGCGATCCTGTCGTTGGGGGGCTCCCAGGGCGGGCGATGCCAGGCGGCGAAACGGAAGCAGGAGCCGGACGCCAACGCGCTGCGGGCGAAGCGCAGCTGCGGCGAGCCTCGGCCGACGGAGGCCTCGGAGTCGAGCACCACCACGGCGGCGTTCCCCCAGGTGAAGTGGTACCAGCGCTCGGTGCCGAGCGAGTGGAACGCGCGGAGCTCGGGCTTCCCGCCGTTCGCCTTGACGTCGTGGTTGCCGAGCGCCGGGAACCACGCCGACGCGCGCATGACCGCCGCGTACGGGCGGAAGATGGCGCGATCGAGCAGCGTCGGCGAGCCGAGCGGGTACGCGTTGTCGCCCACGGTGAGCACGAAGTCTGGGTGCCAGGACTCGATCATCGAGGCCACCGCCTCTTCGTTGCCGTTTCCGCTGCCGAAGTCGCCCACGACCGCGAAGGTGAACCTCCCGGCGTGGGCCGGCGCCGCCCGGAACCTGCCCCTGGCGAGCACAGCGGCGTCGGCCTCGACGGTGTACGTGTAATGCCTGCCCGACGTCAGGCGGGTCAGCCTGGCGACGTGGTCGACGCCGGTGCCGGCGTCGATCCGAACGCCGTTCTGCAGGACGACGAAGGCGTGGTCCGGGGCCGCCGTGCGGAAGGAGATGACGGCGCTCCGCTGCGTCACGCTCTCGGCCACGGGGCCGCGGGTCAGCGCAACGGCGGCGACGGCCGCGGCGATCACCGTCCCATGCGCCCGGCGCGGAGGACATACACACCGCAACGTACGCGCGCGGGCAGTGCTCGGATCCTCCCTCTCCTTCTCACAGCCGCTCCGCCACGAGCGCAATCTTACGAACGCGCCCGGTCGCAAGCCACGTGCTCCACAGCCGGTGAGCGGCCAGCAGCTCGTCCAGCGCGCGGCGCCCGATCACCGAAGCGATCGCCGTCGCGTCGGCCACGAAGGCGTCGACCAACGACTCCGCCACGGCGCGGTGCGACCGGCTCCAGTCATCGCGCCAGAGCACGCGGAAGCCGTTTCGAAGGAGCAACTCGTGCATCTCGTCGAGCGGGACGAGCCAGACCGTGTCGGCATCGGGCATGCGCGCCCGCTCCGGCTCGGTCAGCGGCATGCCCTCCTCCAGCGTGAACGCGAACCGCCCGCCGACGGAGAGCGCGCGGGAGACGCCCTCCACCAACGTCTCCTTGTCAGGAAAGGCAAGCATCGTCTCGAGCAGGAGCACGACCTCGAACGAGCCTGCCGGGAGCGGCGGGATCTCCGCGACCTCGAAGCGGCAGCGAAGGCCGGCGGCGCGTTCGCGAGCGATGCCGATCGCGCTCGCGCTCGAATCGACTCCGACGTAGCTGCAACCGAGCTCGCGCGTGAGCAACCGTCCCGGCCCTGCGATCCCGCAGCACAGGTCGAGCACGGAGACGCCCTTACCGATGCCCGCCCGCTCTGCGAGCACCCGGATCTCCCCGGCGCGCATGAAGCTCTCCTGCTCGACGTACTCGCCGGGAGCGTAGGCCTCCTCGCGCGCTCGCCGCAGGGCCTCGACGAATGGATCGCGCTCGTCCTGCCTCACGGCCTCGCCACAAACCGATGCACGAGGCCCACCGTACTTCTCTTCGGATGTCCGAGTGTGGAGCAACGCTGCGGGCGGTTCGCGGCCCGCTGACGGGGCTCGCTGCGCAGCTGCTGCTCCTGGCCGCCCTTGCCGGGACCGTGGGCCTGGGAAGCGCCGGCTGGGTCGTCGGGCTCGCGTCGGCCCTGATCCTGGAGGCCGCGCTCGCACGCGCTCTCTGGCGCGACCCCGCTGCGAGGCTCGGTCCCGCCGGCGCGGTCACGCTCGCCCGCGCGACACTCGCGGTAGGTGTCGCGGCGCTGACCGCTGACTCGTTCGCGGGAGAAATCTCGGTCGCGATGCTCGTCGCGCTCGCGTCCGTTGCGGTCGCCCTCGACTTCGTCGACGGACAGGTCGCGCGGCGCACCGGGACCGCGTCGGCGCTGGGCGCGAGACTGGACGGCGAGGTCGATGCCTTCCTGATTCTCGCGCTCAGCGTGGAGGTCGCCCCCTCCGTCGGTGCCTGGGTGCTCGCGATCGGCGGAGCGCGGTACGTGTTCTTCGCAGCTGGATGGGCGTTCACCTGGATGCGTGCGCCGCTGCCGCGGCGCGACTGGCGCAGGGTTGTCACAGCAGTGCAGGGAATCGCGCTGACGGCCGCCGCGGCGGAGGTCATGCCGCTACTCGCCACGCGTGCCATCCTCGTCGTCGCGCTCGCCCTGCTCGCCGAGTCGTTCGGCCGCGACGTCTGGTGGCTGTGGCGGGAACGCGGTCCCGCCCGTCCGCGCGAACGACAGCCGCTCCGAGCTGTCGCGCTCACGGTGCTCGCGTCCGCCGTCGTGTGGGTCGCGCTGGTGGCGCCGGCCGAGCCGTGGTTGCTCACGCCCGGCGCATTCGTGCGACTTCCGCTCGAGGGAATCGTCGTCGTCGTGCTCGCCGTCGTGCTGCCGGACCGTGTGCGGCGCGTCATCCCATGCGTGTTCGGTCCGGCGCTCGGCGTGCTCGTGCTGGTGAAGCTCCTCGACATCGGCTTCTACATCGCCTTCGACCGCCCGTTCAACCCGGTCGACGACTGGAGCTTCTTCTCGCTCGGCGTCGAGACGGTGCGCAACACGTTCGGCGGTGTCGTCGCCGACATGACGGTCGCCGGCGCCGCGGTGATCGTCGTCGCAGCGCTGGTCATCCCCACGCTGGCGGTGCTCTGGCTGACGCGGGTCGCAGCCCGTTACCGCCGGCACTCGCTCCGGGCGGCCACGGGGCTCGCCGCCCTCTGGGTCGTCTTCTGGGCATTCGGCGCCCAGGTCGTGACCGGCACGAGCATCGCCTCCACGAGCGGCGCCGACCTCGCCGTCCAGGAAGTGCACGCCGTGCGATCCAACCTCCGCGACCGGGAACGCTTCGGCGCCGAGCTCCGGGACGACCGGTTTCGGAAGATGCACCGCAACGAGCTCCTGGCCGGCCTGCGCGGCAAGGACGTCCTGCTCGTGTTCGTCGAGAGCTACGGCAGGCTCGCGGTGGAGGGCTCCCCGTTCTCGCCGTCGGTCGACGCCGTCCTCGACGCCGGCACCCGGCAACTTGCCGCCGCCGGCTTCTCCGCCCGCAGCGGCTGGCTGACCTCCTCGACCTTCGGCGGCGCCAGCTGGTGGGCCCACGCGACGCTGCAGTCGGGCACCTGGATCAACACCCAGGGCCGCTACGACGAGCTCGTCGAGAGCAACCGCCTCACGCTGGCGACGGCCTTCGAGCGCGCAGGCTGGCGAACGGTCGCCGATACCCCGGCGAACGAGCGGGCGTGGCCGGAGGGGGCCTCCTTCTACCACTACGACCGGATCTACGACCGCCGCAACGTCGGCTACCGCGGCCCGACGTACGGGTTTGCCCCGATGCCCGATCAGTACGTGCTACTCGGCCTGCAGCGGCTCGAGCTCGCGAAGCCGCACGGGCCGCTGTTCGCCGAGGTCGATCTCGTGTCGAGCCACACGCCGTGGACGCACATCCCGCCGTTCATCCCCTGGGAGCGCGTCGGGGACGGGTCGATCTTCAAACGGCTGCACGTCGACGGCAGCGGCTTGACCGACACGCAGCAGGGGTACTCGACGTCGATCATGTACACGCTTCGGACGCTGTTCTCCTTCGTTCAGCACTACGGGCGCGACAACCTCGTGCTCATCGTGCTCGGCGACCACCAGCCCTCGAGAGTCGTCGGGGGTCGTCCGGGCCACGACGTGCCGATCTCGATCATCGCCCACGACCCCGCAGTGCTGAGCCGAATCGCCGACTGGGGCTGGGTGGACGGCATGCGGCCGGACGCGACGGCGCCGACGTGGCTCATGAGCGCCTTCCGGAACCGATTCCTCACCGCGACCGGCTCGTGACGTGCCGCGGGCGGCCGACGCGCGCGCTCGGCTCGTCAGCGCCCGTTCCTCGACGCGGGCAGCGGGACGTCGAGCGTGTGGCCGCCGCGGTGTGCCTTCGTCTCCAGGTAGCGCACGTTCGCAGCGGATATGTGCACGCCGGTCGGGACCTGCGCAACGACGGTCACGCCGCAGGCTCGGAGCTGCAGGATCTTGTCGGGGTTGTTGCTGAGGAGCGCGACCCGCGACGCGCCGAGCGCGTGCAGCATCTGCGCGGCGGCAACGTAGCTGCGTTCGTCCTCGCCGTGGCCGAGCGCGACGTTCGCGTCGTAGGTGTCGATCCCGGTTTCCTGCAGCGCATACGCCTCGAGCTTCGAGTAGAGCCCGATGCCGCGGCCTTCCTGGCGCAGGTAGAGCAGATAGCCGCCGGCGTCCGCAATCCGCTCGACCGCCTCGCGCAGCTGCGGCCCGCAGTCGCAACGCTGGCTCCCGAACACGTCGCCGGTGAGACACTCGCTGTGGGGACGGATCAGCGGCACGCCGCGCTCTCCGGCGTCACCGAGCGCGAAGGCGAGATGCTCGCGGCCGTCGATGAGCCCGTCGAAGCTGTAGACCTGCGCGTCCGTTGCGTAGCCGTCGGCGAACCGGAGAGGCAACACGACCTGCGTGCGGATCGTCGCAGCGGCGAGTCGCAGCGTCATCGGCCCTCCTCGAACCGCGACGAGAGGGCGTAGCGCAGGAGCACGACATCGCCGAGCTTGCGAACGTCGACGAGCGCCGCCCGATGCCCCGGGTTCCACGGGAAGGAGCCTTCGCGTACGAACCTCGGCGCGTCCGACTCACCGAGGAACATCGGCGCAACGGTCAGCTGCAGCTCGTCGACGAGGTCCTCGGTGAGGAACTGAGTGTGCACCGCGCTGCCGCCCTCGACCATCAGCCTTCCGACGCCCCGAGCAGCGAGGTCGGTGCTGAGCGCGCGCATGTCGACGGCTTCGCCGCCGCCGTCGACGACCGTCGCCACCGTCCCCAGACGCTCGCGCGCGTCGGCAACCCACGAGCTCGCGCAATAGACGAGCTTCTCGCCGTCGCCGGCGACGAAGAAGTCGGCATGCGCGTCGAGGTCTGCCCGCCGTGTCACCGTCACCTTCGTCGGCGACGGCGCGAGGCCGCGCGCGGCGCGTGCGCCGCGACTGGCCTGCGAGCGCACGACGAGCCGCGGGTTGTCGATCCGAACCGTCGCCGCGCCGACGAGGATCGCGTCGCAGGAGGCCCTGACGGCGTCGACGCGCTCGAAGTCCTCCTCGTTGGAGAGCAGCAGCCGCGAGCCGACGCCGCCGATGTAGCCGTCGATCGACATGCTGCAGGAAAGGAGCGTGTACGGACGCTCGCGCATCAGCCACTTTCTCCGTCCACGACGCCCGGGACGGCCTTCGTCCGAGGCGCCGGCGTGCGCCGCGAGATCCACTCTGCGACGAGCACGAGCGCCCCCGGCAGGCTCGCGGCGAGCACCATGACGCCGTAGGCCACCGCGGTCGCTCCGCCGCGGCTCGCCCCGAGGCCCGCCGCGGCGAAGACCCAGGCGGTCACGCCCTCTCGCGGCCCCCACCCGGCGATGCTCGGCAGCGCCATGGCGAGCATCGCGAGCAGCACGAGCGGCAGCAGGCGCGAAAGTGGCGCGGTGACGCCCGCGGTCCGGGCGGCGACGAGGAACGTCACCGCATGGCCGAGCACGACGACCGCCGACGCGACGGCGATCGCCGGCAGTGCGCGACGACGGAGCAACCCGCCACGGATGTCGGCCGACACCGCGTTCCGCACTCGTGCCAGGCGTGACCGCCCGGACCTCAACCGCGCCCGGTCGCCGAGCATCACGGCGAACGCCAGCGCGGCGAGCGCGCAGGCCGCGAACGGCATGAACGCGCGAACCGGCGACGGCAGCACGAGCAGCACGACAACCGTGAGCACGACCTGCACGACCTGCCCGGCAGTGCGCTCCCAGGCGACCGCGCGCAGCGCGCGGCCGACGTCGCGCACCTCGCGCCCGTGGCTGACACCACGATGGACGTCGCCGACGACGCCGCCCGGAAGCGTGAGGTTCAGGAACGTCGACCGGTAGTAGGCGGCGACGGCGGTCGGCAGCGACAGGGGGACGCCGAGGCCGCGGGCCACCATCGTCCACCGCCACGCACAGCAAACGATGCTGAGGAGGCCCATGGCCGCAGCGACCGCAAGCGCGCGGCCGTCGACCACGCGCACGCCGTCGAGGAACGGCCCGGTGCCGAGACGCCAGACGACTGCGGCGAGCACCAACGCCGCAACCGCAGAACGCACCCACGACGGCACGCTCCTCACGGCAGCACCAACAGATCGGCGTGTCCGACGGTGACGGCAAGCCTGCCGGCCCGCGCCGCTCGCAAACGCCGGCGTCGGTACAGGCTGGCGTCGGCAGCCAGCTCGGGCTCGTGCTCACACGCCGCACGGATCCACCCGGTAAACCACTCGACGGCCAGGTCCGCCTCGGCAGCGCCCAGCCGCCACGGGCTCGCGGCAACGACGACCTCGGCCCCGGTCCTGCGGAACGCCTCGACCGCGGCGTCGACGGCGTCCGGGCCGAGCAGGCGCCCGCGCGAGGTCAGGCGGCGCTGGTGCGCGTCGAACGCCCTGGCGACGTGCGCGTCGAGCGGATCCCGCGGGTGGAGGCGGACGCGACCGGTGACGGAGAGCGTGAACAGCACAGGGCACCCGGCGCCCGCGCAGGCGCGGATCACCGACGCCAGCTCGGCCGCCGTCAGCAGGTCGAGCAGGGCCGACGCGGTGACGAGGGTCGCGCCGGCGAGATCGTGCTGCCGGAGTTTCGTGACGTCGGACAGCCGAGTCTCGACCCGGACGCGAGCGCCGTCGCGTGCCGCACGGGGAACGTCGAGGGCGGCGACTGCGAGCAGGTCGGCGTCACGGTCGTGCAGCACCCAGTGCTGCGGCCCGGGCAGGAGGGGGGCGAGCCACCGTCCCATCGACCCACCGCCGCAGGCGAGGTCGTGGATCAGCCACGGTCCATCGCCGAGTTGCGCGGCGAGCTCTCGGGACCGAGCAGCCGCGTCGACACGCTCGCGCAGGTCGAGCCATTCTCGGCTGACCCGGATCGCATCGACGCTCATCGCGCCGCCCCCACGAGAACTTCGGCGACCACCGATGTCGTCGCCGACCAGCGGGAGAGCGACGCGCGTCGTTCGCGTGCAGCGCGGCGCAGCCTCCGCCGCAGGTCGTGATCCTCGAGCCACGCCCGAAGGGCGTCGCTCAGCGCGGGCGGATCGTCGGGCGGGACGAGCAGGCCCGGCCGGGTGCCGTCGGCGCCGTAACCCAGCGCCTCCGGCACCCCGCCGACCTCGGCGGCGACGACCGGCAGGCCGCGAGCCAGGGCCTCGGTGACGACCATCCCGTAGGTCTCGCCGCGCGACGGGAGCACCAGCACGTCGGCGGCGCGGTAGCTGTGAGCGAGCGCGGCTTCCGACTGCGTGCCGGAGAAGCGCACGCGGCCGTCCATCCCACCCTCCACGACCCGCCGACGGAGCGTCTTGGCGAATGACGGGTCGCGCTCGAGGCTGCCGACGCACAGGCAGTACCACTGCGCGCCGGGGAGCATCGCGAGTGCGTCGAGCAGCACGTCGTGCCCCTTGCCCGGGATCACCGCGGCGACGGAGAGCAACGCCCCGGCGTTCGCCGTCCCGGGCGCGAGCTCGGCGGGATCGACGCCGGGCTCGGCGACGTGGACGCGGTCGCCGCGCAAGGAGTGGAGCTCCAAGACGGCCCGCCTGGCCCACGCGCTCGTGGTGAGAACCGCCGCCGCCGCCGACAACACCGCGCGCTCCCGCTCGTCGCCCGACGGCATGTGCACGAGCACGACCAGGCGCAGGCGGTCGGCCTCCGGCACCAGCACGTCCGGTGCGGGTGAGGCGACAAGCCCGTCGAGCAGGACGAGGGCGCCGTCGGGAATCCGCGCGAGCGACTCCGCGAGCGTGTCGTGCGTCGACGCTTCGTGTACGTGCACCTTCCAACCGAGGGCCGCGAGGCCGCGGCACAGTCGGCGGTCGAACGTGTTGCCCCCGCTCGGCCGCGCAAGGTCGTCGATCCCTTCAGGAACCACGAAGTGCACGGCCTTACAGCGCCCGATCGTAGGTCGCGGACGCGATGTGGGACTCGTGCAGCGTGACGGCGAGCCCGTCGAGGTCGCGGCCGGCGTCGCCCAGGGCGCCGGTCTGCGCGCGCTCGGCGAGCCGATCCGCGATCAGCCGGGCGAGCGCCTCGGTCGTGGTGTTCGTCCCCGCGAACGCCGGTTCGTCGTCGAGGTTCCGGTAGTTGAGCTCCGACACGACGGCGCCCAGCGCCTCCGCCGCACGACCGATGTCGACGACGATGCCGTCGGCGTCGAGCTCCGAGCGCCTGAAGGTGGCGTCGATCACGTACGTCGCCCCGTGCAGACGCTGAGCAGGCCCGAACGCGTCGCCCCGCAAGCTGTGAGCGATCATCATGTGGTCCCGTACGGTCACGCTGAACACAGCGGCCTAGTCCTCGCCGTACGTGATCGTGTGGCAGAGCGCCGGCAGGCGTCCGTCGGCCAGTCCTGCCATCACCTCTGGTAGCTCGTCGAAGCGCGACTCGCCGGTGAGGAGCACGTCGAACGCCGGGTCGCGCAACAGATCGAGAGCGATCGCCAAGCGATCGGCCGACGTCCGGCGCGCGGCGCGCGCCGGCGAGACGGTGCCGACCTGGCTCGACTGGATGCGGAGGCGGCCGGCGTGGAACGCGCGCCCGAGCGAGAGCCGGACGTCGGCATCGCCGTACCAGCTGAGGTCGACGACGGTGCCCTCCGGCGCCAGCAGGTCGAGCGAGCGCTGAAGGCCGACCGATGTCGCGCTCGTGTGCACGACGAGGTCGCACCCGCCCTCGGCGTGGTCGGGCAAGGCGAACGCGACCCCGAGGGCGGCTGCGACGTCGGTGCGGTCGGGATCAACGTCGACGAGGGTGACCTGTGTCGCCGGAAACAGGTGGAGCAGGCGCGCGACGCAACAGCCGACCATGCCTGCACCGACGACCGCGACCCGATCGCCGACGAGCGGCGCCGCGTCCCACAGCGCATTGACGGCCGTCTCGACGGTGCCGGCGAGCACGGCCCGTGCGGGCGGAACGCCGTCCGGCACGATCGAGACGGCTCCAGCCGGCACGACGTAGGCGGTCTGGTGCGGGTAGAGGCAGAACACCGTGCGACCGCGGAGCTCCGCAGGCCCCTCCTCCACGGCCCCGACGTTCAGGTAGCCGTACTTGACGGGCCCCGGGAAGTCTCCCTCCTGGAACGGCGCACGCATCCTCGCGCGCTCCGCGGGCGGTACGCCACCGCGGAACACCAGCGTCTCGGTGCCGCGGCTGATCCCGGACCGCACAGTGCGGACGACCACGTCGTCCCGCCCGGGCTCGGGAAGCCTGACCTCACGGATTTCTCCGCAACCCGGGGCTCGCAACCAGAACGCACGGGCGATCCCGTGATCGAGGGCCACGTCGGCATCCTGTTCGCGCGCGTCTCTCACAAGGCTGTCTCACCCAAGTACGTGCGCCCGTCGCCGTCGGATTGACCGTGCCGACCGGCAGACCGATCAGCTGGCAGCCGATACCCCTGCGCGAAACGGCGGAGCACGTCGACGCGCGATTCGGCGGTGCCCGGTATGGGGTGGTCCGATGGCGACGCGTGCGCCCACGCCACGCCGTGCCGGGCGACGATCAGCCGCTCCACGAGAAAGACCGTAGCGCAGCGGGGTTGATGGCTCCGGGTTGGCGTAGGCCTGGCAGAGGCGGATGACCGGCGATGCGGTCGCCCGTTGATCCACCAACCAGATTTAGACTCAACTAAAATTGGCTAGCATGGCGGGGTGAAGACGGACACCACCGACCGGCGCCCCCCTGGCGCGCCCGCCGCCGCTGAGCTGCCCGCCCCCGAAGCGCTCGTCGCCGGGGTCGAGGATGCGCTCCCGGGCGAGGCCGCCGTCCTCCGTGCCGCGGAGGCCTCGTTGCGGGGCGAGCGGCGCGGTCTGCGGCGCCTGACACCCTTCCTCGGCCCCGCCTTCATCGCATCGGTCGCGTACGTCGACCCCGGCAACTTCGCGACCAACATGGCGGCCGGCGCCAAGTTCGGCTACCTCCTCCTCTGGGTCGTGCTCGCGGCGAACCTGATGGCGATGCTGATCCAGTCGATGAGCGCGAAGCTCGGGATCGCGACCGGCCTGAACCTGCCGGAGGTGTGCCGCGCGCGCTTCCCACGCCGGGTCACGTTCCTGCTCTGGGTCCAGGCCGAGGTGATCGCGATGGCAACCGACATCGCGGAGTTCGTCGGCGCCGCGATCGGCATCAACCTGCTCACCGGCCTCCCGCTCTTCCCGGCCGCCGTCCTCACCGGCATCGCGGCCTTCGGGATCCTCGCCCTCCAGGCGCGGGGGTTCCGGCGGCTCGAGGCGGTGATCGCCGCCTTCGTCGGCGTCATCGTGGTCGCGTTCGGGTTCCAGGTGCTGCAGGCCGACCCGTCGTGGCCCGGCGCCGGCCACGGCCTCCTCGTGCCCGGCTTCGACGGCACCGACAGCGTCCTGCTCGCGGTCGGCATCCTCGGCGCCACCTGCATGCCGCACGTCATCTACCTGCACTCGGCGCTCACCCAGCGGCGGATCGTCGGGGCGACGCCCGATGCGCGCCGGCGCATCTTCCGCTTCGAGCTCATCGACGTGGTCATCGCGATGACCATCGCGGGGCTGATCAACATGAGCATGCTCCTCACGGCGGCAGCCGTCTTCCACTCGCGCGGCCTCGACGATGTCGGCGACGACCTGAGTGCCGTGTACGACGGCCTCGACACCTACCTCGGCACCGGCGCGGCGGTGATGTTCGGCGTCGCGCTCCTCGCGTCGGGCCTTTCGTCGTCGAGCGTCGGCACGATGGCGGGCCAGGTCGTGATGCAGGGGTTCATCGCCCGCAGGATCCCGCTCATGCTGCGAAGGGCAGTCACGATGGCCCCCGCGCTCCTGATCGTGGCGATCGGCGTGAACCCGTCCAAGGCGCTCGTCCTGAGTCAGGTCGTGCTCTCCTTCGGGATCCCCTTCGCGCTCATCCCCCTCGTCCTGTTCTGCCGCGACCGGAGCCTCATGGGCACGCTCGTCAACCGCAGATCGACGACGGCCGCCGCGGTCGTCGTGGCGACCATCATCATCTGCCTGAACGCCTTTCTGCTCGAGCAGACACTCCTCGCCTAGTGCGGCACTACAGCAATCAACATGGAGGGTCAGCGCGAGCGCCAGGCTGCGAGGATCTCGGACTCGCGCGCCGGCTCGAGCCCGATTCCGGGAACCGTCTCCGCGTCGCCGAGCGTCGCCGCGACCGTGTCCTCCACGGCGCGGAAGCGAAGCCCCGCCGCGAGCGCCCGCGAGACGTCCGTCACAGCCCATGCGGCCCACAGCGGGTCGTCCCCCGGCCAGAGCGGCAGCTCGGACTCGACGCCCTCGGCCGCGAGGAACGCATCGTCGACGACCTCGACCCGGAGCGCCGCGCCGCTCAGCCGTGCCGCCACCTCCACGAGTTCGACCATCGTCACGGGCGGCACGGGCCCGGTTGCGTTGAAGACGCCGGCGAGCGAGCCGATGGCACCGAGAAGCAGGAAGTCGCCGAGGTCACGTGCGTCGATCGCCTGGAAGGCGCGGGCAAGTGAGGCCGGCACGATCATCTCGCCGCCTCGGGCCGCACGATGCGCCCACCACGGGAAGCGGCCCGTGTGGTCGTGCGGGCCGATCACGTAGCCGGGCCGCACGATGACAGCCCGCTCCCCGAGGACATCCGTGACGCGCCGCTCGCACAGCGCCTTCAGGGCTCCGTAGGTGCCGCCGTCGATCGTCTCGGTCGACTCGTCCTCCAGCGTGGCGAGCGGGCCGCTCTCGTCGCGGGGAACGGAGAGATCCGCGTAGACGGAGATCGTCGAGACGTAGACGTAGCGTCCGGCCCGATCGCCCAGCGCGTGGACCGCGTCGCCCACGAGACGTGGAAGGTAGCCCGACACGTCGACGCAGGCGTCCCACTCGCGGCCGGCGAGCACCCCGAGCCCGCCGTCGCGGTCGCCGAGCACATGCTCGACGCCGGGGAAGAGGCCGCGGTTCGTGCGGCCGCGATGGAACAGCGTCAGCTCGTGGCCATCCGCAAGGCCCGCCTCGACGAGCGCACGCCCGACGAACTGCGTGCCGCCGAGGACGAGGATCCTCACAGGAGCTCCGACACTCCCGCGAGCAGGCGATCGACCTCCTCCTCCGTGTTGTAGTGGACGATCCCCGCGCGCACGGCGCCCATCCACTCGTCGAGGCCGAGCCGCCGCATCGTCTCGAGCGCGTAGTAGTTGCCCCACCAGACCGCGACCTCGTGCTCGTCCGCGAGGTGGGTCGCGACCTCCTCCGAGGTGCGCCCCGGCACGTTGAAGCAGAACGTCGGCACGCGGCCCTCCATCGTCGGCAGGCCGTAGAGGTCGACGCCGTCCGGCACCCCGTCGAGGAAGCGCTGCCCGAGGGCGCGCTCGTGCGCGAGCATGGCCTGCCACCCCAGCGAGTCGATGTAGTCGACGGCGGCGACGAAGCCCGCGAGCAGCTCGTGCTGGCAGGTACCGAGCTCGTAGCGGTGCCCCACCGGCTCGTCGGACGCCGGCCGCACCTTGTACGGGCGCCACGAGCCGATCAGCCCCTTCCTCCCGTACGCCATGCCCATGTGCGGGCCGTAGAACTTGTACGGCGAGCAGAGAAGCACGTCCACGTCCCAGGCGGCGACGTCGATCGGCCCATGCGGCCCGTAGTGAACCGCGTCGGCCCAGGCAAGCGCGCCGGCGTCGTGCGCGAGCTCGACGATCCGGCGCACGTCGGGCGCGGTGCCGACCGAGTTGGCGGCGACCGGGAAGGCGACCACGCGCGTGCGGGCGCTCAGCTTGGCGGCGAGGTCGTCGTAGTCGAGCGAGAGGTCGTCGTGCACATCGACGTGGTCGACGACGATCCCGAGGTCCTCCTGCAGCGCGAGCCACGGGGCGACGTTGCCGTCGTGGTCGAGCCGGGTCACGAGCACCTCGTCTCCGGCCTCGAGCTCGCGGCGCAAAGGCCCGCGTGAGAAGGAAGTTGAGCGCCGTCATGCTCTGGCCGAATGCCACCTCCTCCCCGGAGCAGCCGAGGAACGATCCCGCCTTCTCGTGGGCCAGGTCGACGAGCGCCGACGTGCGGCGCGACGTCTCGTACGGCGCTCCGACGTTCGCGTTGTCGTGCCGCAGGTAGCCGGCGATGGCGTCGATCACCGCATCGGGGCACTGCGTCCCGCCCGGCCCGTCGAAGAACGCGAGCCGGCGCTGCAGGGCGGTGAAACGTGATCGAACGGCGGTCACGTCGAGCAGGGTCGCACTCACGACAGGTCCTCTCCGTTGACGGTCCAGTGGTAGTCGGGCTCCACGGTCAGGGAGGCTCCAACGAAGCAGTCGCGCTCGCCCTTCTCGACGAGCGCCCGAATTTCGTCCTGCGGGGGCAGGGGGTCGAACGTCACGTCGAGGTCGACCCGCGCCTCGACGAGCGCGAAGCGGCCGTCTTCCTCACGCCGCGTGACGACGCCCGCGACCGTCCCGCGCGTCGCCGGCTCGTGGCCGGCCCGGCGGGCGTGGTGACGGAAGCTCGTCAGCGTGCAGCGGACGAGCGCCGCCAGGAGGAGGTGCTCGGGCGTCCAGGTGCGCTCCTCGCTCGGCAGCGGCACCCCGCCACGGTCGCTCGTCGCGACCCAGTCCTGGTCGATCGAGATCTCGTACGTGAAGCTGCGGGCGCGGACGCTCACGCAGGCGAGCCTATCTGTCCGAACCGTCCCGTACGGTTCGCGGCGTGCAGCGGTTGAGGCCGTTGAGTGAGGAAGAGTGCTACCTCCGGTGCTACGGCTGGCGGGGAGCCGACGACGCCGTCAAGGTCGTGCCGGCGGGCCGGGCCGAGGTGGCCGAGGCGCCGACGGCGCTCACGGAGCGCATCCGGATCGCGTTCGAGGCGCGCATGGAAGCGCGCGAGCCCGAAGCGGCATAGAGCGGACTCACCCGGCCGCAGCTCAGCACCGACCGGGCGAGAGCATAAGCCCGACGCGCTCGTCGTAGCGCTCGACGACGCATGCTGCATCAATCGCGCTAGCGTCCTCGGGGTGGACGGTGTTCTGCGGGAAGTGTTCGACAGCGACCTCGACGCGTTCTTCGAGCACCAGCGCGAGCCCGAGGCGAACCGGATGGCGGCCTTCCCGGCCCGCGACCGCGAGGCCTTCGACGCGCACTGGCGGCGGCTCCTTGCCGACGACTCGTTGACGAAGAAGACGATCGTCTACGAGGGCGAGGTGGCCGGCAACGTCGGGTGCTGGGAGCAGGAGGGGCGGCGTCTCGTCGGCTACTGGATCGGACGGGAGTTCTGGGGCAAGGGCCTTGCGACACGTGCGCTTCAGGAGCTCACCGGCGAGGTGACCCAGCGACCGTTGCACGCGTGGGTCGCGACGAGCAACGTCGCCTCGATCCGCGTGCTCGAGAAGTGCGGGTTCGTCCGCGTCGGCTCGCAAAAGAACGACGTCGAAGAGCTGCTCTTCGAGCTACGCGACAGCCTCTAGCGGTCGCAACCCGACACGGCGGCGCGCCGGGTCCGATGCCACCGCGAGGGGCTGAAGGCCGTCCGGCGCTGACCGTGCAGTGCCGGCCTGACACCAGCTCAGCCGTCCTGTTGAGGAGTATTCCTCTTTACTCCACCCGTGCACCGTGAGCGTGGGTCGCGACGATACACCGAGTGACGTGCCCGACGTGCTCGCGTCTGATCTCGATGTCGTGCTCGTCGGGATCAACCCGGGTCGCGTCTCGGCGGCCGCGAACGCCCACTTCGCCAATCGCCGCAACGACTTCTGGCGTCTCCTGCACGCCGCCGGATTCACGCCGCGCCTCCTTGAGCCTGCGGAACAGGACGAGCTGCCGAAGTACGGGATCGGCGTCACGAACGCTGCCTATCGGACCACAGCCGGCTCGGGCGACCTCCGCCGCGCTGACTTCGTCGGTTCGGCCGAGCGGCTTGAACGGATCGCGCGCGATCTGCATCCGCACTGGCTCGCCTTTGTAGGCAAGGAGGCGTACCGCGGCGTCTTCAACGAGCGCCCCGAGTTAGGCCTCCAGGCTCGACGCCTCGGTGCGACCCGACTCTTCGTGCTTCCGAGCACGTCGCCTGCGAACGCGTCGGTGCCGTGGGAAGAGCGGCTGCGCTGGTTCGAGGTGCTCGCCGCCGCGGTCGCCAATCGAGACGACTAACCAGCCTTTCAACTTCCGTTCTGCGGCATCAACCCGGGCCGCTTCTCGGATGCGGCCGCCGCGCACTTCGCGAACCCGCGCAACGACTTCTGGCGCCTGCTCCACGCCTCCGGGCTGACGCCGCGGCTCCTCGAGCCGTCGAAGCAGTTCGCGCTGCTCGAGCTCGGGATCGGCGTCACGAACGCCGCCTACCGGACCACGCCGGGATCGGGCGACCTCCGCGCCGGCGACTTCACGGGCAGCGCCGAGCGGCTGCAGACCCTGGCCCGAGAGCTCCGGCCAGGCATCATCGCATTCGTGGGCAAGGAGGCGTACCGTGGCCCGTTCCGGGAGCGTCCGGAGCATGGCCTCCAGGGGAGGAGGCTCGGAGAGACGGTGCTCTTCGTGCTCCCCTCCACCTCGCCCGCGAACGCGGCGGTTCCCTGGAACGAGCGGCTGCGCTGGTTCACGGCGCTCCGCGAGCTCGTGGAGGCGCACGAGCTTTGTGACTGTCCGTCACAAAGCTCGTGAGCGAACTGCGGATCCGCCCGGCCGCCCGGGCGGTGGTGATCGACCCGGACGACAGGATCCTCCTCGTCCGCTTCGAGTTCCCGGGACGCACCCTCTGGGCGACCCCGGGTGGAGGCATCGAGCCCGGCGAGACTCCCGAGGAGGCGATCAGGCGCGAGCTGGAGGAGGAGACCGGGCTGACGGAGGTCGAGGTCGGACCGCCGGTCTGGACGCGCCTGCACATCATCCCGTTCATCGGAGGCAACTGGGACGGCCAGCGCGAGCAGTACTACCTCGTGCGCACGCCGTCGTTCGAGCCCCGGCCGCGCCTCTCCTGGGAACAGCTGAACGCCGAGTACGTGTTCGGGCTGCGCTGGTGGACACCGGACGAGCTGGACGAGACGGACGAGCTCTTCGCCCCGCGCCGCCTGCCCGAGCTCGTCCGGTCGCTGCTCCAAGACGGACCGCCGGCGGAGCCGGTCGACGTGGGCGTGTAGAAGAAACGGCGCCGCAGGTGTTGCGCCGGAGCGGCCGTCCGGCTGGACGGCGCCGTGATGTCAACCCGGCCGGCGCTTCGCGATCGGGAGCCGCCAGTCGCGCCCGAAGGCACGAGGGCGGAGCTTCACCCCGGGCGGGGCCTGGCGGCGCTTGTACTCGGAGCGGTCGACGAGCGCGAGCACGCGCTCCACCGTCGCCTCGTCGAACTCTGCCAGCAGCTCCTCGCGCGAGCGGTCGAGCTCGACGTAGGCCTCGAGGACCGGATCGAGCCGCTCGTACGGCGGCAGCGACTGGTCGTCGCGCTGGTCCGCTCGCAGCTCGGCCGTGGGAGGCCGCTCGATCGTCGAGACCGGGATCAGCTCCCGCCCCGCCTGCTCGTTGAGATGGCGCGCGAGCCGGAAGACGTCCGTCTTGTAGACGTCCTTGAGCAGCGCGAAGCCGCCGACCATGTCGCCGTACAGGGTCGCGTAGCCGACCGCCAGCTCGGACTTGTTGCCGGTCGAGACGACGAGCCAGCCGAACTTGTTCGAGAGCGCCATCAGGAGCGTCCCCCGCACGCGCGCCTGCAGGTTCTCCTCCGTCAGGTCCGCCTCGCGTCCCGCGAAGGACGGGGTGAGCGCGGCGCCGAAGGCGCCGACGACGGACTCGATCGGGATCTCCCTGAAGTCGACGCCGAGATTGACGCTCACCTCGCGCGCGTCGTCCTGCGTCCCCTCCGACGAGTAGCGCGACGGCATCGACACCGTGTGCACCCGCTCGGGCCCGAGCGCGTCTGCGCAGATCGCTGCCGTCAGCGCCGAGTCGATGCCGCCGGAGATGCCGACGACGACCTCCCGGAAGCCGCTCTTCGTCACGTAGTCCCGGATGCCGAGGCCGAGCGCGAGCCGCATCTGCTCGAGCTCCGGCGCGAAGGGTGCGACGTCGCCGGCGGCAGGCTCGTCGACCGGTCGTGGCCCCAGCACGTCGATCACCGTCGCCGCGGGGATCTCCTCGCGGGTGCGCTCGAGCTCGCGGCGCCTCACGTCGCGCAGGCGGCGGCCGATCGCCTCCGCCGGGTCGACGTCGACGACGAGCAGCACCTCCTCGAACCCGGGCGCCCGAGCGATCACCTCACCCTCGTCGTCGAGGACGACGGAGTGCCCGTCGAAGACGAGCTCGTCCTGGCCCCCCACGAGGTTGCAGAAGGCGAGGTAGGACGCATTGTCGCGCGCACGCGTGACGAGCATCTCTTCGCGGTCCTCGGCCTTCCCGACGTGGAACGGCGACGCGGAGAGGTTGACGATCAGCTGCGCTCCGGCGAGTGAGAGATCCGTCGCGGGCGGCCCCGGCTGCCACACGTCCTCGCAGATCGTCGGCCCGAGCAGGACGTCGCCGCAGCGGAGGAGCACCAGCTCGCGTCCGGCCGCGAAGTAGCGATGCTCGTCGAAGACGCCGTAGTTCGGCAGGAAGTGCTTCCGGTAGACGCCACGCAGCGTGCCGTCGCAGAGGATCGCGCAGGCGTTCGCCAGGTCGCGCTCGAAGAGCGGGACGCCGACGAGGGCTGTGATCCCCTCGGTCGCGGGCGCGATCTCGTCCAGCGAGGCGCGGGCGGCCTTGAGGAAGCCGGGCCGCAGGAGGAGGTCCTCGGGCGGGTACCCGGTCACGGCAAGCTCCGGAAACAGGACCAGGTCGGCACCCGCGGAGCGGGCCTCACGGATCGCGTCGACGATCAGCGCCCGGTTGCCGGCGAGGTCGCCGACGACCGCGTCGAGCTGGGCGAGTGCGAGCCTCACAGCGCCGACCTCATGCTGCCCACGCCTGTTTTCGACTGTGAGACATAAACTGCACTCTACCCGTATGCCCGACACGATCACGATTGCCCGCCGCTTCCGTGGGCCGAAGACGTCGGCGAACGGCGGCTTCGCCTCGGGCCTCCTCGCGCAGGCCGTCGACGCGCCTGCCGTCGAGGTCACGCTCCGGCTGCCGCCGCCGCTCGAGCGACCGCTCGCAGTGATCCCCGTGGACGGCCGCATGGTCCTGTGCGACGGGGACGCGGTCGTGGCCGAGGCTCGCGCCGCCGAGCTCGACGTCTCGCCCCCTCCGCCGCCGACGTTCGCCGAGGCGGACGAGGCCTCGCGTACGGGCGCGACGGGCTGGGGCGCACCCGTCTTCGAGGAGTGCTTCGTGTGCGGCACCCGGCCGGAGGGAGACGGGCTCGAGATCCACGCGCGGCTCGTGGCCGGACGCGATGACGGTCTCGTGGCGACGACCTGGATCGCGCAGGAGGTGCAGCCCGAGATCGTCTGGGCCGCGATCGACTGCCCCGGTGCCTACGCGGTGCAGTCCGGCGCCCGCGGCGAGCCGGTGCTCGCACGGATGACCGCCCGGATCGAGCGCCTGCCGCGGGAGGGCGAGCGCTGTGTCGTGGCGGCCTGGCCGCTCGAGCACGACGGACGCAAGCACTCGGCGGCGACGGCGCTCTTCGGGGAGGACGGCGCGGTGCTGGCGCTGAGCCGTCAGCTCTGGATCGAGCCGCGGGCGGCGGGGACGAACGAAGCCTCAGGCTGACGCGGGTGTCCGCGGGGTGAGCGCCACGAGCAGCCCGCCGTCTTCGTCGTAGGCGGGGAAGAGATCGACTGTGACCGGCTTGCGGATCGCGGCCCGGGTCGAGAGCTCGAGCTCGAGGCCGAGCTGGCGCACGCCCCACTCCTGCACGACCCCGATCGGCTTCGGGTCCGACAACCCGAGCGCCTCGCCGACGTTCCGGCCCATGAGGTCGCCCTCCTGGAACCCGGTCAGCTCGAAGACGCCGCGGCCGGCCGCCAGCACTCGTGCGTTCTGGTCGCAGACGATGAACCCCGTCGCCGGCGCGGGGTAGTAGTCCTCGAGCAGTTGAAAGATGAATCCGAAGCCGCAGCGGCGGCATTGGAGAGCGTCGGAGCCCGAGAACCCCTCGAACCCGTCGATATCCACTGAGCGGTCCTTGCAGTTCGGGCAGATGTAGACGGGCACCTCTCCATCGTAGGCACGGGCGGCAGACCCACGCCCGATCAGGCAGACTCGCAACGTGGCCGTGCCGCCTGTCCTCTGGCGACCGTCTCCCGAGCGGATCGAGCGGGCCACCCTCACGCACTACACGCGCTGGCTCGAGCAGGCGCGCGGGCTCGAGCTTCCCGACTACGCCGCCCTGTGGGAGTGGTCGACCGCCGATCTCGACGGCTTCTGGGCGTCGATCTGGGAACGGTTCGACGTGCTCTCCTCGAGCCCGTACGAGCGCGTACTCGGCTCGCGCGCGATGCCCGGGGCGGAGTGGTTCCCGGGCGCCCGGGTCAACTTCGCCGAGCACGTCCTCCGGCCGGGCGGAGACGACGATGTGGCGATCCGCCAGGCCTCCGAGCTGCGTCCGCTCGCGGAGCTGACCCGAGGACAGCTGCGCGACGAGGTGGCGTGCATCGCGGGCGGCCTGCGCAGCCTGGGAGTCGGCCCGGGCGACCGGGTCGTTGCCTATCTGCCGAACATCGCGGAGGCGGTCGCGGCGGTGCTCGCCTGTGCGTCGATCGGCGCGATCTGGTCGAGCTGCTCGCCGGACTTCGGCGCCAGGAGCGTGATCGACCGGTTCGCGCAGATCGAGCCACGCGTCCTGCTCGCGGTCGACGGGTACCGTTACGGCGGCAGGGACTTCGATCGCCGGGACGCGCTGCAGGATCTGCTCGCGTCGCTCCCGACGGTCGAGCACACCGTCCTGCTCGGGTACCTCGATCCGAGCCCGTCCCTCGCCGGACTCGAGAGCGCGATCTCCTGGGACGAGCTCCGTCGCCGGGGCGAGGGAACGGCGCTCACGTTCGAGCGCGTCCCGTTCGACCATCCACTCTGGGTGCTGTACACCTCGGGCACGACGGGCCTGCCGAAGGCGATCGTCCACGGGCACGGCGGCGTGCTCCTCGAGACGCTGAAGATCATGAACCTCCATGTCGACCTGCAGGCCGGCGACCGGCTCTTCTGGTTCACGACCACCGGCTGGATGATGTGGAACTTCGTCGTCGGCGCGCTCACGACGGACGCATCGGTGGTCCTCTACGACGGGAACCCCGGCTGGCCCGACCTCGGCGTCCTCTGGGACCTCGCCGAAGCCGCCGGCGTCACCTGCTTCGGCACGGGCGCCGCGTTCATCGGCAACTGCCAGAAGGCGGGCATCCGCCCGCGGGAGGGCCGTGACCTCTCGCGCCTGCGGTCCGTGGGGTCGACGGGATCGCCGCTCTCGCCCGAGGGCTTCGCGTGGGTCTACGACGAGCTCGGCGACGACATCTGGCTCTTCTCCACCTCGGGCGGCACCGACGTCTGCACCGCGTTCGTGGGCGGCGTGCCGACGCTGCCGGTGTACCGCGGCGAGCTGCAGGCGCGTGCCCTCGGCGCGCGGGTCGAGTCGTGGAGCCCCGAGGGCCGGCCGCTGATCGGGGAGGTGGGGGAGCTCGTGATCACCGAGCCGATGCCGTCGATGCCCGTCTGCTTCTGGGGCGACGAAGACGGCAGCCGCTACCGCGAGAGCTACTTCGACATGTTCCCCGGCGTCTGGCGCCACGGCGACTGGATCGAGATCACCGATCGCGGCACCGCGGTCATCTCGGGACGCTCGGACGCCACGATCAACCGCGGCGGCGTCCGGATGGGCACGAGCGAGATCTACCGGGCGGTGCTCGCGCTCGACGAGGTCGTCGACGCCCTCGTGCTGGATCTCCCGCTCCCGGCGAGCGACGGCTTCATGCCCCTCTTCGTCGTGCTCCGTGACGGGCTCACGCTCGACGACGCCCTCGTCGCGCGGCTGCGCGCGCGGATCCGGGAGGACTGCTCGCCGCGGCACGTCCCCGACGTCGTCGAGCAGATCGCGGAGGTGCCCCGGACGCTCTCGGGCAAAGCGCTCGAGCTCCCCGTCAAGCGGATCCTGCTCGGAGCAGACCCCGCGACCGCCGTCAACCGCGATGCGCTCGCGAGCCCGGCGGCGCTCGACCCGTTCCAGGAGATGGCGAGAAGACCGCCCTACGCGACCGCGGGGTAACGGTTCCTGACATCATCGAAGAGGAGCCCCGGACCCGACGAGGGAGGACGCCCGACCCGTGAAGGCACGGCTGCTCACCGAGGAGAACAGGAAGTGGTGGACGCTCGCATCGCTCACCTTCGCCCTCTTCATGATCATGCTCGACAACACGGTCGTGAACGTCGCCCTGCCCGCGATCCAGCGGGACCTCGACATCAGCGTGTCGCAGCTCGAATGGGTCGTGACCGGCTACGCGCTCAGCTTCGCCGTCCTGATGCTCACGGGCGGAAAGCTCGCCGACATGCTCGGCCGGCGACGCATCTTCTCGATCGGCCTCGTGATCTTCACGGTCTCGTCGCTCCTCTGCGGGCTCGCCGGGACCGCCGAGCTCCTCATCGGCGCGCGCGTCCTCCAGGGGGTCGGAGCCGCGTTGATGATGCCGGCGACGCTGTCGATCATCACGGCCACCTTCCCCCCGAAGGAGCGCGGGGCCGCACTCGGGATCTGGGCCGGGGTCTCGGCGACGGCCCTCGCCATCGGGCCGCTCATCGGGGGCCTGATCACGGAGCACATCAGCTGGAACTGGATCTTCTACGTCAACGTGCCCGTCGGCGTGGTCGGGCTCGTCGCGGCGCAGCTGATCATCAGGGAGTCCAGGGATACCTCGCACGAGCAGCGGCTCGATCTTCCCGGCCTCCTCAGCTCCGGCATCGCCCTCTTCGCGCTCGTCTACGCGCTGATCGAGGCCAACAACAAGGGGTGGACCTCGCCGCTGATCCTCGGCCTCTTCGCGGTCGCCGCGATCGCGGGCATCGTCTTCGTGCTGCTCGAGCTGCACCAGCGGCTGCCCATGTTCGACGTGAGGCTCTTCGCAGACCCGACGTTCGCGGGTGCGAACATCGTTGCGCTCCTCATCACCCTGGCCATGTTCGGCGTCTTCTTCTTCATCTCCCTGTACATGCAGAACATCCTCGGCTACAGCGCCGTCCGCGCGGGGGCGGCGTTCCTGCCGATGACGGTGCTGATCGTGATCGCCGCGCCCCTCGCGGGCCGCGCCTCCGACCGGCTCGGGTCGCGGTGGCTGATGACCGCGGGCATGTCGCTCCTCGGTTGCTCGCTGCTCGTCTTCGCGCAGCTGCAGCCGGACTCGTCGTACCTGTCGCTCCTGCCGGCGATGCTGCTCGGCGGCGTCGGCATGGCGATCACGATGACGCCGATGACGGCCGCCGCGCTCAGCTCCGTCCCCGTCGACAAGTCGGGTGTCGGCTCGGGCATGCTGAACACGTTCAGGCAGGTGGGCGGGGCGCTGGGTGTGGCGCTGATGGGCGCGATCCTCGCCAGTGGCTCGAAATCCGCCCTGGCCGGTGGCGCCTCCCCCGTCGACGCGTTCATGACCGGCCTCCACCGGGCGCTGTACGTCTCGGCGGTGATCGCGTTCGCGGGGGCGGGGGTCGCCGCGGCGTTGATCCGGAGCCACGCCCGCACGGGACCGGCAGCCGCGCGTGTTCCTCCTACTCCCACCCCGGGAGAGAGGCCGTCCATTTCCTAGAAGGGAAGGCGGAGCAGCCAGAACACCACCATCCCGACGGCAATCGCAATCCAGAGCTGTCGCGTGCGCCAGGCCGCGAAGGCGGCCGCCACGACGGCCACGATGCGGATCTCGGACTCGCCCAGATCCGACTCGACGTACGGTGTCACGAGGGACGCGAAAACGGCGATCGGAACGAAGTGGAGGAAGCGCACCCAGAAGTCTGGTAACTCCGTCCGCCGCGCGAGGCCGGCATAGCGCGAGCCGAAGGTCACCGCGACCATTCCTGCGACCGTCAGCCAGAAGCTCATGCCACCTCCCGCGCCGCGTCGCCCGGATCGATCGAGCGGTCCGCCGGCTGGCCTCGGGTCAGGGCCGCGCCGAGGAGGCTTCCGGCGATCCCGGTCACGAGGATCGGAAGGCCGCCGGGCAGCGACCTCGCGAGCCCATAGGCCAGAGCACCGGAGGCGACTGCGACGACGAGCTCGACGCGGGTCCGCACGAGCGGCACGAGGAGCGCCACGAAGGCGAGCGGGAAGATGAGGTCGACGCCGAGCTGGGTCGGGTCCGGGATCGTGGCGCCCAGCAGGTAGCCGGCGAACGTGGCGAGGTTCCACATCGCGAAGAGGCTGAGCTCGACGCCGAGGAGGAAGGAAAACGTCCGCTCCTCCGACGCGACCGCGACGCCGAACGCCTCGTCTGTGAGGAAGTACGCGGCGGCGGGGCGCTGACGCGGGCTGAGCGTGAAGCGCCGTCCGAGCGAGACGCCGTAGAGCAGGTGGCGGATGTTGAGGAGCAGCGTCGTGAGCACGATCTCGAGGCCGGCGGCGCCCGTCGCGAAGAGGCCGACGGCGCTGAACTGGGCACTCCCCGCAAAGACGAGGACGGAGAGGGCCTGGG
Organism: uncultured Thermoleophilia bacterium; assembly: GCA_963736945.1. Taxonomy (GTDB): domain Bacteria; phylum Actinomycetota; class Thermoleophilia; order Gaiellales; family Gaiellaceae; genus Gaiella. Next base: position 130,986 of record CAVTQW010000015.1, read on the forward strand.
TCTCGACGAGGGAGAGTCCGGCGCTGCGGGCGGTGATCGCGTAGGCGACGGCGAAGGGCGCGACCCCGAGCCAGAGCGGCGCGAGGGCCAGGAAGCCGCGCCGGAAGGCGCCGTCTCGCTCCGCTGCCCCCATCGCCCGATCCTAGTTTTCCGGCGCAGCCGGAAAACGAAACGCCCCCGGCTGCGGCTTCCGGGGGCGTTTCAGATCGGGGTCCCTCGAGGAGGAGACAGCTGGAGCTCATGACTCTGCGGCCCAGACACAAGCTTCTTTCCGCTGCCACCGATCCCGTCGGTGTGCCCCGCGCTCCACAACCTGGCGTCTGGCTGCGGTGCGTGGTAGTCAGGACTGTAGGCGCCCGGGCCAAAAAAGTCAAGTAGCTCGGTCAAGTGATTTGCGGTACGCTTACTTCACTCAGAGGTCCCGCATCCTGGCGGCGATCTCACCCCGTTTTTGAGGAGTGCGTTCGCCGCAGTGAATCGCCTTGACTGACCCGCACATGGATCTCGTTGCCTCCTCGCCGCACCCTCACGCTCTCGCACCGACGACCCCCACCGCGCCCTCCTCGCTGCTCGGCGACCGGCTGCGCTCGCTCCGGCTCGCCGCCGGCCTGACGCAGGCTCAGGTCGCGGGCGAGCGGTTCTCGAAGGAGTACATCAGCCAGATCGAGCGCGGCAAGACGCGCCCGACGGCGGAGTCGATCGCGTGGCTCGCGGGGCAGCTGGGCGTCGACTCGGCCTTCCTCGGCAGCGGCGTCTCCACCGACCTCCGCGGCAGGATCGAGGCACAGCTCGCGCGCGCCGAGGCGCTCACCGAGGCACACCGCTACACCGAGGCGTCAGAGCTCTTCGCCTCGGCCCGGCGAGAGGTTGGCGCGACCGGCTCAGCGGAACTCGAAGTGCGCGCGCTCTCCGGCGAGGCGTGGGCGTGCACCCAGGAGGGGGACGCACGTCATGCCGTCGAGCTGCTCCTCGTGGCTCGCGAGCTCGCCGAGGGACCGCAGTTCTCCGACGTCGACCGGGCCGACCTGCTCTTCCGCCTCGGCGTCTGCCGGTACAAGCTCTCGAGCGTCGCCACCGCCGTCGCGCTCTTCGACCAGGCTCTCGTCCTCGCGAACGGCTCCGACCTGCCCTGTGACCTCCTCCGCGCGGACATCCTCGGCTGGCGCTCGCGCTGCCGCCGTCGCCAGCGCGATTTCGAGGCGGCGCGCGAGGACGTCGACGCCGCGCTCGAGCTCGCCAAGGGAGCCGACGATCGCCGGGTCGTCGCGAACACGTATTTCCAGGCGTCTCTCGTCGCCGAGCGGATGGGCCACTGGGTCGCGTCACGCAACTACGCCCAGCAGGCCAAGGCGCTGTACGAGGAGCTCAACGACGAGCGCAACGTCGGTCGGCTGATGCTGAACCTCGGCGGGCTGCACCTGCTCCTCGGAAAGCCGGAGCAGGCGATCGACCACCTCAAGGAGTCGTTTGCGCTCGCCGTCGAGGCCGGGTCGCAGCCGGATGCCGCCCAGGCGCTCGGGGGACTCGCCGCCGTGCACCTCCGGCTCTCCGACTACGACGCGGCCGATGAGAACGCCCGCAAGGCGCTCGCGCTGCTCGACGGGCGCGAGGATTTCCTGGACGAGATCGGCCAGTCGCAGCTCGTGCTCGGCCGGGCGTTGCTCGAGCGCGGCCGGCTCGACGAGGCCGACGAGTGCTTCGTGGCCGCCGACGCCGTGTTCGAGCAGATGGCGTCCCTCGGGCACCGGGCCGGAGCGTGGATTGCGCGTGGTGACCTCGCACGTCGTCGTGGTGACGACCACGAGGCGGCACGTCTCTATCGGATCGCTGCAGAAGCGCTCCAGGACATCCGGTTCTGAGGAAGGAGGCACGGCAATGCGGAAAGGTCGACTGCTCTTCTTGCTCGCCAGCGTGGCGCTATTCACCAGTTGGATCCAGCAGTACCACCCCACCTGGTCCGACGGCCACTGACGCGCCCGCAGCACGCCGGCCCTGCGGAAACGGCGCCATCGGCTGACGCAGGCAGACGGCTAGACTCGGACGGTGACTCACCGTGTCGTGGCACTCATCGCGCTCGCCTGCGCCGCCGCCTTCGCCCTGACCGGCTGCGGCGGGTCCGACCCGAGCAGCTCCGAGGCGGGCACGGCAACCGCGGCGTCTGGGTCCTCGACGCCGCAGAGCTCGGCCCCGGCAGGGACGATCGAGGCGCTCTGGCGGCGTCTCGGCGGTGAGCAGGTCGCGATCGTTCCGGGCACGTCCGATTACGGGCCGGGAAGGAACCGCGTCTCGTTCCTCGTCGTGAACTCGAAGTCGCAGCTGATCGAGGCGCCGACCGCACGCGTCTGGATCTCCCGAGGGCTGCGCCAGAAGCCTTTCGCGGAGACGACGGCCACGCTCGAGCCGATCGGGGTCCCGGGCGGCGCGCAGGCCGATGCACAGAACATCTACGTGACGACGGTCAAGACACCCGGGCCGGGCAAGTACTGGCTGCTCGCCCAGCCGGTCGGCGGGCAGGCGATCCAGGCGCTCGGCGACCTCGTCGTCCGGAAGCGCACGCGGGCGCCGTCCATCGGCGACCGCGCAATCCCGTCCGTCAACCCGATCCTGAAGCCCGGCGTGACGGCCGGCACGATCACGACCGCGCAGCCGCCCGACCGGGCGCTGCTGAAGACCACGGTGGCGGCGGCACTCGCGTCCCACCGGCCGTTCGTCGTCAGCTTCGCCACGCCACAGTACTGTCAGTCGCGGACGTGCGGCCCCGTCGTCCAGGTCGTCCAGTCGGTGGCGAAGCAGTGGCAGCCCTCAGGCGTCGACTTCATCCACATCGAGATCTACAAGGACAACGACCCCGCCAAGGGGACGAACCAGTGGGTAGACCAGTGGAAGCTTCCGAGCGAGCCGTTCACGTTCGTCGTCGACCGCACGGGCGTGATCAGGGAGCGCTTCGAGGGCGCGTTCAGCGCCGCCGAGCTGCAGGCGGCCGTGGCAAAGGTCGCGAACAAGAGCTAGCCCGGCCGACTACGCTCTGCCGGTGAGCCGCGTCCTCCAGTCGCTGCCCGTCGGCGAGCGGATCGGGATTGCCTTCTCGGGCGGCCTCGACACGGCGGTCGCCGTCGCGTGGATCCGCGAGAAAGGCGGCATCCCGTACGCCTTCACGGCAGACCTCGGCCAGGTGGACGAGGCCGACGTGGCGGATATCCCGGAGCGCGCGCTCGCCTACGGCGCGGAGAAGGCCGAGATCGTCGACTGTCGCGCGCAGCTCGTGCACGAGGGCCTCGTCGCGCTCCAGTGCGGCGCGTTCCACGTCTCGAGCGGCGGCAAGACCTACTTCAACACGACGCCGCTCGGCCGCGCGGTCACCGGCACGATGCTCGTCCGCGCGATGCGCGAGCACGGTGTCGACATCTGGGGCGACGGCTCGACGTACAAGGGCAACGACATCGAGCGCTTCTTCCGCTACGGGCTCCTGACGAACCCCGACCTTCGCATCTACAAGCCGTGGCTCGACGCCCGGTTCGTGGCGGAGCTCGGCGGGCGGGCGGAGATGAGCCAATGGCTGCTCGAGCGCGGTCTTCCCTACCGCGCCTCGGCCGAGAAGGCGTACTCGACCGACGCGAACATCTGGGGCGCCACCCACGAGGCGAAGGAGCTCGAGCAGCTCGACCGCTCGATGACGATCGTCCAGCCGATCATGGGCGTCGCCCACTGGGACGAGAGCATCCCCATCGAGCGCGAGACCGTTCGGGTGGCGTTCGACAAGGGCTGGCCTGCTGCGATCGACGGCGCCGAGTACGCCGATCCCGTGGAGCTCGTCGCCGCCGCCAACGAGATCGGCGGGCGCCACGGGCTCGGCATGTCCGACCAGATCGAGAACCGCATCATCGAGGCCAAGTCGCGCGGGATCTACGAGGCGCCGGGAATGGCGCTCCTCTTCGTCGCCTACGAGCGGCTTGTGAACGCGATCCACAACGAGGCGACGATCGACAACTACAGGACGATGGGCCGCCGGCTCGGCCGGCTGCTCTACGAGGGACGTTGGTTCGACCCGCAGTCACTCATGCTCCGCCAGAGCCTCCAGAGCTGGATCGGCCTCGCCGTGACGGGCGAGGTGACGATCGAGCTGCGCCGGGGGGACGACTACACGGTGCTCGACACGACGAGCCCGAACGCGACGTACCATCCGGACCGTCTCTCGATGGAGAACGTCGAGAGCGCGTTCGGGCCGGCCGACCGGATCGGCCAGCTGACGATGAGGCTGCTCGACCTCGAGGACTCGCGCGACAAGCTCGAGCTGTACGGGACGCTCGGCCTGTCGCGAGGCGGTCCGTTCGAGCTGCTCGAGGGGTACGAGGACGAGCCGGAGACTCTGCCGCCTGACTGAAGCGAGGCGGCAGAAAGCGAGGGCCGCCAGAGGGCGGCCCTTCGCATGCAACTCGGAGAGGGGAGGGGGTATGTGACTCTCCAGCGGCCCAGTTCTGCGGCGAAGGCGGGTCTCCTTCCCGCGCGCGTACACTCGTTTCGTGTCCGGAGTGCCGGCGCTCACCTCACTCGCGAAGGCCGGCGGCTGTGCCGCGAAGTACCCTGCTGCGCGGCTCGAGACGCTTCTCGCTGCCCTTGAGCCCGCCGAAGCGTCCGACCTCCTCGTGGGCCTCGATCCCGCTGACGACGCGGCCGTGTACCGCCTCGACGACGAACGGGCGATCGTGTTCACGGTCGACTTCTTTCCGCCCGTGGTCGACGATCCGCGCGCCTTCGGCGCCATCGCCGCGACGAACGCGCTCAACGACGTGTTTGCGATGGGCGGCACTCCCCTGCTCGCGCTCTCCGTCACGGCGTTTCCGGAGGAGCTTCCGACCGAGATGCTGGGCGAGATTCTCGCCGGCGCGAACGAGGCCGTCCGCGCGGCGGGAGCAATTCTCGCCGGCGGCCACACGATCCGCGACGACGAGCCGAAGTACGGCCTCGCGGTGGTCGGCATCGTGCATCCCACCGGGATCTGGCCGAAGAGCGGTGCGCGGCCCGGCGACGCCCTGTTCCTCACCAAGCGGCTCGGCACCGGCCTCGCCGTCCAGGCGGAGCGGGAGGGTCGCGCCCCACCCGGCGCGCTCGAGGCCGCGCTTGCCGCCATGCTGACGCTGAACCGTGAGGCGGCAGACCTCGTGCGTCCGTTCTCCCCGAATGCCGTCACGGACGTGACGGGCTTCGGGTTGCTCGGGCACGCGCACGAGATGGCCTCGCGCAGCGGGGTCCGGATCGAACTGGACGCGGCGGCGCTCCCCGCGCTTCCATCGGCACTCGACCTCGCCGAGGCCGGGGTGCGCACGGGCGGTGACCGCCGCAACCGTGAGTTCGCCGGACCGCATGTCACGAGCACCGCCCCGGCCGCCCAGGAAGCGCTTGCATTCGACCCTCAGACGTCCGGTGGGCTCCTGATCTCGCTCCCCGCCGACAAGAGAGCCGTGCTCCAGGGCACCTTCGACGCCGCCGGTAGCGACCTCTTCCACGTGGGCGAGGTGCACGCCGGGGAGGGGGTGACACTGAGGTGAACGGGGTCGAGGCGCGGAGCGACACCCTTCCCGGCGTGGCGCAGCCGCGGGCGCGGCGGCTGGTCTCGGCCCGCCGGTTCTTCCACCTGGCCGTGGCGACGGTGGTCATGCTCTGGGTCGTCGTCACGAGCGGCGCCGTCGTGCGCCTGACCGCCTCGGGGCTCGGCTGCGACAACTGGCCGCGCTGCGGCGACAAGCCGTATCCCGAGAAGGGAGGCCATGCCGCGATCGAGTTCGGGAATCGGGTGGTGGCGCTCGTCGGCATCGTCCTGACGCTGGTCGTGTGGCTCGCTGCCCGCCGGGTCGACGGCCTGCCGCGCTGGGTGCGAAACGTCGCGCTCGCCACCTCCCTCGGCACGATCGCGCAGATCCCGCTCGGCGGCATCACGGTGCTCCTCGGCCTCAATCCGATCGCGGTGATGTCGCACTTCCTGCTCGCGCTGCTCGTGCTGGCAGGGGCAATCGTCGTGGCGGTCGAAGCGTGGAGTCAGCGGAGCGGCCTCGGGATGCCCGCGGGGCCGCGCTGGCTGCGCACGGTCGCCGCGATCGGTGTCGCCGCCTGCGCCGTCCTCGTCGTCACCGGGACGGTCGCGACCGCCTCGGGGCCCCACTCCGGCGGGCAGGACATCCCACGGCTCGGGCTTGGGGTCACGGACGCCGTCTACGTCCACGTGCGAGCGACCGCGGTCTTCGGCATCGGCTTCCTCGTCGTCGGCTTCTTCCTCCTCCGGCTGCGCCGCGAGCTGCCGGGCATCGCCGCGGGCGGCCTCGTCCTATTCGGGATCCTGCTCGTCCAGATGGCGGTCGGAGAGATCCAGTACCGCAACGCCCTGCCGTGGTGGCTCGTCGTGATCCACGTCACGCTGGCGGCGACGCTCTGGACGCTCACGGTCGGCATCGCGTACGCGCTGTATCGCCCTCCCGCGCCACTGCTTCGAGCGGGCGCCGCCGTCACCTGAACGGCGACCGCCTCGGAAGGAAGATCGGGGCTAAGCTCTGTCGATGGAGAGCGAGCTTCGCGTCGACGAGCGGCCGGCTCTGCGGCGCCCCGTCCTGATCTCGGCGTTCCGTGGCTGGAACGACGGGGGCCAGGCCGCCACCCTCGCGGCCGGGACGCTCGTCCGGACGTGGCAGGCGCGTCGGTTCGCCGAGATCGACCCCGAGGGCTTCGTCGACTTCCAGGCGACACGTCCCACTGTGTCACTCGTGGACGGGATGACGCGCCGGATCGACTGGCCCGAGTACGTCTTCCACGCAGCCGCGATCCCCGGGCTCGAGCGTGACGCCGTGATCCTGCTCGGCGTCGAGCCGAACTACCGCTGGAGGACCTTCAACGACCTCGTCACCGGCCTCGCCCGCGATCTGAGCGTCGAGCTCGTCGTGACGCTGGGCGCGCTGCTCGCCGACGTCCCGCACACGCGCCCCGCGCCGGTCACCGGGGCCGCCAGCGACCCGTCCCTCGTGGAGGAGCTCGGGTTGCAGCCGTCTCGGTACGAGGGACCGACCGGCATCGTGGGCGTGCTGCACGACGCCTGCCGGCGGGCGGGCATCCCGTCGGTGAGCCTGTGGTCGGCGGTGCCGCACTACGTCTCGCTCGCGCCGAGCCCCCGCGCTGCGAGAGCGCTCTGCAACCGGCTCGGCGAGCTGCTCGGCACGACGATCTCCCTGGGGGAGCTCGAAGAGGCAGAGGAGGTCTACGCCGAGCAGATCAGCGAGGCGGTTGCCTCGGACCCGGAGACGGCCGAGTACGTCGCAGAGCTCGAGCGCCGGGCCGACACGATCGACGAGGTCGTGGACGACGCCGACCTGCCGACGGGTGAGTCCCTCGCGGCCGAGTTGTCCAAGTTCCTGCGCGACCGCGAAACAGACGACGAGTAAAAGGAACGGTGGAGGAGGCGAAGCCTCTCCCGGTTCGTCTGTACCTAGGCCGCGTTCTCCGCCGGAGCCTCGGCGGCCTGGACGTCAGGGGCCTGCGCCGCCTCCACGGGAGCGGCGCCGTCCGCGGCGACAGCGGGAGCGGCGCCGGGCCGCCGCTTCTTGCGCCGGCGCCGGGATTTCCGCACCGGAGCCTTGGGGGCCGGGAGGTTGTCCGCCAGGGCGTTCGCGATCTCGTGGATCGAGCCGAGGTCCTCGCGCGCCTGGTCGAGGAGCCCGTTCGCCCGCGGCGTGTAACCGTCGGCGGAGGCGAGCAGTGCCGCTCCGACGGCGACAGGCAAGGCGCGTGCCACCTGCACGAGCCGGGCCACGTTCTCCTCGTGCCGGTGCCCGCGCGAGTTCGCCACGGCGCCGAGGAGCCGCTTTGCCTCCGGGAACTCGGCGCTCGCCCGGCGGTCCTGCACCTTCCTCGTCGCGCGGGCCAGGCGCCACGTCCAGCGAGCGAGGATCTGCTCGGGGGCGTTCGCCTTTCCCTCTCCGATCGCCCGTAGGAGGATGCGGACGCCGGCGGAGCGGTCCTTCTCCCACGGCGGCGCCTGGCTGACGAGGGTGACGAGGTCGTCGAAGTCGGCCCGGTCGACCGAGGTCGAGACGCGGTCGGCGAGAGCCGTCATGCGGAGACGCCGGTTCTGGTTCTCCGCGGCGCAGACCGCCAGGAATGTCTCCAGGGCTCCCTTGCCGGCACGGCCCTCCGTGAACTTACGGGCGAAGTCGGCGCGCTGGTCGAACCTGATCTGGCGGCCGGCGATCGTGGCCCAGAAGCGCTGCTCGTCGTCGTCGAGGAACTTCGGGTCGACGCGCTGCCACTCTCGCTGGATGACGGCGAGCCGCCGTGCGACGTCCGGAGTCACCGGCACGAGCCACGGTGCCGGGGACAGCTGGCGCCGCGCCCGGCGCTGCTGGCGGCGGCGCGGGGCGGGCGTGACGCGCGCTCCTTCGCGGTAGAAGTCCGCGTCGAGCAGCGAGTGGAGGGAGATGACTCGGTCGTTGTGCGTCGAGCCCTTCGTGACGAAGTCGACGACGATGCCGGCTTCCTTGCGCGCGTGCATGCGCATGATGCGGCCGATGCGCTGCTGGTAGACGCGGCGGGACGCAGTCGGCGCGAGATGGAAGCACACCGTGGCGCGGGGCGAGTTCCACCCCTCGGCGAGCAGCTGCGCGTTGATGAGGACGTTGATCTCGCCGCGCTCGTAGTCGGCGAGCGTCTCCGCGAGCTTCACCGGCGGCGTCTTGCCCGAGACGGCCTCGGCCTTGATCCCCGCGGCACGGAACTCCTGCGCGAGGTTGTAGGCGTGCTGGACGCCTGCCGCGTAGACGATGCCCGGAGTCGTGCCGAAGCGGTCGCGGTAGAGGCTCGCTGCGGCCTGATTGAGCGCGGCATGGTCGAGTGCGGCGGCGAGTGCGCGCTCCTCGAAGTCGCCTCCGACGATCGGCACCGAGTTGATCGCCGCAGCGGGCGGGACCCGCAGGCAGCGGAGCGGTGCGATGAGCCCGCGCCGCGCCGCGTCCGCGAGCGGCAGGTCGTCGACGGACGCCGGGAAGACATCCGAAACCTGCTTGGCGATCAGCTGCTCGGTCGCGGTCATCCCGATGTAGACCGGGTCGCTGAACAGGCGAATCGCGGCGCTCGTCTTCTCTCCGAGGGCGGTGTGGGCCTCGTCGCAGATGACGAGCTGGTACGCGGTCCGCGAGAGCTCGCCGGCGTGACGCGCGAACCAGGCGTACGTCTGGATCGTGATCGGGTTGTCGCGGAGCGGCTCCTTGCCGGCGTCGATGGCCTCCGTGAGGCGATCGCCGTAGCCCTCCGTCGTCAGGTCGCGCTGGAACTGTGAGACGAGGAGCCGGCGGTGCGTCAGGATCAGGACGCCGAGGTGTCGGGCCGCCTCGACGAAGCCCGCGGCGGCGATCGTCTTGCCGGACGCGGTCGGATGGCGGAAGCGGTAGCGCCGCGACGCGCCCGGATCTTCACCCGTGAAAGCAGGCTCCTCCGCCTCTTCGTCGAGCATGCCGGCATCGAAGTCGTCGTCCTCCTCGTCCTGGTCGGCCTGGTCCGACTCGGCGGCGACCGCGTTGCCGTTCCCGTTGTCGTTCCCGTTGCCGTTCTCGTCGGCGGCTCGCTGGTTCGCGGCGATCAGCTCGGTCAGCATGCCGGCGAGGGCATCGACCTGATGGCGGCGGAGATCGGTGCCGGCGGCCGTTTCCGGCCTTGGCGACGCGAGGACGCGCTCGAGGCCGAGCATGAGGCCGTACCGAACGCGCCAGCGATTCGACGGTGAGCGGCGGCCTGCCTCGATCTCGGCGAGCGCTTCGTCGAGCGCGGCCCGACGCGCCGTTCCTGGTGCGAGCGAGACCGCGGGATCCTCTCCTGCGTGCAGGAACGGCTCGCCGTACCAGGCGTGTGCGCGGATCGCGGTGGCTTCCAGGCCCTCTGCCGCTTCCGACGTTGATGTCGGGTTCGATGTCACGTACTGATGCAGTGCGCAGCACGCGGGTGGTGCTGCTGCCAAGGGAATCGGCGCGCTCTCCTGTGGAAAAGGTCGAGCGGCGCTGACGGGAGAGTACCCGAAAACGGAGTTGTACGCGGGACGTAAGAGCGTCCTTGAGGCACACTGCCCGCAAGGGGTCCGGCTCTCATCGCCTCAACTTGCAGGGAGTTGACAGAAACGGGGGATTCTCGGAGTGGAGCGGGAGGGCCGGCGTGGCGCCGGCCCTCCCAGTGTGTGTCGTTGTGCCTACTTCGGCAGCAACTGCACCGTCGCCGAGGTGCTCGCACCCAGCGACGTCGTGAACGTGAACGTGATCACCGGCGGCACCGGCACGTTCGCCCCCACCAGCGACTTCGGGTCGTACTTGACCCCGATGATGTACGAACCCGGCGTCGCGATCGTGAACGACGCACCCGCGCCGCCCGCGATCTGCGTGCCCGTCTTGAACGACGCGCAGTTACCGGTGTACACCCGCTGCCAGTCCTGATGGATCTTGATCGATGGGAAGTTGTTCGTGCTCGTGTTCGACTGGCTGACCGTCACGACCTGGTTCGGGGTCGTGGTCGTGATCTTCACCCAGTAGAAGAACTTCCCGGGATCGATCCCCTGCCCGATCTTGCCGTGGGAGTTCGGGTAGTTCATCCCACCGATCAGGAAGTTACTCGCGTTCCCGCTCAGGACATCCCCACAGTCGACGTTCGTGTGCGTGATCAGGCCCCCACGCGTGATCGGCTGGACGCTGCCCTGCTGATGCTCACCGGCCGAAGGAGCCGGCGAGCCGAGCGAGTCCGTTGCCTGTCCGTCTGCGGACCAGTTCACCGTCGCCGCATTGACCGTGAACGTGCAGGTGAAGTTCTGGGACGCACCCGGCGCCAGCGTGAACGGACCGGCCGGATCCCATGTCGCACATGGGCTACCCGTCACATGCACGCCTGACAGCGTGTCGGTACCCGTGTTCGTCTCGGTCACCGTGATCGTGACCTGCGTGCCCTGCTCGACCTGCGTCGGCGGGGTGCCGACGACGGTCAGCGACGTCTGCGGGTTGATCGAATGCACCGAACCTGCCTGATGCTCACCGGTCGCAGGCGCAGCCGTGCCGAGCGAGTCGGTGCCATGACCGTCCGCGAACCAGTTCACCGTCCCGTTGACCGTGAACGTGCACGAGAAGTTCTGCGACTGCAGCGGCGCCAACGTCCCGTTGAACGCCCCCACAGAGGCCCAGGTCGGACACGGGCCACCGGTCACGTTCACGTTGCTCAACGTGTCGTCACCCGTGTTCGTCTCCATCACCGTGATCGTGACCGAATCACCCGCATGCACGCTCGCCGGCGGCGTCCCCACAACCGTCAACGACGTCTGCGGGTTGATCGCGTGGATCGAGCCTTGCGCATGCTCGTTCGTGTCCGGCACCTGGTTGTTCTGCGTATCCAGACCGTGTCCGTCAGCAGACCAGGCCGTGTCCGTACCCGGCCGCACCCACCGTCACCTGGCAGCTGAAATCCTGCGAGGCACCGACCGCGAGGTTGCCGTTGAACACACCCACCGGCGTCCACGACGCACACGGCGCCCCCGTCACGGTCACGTCGTGCAACGCCACCGGGCCCGAGTTCGTCTCCGTCACCGTCACCGTCACCACAGCACCCGCATGCGCCGTCGTCGCGTTGCTCGCAGCCGCCGTCAACGTCGTCGCCGGCACCAGCTGGATCACCGCCGTCGCCTTCGACCCCGTCGAGGCGCTGTCGAAACCGTCCAGCTGCGTCCCCGTCCACGTCGCAACCGCCGGCCACACCTGCTGGCCACCGACAGGGACCAGATCGGCCACGTTCGCAACGTAGGGCAACTGGCCCCGCACCGTGATCGGCGTGCCGTTCGACTCGTTGAACGGCCCGAACACCTGCGACGTCCCGTTCGGCAACGTCAGCGTGATCGACCGCCCCGTGATGTCACACCCGTCCGCCGAGGTCGGATTCCCCGACGACACCGTGAACGTCACCGTCTCCCCCGCCACCGCCGCGATCTGCGACCGCGCGATGTTCACCACGCTGTTGTCCGCATTGCAGCCAGCCGGGCTCTGCACAGCCGCCGCCGCACTCGACACAACGACCGCGACGAAAACCGCCGCAGCCGCCAAAACCAACAGGAACGGCCCCCTACGGGGCTTCAGTCCCTCCATGCCAGTCCTCCCCCCCAATTAACCATTCGTCACCGGTGGTGAATCCGACCTCAAGCCGCAGATCACACCAAACGTGACTTCCGCCGGCGGCATCTTGCCTACGATGGGAGACATCGTCAAGTCCGGTTTCCGTCCGCGCGTCCGATGGGCCGCGAGAACTGGTGGTCCTCCGCGGCGGCGAGCCCAAGCGCGGAAGGGCGGAGGCGCCTCCCCCTCGACCGGCCACGCACGTGAAGCGGCTCTTGCCGCCTCACGCGCGTGCTCAGCTCCAGCGCGAACCCGCCCGATCGAACCTAGCCGGTCACCGGCGGCTCGTACACGCCGACGATCCCGATCCTCTGCGTGTTGCACGCCTTCTTGTTCGAGATCAGGACCCTGATGATCCCCGCCTGTTCGGCTTGACCGACACGACGGCCACCCCGTTCTTGCCGGTCGTCACCGTCTTCGAGATCCAGGTCGCCACCTGCACCCTGGTGCCCGGAACGCCCTTGCGGCCCTGGTTCACCTTCACCGAGAACCTCTGCGTCTTGCCGTTCGCCTTCAGCATCTTCGGCCCGCGAGAACGGTTGCAACTCCGGCGGCGGCGGAGGCGGAGGCGGAGCGGCGGGGCGGGACGGCCGGGACCACCGTCGGCGCGCAGGCCGTGTTGTTCGCCACGTTGTCTCCGGCGTGTCGTCGTGACCGTGACGCAGGTCGTTAGCGTCCCGGCGACGTTGCGAACGTTGACCGTGAACACGAGCGACTGCACCGACAGCCGTCGCGCCCAGCGACTGCGGTTGTACGATCCCCTCGCACCCGTACTCGCGACGGCGATCGCGAACCCTGAGCGCGGCTGCGTTGCGATGGTCGTGATCGTGACACCTGTCGGAGCCGGCGGCGTGCACGTTGCGCGGCTGGATCGGGACACGTTGTGGCGGCTTGCACTTGTGTAGACGATCGCCGACTTACGTCCGACCCGAGCGTCACCTGCGCGGTCGCGCTTTCGCGACCGCCATCATCCGTCTGCGCCGGAGGCGGAGGAGGCGGAGGAGGCGGATGGAGGCGAGCGACGATTAGGCGGAGGCGGGTTGCAGTAGCTGGACGGGTCGTTCGCGGTCGCTCCCGGGATCGTGACCGTGCCCAGGTTGGTGTAGGCGTTGGACGGCGTCCGTGCCCCACCCTGGGTGCACGAGTTGGCCACGATGTGCGTCCCGGCGGGCGGGTTCGGCGAGGTCAGGTCGAGCGCTGTCCCGGTTGCGGTGCACTGCCACGTCTCACCCGGATCGAACACATGGTTCGCGTCCGCGGCAGCCGCGGCGGCACAACTGGGCGTCACGCCCGTCACGTTGTCGGTGACAACGACGTCGGCCGCAGCCACGTGCGTCTGACCGGTGTTGGTGATGTCGTAACGCCACGTGACCGCCCCGCCCGCCGAGATGTCAGGCACGCCGGCAGCGTTCGGGTTGTTGGCGTCGGCACCGTTGGTGTACTTGACGATCGACACGCCCGGCTTGCGGCGGGTTGCAGTAGCTGGACGGGTCGGTCGCGGTCGCTCCCGGGATCGTGACCGTGCCCAGGTTGGTGTAGGCGTTGGACGGCGTCCGTGTCCCACCCTGGGTGCACGAGTTGGCCACGATGTGCGTCCCCGCGGGCGGGTTCGGTGAGGTCAGGTCGAGCGCTGTCCCGGTTGCGGTGCACTGCCACGTCTCACCCGGATCGAACACATGGTTCGCGTCCGCGGCAGCCGCGGCGGCACAACTGGGCGTCACGCCCGTCACGTTGTCGGTGACAACGACGTCGGCCGCAGCCACGTGCGTCTCACCGGTGTTGGTGATGTCGTAACGCCACGTGACCGCCCCGCCCGCCGAGATGTCAGGCACGCCGGCAGCGTTCGGGTTGTTGGCGTCGGCACCGTTGGTGTACTTGACGATCGACACGCCCGGCTTCCGCGGCGGGTTGCAGTAGCTGGACGGGTCGCTCGCGGTCGCACCCGGGATCGTGACCGTGCCCAGGTTCGTGTACGCCGTCGAGGGCGGCCGTGTCTGACCCCGGGTGCACGAACCCTGCACGATGGTGCGTCCCGGCCGGCGGGTTCAGCACGTCAGGTCGGCGCCGTCCCGCGTCGCCGTGCACGCCCACGTCTCACCCGGATCGAAGACCTGGTTCGCGTCCGCCGCAGCCGCAGCCGCACAGGACGGTGTCACACCGGTCACGTTGTCGGTCACGACCACGTCGGCCGCCACGTGTGGCTGGAGCCCGAGTTGGTCACGTCGTACGTCCACGTGACCGGGTCACCCGGCTTGATCACCGGCACACCCGGCCCGTTCGGATCGTTCGCGTCGGCGCCGTTGTGTAGCTTCACGATCGACATCGACGCCGGCACGGATTGCCGTGCCTGCCGGATGCTCACCGGTCGCAGGCGCAGGCCGTGACCGAGCCGAGGTTCGGTCGCCATGACGGCGTCCGCGAACCAGTGTGCACCGTCCACGATGGTGCACCGGCGAACGTGCACGAGAAGTTCTGCGACCTGCAGCGGCGTGCACGCAACGTCTCACCCGGATCGAACACTGGTTCGCGCCACAGAGGCCGCAGGTCGGACACGGTGCCACCCGGTCACGTTGTCGGTCACACACGTTGCTGCAACGTGTCGTCACCCGTGTTCGTGCTCCATCACCGTGATCGTGACCGAATCACCCGCGGATGCACGGCTCGCCGGCGTGGGGCGTCCCCACAACCGTCAACGCCGTCTGCGGGTTGATCGCGCGGATCGAGCCTTGCGCGTGCTCGTTCGTGTCCGGCACCTGGTTGTTCTGCGTATCCAGACCGTGACCGTCAGCAGACCAGGCCGTGTCCGACCCGGCCGCACCCACCGTCACCTGGCAGCTGAAATCCTGCGAGGCATTGATCGCGAGGTTGCCGTTGAACACACCCACCGGCGTCCACGACCCACACGGCGCCCCCGTCACGGTCACGTCGTGCAACGGCCACCAGACCCGAGTTCGTCTCCGTCACCGTCACCGTCACCACAGCACCCGCATGCGCCGTCGTCGCGTTGCTCGCAGCCGCCGTCAACGTCGTCGCCGGCACCAGCTGGATCACCGCCGTCCCCTTCAACCCTGTCGAGTCGCTGTCGAAACCGTCCAGCTGCGTCCCCGTCCACGTCGCAACCGCCGGCCACACCTGCACGCCACCGACAGGGACCAGATCGGCCACGTTCGCAACGTACGGCAACTGGCCCCGCTGCGTGACCGGCGTGCCGTTCGGCTCGTCGAACGGCCCGAACACCTGCGACGTCCCATTCGGCAACGTCAGTCTGATCGACCGGCCGACGATGTCACACCCGTCCGCCGAGGTCTCATTCCCCGACGACACCGTGAACGTCACCGTCTCCCCCGCCACCGCCGCGATCTGCGACCGCGCGATGTTCACCACGCTGTTGTCCGCATTACAACCAGCCGGGCTCTGCACAGCTGCCGCCGCACTCGACACAACGACCGCGACGACAACCGCCGCAGCCGCCAACACCACCAGGAATGCTGATACCGGCTTCCGGGCCCACGAAATCGAACGCATCTACTGTCCCGCCCCCTTCGTCTGTGCGACTGTCAACTGCCGCTTACCCCGCCAGAAGCGCGCAGCCCCGAAAATGGACGTGCGTATGCCCTCCAGCGTATGGCGCATTCGTGTGTCGCGCAACCCCCGATCGAGGACGCCCGTCACCCTTCTCGTCGCAGAAAAACCTTCGGAAGTGGCGCCGGGCACTCTCCGCACGGGCCGCGGGCACCGACCGGTGTTCTCACTTGCGTGATCGCGCAATCCGAGAATCCGACAGGAGCACGCGCGCTCGGGTGGCCTTGCTCCGGTGCAGCCGCCCGGTCGCACCCTGCCCTCGACCCACACGCGCGTGAAGCGGCTCCCGCCGCCTCACGCGCATGCCCAACTCCCGCTCGAACCCGCCCGGATCCGAACCTAGCCGGTGACCGGCGGCTCGTAGACGCCGACGATCCCGATCCGTTGTGTGTTGCACGCCTTCTTGTTCGAGATCAGGACCCTGATGATCCCCGCCTTGCTCGGCTTGATCGACACGACGGCCAGGCCGTTCTTGCCGGTCGTCACCGTCTTCGAGATCCCAGGCCCCGCCACCTGCACCTTGGCGCCGGGGACGCCCTTGCGGCCCTGGCTCACCTTCACCGAGAACCTCTGGGTCTTGCCGTTCCCCTTCAGCATCTTCGGCCCTGCGAGAAGGGTGTTGCAGATCTCCGGCGGCGGCGCGGTGGCGGAGGAGGCCGAGGAGGCGGAATCGGCGGCGGGACGACCACCGTCGGCGCGCAAGCCGTGTTGTTCGCCACGTTCGTCTCCGGCGTCGTCGTCGTGACGGTGACACAGTTCGTGAGCGTCCCGGTGACATTGACCGACGCGTTGACCGTGAAGGCGAGCGACTGACCGACGGCCACCGTGCCCACGGTGCAGTTGACGAGCGCCCCACCGTTCGCAACTGAGCAGGAGCCCTGGCTCGGCTGCGTTGCGATGGTCGTGAACGTGACGCCTGTCGGCGCCGCGTCGGACGCCGTTACGTTCGCGGCCGGAGCGGGACCGTTGTTCGTGATGCGCATGTCGTAGACGATCGCCGCCTTGCCGTCCGACCCGAGCGTCACCCGCGCGGTCGCGCTCTTCGTGATCGCCACGTCGGTCTGCGCCGGAGGCGGAGGCGGAGGCGGAGGCGGAGGCGGGGAGGCGGAGGCGGCGACTCCGGCACGACCGTGCCTTCCTGATGCTCACCGGTCGCAGGCGCAGCCGTGCCGAGCGAGTCGGTGCCATGACCGTCCGCGAACCAGTTCACCGTCCCGTTCACCGCTGAACGTGCACGAGAAGGTCGTCGAGGCACCCGCGGCCAAGGTTCCGCCGAACCCCGCCGCCGCCGTCCACGACGCACACGGGCCACCCGTCACGTTCACATTGCTCAACGTGTCGTCACCCGTGTTCGTCTCGGTCACCGTGATCGTCACCGACTGCCCCTGCGCCACCACCGTCGGCGGCGTGCCGACGACGGTCAGCGCCGTCTGCGGGTTGATCGCGTGGATCGAGCCTTGCGCATGCTCGTTCGTGTCCGGCACCTGGTTGTTCTGCGTATCCAGACCGTGACCATCAGCAGACCAGGCCGTGTCCGTACCCGGCCGCACCCACCGTCACCTGGCAGCTGAAATCCTGCGAGGCATTGATCGCGAGGTTGCCGTCGAACACACCCACCGGCGTCCACGACGCACACGGCGCCCCCGTCACGGTCACGTCGTGCAACGCCACCGCGCCCGAGTTCGTCTCCGTCACCGTCACCGTCACCACAGCACCCGCATGCGCCGTCGTCGCGTTGCTCGCAGCCGCCGTCAACGTCGTCGCCGGCACCAGCTGGATCACCGCCGTCCCCTTCGCCCCCGTCGAGGCGCTGTCGAAACCGTCCAGCTGCGTCCCCGTCCACGTCGCAATCGCCGGCCACACCTGCTGGCCACGCGACAGTGACCAGATCGGCCACGTTCGCAACGTAGGGCACCTGGCCCCGCACCGTGATCGGCGTCCCGTTCGGCTCGTTGAACGGCCCGAACACCTGCGACGTCCCATTCGGCAACGTCAGCGTGATCGACCGCCCCGTGATGTCACACCCGTCCGCCGAGGTCGGATTCCCCGACGACACCGTGAACGTCACCGTCTCCCCCGCCACCGCCGCGATCTGCGACCGCGCGATGTTCACCACGCTGTTGTCCGCATTACAGCCAGCCGGGCTCTGCACAGCCGCCGCCGCACCGCGACGCAACGACCCCCACCACCACGAGCACAGCCAACACAAGCAACGGCAACGCCGATACCGGCTTCCGGGCCCACGAAATCAAACGCATCTACTTCCCCGCCCCCTTCGTCTGTGCGACCGTCAACTGCCGCTTACCCCGCCAGAAGCGTGCAGCCCCGAAAATGGACTTGTTGAGGCCTCAGCGTATGGCGCATTCATGTGTCGCGCAACCCCTGATCGAGGGACGCCCGTCACCCTTCCTCGTCGCGGAGGAACCTTCGGAAGCGCCGCCGGCACGGCGCGTGTGGGGCCGGCACTCTCCGCCCGGGCGGGTCCAGACCGGTCAAGCGGCGAGACGCCTGCCGAGGAGGCGCTCGGATGCGCCACTCCAGTCGAGGTAGGGCGTCAGGCCGCCGCGGAAGAACGGGAACCCGGCGCCGAGGATGAGGCACGCGTCGATGTCCGCCGCCGAGGTGACGACCGCCTCGTCCAGGATATGGCGGCATTCGTCGGCCAGTGCTTCCAGGATGGCCTCGTGGATCTCGTCCACCGTCCGGCGCTCGTCGCCCGTGACGACGATGTCCATCTCGCCGTTCGCGAAGTTCTCGAGCGTCGGCGAGAGGGGGAAGCGGTCGGGGAAGGCGTCGTGGAGCGTATGGAGAACGTGGTTCGCCACCCGCGGCCCGACCATCGCGAGGAGCGCCGACGGCGGCATCGGGATCCCGAGCCGCAGCGCCGCCTCGTCGGTCTCCTCGAAGGTGTTGCCGTTCTCGAGCGCCTGCATGAGGACGCACGACTGCCTCGTCAGGAGGCGGTTGACGACGAAGGCCGGCGCGTCCCGCACGAGCACGCCTCGCTTGCCGAGCTTCTTCGTCACGTCCCAGGCTGTCGCGAGCGTCGTGTCGTCGGTCGCCTCCGCCCGTACGAGCTCGACGAGGGGCAGCACGGCGACCGGGTTGAAGAAATGCATCCCGACGACGCGCTCCGGGTGCCGAAGCCCGGCCGCCATCTCGCCGACGGAGAGAGAAGAGGTGTTCGTGACGAGCAGGCACTCGCCGGAGACGACCTCCTCGAGCGCGCCGAAGACCTCCCGCTTGACGGCGATCTCCTCGAACACCGCCTCGATCACGAGGTCGCAGTCCGCGAACTCGTGCGTTCCGGAGGCGCCGGTCACGATCGAGCCGAGGAAGCGCGCCTTCCCCTCGGGCAGCCGTCCCCGCGCGACCTGCTTCTCGAGGTCGGCCCGGATCGAGCCGAGCGCCTCCTCCACCCGGCCGCTGTCGACGTCGGTGACGACGAGCGGCACCTCCAGCCGGCGCAGGAACAGCGTCGCGAGCTGCGTCGCCATCAGCCCGGCTCCGACGACCCCCACCTTCTGGATCCGCCGCGGCTTCGCGTCGGGGATGCCGAAGCCTCTCTTGACCCGCCGCTCGACGACGTCGAACGCGTACACGGCCGCCTGCGCCTGCGGGCCGGGGAGCAGGTCCGCGAGGGCGTCCTCCTCGGCCCGGTAGCCCTCCTCGAGCGTCCAGCCCGCCGTGCCGGCGATGAGGTCGAGAGCGCGGTAGGGAGCGAGCGCGACACCGTGCACAGCGTCGTCGACGGCGTACCGCGCCTTCGCGCACACCTCGGTCGCGTCCGCGAGATCGGCCTTCTGCCGCGGGGGTCGTTCGTCCTCGATCGCGCGCACGAGCCACTCGATCGAGTCGTCCAGGAACTCGACGTCCTCGAGCAGCGCGTCGGCGAGCCCCAGCTCGAACGCCTGCCCCGCGTGCAGGAGCCTGTTCTGCTTCAGCGGGTTGGCGACGATCAGCTCGACGGCCGCCGCGGCACCGACGACGCGGGGGAGAAGCTGCGTCCCACCCCAGGCCGGGATGATCCCGAGGAAGACCTCCGGGAAGCCGAGGTGGCGAACCGAGCGGGCGAGTGTACGGAAGTCGCAGTGGAGCGCGATCTCGAGGCCGCCCCCGAGCGCCGCACCGTTGATCGCCGCGAGCGTGGGGTAGGGCAGGCCGCGGATCGCCGCGAAGGCAGCGTGCCCTCCCTGCGCGGCGGCGCGTGCGAGCTCGGGAGTGCTCATCTGCGGGAACTCGGCCAGGTCGGCCCCGGCGGCGAAGACGAACGGCTTGCCGGTGAGGACGAGGCCGCTCCAGCGGTCGTCCTGCAGGCGGGGCAGCAGCTCGCCGAGCGATTCGAGAGCGGCGCGCCCGAAGACGTTCGGCTTCTGCCAGTCCTCCCCGTTGTCCATCGTGACGAGGGCGAGCGGGCCGACGCGCGTCTCGACCTCCTGCAAGTAGAACTGTGTCGCCCGGTCAGCCATGGCGGGCGTTCTCCCAGAGCAGCGCCGCGCCCATGCCGAGCCCGATGCAGAGGGCGGTGAGCCCGTAGCGGACGTCGGGGCGCCGCTCCAGCTCGAACGCGAGCTGGGCCATGAGCCGCACTCCCGTCGCCGCGAGCGGATGGCCGCAGGCGATCGCGCCGCCGTTCGGGTTCAGGCGCGGGTCGTCCGGGGCGATCCCGACGCCGTCGCACCACGTCAGCACCTGGACGGCGAACGGCTCGTTGAGCTCGAAGATGCCGACGTCGTCGATCGTCAGCCCGGCCCGCTCGAGCACGCGCTCCGTCGCCGGCACGGGGCCGATCCCCATCAGGTGCGGCTCCACACCGGCGTAGGCGAAGCCGACGAGTCGCATCGAGGGCTCGAGCCCGAGCTCGGCCGCCACGTCCTCGGCCGCGAGCAGCCCTGCCGTGGCGCCGTCGGTGAGCCCGGCCGAGTTGCCGGCGGTGACCCGGCCACCGGCGCGGAACGGCGTCCGCAGCGCGGCGAGGCCCTCGAGCGTCGTGTCGGGCCGCAGGAACTCGTCCCGGTCGGCGATCCGCCAACCCTCCTCGCCGAAGACGCTCATGGGGACGACGGTGTGCTCCATCACACCGCCCTCCTCGTCCCATGCCCGCGAGGCCCGCCGCTGGCTCTCGACTGCGTACCGGTCCGCGGCCTCCCGCGTCAACTGCGGGAAGACGTCGTGGAGGTTCTCGGCCGTCTGTCCCATCACGGCCGCGCTCTCGTCGATGAGCCGCTCACTGACGAAGCGTGGGTTGAACTCGACCTCGGCGCCCATCTCGTGGTGCCCCATGTGCTCGACCCCGCCGACGACGACGAGGTCGGCCGCGCCCATCGCGATCTCCCCGGCACCTGCCGTGGTCGCGGTCAGCGCGCCGGCGCACATGCGGTCGACGGCGAAGCCGGGCACCGTGTGCGGCAGGCCTGCGAGCAGTGCCACCTCGCGGCCGAGCGTCAGTCCCTGGTCGCCCACCTGTGCAGTGGCCGCCAGGATCACGTCCCCGATGCGATCCGGTGGAACCTGCGGGTTGCGACGGAGAAGCTCCCGCACCGCCTTGACGGCCATGTCGTCGGCGCGCGTCTTCCAGAAGAGGCCGCCTGCTCCGGCCTTGCCGAACACCGTGCGGACGCCGTCGACGAAGACCACCTCGCGAAGCTCACGGGCCACGGGGGGAGGATAGGGGACGGCGGCGAACCCGCTTCCAGAGAACGAGTAGGCTCGGGCGGATGAGCCTCGTCTGGGCCGCCCTCGTCATCGTCGTCGTGACAACGGTTGCCGTCGCGGCGATGCTGCTCGTGCGGCGGGGAGCACCGGAGGGCAGCAGGTTCGCGGACGGCGATCGCGCGGCCGGGGTCTTCGGCGTCCTCTCGACCGGGTTCGCGATCATGCTCGGGTTCGTCATCTTCCTCGCCTTCGAGAGCTACGACACCTCCCGTAGCGGAGCCGAGACGGAGGCGGAGATCGTGCTGCAGCAGTTCGAGACGGCCCAGTTCATGCCCGTCGAGGTGCGGGCGCGCCTCTCCGGGGAGCTGCAGTGCTATGCCCGCACGGTCGTGCACGTGGAGTGGCCGCAGATGGAGTCGGGGGGCCTGCAGGACGTGTTCAACCCCTGGGGCGTGTCCATGTTTCGCACGATGCAAGGGGTCGACCCGAAGTCGAGCTCGGAGCAGACGGCCTTTGACAAGTGGTTCGACCAGCGCTCCGATCGCGAGTCCGCCCGCCAGGACCGGGTGCACGGAGCGGAAGGCGTGATTCCCGTGCCGCTCTGGATCGTGCTGCTCCTTTCCGCGATCGTCCTCTTCGTGTTCATGCTCTTCTTCGCCGACAGCGGGGAGAGCGTCGTCGTGCAGGGGACGATGATGGGAGGGATCGCAATCGTCGTCACGTCGATGCTGCTCCTGCTCGTGTTCCTCGACAGCCCGTATCACGACGGCGTCGGAGGGCTGCGCCCGACGGCGATGGAGCGGACGCTCGATCTCATCGATCAGGCGGCGAAGGAGCTGAGCCTCGACATCCCACCGCTCTGCGACGACCGTGGGGTGGCGTCCTGAGCGGGGACGACCCGCCGCCGTCGGCACGGACGCGCACGCTCGAGCTCCTCGCGACCCTGCTCCTGGCGCTCGCCGCCGTCGCGACCGCATGGGCGAGCTATCAGGCAGCGCACTATCGCAGCGAGCAGGGCCTCGCCGGCAACCGCTCCACTGCTGCCCGTGTGCACGCGAATCGCGTCGCAGGAGTTGCCAACCGGCAGATCCAGATAGACGTCGGCACCTTCTTCCAGTGGGTCGACGCCTACCGGCGAGGCGACAGGGAGCTCTCGGGCTTCTACTACCGCCGCTTCCGGCCCGAGTTCAGGCCGGCAGTCCAGGCCTGGGTCGCGACGAAGCCGCTGACGAACCCGAAGGCCCCGCTGACGCCCTTCGCGATGCCTCAGTACCAGTCGGCCGCAACCGACGAGGCGGATGCACTCGAGCAGAAAGGCGTTGTCGAATCACTGCAGGCCCAGGCGCTCGTGAAGCGGGCGGACAAGTACACGCTCTGCGTCGTCATGTTCGCACTCGCGCTCTTCTTCGCCGGGATCAGCACCCGACTCCACTCGGACAGCTCTCGGATCACGGTGCTCGCGCTCGGCTGGGTGGTGCTGATCGGCGTCGTCGTCTGGATGGCGACGTTCCCGGTCAGCCTCTCGCTCTGAGTTCAGACCGTCGCGGTCGTCGCGGTCGCCGCGGTCGTCCCGTTCAGCTCCCGGCGCCAGGCCGCGAGAATCTCGTGGACCGCTGCGGCGCCGATGATCTCGCCGTCGGGCAGTGCCAGGTCGGCGGGATGGAGGATGAACGGCCGGGTCTGCGGCCCGCCGATGCCGCCGTGGAAGGAGATCAGCTCCTCGAAGGCGCAGCCGGTCTCGAGGGCCGGGTCGTAGAAGCTGCCGATCATGATGTCCGCCACGTGCGCGAAGCCGTCGGTCCGACGGAGGTGGCGGGGGGCGTTCGGCGAGAAAACCGCCAGCGGATCGTCGCCCTCGACCCGGCCGTCGGCGAGGTAGTGCGCCCCGCTGCCGCCGAGGGCGACGGGGCCGTGCTCCGAGGAGCGGACGAGCAGCCAGCCGATGTGCGGGTGGCTGCGGAGGGCCGGGATCAGGTTCGGATGGCGTTCGTTCATCTCCTCGAGGGTCAACCGCCGCCGTTCCTCCATCAGGTAGACGAGCCCGAGGTTCCCGGAGCCCATCACGACCACGTCGCGGTCCGAGACGTCGTTCTTGCTCTTCTTCTCCTTCTTGGCCGCCGCCGCTCCCGTCGCCTCGACCACGGCATGCCCGACCATCGAGCTCTGCTCGTCGCCGCCCTCGATGCCGTTGACGCTCCCGCGGGAGAGGGACCGCTCCACGAGCTCGTCGAGGCCGTATCCGTTGCGCTGCTTGAACGTCGCTCCCTGCGTCTGCCCGTGGTCGGAGAGGACGACGATCACGTACGGTCTCGCCGCGTAGGGACGCGCCTGCGCGATCCGTCCGAACTGCTGGTCGAGCTTGCGCAACGCCTCGAGCGTGTCCGCCCGCTCGAGGCCGGAGTGGTGTGCGACCTCGTCGTAGCTCGAGAACGTGGCGTAGATCGCGGGGCGGCCCTTCATCATGTCCTGGAGGACGCCGTAGACGATCAGGTCGCGGACGAAGACGCAGAGGGCGCCGCGCATCAACGGATAGATGCCGCCGCGATGCCCGCGCGGCCGCACGTCCCGCCGCTTGGCCCGGCTCGACGCGGACAGCTCCAGCATCACCTCCCAGAAGAGGAGGACGAGGACGCGGGTGACGTTGAAGCCGTTCGCGAGGAATGCCCTGTAGCCGGGATTCGACTTCTTCTCCTCCTCCATCCTGCTCACCGTGAGGATGACGTGGTCGGCCTCTCCGGAGAGCAGATTGCCGCGGCTCGCACCGCCGTCGCGGAGCAGGCCGTGGCCGGCGTGGCGCCGCTCGATCTCGGCGCAGTCCGGCGGTGCCGAGCACGTCATCGTCGTGGCCGTCTCCTTCTCGACCCAGCGGAAGGCGGGGATGTCCTCGTTCGAGCCGAGCAGGATGCCGGCCTGCGAGGCGCCCGTCTGCGACGACAGGTCGGTCTCCCACTCCGTCAGCGCGTAGCCGTCCTCGACGAGCCAGCGCGCCATGTTCGGCGCGTTCCCGTCGCGCATCGCACGCTGCAGGACCGGAAGCGCGAGGCCGTCGATCTCGAGGTAGACCACTCCCGGCGCGTCCGTCCGCACCCGCTCGCCCGACCGCCTGGCAATGCGCTGGATCACGCTGAGCATGTAGGCGTCGTCGTCGTTCGTCCCGAAGACGACGTCGAGGACGACCGACACGGCCGACGCGACGAGTGCGACGAGCAGCGCCGACCAGAAGGAGTCGACCGAGAGGTCACCGCCGGTGATGGCATCCGCGGCGAGGAGCATCAGCGCATCGGCGATGAGGATGAGCAGGAGCCCGAGCACGAGCATCAGCGGCAGGCGCAACGCCGCGATGACGGGAGGCAGGATCGCGTTGAGGATCGCGATCACCGCCGCGGCGACGAGCGCGCCCCAGAAGCTCTTCACGTCGGCGCCGGGGACGATCCAGGCGGCGACGAGCAGCGAGACCGTTGCGACGATCCACGTCACGAGGACGCGCACGGGCCCGAGGCGCGGCCGCATCGGCGTCCAGACGGGCTTCTCTCCGTAGGCGGTCGTCATCGTCTCGTGTTCTTACACGATCGAGAGAAGGGGCGTGGGCGAGGCGCGCGCTCGTCGGGCTGCGTCAGGATGCCGCCTCCGCCGGTGGCGGCGGGGCCGGCGCGAGTCGTGCCGACACGACGTACGAGACGACGACGGCGACGATCACGAGCGGCATCAACGACACCGCGTCCGCCTCGAGGAACAGCGCCACGAGGAGCACCGCGACGAGCGGGAGGCCGAGCATCGCGACGGTCATCGCGCCGATCCCCATGGCAGCGCCGTCGATCATCGGCAGACCCGGCAGGTGGGAGAGCGCGATGCCCCCGGCGGCGCCGATGAACATGCCGGGGAAGACCGGCCCACCGCGAAAGCAGCTCAAGGCGAAGCAGTAGGCAAGCCCCTTGCACAGCACCAGGAGGAGCAGCGCCCCCACCGTCCATCCCGCGGCACCTTCGATCAATGACGGCAGCTGGGCCTGGCCCGAGAAGAGCACATAGTCATAGCTCCTGTCGGTCGCCTCGACGAAGATGAACACGAGGACGCCGATCGCGATGCCCACGACGGGGGTCAGGAGCACCATCCGCCGCTCGACGATCGGCTGGAGCAGGAGTGCCGGGCGCTTGATGCAGGATCCGACGATCGCGGCGAGGACGCCGATCGCGATCGCCCAGAGGAATTCCGCTCCGGTCGGGCTCCCGGCGGCCGGAATGTCCGGAACCGAAAGTGAGAACGTCCCGAGTCCCGTCCAGTCGTCGAGCCCGATGTAGATGAGCGACCCGATTCCGGCGGCGAGCAGGCCGGGTATGAGCACGACCCCCATCATCGC
This sequence comes from uncultured Thermoleophilia bacterium, assembly GCA_963736945.1. Taxonomy (GTDB): domain Bacteria; phylum Actinomycetota; class Thermoleophilia; order Gaiellales; family Gaiellaceae; genus Gaiella. Next base: position 156,747 of record CAVTQW010000015.1, read on the forward strand.
GCCGCCGAGCCCGCCGGCCTCCATGAGGAGAAACGCGGCGGCGAGCGGCGATCCGAGCAAGGTTGAGATCGCGGCGAAGCTTCCTGCTGCGCCGATCACGACGCTCGCCATCTCGGGCGCGTCACGCTTGAGCAGGTGCACCGCGAGAACGCCCAGGCCGCTGCCGATTGCGATCAGGGGCGCTTCGGGGCCGAGGACGACCCCGAGGCTGAGCGTTGCGAACGACGCGATGAAGATGCCCGGAAGGTCGATCGGGTGGACGGCGCCAGACGCCTTGAAGCCTTCGGCGGGCTTGTGTCCAGCCGTGCCCGGAAGGTGGCGGATCGTCAGGGCAACGAGCAGACCGCTCAGCGCGAGGAACGGGGTGGGCCACCAGGCAGGCGGGCTGTCGAATCCGAGCTCGCCGGGCAGCGTCGCGAACACGTACTCCTGCGTCTTCGCGACCGCCTCGAGGAAGAAGTACGCGACCGTCGCCACCGGCACGCCGATGATCGCGCCGAAGACGAGGAGAACGACGTAGTTCCTACTGCGGAGAAGCTCGGCGGGGGTCGGGGGCCCCGCGTGCTCGTTCGGCGCCGGGTCGGCCGTCATCGACTTCATCTCGAGCGACACCAGGAGCCCGGGTGGCCGAATGCTCTGCGGCCACCCGGACTTCCTGCGATCGCTCTACTCGGCGGCCGCCGCGACACCGACCGCGATGAGGTCCTTCGGGTGGATCCACTCGTCGGCGAGCGCAATGCCTCCTGCGTTGACGATCGCGTCGCGCAGCGGGATCGCCCACATGTGCTCGAGCAGGATGATCGCGGCGGCGGATCCGTTCGGGATCGCATCCGCGACGTACCACGCATCCTCCTCCGGGATCAGGTGGCCGTCGGCCATCGCCTCGGCGCCTGCCTCGGCACCTGCTTCGACGGCCTCCTCGGTGCCATATCCGAACCCGATCAGCGCGCCTGCGATCTCACCCATCTCCGTCGCCTCGTCCGGGCTCAGGTCGCTGACCTGCAGCGCCGTGATCTCGCCGTTCTCGTCCTTGTTGACGACGAGCGCGTCGACGATCTTCACGAACTCGTGCTCGCGCAGCCGGTCGAGCTCGGCCGCGATCTTGCCGGTGAAGTTCGGCTCGGCAAATCCGAGCACGAGCATCTGTACAGGGCCAATGGCCATCGTCGTCCCCTCTCCGCTCACGCGCCGGCGAGCAGCTTCTGCTTCTGCATGTCGAATTCCGCCTGCGTGAGGATGCCCTCGTCGAGCAGCTTCTTCAGGTTCTCGAGCTGGGCGACCATGTCCGCGCCGCCGGCCGACGGGGCCGGAGCGGGAGCAGGGGCGGGGGGCGGTGGGGCGTACTGCGGCTGCGCATACTGCTGCTGATCCTGGAGATCCGCGATCTGCTGGTCCTGCGACTCCTCGGCGGCCCTGTTCTGCGCGCCCTTCTTGCCCGCGTGGTACGCGACTCCGCCGACGACGGCTGCGCGCGCGAGCGGCCTTCTTCTCATCATCTGTCGTTGCCTCCTTCTCGACGTCATTCGGCCACGATCTCGCCGCGACCAACTGTCAGCCTATTCCATTCCGCCCTCCGAGCGTACGGGTGCCTGCGGGGCGCAGCGGCCGGATGGGACGAGCCGCGCCGTAGGATGCGCGCATCGACGCTCAGATCCCGTTCCCGGACCCGGCACTGGCCGCCGACTCGTTCGTGTTGCGCCCGTTCCGGGCGGAAGACTTCGAGGCGGCCCGCGCCCTCGAGCAGGATCCCGCAGCGGCCCGCTGGCTGCCGCCCCTGCCGGCGCAGGAGGGCTCGGCCGTCGTCGCCTTCTATGAGCGCTGCCGGCTGGACGGTGAGCTCCTCCACCTCGTGATCGCGGACCGGGATGATGGCGGCTACCTCGGCGAGATGATGCTCGCGCTCGGGGAGCACGCGGTCGGCGAGGTCGGCTGCTGCCTCGCGCCGGCAGCGCGCGGGCGGGGCCTCGCGACGGCGGCGCTCCGCGCGCTCACGGACTGGGCGTTCTCCACGCTCGGCCTCGGGCGCGTGCAGGTCTTCGTCGCGACCGACAACGTCGCGGCGCTCCGCCTGGCCGAGCGGGCCGGCTTCCGGCACGAGGGCGTGCTGCGCGCGTACTGGGAAGGGGACGGACGGCGCCTGGACGCCGTCGTCCTCGCGCGACTCCCGGACGATCAGGCGTAGCGCGCTTGCGCGGGTTTCGCCGAGTAGGTGGCGATGTCGGCGGCGAGGCCGAGCGCGACGAGCAGCCAACCCCAGAACCCGGAGACGCCGTACACCGGGCCCCAGGCGAGGACGTAGGCGATCGTCGTCCAGGGGAAGAACAGCAGCCCCAGCAGCGGCCAGAACCAGGTCGAGAAGGCGGCGTCGACCTTGTCGCCGAAGATCCACCAGACGAGAAGCGCAAAGCGCGGCCCGATGAAGCCTGCGGAGAGGGCGAGGCAACACATGGGCGGGCACGCTACAGGGTCGGTGAACACATGACAACCGCGTGCCGTGTGGCAGGACTGGCGGCCGCCGGTGCCGAACATCGGACGGATGGCACACGAGACCCGCCTCGAGCGCCGCCTCGACCGGCTCATCGCCCGGGCTGTGAACCCGCGCAAGGCGGCCATGGTGATCGCATCCGTGACGACCGCGATGACCCTCGGCGCGGGCTTGCTGATGCGATTCGCAGACCACGACAACTTCCCGACGATCGGCGCCGGGCTGTGGTGGGCCGTCCAGACCGTCACCACGGTGGGCTACGGCGATCTCGTGCCGTCGACCGTGGTGGGCCGGCTCCTGGCCGCAGTCGTGATGCTGCTCGGGATCGGCTTCGTCACGGTGATCACGGCCTCGATCACCGGTGCCTTCGTGACGCGCTCGAGCAGGGAGCGAGCCGATGTCGGAGCGGGCGTCGCGGAGGAGAGCCTGCGCGGCATCCACGAGCGGCTCGACCGCATCGAGGCGGCGCTGCGCGAGCTCGGGTAGCGCTCTCCGAGCGACAACACGACTAGAGGGGGCCGCGTGACGCTTGAACGCATGGACAACGTCGGGATCGTAGTGGAATCCCTCGATACCGCTATCTCCTTTTTCGTCGAGCTGGGCCTCGAACTCGAAGGGCGGGCGATGATCGAAGGAGACTGGTCGGGGCGCGTCACGGGACTGCGCGACCAGCGCGTCGAGATCGCCATGATGCGTATGCCGGACGGCCACGGCAGGATCGAACTCTCGCGCTTTCTCACGCCGCCCGTGGTTGCCGATCACCGAAACGCCCCGGTGAACGCGCTGGGCTATCTGCGTGTCATGTTCGCCGTGGACGACCTCGACGATACGCTCGCCCGGCTCCGGAAGCACGACGCGCAGCTCGTCGACGAAGTAGTCCAGTACGAAGACATGTATCGGCTCTGCTACGTCCGAGGCCCCGAGGGCATTCTCATCGGGCTGGCCGAGCAAATCGGCTGACGCCCAAACGCGCTCGGGCGTCATTCGCGAACACTCGCCCAACCGACAGGTCTGACGTCAGGACGGCCGCCGCTGCTTCCAACCACCAGCGCTGCGGCCATCCCGAACGCGGCAACGATCCCGTAGTCGCCTCAGCCGGGATCCACCGATGAGTTCCGCCGGCTGGGCCGGTCTACTAGGACGTACGCCATCGAGCCACCGACTGGAGACCACATGACCAACCGGCCGCACGCTGTTCGTGAACATCCCCGTAGCGGACCTCGAGCGCAGCACGGGCAGCAGCGAGCCGCCCCGGCAGATCATCGGGCAGTAGTCGTGGTCCTTTCCTTCTCAGGCGTACTTTGTGACCGCTGGCGCGGCGACAGGCCGCCGACCGGAGTAGGCTAGCCGGACGCGGCCACGGAGCGGCCGTAGCCGTGTTCGACGACCAAGTGTGCTCGTTCCCGGTACATCTGCGGGTCGGTGGGCTGCCAGGTGTCGAGGCCGTCGACGTAGCGGTTGTACATGCAGAAGGCCGCTGCGATGAGAACGGTGTCGTGGATCTCGAGATCGGTAGCGCCTTCGGCCCGTGCTGCTTCGATGTCTGAGCTTGTGACGGTCTTGCCATCGAAGGCGACCTTGCCTGCGATGTGAAGCAGTGCGCGAAGCTTGGGCTCGATCGGCGCGGTGTCGGGGTCGCGCTTGACCTGTTCGACCAGATCGATTCCGCCGTCGAGCTGGACGGCCGCGAAGGCGCTGTGTGAGTGTTCGCAGAACACGGTCTTGTTGCGGCTGGAGACATAGGCGGCGATCAGCTCCCGGTCACCCCGCGACATTGAGTTGTCTGCGCGCAGCAGCTCCTCAGCGAGAGCGTTGAGATGCACTGCGGTCTCAGGCCGGAACTGCATCGCACTCCGGATTCCCGGCACACCTTCGGGCAGATCTATGTGCGGCATCGAAAAGCTCCTCCTCGATGTGTTCTACGGTTCGCCCGCACGATAGACGGGCCGCTCCAACCCACCGCGCCCGACGTCTAGCGTGCCGTGTAGTCGATTTCGAGGAAGTCCGTCACCTCGGGAAGCCAGCGCTCTTGCACGAACCGGACATGGTCTGGGTGCTCGTTGTAACGCTCGTATGCGCCTCGATCTGCGAACTCCATCGAGATCCCAAAGCGGTAGTCGTTCTTCGGACTGACCTCGGCCAGGAGCTCGAACACCTCGACGCCCGGTATCGCGGCGAGCCCCTCTGTCGCCTGGAGAAAGTCGCTTTCGTCTTCCGACTCGGCGGGATGGCTCAGCGTGAATGCGACGGTGTGCCGGATGCGATTCTGAAGCATTCGGGGAGACTACTTGCCGCGCTGCCGTTCATGGACGTTCCCGGAACGAATAATATCACGCCACGATCCGGTAGACCTGGAACACCTCGGCGAGCTCGCGGTTCACGTTCGTGCCGTGCACCTTCGCCAGGTTCCAGACGTACTCCGGGTTCGCGTAGCGGCGATGCTGCTGCGAGGCGTAGCGCTCGAGGGCCGCGACCTTGCGCTCCAGGTGCCGCTGCTCGAGCGCCACGTAGGCGCCGTAGGAGAACTCGAAGTTGTTCCACGGGATCTCGTAGCCGAGGATCGTCGTCCGCTTGAACGCCCGCAGCCCCTCCTGCGCGATCGTCTGGTGATCCTGGTGGACGTCGTGGTGCGCGGGCTGGAAGACGACGTCGGGCGGCCACTCCTCCCAGAGCGCCACGAGCAGCTCGAGGATGTCCTGGCGCCGCTCGGGAAACGTGCGGACGTCGAAGTCGTGCACCGTCAGCTGCGACTCGGGGATCCCGAGCTCCGCCGTCGCCTCGCGCACCTCGCGGGCCAGCGTATCGGGCGGAAAGCCGGGTGGAAGCGACCTCGTCGCGATGGAGAAGGCGACGTAGCGGACCTCGCAGCCGGCCTCGACGAGCCGCGCCATCGTGCCCCCGCAGCCGAACTCGCCGTCGTCCGTGTGCGGCGCGAGGACGAGGGCTCGCTGCCAGGCGTCGACCATCGCGAATGCATATCAGGTGGGGGGCGACGCCGTGGCCGAGCGCGTTACTGTTGCCCCACCCATGGCTCACGTCGCGGCTGTCCTCGGTGCGATCGGCGCGCCTCTCGTCCTCGTCCCGAGCCGCAGGCCCCTCGTCCTCGCGGGGCTCGCCCTCATCGCCCTCGCCGAGGTCGTGCTCGCCACGTCCGGCCCGAGCGGCATCTCGCCCGCGCGCGCCGCCCTCGGCGTGATCGGGCTCGCCGGGCTCGTCCTGTTCGCCGCGCTCTTCGTGCGCCGCCCGGAGCTCGTCCCGCTGGCGATCCTCCTCGCTGCGCCGGTGCGGCTGCCGCTCGACTTCGGCGCCGCGCACCGGTTCTACGTCGGCCTCCCGCAAGGTGGAGAGAGCGGCCGCCTGCTGCCGCTGTACGGGCTGATCGCGGCCTCCGCCGTCGCGCTCGCGTGGCGTCTCGTGCGTGTGCGCGAGCTGCGAGCTGGCGCCGCTGCCCCGCGAGATCTCGCTGCCGCTCGGGGCGCTCGCCTCGTTCGCGGCCCTCTCCGTCCTGTGGTCGTCGGCCGACGCGCCGGCGCAGAACCTTCTCCAGTACTTCCTGCTCCCGTTCACCCTGCTCGTCGCCGTCGTCGCCCGCTCGCCGTTCCCGGCCTGGATGCCGCGTGCTCTCGGCATCGCCGCCGTCGCCCTCGCTGCGGTCTTCGCCACCGTCGGCCTCGTCGAGGAGGCGACGGAGCGGCTCATCTTCTACACACCCTCGGTCCAGATCGGGAACGCGTACTCGAGCTTCTTCCGCACCACCTCGCTGTTCCGCGACCCGAGCCTGTACGGGCGCCACCTCGTGCTCGCGATCGCGATCGTGCTCACGGCCGCCTGGTACCGGAAGCTCGGGATCGCGCTCGCGGCGATCGTCATCGGCTTTCTGTTCGCCGGGCTCTTCTTCTCCTACTCGCAGTCGAGCCTCGTGGCGCTCTTCGCCGTCGCCGTCTTCATCTCCGTCGTCGCGGGCGACCGCGCCGTCCGGATCGCCGCAGCCGCGACCGCCGTCCTCGTGCTCGCGGGTGGCGGCGCGTTCGTCGCCGACAAGGTCGCGGGCGCCTCGACCCAGAGGGTGACCAGCGACCGCTCGCGCCGGATCGACCTGACCGCCAAGGTGGTGAGGCATCATCCCCTGCTCGGCGTGGGTCTCGGCTCCCAGCCACGGGCGAGCCAGGCGGTCTCCAGGAACGGCGGCCCGCCGAGTCTCTTCGTCTCGCACACGACCCCGCTCACGGTGGCTGCGGAGCTCGGGGTGATCGGCCTCGCCCTCTATGCCTGGCTGCTCGCGGGCGCGGCGAAGGCGCTGCTGCGCGTCTTCAGGCTCGATCGGCCCTTCGGGCTCGCTCTGGCGGCGGTCTTCGTCGCCCTTTTCGTCCACTCGCTCTTCTACAGCGGCTTCTTCGAGGATCCCGTCACCTGGCTCGTGCTCGGCGTGACCGCGAGCTTCCTCGCTGCGAGAGCCGCCGCCCCGCCGGCCGAAGCCGGCGCATGAGGGGCCCCGGGGTCGAACGGCGCGCGGCCTTCGCCGTGCTCGGTGTGCTCGGGGCCCTGATCGCGGTCGACGTTCCCTCGCTCGGCTCCGACCCCTGGCCGTTTCGGACACCCCCTATCTCCGGGCAGGGCGTTCTCGGGCCCCTCGTCCGTGCGGCCGACGGCACGTGGGACCTCGGCGTCGTGCGCACGCCCGCGGTGCTCGCCGGCGTCCTCGTCGCCGCGTTCGCGATCATCGGCTGGAGAGTCAGCACCTGGAGGCCGTGGCTCCTCGCATCCGTATGCGTCGCGGTCATCGTGCTGATCGCCGCGCCGGCGACGCTGCTCCAGGTGGGGCTGAGGGACAACTCCTCGCCCTGGTTCCACGTCAACGACTCGACGTTTCAGATCGAGCTGGCCGGCGCGCTCGTGCGGCACGGGCACACGCCGTACGGGCACGACTACCGCGGCTCCGGACTCGAGCGCTTCTACAGCCGCAACGGCACCGTGCCGTCGCCGGCCGAGCACCCGCAGGTCGCTCTCACGCACTTCGCGTACTTCCCGGCGACCGCGCTCACGGCTGCGGTCTGGACCTTTGTTCCCTCACCGTTCGACGACTACCGCGTGCTCGTCCTGCTCGCCACGATCGGCTGCTTCTTCGCGGTGCTCCTCTTCGACGCGCCGCTGCCCTGGCGCCTCGCGATCGGGAGCATCGTCGCGGCGAGCCCGCTGCTCGTTCGCGGCGCCTGGTTCGGCACCGCGGACGCGCCGGCGATCCTGGCGCTGCTCCTCGCCTTCGCGCTGCTGACCCGCTCCCGGTACGTCTGGGCCGCGGTCGCGCTTGCGGCGGCAATCCTGCTGAAGCAGTTCGCCGTCGTCGCGCTGCCGTTCTTCGTCGTCATGTTCCTCGCGCGAGGGTTACCCCGGCAGACGCTCACCCGTGCGGCCGCGGCCTTCGCCGCCGTGCTCGTCGCAGGGTTCCTCCCCTTTCTGATCGCAGACGCCGGAGCTCTCTGGGACGACACGATCGGCTACGGGGCCGGCACGTACCGCATCATCGGCTACGGGCTCTCGGCGCTGCTCCTGAACGCAGGCGTCATCGACGACCGCTACGGCGCCTATCCGTTCGGGCTCTTCGTGCTCGCTCGCCTGGCTGCCCGTGACGGCGTGGCTCGTGTGGCTCGCACGTCGCTCGAGCGGGGACTGGGAGGCGGCCGCCGGCTTCGCGATCTCGATGTTCATCCTCCTCTTCATCGCCCGCGTCTTCCAGACGTCGTACCTCGTCTGGCCCCTGACAGGGGTCGCGGCGGCGTTCCTGCTCGCTCAGCGAGAGGAGCGCTTGCGCTCGACGAGGCCGTAGACCCGGGTGGCGCCGGTGAGGTAGACGCGCTCGCCGTCGGCGACGATCGGCGAATACTGGCCCTCGGGGAACGTCCAGACGAGCTTCCCGGTCCGCGCGCTCGAGGGCGTAGGTCCCGTTCGGACCGCGCTTGGCAGAGCGGGAGCCGTGCTGGCCGCAGAAACCGCAGGTCGAGAAGTAGACGAGCCCGGCCATCACGGTCGGGGCGCCGTGGATCGCCGCCGGCATCTCGCGCACCCAGCGGGTCGCACCCGTGGCCGCATCCAGGGCGGCGAACGTCCCGTCGTAGGCGCCGACGAAGATCCGCCTGTTCCAGACGGCCGGCGCCGTGTACACGTACGAGCCGACGTGGGTCGCCCACAGCAGATTGCCCGTCCCGGCGCCGAAGGCGTAGACGGTCCCGTCCGTGTTCGACGCGTACACACGCCCGTAGGCGACGGTCGGTGTGGCGTAGAAGTACTCGCGGCCGCTCCCGAACCGCGAGAACGACCGCGCCTTCCAGCGAACGGCACCCGTCTGCGCGTCGAGTGCCGTCAAGGTACCGCTGTTGTCGCCGATGAAGACCATGCCGCCGGAATACGCCGCCGAGCTGTTGATCTCGCCGTCGACCCGCGTCGACCAGAGCAGCTTCCCCGTCCCGAGGCCGAGCGCGTACAGCCGGTGGTCCCACGAGCCCACGAACACGCGGCTGCCGACGACGAGTGGGGACGACTCCGAGGCAATGGGTGCGCGCCAGACCGTGCGGCCGTCCTTCTCCCTCATCGCGAGCACGGCGCCCGGCACGCCACGCGGGCCACGCGTGCAGGGTGTCGGGATGAACGCGGCGACGACGAGGTGCCGCGCGACCGCGGGCGAGGCGGCCGAGCAGTAGGGGAACTTCCGGCGCCAGTGCCACTCGCCCGTCTTTGCGTCGACGGCGAAGAAGACGCCCTTCAGCTGGCTCACGAAGACCTTCCCGTAGCCGATCGCCGGGGGATACTCGACGTACCAGCGTGCCCGCAGCATCCAGAGCCTGCGGTAGGGAGGCCTGTGGTTGAAGGGCGAGAGGTGGGTCCGCTGGTTGTCGTAGCCGTAGGTCGGCCACGGGATCGTCTCGACCGTCTTCGGCGGCCGGGGCTTCGCCTGCGGCTTCTCGCGCGGGACGAACTCGACGGTGGACGAGCCGACGACCTCCTTGTCCTTCGTGTGCTCGCGGTACCACCAGCCACCGACAACCGCGGCGACCGCCAGCACGAGCGCCAGCACGAGGGCGAGGAAGATCCACCGCCGCCGCGTCATTTCTGCGCCACGACAACCGTAGCCCCGGCCCTGTGGCCGTGGGCGGAGACGGCAAGGAGGTAACGCCCCGGCGTCCTCGGGGCGCGGAAGCGGAAGACGGGCACGCGGCCGATGCCGCTCCGCTTGCCGAGGCGCCAGCGGACCCGTCGGGCATCGCTGGAGACGACCACACGCACGACGCCCCCGGGCTTCGCCGTCAGCCGGGTCGACGCGAGCTCGACGTAGCGGATACGGACGTGCCCGGCGTCGACAGGAACCGACTGGTTGCCGGCCTGGTCGGCAGCGGCGACCGTGAGGGCGTACCTGCGCGCGGGGAGCGAGCGTCCGTCGACCATCCCGTACCAGCGCAGCTCGCCGGCCGGCTTCAGGCTCGCGCCGACGACGAGCCTGATCCCGTCGACGTACAGCATCCCGCGGGCGCGCTCGTCGACCGTGTAGCGCACGACGATCCTGTCGGCGCGCCGGTCCCCGTCCGGCGAGAACACCCTGGGCCGTACGGAGACGACCTGCGCGACCGGCTTCCTCGTGTCGACTCGCATCAGGTTGGGGAGAAGGAACGTCTTCTCGATCAAATCGAGGCGCACCCGCGCGCGGTAGGAGCCGTCGGGCACGACGACACCCTCGTCGTCCCGGCCGTTCCAGAGGAAGGCGACGCGGCCACCCTCGGGCTTGCCGGTCACGAGCCGGCGCACGTCGCTCCCGGACATATCGACGATCGAGACGCTGACCACGTCGGGCTTCGCGAGGCGGAGGGCGATCCGCGCCTTGCTCGTGTTGCAGCGGCAGACGGGCGAGAAGAGCTTCGTGACCCTCGTCTGCCGGATCGGGCTCGTTTCCAGCTTGAGCGACTCGGTGTGCAGGAAGGCGAGCCCAGTCGCCACGAGCAGAGCCGCGACGAGGGCGGCTGGCGCATATCTGGCCACGGGTCGTCGTGGATTGTAGGCCGCGAGGTCCGCGTCCCCGCCGGCATACTACTTCCGTTCGAACGTTGCGGGACACCCCACTGGCCGACCCTTATCACGACACGCAGGTGATCGACTCGCGCGCCCCACGCGTGAACCAGGCGGTCGTCGGCGTGGTCGCTCTCATCGCCGTCCTGACGGGTTGGTGGCCGCTCCTGGCGCTGCTCGCGCTGCAACTCGCTCTCGGCCTGACGCTCGGGCGGCGCTGGTGCCTCGCCTGCGTCTTCTACTACGAGGTGCTGCAGCCCCGCTTCGGCGAGGGGCCGCTCGAGGACAGCCGCCCACCGCGCTTCGCGAACATCGTCGGCCTCGGCTTTCTCAGCGCCGCTTCCGTCGCCTACCTGATCGGCTGGACGACGGTCGGCGCGGTGCTCGGCGGCATCGTCGCCGCGCTTGCCCTGCTCGCGGCGGTGACCGGCTTCTGCACAGGCTGCAACGTCTACAAGCTCGTCTGCGCCCTCACCGGGCACCCGTTCGTGGCGTGCCCGCTGCCGCCCCTCTCGAGCGACGCCTGAGCGTCAGTCCTACCGGCGGCTCAGGCGGCCAGCTCATCCGGTGCCGACGTGGGAGGAGCCAGCCCCCGGCGCAGGTACCACCGGCCTGCCAGCGCGAGCGCGGCGACGAGCGCAACGGCGGCGACGCTGACGATGATGGCGTTGGCTCCCGGCGGGTCGAGCAGCTTCACGCCCGAGAGCGAGAGCACGAGTGAGAGCGCGACCCGAAGCGCCCGGTCGGGAAGCTTCACGGTGAGCTGGCTCCCGAGCAGCACGCCTGGAATGGAGCCGATCAGGAGCCATCCGGTCGCGTGCAGATCGACGCTCCCTGTGAGGAAGTGCCCGAAGCCGGCCACCCAGAGGAGCAATGCCGCCTGGAAGAGGTCGGTGCCGACGATCTTCGCGGCGGTGAGCGGGAAGGCGATCATCATCACGAGGCCGAAGAACGTGCCCGAGCCGACCGAGGTGAGGCCGACGATGAAGCCGCCGAAGATCCCGAGCAGGAGCGCGATCACCTTGTCGCGGCGCTGCAGCAGGAACGGTGCATCGTTGCCGTGCGGTCGCAGGAATGCCTTGACGAAGAAGCCCACGCCGCCGACGATGAGCGCGACCCCGAGCACCTTCTGGGCCGTGCTCTCGTAGCCGTCTCCGTAGGTCCGCGCGAGCCACGACGACAACGCCACGCCGAGCAGCGAGGCCGGCGCGGAGCCGATCAGCATCCACATCGCGAGGTGCGCGTGGACGTGCCCGAGCTGGCGGTGCCGGACCGCGCCGAACGACTTGAAGATCGCTCCGTGCAGGATGTCCGTGCCGATCGCGACCGTCGGCTTGAAGCCGAAGACGAGGATCAGCATCGGCGTCATGAGCGAGCCGCCGCCCATGCCGGTCATCCCTACGAGCAGGCCGATCAGGAGACCGGCGACGGAGAGCTTCCAGTCCAACTAGACGACCGTCTCGGGCTCTGCGAGGAGCATCTCCTTGAGCGTGTCGCCGCGCAGCCCGAGGCGCAGGGTCTCGAGTGGGATCACCTCGTCGGGCGGGATGTTGCCGAGGTTGACGTTCGGCCCGAAGTGCTTCACGAACCAGGCCTGCGACGCCTTCGTGGGCGCCTCGAAGATGAGATCGTCGACCGGGACACCGTGGGCGATCTCGTCGATGAGGCCGGTGCGCATGTCTCCGTCCTTGCGGAAGATCCCGGCCGTGCCGCCCTCGCGGGCCTCCGTGATCACCTTCCAGGCGCCCGCCTCCAGCTCCTCCTTGATCCACTCGACCCACTGGTACGGCGCATACACGACCTCCGAGTCCTTCGACCCGACCTCCGAGAGCACCGTGAAGTCACGCGCGAAGTCGGCGATCAGCTCCAGCTTGTCGTCGCGCGGGATCTCGATCGTGCCGTCGGAGATCTCGACGTGGGCGAAGCGGTGCTCGTTCAGCCACGCCTTGAACTCGTCCAGCTTGCGCTTCGCGTAGACCGCCTCGAACAGCGTGCCGCCGCAGACGACCGGCGTCTCGAAGTGCCGGTAGAGCGCGATCTTCTTCTCGAGGTTGTTCGTGACGTAGCTCGTGCCCCAGCCGAGCTTGACGATGTCGACGAAGTCGCCGCCGGTGTCGAACATCCCCTCGATGTCGCGGATGTTGAGGCCCTTGTCGATCACATGGGTGAGGCCGGTCGTGCGGGGCTTCCCGGGCGGGAGGGGACGCCGAGCCAACCGTCGTTTAAAGCCGGGCATAGAGCTCCTTCAGCTTGTCGTGGGCACGGGCCTGGACGTCGTGGTAGAGCGAGTTGCCGTGGGCGTCGATGCCGACGATCAGCGGCCCGAAGTCCTTGACCCGGAACTTCCAGAGGCACTCGGGCATGAGCTCCTCCCAGAGCACCTCCTCGATCTCCTCGATCTGCGTCGTCTCGAGGGCGGCGGCGCCACCGACGATCGCGAAGTAGACCATGCCGAGGCGCTGCATCGGCTCGATCGCGACGTCCGGGAACCCTCCCTTGCCGCAGATCGCCCGGACGCCGTACTGCTCCCCGAGACCCTCGGTGAACCGGACCATGCGCGCGCTCGTGGTGGTGCCGATGCAGATCTTCTCGTACGTACCTCGGCCCTCGGAATCGGTGGCCACCTTGCGCACGTTCGGCGCGGTGTGCAGGAGGAAGGCGCCGCGGAGATCCATGGGGGGCTCGACGCCCTCGTCGAAGATGCGGATCTGGGTGCGGTCGCGGATGCCGATGATGTGGCCCTGCACCGTGACCTCGTCGCCGGCCCTGAGCTTCAGGATCTCGGCGGGATCGGTGAGCGGGAAGGTGACCTCGTGCTCGGCCATCAGAACTCTCTGTCGAAGTCGATCGTGCCGTCGGCGGCGATGTGCGCCGAGGCGCGCCGCGCGGCCCAGCACTGGTAGTTGACGGCGACCGGATTGAGGGTCATGTGGGTGTCTGCGTGCTCGATGTGGCACTGCAGGACGGTGACGTCGCCGCCGAGCCCCATCGGCCCGATCCCGGTCTCGTTGAGCAGCCCGTAGAGCTCGTCCTCGAGCTGTGCGACGAGCGGGTCGGGGTTGCGGGTGCCGACGGGCCGCGCGATCGCCTCCTTCGCGAGGTACATCGCGTAGTCCGCGGAGCCGCCGATGCCGATGCCGACGATCCCGGGTGGGCACGGCTTGCCGCCCGCGTCGACGATCGACTCGAGCACGAACTTCTTGATCCCCGTGACGCCGTCGGCGGGAACGCACATCTTGAGGAAGCTCATGTTCTCGGAGCCGGAGCCCTTGGGGACGCACTTGACGTCGAGGCCGTCCCAGTCCGCGATGAACTCCCAGTGCACGATCGGCAGCCGGTACCCGATGTTGGGCCCGGTGTTCTCGCGGGTGAGCACGTGCACCGCGTTCGAGCGCAGCGGATGCTCCAGGGTCGCCCGCGCCGTGCCCGCCTTCAGCGCCGAGTAGATCCGCGCCGGGTGGAGCGGGAAGTGCTCGCCGACGCGGCAGGTGTAGACGGCGATCCCGGTGTCCTGGCAGACGAGGTTCTTCTGCTCGTCGGCGATCGAGACGTTACGGTGGATCGTCTCGAGGATCCGGATGCCTGTCGTCGACGTCTCGCGGTCGCGCGCGGCCGCGAGGGCGTCCCGGAGGTCCTGGGGAATGTCCTTCAGCGCCCAGACGTAGAGGTGGGCCGCGGCGTCCTCGACGGCGCCTTCGAGGTCGGTCGTGATGATCGTGCTCATGTGCTCGCTTTCTCCGTGGCTGCCCGGCCGGCGCGGCGCCCGAAGACGACGCACTCGAGCAGCGAGTTGCCCATCATGCGGTTGCGCCCGTGCGTGCCGCCGGCGATCTCGCCACAGGCGTACAGTCCCTCGAGCGTGGTCCCGGCATTCTCGTCGATCACGAGGCCGCCGTTCTGGTAGTGGAGGACCGGGTAGGTGAGGAGCGGCTCGGTGAGCGGGTCGATCCCGGCGCCGCGGTAGCGCCGCAGCATGTACGGGAGCGACACGTCCGCGTCGGCCTCGGGAATCCGCGTCGTGTCGAGGTAGACCGCCGGGCGGCCGTCCTGCGTCTCGACACCGCGCCCGGCTTCGACCTCGTCGAAGATCGCTTGTGACACTTCGTCACGAGGCCCCAAGGAGTCCGTGAACTCCTCGCGCTCGGCGTTGAGCAGCACCGCGCCGTACGCTCGCGTCGTCTCGGGGATGGAGTAGCCCTGCATCGTCGCCGGCCAGGCGCCGCCGTTCGGGTGGTACTGGAGCGCGTCGAGGTCCCGGGCCTCCGCGCCGGCGTCGAGCGCGATCCGCGTCACCTCGCCGGTCGCGTTCGGGTGGTTCGTGGAGAGCTCGTGGCGGCGCTCGGCCTCGGCGTAGCAGCGTCCGCCGGCGGCGAGGACGATCGTGGAGGCGTCGATCGTCGACGCGCTCCCGTCCTTCAGGTCGAACACGGCGCGCCAGCCGGATCCCGACGGCTCGAGCGCGCGTAGCGCGTGGTGTGCGAACGTCGTCGCGCTGCCGCCCTCGTGCGCCTCCCGGAGAGCCTTGGTGATCGCGTGTCCCGTCCGGTCGCCGACCTGCAGCAGCCGCTTGCGCGAGGCCCCGCCGCAGCGCGCGAGCCGGTAGCCGCCGTTCTGTCGCGTGAACTCGCAGCCCAGCTCTTCCAACCAGTGGATGGCCGCTTGCGCGTCCCCCGTCAGGACGGCGACGAGGCGCGGATCGGCGGTGTCGTGCGAGGAGCGGACGACGTCCTCGGCGTGGAGGTCGGGCGAGTCGTCCTCGCCGAACGAGGCCTGGATCCCGCCCTGGGCCTTCGAGGAGTTGTTCGCCTGGATCGACCCCTTCGTCGCGAGCGCAACGCGCCCGCCGGCGCGCTCCGCCGCGACGGCGGCCGCCAGGCCGGCTGCGCCGCTGCCGATCACGAGCACGTCGAACCCGGCCTCCGGCTGCATTGCCCCAGGGTACCACGCTCTGCTTATTCACGGCATTAGATTGTCTTATTCATAAGGTCGCGCTGCGACCGGTTAGAATGGCGTCGTGCCACGGATCGTCGATGTCATGCGCCCCGACTTCATCGAGGTTGCGCCCGAGGACACCCTCGGCGAGGTCGCCGAGCGGATGACGGCGCTGAACGTGGGAGCGGTCGTGGTCAAGGACTTCGGGAGGCTCATCGGCATCCTCACCGAGCGCGACCTCCTCAAGGCGATGGCAGCGCGTGTTCACACGAGCGAAGCACGCGTGCGGGAGTGGATGACCCCCGATCCCGTGACCGCCGCGGCGGAGATGGACTGCGAGGACGCCTCCCGCGTGATGCTAGACCACGGTTTCCGGCACCTCCCGGTGCTCTCCGACGACGGCCAGGTGGCAGGCGTCGTCAGCCTGCGGCGCGTCGTCGGCGCGGCGCGGGCCGCCGCCCCGGACCGCGTCTGACGTTGTGAGACGCCGCCCTAGCCGGTCGGCGGCGCCGAGCGCTCGCGGACGAAGGCGACGAACGCCTCGGCCGCGCGTGTCGGCGCCCGCCCGGAGCCGCGCGCGAGCGAGATCTCGCGAGTCGCGTCCATCCCCTGCAGCCGCGCCTCGGCGAGCGTTCCGGCCACGAGATCCGACTCCACCGCGCTCCGCGAGATGAACGTGACGCCGTAGCCCGCCAGCACGGCGCTCCGGGCCGACTCCTGCAGCCCGAGCTCGAGCGAGACGGAGAGATCGCGCAGCCGCACCCCCCGGGCGCGCAGCTCGTCCTCCACGACCTGCCGCACGCCGGCCCCTTCCTGCATGAGGATCAGCGTCTCCTGCCGCAGCTCGTCGACGGTGACGGTGCGGCCCGCGAAAGGGTGGCCGCGCGGGCAGATGAGGATCACCTCGTCGCGCAGGATGGGCTCGAAACGGACGCCCCGGTGACGGCGGGCCGCGCCGACGATGCCGAGCTCGAGCCCGCGGTCGGCGACGAGGTCGACGACGGTCTGGGTGTCGTACACCTCGAGGGAAACGTGCAGGCCCGGATGCCGGAGCTGGAACTCGCAGAGCAGCACGGGCACGACGACGGCGGCCGGCCCGGTCGAGGCGCCGATCGTGAGCTCGCCGGTGAGCGCGCCCGCCTCTTCCGAGGCCACCTCTGCGAGGATCTGCTCCTCGAGCTGGAGCAGTCGCTGCGCCCCACGGAAGAGGCGCAGGCCGGCCTCTGTCGGCTCGACCCGCCGGCCCGAGCGATCGAGCAGCTGGGTGCCGAGCCGCTTCTCGAGCGCCCGCACCTGCAAGGAGACCGCGGGCTGCGTGACCCCGAGCCGCTCCGCCGCCTGCGAGAAGCTCCGCCGCTCGACGACTTCGCAGAACGCCGCCAGCTGCCGCGTGTCCATAAGCGAAGCTTATAACAAGAGTGACTGGCGCCCGCCTTCAGCCGGGCGCCGGAGACGGCACTGCCGCGACCGGCGCGCGCCGTGGCTCCCGGACGATGCGGCTGAGCACGCCCACGAGCTCGAGCGTGTCACCCTCGTCGACGAGCCGCTCGAGCGTGGCCAGCTCGTCCGCCAGCCAGCGGGCCTCGACGGGCGGGCGTGAGATGCGCTCGATCTTCGGATGCGGGCTCGGCGTCACGACCTCGCCGTCGCCGACGAGCACCTCGTGCAGCTTCTCGCCCGGAGCCGGGCCGATGAGCTCGATCGGGATCTCGGTGCGCGGCTCCTTCCCCGACAGGCGGATCATGTTCTCGGCGAGATCGATGATCTTCACCGGCTCGCCCATGTCGAGCACGTAGACCTGTCCCCGCTCGGCGATCGCCCCCGCCTGCACGACGAGCTGAACGGCCTCCGGGATCGTCATGAAGAAGCGCGTCATCTCCGGGTGGGTGACGGTGACCGGGCCCCCCTTCGCGATCTGCCGGCGGAAGATCGGGATCACCGACCCGGACGACCCGAGCACGTTGCCGAACCGGACGGCGACGAACCGGGTGGAGACGTCGACGCGGTGGCCCCACGTCTCGACGATCCACTCGCAGAGCGCCTTGGACTGCCCCATCACCGTCTTCGGGTTCGCGGCCTTGTCCGTCGAGACGAGCACGAACCGCTTCGCACCGTACTCCACGGCGACGTCGGCGAGCGTCCTCGTGCCGAGGGTGTTGTTGCGCACCGCCTCGATCGGGTTCGCCTCCATCATCGCCACGTGCTTGTACGCGGCGGCATGGAAGACGACGCCCGGCCTGTACTTGTCGAAGATCTGCCGCATCTTCACGCCATCCTTGACGTCGCCCACGATCGGTACGCCGGCGAGGAACCTGCGCTCGCGGACGAGCTCCCGGTCGACCTCGAACAGGGCCGGCTCGGAGTGGTCGACCATCACGAGCCGGGCGGGCCCGAGCCGGGCGAGCTGGCGGCAGAGCTCGGAGCCGATCGAGCCGCCGGCACCCGTGACCATCACGACCTCCGAGGTGACGTAGCCGGCGATGCCCTCGAGATCGACCTCGACCGGCTCGCGGCCGAGGACGTCCTCGACCTCGACGGGACGCAGCTGGGCGGCCAGGTCGGAGTCACCGCTGACGAGCTCCGCGAGCCCCGGCAGCGTCTTCACGGGCAGGCCGGCCGCGCGTGCGCTCTCGACGATCCTCGCGCGCACCTCACCCGACGCGGACGGGATGGCGATGAGCACCTCGTCCGGCCGGCGGTCGCGGATCAGCCGGGGCAGGTCGGCGATCGTGCCGAGCACGCGGATGCCGTGCAGGCGCAGGTTGCGCTTGCGGGGGTCGTCGTCGGCGATCCCGATCGGCGTGTAGCCGAGCCCAGGGTTCCGGAGCATCTCCTTGATGACGAGCTGGGCGGCATCGCCGGCCCCGATGATCAACGCCTCTTTCCCGCGCGCGACGACCTGCCCGGGGAGCGGCCGCTCGAGGAGCGTCCGCGCGGCCAGCCGCGAGCCGGCCACGAACGCGAGGCAGAGGAGCAGGTCGATGAACCAGACGCCGGTCGGCACGCGGGCCGGATGCAATTCGAAGAGGGTGAAGATGACGAAGGTCGCGAGCGACGCCAGCGAGACGCCGCGCAGCGCCGACCACATGTCCCGGGTGGAGACGTAGCGCCACCAGCGGTGGTAGAAGCCCGCGAGCGCGAAGACGCTCAGCTGGATCGCGACGACGACGAGGATGATCTGCCAATCGAGATACCGGTCGTAGTAGACCGGCCTGCCCTGGTCGAAGCGCAACAGCCACGCCAGGACCCACGCGAGGGCGATGATGCCCGCGTCGGCCGCTACTTGCCACAACGCGTGTCGAGTGAACGGCGTGCGCACGGTGTCCTCTGACCGTAGATCAGCGAGAAGACGACAGCAAGCTGTCGGCCTCTCGCGCCTTCAGCACCGTGGCCACGACCCGCTCCTGCACGTCGGCGTCGATGCAGCCCCACATCGGCAGGGCGAGATTGTCCGCCGCCGCACGCTCGGTCTCCGGCAGCGACCCCGGCCCGTACCCGAGGTAGCGCAGCGCAGGCTGCAGGTGCAGGGGCGTCACGTAGTACGACGCCGACGCGATGTCGGCCTCCTGCAGGGCGCCCGCGATGGCCGCGCGGTCGGGCGTCCGCACGACGTACATGTGGTACACGTGGCCCGGCTCGTCGAGCGGCAGGTCGACTGCTTCGCCGAGCCCCAGCTCGGCGTAGCGTGCGGCGGCCTCGCGGCGGCCGTCGTTCCAGCCCGCGAGGCGTGGCAGGAAGACGCGCAACGCCGCGGCCTGAATCGCGTCGAGTCGCGAGTTCGTCCCGACGAGCTCGAACGTCTGCTTGTCGCGCGAGCCATGGAACCGGAGCATCCGGACGCGCTCGGCCACCTCGTCGTCCCGGCACGCGACGAGCCCGCCGTCCCCGAGCGCAAACAGGTTCTTCGTGGGGAAGAAGCTGAACGTCGAGCAGACTCCGGCGCTCGCGACGCGAGGCGCACCGAAGGCCTGCGCCGCGTCCTCGAGCAGCGGCAGGCCGAGGCGTCCGAGCTCCTCGAGCGCCGCAGGCCGGCCGAACAGGTGCACCGGCATGATCGCCTTCGTGCGGCGCGTGATGCGCGCGGCGACCTCGGCGGGGTCGAGGTTGAGCGTGACCGGGTCGATGTCGGCGAACACCGGGGTTGCCCCGGCCCGGGCAATCGCCTCGGCCGTGGCGTAGAACGTGAACGAGGGGCAGATGACCTCGTCGCCGGCGCCGATCCCCATCGCCTCGAGCGCGAGGACGAGCGCGTCCGTGCCGTTCGCGACGCCGATCGCATGCGGGACATCGAGGTAGGCCGCCGACTCGCGCTCGAACGCCTCGACCTCGGGCCCGAAGATGAACCGTCCGGACTCGAGCACCGCGGCGAAGCGCTCCTTGAGCTCGGGGATGAGGGGCGCGTACTGCGCCTTCACGTCGACGAGCGGGATCACGACGCCCGAGTCTACCGTCCGACGGGGGCGGAGCCCGCCGGCCGGCGGCCGTGATCACGCGCGCGCAGCTCGACGCCTCGAGACGAACCGCCAGGTCACCCACGCCACCACTGCGACAACGCCCGCGGCGACGACGAAGTCTGCGTAGCGGTGGACCGTCTCCCAGCTGGACCCGGCCGCCCAGCCGATTCCGGCGAAGAAGAAGCACCAGATCGCCGAGCCGATCAGGGTCAGCACCGTGTAGCGCCGGAACGGGACCTCGAAGATGCCCGCCGGGATCGAGACGAACGACCGCACGATCGGCGTGAGGCGCCCGATCAGCACCGCCCAGTCGCCCCAGCGCGCGAACCAGGCCTCGGCCCGGTCGAGCCTCCGCTCGTCGAGATGGAGCCAGCGCCCGTGCCGCTCGAGGTACGGCCGGCCGCCGCGGGAGCCGATCTCCCAGCCGATCACGGAGCCGATCAGGTAGCCGACCGTCCCGGCGGCGACGATGGCGAGGTAGGCGGGCAGCCCCGACGAGAGCTCGTGGCCGAACAGCGTGACGGAGACGCCTGCGATGGCCCCTGAGGCGATCGCCCCACCGTAGACCATCACGATCTCGCTGCCGGCCGGGAAGACGGCGTCGATCAGCATGAGGACGAAGACCGCGTAGAGGCCGTAATCGCCGACGAGCTCGGTCAGCGTGCTCGTGACGGAGGCGAGCGGCACCGGCACAATGTACTTCCACCGCGACGGCCCCGTCCTCGCACGGGATGTGAGGGTGCGGTAAGGGCCCGGCGGTACCAGCGAGATGTGTGGTTAGCATGACGCGAGTGACCCGGCCGCGGCTCGTCCTCGCCATCGTCCTGCTCCTGCTCACGTGGTCGGCTCCGGGCCACGCAGCGTCGCGCGAGCTGATGCCCGGCGTGCGGTACGAGAAGATCACGCGGGCCACGCTGCACGGGCCGCTCGTCGTCCACGTGCTCACGGCGCCCCGCCCGGGTGGGCTCTACCAGCTCACGCCGGTGCTCTCGAACGGCACGGTTCTCGGCCGCGAGACCGTCAGCTCGATGGAGCGCCGCCTCTCGGGCCAGGCGACCATGGCGGGCGTCAACGGAGACCTGTTCGAGTGGGCCAGTGGACGCCCGAGCGGCATGCTGATGCTCGACGGCCAGCTGATCCACGCCCCGTCTGCCACCCGTTCCAGCACCGGGATCACCTCGGACGGCACGCTCGACGTGCGGCGGCTCGTCTGGGCGGGGACCTGGCAGGGGCCGGCGGCCGTCAAGCGACGACTCGACCACCTGAACCGGGCGCCCGGAGAGAACGGCATCTCGCTCTTCACGAGTGCATGGGGGCCGACGACACCTGCCCTGCCGGGAGCAATGGCCGTGACGCTCTTCCCGCTGCCTCTCACCGCGCCCAACACCGACCTCGCCGCTCCGGTCGTCGACGCGCGCCGCACCTCGGCGGCGGTCCCCATCCCGCCGGGCGCCGGCGTGCTCGTGGCGCGCGGCGTGGCGGCGAGCGCGCTCGAGCTGGAGGCAACGCCCGGCTCCCAGCTCGTCCTCTCGCTCGCGATCACGTCGCTCTGGGAGAACGCGCTGGCGGCGATCGGCGGCGGCCCCGTGCTCGTCCGCGACGGGCAGCCCGTGTTCAACGCGCTCGAGGATTTCCTGCCCAGCCAGCTCAGCCCGCGCAACCCGCGCACCGCCGTCGGCCAGACGGCCGCCGGCCGGCTCCTGTTCGTCGTCGCCGACGGACGGAGCCCGACGACCAGCGTCGGCGTCTCGAACTGGGAGCTCGCGCAGCTGATGAAGTCGCTCGGCGCCGTCACCGCGACGGCGCTCGACGCCGGAGGCTCGTCCACGATGGCGTTCGACGGACGGGTGCTCAACGACCCGTCCGATCCGGGGGGCGAGCGGCCCGTCTCCGAGGGGCTGATCGTCGCGTACACCGGCGTCTTCGCCCAGCCCGTCACGGCCGCGACCTCCGGGCCGGTCCCCTTCGGCGTGCAGGACGCTGTCCCCTCCTTCCGGTACAAGGTCGTCCGGCCCTCGACCGTGACGACGACACTGAAAGCCCCGGGCGGGGTCGTCGCCGCGACGGAGACCGCTGAGCGCGCCGCCGGCACCTACGACGTCGCCCTCGGCGCGGACGGCCTGGCGCCGACGGCCGTGTCTCCTGTGGCCGTGACGCCAATTGCGAGCGGGAAGTGGACCCTCACCGTGGACGCAACCGACGACCTCGCGCAGCAGTCGCGCATGACGAGCACCGTCACGGTGAATCGGACCGTGACGAATGTCGCTGCGCGGCCGCGGACGGTCGTCTCCCGCCCGCCGGGCAGGAAGGCCAGCCTGCTGTGGCAGCAGACGGAGAGCGCGCGCATCGTCGTCACGATCGAGCGCCTCGACGGCACCCGCGTGCGGACGCTCGCCGAGCGGCGCTTCGCGCCGGGGCCGGTGGCGATCACCTGGAACGGGCTGGACCGGCGCGGCGGCCGGCTGCGGGCCGGCTCCTACGTCGTCCGCATTGCCGCCACGAACCGCCTCGGCGTGCTGGACGTACGGCGGCGCTTCACCGTTCGTTAGTGGGGCGTCCCTGTGAGACGCCGCACTACGCGGGCCGGCGCCGCTCGAGGGGGCGGAGCAGGAAGTCGAGCATCGTCGCCGGTTCGCGGCGGATGCGCGTGCCCTCCCCGTCCGCACGCGCGACGACCGTGAGCCCTCGCGGATCCGTGAGCGGCAGCAGGCGTCCCTCGCGGATCAACTGCTCGTCGACCGCGCCGAGCCGACCGCCGTACGTCGTGTAGACGGGCACGCCCAGGGCGACCGCCTCCCGGTTCATCGTCCCGCCGGCGGAGACGACGAGGTCGGAGAGGGCGATCAGGCTCTGCGCGTCCACGGCGCGCTCGGAGACGATGATCGACGGGAGCCCGAGCGCCGCAATCTCCGCGTACTGGTCCGTCGTCCGTGGCAGCACGACCGCGGACACGCGCTCGTCGCGTCCCAGTGAGTCGAGCAGCGCGGGAAAGAGCTGGTTCGCACGCCGATGGTAGAGGGAGACGTCCGGCGGCGTGCGAACGACCACGAGCACGCGGCCGCGGTCGACGCCGACCTCGTCGAGCACGCTCCCGTCCGGCTCGAAGTCGGAGAGGTAGTACTCCTCCTTCAGGCCCGGGTACCTGGCGAGCTTCGCCTCCGAGACGCCGTAGCGGCTGAGGCGCGCCGGCGGGATCGCGTCGGGGACGACGACGGTGTCGGCGGCACGACAGCCGAGTTGGTGCTGCAGCCAGGCGAACTCGTAGTCGAAGGTCGTCGAGGACGGGATCCCGAGCCGGCGGGCGGTCATCGTCAGCTCGTGGGAGCCGTGCGCGAGCGCGATGTCGAAGGTGCGCCCGCGCGCCCACCGGCGGAGATCCGACAGCCTCCCGAAGAGTGACGTCGCCTTGCCGCGACGCGTGCGCCCGCCGTGTCGTCCGAGCACCGTCGCCTCGATCCCGTGCAGCTCGAGCAGCTGGAGCGTCTGGGAGTAGTCCCGCGCGGTCACCTGGACCTCCGCGCCGCGCTGCTCGAGGATCTCGATCAGCGGCCGGAAGACGAGCACGTGGGCCGAGGCCGTCATGTCGATCCAGACCTTCACGCGGCGACCTCGAGCCGGTTCCGTCCGGGGAGCGCGCCGGGGGCCTGCTCGAGGTTGTGCGCGTACCACAGCGTGAAGCCGAGCAGGCCCCAGAGCTGGCGGCTCAGGTCCTCGCGGCCCGCGAGGTGATGTGCGAGGAGACGCTCCACCTCGGCCGGCGCGAAGAACCCCTGCCGTGCCAGCGTCTCGCGGCAGAGCACGTCCTTCGCAAGCCCCGCCAGCTCACCGCGAAGCCACGCTGCCGCCGGAATCGAGAAGCCGCGCTTGCGGCCCTCCACGATGCGGCGCGGGACGAGCGGCTGCGCAGCGGCCCGGAGCAGTGCCTTCTTGCGCAGGAGGCGCACGCGCATGTTGCGGGGGAGGGTGAGCGCGAAGTCGGTTACGGCGGTGTCCAGGAACGGCACCCGCGCCTCGAGCGACCACGCCATCGAGGCGCGGTCCGTCTTCACGAGCAGGTCGTCGACGAGCGCGATCGCGCGGTCGACGTCCTGCAGCCGGGCGATCGGTTCGGCGCCGTCGGTGCGGGCGTAGCGCTCGCGCAGGAGGTCGAGCGGGTCGAAGCCGTGGCGGCGCCCGGTCAGCGCCTGCCGGGCGTCGGCCGAGAAGATCTCCTTCCAGCCGTGGTGGCGCTCGAGCGGGGGCAGATGCGCCGCGCGCACGAACCGCTTCGCCTTGTAGTCGAAGCTGACCCTGGCGTCGGAGACGGGAAGCCGCTCGACTGCCGGCCGGAGCACGCGCGCGAGGCCGCCTGTCCGCGCCGCGATGAGATCGGCCTGATAGGTGTAGTACCCGCCGAAGAGCTCGTCGCCCCCTTCGCCGGAGAGCACGACCTTCACCGTGCGGGACGCCAGCTCGGAGACGAGGTAGGTCGGGAGTGCAGACGAGTCGGCGAACGGCTCGTCGAAGACCTCGCCGAGCAGCGTGGCCACCTTGGCGGCCTCGGGCCGGACGACGATCGCATGGTGCGTCGCCCCGTAACGCTCGGCGACGAGGCGGGCGTCGTCGCTCTCGTCGAACGAGCGCGACTCGAAGCCGACGCTGAAGGTGTGCAGGCCCCGGGGCGACGCCTCCGCCGCGAGCGCGGTGATCACGGACGAGTCGATCCCGCCCGAGAGCAGCACGCCCACCGGGACGTCCGAGACGAGGTGGGCGCGCACGGAGTCGCGCAGGCGCTCGCGGAGCTCCGCCGCCAGCACCGCTGTCGTGCCCGAGCGGACCTCCCCCTCCGGGACGGGGGTCGCGTCGGCGTAGCGCTCGAGCCGGATCCGCCCGTCCTCCCAGACGAGGAGGTGGCCGGGCAGCAGCTTCCGGCAGCCACGGAGGATCGTCAGCGGCCCCGGCACGACGTTGAAGGAGAGGAAGGACTCCAGCGCGTCGAGGTCGACCTCGCCTCGTGGGAGGGCGCGGAGCTCGGACGCGAAGCAGAGCTCGCCGCCCCCCTCGCTGTAGTACAGCGGCTTGATCCCGAACCGGTCGCGGGCGAGCACGAGCCGGCGCTGCCGCGCGTCCCAGATCGCGACGGCGAACATGCCGCGCAGGCGGGCCGCGAATCCGTCGCCGTGCTGCTCGTAGAGATGCGCCAGCACCTCTGTGTCGCCGTGGGACCTGAAGACGTGCCCGTCCCGCGCGAGGCCGTCGCGCAGGTCCTCGTAGTTGAAGATCTCGCCGTTCTGGACGACGTGCACCGTCCCGTCCTCGTTCCGGGTGGGCTGATCGCCGGACTCGAGGTCGATGATCGCGAGCCTGCGCGCGGCGAGGGCGAACGTCCCGTCCGCGACGACACCGCTCGAGTCGGGCCCCCGGTGCGCGAGCGTCGCGCACATTGCGGCCGCACGAGCCTCGGTCGCGGCGCCGGTCGACGAGACGATGCCGCTGATCCCGCACATGGCGGAACCCTACCGGCCCTCTCGCGGAGCCTCGTCTAGCCACCGGGCCACGCAGCTCGCCCCACGGCGACCACGATCCGCCACACCGTCTGCGCCGCGGTGAGGAGGTACAACCGCATCGAGCGGTCGGCGATCCACTCGAGGTCGTGTGCCAGCTTCTCGTCCCAGCCGATGCCGCGATCGACCCGGATCTGGGCGAGGCCCGTCAGGCCAGGCCGCACCGTGAGCCGCTGCCAGTACTGCGGGATCTCCTCGCAGAGCTCCTCGAAGAACCGAGGGCGCAGCGGCCGCGGCCCCACGACGGACATGTCGCCCTTGAGCACGTTCCAGAGCTGCGGGATCTCGTCGAGATGCGTCGCCCGCAGCACGCGGCCGAGACGGGTGACCTCGGTTCCGAGCCGCTGGTCCAGCGCCGCGCCGTAGTAGCGGCCGATGCGGGTGTCGGCGTCGGCCACGAGCGTGCGCACTTTCCGCATCGTGAACATGCGCCCGTGCCAGCCCACCCGCTCGCCGGCGTAGAAGAGCGGCCGTCCGGAGGTCACGAGGACGAGCCCGAGGATGACTGCGATGACAGGGAGCAGCAGGGCCAGCGCCGTCGCCGAGACTGCGAGGTCGAGCGCGCGCAGGGTCACGTCGGTGGAGCGGTGCGTCGTGAGGCCGGCCGAGCGGGCCATCGCGATCGCCTCGCCACCGGGAGCGAGCTCGTCCGGCTGCGTCGCGACGCCCACGTCCTCCGGGGGGACGAGGAAGCGCCGTTCGTCGCGCTCCCAGCCGCCCTGCCCGGCGGCGCGCCTCGTCCGCCGCGTGGCCTCGAGCAGCACGATCACGTAGGCCGAGGACACGAGCGCGACCACGGCGAGCGCGACGACGACCGACGTGCGTCCCGCGTGCCACGTGCCATGGGCGCGGAACGCGATGACACCCGAGGCGACGGCACATGCCCCCACGATCGCCACCCACAGGACGAGCACCTCCTGGACGCGGCGACTCGAGCCCGGCAGGCCGCGCTCGACGTCCTGGGCATCCGCGCCCAGGATCGGCGCCAACCGGCGCCGGAAGACGAGCGATGCGTCCAGGGCGGGCACGGCCAGCACGGCGAGGGGGAAGAAAACGCCCACGACCGCGGCCGTTTTCAGCAGCCCCGCGAGCGTGACCACGCCGACGAGGTAGCCGAGGACGAGCGCGCCCACGTGCCCCAGCAGGAGCCGCGCCGGGTAGAAGTTGCGCGCGAGGAAGGCCGCGCTCACGCCGGCGATGATCGCGCAGAGGATCGCCGAGGAGCGGTCGTCGAGCCGCAGCGAGAGCACGACGAACACGACCGAGGCGAGCGCGCACACGGCAGCGGCGAGACCGTCGACGCCGTCGACGAAGTCGACGAGCCGGACGAAGACGAGGATCCAGGCGACGGCGAGCGGCTGCCCCAGCCAGTCGGGCACGTCGGCGACGACGCCGACCAGCGGGAAGGTGAAGCGGTCGATGGAGACGCCGTACAGCACCGGCACGATTGCCGCAGCGAGTTGCCCGGCGAACATGGCGAGCGGAGAGAGGCCGCGGCTGTCGGCCAGGAACCCGACGACCGCGATCACGCCGAGGCCGATCAGGATTCCCCGGTAGACCCCCTCCAGCGGCAGGAACGCCAGCGCGGAGACGACGACGGCGAGGAAGATGGCGACGCCGGCGAGAGGCGGACCGGAGACGACGCGCGAGCGGCCCGACTGGACGAGCGCCGGCAGTCGCGAGAGGTGCGGTCGCAGGACGAGCACGACGCCCGCGGCGACGGCGAAGGCCAGGGCGGAGGCGACCTCCGCGCTCACGCTGTGTTGCCGCGCCCGGTCCCGGACTCTCGCCGCGCCGTCACGGGGTGAGCATACGGCGGCGTGGAGCCTGACCTGCCGCGCGCCGCCGGGCCCGTCACGACGTCCGGCGGCTCAGAAACTCTGACGTCGCGGTACAGCGTGTCGCGCTGCACGGGCGTCTTGCCGAGCGCGCGGATGAGGTGAACGAGCTCGTCGGTGGAGGTACGGTGGGTCGTTCCAGCGGCCGAGACGACGTTCTCCTCGATCATCACCGACCCCATGTCGTCGGCCCCGAACGACAGCGCGACCTGGCCGATCTTCAGCCCTTGCGTGACCCACGACGACTGGATGTTGGGGACGTTGTCGAGGTAGAGCCGCGAGACGGCCTGCGTGTGGAGGTACTCGAACGACGTCGGCACGTCCTCGGCGGACGACCTCGTCGAGTCGGTTGCCGTCGGGCTGGAACGTCCAGGAGATGAAGGCGCGGAAGCCGCCGGTTTCGTCCTGCAGCTCGCGCACGCGCCGCATGTGCTCGATGCGCTCCTCCAGCGTCTCGATGTGCCCGAACATCATCGTGGCCGTCGTCGACATGCCGAGCCGGTGGGCGTGCGCGCATCACGTCGAGCCACTCGTCGAGGTCGTCTTCTTCGGCGCGATGATCGTTGCGCACGCGATCGACGAGGATCTCGCCGCCGCCGCCCGGGAGCGAGTCGAGGCCCGACGTCGCGCAGCCGCGACAGCGTCTCCGCAGGTCGTCAGGTGCGACCGGCGCGAGATGTGCTGGATCTCCGGCGGGGAGAAGCCGTGCAGGTGGATCTGCGTACCGGCTCTTGATCGAACGGAAGAGATCCTCGTACTACTCGATCTCGAGATCCGGGTGGTGCGCCGCCCTGCATGAGTACACCGGTGCCGCCGATGGCGAGCGTCTCCTCGATCTTCTTGAACATGACCGGCTTCGGGAGCAGGTAGCCCTCTCGCGTGTCGCCCGGGCTGCGGTAGAAGGCGCAGAAGTCGCAGTCGGTGACGCAGACGTTCGTGTAGTTGATGTTCCGGTCGACGATGAAGGTCACGCGGCCCGGGTCGACCTTCCGGTTGCGGATCTCGTTCGCGACGCGTCCGACCGCGACGAGGTCGCGCGAGCGCAGCAGCGTGGCGGCGTCATCGTCGGAGATGCGCTCGCCTCCGAGTGCCTTCTCGAGGATGGCCGCGACCGTAGGCCGGTCGACCGCGATCGTCACAGCCGCCGCCTCACAATCGAACCTCCGTGTCCCGGGCGAAGCGGAGCTCGGGCACGCGGTGCAGCTCGCCGACGTCCCGTGCCATCTCGAGGAACGTGTAGAAGCCGGCTCGCTCACGCGGGCCGAAGCTGTAGCGGAGCTTCTC
>CAVTQW010000016.1:0-146339 GCA_963736945.1 uncultured Thermoleophilia bacterium
TCGGCGCCGGCGGCGACGAGCCACTCCGCCGTCTCGCACCCCGTCGCGCTGCCGCCGATGACGGCGAAGCGCTCCCCCGGCGCGACCGCGACACGGTCGTGGAGGATTTCCTGCGCGTCGATCACGTTGGGGCCGCCGATGCCCGGGATCGGGGGGACGAGAGGCTCGGCGCCCGTGGCGACCAGTACCACGTCGGGTGCCTCGTCGTGAATCGTGTCAGCGTCGACCTCGACGCCCGTGTGCACCTCGACGCCGAGCTCGCGGAGGATCCGGGCCTGGTAGTCCCTGAAGTCGAGCACCGTCGTCTTGCTCGGCGCCCGGGAGGCGACGTCGAGCTTGCCGCCCAACTCGGGGTCGCGCTCCCAGATCGAGACGTCGTGGCCGCGGAGACGGGCGATCCGGGCGGCCTCCATCCCCGCGGGCCCACTGCCGATCACCATCACGCGGCGCGGCACCGGTGCCGGCTCGATGCTCCACGAGTCCTCGCGCCCGACCTCGGGGTTGACGGCGCAGCGAGCCTGCTTCGCGTTCGCGACGAGGTCGACGCACGCGTTACACGCGATGCAGGGGCGGATCTCGTCGAGCGTCCCCTCCTGCACCTTCCGGGGAAAGTCGGGATCCGCGATCAGCGCCCGTCCCACCGCGATCAGGTCGGCGTCGCCGTCGGCGAGGATCTTCTCGCCGAGGGACCCGTCGTCGAGCCTGCCGACGGCGATCACCGGAACGCTCACGGCGCGCTTGATCGTGGCCGCGAGCGGGACGAGGAAGCCGCGCGGGAGGAACATCGGGCCGATCGTCTGGTGGAGCGCGTACCAGTTGCCGGCCGAGACGCTGATCGCGCACACACCCGCGTTCTCGAGCATCTGGCAGACCTCGGCCGCGACCTCGACCTCGAAGCCACCCTCCGCCCCCTCGGACCCGCTGATCCGGTACATGACCGGAAAGTCGGTGCCGCAGCGCTCGCGGATCGCGCCGACGATCTCGAGCGGGAACCGAGCGCGGTTCTCGAGCGAGCCGCCGTACTCGTCCGTGCGGAGGTTCGAGAGCGGCGAGATGAACTCGCAGGGCAGGTAGCAGTGGGCGCCGTGGACCTCGACGAAGTCGAAGCCGGCCTGCTGCGAGACCCACGCCGAGAGGGCGTAGTAGTCGACGAGCGTGTGGATCTCCTCGCGCGTGAGCTCGTGCGGGATGGGCGTGCGGGAGGAGAGCGGCACCGGCGAGGGGGCGATCGGCTCCCCGAGCAGCGTCTGCCGCCCCGGGTGCCAGAGCTGGATCCCGATCGGGATCCCGTACGGGCGCAGGGCCTCGACGAGGCGCTGCAGGCCGGGGATGTACTCCTCGCCGTGGAGGCGGAGCTCCGGCCCTACCCCGTACGCGTCGGGGGAGACGAGGCTCGCCTCGATCGTGATCATCCCCACTCCACCCTCGGCGCGGCGCCGGTAGTAGGCGATCGTGGCGTCGTTGCAGGTGCCGTCGTGCTCCGGCAGGCCCGTCCCCATCGCGGGCATCACGATCCGGTTCGGAAGGTGCAGCCCTGCGATGTCGATCGGTGAGAAGAGGAGCTTGGTCGCGGTCGTCATGGTCGGGCTCCTGTCGTCGTCGTCTCCGCTGTCAGGGGCATGATCACCTCCGCGCCGAATCGGCGCAGGGCCTCCATCGTCTCCGCGTGCGAGGGGCCGCCGGGATGGCGGAAGCGCAGCGCGAGGTATTCGCAGCCGGTCAGCTCCCGCCACTCCTCGACCTCGGCCCGCACGTCCTCGGGGCTCCCGTACAGGAAGCGTCCGGGCGCGAGCCGGTCGATGGTGAAGTTCT
This sequence comes from uncultured Thermoleophilia bacterium, assembly GCA_963736945.1. Taxonomy (GTDB): domain Bacteria; phylum Actinomycetota; class Thermoleophilia; order Gaiellales; family Gaiellaceae; genus Gaiella. The sequence goes on from CAVTQW010000016.1 coordinate 1,813, forward strand.
CCCGCTCGACGACCTCGTCGACCCACGGCTCGAAGCGCTTCTTGTACGTGCCGACGTTGTAGTAGAGCCGGTGCACCTGCAGCGGGTTGGCCGACCAAACCCGCTCGCACTCGGCCTTGCTGTCGCCGATCCACGCCTCTCGGAAGATGCCTACGCGCGGCGTCTTGCCGAGCTCCTCCGCGTGACGGCGGTAGGTGGCGGCGAGCTTCGCGATCGTCTGCACGTCGCGCTGCGGGTCGGCGAGCCACAGGTCGGCACGCCGGGCCGCGCGCTCGAGGCCGGATTGCGAGTGGGCGCCGATCCAGATCTCCGGGCGCGGCAGCGTGAACGGACGCGGCGTGATGTGCGCCTCGCTCGTGAAGTGCTTGCCCTCGTAGCGGTACGGCTCGCCCGCGAAGCACAGCTCGAGCAGGTCGAGCACCTCCTCGAACACCTCGATCCGCTCGTCGCGCGGGACGCCGTAGGCCCTGAAGTCGGGCACCTGGTGGGCGATCCCCAGCCCGAGCACGAGCCGGCCGCGCGTGATCCAGTCGAACATGATCGCGTCCTCGGCGAGCCGCACCGGGTGGTGGAGCGGCGTCGCGAGCACGGCGGAGCCGAAGCGGATCCGCGTCGTTCCCTGGAGCAGCGAGGCGCCGACGAGGAGCGGCGAGACGAGTGCGCCGCCTCGCGCCTGGTGGAACTCGGGCAGGAAGACCGCGTCGAAGCCGGCCTCCTCGGCGACGGCAACCTCTTCCCGGAGCTCCTCGAAGTGGGCGTCCAGGCTCGTGTCCTTGAGCTGGATGGGCAGGATGACGCCGAAGCGCATCGTCACTCCTCCCTTGCCGCTGCCGCCGTGAGGCCGAGGGCCTCGGCCGCCGCGGGGATCGTCGCGAGCGGCCCGTCGCCGTCGCCCGGCCGCGCTGCGGTGGTCACCATGATCGGGAGGTCGATGCCCGCCGCGTGCAGGTCGCGCACGCGCTGCGCGATCGCCTCGGCGCCGAGCGGCGCCAGCAGGTCGACCGACTCGTCCGAGATCAGCTCGACCGCCCGCTTCCTGTCTCCCGCCTGCCACGCTGCTTCGACGTCGGGCAGGTTCGGAATCGAGCGGGCGAACGAGTCGCGATGGGTGGACACGCTCGCGTACTGCATCACGTAGCGGCGCATCCGCTCTCGGGCGGCATCGACGTCGGGACCGGCGTAGCCGAAGAAGGAGGCCATGATCAGCAGCTCGTCGGGATCGCGGCCGGCGCGCCGGGCACCGTCCCGGACGAGCTCGACCCGCTCGGCGGCCTCCTCCGGCGGGCACCAGGTGAGGAACGCGCCGTCCGCGAGCTCGCCGGAGAGCCCGACCATGCGCGGCCGCATCGCTCCGACGACCACCGGGATCCGAGAGCCCTGCGGCAGCGTCGTGCGGAACCCTTTCGAGCGCACGTAGTCCCCGGCGAGGTCGAGCTTCTCGCCGTCGAGCGCCTGCCGGAACGCGGGCAGGAACTCCCTCACGTACCTGAGCGGCGGCGCGAACTCGCGCCCGTGCCAGCGCTCGATCACGGTCGGGCTCGAGACGCCCACGCCCGCGATCACGCGGCCGGGCGCGAGCGAGGCGAGCGTCTGGAATCCCATCGCGAGCAGCCCCACCGGACGCGTTGCCATCGGAACCACGCCGGTGCCGATCGAGACGCGCTCCGTGGCAACCGCGACCGAGGCGAGCAGCGCGAAGACGTCGGGGCCCGCGACCTCGCCGGCGACGACCGTGTCGTACCCGCAGCGCTCGGCCTCGCGCGCGAGCGCCACGAGGCGCTCGACGGGAAGCCCCTCCTCGACCGGTATCGAGACGCCGACGCGCACCTGGGTCAGCGTCCCTCGAACGACGGCGGCCGCCGTTCCAGGAACGCCGCGACCCCTTCCTTGTGGTCTGCGGTGGTGAACAGGAGGGCCGTCGTCTCGAGCGTCTCGGCGAGCCCGAGACCCGTGTCCCGGTTCACGAACTGCTTCCCCACCCGAACGGCGATCGCCGGGTTGGCGGCGATCCGGCCGGCGATCGCGACGGCCTCGTCGAGCAACTCGTCGTGCGGCACGACGGCCTGGACGAGCCCGATCTCGAGCGCCTTCTCGGCGTCGATGATGTCGGCCGTGAGCGCGAGCCAGCGCGTCCAGTGGCGTCCGATCACGTCGGGCCCCCGCACCAGGCCGTAGCCCGGCTGGAGCCCCACCGTCGCCTCGCGGAACGCGAAGGTCGCGCGCTCGGAGGCGATGACGATGTCGCAGGGCAGGATGACCTCGGTGCCGCCGCCGTAGGCGATGCCGTTCACGGCCGCCACGACCGGCAGCTCGGCCCGCTCGATGGCGTGGAAGGCGTCGAAGACGAGCCGCAGGTGCCGCCGGTAGGCGGGCAGGTCGCGGAGCTCGTGGAACGAGGCGATGTCGCCGCCGGCGGAGAAGGCGTCGCCTGCGCCGGTGAGGACGAGCGCCCGGACGTCCGGGTCGGCGCCCAGCTCGGCGAGCACGAGCGGCAGCTCCCGGAAGAACGTGGGGGACATGGCGTTCTTCTTCTCGGGCCGGTTCATCCAGACCACGGCCACGGCATCTCTGCGCTCGACGCGGAAAACCTCGAACTCCATCCGTCCCTCCGTCTCGTCCCTGTGGCGGAAGACTAGTTTAACGGTCGAACGTTTGGTAGAAAAGTACAGTGGCGCCCTCCAAGGTGGTCCCGCTCGACGACGCCACGGGCCTCGTGCGGGACGGCGGGTCGCTCGGGGTCGGCGGCGTGCTCCTGCGCCGGAAGCCGATTGCGTTCCTCTCGGCCCTCGCGAGCGCGGGCCGGCGCGACCTCCGCGTCTACACGTTCCTCGCGTCGCTCGACATCGACCTGCTCGTCGCCCGTGGAGTGGTGGCGGAGGTGCACGCCGGGTACGTCGGCTTCGAGCAGCTCGGCTTCGCGCCCGCGTTCGGGCGGGCTGTCGCAGCGGGGGAGATCAAGGCCTTCGAGTACAGCGAGCTCGTCTTCGTCTCCGGGCTGCGGGCTGCGCTCGCCGGGCTTCCGTTCCTGCCGACGCGCGGGGCGCGCGGATCGGATCTCGTCGCCGAGCTCGGGCTGCGGGACGTCGCCTGCCCGTACACGGGCGAGCAGCTGATCGCTGCGCCGGCGATCCGGCCGGACGTCGCCGTCATCCACGCCGAGGCTGCCGACGAGCAGGGCAACGTGGTCGCCCCCTCCACCCACGACTTCCTCTTCGACGCCGACGCCACGCTCGCCCGCGCCTCGGGCGCTGTCGTCGTGACCGTGGAGCGGATCGTGCCGACCTCGGAGATCCGCCGCGGCGGTGCGCTGCTCTTCTCGTACGAGGTCGACGCTGTCGTGGAGGCGCCGTCCGGCGCCTGGCCGACCGCGCTGCCAGGGGTCTACGGCGCCGACATCGAAGCGGTGCAGGCTTACCTCGCCGAGGCTGCGTCGGATCCCGCAGCCGCCGCCGCAGGGCTCGATGGAGTGAAGGCGTGACGCACACCGTCGACGAGCAGATAGCGTGGTCGCTCGCCCGCTGCTGCAGGCCCGGCGACGTCCTCGTCGTCGGCGTCGCCACCCCGCTCGCGGCGGCTGCCGGGCAGCTCGCCCGCGAGCTCCTCGTGCCCGACCTCGTGCTGATCGAGGCGGCCGCGGTCGACGTGTCTCCGCACGACGTCGTGACGCCGATGGTGAAGCCCGAGGTCGTCGCCGCCGAGGCGGTCGGCGTCTACACCCAGGCCGAGATCCTCGACGCGATCCAGCGCGGCCGCGTCACGCTCCAGTTCGTCAGCCCGGCCCAGGTCGACGGCCGCGGCGCCCTCAACACGAGCCGGGTCCGCGCCTCGGACGGGTCGACGAGACGGCTTCCGGGTGGGCTCGCCCACGCGGACATCGCCTGCCTCGTGGGGAGACTCGTCGCCTACCGTGCCGCCCACGAACGGCGCTTCCTCCCCGAGCAGGTGGACTTCGTCACCGGCGCGCCGGGGCGCGTCGCCGCGATCGTCACCTCTGCGGCCGTCCTCGAGTGGGACGGCGAGCGCTTCCGGCTCGCGTCCCTGCACGAGGGCGTCTCGAGGGAGGAGGCACTCGCGGGCTGCGGCTTCGCGCTCGAAGTGCCGGACAGCGTGCCCGTCACCGAGCCTCCCCCTCCCGAGGCGCTGCGCCTGCTGCGCGAGGAAATCGACAAGCACGGCATGCGCCGGCTCGAGACCCGGGAAGGCCGCGCCGACGCACTGCGCGAGCTCGAGGCCCTGTCGTGACGCGGGAGCGAACGGAGTGCCGTGTACGAGGGTGAGCGGACGCTCGGCGCCCTCCTCGCAGCGCGGGCCGACGCGGAGCCGGACCGCGCGATCGTCCGCTTCGAGGAGACGGCCGTCACCTACGGGTACGCTCGACGAGAGCGCGAGCCGGGTCGCGAACGCGCTCCTCGCGCTCGGGCTCGAGCCCGGAGACCGGGCCGCGATCATGCTCGGCAACCGGCCCGAGTACCTCTGGCTCTGGTTCGGGATGGCTCGCGCCGGGATCGTCGAGGTGCCGCTCAACACGGGCGTTCGAGGCGACATGCTCGCGCACATGCTGAACACGACCGGAGCGCGCACGCTCGTGATCGACGCGCAGTGGCTCGAGCGCGTCGAGCGGATCGCCCCGCGGCTCGAGTCGCTGGAGCGGGTGGTCGTGGTCGGCGACGGTCGGGTCGACGCCTTCGACTGCGTACCGTATGCCGCGCTGCTCGACGCGCCGGCCGCGCGCCCACCCGCGGTCGCGACGCCGCGGGACGCGTCCGTGATCCTGTTCACGTCGGGAACCACCGGCCCGTCGAAGGGTGCCGTCCTCAGCCACAACGCGAACCTCCGGCATCGCCGAGACGACCGTCGAGCTGATGGAGTACGGCGACGACGAGGTGCTCTTCAACATGTTCCCGCTCTTCCACGTGAATGCGCGCTACACGAGCGTGCTGCCGGCGATGCTGATGGACCGTGGGTCGTGCGTCCTCCACGACCGCTTCTCCGCCTCTCGATTCTGGGACGTCTGCCGCGCCGAGGGCGTGACGGCCTTCAACTTCATGGGCGCCCTCGTGCTGATGCTCTTCAAGCAGCCGGAGCGCGACGACGACGCGGACAACCCGGTCCGCCGGGCCTATGGAGCACCGGCGCCGGTCGCCGTGCTGGAGCGCTTCGAGCGGCGCTTCGGCGTGGAGCTGATCGAGGTCTACGGCTCCACCGAGCTCGGGGCCTGTCTGGAGAACAGACCGGGCGCGCGGCGGATCGGCTCGTGCGGCCGCCCCGCGCCGCACTACGAGGTCGAGATCCACGACGAGGACGACAACCCCGTCCCGCCCGGCGTCGAAGGCGAGATCGTGGTGCGCCCGCGCGAGCCGTTCGTGATGGTGCAGGAGTACTACGCGATGCCCGAGGCGACGCTGGCGGCGTTCCGGAACCTCTGGTTCCACACGGGCGATCGCGGCCGCAGGGACGAGGAGGGCTGGTTCTACTACGTCGACCGCCTCAAGGACGCGATCCGCCGGCGCGGCGAGAACATCTCCTCGTGGGAGGTCGAGCAGGTCGTCAACGACCACGAGCTGGTGGCCGAGTCGGCCGCTGTCGGCGTTCCGTCCGAGCTCAGCGAGGAGGAGGTCATGATCGTCGTCGTGTGCAAGGAGGGGGAAGAGGTCGCTCCCGAGCAGCTCCTCGACTTCTGCCAGGAGCGGCTACCGCACTTCGCGGTGCCGCGCTACGTCCGCTTCGTCACGGAGCTCCCGAAGAACCACGCCCAGCGGATCCAGAAGCCCGAGCTGCGGTCGGAGGGCGTGACGCCGGACACCTGGGACCGTGAGGAGCACGGCTACGTGGTGACGCGATGAGTCGGCTCTCGCAGAAGCCCGAGCTCCGGCCGGCGCGCGAGCACGCGCCCGGTGCGCTCGCGGCGCTCGAGAGCGCCTACGACGCGGCTGCCGTCGCGATCGACCCGCGGCTCGCCGACTGCCTGCGCCTGCGCGTGGCCGAGAGCCTTCGCCTAGTGCGGCGTCTCACAACGTTGGACAGAAAAGAGCATCGTTGTGAGACGCCGCACTACAGCAATCAACGTGGAGTGGGGTGTCCCGCAACGATCATTTCCGGTCGAACGTTGCGGGACACCCCACTGGAGGCACGGGCCGACGCGGCGCCGCCCGCCTCGGAGCGCGAGCGAGCCTGCTTCGACTTCGCCGACCAGTTCGTCGTCTACGTCCCCGGCGTCACGGAGGGGCAGCGCGAGGCGGTCGGCGTGGTGCTCGGCCGTGATCTGCGCCTCGAGCTGGCGCGGATGATCTACGTCTTCGACATGACCGAACGGCTGATCCTCTCGCTGGGACGGCTCTTCGAGCCGCGCGAGACCGAGGAGGAGGCCCTCGCGCCCGTCGACCCGAAGCCGCTCGGCGTCGCTGTCGACGACCTGCACGCGTCCGCGATGCTGCTGCACGCGCTCGACCCGGTGACGACGGAGCTCGTGCGCCTCCACTGCGCCCGCTACCACGACTGCAAGACCTGACTGTCCCTTCGCCTGGCGGGTGCCAGGCATGCGGGTCTCGACGAGACCGCGCTCGCCGAGGTCGCGCGGAGCGAGCTCGCGGGGCTGGACGATCGCCGCAGAGCCGCCCTCGCCCTGGCCGACGCGTTCGTCACCAGACCCGGCCCGCCTCGAGGGCGAGCTGAGACGTCAGGTCCTGGAGCACCTGCCAGAGCGGGAGGTCGTCGAGCTGCTGTTCGACGTCATCGCCTGGAGCCAGCAGAAGGTCCTCGTCTCGCTGTCGCTCGACGCTGCCGTCGACCCTGACGCGCTCACGCCGCTCGACTTCGACCGCGCAGGGCATGCGGTCGTTGGCTGAGACAACACTCAGCGGCGATGGACGCCCTAGCTCGCCACCGGCGTCATCTCGACCGTGAGCTGCGCGAGCGCCGTGTCGGCGAGCTGCCGGGCGAGGCCGCGGAGCGTGTCCTCGTCGCGCCCCCAGATGGGGTGGGGGACGACGAGCGAGTGGTAGCCGGGCGCGCCGAGGCGCGCGGCGGACGTCGCGACGATGCCCTGGAACGGCTCGGTGATGAGGACGGTCGCGGGCGTGCCGCGCTCCTCGATCAGGACCGCGTCGTGCAGACTGCACGACGAGCACGCCCCTCAGTCGCCCACGCCCGTGATCACGAGGTGCGCGCGGGCGGCCATGTCGGAGGCCTGCTCCGGCTCCATCGGGTGGCCCGCACCGGGCTTGCGCAGCAGCACGACCTCGGCGCCTCCGAGCCGCTCTCCGAGCTCGGCGGCGAGGAGCTCGAGCAGCTCGCGCGCATGCGGCTTACGGTTGTCGACGAGCCCGATGACGGGGCTCCCGGGCAGCTCGCGCCGTGGCGCGAGCAGGACTGTCGTCGGCGGCTCCGTCGCGTCGACGGGACGGATAACGGTGATCGCGCTCATGCGGTCTCCTTCAGCCAGGGGACGATGCAGCCGTCGGGCCCGCAGTCGGGCAGCGGCTCTCCGGTCGGGCGCACGCGCCGGGTCGAGGCGCGGGCGTGGATCTTCGGCGCCCACGACGGCGCATAGGCCGACCAGCCGGCGCCCTCGCCGCCCGCCGTGACGAGGATGATATCGTCGGGCGTGGGCACGGACGCGAGCTTGCCGTCCTCGCCGGGAGTCATCCCGTGCGCGCCGTCGACCTCGATCAGGACGCCGGCCGCGATCAGGTCGTCGGGAGCGATCCGGCTCTCGCGGCAGAGGAACTCGCGCACCTGCGCCTGCGTCCAGCCCTGCTCGATGCAGAAGCCGGCGTGCTCCGGGCCGAGGATCATCAGCGCCTGCCCGCCCTTGCCGGTCGAGAAGGTCGACGGGCTCTTCATGGCGGCGGCGAAGGTGCGGAGGATCCCCTCGGCGTCGCCGTTCAGCTGCTGTGCCAGCTGGCGCACGCCCTCGAGCGGCATGACGGTGACGGTCGTGTCGCCGGGCTCGTAGCCGAGCTCCTCGTGGAGCGGGCGCCACGGCGCCGGGGGCGGGTCCTCGGCGAAGCAGAACGAGATCTTGCCGGGGTTGCCGAACGACGACGCGTCGAGCTCGCCGGAGCGGGCGCCGAGCACGTTCATCACCGCGAGCCGCACGGCCCGGCCGATCGTGAGGTTGGCACGGTTGCCCGAGCCGAGGCAGTTGTGACGTGCGTTCATCCCGATCTCCTGCGCGAGCGGCCCGCTGACGACGATCCCGAGCGCGGCGCCGCCCGTGCTCGTGAGCGCCGTGTGCGCGTTGAACGATGCGTCGAAGAGCGCCTCGAACGCCGCGACAACGATCGGGAAGTACTCCGGCTTGCAGCCCGCCATCACCGCGTGGACGGCCGCCTGCTCGAGCGTGATGCCCTTGCTCCGGGCGGGGATGACGCCGATCAGCACCTGCTCGTCGATCACGCTCGAGGCCGCCAGCATGGCCTCGACGCGCTCGGGCGTCGGCGGCACCACCGGGAGGCCGTCGGTCCAGCCGTTCTCGAAGAACGTCTCCTGGACGTCGGCTTCCTCGAGGGTGAGCGTCTCGGTCATGCCCTCACTTGTACATGCCCGTGCGGAGCAGGCCAAGCTCACGCTCGACCTGCCAGGACAGGAGCTCGCGGAGCGCGTCGTCGGCGGGATCGGCCTGCGCGAGCGCGTCGAGGTGCGCGTCGCGGGAGGCGAGCAGACCGCGGCCGCCTGCGGGAACGGGCTCGTCGAGCACGGCCGGGCGCCCGGGTGCGGTCTCCAGCACAGCGCGGACGTGGTCGATCTCCTCGCGCAGGAGGTCGCTGCGCCACTCGACCCGGGCGGCGAGGTTGCCGAGCAGCTCGACCGCGGCGGTCACCTGGGCGCGCGCGTACGGATCCTCGATCGCAGGCGCCACGTCCTCGCGGAGGGACGCCGCGATGCCGTCGCAGAGGCGCTCGAGCGAGTTCTGCACGCCTACATCCCCGGGCCCTTGCGGCCGGCCACCAGCTTGTACTCGTCCGAGTGGAGCCAGTCCAGGCCCAGCACGTACTCGACGATCTCGTCGGGCAGGTCGGGCCAGCTGCCGAGCTCCTCCAGCACGTCGAAGTGGGGCGCGCCGTCGAGATCGGTTTCGGCCAGGACCGCGTCGTCGTGCCCGTCGAACTCGACGAGGCGGTAGCGCTTGCGCTCGACGAAGGAGCGGGGCAGCGTCGCGTCGAGCCGGACCCAGTGCCCGTCGAGGAAGGCGCAGGTGAGGCCGTGCACCTCGAGCCGCTGCGACCCGATCAGCTCGGCGTAGTGCGGGGGGATCTTGTGGTCGAGCAGGTCCTGCAGGACGAGGCCGGCAGGGATGTCACGCGCGCGCAGGAGCGCGGCGAGCAGCACGGCCTTCTGCTGGCAGAACCCGGCGCCGCGCTCGAGCGTCTCCGTCGCGCGCCAGTCGTCACGCGTCTCGAGATCGGGCGCCATGTCGTAGGCGATCTCGTCCCGCACCCAGTCGAACAGGATCCGCGCCGCCTCGGCGCCGTTCGCCTCGCCGACGAGCCGGTCGGCGAGCTCCCGGATCGCGGGTGCATCGGCCTCGATCACGTCCGTCGCTCCGACGGCCGTCTCGGGGGCCGGATAGCCGGTCGCCGTCGTCATCGGAACTCGCGCAGGCGCGCCCCGGTCGGGTCGACGTCGTCGCGCAGGATCCGGAGCTCCTCCTCGGTCGGCTCGTCCGTGACAGCGATCTCGCCTCCGGGAGCCTCGAGCGCGAACCCGGTCGCCTCGACGACCTGCTCGGCGGTGACTCCGGGGTGCAGGCTGCGAATCTGCATCCGCTTCGAGTCGGGATGGAAGTCGAACACGCAGAGGTTCGTGACGCACACCTGGGGCCCGCCCGGCAGGCCGAGCCGCTCGCGGTGGTCGCCGCCGTCACCCCAGCCCATCCCGGAGCGGAAGTCGAGCTTCTCGACGAAGGTGCGCGGGTCGTGCGTCGTCGACCAGAGGTAGATGAGCGGGATCATGCAGCTGAGGTCTGCCATGCCGCCGCCGCCGGGCAGGCGTACCTTCGGCGACTCGTACGGCCCGATCGTCGTGTTGTTGACGTTGCCGAACGCGTCCATCTGGGCACCGCGGAAGGCGAACGTGTTGTAGCGGCGGTTCTGGGCGTAGGCCCAGAAGTCGTACGGCCGAGTTCGCGAGCATCGAGGCGCCGTCCCAGAGGGCATCCGACAGGGTCGACTCGGGGATCGAGGCGGGGTCGGCGTCGATCGCGATCGAGCTCGCGGCCCAGACGAGGTCGGGCGCGTGCGTGCGCCGGGCGAGCAGGTAGGCGCAGACGGGGACGAACGAGACGGCGCCGTTGAACGCACAGGTGTCGTTCGTGAACTCGTGCGCGAGCGTCGTCACCATCAGCTCGTCGATCGTGTAGGCGGCGCTCACATCGTCCTCCGGGCGATCGAGAGCAGGGTGCGCGCGCCGCCGTTCGCGTCGAGGAACGCGGCGTGCGTCTCGGGCCCGGCGATTCGCTCGTCCCAGAACGACTGCGCCGAGGCCGGGTCGGCATGCGCCGCGGCGTAGGAGCGAAAGAAGTCGCCGTCGTAGGAGTAGCGCGGGAAGCAGGAGGTCGGATAGGCCCCCCAGGGAGCCTCGACCACGGTCGCGACGGTGAAGCGCGGATACGTGGTGCGGTGCGGCGCGGCGCGGAAGCTCGCTTCCGGGACGATTCGCTCGACCGTGACGATCGTCGTCGCCGCCGCCTTCACGAGCTCGGAGTCCATCCAGACGAGCTTGGGGTCGACGCGGACGTTGCCGCGCGCGTCGGCGGCCTCGCCGTGGACGATCGCGACGTCGACGGGGAGTGGGGTGCAGGCGACGAACCGCTCGCCGGAGGCGGGATCCTGCTCCTCGCGGGTCGTCTCGGGGTGGAGCGCGAGCATGTCGGTGCCGAGGCCGGCCTTCGTCGGCATGTAGGGAATCCGGTAGGCGGCGGCCTGGAGACGGCAGATCAGGGTGTGCTCGCTGTACTCCTCGATCTCGACCTGGCCCGCCTGCACGGCGGCACGGAATCGGGGGGCGAGGCCGAAGCCCTCCAGGCTGACGAGTCCCGAGACGACCGTCCGGACGCAGCCGGCCGCGACGAGCCACTCGATCGGCATGCCGTGCACGATCGCGACGACCGTCAGGTCGCGCACCTTGCGGCGGGCGAGGGCGCGCACGAACGCCATCGGGGCGCTGTTCATGGAGAGGCCGCCGATCGCGATCGTCGAGCCGTCCGCGATCGTCTCCGCGGCCTCCTCGAGGGAGCGGAGCTTGCTCTCTGTGGCCGAGGTCGACATGGGGCGTGGGTCCTCGCTTGCGGACGGGGGACGGCGAACGCCCGCCTCGCATCTCACCCTCGCGCGGCGGGAGCGCGATCGTGCAGAATCTACCGAATGGTTGGTCGAACGTCAATCGCGCGGACGGCTCTGAGCGTGCCGGTCCCGGGCGGCCGGATCGCCGTCCGCGAGCGCGGCTCGGGGGTACCGATCGTGTTCCTCCACGGCGGCACCGGCACGGCCGCGTTCGACTGGGGGGAGATCGCGGACCGGCTCGCGGCCCGCTACCGCACCGTCGTCTTCGACCTGCGGGGCCACGGCCGCTCGTCCCACGAGGGCGAGGAGTTCGGAGTCGTCCGGTTCGGCCTCGACACCGTCCACGTCCTGCGCGCGCTCGGCGTGGAGCGCGCGGTCCTCGTCGGCTTCAGCGTCGGCGGCAACACGCTCCTGGGTCTGCTCGCCCGCGACCCCCACCCGGCGCTCGCACTCGTCACGATCGGGGCGTCGGCACGGGGCGACCCCGGGCGCGTCCAGGAGATCATGGCGGGGCCGTGGCCCGACTACCTGACCGGGCTCGAGCACGAGGTCGGCAGCGGCCCCGAGTACTGGCGGGAGCTCCGCGGCCTGCTCGCCCACGACTGGGCCCAGAACGTGTCCCTCGACGACGAGGCGCTGCGCCGCATCACGTGCCCGACGCTCGTCTGTCACGGCGACCGCGACCGGGTGCAGCAGCTCGACTACGCGGAGCACCTGGCCGCTGCGCTTCCCGACGCCGAGCTCTTCGTCGCCGAGGGAGCCGGTCACGCGGTCCAGCTCGAGCAGCCGGAGCAGTTCCTCGAGGTGCTGGAGCGGTTCCTCGAGCGCACGCTCGGCCGCCGCTAGAAACGCCGAGTCGGGTGTCCCGCAACGTTCGACAGAAATGCTCGTTGCGGGACACCCCACTCGGGGCGGGTTTCCCCGCCCCGAGGCCGTGCGTCGTGCTGTCGGTGCCTACTATCCGCTGCGCGGCTTGCCGCACGTACCGGGCGCCGCCTGCGTGTTGGTGATGAACTTCGACCACTGCTTGAACGACCCGACCGGGACCTGGGTCTTCTTGCTCCAGTTGTAGGTGTACGGTCGCACCTGCTGGATCGCCATGTGGCACTTCACCGTCAGGTTGATCGGCGGCGCGAGGTCGCCGGCGTTGAGGTTCCTGATGCCCTGGAGACCGACCTTCATGGAGGCCGGCGTGACGTCGCCCTTGATGTTCTTGAGGGCCTGGACGATGATCATCCCGTTCACCCAGCCGAGCGCGTAGTTCGTCTGTGCGAGCGAGCTGTCGGAGACGCCGTACTTCTTGCCCGTCGCGACCGCGAGCTTCGCCTGCGGGGACTTGGCGACGAGCGGCGGCGTGTAGCAGTTGGTGCCCACGTAGTTCTTCGTCGCCTCGTACGGTGCGGATGTCCACAGCAGGTCCTGCGTGACGCCGTAGGAGCCCGAGATCGGCACGTTGATGCCGAACTTCGCGATCGAGCGGAGCATCGCGATGCCGCCCGAGACCGAGTGGTGGACGAGGATCATCTTCACGCCCGCGTCCTGGAACGCCTGCGCGGCGACGTCGGCACTGACCACGGCCGAGGGGAGGGTCTGGGTGACGGCGATGCCGCCGCCCTTCTCGACCTTGTCTTTCAGGGTCTGGATCCATTCCTGGCCGGATGCGACCTCGATGCCCGCGATGCCGACCTTGACGCCCTTGAGGCTCTTGAGCTTCGCGCGGGCCATCGTGTACGCGAGCGCGACCTCGGCCTGGTCGCCGTAGTTGCAGTTGCCCTGGAACATGTAGGGCTGGAAGGGATCGGTGTTGGTCTTCAGGGTGCCCTGGTTGACGAGGGCAGGTGTCTTCGACGAGTTGAGCACCGGCAGGACCGACGCGAAGCCCGACGAGTTGCCGATTCCGGTCACGAGCGCGACCTTGTCGTCGTCGATGAACGACTTGACGATGCTGAGCTCCTTCGCGACGTTGTACGCGTCGTCCTTCTCGATCAGGTTGATCTTGTTGCCGTTGACGCCACCGGCGTCGTTGACCATCCTGATGTAGCTGCGGAGACCATCAAGGGCCGGTCCCTGCGAAGCGACGGTCGGGCCGCTCTTGTCTCCCGACCAGCCGATGTTGACCGTGCCTGCGGACGAGCGGGACTGGGCCCCGGTAACCGCGAGCATGCCAACGACAATCGCGCCCAATAGGCTGAGCACCACGCGCCTGTGCATCTACGTCTCCTCCTTGGAGTGTTCGCCGGGCTGCGACGCAGCCAGGTCCGTGCGGTGTAGAGATGACCCCCCGCGCATCACTTCGGACGATCGGGGGCGGGCAAAGTTAGACCCGGGGTCACGCATCGGTGGCTTCTGCCAGCCGACGGGTCGGCGCCTGCTCGGTGTACATGTCGTCGATGAGGTCCGCGTGCCGGCGCTCGACGACGGTGCGCCGGATCTTTCCTGTCGGTGTGAGCTCGTCGTGCAGGGGCTCCGACAGGATCCTGAACGCGAGGACACGCTGTTCCGGCGCCAGCCGCTCACCCACGGCTCGGACCTCGTCGTCGAAAAGCTGGATCACCTGCTCGTTCGCGGCGAGCGCGGCGTAGGTCGAAACCGAGATCCCGCGTCGGCGGGCCCAGTCGGCGACGGCATCCTCGTTGAGCTCGATCAGCGCGGCCACGAAGGGCCGCTCGGCGGCGACGACCATCGCGCTGCGGACGTACGGCGAGGCCTTGAGCGCGCTCTCGATCTCGGCGGGTGAGATCTCGTCGCCCGAGGCCGTCGTCAGCACGTGCGCACGTCGACCGATCGGCACGACGCGCCCCTCGTCGTCCACGGCGGCGAGATCGCCCGTCCGGTACCAGCCGTCGCCGTCCACCACCGGTTCGCCGTCGAGTGACCCGACGGCGACACCGGGCCCGCGCACGAGCAGCTCCTCCCCGTCGAGGCGAATCTCCACGGTCGGGCCCACGGGCGCGCCTGCGGTGCCGAGGTCGCGCTCGCTTCGTTGTGTCGTCACGACACCGCCCGTCTCGACCTGTCCGTACTGCTCCCGGCAGGGGACGCCGAGCGCCCAGAACCAGCGCAGCGAGTTCGGAGCCAGGAAGGAACCGCCGATGCCGAGGTAGCGCACTCCTGCGAGCCCGGCCTGCCGCTTGACGAACCCCGCAACGAGTCGGCGGGCGAGCCAGGCGCCCGGGCTCGAGCCGCGGCGGCCGGCGATCCGCGCGTCCGCGGCCGACGTGAGCCGACGCATGGCCCATCGGTACGAGCCGCGCTTGAACCGCCCGGCGTGACCGATCCGGAGCTCGATGTCCCCCCGCACCCGCTCCAAGAGCCTCGGGGTCGCGACGAGCACGGTCGGCGCCGCTTCGACCAGGTCGAGCGGGACCGTCTCGAGTGACTCCGCGAAGGCGAGCGTCGAGCCCGCGACGAGCGGCGCGTACGCGTCGTAGAGCCGCGCCGTCGCATGTGCGAGCGGCAGCAGGGAGTAGGCGGCGTCTCGCTCGCGCAGCGCGATATTCGAGGCAACCAGGCGGGCCAGTGCTGACGTACCGGCCTGGCTGAGCTGGTAGCCGCGTGGCTCTCCGGTCGTTCCGGAGGTGAGGGCGATCGTCGCCACGTCGCCGGGGCCCCGTGCGCTCTGGAGCTCCTCGAACCGTGCGGGGGACTCGGCGTCGAGCGCACGGCCACGGGCGGCGAACTCGCCGAAGGTCTCGAGCGGCGTATCGGCGTACTCGGGCGTGTGGAGCCCCTTGACGTCGAACACGATCATGCGCTCGATCGTCTGGATCTCTTCCTGCCGCTCCAGGAGCTTGTCCACCTGTTCCTGGTCGCCGCAGAAGACGATGCGGGCACCCGAGCGCACGATCGCGGACGAGGCCGCTGCTGGGTCGAGCGCCGGATAGATGCCCACCGACGCAGCCCCCAGGGCCTGGATGCCGAGATCGGCGTAGAGCCAGCGGGGCTCGTTGTCGGCGAACACCGCAATGCGATCCCGGGGGCGCGCCCCCATCTCGTCGAGCGCGAGAGCGACGGCGCGCACGTGCCCGGCGTACTCGCTCCAGGTCACCGCATCCCAGAGGCCGCGCCGTTTCTGCCTGATCGCGACGCCGCGGGGATTCCGGGCGGCCAGCTCCTCGAGCAGGCCGGGAAGCGACGCGGACGCGCTCATTCGGCCGCCGCTCCGCGCCCGAGATACGCCTCGATCACCGCGTCGTCGCGCTGCACTTCGACCGGTGTGCCGTCGGCGATGCGGCGCCCGAAGTCGAGGACGACGACCTGCTCGGCGATGCTCATCACCACTGCCATGTCGTGCTCGATCAGCAGCATCGTGACGCCGAGCGTCTCGTGCACGTCGAGGACGAAGCGCGACATGTCCTCTTTCTCCTCTGCGGACATGCCGGTCATCGGCTCGTCGAGGAAGACGAGCTGCGGGTCCTGCACGAGCGCCCGCCCGAGCTCGACCCGCTTCTGGATCCCGTAGGGCAGATCGGTCACGTACGCGCCGCGGTGACGCGCGAGGTGGAGGAGGTCGATCACCTCCTCGACGCGCTCGCGCTGGCGCTCGTCCTCCTTGACGACGCCCGGCAGGTACAGCATGCCGCCGAAGACCCCGGTCTTGCCGTGCAGGTAGCGCCCGACCATCAGGTTCTCGAGCACCGTCAGGCCCTTGAACAGCGCGAGATTCTGGAAGGTGCGGCTGACACCGAGCCGGGCGACCCTGTGCGGCCGCATCCGGGTGACGTCCGTGCCACCGATCGAGACGGCGCCGGTCGTCGCCCGGTAGAGGCCGGTGCAGCAGTTGACCATGCTGGACTTGCCGGCTCCGTTCGGGCCGATCAGCGCGGCAAGGCGCCCGCGCGGGACCGTGAAGCTCACGTCGTCGAGCGCGAACAACCCCGCGAACTGCAGGGTCACGTTCTCGACGCGAAGCTCGAGCCCGGTCGTCGCCTCGGCCTCCGCGGCGGCTACGACAGCCACCGGCGCCTCCGGCGGTAGTGCTTGTGCTGGGCGTAGCCCGCCGAGACTGCCTCCTCGCGGCGGACGCCGAGATAGGACTCCTTCACGGTGGGGTCGTCGCGCAGGGCGCCGCTTTCGCCCTCGAGTGCGACCCTGCCACTCTCGAGGATGTAGCCGTAGTCGGCGAAGCCGAGGGCGACGCGCGCGTTCTGCTCGACGAGGAGCATCGAGGTGCCGAGGTCGCGCCGCACCTCTCGGAGGCGGTCGAAGATGTCGTCGATCACGAGCGGGGCAAGCCCGAGCGAGACCTCGTCGAGCAGGAGGAGGCGCGGCGAGGCCATCAGCGCCCGGCCGATCGCGACCATCTGCTGCTCGCCGCCCGAGAGCCAGCCCGCCTGCTGCTTGACGCGCTCCTTCAGGCGCGGGAAGAGGTCGAAGACCTGTGCCATCGTGTCGTCGACGCCCGAGCTGCCGCGCGCCGAGGCGCCGACCCGGAGGTTCTCCTCGACGGTGAGCTCCTTGAACACGTGCCGTCCCTCCGGCACCTGCGCGACGCCTGCGCGCACGATGCGGTCGGGCCGCATGCCCTTGAGGCTCGTGCCGCCGAACCGGACCTCGCCGTCGCGGATCGAACCGTGGTGGACGTCGAGTAGGCCCGAGATCGCCCTGATCGTCGTCGTCTTGCCGGCGCCGTTCGGGCCGAGCAGCGCGACCGCGCCGTTCTCGGGCACGGCGAAGGAGATGCCTCGCAACGCGAGCGAGACGCCGTAGACGACCTCGAGGTTGTCGACGACGAGGAGGGGCTGCCCCGGGGCGATTTCGTGGGCCGGGGCGGCGCCGGTGGAGGTCGTGGTCATGTCGTGTACGGCCACCGGACGAAGGAGCGCTTCAGGCGGGCCCAGATGCCGGCCAGGCCGGTCGGCTGGTACACCATCACGACGAGGATCAGCAGACCGAAGATGGCGAGCGTCAACTGGGTCTGCCACTGGGTGATCCAGTTTTTCGTACCGGGCGAGATGTCACCCGACATCTCCGCTCCTGCCTCGAGCACCACCGGCGTGAACTGCCAGACGAGCGTGCCGAGCACCGTGCCGATGAGAGACCCCTCGCCGCCGATCACGATCATGGCGATGAAGCCGATCGCGAACAGCAGCGTGAAACTGTCCGCCCCGACCGAGCCCAGGTACCACCCGTAGATCGCGCCGGCGGCGGTGATCATGAACGAGGAGACGGAGAAGCTCATGATCCGTGCGTAGGCGACGTTGATCCCAACCATGGCCGCCGCGACCTCGTGGTCGCGCACGGCAACGAGCGAGCGGCCCTGCCGCGTGCGCAGCAGGTTCTTCGTGACGGCGAACCAGAAGGCGGCGAAGCCGAGCAGGAAGTAGTACCAACGGATCTCGGTGTCGAGCGCGAAGCCGAACAGCGTCGCCGGCTCCAGGAAGTCGACACTGCCGAAGCCGAACCACTTGATCTGGTACCGGAGGAAGAGGAACACCATCACGTAGTGGAAGCCGAGCGTCGCGAGCAGGAGGTAGATGCCCCGGATCCGCAGCGCCGGCAGGCCGACGAGCGCTCCCACGACCGCGCCCGCCACACCCGCGAGGAGCACGCAGACCGGGAAGGGCAGCTGCCAGAACTTGATCCCGGCCGCCGATGCCACCATCGCCCCCAGCGCGAAGAAGCCGGCGTTGCCGATCGAGATCATGCCCGTGTAGCCGGTGACGAGGTTGAGCCCGAGCGCGCCGACGAGCAGGATCAGCGCCGTGTTGAGCTGCGTCATGTCCATGTTCAGCATCTGGTGCTTGGTGAGCTCGATGCCGAACAGGGACCGGGCGTCGATCACCCAGGGGAGGTAGAGGAGCCCCAGGACGAGCACGACCACCCACACGCGCATGGCGTTCGTGCGGACGAGCCGAGCCTGCTCCCGGTAGCTCGTCGACGCGCCGGCGCTGCTCATGCGCGCTGGATCTCGCGCTGGCCGAAGAGCCCGGTGGGCTTGACGAGGAGGATCACCAGCAAGACCGCGTACACGAGGGCGGTCGACGCGAGCGGGTCGTAGTAGCCGGCGATCAACGCCTGGAGCACGCCCACGATGATCCCTCCCACGACGGCGCCGGGGACGCTCTCGAGGCCGCCGATCACAACGGCCGGAAACGCAAGCAGGCCGAGCGCGCCGAACGCGAGCGTGACGTTCCCCTGCTGGTTCGCGAGGACGACGCCGCCGATGAAGGCGAGGATCGTCCCGATGCCCCAGGCGACGAGCGAGACGCGGTGGACGTTGATGCCCGTCAGGATCGCTGCCTCGTTGTGCGACGCAGCGGCGCGCATCTGCAGGCCGATCGTCGTGAACTTGAAGAAGATCGCGAACGCGAGCACGCATGCCGCGGAGACCCCGATCGTGATCAGGTCGATCGACGAGACCCTGACGCCACCGACGTCGTAGACCTCCTGAGGGAACTGCGTCGGGTAGGAGCGCTCGATCACGCCCCAGAAGTACGGGATGATCGAGACGATCACGAGTGAGCCGCCGATCGTCGCCATGGTGACCGGGAGGAACGGCTGGCCGATCAGGGGACGCACGAAGACGCGCTGGAAGAGCCAGCCGACGGGGATCGCCGTCAGAACCGTGGCCGGGACCGCGATCCACGGGTTCCAGCCCCACGTCACGGTGAACAGGACCGCGAAGTACGCGCCGAGCATCATCAGGTCGCCCTGGGCGAAGTTGAACACCTTCGTCGCCTTGTAGACGAGGGTGAAGCCGAGCGCGATCAGCCCGTAGATGCTGCCGGTGGCGATGCCGATGATGAGGAGCTGGACGAATTTCGTCATGGACGCGACGCGCCGTGCTTTGGCAGTGTCGCGCGAATCTAACGAATGGTTGGTGGAACGTCAACAGCGGTTTTCCGGAGCCCTGGCTCCGTCTACGCGTTTGCTTCAGCCCTAGTGCGGCGTCTCACAACGTTTCGCAGGAAACAGCATCGTTGTGAGACGCCGCACTACTGAATCACCATGGGAGTGGGGTGTCTCGCAACGAGCATTTCCGGTCGAACGTTGCGGGACACCCCACTCGTCTCAGTCGCGCGGCGGGAAGATCCCGAGCGCCTCGCGGTCGAGCGCGTCGGGCGTGACGCCGTCGGCGCGGAGCTTGAACTTCTGGACCCGCTGGGTCGGCGTCTTCGGCAGTTCGTCGAGGAAGCGGAGATAGCGCGGCACGGCATGCCGGGGCATCTCGAGGCAGAGCGCGCGGAAGAGCGCCTCCGGCTCCGGGGCGCCGTCGGGCGAGGGGACGACCGCGATCATCACCTCCTCTTCCGTCGCGAGGCCGTCGGCCGACACCGCGTAGGCGGCCGCCTCGACGACGCCGGGCTGGGCCCGGACTGCCACCTCCACTTCGAACGACGAGATGTTCTCGCCGCGCCGGCGGATCGTGTCCTTGAGCCGGTCCTTGAAGACGAAGTAGCCCTCCTCGTCGAGCAGGCCCGCGTCGCCGGAGTGGAACCAGAGGTTCCGCGAGACGTCGAGCGTCGCCTGTGCCAGGTTCCAGTAGCCCTGGAAGATCGCAAACGGCTCCCGCGGCCGCCACACGGCCTCGCCGACCTGGCCCGCCGGCAGTGGGTTGTCGTTCTCGTCGACGATCGCCACCTCGACCTGGCGGCACGGGAGGCCCATCGTGCCGAGCTTGCGCGTGAAGCCGGGCCCGAGCCCGGAGCCGAGCCCGATCTCGGTCGAGCCGTATACCTCCCACAGCGTCACCCCGAACCGCTCCTCCCACGGGATCATGAGCTCCGGCGCGGCACTCGAGCCGAACGCGCGGGTGAGCCGGTGCTCGCGGTCGCGCGGCGACGGCGGGTTCTGCCAGAGGAAGAGAATGACGGCGCCGAAGTAGCCCATCCACGTCGCGCCGCAGGCACCGACGTCGTCCCAGAACCCGCTCGCCGAGAATCCCGCGCGGAGCTCGACCCGGTTGCCGGCCCAGAGGGCGGAAGTCGTGCAGGCCGACCTCCCCATCTGGTGGAAGAGGGGGAACATCGAGTAGCAGACGTCGTCGTCGCCGAGGTCGAGCCCCTCCACGAACGGCATGATGTAGTGGATCGAGCTGCGGTTGTTGTGCACCGCGCCCTTCGAGCGCCCGGTCGTGCCGGACGTGTACATGATGTACGTGAGGTCGAGCTCTCCCGACGCACGGCGCGGAACTGGGTCGTGCCCGAGGAAGTCCGCGAACGCGTGCGTCGTGACGCTCTCCGGCGCCTCGCCCTGCTCTTCGCCCACGACGACGAGGTGGCGGACGTCCGTGAGCTCCACGGTGCGGAGGCGGTCGAGCCAGCGCGCGTGCACCACGAGGACGCTCGCGCCCGAGTCGCGGAGGATGTGCTCGAGGAAGGAGCCGCGGTACTCGACGTTGATCGGGACCTCGATCGCCCCGAGCCAGACGACCGCGTGCCAGGCCGCCAGGTAGTCGTTGCCCGTCGGCAGCATCGTGGCGATCCGATCGCCGGGCCCCGCGCCGAGCGCGGCGAGCGCCCCGGCGACGCGTGAGGCGCGCTCGACGAGGTCGGCGTACGTGAGCGCTCCGTCCCCGGAAGACACGGCGACCTCGTCCGCGAACCGCTCCGCCCGCTCCGCGAGGAGCGAGGAGACGACCCACTCACCCGTGTACCGACGCGACACGCTCCTCCGATCCTCGTCGTGTGTTTGTCCGCGCTGCCAGCCCGTCGACCGCGAGCGAAGCGATTGTCGCAGCGATCGACTCGGTGTCGTGCTCCCCGTCCGCCCTGTACCAGCGGTAGACCCAGTTGGCCGCGCCGAGCACGACCATGCGGGCGAGCTTCGGGTCGGCGTCCGGCCGGATCGAGCCGTCGGCACGCCCTTCCTCGATCAGGTCCGTGACGGCGGCGGCGTAACGGGCCTCCGCGTCCACGATCACGGCCCGGTGTTCCTCGGTGAGCGAGCGGAACTCGTGCAGCGAGAGCGTCGTCCGCGCGAGGTTCCCGATCAGGTGGCGCACGTGGATCTCGACGAGGAGCCTGAGCCGGTCGGCGCCACTCCCGGGCGCTGCCTGCACCGACTCGAGCGAGGCGAGGATGCCCGAGTAGACGTCGCGGACGAGCGCGAAGAGCATCTCCTCCTTCGTCTCGAAATGGTGGTAGAGGCTGCCGCTGAGCAGGCCGGCGCGCTCGCCGATTTCGCGCGTCGTCGCGGCGTCGAACCCGCGCTCGACGAACACCTCCGCGGCGGCCAGGAGGATGTCGTCCCGGCGGCGGCCCGTGCGCGCCATCGTCGTCGTCCCGGTCAGGCTCGAGCCGGCTCGCCGACCCGGAAGGCGGCGACGCGGTCGAGCGCCTGCTCCGCCTCCGCCGCGATCCGCCGCACGATCTCGGCCGCGGGCAGCACCTCCTTGATCCTGCCGATGCCCTGGCCGCCGATCATCATCCCGGTCTCCATGTCGCCCTCGAGCGCTCCACGCCTCATTGCGGCCCCTTCGATGCGCATGCGCTCGAGCTGCGGCGTCCCGGCTGCGACGAGCTTCCGCACCTCTTCCGTGAACCCGTTCTCGATGAACCGCGCCGGCCCGAAGAAGGCGGGCACGACCTCGGTCTGCGTCTCGCTCGCCTCGACGATGAACCGCTTGTTGGCCTCGTGGTACTCGCACTCCTCGGCCGCGAGGAAGCGCGAGCCGACGTAGCCCAGCTCTGCCCCGAGCGCGAGCGCGCCCGCGAGGGCGATCCCGTCGACGACCCCGCCGGCGCAGACCACCGGGATGTCGACCGCGTCCCGCACGGAGGGCGTGAGGACGAAGCTGTGCACGGGCTTGTGGCCCACGTGGCCGGCTGCCTCGAACCCGGTCGCGATCACGGCGTCCATTCCCTCGGCCTGCGCGGTGAGGGCGTGGCGGACGTTCGAGACCGCGTGGAAGTGCAGCAGGCCCGACTCGCGCACGGCGTCGTTGAGGCCGAACATGCGCGGATGCCCGCCGGACGTCGTCAGCACCTTCAGCTGCGCGCGCACCTTCGGGTTCGACTCCCGCTCGTCGAGGATCGCGCGCACGACCTGCTCGGCGTCGGGCTGTTCCTGCGCGATCCGGACGTTGACCGCGAGGGGCTTGTCGGTGAGCGAGACCGCGAGGCGGATCCCGTCGCGCACCTGCTGCACGACGAGCGCGACCTGCTCCTCGAGGGCCTCGCCCGAGATCCCGGGCTCCTCGAGCACGAGCGCCGGCTGGGCGAGCGTGCCGAGCGCGCCCGCCTCCGAGATGGCGGCTGCGAGGCGGGCGAGCGTGATCGGTCCGATCCCGCCCATGCCGGCCTGCATGAAGGGATGCTCGATGCCGATCCGCTCCGAGAGCGGCGTCCTCAGTGCCATGCTTCGCCCCTTCCTTCGGTCGATATTTGAGCAAACGCTTGGTTTGGAGGCTAACGACCGTCTGGCCGCTTCGCAAGCGGTGACCGCGGGTTTGCGTCAAACGTCCGTTTGGTAGATACTTGGGTGATGGCGATCGCGGTCGCAGAGCTCGAGGCCCTCATCGGCACGTCCTTCCCGGGCGGCACCTACACGATCGAGCCCTACCGGCACTGGCTCATGCAGGACGCCGTCGGCGGCGCGGCCGCGCGCGAGGGCGACGCGAGCGCGATGGAGGTCTACTACGGCGCGCTCGCGGGCATGGGGATCAGCGTGACCGAGCTGTTCACGCTCGTCGGCGCGACCGCCGAGGACGGCCCGATGTTCGGCGAGGCCGGGATCGAGCTCGAACGGCCGCTCCGGATCGGCGAGACGCTCCGGATTTCCGGCGGGATCACGGGCGTCGTGCGCAAGGAAGGGCGCAAGGCGGGCATGTTCGACATCGTCACCTTCCGCCTCGAGCTCACGGGCGAGGACGGCGAGCTCGCGGGCGTGTCGACGAACTCCTTCATCTTCCCGAGGCGCGACTGATGCCGGCGGACGTGCAGCCGGGTGCCGAGATCCCCCCGCTCGTGATCGAGGAGGTCGGGACGGAGCAGATGAAGACCGTCGCGGCTCTGCTCCACGACCCGAACCCGATCCACTTCGACGTCGAGTCGGTGCAGGCGCTCGGGATGGGCGACCGCGTCGTCAACCAGGGCCCGAACAACATGTCGTACGTCGTCAACATGCTCGGCGACTGGGCCGGTGGCCCGGGCCGGGTGCGCGGCCTGCGCGTGCGGTTCCTCGGCAACGTCTTCGGCGGCGACCGGCTCACCGCGCGCGGGACCGTCACGGGCGTCAGAGACGAGGGCGGCGAGCGGCTCGCCGACCTCGACGTGTGGCTCGAGCGGGCCGAGGACGACCGCGTCCTCGACGGCACCGCGGTCGTGGCCCTCGGGTAACACGCGCAGGTGCGCCGCCCCATCCTCTCGCGGCGGCTCGCGTACGGGACGATCGTCTACGGGCTGACGATGCTCATCCTCACGGGGACGGTCCCGCTCGGGCTGTACCAGGCGTACGCCGACGAGTTCGGCTTCTCGCCGGCCGTGCTCACCCTCCTGGCCGCGTCGACGATGTTCGGCGTCATCGCGGCGGTGCTGCTGTTCGGCAACCTCTCCGACCGGATCGGCCGTCGGCTCGTCCTCCTGCCCGCCGTGCTGATCGGAGGCGTCAGCATGGTGCTCTTCGCCTCCGCGAACGGCGTCGCCATGCTCCTCGCCGCGCGGATCACGTCCGGTCTCGCGGTCGGCCTCTTCACCGGCGCCGGGACGGCGGCCCTGACCGAGCTCGTCGGGCCGGGCGGCGACACCCGCCGGGCGGCGACGCACGCCGCGACGACGTCCCTGGCCGGCTTCGCGCTCGGGCCCCTCGTCGGCGGCCTCTTCGTCCAGTACCTGCCGTATCCGCTCGAGCTCGTCTACGTCGTCTCGCTCGTGCTGCTCGTGCCGTTGTTCGTCGGTGTCATGCTGATGCCGGAGACCGTGCGGGACCGGCAGCCGTTCGCGATCCAGGTCCGGCGCGTCGGCGCGCCGAAGGAGGGACGCGGCGCCTTCGGCCTCGCCTCGCTCGTCGCCTGCTGCTGCTTCGCGGGCGCGTCCTTCTTCCAGTCGCTCGGCCCGTCGATCGTGATCGTCCTGCTCGGCGTCTCCAACCAGCTCGTCGCGGCCGCCGTCGCGGTCTGCTTCCTGAGCACCTCCGCGCTCGCCCAGGTCGGCCTGCGCGGTCTGTCGATCCGGCGGGCGACGCTGCTCGGGCTCGTCTTGCTCCCCTCCGGGTTCGCATGCGTCTTCGGAGGGCTGGTGACGGACAGCCTCGCCCTGTTCGTCGTCGGCGCGCTCGTCGGCGGCCTCGGCCAGGGCCTGGCTTACCTCGGCGGCCAGTCGCTCGTCGAGAAAGCCGCTCCGCCGGAGCAGCGCAGCGAGGTGTTCTCGCTCTACATGATCGTCATCTACCTGAGCGGCGGCATCACCGCGATCTCGTTCGGGCTGATCGCGAAGGGGATCGGGCTCGACTCGGCGGCGCTGCTGTACGCGACATTCGTCGCCGTCTCGTCGGCCACGGTGGCCGTCGTGACGATCCGGTCGGGGATCCTCCGCGCGTACAGGGAGACCCGGCCGCTCGCGCAGGCGGCGTAGGGGCCGGTCGCTCGCCAAACCTGCCAGAATCGCCTAGTGCGGCGTCTCACAACGTTAGGCAGGAACTAGCATCGTTGTGAGACGCCGCACTACAGTAATCAGCATGGAGTGGGGTGTCCCGCAACGGTCATTTCCGGTCGAACGTTGCGGGACACCCCACTGGTCGCTTTTCCTACCGAAAGGAGCACGATGGCAGTCACGAAGATCATCGAGCTCGTCGGCAGCTCGGACAAGAGCTCCGACGACGCGGTGCAGCAGGCGCTCACGGAGGCCCGGCAGACGCTCCGCAACATCAACGGTGTCGACGTCGTCTCGGTGGGACTGCGGGGCGACAACCTCTCGCAGTGGCGCGCGCACGTGCGCGTGTCGTTCCTGATCGACAGGGTCGAGGGCTAAGGCCTTCAGCACTCGAGCTCCGGCTCCGCGGTGCGCGACGCGCCGCGGAGCCGGTCAGCCTTCGCCGATCAGACCCTTGGCCGGGAGAGGCCGTCGAGGAAGATCCGGGCGAAGTCGCGGCTGACGTCCTGCGGCGACCAGGCGCCCCCTTCCCGGTACCAGCGGTTGACCCAGTTGCCCGCACCGAGGAGCGCCTTCGTGACGAGCTTCGGATCGATGTCGGGGTCGATCTGACCGAGCTCCTGGCCGGCGGCGATGACCGATGCGAGCCCCTCCTCGTAGGCCGCCGCCTGGACCGCCGTGACCGCCCTGTGCTCGGCGCTGAGCGAGCGGGTCTCGTTCAGGATCAGCGCCCCGCGGTGGCGGTGCCGCGCCATCCCCGACACGTGCAGCTCGATCAGCCGCCGGAGCTTCGCGAGCGGATCGGCGTCGCTGTCGAGGACCTCCTGCAGGCTCTCGAGCAGGAGGCCGTAGATGTCCTGGACGAGCTCGAAGAGCAGCTCCTCCTTCGAGTCGATGTAGTAGTAGACGCTGCCGCCCTTGATCCCGAGACGCTCGGCGAGGTCCGTCGTCGAGGTCGTCTCGTAGCCGTTCTCGGCGAACAGCTCCGCCGCAACGCGTAGCACCTCCGCGCGCCGGCGGCGCTGCGCGGGCCGGAGCTCGGAGACTCCGGCCGCCGCCGGCTCTGCGCCCGCCGCCGACACGTCAGGCGGCGGTGGTCGCCGGCTCGGGCGCCGCCTTCCGGACGCGGCAGCGGGCGCCGCGCAAGGGCTGGTCGCCGGCGAAGCTGGAGAACTTCGTCTCGGACGGCGTGATCGCGTTCGCGTTGCTGACCCAGACGCCGGACAGGCTCGGCTCGCCGGTCTGCGCGCCAGGCTCCCACCAGTAGCCGTCCGGGTTCACGGTATCGAGGCGGATCCCCTCGTTGAAGTGCGCGCGCTGCCGGATCGTTCCCTCGGGGCGCTCGATCAGCACCCATTCGCCGTCCGCGATGCCGAGACCGGCGGCGGTCTGCGGGTGGATGTCCATGATCGGCTCCGGGTGGATCCGCTTCAGGCGCGCGCTCTGGCGCAGGTTCGAGGCGGTCAGCTCGCGGTAGCGGCTGCCCGGGATCATCTGCAGCGGGTACTCCGTCGTGTCGGCGTCGTCGAGCGCGTACGGGGGCCCGGTGTAGACGGGGCTCGGGTCGACGCCGAGCTTCTCCAGCATGCTCGGCACGAGCTCGACCTTCCCGGACGCGGTGGCGAAGCCCTTCTCCTCGTACTTGCGCCAGCGGGGGCGGGTGAAGAAGTGGTTCGTCTCGCCGTTCGCCCAGTCCTCGTACGTCTTCCCCGACGGCTCCAGGAAGATGTCGAGCATCCCCTCCAACGTCTCCGGCCACTCGGCCGGGTCGAGCAGCCTCCGGCCGAGGCCGGCCCACAGCTCGTAGTCGTTGTGGCGCTCGAAGCGGGGCTCGACCGCCTTCTGCGCGACGACGAAGAAGTTGCCGATCCCCCAGTGGGAGCTGATGTCGGGGCGCTCGAGGAAGTCGGCCGCCGGCAGCACGTAGTCGGCGAGCTGGGCGGTCGGCGTCTTCCAGTAGTCCATCACGACGAGGAGCTCGAGGTTCGGGCTCGTGAAGGCCTGGTACGCCTTGCGCGCGCCGCCCATCGTCAGGAGCGGCTCGCCACTCTGGACGATGACCGCGCGCACGGGGTACGGATCCTGGTCGAGGATGGCGCGGTAGATGGCCGGCTGGCTCGCGAACAGCATGTAGGCGCAGCCGGTGTGACCCTTCGGATACACCTTGGCCATCGCCTCGCGGAAGGCCTTGTAGCCGGTGATCGAGCAGATCGGCGTCTCGGCCGCGTTCACGCTCTCGCGCGTGCGCAGCGGGTGGTCGATCAGCCGCTCGAAGCCGACGGTGTCGTGCCAGGCGAACTGGCTCTCGTCGTACGGGTTGCCGAGCGGCTCCCCGCCCGGCACGTCGAGGTTGCCGGAGATCGCGCGCAGGATCCCGCGACCGAGCAGAGCCGAGCGGGAGGCGCCCTCGCCGAGCTGGGTCGGCGCGACGCCGAAGGCGATCCGGCCGGGCGTGTTCTGCGCGTACATGCGGGCGGCGGCGACGATCAGCTCGGGCTCGACGCCGGTGACGTCGCTCGTCCGCTCGGGCGTCCACTTCGCGGCCTCGGCGCTGACCTCGTCGAAGCCGAGGCACCACTTCTCGACGAACTCGCGGTCGTAGAGCCCCTCGGCGACGATGACGTGGATCAGGCCGAGCGCGAGGGCGCCGTCCGTGCGCGGCCGCACGGGGAGGTGGAGGTCGGCGCGGGCGGCGGTCTTCGTCACGCGCGGGTCGATCACGATCAACTTCGAGCCCTCGGCCTGGCACTGCTTGAGGCGCTCCCAGGAGGGCGGTGACGACTCGGCCGGGTTCGAGCCCCAGATGACGACGCACTTCGTGAGCCCGGGGTGCGGCGCCTGGTAGATCGTGTCCCAGCCGTACATGGACGTCTCGGTGAGGAACTCGCCGACCCCGCAGTTCCGTCCCTGGCTGACGAAGTTCGGCGTCCCGAAGTGGCTCGCGAACCGCCAGCTCGACCAGTCGCCGGGGCTCTTGTGCGTGCCGCCGAGCGTGGCCAGCGCCTCCGGCCCCTCGCGGTCCCGGATGTCCCCGAGCTTCTCGGCGATCTCGTCCAGCGCCTGCTCCCAGTCGATCTGCTCCCAGCGGTCGGATCCGCGCGGGCCGACGCGCTTGAGCGGGAAGTCGAGGCGGTCCGGGTGCTCGTGGAGCTCGATGCACGCCGTGCCCTTGATGCAGAGCTTGCCCTTCGCGACCGGGTTGTGACGGTCGCCGTCGAAGCGGACGGGGCGGCCGTTCTCGACCTGGATCAGCATCCCGCAGTGCTGCGGACAGAGGGTGCAGAACGTCCGCTTCACATCGCCGCCGAACGTGAGCTTCATGGGGCTCTCCTTGACGTCGCGCCCGGCGCGGTGTGCGCGCCGAGCTCAAATTCTAGTGAGTGTTAGAAAATTCTAGAGGTCATTAGAACGAAGGTCAAGCATTCTCTTGCGGCGGGGCACCGTCGCCCGACCCGAGCTCGGCGAGCAGCTCCTCGCGGAGCCGGAACTTCTGGATCTTCGTGGCCGACATCGGCCAGGCCGAGACGAAGCGCACGTGCCGCGGGATCTTGAAGCTCGCGATCTGGCCGCGGCAGAACGCGATCAGCTCCTCCTCGCTCACCGCCTGGCCCGGCTCGACCTCGACGAACGCCGCGGGCACCTCGGTCAGCCGCGCGTCGGGGATGCTCACCACCTGGGCCAGCCGCACGGCGGGATGCCGCGAGAGGTACGACTCGATCTCGAGAGCGGCGACGTTCTCGCCGCCGACCTTGAGCATGTCCTTCGTGCGCCCGTGGTAGGCGATCCGGCCGTCCGCGTCGACGCTGCCGATGTCGCCCGTGTGGAACCAGCCGCCGGGCTCGACCGCCTCCGCCGTCCGCTGCGGGTCGTTGTGGTAACCCTCGAACATCCCGAAGCCGCGGGCGACGATCTCCCCCGTCTCGCCGGCCGCGACGTCGTGCCCGCTGTCGGGATCGACGATGCGCACCTCGACCCCCGGGAACGGCGTCCCGCAGGTCGTCGCGCGCTGGTCGGGCGTCTCGGCCGGATCGTTCTGGGCGATGATCCCTCCGAGCTCGGTACAGCCGTAGGCCGAGACCTGCACGGCGTGCGGCAGCGCCTCCTGGAGCGCTCGCTGCATGTCGGGCGGCGCGACCTGGTTGATGAAGCGGAGCGAGGACGTGTCGGCGCTCCGGAAGCCGGCGTGGCCGAGCAGCTCCTGGTTCAGCGTCGGGAACGTGCCGAACATGTACGTCACCCGCTCCTCGACGATCTGCTTCACCGCGGCCTCGACCTCGAAGTCGACCATCGTCACGAAGCCCGAGCCGGCCCGAAGCGCTGACGTGAGCGGAAGGATCGAGCTCAGGTGGAACAGCGGCAGCGGATCCCACCAGACGTCGGCGTCGGTCAGCGAGAAGCGGGCGTTGATCGCGTCGCCGGTGCGGACGATCGCCTCGTGCGTCAGCGGGCAGCCCTTCGGCTTGGCGGTCGTCCCGGACGTGTACATCATGATCGCCGCGTCGCGGACGCGGACGCCGGCACCGGCAGCGGCGACGGCGTCCGCCGGGACGGAGCCCGCCCGGTCGTCGAAGCCGGCCCGGTCGAGGAACCCGGCGGGCGAGGCTGTGCCCGCCATCACGCAGGCCCGCAGCGAGGGCGCGGCGGAGAGCTCGAGCGCGGCGGGGTCGCGTGCGTCGGCGAGACCGGGCAGGGCCTCGTGCAGGAGGCGCACGAAGTCGACCTCGGGCAGGACGTCGCTCGTGAGGAGCACGGAGGCGGCGGAGTCGGCGAGGACGTACGCGAGCTCGGTGGCCCGGTAGCGCGCGTTGATGGTGACGACGACGGCGCCGAGGAGCGACGCCCCGAACATCGCGTCGACGTACTCCAGGCAGTTCGGCATCACGATCGCGACGCGGTCGCCGCGGCGGACGCCGAGCGCGTGCAGGCTGCGGGCCGCCGACACACACCGCTCGAGCAGCTCGCCCGACGACACCCGGGTGTCGGTGAAGGCGATCGCCGTCTTCTCCGGCCGCTGCTGCGCCGCCGCGACGACGAGGTCGCCGAACGTCGTCACGTGCACGGGCTGCCTCTTCATGCGGCCCGCCCCGCGTCGTCGCCCTCGCGGAACGCGTGCATGGCCGTGCGGGGAGCGACGGCATCCCCCGCCAGCAGGAGCCGGGCGCCGGAGCGCTCGACGGCGGCCGCCAGCGACGTGTCCGAGCGGCCGGGGACGCCGGCCACGATCGCGTCGAACGGCCGCGTCCGCACCTCCTTCGAGTGGACGTGCCGCGTCGTCGCCTCGCCTGCCGCCGTCCCGCCGAAGACGATGCTCGCCTCGAGCTCGCAGCCGAGCGCGTAGAGCCGCCCGAGGACGTCGTTGACGTGCGTGAAGCCGAGGTAGGGGCCGACGCTGAGGAACGGCGTCACGAGGGTGACGCGGGCGCCGTGCGAGGCGACGTGCTCGGCGCAGAGCGCCGTCTCGAGGTCGCCCCGGAGGTCGACGACGAGCACGTCGCCCGAGAAGCTCTGCCGCGCCACCGCCTCGTCGATCGACAGCACGGGAATGGAGCCGTCGAGGTCGCCGAGCCGGTCCGGCGCGGGCCGCGCTCCCGTGGCGAGCACGACGACATCGGCCCCGGCCAGGCTCGACTCGTCCGCCTCGACCCCGGTGCGGACGTCGACGCCGAGGTCCGCCAGCTCGAGCTCGAGCCACGTCACCGACCGGAAGAGCTCGGCCGCGGCGCCGAGCTTGCGCACCGCACGCAGGCGGCCGCCGAGCTCCGGCTCGCGCTCGAGGAGCGTGACCTCGTGACCGCGGCGGGCCGAGATCTCGGCCGCCTTCAGCCCCGCCGGGCCGCCGCCGACGACGACCACCCGCCGCGAGACGTCCGCCGGCTGCGGCTCGCCGCGCTCCTCGCGGCCCACGTCGGGGTTGTGGAAGCAGGTGATCGGCAGGCCGCCGACCATCCGGTCGACGCAGCCCTGGTTGGCGCCCACGCAGTGCCGGATCCGGCCGCCGTTGCTCACCTTGGCGACGAGGTCGGGATCGGCGATCAGCGCACGGGTCATCGCGACGATGTCGCAGTCGCCGCCCGCGAGGGCCCGCTCGGCGATGGCCGGGTCGTTGATCCGGCTCGCGGCGACGACCGGAACCCGGGCGCCGATCGCGTCGCGCAGGCCGTGCGCGAGCGGCAGGAACTCGCCCAGGCCGTGCCGGTAGCTGCCGATCGAGCGGGCGTAGTGCCCGGTGCGCGCGCCCTCGGACTGGCTCACGTAGTCCAGCTCGCCCGTGTCGACGAGCGTGCTCGCGAGGTCGCGCAGCCCCTCGACGCCGAGACCGCCCCGTTCCGGCGACATGAAGTCGTCGGTGGAGATGCGCAGGCCGAGGACCGGATCGCGCCCGATCGCGGCGCGCACGCGGTCGATCAGCGCCCTGCGCGAAGGCGAGCGGCTCGCCCCATTCGTCGTCGCGCGAGTTGCCCCACGGGCTGAAGGACTGCTGCAGCAGGTAGCCGTGGGTGCCGTGCAGCTCGACCCCGTCGAGGCCGGCCTCGACGCAGATCCGGGCGGTGTCGGCGAAGCCGTCGAGCACTTCCTCGATCTCGGCCGGAGACATCCTGTGCGCCGCTTCCCCCTCGCCGCTGACGAGGTCGTCCATGGCCCAGAGCGGCTCGAGGTTCGCGCGCGCGTCGGAGCGGAACTGGGCCCCGAAGTGGTTGAGTTGCTGGACGACCTTCGCGCCGTGGCGGTGCACCGCGGTCGCCATGGCCGTCAGCTTCGCCCGCAGGTCGTCGGGCTCGTAGGTCGAGTGGCCGAGCGCATGGCTCGAGGCATGGACGTGGACTGTCTGCAGGAAGATGAGCCCGACCCCACCCGCCGCCCGGCGCTCCTCGTACGCGACGTAGCGGCTTCCCGGGACGCCCGGGCGGTAGAAGTCGAGGAAGGAGCCGTGGGCGGTGAAGGCGATCCGGTTCTTCACCTCCACGGAGCCGACCTCGATCGGGCTCAGGAGTGCGCTCACGGCACGACGATGCCGGGGAGCTCGCTTCCGCAGGTACACCTCTCTCCGAGCCACGCCGCCTCGATCCGCGTTGCCCACCGCAGCAGCGGCTTGCCTCTGGCTCCCAGAGGCGTCACCACGAGCGCTCCGTCGACGATCTCGACCACGTGCGAGCGGGTGTGCGCGTGCATCGTGCCCTCCGCGCAGGAGGACGCCACGACCCCGGTCTCGGGGAGCTCGAGCACGGTCAGGGCACGCGCGCTGCCGTGGCGCGAGCCCGCGAGTCGCGCCGCCGAGCCGACGACCACGGTCGCCCCGGCCGCGTCGGCATCGTCGCCGTAGGCGAATCGGGCCCGCACCTGCGCCACGCCGTCGGTGAGGCCGGGCGAGGCGTCGAGGGGCAGCACCGTGTCGTCTCGGCCGACCCCGCCGAGCACGAGCGCATCTCCCCAGACGCGGCCGCGCTCCTCGACGTCGACCCTGGTGAGCGGGACGGCGCCGGAGCCCCCGGCGACGACCTGCCTGACCTCCTTCGGCGAGGCCGCGACGAGCTCGTCTGCGGCGATCCCGTCGAGGTGCGTCACCGGCACGAGGTCCAGGTCGGCCGCGACCGCGTCCGGCTCGACCGCGAGCTCGTCGAGCAGGCGGCGGTAGAACGGGCTCGCTGCCGCCGCGTGCCGCACGAGCGTCCGGAGCCGCCGCTCCGGCGGGCCGGGCGTCCGCACGAAGCCGAGAATCGTGTCGAGGTCGTACCAGGTCGTCAGCCTGCGGATGAGCCCGTCGTCGAGCGTGAAGACGTCCACCGCCTCGAACGTCGACGGGACGCCGTCCACGGTCTCACCCGTGAAGGTGATCTCCACCGTGATCGTGTCGCCGGCGACGTGGACAGTGTGAGGATCGTCATGGTGGACGGGGAAGTTCGTGAGAGCCCCGGTGTAGTAGGGGAGGATCTCCCCCCATCCCTGGACGCGGATCCCGCCGACGACCTCGATGACCGCGTCGGCCTGCCAGATGCCGCGGAAGTCGTCCCAGTCCTCGGTGTTGACGCCGTGGAAGTACCGTTCGATGAGCTCTTCTGCCGGACATCGCCTACAGCTCCTTCAGGCGGGAGCGGATCTCGTTCATCGCCTTGAACGAGAAGCCTGCCAGGGACGGATCGCCGAAGGCGGTGATGTTCCAGAGGATCGGGTGCCGCAGGCCCTGCTCGTGGAACGTGGCGAACTCCTCCACGACCTGGTCGACGGTCCCGCAGAACGCGTAGTAGTCGAGCGTCCGGGGCGGGATCGCCTCGGCCAGCGCGAGCGCCTCCTCGCGGCCGACGCGGGTGGGGAGGAAGTCGTGGAAGCCCGATCCGGCGGAGCCGAGCGGCGGGTCGATGCCGAGCTTCACGAAGTCGTCCGACGGCAGCAGGATGCAGAGCAGGCGGACGAGCGGATGCTGCTTGACGCGCTCGACGGCCTCCTCGTCCGGGCCGACGATGACGTAGGCGAGCATCCCGGGCGTGACGGCGTCCTCCGGCCGCCCGGCCGTCACCGAGCTCTCCCGGATCTTCGCGAGCGCCGCGCCGTACTCCTCGGGGAACATCTTCGTCGGCAGCCAGCCGTCGCCCTTGCGGCCGGTGATCCCGAGCATGCGCGGCTTGTGGGCGGCGATCCAGACGGGCGGGCCGCCGGGGGTGTAGGGCGAGAGGCCGAGCACGGCGTCCCGGAGCGTGTAGAACTGCCCCTCGAAGTCGACCGGGCCGTCCGCGTTCCAGAGCAGGCGCATCAGGTCGAGGGCCTCGTCGAGATGGCCGACGGGCTTGTCCCACTCCATCCCGTACGGCTCGACGTTGAGCTGCTCGCCGCTGCCGAGGCCGAGGATGGCGCGGCCCTGGGTGACGTGGTCGAGCGTCAGCGCCGTCTGGGCGAGCACGGCGGGATGGTGCGTGAGGATGTCGGTCACGACCACCCCGACGCGGATGCGCTCGGTGACCGCGCCGGCGACGCCCATCATCACGAGCGGGTCGAAGTACGTGTGCGGGTTGGGCTGGAACTTCGCGAGCGGCGTGATGTCCTCGGTCCAGACCGACTCCGGGTGCCAGCCCATCAGGTGGCTCGGCCACCAGATCGACTCGTAGCCGTCGGCCTCGGCGCGGCGCGCGAACTCGACCGCCTTGTCCGCCGGCGGCATGATCGTGCCGGGCGCTCCGAATTCGATCTCCATCAGCTCTTCACCCCCGCCTCTCGCTTGCACATTCCGTCGGGATCGATGACCTCGCGCAGCAGGCGCACCTGCTCCGCCGTCGGCGGCGTCGTCTCGGGGACCTCGCCGTCCGGCAGGAGCAGCTCGAAGCCCGTCGCCTCCTGCACCTGTGCGACGGTCGTGCCCGGATGGACGGAGCGCAGGCGCATGCGCTTCGACTCGGGATGGAAGTCGAGCACGGCGAGGTTCGTGACGACGATCTCGGGGCCGGCCGTGAGCCCGAGCTGCTCGCGCTCGTCGCCGCCGCCGAGGTAGCCGGCGGCCGAGCGGAAGTCGACTTTCTCGACGAGCGAGCGGGGACTGTGGTTCGGGTTCCAGTAGAAGAGGCGCTTGCCGAGCGAGCCCATGTCGCCGAGCCCCGCCGTGCCGGGCAGGCGCACCTTGGGGCGGTGGTAGTCGTCGCCGATGACCGAGTTGTTCGCGTTCCCGTGCATGTCGAGCTGAGCCGCGCCGACGCAGAAGATCCCGAGGTTCTTCCCGTTCTGCGCGTAGTGCCAGAAGTCGCCGTACTGCTCGAGGTACATGACCGAGTCGCGCCAGAGCGGCGCTTCCAGCGTCGAGGCCGGCACCCGGTCCGGCCGCGGGTCGACCCCGGCTGCACCGGCCAGCCAGACGAGCCCGGGGGCGTGCTCGCGCCGGGCCAGCATGATCGCGGCGACGGGAATGAACGACGCCATGCCGTTGCAGACCTCGTCGCCGTCCTTGAACTGCGCAGCGAGCGTCACGCACATGATCTCGTCGACCGTGTAGTCCGTCATATCCGCGAGACCTCCATCAGCCGGGCCGAGCCGCCGACGGCGTCGAGGTAGTCCGCCTGCGTCTCCGGCTCGAGCACGTAGCGGCGGAGGAAGTCCTGCGTCTGCCCGTCGTCCCGCGACACCTTCGCCCACTCGACGTGGAAACGGGTGTCGTAGCCGTAGAGGGGATAGAACGACGTGGGGTGGGCGCCGTAGGGGACCTCGACGACCGCATCGACGCGGAACCCCGGCAGCACCGTCCGGTCCGGGTTGCGGCGGAGGACCTCGGAGTCGACGATCTCCTCGGCAGTCACGATCACCTTCTTTGCGGCCTTGGGAAAGATCCCGATGTCGGGCCAGAGGATCGTGGGCTCGTACTGCACGTTGCCGTCCTCGTCGGCGCGATGCGCGTGGACGAGCGCGACGTCCGGGACGAGGGCCCGGCAGGCGACGAGGGTCTCGCCCCCGAACGGGTCCTGGAACAGGGTCAGGTTCTCGTTCTGGTCGATCAGGTCGGTCCCGATGAGGCCGCGCGTGGGGAGGAAGGGGAGGTTGCGGGCGCCGGCGCCGAGCCGCGCGTTGAGGGACGTCTCCGACAGCTCCTCGACGCGGATCCGGCCCTCCTCGACGCCCTTGCGGTACGCCTGGCAGAGCCCGAACTGCTCCATCGACACCGCGGCGCCGATGAACCTGTCGATCACGCCGGCGGCCGCGAGCCAGTCCACCGGCATGCCGCCGACGAGGCAGACGAGGCCGAGGTTTCGCTTCTCCTGCCTGATCAGCTCTCGCACCAGCGCCATCGGTGCGGCCTGGGTGGCCATGTTCTGGAGCGCCACGACGTCGCCGTCCTCGACGAGCCTTGCCGCGTCTTCGAGTGTCATTACCTTTGTCATCCAACCCTCACGATCTCGAGGCCGCCGTGGATCTCCACGACCTGGCCGGTGACGTAGTCCGAATCCGGGGCAGAGAGCCACGCCACGAGCGCCGCGACGTCGTCCGGTTGCCCGACCCGGCCGATCGGGATCTGCGCGTGCACCTGCTCCAGCATCTCGGCCGGGATGCCGAACTCGTCGCCCTCCTGGCGGGCCGCCGTCAGCCTCGTCTCGATGAAGCCCGGCGCCACCGCGTTGACGTTGATGCGCAGCGGGGCCCACTCGCGGGCGAGCGACTTCGTCAGCCCGATCACGCCTGCCTTGGCGGCGGAGTAGTTCGCGTTGAAGGCGACGCCGTAGACGCCGTTGATCGACGAGATGTTGACGACCTTGCGGTTGTGCTCCGCCTCCTTGCGGCGCAGCAGCCGGGCGGCGGAGCGGCAGACGTAGAACGTCCCCTTCAGCGCGACGTCGAGGACGAGGTCCCACGTCTCGTCGCTCATCCGGTGCAGCGTGGAGTCGCGGGTCAGGCCGGCGTTGTTGACGACGATGTCGAGCGTCCCGAACTCGCGCTCGGCGACGGCCACCATCTCGTCGGTCGCAGCCGAGTCGGCGACGCTGCCGGCGGCGATCGTGGAGCCGGGGATCTCCGCGGCGGCTTCCCTCGCGACACCCTCGTCCACGTCGTTGACCACGACGGCAGCTCCGTCGGCCGCGAGCCTCGTCGCGATCGCCTTGCCGATGCCACGGCCGGCGCCGGTGACGAGCGCGACGCGTCCTTCCAGAGGGCGTGCGTCCGCCATCAGTAGCGCCAGGTCTCCTCGAAGCCCGGCAGGCGCTTGCCGAGGATGTCCTCGACGACGGTCAGGCCGGCGCGCGAGGCGCGGTCGACGCCGATGCCCCGGCTGCGGAACGTCTCGCTGGCGAAGTAGAGGCCGTCGACGTTGGGCGCCCGCCAGTGGGGCCGGTACATGCCGACGAGGCCCGGCTTCTGGATGACGCCGAAGGACGGCTCGAAGACGAGGTGCCGGCGACGCCAGATCGGCTTCGCCAGGCCGGGGTACATGACCCCGATGTCGTGCTCGAACTCGTCGAACTTCTGGCTGATGTAGCGGTCGTCGCGGCCACGCTCGCCGGGGATGATGCCGCCCGTGACGTAGAGATACTTGCCGGGGGGCGCGGTCGTCGGATCGAGTGCCGTCTGCTCGAAGAAGAAGCCCGAGATGCGCGCGGTCGGCGTGTGCAGCCAGGTCGAGAGCTCGAGCCGGTCGAGGATCGGCACCGGCTCGTCGGAGGCGAGGTAGAGGCCGAGCCAGGCGATGCGGTAACGGTCCTGGGCGAGGTACCTGATCTGGCCCACGTACCAGTCGGGCAGCTCCCACTCCGGCACGACCTGGAGGACGTGCCACACGGGCAGCGTCGAGATCACGCAGTCGGCCTCGATCATCTCGGTCTCGTAGTCGTTCGGGAGGATGCGCGGCTTGCGCGCCACCGCCACGCCCTTCACCTCGTGGTTCTCGATCACGACCTTGTGGACGCTCTCGCCGAGGCGAATCTCGCCCCCGTTCTCGGTGACGGCGTCTGCGAGGTCCTGGAAGAGGCCGTCCCAGCCCTGTTCGGGCCAGAACGAGTAGGCCGCGCTGCGCTTCTCCTGGTAGTGCATCTTGCGCACGAAGAGGTTGTCGCTCGCCGAGTGGTCCCACCAGTGCTCCGTCATGCACTCGAGCACCGTGATGAACTCGAAGAGGTCGACGACGCCCTGGTCGTCGGTGTACTGGTGGATCCACTCGCGCAGCGAGCGGTCGTCCCACTTCTCGAGCTCCTCGAACGGGGTGTCGAGGAGGGTCTTGATCACCTTCTTGAGCTCGTCCTTGTTGCCCGAGTAGCGGTCGCGGATCGAGCCCCACTTCTCGGTCTCGTGGTCCCAGACGTTCATGTCCGTGTTGGCGGGCCCGTGGCCGAGGTGCTTGCCCAGGTGCTCGAACACCTTGGTGATGCCCGAGCCCGAGTCCTCGAGCAGGTGGCCGCCGAGGTTGAGCTTGAAGCCCTCGTCCGGCACCGCCATGCCGCGACCGCCCAGGTAGGGCGCCTTGTCGAGGACGAGCACCTTCTTGCCGTTCTTCGCGAGCAGCGCGCCGGCCGTCAGGCCCGCGGCGCCCGCGCCGATCACGAGGACGTCGACCTTGGTCACCGGTTCACCTTTCTCTCGACGCTGTTCATGTTGGCCGTCTCCATTGCACCTCAGTAGCGCCAGGTCTCCTCGAAGCCTGGCAGACGCTTGCCGAGGATGTCCTCGACGACGGTGAGCCCCGCGCGCGAGGCGCGGTCGACGCCGATCCCGCGGCTGCGGAACGTCTCGCTCGCGAAGTAGAGGCCGTCCACGTTCGGCGCGCGCCAGTGAGGGCGGTAGCGGCCGACGAGGCCCGGCTTCTGGATCACGCCGAAGGAGGGGTTGTGGACGAGGTGCCGCCTGCGCCACACCGGCTTTGCGAGCACCGGGTACATGATCCCGATCTCCTCCTCGAACTTCTCGAACATCTCGAGCAGGTAGCGGCGGTCGGAGCCCTTCGCTCCGGGCACGACGGCGCCCATCACGTAGAGGTACTTGCCGGAGGGAGCGCTCGAGGGATCGTAGGCCGTCTGCTCGAAGATGAAGCCCGGCGTCCGGGTGATCGGCGCATGCAGCCAGGTGCCGAGCTCCTTGCGGTCGAGGATGGCCGCCGGCTCGTCGGTCGCGAGGTAGAGCCCGAGCCACGTGACCTTGAAGTGCGGCTGGGCGAGGAAGCGGATCTGACCGGCGTACCAGTCGGGCAGCTCCCACTCGGGCACGACGTTGAGCACGTCCCAGACGGGCAGCGTCGAGACGACGGCGTCGCACTCCACGACCTCGTCCTCGAACACCTCGTTCGGCAGGATCCGGGGCTGCCGCGCGACGGCGACGCCCTTCACCTCGTGGTTCTCGACGATCACCCGCTCGGCCGGCGTGCTCATGCGGACCTCGCCGCCGTTCTCGGCGACAGCGTCTGCGAGATCGCGGAAGAGGCCGTCCCAGCCCTGCTCGGGCCAGAACGAGTAGCCGGCCATCCGCTTCTCCGCGTAGTGCATCTTGCGCACGTAGAGGTTGTCGCTCGCGGAGTGGTCCCACCATTCGTCGGTGAGGCACTCGAGCACGGCGAGGAACTCGAACAGGTCGACGACGCCCTGGTCGTCGGTGTACTGGTGGATCCACTCGCGCAGGGAACGGTCGTCCCACTGCTCGAAATCCTCGAAGGGCGTCTCGAGCAGGACCCTGATCACCTTCTTCAGCTCGTCCTTGTTGCCCGAGTAGCGGTCGCGGATCGAGCCCCAGCGGTCCTTCGTGTGGTCCCAGACCGGCATGTCGCTCGAGACGGTGCCATGGCCGAGGCGCTTCCCGAGCACCTCGAAGACCTTCGTGATCCCGGAGCCGGAGTCCTCGAGCAGGTGGCCGCCGACGTTGAGCCTGAAGCCCTCGTCGGGGACGGCCATGCCACGACCGCCCAGGTGAGGCGACTTGTCGAGGACGAGGACCTGCTTCCCCTCCTTCGCGAGCAGCGCACCCGCTGTCAGTCCGGCGGCTCCAGCTCCGATCACAACGACGTCGACCTTCGCCACCGTCAGCCTCCTCGACCGTTTCCCGCGCGCCCGGCCGTCATCGACCAAACGATTGATTGGTACTCGATTCTTCCCGCGGGCCGGTCTCCTGTCAAGCGCTTTTCTACCTTCCGTTTGATAGGTTCGCGCCGTGCGCGCGAGGGTTTCTCAGACGTCGAGCGCGGCCCGGATCGCGGGCACGGCCCCGATCAGGCGCGGCACGCCCACGAGCGGCGCCACCGCCAGCACGCTCCCCCAGATCTCGTCCGGGGCGACGCCGACGGCGAGGGCGCGGGAGACATGGGCGCCGATCGACTCGGCCGGAGCGCCGAGCGCGACGAGGGCGCCGAGGCGGGTCAGCTCGATCGCGCGCTCGTCCAGCCCGCTCAGCCCCTCGAGCTGGACACGCGCGTCACGGAGGGCGTCGATCGCCTCCGGCGGGAGCCCGCGGAGGCCGTCGGGGACGGGGATCGGGGTCGGCTCCATCTCGCACCGCCGAGGCTATCAGTGCCCGGCCTGAACCCCTTCGACGACTACCCGTTCCACCAGACGGCTGCTCCGATCGACGTCCCGGCGACCTCGGACACCCACTTCAACGACGGCTACTACTTCGCGTTCTACCGGCCGGGCGTGCACGTCTTCTGCGGCCTGCGCCTGCACCCGAACTCGAACGTGATGGACGGCTACGCCGGCGTCGTCTGGGAGGGAGAGCAGCGGGACGTCCGCTTCTCGCGGGCGCTGCGGCCGCGTGCGAACGACCTTGCGGTGGGGCCGTTCCGCCTCGACATCGTCGAGCCGATGAGCAGCCAGCGGATCCGCCTCGACGACCCGGAGCTCGGGCTCGCCTTCGACGTCACGTTCCGCGCGAGCGCCCCCGCCTTCTTCGAGACCCGGCACCAGCAGGTCCGCCACGGGCGGCTCCTGAACGACGTGCTTCGCTACACGCAGGTCGCGCGGGCAGACGGCGCGCTCACGGTGGACGGCGAGTCCGAGGAAGTGGCGTCGTGGTACGCCTGCCGCGACCACTCGTGGGGGATCCGCTCGACGATGGGCCCCTACGCGCCGCTCGGGGGGCTCGAGGAGGAGGCGCCCGACCCGCGCGCGCTGCGGCTGTGGGTCCCGTTCGAGTGCGGCGACGTCGCCGGCTTCTTCCACTGCCACGAGGCGCACGACGGCAGCGTGCTCGACTGCGAGGGCCTCCTCCACCCTGGCGACGAGCAGCCGCTCCGCATCGACGCCGTCGGCCACGAGCTCCGCTACGAGGACGGGACGCGGCGGCTCGCCGGCGGCCGGCTCACGCTCCACGACGAGACCGGCGCCGAGCACGAGTACCGCCTCGAGGTCGCCTGCCCGCCCGCCCACCCGCAGGGCTACGGCTACACGCGCGGCTGGTCGGACGGCGGCCAGCCCGGGGTCTATCGTGGCCTCGACGTGATCGAGCGAGACCGGTTCGACGTCTCCGACCCGGCCGTCGCCGGCGGTGCGCCGCACCTGGCGCCGGAGCGCCGGCTCGGCGGCACCGAGTTCGTCTCGACGATCGCCGACACCGGAGGCGCCGAGGGCATGGCGCACGTGGAGCACATGCTCTACCCGCGTCGCGGGCCGGCGCCGCGCGGAGACGGCGCATGAGCGGGTTCGTCCAGCGCCACGGGCTGCTGCAGGGTCAGGGCCTCGACCTCGGGCCCTACACGTTGCGCTACGCGCCCGGCGAGCGCACGATGGTCCGCGTCCTGGCCGATCGCGCCGCGGACCGCCCCGAGAAGGACTGGATCGTCTTCGACGGCGTCGATCGCCTCACCTTCGGCGGCGCGTGGGAGCAGGCCTGCCGGATCGGGCATGCCTGCGACCGCGACCTGCCGGCAGGAGCGCACGTCGGCCTGTTCATGCGCAACCAGCCGGAGTTCCTCGTCTCGTTCTACGGCGCGCTGGTGCGCGGTGGCCTGGCCGTGCCGCTGAACGCGGAATCGCGCGGCCCGCTGCTCCACGCCGTGATCGAGCACAGCGACATCGAGGCGATCGTCGTCCGCGACGAGCTCGTCGAGCGCCTCACCAACCTGCCCGACCTCGGGCGCGTGCGTCTCGTGGTGGTCGTCGGAGACGGGCAGGCGCCGGCTGAGATCCACGGCGCCCGCGTCGTCCGCTTCGCCGACTGGCTCGACGGGACGCCGACCGACCACGCGTGGCCGTTCCCGCCCGACGACCGGCACGCGGCGATCATGTACACGTCCGGCACGACGGCGCGGCCCAAGGGCGCCGTCTACACCCACCAGTACCTCTACCTGTACGCCTCGCTCGGGTGCGACAGCCAGGAGCGGACGGAGGACGACGTCCTCACGGCGCCGCTGCCGCTCTTCCACGCGGCGGGGCTCCACGTCATCAGCAACGCCTGCGTGCACGCCGGGTGCACCGGTCACCTCAAGTCCCGCTTCTCCGCCTCGCAG
This sequence comes from uncultured Thermoleophilia bacterium, assembly GCA_963736945.1. Lineage (GTDB taxonomy): Bacteria > Actinomycetota > Thermoleophilia > Gaiellales > Gaiellaceae > Gaiella. Next base: position 43,512 of record CAVTQW010000016.1, read on the forward strand.
TACTGGCAGCAGTGCGCCGACGACGGCGCCACGTGGGGCGTGCTGCTCGGACCGATGTCGACGATGATCCTGAAGATGACGCAGGATCCGGTCGCCGAGCACCGGATGAAGGCGATCTACTGCCCGCCGCCGCCGCCCGACCTCGAGGAGTTCGAGCGCCGCTTCGCGCCGGTGAAGATCCTCTGGTGGGGGTTCGGCATGACCGAGATCTTCCCGATGCCGCCCGTGGTCGCCGCGGTGCACGACCGCTCCCTGGCGATGGACACGATCGGCCGGCCGTCGCGCTGGGTCGACTACGGCGTCGTCGACGAGCACGACCGCCTGCTGCCGCCGAACGACGTCGGCGAGCTCGTGTTCCGCCCCTGCCTGCCACACGCGATGGTGAGCGAGTACTACAAGGATCCCGAGCGGACCCTGGAGGCCTTCCGCAACCTCATGTTCCACACCGGCGACCTCGCCTGTTACGACGACGACGGGATCCTCCACTTCCGGAGCAGGAAGCAGGATCGCATCCGGCGCCGCGGCGAAAACGTCTCGGCGGCCGAGCTCGAGTGGGTGGTGATGAGGCACGAGGACGTGCTGGACGCCGCGGCCTACGGCGTCCCGAGCGAGCTCGGCGAGGAGGACGTGAAGCTCGACGTCGTGCTCCGCGAGGAGGTCCCGGTGGCGGAGCTGCACGGCTGGCTCGTCGAGAACCTGCCCCGGTTCATGGTCCCCCGGTACCTCGAGGTGAGGGAGTCGTTCCCGAAGACCCCGAGCGAGCGGATCGAGAAGTACAAGCTGCAGGCGGATCCCCTCGACCGGCCGGAGGTCTTCGACGCCGGCGCCGGCGGTCCGCGCCGGCCGGCCGGCTCTGATTCCTAACGTTTCCTAACAAACGATTGATTGACTTCTGGGCCTGCGTACGCGTACAAAGAGGGCAGCAACGCCCCGGGGGAGATGTGCACGGGCGGGGGTCGGTGCCGAAGGGGTTCCGGCCGGAGGCAGTGGTACGTTCTTCCCGGTGCAACGAAGTCGGGTCAACGCAAACGAGATGCAGGGATGACGGAGATGTCTGAGACGAAGGTGAGCCCGGAGGCCCGGCGTTCGCGGGCGCCGCGGCGCCGGCAGCAGGAGATCCTCGAGGCCGCAGCCCAGGTCTTCCACGAGAAGGGTTACGAGTCGACGTCCATCCAGGACATCGCCGACTCGGTCGGGATCCTGAAGGGCAGCCTCTACTACTACATCACGTCGAAGGAGGATCTCCTCTTCGAGATCATCCAGGGCGTGCACGAGGAGGCGCTCAAGAACCTCGACCGGACGGCTGCCGTCGAGGGCGACGCCCTGCAGAAGATCCGCGCCTTCGTGGTCATCCACGTCACGCACAACGCGCTCAACCTCGTCAAGATGGCCGTCTTCTTCCAGGACTTCCGCTCGCTGAACGGCGAGCGCCGCCAGCTGATCGTCGAGGAGCGCGACATGTACGACGCCTTCCTCCGCGACCTCATCCGCCGGGGCCAGGACGAGGGGGTCGTGTGCCCGGACATCGAGCCGAAGCTGGCTGCGATCACGGTGCTCGGGATGATGAACTGGATGTACCACTGGTACCGGCCCGACGGAGAGCTGTCGGCGTCGCAGATCGCGGACGCCTACGCGGACTTCGTCGTCGCGGGCCTCGCCTGCGATCCGAAGACGCACGTTCGGGGCCACCGTGGCCGGCTCGCTCCGCTGCCGCCCGGGCTCGAGGACTTCCAGGCGAACGGAGCGTCGCCGTCGAAGTCGGGCGCGAAGAAGTCTCCGCGCCGCAAGCCCGTCTGAGCAGCGCGCCCGGCTTCGGCCAGGCGCCGGAAACGCTCCGCCGCCTGGCTTCGAGCCTTGCCGCGAGGATCGGGCGCTCAGCCCTCGGTCGTCACGGCCGCGGCGCCCGCCGTCACGTTGATCCCGAACACGTCGGCGGCGGTGTCGTGCAGGAGCGCCTGCACGGCCTCCGGCTTGAGGTCGAGGTCGGCGATCTGGCGCAGGCTCTCGTCGTGCAGGATGAGCGGGTAGTCGGTGCCCCACATGACCTTGCCGATGCCGCGGTTGCGCGAGTTGAGGAAGCGCACGAGCTTCGGGTCCCAGTACTTCGGGGCGTGGCCGGAGCAGGCGATGTAGACGTTCGGGTGCTTCCACGCCATCGAGATCAGCTCTTCCGTCCAGGGCCAGCCGGTGTGGCCGCCGATCAGCTTCAGCTCGGGGAACCAGATGGCGATGTCGTCGAGCAGGATCGGCTTGCCGCAGGCGCTCGGCATGAACTCGGCGGAGTGGCCGACCTGGAAGATGACCGGCACGCCGAGCTCGGCGCACTTCGTGTAGAACGGCCACCACTCCCTCTCGTTGATCGGGATCCCGAAGCCGAACGGGTGCACGTGGGCACCCACGAAGCCGTACTCGGTGATCGCCTGCTCGAGGTGCCGGACGCCCTTCATCCCGGACATCGGGTCGATGCCGGCGAGCCCGAAGACCCGGCCGGGCGCGCGCTCGCAGAGCCCGGCGATGTGCTCGTGCTCGATGTCGGAGGCCATCGCCCGCCGCCGGTAGAACGCCATCTTCAGGGAGGGCACGCAGACGGCGGCGACTCCGTCCTCGTCCATCTTCTGCACCCACTCCTCCGGTGTGAAGTACTTCATGTTCCCGGTGCGACCCCACTGCTCGCCCATCATGAAGTAGACCTCTTCGTTGTCGATGAAGATGGTGCGGATGCCCCGCTCGTCGAAGGGGTTGCACCAGGCGTCGATGGCTGGGATGTGAGTCACAGGAGGCCGTCCGATCTGGAGAAGTGTGCGCATATTTCTACCAAATGGTCGGCAGATAGTCCATGTGAGAGAATGCGCCGGGATGACGGTCACCACGATCACCACCATCACCCTGCCGGTGCCGTTCTCGGTGCGGGCTGTCAACTGTTATCTCCTCGAGGGCGACCCGCTGACACTCGTCGACCCCGGTGCGGACTGGCCGGAAACGGTCGTCGAGCTCGACGCCTCGCTGGCTGCCCGCGGCCTCCGGGTGGAGGACGTCGAGCAGGTCGTCCTCACCCACCAGCACTACGACCACGTCGGGCTCGCGCACACGGTGCGCGAGCGGAGCGGTGCCACGGTCGTCGCGCACGAGCTCCTGCGCGGCTTTCTCGCCGACCTCCCCGGCCAGATGGAGCTGGAGGACACCTATCAGGCCGAGGTGATGCGCCTGCACGGCGTCCCGGAGGCCGCGATCGCCGAGCTCTACGCCGTCTCCAGCGAGCACCGCATCTACGGCGGCTCCGTCACGGTCGACCGCACGATCCGCGACGGCGACGTCGTCGAGGCGGGCGGCCGCCGCCTCCTCGTCGGCGAGCGCCCGGGGCACAGCCCGACGGACACGATCTTCGTCGTCGAGGACGAGCGGCTCGCGATCGTCGGTGACCACCTGATCGGGCACATCTCCTCGAACCCGGTCATCCACCGCCCGCTCGACCGCCCCGCCGACGTGCGCGGGCGGATGCGGTCGCTGCCGCTCTACCTCGACTCGCTCCGCCGCACGGCGGCGCTCGACGTCGACGTGCTCCTGCCGGGCCACGGCAACCCCGTCGAGAGCCACCGCGCGCTCGTGGACGAGCGGCTCGACTTCCACGAGCGGCGCAAGGAGCGCATCTTCGGAGGACTGGGAGACGCCACCGTGACCGCGCGCGAGCTCGCGCTCGACCTCTGGGGAAGCCTCGCCGAGCGGGAGGCGTTCCTCACGCTCTCCGAGGCGCTCGGGCACCTGGACCTGCTGGAGGACGACGGGCGCGTCGCCGTCGTGGAGGGCGACGACGGGCTGCTGCGCTACCGCGCCACGTAGTTACGAGCCGGTTTCGTAGGCGCGCTCGATCAGCTTCTCCTTCAGCGCCGTCCGCTCGAACGTGCCCGCGGGCACGACGGTGATCTCGGGCCGCACGGTCATCCGCTGGTGGAGGATCTTCTCGAGATCGGTCGCGAGCTTCGCGCCACCGGCCTCGTCGACGCCCTCGCCTCGCTCGACGGTGATCCGCAGCGGCGGCTCCACCCGCGGCGGCGGTGCGTCGAGCACGATCCGGAAGACGCCGCTGGCGAGCGGCCGCAGCTCCTGGACGACGTTCTTCACGGCCGCGGGGTAGATCTTGACGCCCTTGACGATGAGCAGGTCGTCGGTGCGGCCGAGGACACGGATGCGGACGCCCGGGACGCCGCACGCGCAGGTGTCCGTGTGCACCTGGTAGACGTCACCGACCGAGGCCCGCAGCTGCGGCTGTGCCTCCCAGCGCAGGCTCGTCTTCACGCGCTCGCCGGTGGCGCCCTCGGTCAGCGGGATCGCGGCCTTCGTCTCCTGGTCGACGAGCTGGGTCGTGATCGCGCAATCCTCGCCGAGCACGTGCATCCCGGCGTACGGCTCGGCGTCGCACGAGCAGCACATCACGCCGTGAGCGCCCCCGAGCAGGTCGTAGACCTTGGCCCCGAAGGCCTGCTGCAGGCCGGCGCGCACCTCCGGCAGGCCGGCGCCGGGCTCGCCGGCGCAGAGGATGATCTCGATCCCGAGCTCGTCCGCGGGCCGCCCGAGCAGCTTCGGGGCCTGCTCGCCCAGGTACTGCGCGTAGGACGGCGTGCAGGCGAGGGCCCGGGGGCGCACGAGCTCGGCGACCCGCAGGATCCGCTCGGAGCCCGCCTCGGCGCCGACGGGGACGGGCCGCGCGCCCATCCGCTCGAGCGCGCGCACGACGGGCACGCCGGCGAGGAACATGCTGAGGCCGAAGCCGTGGAGGACGGTGTCGCCCGGGCGCACGCCCGCGAAGCGGAACGCGCGGCCCCACAGCTCGTCGGTCGTCGCGACGTCCTGCCGCGTGAAGGCGTAGAAGGTCGGATTGCCCGTCGTGCCCGAGGTCGACGCGACCGCCACCACCTCGTCGAGGGGGGCGCAGAGGTGCTCGCCGAACGGGTGCCCGAGGTCGGCGCGGGACTGCTCCTGGAGCTCGCGCTCGTCGTCCTTGCCGAGAAGGACGGGCAGCCGCTCGAGGTCGGCCACCGACGTGAGGTCGCCCGGCTCGACGCCGGCGGCCTGCAATCGCCCGCGGTAGAACTCGGAGCCGCCGAAGCAGCGGGCGACCGTCTCACGGACCCGTTCGTCGCGGATCAGGGAGAGCTGTTCTGCGTCCATGCCCGCTGGTTCTACCAAACGGTCGTCAGACATGCACGGCTTCCCGCTCGAGGAGGTCGGCACCGAGGGTCTCCCGGTGCTCCGCCAGCCACGCTCCGTCGTCGTGGTAGAGCGGCGGCAGCGAGCCCGGCCGGGCGCCGCCGGGTGCCTCGACGAGGAGGTCGATCTCGAATCCGAACAGCTTCGTGCGCTCCGGCTCGGCCGCCACCATCTCCGCCGGGACGATCTCCTCCACCGACACGATCGTCGTCCGCGCTGCCCGCGCCACGAGCACGTCGACGTCGGCGAGATGGTCGGGCGGCCAGGGGAACTGGACGTTGCCTTCCTCGTCCGCGCGCCACGCGTGCACGAAGGCGACGTCGGGGTGAATCGCCGGGACGGCGAGGAGCTCGTCGCCGCCGTAGGGATCGCGGACCGTTCGGAAGCCGCGCTCTGCGACGAGATCCGATCCGAGCGCGGCCCGCGTGGGCAAGAACGGCACTCCCATCACGGCCGCCCGCAGGCCGCCGACGAGCATCCATTCCGAGAGCTCGCGGTCGCCCACGGCGCCGGCGGCGACGGCGCCCGAGAACCCCCGCGCCAGACCGTGCGGGCCCAGGCCGACGTAGCTCGAGACGACGCTGCGCAGGGAGCCCGCGGCGAGGAGCAGCTCCACCTCGAGTGAGCCGGTGAACGTGACGAGGTCGAGATCGCGCTTCCCGGCGCGGGCGAGCGCGCGCGCGGCCGCGACCGGCTTGCCGCGCAGCACGGCCCCGCTGAAGGCGACCGTCGAGCCGTCCTCGACGAGGGCCACGGCGTCGTCCCAGCCCCCGCGCCTCACGGGTGGAACCTCGGCGGCCGCTTCTCGAGGAAGGCCGTGAGGCCCTCGCGGGCCTCGGGCTGGGCGAGCGCCTCGATCGCCGCCTCCCGCTCGACCCTGAGCCCCGCCTCGAGGCTCGGGTCGTAGCCCTCGTCCAGGCAGCGTTTGATCAGCCGCAGACCCGGCGCGGGCATCTCCGCGAGCCGGGCTGCGAGCTCGAGCGCCTCCTCGCGCGTGGCCTCCGGCGTGGCCCCGACCGCGTCGCAGAGCCCGATCTCGTGCGCCTCGACCGCGCCGACGCGCTCGCCGAGGAGCAGCATCCGCGTCGCCCGCGAGCGGCCGACGAGCCGCGGCAGCCGCTGCGTGCCCCCGCCGCCGGGGATGATCCCGAGGCGGATCTCGGGGCAGCCGATCAGCGCCGGCCCGTCGCTCATGACCCGGAAGTCGCAGGCGAGCGCGAGCTCGCAGCCCCCTCCGAGCGCGTGCCCTGCGATCTCGGCGACGACCGGCTTCGGCAGCCGCTGCACCCGGCCGAACGTGCCCTGCGCGAGGTCGACGCGGCGCGCCGTCTCCTCGGCCGAGAAGTGCGCCTCGGGGAACTCCTCGAGCTTCGCGCCGGCCATGAAGATCTTCGGGTTCGCGCTCGCGACCACCGCCACCCGGATGCTGTCGTCCCTCTCGAGGAGGTCCAGCAGGACGGCGAAATCGGCGTGGAGGTCGGCGTCGAGCGCGTTCGCGGGCGGCTTGTCGAGCACGCACCGGGCCACCGGGCCATGGCGCTCGACGGCGAAGAAACGTGGTTGGGGAAGAACGGAATTCAAACGCGCGTTTGGTAGTGTCAACCGAGTCTGCCACATGTCCGCTCCCTCCGACAGCACGAGCAGCGCCGCCTCCGTCCTCGACGGAGCGCTGGCGCTGCCGGCGTCGATCGTGCGCGGCCGTGCCGTCGCCGGCGGGGACGAAGACGCGGTCACCCTTGCCGTCGAGGCGGCGCAGCCGGTCCTCGCCGGGGCCGAGAACCGACCCCGGGTCCTGATCCTGGCGACGTCCTCGCCTCCCTACGACGAGGGCGGCAGCGTGCAGGCCCTCGCCGAGCTGACCGGCCTCGCGGGAGACGTCGTTGCGTTCGAGCTCACGTCGTCCCTTCGCGACGGCCTCACGGCGCTGCGCCTCGCCGCTGCTCTCGTTGCCGCCGGCGGCGGCACGGCACTCGTCTGCACAGCGCATCGGAGCCGCGGCGAGAAGGACGCGGGCGACGGTGCTGCCGCGCTCCTGCTCGGGGCGTCAGGCGGGGTCGCGACGCTCCGGCCCGGGCCGTCGCGGGCAGAAGAGCTGCGCGACCGCTGGCGCCTCGCGCGCGAGGCCGATGCGACGGAAGGCGATCCGAGCTTCGTCTGGGACGTCGGAGTCCCGCGCGTCGCACGCGAGTGGGCGCTCGAGGCCCCGTCTCTCGTCGGCCCGGTCGCCCGCACGGCGGCCCGGGCCGAGCGCGCCCTGGGAGGGCCTGGAGACGAGCTCGCGGGCGCGGTCGGGGTGCTCGGCGCCGCCCACGCGCCCGCGCGCCTCCTGCTCGCACTCGACCGACCGCAGGTCGTCGTCGCCGGCTCCGGCGGGCTCACGGAGGCGATCGCCGCCGAGCCCGGAGCAGGGGCCGAGGCCGTCGCGGAGCGCGCCCGCGCCGTCCTCGAGGCGCCGCGCGGCGCCACCGTTGCCCGAGCCGGTGGACTGGAGCCAGCTGACCCCGTATGCCTCCGGCCCCCGTAGCTGGCGCGAGCGTGGCCAGGACCTCCGGCTCGAGGGCTCTCGCTGCGGTGGCTGTGGCCGGGTGCTGTTCCCGCCGCCGCTGACGTGCCCGCACTGCGGCAGCCGCGACCTCGCGCCCGAGCTGCTCGCCCGCGCGGGCACGGTCGTGACGGAGACGAGGGATCACGCCTATCCCGTCTCGCGCTCGACCGGGATGGCCGTCGTCGAGCTCGACGGCGGCGGCAGGTTCTACGGCCAGGTGATCCCGTCGGCGCGGGTTGCCGCGGGTGACCGCGTGCGGATCGTCCCGCGCCGCCTGCACGACGGCGGCGGTGCCGCCCAGTACTTCTGGAAGCTCGCGCCGGAGGAGGTGGGCTGATGCCGATCGCGGGTGAGGTCGCGATCGTCGGCTCGGCCACGACGGCATTCGGCGTCCACCACGAGCGCGGGTACCTCGACCTGCTGGCCGAGGCGGCCTTCGGCGCGGTCGCCGACGCGGGCCTCGGGCTCGACCGGATCGGCTCGGCCTGGCTCGGGACCGCCGAGCCCGGCCTCACCGGCCTCGTCGGCGACGCCGGCTCCGCCGTGGCAGAGGCGATCGGCTTCGCCCCCCGGCCGGTCACGCGGGTCGCCGAACTTCTGCTGCACCGGGATGGAGGCCGTCCGGGCGGCAGCGCTCGACGTGGCGGCCGGGGAGCACGAGCTCGTGCTCGCGGTCGGGGCCGAGAAGATGCGCGACGTCACGAGCCGCGGCAGCCTCGTCGCCCGCACGGCCAATCTCACGCATCCCACGGTCGCGAAGGGGCGCACGGCGCCGGGCCAGTTCGCGCTGCTCGCGAACCGCTACATGGAGCACTGGGGCGTCGCGCGCGAGACGCTCGCGCGGGTGGCCGTCAAGAACCACGAGCACGCCACCCGGAACCCGAAGGCGCACTTCAGGTCGCCGGTCACCGTCGAGGACGTGCTCGCCGCGCCGCTCGTGGCCGAGCCGTTCGGCACGCTCGACTGCACCCCGACGACGGACGGGGCGGCTGCGGTCGTGGTCGCCTCGGTCGACTGGGCCCGCGCGAACGCCGACCATTTCGTCGTCATCCGCGGCTTCGGGCTCGCCGTCACGCACGGCTACTACACGACGTTCTTCGACGAGACGAACGACTTCCTCGGCTTCCGCGCGACGCGGGAGGCCGCGGCCGTGGCGTACGCGCAGGCCGGGATCACCGATCCGCGCGGCCAGCTCGACCTCGTCGAGTGCCACGACTGCTTCACCGTCACCGAGCTCGTCAACACCGAGGACCTGGGGCTGTGCGCGCGCGGTGAGGGCGGGGCGCTGCTCGAGAGCGGGGCGACCGCGTTCGGAGGCGACATCCCGGTCAACCTGTCGGGCGGGCTGCAGTCGTGCGGTCATCCGGTCGGTGCGACCGGGGTCAGGATGATCGCCGAGATCGGCGACCACATCCTCGGACGGGCGGGCGAGCGGCAGGTCGAGGGAGCGCGGCTCGGCCTCGCGCACACGCTCGGCGGGCCCGGCGCCGTGTCGACGGTCTGCGTCGTCGGCGCAGACGAGTGAGCTCGCTCGAGGCACGGCTGCTGAGGCTCGAGGACGAACGCGCGATCCTCGACCGTCTCTACGCGTACTGCTACTCGCTCGACTACGGGTGGCGCGACGAGTGGCTGGACTGCTGGACGGAGGACGCGGTGCTCGCGTGGCCGCACGAGACCTTCACCGGACGCGAGGAGATCGGACGCGCGTTCGACGACCACTCGCACGCGCCCGAGGCGTTCCACAAGCACGTGATCGTCGAGCCCCGCGTGCGCCTGAACGGCGCCGAGGCGACCGCGCAGAGCTACTTCGCGCGCCTGAACGACTCGCCCGAAGGGCCCGTCGTGCGGAGCTTCGGCCGCTACATCGACGTGCTCGCCCGCTGCGACGACGGCGCGTGGCGCATCCGCGAGCGCCGCCTCGAGCGTGAGAGCCTCATTCCGGGGGCCCCGGTTACATGACAGCACAGCTCACGTGACGGGAGAGCTCTCTGGCCGGCGCATTCTGGTCAGCGGCAACTCGGGCGCGCGCCGAAGCGCCGGGGCGCACGACTCCGGAGACAAACGACCGTTTGTTTGCCAACGGTGACCCGCCGTGGCATGATCCCGCCCATGGCTTCCCCGGCTGGAGTGGCGATCGTCGGCGTCGCGATGAGCGACCGGTTCGAGGTTCGCACTGAGCTGCCCCCGTCAGACATCGTCTACCCGGTCGTGCGCGACGCGCTCCTGGACGCTGGGGTGTCGATGGACGACATCCACTCGATCGTCTCGTGCTCTCAGGACATCTATGACGGCCGAACGATCTCGAGCATGGGCGTCAACGAGGTGCTCGGCGGCTACCTCCGTAGCGAGTCGAAGATCGCGGGCGACGGGTTGCTCGCGCTGCTTTACGGCGCCGCGCGGATCGTCTCCGGCGAGTACGACCTCACCGTCGTCGTCGCGCACTGCATGGAGACCATCAGCGACCTCCATGTCGTCGAGAACGCTGCCTTCGACCCGTACGTGCAGCGGCCGCTCGACCCCGACAACACGGTCGCCGCCGCGCTCCAGGCCGATGCCTTCTACAGGGCTAGCGGCCTCGGTCCCGACGACGCCGCCGAGGTCTCGGCGCGGGCGTCGGAGCACGCCGCCCGCAACCCGCGCGCCTTCCGGCGCACCGCCCACACGGCCGCCGACGTTGCGGCGAGCGCGACGGTCTGCGGGCCGCTGCGCGAGCTCGAGGGCACCCCGGTCACCGACGGCGCCTGCGCGCTGGTTCTCGCCTCGCCCGAGCGGGCCGGCAACGGCGCGATCTGGCTGCGCGGGATCGGCAACACAACCGACACGTTTTGGACCGACCGCGACATTGCCGACACGGGCGCCCTGCGCCGCGCCGCGGAGACGGCATCTGCGCAGGCAGGGCTCCGGGCGTCTGACTGCGAGGTCGTCGAGACGGCCGCATGCTGGGCGCACGAGCAGCTCATGCACCTCCCCGCGCTCGGGCTCGACCCCCACACGGACGTCAACCCCTCCGGCGGCCAGCTCGGCGGCTGCCCGAAGTACGTCGTCGGGCTCGCCCGGGCCGCCGAGGCAGCGCTCCTGCTGCGGGCCGATGCGACGAACGCGCTCGTGCATGCGCCGAGCGGGATCGCCAACCAGCAGCACACGGTCGCATACCTCTCCCGGGAGCGTGGTTGATGCCCGACGTCGCCATCGTCGGCACCGGCCAGACCGATCACAAGTCGCGCCGCGAGGACGTCAACATCCCCGAACTCGTACGGGAGGCGGTCGACCGCGCGCTCGAAGACGGCGGCGTCACGTTCGCTGAAATCGACGCCGTCTGCTTCGGGAACATGGACCTCTTCGAGGGGCTCGCCGAGAACGAGCATTGGCTCGCCTCGGCGTTCGGCGCCGTGGGCAAGCCGCTGCTGAAGTTCAACACCGGCGGCACGGTCGGTACCTCGACGACGATGGGCGCCTACTACCTGCTCAAGGCCGGCTTCTACGGTCGCATCCTCGCGGTCGGCTTCGAGAAACAGTCCGAGGGCAACTCACAGGGGGCGATTACGACCGTCGGCGACCCTATCTGGGAGCGGCCGATGATGGCGGGCGCGATCGGCAACCACGCCGTGATGGCCTCGACGTACGTGGCGGATAGCGGCGTGACCGAGGAGCAGGCGGCGAAGGTGGCGGTGAAGGCGCGCCTGAACGCCTGCCGCAACCCGCACGCGCACCTGAAGCTGCCGGACATCACCGTCGAGCAGGTCCTCGAGAGCAAGATGCTCGCCTACCCGTTGCGCACGCTCGACATGTGCCCGACCTCGAACGGCGCCTGCGCGATGGTAATGGCGGGTGACGGGCACGCGCAGAGGCTCGCGGCGCGCCCGGCCTGGATCGGCGCCGTCGCGAGCGCACACGACCAGTCGTTCCAGGGCGACAGCCCGAAGCGGATGTCGGAGATGCGCTCGCTGATCGCCGTGCGCGAGCGTCTCTACGCGAAGATGGGCATTACCGATCCCGTGAAGCAACTGGATGTCGCCGAGATCTACGAGCCGCAGACCTACGCCGAGCTCGCGATGTGCGAGAACCTCCTCTTCTGCGAGAAGGGCGGCGGCGGCCGGTTCATCGACGCCGGCACCCCGCTCATCGACGGCGAGCTCCCTGTCAACCCATCAGGCGGCGTCCTCTCCACGAACCCGATCGGCGCGACCGCGATGATCCGGGTCGCCGAGGCGGCCATGCAGGTGATGGGCCGTGCCGGCGACCACCAGGTGAAACCCGACGTCCAGATGGCGCTCGCGACCGGCTACGGCGGCAACGCCTGGAGCGACGCCCTGATTCTGACTGCGAGACAGCCGTCCCGATGAGCGCGCCTCGATTCCCCGACGAGCCTCTGTTCGTTTCCGCCGAGCTGACGCTCCGCTACCGCTACGGCGCCGGCCGCCAGGCGGCCCGCTACCTCAACGGCCTCAAGGAGCGAATGGCATTCGAGGGCACGCGCTGCCCGCAGTGCGAGCGCGTCTATCTGCCGCCCCGGCCGGTCTGCGGCATCTGCTACGTCGCCTGCGACGGCTGGGTGGCCGTCGGCCCGGAGGGAACGATAACGGGCGCCACCGTCGTCGAGGTGCCGTTCGTCGACCCGATCACCGGCGAGGAGCGCCCCGTGCCTTACGGCTTCGCGTTCATCCTTCTCGATGGCGCAAGCACGAACATCTTCCACTTCGTCGACGAAACCGACCGCACGAAGCTCGGGGTCGGCATGCGCGTGCGGCCGCGGTTCCGCGACGTGCGCACCGGCAGCATCACCGACGTCGAGGGCTTCGACCTGATCCGGGAGGACGCGTGAGCGAGTCGTTCATTCTCGAGTCGCAGATCCGGCTGCCCTACCGCTACGCCGTCGGCAAGTGGTATGGCGCCTTCCTGCTCGGACTGACCGAGGAGCGGCTCGTTGGCTCGCGTTGCGGCAGCTGCGGCGCGGTCGCCGTGCCGGCCCGCGCCGTCTGCCCGCACTGCAGCGCCGCGTCCGATGGCCTCGTCGGGGTCGGCCCGCGCGGCACGGTGGTCTCGGCCGCGCGCGACGCACGCGTAGCCGGCAAGGCGTGGCTCCTCGTGAAGCCGGACGGCGCAGATACGTGCCTGCTCACCTTCGGCGAGGCCGAGCCCGGGAGCACTGTCGAACCGGAGTTCGACCCGGCCGCCGGCGCCGTGATCGAGGCGCTGCGCGGGTTCCGGCCCGTCACGTAGCCTCACGACGCGTACAGTTCGTTGCAGCGTGCGAGGCTGGGCTACTCGCCGAACTCGGCGCGCCGCGTCCCGTCGGGGTCGACGGCGGCGAGAGCAGCGAGTGCCTCGGCGGACGGCGCCGAGCGCTCCGTCACCCCGTCCGGGACAACGATCGCGAAGTCCGGCGCGCCGGCGATCAGCTCGCTGCCGCCCGGGGCGAGCCAGCGTGCCACCCAGCGGCCGTCGGCGAGGTCGAAGCAGCCGGCCGGCGTCAGCAGCGTGCGCGGCCCCGCATCGATCGACGGCGCCGCCCCGCAGACGATGTCCACGCGGCTCTACGAGCGCGCGCGGGGAGTGCTGCGCCAGGAGGTACCAGAGCGGGCACGGCGTGTCGTTGTTCTCGGTCAATCCGCGCGGCCCGATCAGGGCCACCTTGGGGCGGCCGGGAGTCCCGACCCCGGACAGGTTCGTGCGGCCGGCGGCGTCGAGCTGCACGGGCGCCACCGCGACGCCGATCAGACCGCGCCGCAGCAGGGTGAAGACGTCCATGGCCCAGTCGCGCGAGTCGCCGGTGAGCGCGGTGAACCCCTTCGAGAGCGCCAGCCGCTCGTTGCCGAGCACGCCTGCGGCCCGGGCGGCGACACCGGTCGCGGGCGTCGTCGGGACGAAGACCCGGATCGGAGCGGCGGCGATCTCCTCCGCCAGGGTGCCGGTGAGCAGGTCGGCGATCACAGCGCGGCCAGCCCTTCGCTGTCGGGCTCGTAGTCGGGCGTGCAGCCGGTCGGAAGGGCGCCGCCCGCTGCCTCGACGGCGTCGTCGATCCAGAGGTGCGAGATCGCGGCGCGGCCGGGGTCGGACTCGACGAGGCGCTCGTAGGTGACGACGACCCGCCGCGAGGCGCGCGCGAGCAGCTCGTCGACGACGAGATCGCCGTCGACGTACGCGTTCCCCTCGGCGTCGATCCCGTTCACGTGGATGAGGGCGACATCGGGGACGAGCGCGCGCACGGCCAGCACGGCGCGGCCCGTGTGTGGATCGGTCGCCTCCTTGAGCCACGGGTTGATTGCCGGGAGATCCGTGCCGAGGCCGGCGGGCCACGGGATCGAGTCGAGCCCGAGGGTGGCGGCCTGGAGCGCAGCCGCGAACGTTCCCTCCGACCACTCGACGACGGTCGGCGCACCGGTCTGGCGTGCCTCCCGCCAGCGCGGCGCGAGCCCCTCGAGCGCGACGCCCGCCGAGTGCACCTCGGCCACCACGCCTCCACCGAGCAACACCTCGACGTCGGCGCTGCCGAGCATCGTCGCGACGCGGAGGTCGCCGACGCCGAGCTCGCCGAGCGCGCGGACCGCCGCCATCGGCTTCCGCTGCAGCTCACCGCCGCCGCACGCAACGAGGGCGCCTGGAGAGACGGCCTCCGCGAGCACCTCGGCGAGGCCGCGCGTCTCGCGAGCCGCGGCTACGACGGGTCCCCCGGCACCGGCACCCACTGGTCGCCGTCGACGTCGTAGCGCTGGGCGACCTCGATCAGCACGCCGCCGGCGTAGTCCGGCGGGACGAAGTTCCACTTCAGCCACGGCAGCGTGTCGGGCGCCGTGTTCTCCTCCTGTACGAGCGGGATCCCCGCCTCGCGCAACTCGTCGACGGTCTCGTCGACGTTCGAGGACAGGAACGCGACATGGTGGACGTGCTCGCCGCGCTTGCCGAGGATCTTCTTGAGGAAGCCTTCCGACCCGGGCTCGAAGAGCTGGATCGCGCAGCCGCCGGGGTTGACGAACGTGGCCCACTTCATGTGCTCGCCACCCTCGACGCCCTCGCCGTAGGTGATGTGATCCGCCTGCTTCGGATCGAGGATCCCGAGCAGGCCCTTCCACTTCTCGACGGCAGCGTCGAGGTCTGCGACGAGGAACGAGATGTGATCAAGCCGCATCTCAGGCACGGACACTCCCTTCGGTCGTGGCGTCACGACGACGCCGAATCTCGATCTCGCGCCGGCGGCTCGGGTCGACCGCGTCGAGCGCCTCCAGCTCGGACGGGCTCGGAGGCGGCGTCTCGGCCGCGCCGTCCACGTCGAGGTCGAACCCCGTCGCCTCCACCACCTCGTCGACGGATACCCCGGGGTGGACGCTCTCGAGCCGAGGCCCGGCCGCTGCGAAGGCGATCACGCAGAGGTCGGTGACGAGCTTCGTCGGGCCGTGCGCCCGGTAGCCGGCCCGCTCGATCCCTCCTCCCGCGCCCGTGCGGAATCCGATCGCGGCAGGCAGCGCCCGTGGCTCGTGCGCCGTGTGGTAGAGGACGATGCGCGGCATCAGATTCGGGACGTCGGCCAGCGCGAGGCCGCCGGGGAAGCGAACGACCTTCCCTCCGGCCTCGACGCGGCTCGTGTTCGCGGAGCCGTCGCCCGCGACCTGGGCCGGGCGCAGGAACTGCAGGGTCATCGCCTGGCGCTCTGCCATGTCCATCGTCTCGAGGTGCGGCACGTAGCCGGGCGTGCGCCCGGCGACGCCGTGGTGGAGGCACTCGTCCAGGGTCGCGCGGGGGAAACGGCGCCGCCGACGAGCAACGTCGCGTCCGGCGCATTGAGCCGTTTCGCGAGGAGGCAGGCTGCGAGCGCGAGCGGCGTGCCGAGGCCGACCCCGACGACGTCCGACGGGCGCACCTCGCGGGCGAGGACGCACGTCATCACGTCAGAGGTGCTCACGACAGGGCCGCTGATGTGGTCTCCGCGAGCCCGACGATGTGCGCTCTTCCGGTCACCTGCGTGTGTTCTACCAAACGATTGTCTGATTTGCGTACCATGTGCGGCCATGGACCTCGGTTTCACCGACGAGCAGTCCGCTCTCCTCGCCCTCGCGCGCGAATGGGCGGAGCGGGAGATCGCCCCGCGCGTCGCCGACTACGACCGCGACGAGCGCTTCCCGAGGGAGCTCGTGCAGCAGGCCGGGGAGCTCGGGTTCGCCGGCGGCATCGTCCCCACCGAGTACGGCGGGGCCGGCCTCGACCACGTTACGTACGCCGCGCTGATGGAGGAGATCTCCCGCCACTGCCACATCGTCGCCTGCGCGCTGACGTTCCCGAGCGGGCTCGTCGGCAACTCGATCCTCCGCTACGGGACCGAGGAGCAGAAGCAGCGCTACCTGACGCCGCTCGCGCAGGGGCAGATCTTCGCCGGCGCCGGCGTCACCGAGGCGCGGTCGGGAACCGACGTGTCCGACATGGACACGACCTGCAGGCGCGACGGCTCCGACTACGTGCTCCGCGGGGCGAAGATGTGGATCAGCTTCCTCGACGTCGCGAGCTACTACCTCACGTTCGCCCATCTCGGGGCCGACGAGAGCACGGGCCGCAAGCGGATCTGCGCGTTCATCGTCGACGCCGACGCGAAGGGCGTCAGCACCCATCCGCTCAAGAACAAGTACGGCTTCCGGCCGCTCGCCACGGGCGAGCTCGTGCTCGAGGACGTGCGGGTGCCGCAGGAGGCGCTCGTCGGCGAGGAGGGACAGGGCTTCGAGATCGCGATGAACGCCGTCGAGAACGGCCGGCTCGGCGTCGCCTCGCGGGCCGTCGGCCTCTCCCAGGCCTGCGTCGACGTGGCGACGGCCTACGCGAGGGAGCGCGTCGTCTTCAAGCAGCCGATCGGCAAGTTCCAGATGGTGCAGGAGATGCTGAGCGACATGATCTGCGGCACCGAGGGCGCGCGGCTCCTCACCTACCGGCTCGCCTACCTGAAGGACAAGGGCCTGCGGGCGCGCGACGCGGCCTCGATGGCGAAGATGACAGCGTCCGACGTCGCGCTGCAGGCGGCCACGGACGCGTTCCAGATCCACGGCGCCTACGGCGTCTCGGACGAGTACCCCGTCGCCCGCTACCTGCGGGACGCGAAGGTGTTCCAGATCGTCGAGGGCAACAACCAGCTGCACAAGTCGCTCGTCGCCTCGGCCGCGCTCGGCCTCGACCGCTGAAGCGCGGGCGGGCTACTTCAGCGCGATCGGGTTCAGCGGCGAGCCCATGGCCCCCGGGATGTTGAGCGGCGGCGCCACGAGCAGGAACTCGTAGACGCCGTCCTCGGCGCAGTCGGCCGCCAGGCGATCGAGCTCCCAGAACTCGCCGAGCGGCAGGCCGAGGTCGACGAGACAGGCAACGTGCAGCGGGAACGCGCGATCGTCCGGGTCCTCCGGGACGAGCACTTCCACCCCGATGTTGTCGCAGGCCACGGCCGAGACGCCCCGCTCGTGCAGCCAGGGGACGGTGAGCCGACTCAGTCCGGGCGAGGAGACGAAGTAGTCGGTGGGGCTGTCGTCCGGCCCGAGCTCCCACCACTTCGCGAGGTAGCCGGTGCGGACGACGAGGATGTCACCGCTCCGGAGCGTCGTGCCGGTGGAGGCAAGGCTCGCCTCGAGCAGGTCGACGCCGATGACCTGGCCGTCGGGGCAGCGGTCGAGACCCTGCTCGCGGGCCGGGTCGACGAGGACGCCGCGACCGACGAAGCTCTCGCAGTAGTTCTCGATCCCGAGGACGCGCCCGCCGGCGTGCGCGGTGACGTTCCCCGCCCACCAGCCGTTGTACATCGAGTCCTCGAACATGATGTGCGCCAGCGCGTCCCACTGCGTCGAGCCCTGCGTGGGGGTCTGCAGCATGTCGTCGTTCCACTGGAGGCCGGGCGTGTGCTCGTGGTACGGGCTCCCGACGACCATGTCCGCGCCGGTCATCAACGACAGGCGCAGCGGCGCCGGGCGGCTCGGGAAGCGCGGCGCCGAGGCGTCGATCGGGAGCGCCAGCGAGAACACCTTGCCGCTGCGGACGAGTCGAGCGGCGGCGACCCGCTCGTCCGGGCCGATCAGATTCTGCGTGCCCCGTTGATCCGCGTCGCCCCAGCGCCCCCAGTTGTTCGGCTCGCGCGGGGCGTAGCCGCCTTCGATCTTGCCGCGCTCGTCGACCCGGTAGCCGGGCGGCGACCAGTCGCTCGAGTATTCGCCCGCCTGCTTCCGACCCATCGAGCGAACCTACACCACCGGCGCGTGGGAGACGCCGATTAGACGTCGCGCTCGCGGCCCTCCCAGTACGGCGCCCGCAGGTCGCGCTTGAGGATCTTGCCGGTCGGGCCCTTCGGGAGCCCGGCGCTGAAGTCGACCGACTTCGGCTTCATGTAGCTCGCGAGCTCTCTGCGCGTGTGCTCGATGATCTCGGCCTCGGTCGCCGACGTCCCCGGCCGGAGCACGACGACGGCCTTGAGTGCCTCTCCCCAGGTCGCGTCGGGGACGCCGAAGACGGCGCATTCCAGCACCGCCGGGTGGCGGTAGAGGCAGGCCTCCACCTGGGCCGGGTAGATGTTCTCGCCGCCGCTGATCACCATGTCCTTGGCCCGGTCGACGATGTAGACGAACCCGTCCTCGTCCCACGCCGCCACGTCGCCGGTCCGCATCCAGCCGCCGCCGTCGCGGAAGACCTCGGCGGTCAGGTCGGGGCGGCGCCAGTAGCCGACCATGTTCGCAGGGCTCTTGACCGCGATCTCGCCGACGGTCGAGCGGTCGCGGGCGACGGGCGTGCCGGCCTCGTCGACGACCCGCAGGCTCGAGAGGTGCACCTCGAGCCCGCAGCTCCCGGCGCGGTGGGTGCCGATCCCGGCGCGGATCTCGCGGTGCACCCAGGGCGGGAGGGTGCTCATCGTGCAGCCCTCCGTCTGGCCGTACCCCTGCATCAGGTCGCACGGGAAGCGCTCCATGATCTCCCGGACCACGCTCTCGGCCATCGGGCCGCCCCCGTACTTGATCAGGCGCAGTGAGGAGAGGTCGTAGCGGTCGAAGTCCTCGACGGCCATCATGTAGTTGAGCATCGTCGTGATCCCGAGGAAGGCGCTCACGCGCTCGGCCTCGATCGCCTGCAGCGTCTCGCTCGGCTCGAAGTTCATGAGGACGACGGGGCGGCCGTGCGCGAGGTACGTCATCGCGAGCACGACGGGGATGTGGAACATCTGGCCGAGCAGCATGTAGACGTCGTCGTCCGCGATCCGCTCGGCCACGGCCTGGTTGACCATGGCGGCGAAGCAGGTCGCGTGGCTGTGGAGCGCGCCCTTCGAGGTGCCGGTGGTGCCACCCGTGAAGAGGATGAAGAACGGGTCGTCGCCGCCCGTCTCGGCGCTCCACCGCGGCGTCTCCACCGGGCTGCGGGCGAGGAGCTCCTCGTAGGCGGAGCTCTCGCCGGGGACGAACTCGATCCAGTGGGCGATGTCGTTGCGCCTCTGCAGCTCGGCCAGGTCCGCCGCGAACGCGCGGTTGTGGATCAGCGCCGCGGGGGCGCCGTCGTCGAGGATCCGCGCCTGCTCGGGCACCGCGAGCCGCCAGTTGAGCGGCATCGCCACGAGCCCCGCCTTGGCGCAGGCGAAGAACGTCTCGGCGATCTCGGCGGCGTTCGTGGAGAGGATCGCAACGCGCTCGCCCGGCGTCAGGCCGAGCCCGTCGCGCAACGCGTGGGCGAGGCGGTTCGCCCGCTCGTCGAGCTGCGCGAACGTGAGCCGGCGGCCGTTCGGCACGTCGACGATCGCGTCACGGCCGGGTGAGCGCCAGGCGCTGCGGGTCGTCAGGTCGCCGATGTCGATCACTACGACCTCGGGACGAGGATGCCCAGCTGCTCGCGGTCGACGGTGTCCGCGGTGATCCCCTCGCTCCGCAGCTTGAACTTCTGGATCCGCTGGCTCGGCGTCTTCGGCAGGGCGTCGACGATGCGGACGTAGCGCGGCACGGCAAAGCGTGGGATCGACGCCACGCAGTGGGCGAACAGCTCCCCGGGATCGACCTCCTCGCCGTCCCGCGGCACGACCGCGATCATCACCTCCTCCTCCGTCAGCTCCGAGGGAACGGCATAGGCCGCGCACTCGAGCACCGGGCCGAAGGCCTGCACGCTGCGTTCCACCTCGAAGCTCGAGATGTTCTCGCCGCGACGCCGGATCGAGTCCTTGATCCGGTCGGTGAAGGTGAGGAAGCCGTCCTCGTCGATGCGCCCCTGGTCGCCGGTGTGGAACCAGAGGTTGCGAAACGCGTGCAGCGTCGCCTCCGGCTCCTGCCAGTAGCCCTGGAACAGGGAGTGCGGGCCGGTGGGCCGCGTGACGATCTCGCCGAGCGTCCCCGCCGGCACGGGCCGGTCGCGCTCGTCGTGGATCCTGAGCTCGACGTGCGGGCACACGACCCCCATCGTCCCGCGGCGCTTTCGCCCGGCCGTGGGCGCCGTCGCCGGGCCGAGCTCGGTCGAGCCGTACACCTCGATCAGCTCGAGGCCGAAGCGGCGCTCGAACGCCTCGACGATCGCCGGCGGGGCGGCGGCTCCGAACGCACGGCGCACCGCGTTGTCGGCGTCGTCGGGCCGCTCCGGCTGCGCCCAGAGGAGGTGGATCACCGCGCCCATGTACGCGAAGTAGGTGGCGCCGCTCTCGCGCACGTCGTCCCAGAAGCCGCTGGCCGAGAAGCCGTCGCGGAGGACGATCGGCGCGCCGGCCCAGATCGCCGAGGTTACGACGGCCGAGCGGGCCGTGACGTGGAAGAGTGGGAACATCGAGTAGGCGACGTCCTCGGAGGTGAGCTGGAGGATGTCGATCCAGGAGCGGACGTTCCAGAGAGCGCTCCGGTTCGAATGCATCGCCCCCTTCGACGGCCCGGTCGTGCCCGAGGTGTACATCAGGTACGCGAGGTCGTACTCGTCCCGGGGTACCCGCGGGAGGGGCGCGTGCGCGAGGGCGTCGGCGAGGGTGATTGCCGGCCGGCCGGCGGGGAGCTCGGTGCCCGCCACCACGACGGCCCGCAGGCCGGGGAGCTCGAGCCCTTCCAGGCGCTCGAGCCAGCGCTCGTCCACGACGAGCACCTTGGCCTCGGAGCCGGCGAGGACGTGGCGCAGGAACTCGCCCTTGAAGTCGACGTTCACGGGGACGTCGACGGCGCCGGCCCAGACGACGCCGAACCACGCGGCGAAGTAGTCGAGCGACGGAGGGAGCATCGTCGCGACCCTGTCTCCCGGGCCGATCCCGAGCGCTGCGAGCGCTCCCGCGACCCGCTGGGCCCGGTCGCGCAGCTCCGCGTAGCTCAGCTCGGCGTCGCCAGAGCTGACCGCTCGCTCGTCACCGAACCGCTCGGCCCGGTCCTCGACGAGGGAGGAGACGACCCACTCGCCCTCGTATCGCGCGGACACGGGCGAGACGGTACCAACGCCGCGGGGTGGCGAAGCCCCTCCCGGGAGAGCCCGTGTAGGCTGGCGGCGTGCTGAAGCGTCGACTCGGAGCGGACGGGCCGGAAGTCTCGGTCCTCGGCCTCGGCGCGAACAACTTCGGCTGGCGGATCGGGCTCGAGGAGAGCCGTGCGGTCGTCGACGCTGCTCTCGATGTGGGGGTCTCGCTCCTCGACACCGCCGACGTCTACGGGGCGACGGAGAGCGAGCGGCTCGTCGGCGAGATCCTCGCGGGGCGCCGCGACCGGCTCGTGATCGTGACGAAGTTCGGCCATCCGGTTCCCGGCGGCCCGGACCTGCCGCGCAGCTCGCGCGAGTACCTCCGCTGGGCGGTCGAGGGCTCGCTCGAGCGCCTGCAGACCGACGTGATCGACATCTACATGCTCCACCGGCCGGACGGCGTCACTCCCGTGGGCGAGACCGTCGAGGCGCTGGGTGAGCTCGTCCACGAGGGAAAGGCGCGGTACGTCGGCGTGTCGAACGTCGATGCCGCGCAGGTGGACGAGGCCGCCGCCGTCGCCCGCGCGGGCGGCATCCCGCTCGTCTGCGTGGAGAGCCGCTACAGCCTCATCCGGCGCGGCGCGGAGGAGGACGTCATCCCCGCCTGCGAGCGCCACGGCCTCGGCCTGCTGCCCTACTACCCGCTCGAGAGCGGCCTCCTGACGGGGAAGTACCGGCGCGGCGAGGACCCGCCTCCCGACTCGCGCTTCGTCGGCAACCCCTCCGTGTGGCCGGCGGAGCGGTGGCTCACGGACGAAGCGTTCGACGCGGTCGAGGCACTCGAGTCCTTCGCCGCCGAGCGCGGGATTTCGCTGCTCGACCTCGCGATCGGCGGCCTCGCCGCGATGCCCGCGGTCGGCAGCGTCATCGCCGGGGCGACGACGCCGGCCCAGGTTCGGGCGAACGCCCGGGCGGCGGAGTGGCAGCCGTCCGACGCCGACCTGGCGGCGCTCAGAGCGCTCGCGTAGTGCGGCGTCTCACCAGGCGAACGAGACGGTGAAGCCGCCGTCGACGACGATCACCTGGCCGGTGACGTACGTCGCCGTCTCCGCGAGGAAGTAGACGGTCTCGGCGATCTCCTCGGGACGGCCCATGCGGCCGAGGGGGACGCGGGTGCCGAAGACCGCCGGGTCGAGCATGCCGCGCTCGATGTTCTCCGTCAGGATCTCCGTCTCGATCACGCCCGGGGCGACGGCATTGACGCGGATGCCGTCCGGCGCCCACTCCATCGCGAGGTCGCGGGTCAGCGCGGCGATCCCGCCCTTGGCGGCGCTGTACGCGGCGCGCTTCCCCTGGCCGAGGATCGCGGCGATCGACGACACGTTCACGATCGCTCCGCCCTGCCGGGCGAGGAGCGGGTAGGCGCGCTTCGAGCAGCGGAACGTGCCGCCGAGGTGGATGTCGAGCATGCGCTGCCAGCGCTCCTCGCTCAGGTCGGCGGTGGGCTCGGGATAGCTGATCCCGGCGTTGTTGACGAGCACGTCGAGCCGCCCGAGCTCGCGCTCGACCCGGGCGAAGAGCTCGTCCACCGCGGCCGGGTCGGTGACGTCGGCCGGGAGGCCGACCGCGCCGTCGCCGATCGCCTCGGCCGCAGCTGCGGCGGCCTCGCCGTCGAGGTCGGCTACGACGACCCTATAGCCGCCCGCCGCGAGTCGCTGCGCGTCGGCGAGCCCGAGGCCCTGGGCGGCTCCGGTGACGGCGGCGACCCTCTGTCCGCTGGCGCTGGCCACGGGCCTCACCCTAGCCCGAAGTAGGCTGGGACGGTGCACTACCCGCTCCTCTTTTCGAAGCTCCGCCTCGGGCCGGTCGAGCTCCGCAGCCGCATCGTGCTCTCGCCGATGACCACGGGCTTCGGCTTCGCCGAGGGCGTGCCCGACGAGACGTTCACGGCCTACATCAGGGCGCGCAGCCGCGCCGTCGGGATGGTCGTCGTGGCGTTCGGGGCCGTCGCACCCGAGGGCCGGGTCGAGGAGCAGCTGCCCTGGATGTGGCGCGAGGACATCGCCGGGCACCTGCGGCCGCTCGTCACCGCGGTGCACGCCGAGGGAGCGCTGGCCTGCCTCCAGCTCGGCCACGGCGGCCGCCAGGTGTCGCCCGTTGTCACGGGGCTCACTCCCGTCGCGCCGTCCCCGGTGCCTCCGCCGGTCCACGTGAAGGAGCCGCCGCACGAGCTCTCCGCCGCCGAGATCGAGGAGATCGTGGACGCCTTCGGACGCGCCGCGGCCCGGGCGGCCGACGCGGGCTTCGACGCCGTCGAGCTGCATGCAGGGCACGGCTACCTCGTGCACCAGTTCCTCGCCGCTGCGAGCAACCTGCGCACCGACGACTACGGCGGCGCCACTCTGGAGGAGCGCGCGCGATTCGGGATCGCGGTCGTGTCACGCATCCGCCGGGAGGCGCCCGGGGTCGCGCTCGTCGTCCGCATGAACGGCGAGGACATCGCGCCCGGCGGCATCGAGGCCGGAGACGCGCTCGAGGCCGCCCGGCTCTTCACCGCAGCGGGAGCGCACGGGATCGTGGTCTCGGCCGGCGTCTACGGATCCGTGCCCTACACGATCCCGCTGCTCGACGATCCCGAGGCCTCCCACGTCGAGCTGGCCGCGTTCCTGAAGCGAGGGCTGACGGTGCCGGTGCTCACGGTGGGCGGCATCGAGCGGCCGTCCGTCGCCGAGGCGGCGCTCGCGAGGGGGGACTGCGACGCGGTCGTCGTCGGGCGGGCGCTGATCGCCGATCCCGACTGGGCCGCAAAGGCGGAGTCGGGGCGGGCGGCCGAGATCCGCCCTTGCATCGGTCTCGTCGATGCGTGCGCGGGGATGCTCGCGCACGGCGACCCGATCGGGTGCGCGGTCAATCCCGAGGTGGGCCGGGAGCTTCGTGCGGCTCCGGTCCCTTCCCGCCGGGCGCGCGTCGTCGTCGTGGGCGCCGGGCCGGCCGGGCTCGAGGCTGCCTGCCGAGCGGCGGAGCTCGGGCACGACGTGGTCGTGCTCGAGCAGCGTGACAGGCCGGGCGGGGCGCTGCTCGCCGCGGCGTTGACGCCCCCGCTGAGGCGGCTGCAGCGGCTCGTCTCCTGGTACGAACGGCGCCTGCGGGCGGCCGGAGCGGAGCTGCGGACTGGCGAGCCCGCCACCGCCGCGGCGGTGGCGGGCTTCGAGCCCGAGCTCGTCGTCGTCGCAGCCGGCGCGTGCACCGAGCCTCCGGTCCTGGACGGCTACGAGGCGCTGCCTGCGTGGACGATCGAGGACATGCTCGCCGGGGAGCCGTCCACGCTCGGTGGCCGCACGCCGCCCGCACGGCCGGTCGTGCTCGGAGCCGGACGCCAGGCGCTCGCCGGGGCTCTCGCGTGCGCCCGGGCGGGGGCGGAGGTGACGCTGCTGCACCGCGAGCGGCCGGGGTTCGACGCGAGCGGGCTGGTGCGGCGTGCCTACGCCGTCCGGCTCGAGCGGGAGGGGGTGCGGCGCCTGCACGGCCGGCCGCTCGCGCTCACTGCGGAGGGGGTGCACTGGGCGGACGAGGCCGGCGCCGAGTCGTTCGTCGAGGCGGACGGGTTCGTGATCGCCGATCGGCGCGCCTCCGTCCGCGTGGAAGGGCTCGACCGCCTCGGCGCCGAGGTCGTCGTCGTGGGCGACGCGCGCGAGCCGCGCGACATCGCCGCCGCGACGGCCGAGGGCCGCGAGGCCGTCGACGCGTTCTCGCGGGGCCGTGCGGTCAGACGACCCGGTTCGGCAGGGCGAGCAGCCGCGCCGCCCCGAACGCCGCCCCGGCGAGTGCGTACGCGGCGCGGTGGCCGGTCTCGCCCTGGACGACCTCGAGCGCCTGCTCGGAGGTCGAGAACCAGAGGATGTCGACGGCCGCGCAGAGGGCCGGCAGCCGTCCCTCGTGCGCACCCGGGATCTCGAGCAGCTGCTCGTGCCGGAGCGGGCCGGCCTCGGCCACGATCTCGCGATACGGGCCGGCGAGCCGCTCGTCGAGCGCGGGCCTCGTCGCGCGCGGATCGAGCGGCAGGAAGGTGAGCAGCTTCACCGCACCCGCGCCGAGGTCGCCGTCGGCGAGCACGCGGCGCTCGGTCAGGATCAGCGCGAACCGGCTCTTGTCGATGAGAGAGTGCTCGTCGGCGACGACGGCCTCCCGGTAGTGCTCCGAGGCGAACGCCTCGTCCATCGCCGCGAGGCTGTCGAACTCGAGCTCGGAGCAGGCGTCGAAGCCGGGATACGGCAGGAGCGGCCTGCCGTCGGCGAGGACGGCATGGTTCTGCACGTACCCGCGCAGGCCGGGAAGCTGGCCCGGCGAGGTCGGCGTGCTCGTTGCGCCAGTGCTCCTGGGCCGCCTCGTACGTCGAGCCCCGCCGCCCGCGGCGCCATTCCCGACGCGGGTGATCATGCGCTGAGCCTACCCGGACGCGGTTTGCCTTTCAACCAACCGTTTGGTTATGTAACGGGACCGAGCGAAGGAGACGGTCGTGATCGCACCCGAGGATGATTTCCCCCACCCCGTTCCGCCGCAGGCCTTCATGACGTGGAAGGAGAACTGGGTCTTCCCGGCGGTCGACACCGAGCGTCGCGTCGCGTCGCTGTTCCATTTCTCGCTGCGGCCCGGCGAGGGGGAGGGCATCTTCACCGCGAAGTTCTGCCTCGACGGAGCGGAGCACCGGTACGTCGGCCGCTCGCCCGTGCCGCGCGACCTGACGGCGTTCGTGCCGGTCGCGAACGAGAGGCTCACCTTCGAGGTGGTCGAGCCGGGCCGCAGGTTCCACATCACCTTCGAGGGCGACGAGGTCGACGCCGACATCCGGTACACCGGCCGCTTCCACGCGTGGGACTTCGACGACGGCCCGCTGGCGCCGGGCGACTCGATCCTCGGCGAGCGCGGTCGCCACGTCTTCCACTTCCAGCACTACGAGCAGGCGCTCCAGCACGAGGGCACGATCACGGTCAAGGCCGGCCCGCGCGCCGGCGAGACGATCGAGGTCTCCGGCTACGCCAACCGCGACCACTCGTGGGGCTGGCGTCAGGACCTCACCTTCAGGCACCACCACTGGCTCTGCGCGTCGTTCCCGAGCTGCTTCGTGGGGAGCACCGTGATGAACGAGACCTGCTACCCGGACGGCGACAAGTTCGGCGGCTGGATCTCGACGGACGAGGGCAATCAGGCGATCGCGTCCGTCGACACCTCGGACGCCTACTGGCTCGCGGCGGGCGAGCCGCTGCCGTCCCTCGACCGCGACGTCCGGTACCGGGTCTCGACCGTGGCGGGCGAGAGCGCGACGCTGATCGCCCACATCGCCGCCGACTACGGCCGGCTCTACCTCAACGCGCGCTCGCCGGACCGGAGCGAGGTCTACCAGGACGTCCAGATCTTCTGCGACATGACACTCGAGGAGACAGGGGAACGCGGGTCGGGCGTGCTCGAGCTCGGCAAGTTCTACGACGGGCCCGACGCGGCCGCGCTGACGGCGAGGTCGGCGTCGCGCGTCCCCGCGTGAACGGGCTCGCGGCGGTCGGCGAGGCGCTGACACCATGGTTCCGCGACCGGCTCGAAGCGGCGCAGGTGGAGATCGAGAATCTCCGCCGCCATGCCGAGGGCTGGTCGTGGCAGACGTATACGTTGGACGTCAGCTGGCGCTCGGCCGGGATCGACGGCCCGCGGCGCAGCGGCTATGCCGTCCGGGTGGAGCCACGCGACGGGCTCCTGGCGCCGTACGACATCGACGGCCAGTACCGGCTGCATCGGGCCGTGCTCGACCACTCCGACGTGCCGATGGCCGACCTCTACTGGCTCGAGCACGACACGTCAGTCCTCGGGATGCCGTTCTACGTGATGGAACGGCTCGAGGGCGTCGTGCCGGTGCAGTGGCGGGGCCAGGACCCGGCGGTCTTCCCCACGGACGAGACGAGGCGGGCGATCGGACTCCAGTTCGTCGACATCGAGGCGCGCATCCACGCGATCCGCTGGGACGCGGCGGGACTCGACCTGCCGGGGGCCGCCTGGCGCGACCCGGTGGAATCCGCGTCCTCCTGGATCGACCACTGGGCCGGCTACTACGAGAGCTCGATCCTCGTCGACGTGCCGCTCCTGCGCTATGCCGTCGCCTGGCTGCGCGCGAATCTGGCGTGCTCGGGTGTGCTCGCGCTCTGCCACGGCGACTACCGGATCGGGAACTTCATGCTGCGTGACGGCACGATCAACGGGATCTTCGACTGGGAGCTCGCTCACGTCTCCGATCCGGTCGAGGACATCGCGTGGTCGGGCCTGCCGCTCTTCCGGGGTCGCAACCCCAAGCTCTCGCACCTGCTCGCGCCCGGCGAGTACTTCGCGCGCTACGAGGAGCGCACGGGCCTTCGCGTCGATCCCGACGTCTTCAGGTTCTGGACCGTGCTCGGCCTCGTCAAGGCGGCCGCGTCGCACCTCCGCGGCTCCCGCGCGTTCGAGGAAGGGCGGATCCGCGACCTGCGGCTCGCTGCCATGGGCCACCAGGTCCAGTACGTGCTCCGCCACCTCGCGGCCGAGCTCGGGCTGGAGGGAAGCCGCCGATGAGCGGCCTGCTCGACGGCATCCGCGTGCTGGACCTCTCGCGGCTGCTGCCCGGCGGCTTCGCGACCGCGCTGCTCGCCGATCTCGGCGCAGAGGTCGTCAAGGTCGAGCAGCCGGGCGTCGGCGACTACATGCGCTGGATGGAGCCCAGGCTCGGGAACGAGTCCGCGGCGAGCTGGGTCATCGACCGCGGCAAGCGGTCGATCGGCGTCGATCTCAAGAGCCCCCGCGGGGTCGAGGTCCTGCGGCGGCTCGCGCGGAGTGCCGACGCGGTCGTCGAGAGCTTCCGGCCCGGCGTCGTCGACCGGCTCGGGGTGGGCTACGAGGCGCTGCGGGCCGAGAACCCGCGCCTCGTCTACTGCTCCATCTCGGGCTACGGCCAGGACGGCCCGCTGCGAAACGAGGCCGGGCACGACCTGAACTACATCGGGCGCGCGGGCCTGCTCTCGATCACCGGCGCACGAGACGGCCGGCCGGCGATCCCCGGTGTCCAGATCGGCGACCTCGGCGGCGGCGGCCTGCTCGCCGTTGCGGGCGTGCTCGCGGCGCTCGTCCGGGCCGGGCGCACCGGCGAGGGCGAGCACATCGACGCCTCGATGACGGACGGTGCGTTCGCCCTGCTCTCGGTGCACCTCGGCGAGTACTTCGCGACGGGGGCCGTGCCCGGGCCGGAGCAGATGCTGCTGAACGGCGCCTACCCCTGTTACAACGTCTACGCCTGCGCCGACGGGCGCCATCTCACCGTCGGGGCGCTCGAGCCGCAGTTCTTCGAGGCCCTCTGCGAGGTCGTCGAGCGGCCGGAGCTCGCGGCGACCCGCCTCGAACCGGACGCGCTCCCCGCCTGGCGCGACCTCTTCCTCACGCGCTCCCGCGACGAGTGGCTCGCGGCCTTCGAGGGCACGGACGCCTGCGTCGGCCCTGTCAACGACATGGCCGAGGCGATCGCCGACCCGCAGCTGCGACACCGAGGGATGGTCGTCGAGGTGGAGCAGCCGGCGCTCGGGACGGTGCGCCAGGTCGCTCCGCCGCTCAAGCTGCGCGAGCACCGGGCGGCGATCGGAGGCCTGCCGCCCGGGCTCGGCGAGGCGACGCGAGCGTTCCTGGGGGAGGCCGGCTACTCCGGCGCGGAGATCGAGGGCCTCTTCGCGGACGGCGTCGTGGCGTAGACCCCTAGAATCGGGTCGTTCCCGACCGAGGAGACGAGCGATGAAGTTCGGCCTGCTGTTCCGCGCCCAGGACCCACCCGCTGGAGAGCACCTCACCCGTCGCTGGCAGGAGATCCTGAGAGCAGGGCAGCTCGCGGAGGAGGTCGGCTTCGACGGGCTCTTCCTCCCCGAGCACCACATGATGGACGACGGCTACACGCCGGCGCCGATGATCGGCCTCGGCGCCCTCGCGGCCGTCACGAGCCGCGTCGACCTCGGCACGACGATCATGCTGCTGCCGTTCTACAACCCGGTGCAGGTGGCCGAGCACGCGGCGATGGTTGACGTGATCTCCGACGGGCGCATGATCCTCGGCGTCGGCGTCGGCAACTACGAGCCCGAGTTCGAGCTCTTCGGCCGCACCGGCGCCAATCAGATCCCGCTGTTCGAGGAGTCGATCTCGATCGTGCGCCGGCTCTGGGCCGGCGAGGAGGTCGACCACGTGAGCGAGTACCACAAGGTGAAGGGGCACATCAGGCCGCTGCCGAAGAACGGCGGCCGCCTCTGGATGGGCGCCATGTCGTTCCCCGGCGTGCGGCGCGCCGCACGTTTCGGGGCCCCGTGGCCGAGCGACCCCCTGCACAACATCCACGTCATCAAGGAGTGGGCCGACGAGTACCGGGCCGAAGGCGAGCGGCAGGGCACGTCCGACAAGCTCTCGCTGTCGCTCCTGCGCGACGGCTGGGTCGCCGACGACCTCGACCAGGTCGAGCGTGACTGGTGGCCCTCGATCCGCGCGGAGCACTGGTTCTACTTCTCGCAGATCCCGCGCTGGGTCGCGGACCGCGAGCCGCTGCTGCAGGGGATCGAGCAGGAGAGCGACTTCAGCTTCGAGAAGCACCTCGTCGACCGGCTCGTCGTCGGCAGTCCCGAGGAGTGCATCGACACGATCTGCCGTTTCGAGGACGAGGTCGACAACGACTACCTCGTCATGAGCTTCCGCGTCGCGGCAGGGCCCGACCACGACAAGGAGCTCGAGTGCATCGAGCGCTTCGGCAAGGACGTGATCGCCGGCTACCGCGCCCGGCGGCCGTAGGCGGGCCGCAGCGACTCCTCGGAGACGACGACGGCCGCGCAGTGGGGTGTCCCGCAACGTTCGACCGGAAATGATCGTTGCGGGACACCCCACTCCATGTTGATTACTGTAGTGCGGCGTCTCACAACGATGCTTTCCTGTGAACGTTGTGAGACGCCGCACTAGGCGCGGCCGTCTCGTCTGCCCGTCGAGTACTGCTCTCGCTACTTGGTCAGGCCCTCGGCCTTCCACTTCGCGGTGAAGTAGGTGACGACGTCCGTCGGCGGGGCGACGTACTTGTTCGGGCGCTCGGAAGGTTCCCCTTGGTCACGATCGTGTACGCGAGCGGGTCGCCGATGCCCGGGTACTTGAAGCTCGTGCCGTAGGCCGGGAACGCCTTGCCGCGGGCGAACTTCTCGGCCGTCGCGTTCGCGAGCTCCCACGCCGTCGCGTCGTAGTTGTTGTCCACGACCGCGTCGATCCCGCCGCTCCGCATGAGCACCTGGGAGCTCGGGTCGGCGTGGAAGGTGACGACGAGCGGCTTGTCCGGGAACGTCTTGCCGGCGTACTTGCTCGCCACGACCTGGCCGGCAGCCTGCCCGGCCGTGTCGAACGAGACCCAGATCGCCTTCGTGTCCGGATCCGCCGTCAGCGCGTCGCTGACGAGCTTCTGCGTGCCGGCGATCAGGTTGGTCGGATCGGTCGTCGCCGACACCGAGATCTTCAGCTTCGAGCTGTTCCTCGGCGACCATCGACTTCAGCTGCGCCGTCCGCTGCTGGGCCCACGGCGTCGGGTAGTCGATCGAGACGATGCTGGAGACGCCCGACTGCGAGGCGAGCTTCGCCTTCAGGTAGGCGGCCAGGATCTGCCCGTTCTTGACCTCGTTGGGCGCGAACTGCGCGGCGTAGCCGGGCCCGACCGTGCCGCCGAAGTCGACGATCGGAATGCCCTTGGCCTTGGCGGCCTGGACGACCGACGGGATCGTCGACGGGTCGATGCCCGTCAGGGCGAGCACGTCGATGTCCTGGGCGAGGAGGCTGTTGCCGCACGTGACCCACTTCGTCGGCGTGCCCTGGCCGTCGCAGTAGAGCCACTTCGAGCCGAGCGCCTTGAACGCGACCCGGAGCGAGTTGTGCGCGCGGTCGGCCGACTCGATGCCGCCGATGATGTCGAGATAGCCGATCGTGAGGCTCAGGGGCTTGACCTTCTTGCCCGCGGCCTTGCCGGCGAGGGTGCCCTTTGCGAGCGCCTGCTTGCCGAGCGTCCCGCCGATCGCGCCGATGCCTGCGCCGGCGAGCTTGCGCGGCGCGCCCACCGTGGTCAGGTACGGAGCGCCGAGCCCTGACGCGTACGACGCGCCCGGCACGACCGGCTCACCCGGCGGCGGCGCCGCCTGGCTCGTCCGGGCGGCACCGGACGCCATGCCGCTCAGGGCCAGGACGAGCACCCCGGCGACGAGCGCCGAGACACCGATGGATCGTTTCCTCATGCCGTTCCCTCCTTGGAAGAGTGGCGGGCAGCGCTCCCCGGCGGGGTGCGCTGCGCGTTGTCCAGGACTGACGAGTGGCCTGCCCGCATCGCTCGGGTCCTCGTCCGGGCGACGCGCCTTCGAATCGTGGCGGTCCTGCCCGCTGTGCAGGCTGACGGGCGAACGGTCACCTCCTCGGAGCTAGCCAAACGGTCGATTGATTCCCGGTGACTGAATTACGCCCAGTCTCGTCCGGTCCTGTCAAGGGTTTGACGCTCGCGTTCGCGTGAATGTTGGCGGCGGTGAGAGGCGTCAGCCTCTCTACGCTGCGTAGCAGCTCTCGACGAGGGCCGACTCGCTCACCTCCGGCCCCTCGAACTCGCCCACGAGCCGACCCTCGCGCATCACGACGACGCGGTTGCAGACGCCGACGAGCTCGGGGAACTCGGAGGAGATGAAGACGACCCCTTTGCCCGCGACGGCGAGGTCGACCATCAGCCGGTACACCTCCTCCTTGGCGCCGACGTCGATGCCGTGGGTGGGCTCGTCGAAGATGAGCACCTCGGCGCCCGACTCGAGCCACTTCGCCAGCACCACCTTCTGCTTGTTGCCTGCCGGAGAGATTCCCGATCGGGCTCTCGAGCTCGGGCACCTTGATCTGGAGCCGGTCGACGAGGTCCTGGGAGGCGCGTCGCTCCCGGGAGAGGCTCGGCAGCGGCAGCGAGCCCGCGTGCCGGAACCGCCGCAACGTCGGCAGGGTGATGTTCTTGCGGACCGAGAACGTGTGCACGGTGCCCTGGTGCTGCCGGTCTTCGGGCAGGAGCACGATCCCGGCCCGCATCGCGTCGCGCGGCCCGCGGATGGTCACCGGCCGGCCCTTGACGAGGATCCGGCCGGAGGTGGGCCGGTCGGCTCCGAAGATGAGCCGCACGAGCTCTGTGCGCCCCGAGCCGACGAGCCCCGCGATGCCGAGGACGTCGCCCGAGCGCACGACGAGGCTCGCATCCTCGACGACGCCGCGCGGCCGAGCCCCTCGATCCGCAGCAGCTCCTCGCGGGCGGACTCGTCTTCCTCCGGTCGCCGGCGCTCGACCCGCGTGGCCGCCCTGTGGCCGGTGATGTGCTCGATCAGCTGGCTGCGCTCGACCTTCGCCGTCGGCGACTCGAAGACCATCTTGCCGTCGCGCATGACGGCGACGTCATCCGTCACGTCGTAGACCTCCTGCAGCCGGTGCGTGACGTAGACGATCGCGACGCCCTCGTCCCGGAGCAGCCGCAGGACGTCGTGCAGGTGCATGATCTCCTCGTCGGTCAGCGACGCCGTCGGCTCGTCGAGCACGAGCAGCCGCGCGTTCGTCGCGAGCCCGCGGGCGATCACGACGAGGCGGCGCTCCGCGATCGAGAGCGCGGCGAGCTTGCTCTTCGGGTCGATCCGCGCGCCGAGCCGCTCGAGCACGGCCGCCGACTTCCGCCTCAGCGCGCGGCGCTTCACGAACGTGCCCGCCACCTTCGGGTAGCCGAGCCCGAGCTCGATGTTCTCCGCCACCGTCAGGTTCGGGACGTCGGTCAGCTCCTGGTGGACGAAGGCGAGGCCGCGCCGGGTGGCGTCGAGCGGACCGCTCAGGTGCACGGGCTCGCCGTCGATGAACATCTGGCCCTCGTCCGGCTGCACCACGCCGGCGAGGATCTTGATCAGCGTGCTCTTGCCCGCGCCGTTCTTGCCCAGCAGGCCGACGATCGCGCCCGGCACGATGACGCCGTCTGCATGATCGAGCGCGACGACGCCGGGGTAGCGCTTGACGAGGCCCTTGAGCACGATGAAGGGCTCGAGCCCCGTGCCGACCGCCTCGGCAGCGTGGGCGCCGAGCGCCGTCGGCGCGAGGGAAATGCCCTCGCTCTCGCCCGGCCCTGGCGGGCCGCCGCTCTCGGGTGTCGGCTCGCTCACCCTCGTCGCGCCGCCACCGTGCTGAGCAGGACGGCCACGATCAGGATCGCGCCCTGCACGAGGTTGATGAGGTACGTCTGGAGGTTGAGGAGCGTGAGCCCGGTCCCGATCGTGCCGAGGAAGAGGACCCCGACGACCGTGCCCGGGATGTTGAACTCGCCGGGCCGGAAGCACGCCGCCCCGAGGAAGGCGCCGGCATAGGCGGGCAGCAGCAGGTACTGACCGGCGTTGGGTGTGTAGCCGCCGCCGGCGGAGCTGATCAGGATCCCGACCACGGCCGCCGTCGAGGCGACGATCATGAAGCCGATCGTGCGCAGCAGGCGCGTGCGGATGCCCGAGAGGCGCGCGGCCTCCTGGTTGCCGCCGATCGCGTACATGAAGCGGCCGAGCTCGGTGGCGTCGAGCATGATCCACAGGATCAGCGCGACGACGAGGGCGATCCAGACCTGGTTGCTGAGGCCGAAGATCGACTTGGACCCGAGGTCGACGTACCCCTGCGGCACTCCCTGGAAGACGGTGGCCTGGTCCGTGAAGGCGTACTCGAGCCCGGTCAGGATCGTCGCCATGCCGAGCGTCATGATGAACGAGTTCCCTCCGAAGACCGGGACGAGCAGGCCGTTCGCGATCCCCACGCCGAGCGCCATCAGGAGCACGAGGACGATAGCGAGCTGCCACCCGACGTCGTGGTAGATCATCAGCGCGATCGCGGCTCCGGCGGCGAAGCCCACCATGGAGCCGATCGAGAGGTCGAAGTCTCCCATCACGAGCACGACCGTGAGCCCGAGCGCGACGATCATCCCGGGAGCCGCGTTGACGAGGATCGACTTTGCGTTGTCGACCGTCGGGAACGTGCTCGGCCGCAGGATCGTGAAGATGAGGAGCATCACGCCGAAGGCGACGAGGACGCCGTAGCGGGCGAGGAAGAGCCCGGCCAGCCGCCTCGCGCTCCGCCTGCCGGCCGGGGCCACCGCGGCGGGCACCGCGCCGCCACCGTCCTCCGCTGCCGAGTACACGAATCGGTTCGCCACCAGCGCTCCTACACCCCGCTCTCCGCGAGCATCGTCGTTCTCGACCAGACGGAAGGCAGAACTCTACGGGGCCGCGGGAGAGGGCGTCAACCGGGTGGGTGCTGCGCCTTTGCGATCGCCGTCGCAAACGCCCCGACCGAGCTCGGAGCGGTGAGGACGACGAACGGCTGCTCGGGGCTCGTCCGCGCGCGGAGCAGGAACACCGGATAGTTCGAGAACCGGGCCACGGCTGCGACGTTGGCAGCGGCCTCGACCTGCGCGAGCCGGGACGGCCGGACGAGCTCGTCGTCCCACGCCTCCATGTCGAGGCCGAGGGCGGTCGCGAGCTGGGCGGGCGATTCCGACGGCGTCCCCTGGGCGGCACCTGGCTTCTCGAGGCCGCGCAGGTAGGCGAGCTGGATGTACTCCCAGCCGCGCCGCTGGGCCGAGGCGGCGGCCGCGCTCAGCGCGAGGTCGCGGGCGCGCGACGGGGTGTCGCCGCCGATGCCGCGGAACTCGAGGCTCGCCTTGCCGGTGCGCACGTAGCGCTCGATCACCTCGGGGACGACGGTGCGGTGCGCGGCGGCGCAGGTGGGGCAGGCGAAGTGCCCGTACTCCACGATCGAGACCGGGGCGGTGGGGCTGCCGAGCACGAGCGAGTGCTGTGGGATGCCACGGAGCTCCCGCCGGACGCGGGCCACGGTTCCGGCGAGGGGCCGGGGGAGCGATGCACCCGTGGCGGTGACGCCCGTGTGCGTGCCGGCGGAAGCGGTCGTCGTCGCCGACTCCGTCGAGCCCGAGCCACCGCATCCTGCCGCGACGCAGAGCGCGGCCACCGTCAGGAGCGCCGCCGCTCCTTGGCGCGCGTGCCGAGCTCGAATGCGGTCTCGCTCCACGAGGAGGGTCAGGGTAGCCTCTCACCCTCTCTTCCCGCTTCCTGCCCGACGTTTGGTAGAACCACGGCATGCTGCAGAGGTCTCGCGACGGGCGCCGGACGAGACGCTGCGATGTGGACGCGTAGGGCATGAGCGTCCGCATCGGCATCGGTGTCGGCCCGTTCGACGGGACCGGCCGCTCGCCCGTCGGGCTCCTCCACCTCGTCGAGCGGCTCGAGGAGCTCGACTACGACTCGATCTGGCTGTCCGACTCGGCCACGCTGCGAGGGCCGGCGCCGCTCGTGACGCTCGCGGCCGTCGCCGCGCGGACGACGCGCCTGAAGCTCGGCACCAACGTCCTCGTCGCGCCGGCGCGGAACCCGGTGCTGCTCGCCAAGGAGCTGGCGACGGTCGACGCCCTCTCGGAGGGCAGGCTGCTGCCCGCCTTCGGGCTCGGCATCGACGCCGAGCCGGAGTCGACGGCGATCGGCGTGCCCCGCGCCGAGCGGGCCGCGCGCACGGAGGAGGCGATCGAGATCGTGCGCCGGCTCTGGGCCGGCGGGCCGGTCACGTACGAGGGCCGGTTCTCGTCCTTCGCGGACGTCAGCCTCTCGCCGCCGCCCACGCGTCCCTCGCTCGACATCTGGCTCGGGGGCTCGAGCCCGGCCGCACTGCGGCGCACCGGCAGGATCGCCGACGGCTGGCTCGGCTCGTTCGTCTCCCCTGGAGAGCTCGCCGAGTGCGTGGAGCGGATCGTCGAGTCGGCGACCGAGGCCGGACGGGAGATCGACGACGACCACTACGGGACGACGCTCTTCGCCGCGCCGTCTCCCGGCTCGGTCACGCCCGCCGTCCTCACCCTGCTCGGGCGGCGGCCGCGCCTGGCCCTCGAAGATCACCTGGCGATCGGCGCCTCCGCCCTCCATGAGCTGATCGGCCGCTTCCTCGAGGCCGGGGCCTCCAAGTTCGTCGTCATCCCGATCGCGGAGGACGCGCTCGGGTGGCTCGAGGAGATCCGCGCCGAGGTCGTCGAGCCGGTGGAGCAGATCGCCTGAGCGGCGTCTCCCAACGTAACCCGACCGCAAAGGAGCGAGCGTGAGCGATCAACAGACAGTGGGGCAGCTGTTCTCGACGTATGCCTGGTCGATGGACTCCAAGGAGTTCGAGCTCTTCGACGAGGTCTTCAGCGAGGGCGCGACCTTCGTCGTCTCCATCGCCGGAACCGTCGCCGCCGGGCCGTTCGAGGGGCGCGCGGCGGTCGTCGACTTCATCCGCTCGACGACGCTCGACCAGACGGACCAGCGTCGCCACGTGATCACCAACGTCCGGCTTGCGGGTGGAGACAAGGCGACCTCGACGCTGACGCTGCTCGTCGTCGACAACGGGGAGCTGATCGTGAAGAGCTGCGGCGTCTACCGGGTCGACCTCGTGCAGGAGGGCGGCGCGTGGCGCTTCGGCGCCATGGACCTCGCCCTCGACCTGGGCTTCTAGGCCGATGGGTGCCAACGTCTGCCAGCACGTCGCCCTGCGGGTCGGCGACCTCGACCGCGCGGCGCGCTTCTACATCGACGCCTTCGGCGGCCGCTACCTGGCCATGCCGTTCGTGATCGAGGATCCCGAGATGGAGGGGCTCTTCGGAGGGCACGCCGGGCTGAAGGTGAAGGTGTGCATCCTCGGCTTCGACGAGGGAGTGATCGAGCTGTTCCAGTTCCTCGAGCCGTCGCGGCCGACGGCGCCCGAGGACCCGACCCGAAGCATGCTGATGCACTGGTGCGTGCAGGTGGAGGACGTGGAGACGGCCCTTGCCCGGGTCGAGGCGCTCGGGGCGAAGCCGGTGCAGCCGATGGGGGACTGGAACGGCTCCAAGTTCGTCTACTGCTACGACCTCGACGGCAACGTCTTCGAGATGCTGGACTCCTCGATGGAGGACACGGCGGAGCGGACGTTCGAGTTGTTCCCCGAGGCGAGGCCGCCGGCGGGGTAGCGTCGACGGCCCCGGAGGCCGGAGCTCACTCGGCGCGGATGCCGCGCCAGGCCGTCGTGCCGCCGTCGATCACGATGCAGCTGCCGTTGATCATGGCGGCCTCGTCGCTGGCGAGGAAGACGACGAGATCCGCCACCTCCTCGGGGCGGGCGAGCCGCGGCACGAGGTGCGTCCCGAGCAGCTGCTCCTGCACCATCCGCCGCTCCTCGTCGCTCATGCCGGGCTGGTTGTAGTACTTCTGCACCATCGGCGTGTCGGTGTTCCCCGGCGCGTAGCAGACCACGCGCGTCCCCTGCGGCGCCAGCTCGATCGCCATCACGCGCGTGAGCTGGATCAGCCCCGCCTTCGACGGCCCGTAGGCGGCGCCCATCGGATACCCGACGAGGCCGCCGATCGAGGCGGCGTTGACGATCACGCCGCCGCCCGCCTCCTTGAGCAGCGGCGCCGCGTACTTCGAGCACAGCCACGGACCGCGCAGGTTGATCGCGATCACCTTGTCCCAGATCTCCTCCGGCAACTCGTGGCTCTGGGCGCTCGTCGTGAACGCCGTCTCGTGGACGCCGGCGTTGTTGTGCAGGATGTCGAGCTTGCCGAACGCGGCCACCGCGGCGTCCATGAGGCTTTTCACCTCGCCGGCGTCGGAGACGTCGCAGCGGACAAAGGTCGCCTTCCCGCCGGCCGCCTCGATCTCGCCGACGACGGCGGTCGCGTTCTCCTCCGCCACGTCCGAGACGACGACGGACGCGCCCTCCTCGGCCATCCTCCTGGCCGTTGCCGCGCCGATCCCCTGCCCGGCGCCGGTGACGATCGCGACCTTTCCCTCCAGCCTCATGCGAGCTCTCCTCTCACGCCTCGACCGTGTCCGCGGGCCGCTCCACCGCCGTCCGGCGCGAGACCTCACGTGGCTTGAACCCGATGTGCACTTCCTTCACCGCGCGCAGGAAGAAGTTCTGGTGGTACGAGAAGTCGTTCGCCCCCTCGATGAACCACATGTCCTCGATCAGGTCGACCAGGGCCTTGAAGCCGTAGAGCAGCTCGCGCCGCGCGAGCGGGGCGCCGAGGCAGTGGTGCGTGCCGACGCCGAACGAGAGGTGGCGCCGCGGCTTGCTCCGCTCCAGGTCGATGTCGGCCGGGCACTCGAACATGCGCTCGTCGCGGTTGCCGGCGGCGTAGCGGAGCATGAGGATCGAGCCGGCCGGGATCTCGACGCCGTGCAGCTCGATGTCCTGCGCCGCCTCCCGCAGGAGCCCCTGCACGGGCGACTCGACCCGCAGCACCTCCTCGCAGAACGTGGGGAGGTACTTGGCCGGGTCCGCCGTTCAGCTGCTCCCAGACCTCGGGATGCTCGATCAGCAGGATCACGCCGGCAGCGAGCGCGTTGGTCGTCGTCTCCGAGCCGCCGACGAACAGGTCGGCCATCATCTCCGCGTGCAGCTCGTTGTCGTTGAGCGGGCGGCCCCACTCGGGAATCTCGCGGTTGACGAGCGTGCTGAGCAGCGTGTCCTCCGGCTCCCGGCGCAGCTTCTCGAACATCGGCTGGAAGTAGTGCTGCGCCTCGATCTCGGCGAGCACCGACTCCTCGGCTTCCTCGTCGGTCTGCATCAGGCCCATCCGCTTGATCCACTTGTCCGTCCACCCCTTGATCCGGGGCAGGTCCTCGTCCGGGACACCCACCTGACGGCCGATCACGTAGAGCGGGAGAGGCACGGCGTACTGCGAGACCCACTCGCAGCGGCCGTCGCCGAGGAAGTCCTCGATGAGCTTGTAGGCGACGTGCTCGACGTAGGGGTCGATCTCCTTGATCGCGGACGGACGGAAGGCGTGGTCGAACATGCGCCGCATCTGCATGTGGTTCGGCTCGTCCCGTGCGTCGAGGCTCGGAGCCGGTGTCCAGCCCTTCTCCTCGTAGAGCCTCGCGAGGCGCTCGGCGCGCTGCGCGATCGGATCGTCCGCCTGTACGGCCTTGCCCGTGTTGTTGGCGCCGTTGCCGACGCCGTTCGAGTACCGCGTGGTGTCGAGCAGGATCGCGCGGATGTCCTCGTAGCGGGTCACGAAGAACATGCCCGTGCGCGGGTCCTGCCAGACGGGAGCCTCGTCCCGCAGTTGATCGTAGGCGGGGTAGGGGCAGTCGTTCGTCTCGGGATCGAAGAAGTTGATCTCGCTCGCAGAAGCTGACATCTGTTCCTCCCGGGTGGGCGCCTTGGAGTCCTGGGCCGTGCCGAGCAGCGTGGCGTCCCGTGCCACGACCCGTCGGAGAGTCACGCTATCGCAGCAGGGGGGCGGTTGCAAAACGGACGGCCGTTAGAAAGGAGCTCCCGCGCCCCGCATGCATGCTTGAGCGGTGCCCGCCGTCGCAACTCCGCTCCCCGCCGCCACCGTGGTGGTCGTGCGCCGGCCGGTGGACGGCGCGAGTGCCCCGTTCGACGTGCTGCTGCTGCGCCGCAGCCCGGCGATGACGTTCGTGGCAGGGGCGCACGTCTTCCCGGGGGGACGGGTGGACGACGCCGACCGGCTGGCCGATCCCGCAGCCTGCTGCGAGGGGCTCGACGCACCCCGCCGGTTCCCCCACCTCGAGGCGGCCGCCGAGCTCGCGCTTCGCGTCGCGGCCGTGCGGGAGCTCGTCGAGGAGGCCGGGGTGCTGCTCGCGCGCCGGCGCGGGAGCTGGGCCACGTCCGGGGAGGCGAAGGAGTTGCGCCGGCAGCTCGGCGCAGGGGTCGCGTTCGAGGATTGCCTCGCGGCCGGCGGCTGGCGGCTCGAGCTCGGTGCCGTCGTGCCGTTCTCCCGGATCGTGACGCCCCGCTCGGAGCCCCGGCGCTTCGACACGCACTTCTTCCTGGCCGAGCTCCCCGCGGGCCGGACGGCGCGACCCGATGCGGTCGAGTCGGACGAGCTCGTCTGGGCGACGCCGGCCCGGGCGCTCGAGCTCGGCTCGCGCGGCGACGTCGTCCTGCTACCGCCGACGTGGGCGACGCTGCTGCTGCTTTCGTCCTTCGAGTCCGCCGACGCGATGCTGGCGTGGGCGCGGAGCAGGACGATCGAGCGGATCGAGCCGGTGCTCACCGTCGAGGCCGACGGGCGGCGCACGATCTCGATGCCCGCGGCCGCGGCGGGTGCCGCCGCGGGGGCCGGCGCGCGGCCCCCGCTGCGCTTCGCGCTCGTCGAGGGCACGGGCTGGCGGCCCGCCGGGTAGGCGACGCTGCCCGACGGGACCGTTGTCAGAACGCGAGGTCGAGGGTGAGGTGCATGCGGGCAAAGCGCCACCTGTCTCCGTCGAGGACGGCACGGGTCCGGTACAGGCCGCTGCTCTTCACCTCCAGGGCTCCGTCGGTCACGACGATCAGCGTCAGGATCGCCGTCACCTCGGCCTCGGTGTCCGTCTCCGGGCCGAGCCGGATGTTCGTGATCACGTGCCGGCGCTGGTCCGTCTGCGCGTTGACCGTCGTACTGCAGAACTCGACGATCGCGTCGCGGCCCTGGAGGGGGCCGATCGTGTCGCCGCCGGTGATGACGATCGTGAACTCCGCGTCCTCGGTGAACGTGTCGCCGAGGACCGGCCACTCGCGCGAGTCCATCGGCCAGCCGTAGTCGGAGAACAGCTGCTCGATTGCGTCCCTGTCGGCCATGGGTTCCTCCTCGGGTGCTGGTGGGCCGGGCGCGACGCCCGGGTGGACGGCTCCATTGCTGGACGGTGATACTCGCAGGCGGCGACGGAGCCGGTCAGGCGACGAAGCAGAGGCCGAGGATTGCGGGCTCCGTGACCTCCGCCCCCCTCAGCTCGCCGACCTGCCGCCCCTCGCGCAGGACGATGACCCGGTTGCAGAGACCGACGACCTCCTCCAGCTCCGAGGAGATGACGATGACGCCGGCACCGCGCTCGGCCAGGCGGGCGATCAGGCCGTAGATCTCGCGCTTCGCGCCGACGTCGATTCCGACCGTGGGCTCGTCGAATACGAACACCCGTGCACCCGTCATCAGCCACTTCGCGATCAGCGCCTTCTGCTGGTTGCCGCCGGAGAGGAACTTGAGCGGCTGCCGCACGGAGGGAGTGACGATCGAGAGCTCCTGCACGCGCTCGCCCACCGCCCGGCGCTCCGCTTTCTGCCGGAGGACGCCTGCAACCGAGAATCGCCGCAGCACCGGCAGGGTGACGTTCGCCGCGACGGAGAGGTCGACCACGGCGCCCTGGTTGCGGCGATCCTCGGGCAGCAGCGCGAGCCCGTGCCGGATCGCGTCGCGCGGCGTGTGGATGCGGGCCACCTTCCCGTCGATCTCGATCGTGCCCGCCTCACGACGGTCCGCTCCGAAGAGCATTCGCACGACCTCGGTCCGACCCGCGCCGACGAGGCCCGCGAGCCCGAGCACCTCCCCGGGGAGGACGTCGAACGAGATGTCCCGGACGCGCCCGCCGGAGAGGCCGCGGACGGAGACGAGCGGCTTCCCCGACGTCGCCTCCCCCTGATCGGGGAAGATCTCGTCGAGCTCGCGCCCGACGATGAGCGTCATCAGCTCGTGCTTGTCGAGGCTCTGCGTCGGGCGGGTCGCGACGACGTGCGCGTCCTTCATCACCGTCGTGCGGTCCGTCAGCGCGAGCACCTCCTCGAGGCGGTGCGAGATGTAAACTATCGTCACACCCTCGTCGCGGAGCGTCCTGAGCACGCCCAGCAGGAGCGTGACCTCGTCCTCGGGCAGCGACGCGGTGGGCTCGTCGAGGATGAGCAACTTCACGTCGCGGACGAGCGCGCGCCCGATCATCACGAGCCTCTGATCCGAGGGCGACAGCGAGGCGGCGGGACGGCGCAGATCCCCCTTGAGCCCGATCCGCTCGCCGATGGCCTGTGCCGTGCGCACCATCTCCCGCCAGCGCACCCTCCCGAGCCGGGCCGGGTAGTGCCCGACGAACATGTTCTCGGCCGCGCTGAGGGCGGGCGCCAGCGAGAGCTCCTGGGGAACCATCTCGATCCCGAGCCGCACGGCATGAGCCGTCGACTGGTGGCTCACCGGCTGCCCCTGCCAGAGCGAGGTAGCCGCCGTCCGGCTGGTACTGGCCGGCGACGATCTTCGTCAGCGTCGACTTGCCGGCGCCGTTCTCGCCGACGAGCCCGAGAATCTCCGCCCGGCGGACGTCGATCGAGACGTCGTCGAGGGCGACGACGCCCGGGAACTCCTTGCGCAGGCTCCTGGCTTCGAGGAGCGGTGGGCCGCCTCCGTTCGCCCCGGTCTCGGTCATCGGCCCTGAACCCTGGCGCGGCCACCGACCGCTGTCAAGGCCTACCGCCTGGTGCGGCGTCTCACATCGTTACGGGGCACCCAACTGGTGCCTTGACGGATCGGGCAGAGTGTGGTCTACTCGCGCCCAAATCGACCGAACGG
This sequence comes from uncultured Thermoleophilia bacterium, assembly GCA_963736945.1. Lineage (GTDB taxonomy): Bacteria > Actinomycetota > Thermoleophilia > Gaiellales > Gaiellaceae > Gaiella. The sequence goes on from CAVTQW010000016.1 coordinate 86,066, forward strand.
TTGGTTTGACCAAACGGTTGATTGCCTGCAAGCCACCTCCAGGAGGAATGCAATGCGTATCGGGCGTGTCGAACTCGGAGTCGCGGTGCTTCTGGCCGCGCTCGCGGCAGCTTCACTGGCGGGGTCGTCGTCGGGAGCGACGGCGAAGGCAACGCCGAAGATCACGGTCGGATTCCTCCAGATCCTGGGGGCGTCGCCCTCGGCACAACGGAACGAGACGCAGTTCAAGCGAGCTGCCAAGGCGCTCGGCTGGAAGGTGAACGTCGTCGACGCGCAGGGGGACCCGGCGAAGATGGCCTCGGGCATCCAGTCGTTCGTCACGCAGAAGGTCGACGCGATCGTGACGATCGCGGTTGCACCGGCCTCGTCGCAGCAGGCGCTCACGGCTGCGAAGAAGGCGGGCATCCCGGCGATCACGATCGCCGGCCCCAACCCCGATCCGAACAAGCTCTACGCGGCGCAGATCGCGCCGAACGACAGTGCCCTCGGCGCGATCAGCGCCCAGCATCTGTGCGACACGCTCGGGAAGGGTGCCAAGGTCGTGGCCCAGTTCTTCCCGCCGCTCGACGCGCTCGTCAGACGTGACACGGTCGCCAAGGCCGTCTTCGGCCACTGCGGCGTCACGGTGGTCGCCTCGCACCAGGTCGACTTCGCGAACGCCGTGCAGGACTCGACGAAGTCGACGCTGGACATGCTCCGCGCGCATCCCGAGGCGACGGGCGTCTGGGCCGACCAGGACTTCGAGTTCGCGGCCGCCGTCAACGCCGTCAACCAGCTCGGTCGCGGCAAGAAGGTGAAGGTGTTCGGCTTCCTCGCAGGCGCCGAGACACTGGGAACCCTGCGCAAGGGCCTTCCGGCGGTAAGCCTCGCCGACGCCAACTACAACCCCTGCGCGTGGATCGCGGCGGACCAGCTACTGCAGTTCTTCGGCTCGAAGAAGCCAATCGACCCGAACGCCCAGTACAACGTCTACCCGATCAACACCGTCCTGATCACGGACCGGAACGTTCCCGGGGGCAACGAGTACCCGTATCCCGATCCGGCGAAGTTCTTCATCCCGCGCTGGAAGAGCTTCGGGTATAGCGTCCGGTAGTCAATCGCTGCTCGGGAGGGCCGCGGCGCGCGACCCTCCCGAGCAGGTCCGGCGTTCACGTGACTGCTTCCGCCCCCACCCCGGTCGACCCGCCACGCGCCGCCGGCCCGTCGACGGCGCGCCGCGTCTCGACCCGGGTCGCGCCGTACTTCGTCCGCTACGGCACGATCGCGGCGTTCGTCGTCGTCGTCGCACTGTTCTCGATCGCGCGTCCGGACACGTTCGCGACGTGGGAGAACTGGCAGTCGATCCTCAACCTCGGCAGCGTGGTCATGATCATCGCGGCCGCCCTCACCGTGCCGATGATCATGGGCGACTTCGATCTCTCGGTGGGCTACAACACCCAGCTCATGGGCGCGGTCGCGATCGTCCTGCTCGCGAACGTCGGCCTCTCCACCGGAGTCACGCTCGTCCTCACGCTGCTGCTGGGCGCCGCCGTGGGGGCCGTGATCGGGGGGATCGTCGCCTGGTCGAAGGTCTCGGCCTTCGTGATCACGCTCGGCGCCGGGACGATCATGCTGGGGATCGAGCTCCGCATCACGCACGGCGGGCGGAACATCTTCGAGGGCATCCCTGCAGGCTTCTTCACCATCGCCAACAAGGAATTCCTCGGCCTCCAGCTGCCGATCTGGATCATGTTCGCCGTCTACGTCCTGCTCTGGTTCGTCACCGAGCACACCGTGATCGGCCGCTTCATGGCCGCCATCGGCGGGAACCCCGAAGCCGCCCGGCTGAGCGGAATCCGCGTCGAGGTCGTGCGGCTGATCGGGTTCGTCATCGTCGGCCTCGGCGCCGCGCTCGCAGGGATCATCCTCACGGCCCAGGCCCAGCAGTACTACGCGAACGCCGCGACGGGCTACCTCCTCCCCGCCTATGCAGGAGTCTTCCTCGGTGCCGCGACGCTCCGGGCGAACCAGTTCCACATCATCGGCACCTTCATCGGGGTGCTGTTCATGCAGACGATCCAGACAGGGCTGATCATCATGAACTACAGCGCCTACCTGGCGAACATCATCCAGGGCGCGATCCTGATCGTGGCCGTGGTGCTGTCGCGGGTGGGGTCGCGTTCCCCCTAACAAGAGGAGACCAGGAAATGGCATTGACAGGGAAGGTGTGCGTGGTCACCGGCTCGGGCAGCGGGATCGGCCGTGCCACGGCGCTCGAGATGGCCCGCCAGGGAGGCAAGGTCGTCGTCTCCGACGTGAACGACGAGAACGGCAATACCGCTGTCGAGGCGATCCGGGCCGACGGCGGCGAGGCGGTCTACATCCACGCCGACATGCGCAACCCGGACGACATCCAGGCGCTGATGGACGGCGCGGTGGAGGCGTTCGGGGCGCTCCACGTGCTGCACAACAACGCCGGCGTGCACGAGAGCGACTTCCTCTCGACGGACATGACCGTCCAGGATCTCCCCGTCGAGGTCTGGGACACCCTCATGGACATCAACCTGAAGGGTGTCTGGCTCGGAGCGAAGTTCGCGTACCCGCACCTGAAGGCGGCCGGCGGTGGCTCGGTCGTCAACGCCGGCTCGACGGCGTCCGTGGCCGGCTTCCCCATGTGCCCTGCGTACACGTCGGCGAAGCACGGGATCGTCGGCCTGACGAAGTGCATGGCGATCGACTTCCGCAACGACAACATCCGCGCGAACTGCTACTGCCCCGCCTCCATCGACACGGCGATGGTGCAGAAGTTCTGGGAGGCCGCCGAGGATCCCGAGATGGTCAAGTCCTTCCTCTCCGGCTCGCACCTGATCAAGCGCCTCGGCCGGCCGGAGGAGGTCGCGAAGCTCGTGTGCTTCCTCGCCTCCGACGACGCCTCGTTCGTCAACGGCGCCGCCTACCTGATCGACGGCGGCGCGATGGCCTGGCGCGGGACCGAGTAGCACCCGAAGAGCGTCCGGCCGGCGGAGACCGTCTCCGCCGGCCCGGAAACTCCGGATGGCCCGTCAGGCTCTCACCACCGGCACACGGCGGGGATCGCGGGATGGTCCGGCGCCGGGTACTTCTTGTGGATCGGCTGCACGACCTCCTCGCCGAACTTCTGGATCTGCTCGTGCGCCGATTCCATGGACGGCCCCGTCGGGAAGCGGAAGCGCATCGTGAAGTAGTCGACGCCGTAGACCTCGTGGAACATCTCGAGCTGCTCGATGCACTGCTGCGCGGTGCCCATGACCAGGTACTTGGCGCAGTTCTCCGGCGTGATGTCGGCTTCGGTCTGCAGATCGGGGTGGCCCGTGAAGATCCCCATCCTGAAGTAGAACAGCCACTCCTCGACGAAGTGCGTGCCGAACTCCCCCGCCGCCTCCTCGAACGTGTCCGCGACCCAGCCGTCGCGCATCATCACGATGAACGGCTTCTTGCCGCGCTCCTCCGCAGCCGCCTTGTAGGCGGAGACCCGCTCGTTCCAGGTCTCGATCAGATGCGGGAACGGATCGGCGGTCATCGCCTCGCCGTAGGCCGCCGAGCGGCGAATCGCCTCCGGGCTCGCATTGCTCCCGCCCCAGATCGGCCAGCCGCCCTCCTGGTACGGGCCCGGCGTCAGCAGGCCCTGCTCGACCTTCCAGTGCTGACCGTCGAAGTCGAATCGCTCGCCCTTGAAGGCCTCTTTGAAGATCCTGACCGACTCGAAGAACCGGCCCAGCAGCTTTTCCTGCGGGATGCCGAACTGGCCCCAGTAGCCGGCGTGGTAGCCCCGCGACATCGTCGTGTAGAGGCGGCCCTTGGAGAGGTTGTCGATGATCGCGAACTGCTCGGCGGCCCGCATCGGGTGGTAGAGGGTCGCGACGAAGGTGTACGTGCCGATCGCGACCTTGTCGGTCTCGCGCGCGAGGATCGTGAGGAGCTGCTCCGGCCCCGGGTAGTAGCACTCCGTGCGGCCGTGGCGGTGGGGAACCTGGAGCGAGTGGAAGCCGGACTTCTCGGCGACGATGCCTTCCTCGATCATCTGCTCGAGCGTGCGGTGGACGTCGTCGGGCGGCGGCAGGGGCTGGTCGTACGGGCCTTTGTTGACGTCGATGAGGTATCCGATTCTCACGTCTGGTGCTCCTTCGTCTCGTGTGCACGACGGGCGCTTCGGCCTCCGGGCGCCGGACGAACAGGGCCTGCGGCGGCTCAAGAGCTTCTAACACAACGGCCACGCGCCGGCGCGGGCCTGTCGGACGTGGAGCCTACGCCGTCCGTCGAAGCGGTGGTTGCAGAAGCGGCAGATCCTCGCGGCCTCCCTGACGTGCTCCGCACACTCCGGGCAGACCTTCGTCCGTGGCGCGGCTCGGACGCCGAAGAGCCGGCTGAGCAGCGAGCCCCCGGAGCTGCCCGCCGTGGCCGGGTCCTGGCAGTTCTCGACGTAGCGGACGAGCGTCGCCGCGCTCCGGCTCGACCGGCCGGTCGCCTTCTCCCCGATCTCCCGAGCGAGCTCGCCGACGACCTCGTAGCCCCGCTCGTCGTCGGCGTCGACGGCCACGGAGGCGGCTCGCCACGCTTCCATCAACGCCGCCCGGCACTTCCCGCCGGCGAGGAGGCTGCGCGCCCGGACGACGCTCGGGACGGCGTCCCAGTCGCGAGCGGGCGTCGGGGTGTTCTCGGACAGCACGACCGTTGAATCGTATGCAGCGCTCTCTCGAGGAGCGTTGCTGGTGCCAACGGTCATGAAGTTGTAGATTCCTCCCGCCAACCGGGGTAGACGACTGTTGCCCGCGCGTGGGAACGAATACGCTGGCCGCATGCGCAACTCGAGGGTCTTCGCCATGGTGCTCGCGGGTGGGGAAGGCAAGCGGCTGGCGCCGTTGACCGCGGATCGCGCGAAGCCCGCCGTCCCCTTCGGCGGGAACTACCGGCTGATCGACTTCGCGCTCTCGAACCTCGTCAACGCGGGCCAGCTCAAGATCGCGGTCCTGACGCAGTACAAGAGCGAGAGCCTCGGCCGGCACATCGCGACGACGTGGCGCCTCTCGCCGCTCCTCGGCAACTACGTCACGCCGGTGCCCGCCCAGATGCGTCGGGGCCCGAGCTGGTTCGCCGGCTCGGCGGACGCGATCTACCAGAACCTCAATCTCATCCACGACGAGCGGCCGAACTACATCTGCGTGTTCGGCGCCGACCACGTCTTCCGGATGGATCCGCGGCAGATGCTCGAGCAGCACATCGCGCTCGGCGCCGGAATCACCGTCGCCGGCATCCGCATCCCGATCGAGACCGCGCGCGAGTTCGGCATCATCGAGACCGACGGCGATTCGCGCACGATCGGCGCCTTTCGCGAGAAGCCGAAGGACCCGGTCGGGCTCGCCGACTCGCCCGGCGAGGTGCTCGCCTCGATGGGGAACTACATCTTCTCGGCCGACGTGCTCATCGACGCCGTCACCCGCGACGCGGCCGATCCGACCTCTGCTCACGACCTCGGCGGCAACATCATCCCCGAGCTCGTCGAGCGCGGGCAGGCGTGCGTGTGGGACTTCGCGAACAGCAAGGTGTCGGGGGCGAGCGAGCGCGACCTCCGCTACTGGCGCGACGTCGGGACTCTGGACGCCTACTACGACGCCCACATGGACCTGATCTCGGTCGACCCGATGTTCAACCTCTACAACGAGGACTGGCCCATCCTGACCTGGCCCGAGCAGCTGCCGCCCGCGAAGTTCGTGTTCGAGGAGGAGGGCCGGGTCGGTGTGGCGATGAACTCGATGGTGTGCGCCGGCGTCGTCGTGTCGGGGGGCACGGTGCGCCGCTCGATCCTCTCGCCCGGCGTCCACGTCCACTCGAAGGCGCTCGTCGAGGGCTGCGTCGTCATGCACGACGCCGACATCGGCCGCGACGCCGTCGTGCGCAACGCAATCGTGGACAAGGAAGTACGGATCGCCCCGGGGGCGCGCGTCGGGCTCGATCCCGAGGCCGACAAGGCCCGCTTCCCGGTCTCCCCCAACGGAATCGTGGTGATCAAGAAGGGCGCCACCGTCCAGGCATGAGCAACGCGTGAGAGTCGCGCTCCTCACGCGCGAGTACCCGCCGGACGTCTACGGCGGCGCCGGCGTCCATGTCGAGTACATGGCGCGCGAGCTCGCCCGGGTCGCCGACGTGACCGTGCACTGCTGGGGCGAGGAGCGGCCTGCCGTCCCCGGTGGGCCCACCGTCATCGCGCACCGGCCGTGGGACGCGCTCGCCGGGCCGGAGCCGTACGCGGCGGCGCTGCAGGCGCTCTCGACCGACCTCACGATGGCCGCGGGCTCGGCCGGGGCCGATCTCGTCCACAGTCACACCTGGTACGCGAACATGGGCGGCCATCTCGCGAAGCTCGTCCACGGGATCCCGCACGTGGCGACGGTGCACAGCCTCGAGCCGATGCGCCCCTGGAAGCGCGAGCAGCTCGGCGGCGGGTACGCCGTCTCGAGCTTCGCCGAGCGGACGGCGCTCGAGGCTGCCGACGCGATCGTCGCGGTCTCGGCCGCGCACCTGCGCGAGATCCTCGAGTGCTACCCGGCGGTCGACCCAGCGCGGGCGAGCGTGATCTACAACGGCATCGACACCGACGAGTACCGGCCTGACCGGGGGACGGACGTGCTCGAGCGGCACGGGATCGACCCGGAGCGGCCGTCCGTCGTCTTCGTCGGCCGGATCACGCGCCAGAAGGGCCTCGGGCACCTGCTCGACGCAACTCCCTGGATCGACCCGGCAGCCCAGCTCGTTCTCTGCGCCGGCGCGCCGGACACCGCGGAGATCGCGGCCGAGACGGAGGCGAAGATGACCCGGGTCCGCTCGGCTCGCGGCAACGTCATCTGGATCGAGGAGATGCTCCCGAAGCCCGACCTGATCCAGATCCTCAGCCACGCGAACGTGTTCGTGTGCCCGTCTGTCTACGAGCCGATGGGGATCGTCAACCTCGAGGCGATGGCGTGCGAGGCGCCGGTCGTGGCGACCGCGGTCGGCGGGATCCCCGAGGTCGTCGAGGACGGCGTCACCGGCCTCCTCGTCCGGTACGAGGCGCGGCCCGACGGGACCGGGACGCCTGCCGACCCGGCCGGGCTGGCCGCCGACCTCGCCGCCCGGGTGAACGAGCTCCTCGCCGACCCGGCCCGCGCTCGCGCGATGGGGTTGGCCGGGCGCACACGGGCGGTCGAGCGCTTCGGCTGGGACGTCGCCGCGGCCGAGACGCTGGCGCTCTACGAACGCCTGCTGTCCGACTGACCTGAACCCGCGCGGCCCCACTTCCGAGCGGCGGCCCTCGCTGCTCTTCCTGCTGCTGCTCCTCGTCGTCGCCGCCGGCCGGACGATCCAGGCGCGTGGGGAGCACAACTGTTGACAGCGCTTGTGACTCTTAGTCACTTGCGCCTGTCCGGCCCCGTGATTCCTTGGGGCGACAGGTTGGACGACGATCGAGCACGAGGTCAGCGCGGTGATCGGAGCCACTCAGCGCCTGTGGCTCAGTGCCGTCTTGCGGGTCGTGCAATCCGTGCTCAGTCGCGACACGCGCTGTCGATCTGTTTCACACCACCTCGACTGTCGCGTCGTGACCGCCGGCTCGGGCCAGCCGCTCGTCGCACGTGAGGAGCGGTGCCTCGAGCAATTCGGCGAGCGCGATGTAGACCCCGTCCTGGATCGTCACGTGAGCGCGCAGCTCCCACGCGCGCTCGATCAAGGCGCGGTGCGGATAGTGGAGGATCGGAAGGTCGGAAGCGTCGAGGAGCGCGTCCGCGGCGCGGTCGTCGGAGAGGACACCTCGCGCCGCGAGCCGTCGCAGCGCAGCCGCGACCTCGACGTCGATCACATGAGGGGCGTGAAGGTCGTCGTCGTCGAGGAGTCGCTCGCGCAGTTCCGCCGCACCTCGGGCCTCACTCACGAGATCGACGATGGCCGAGGCGTCGACGACGATCACAAGCTCGTCGGGGCCGTCGCGGCCGGCTCGCACGGCGGCGACGATCTCCTCGCGCGAGGCCCCTCCGTGGCGCGTACGCGCACGGGCGATGACGTCCGCGACGGTCGGCTTGCGCGCCAGTCGCGTGATCTCCAGGCGGAGGTAGTCGGAGAGCGAGAGCCCGGCGGCTGCCGCACGTATGCGCAATGTCGCGTGAACGTCGTCCGGGACGTCGCGGACCTGGATCGCCTTGGGCATCGTCACCGAACCATACAACCATTTTCCATGCATCGCACGCAAGTTGGCGCTCATGGACATGTCTTGTGACAGGCTGAAACCTCTCACCTGCGGCCGCGATAGGCTCGCGCCATGCGAATCCGCGCCGCCGTGCTCGAGGAGTTCGGGCAGCCGCTAGCCGTCCAGGAGGTCGACCTCGCCGAGCCGCAGGCAGGCGAGGTGCTCGTCCGGCTCGCTGCGTGCGGCGTCTGCCACACGGACCTCTACACCGCCTCCGGCGCCGACCCGACCGGCTACGCGCCCTGCGTGCTCGGGCACGAGGGCGCCGGCGTCGTCGAGCGCGTCGGTGATGGCGTCACGCTCGTCGCGCCCGGCGACCACGTCATCACGCTATTCGCGCCGGAGTGCGGAAGGTGCATCCACTGCCGGAGTGACCGGACGAACCGCTGCGTCGCCATCCGGGAGCAACAGGGCCTCGGCTACCTGCCCGACGGAACGGCGCGGTTCTCGCGCGGCGGCGAGCCGCTGCGCCACTTCATGGGCACATCGACGTTCGCCGAGTACACCGTGATGCCCGAGATCGCCCTCGCGAAGGTGAGCCCGGAGGCGTCGCTCGAGGGCTGCGCCCCGTTTGCGTGCGGCCTCTCGACGGGTATCGGCGCCGCCCTCTTCACCGCGCGCGTGGAGCCCGGGTCGACGTGCGTCGTCTTCGGCTGCGGCCTCGTCGGCCTCGGGGCCGTGATCGGCTGCCGGCTGGCCGGGGCGGAGCGGATCGTGGCCGTCGACCTCTCCGAGGAACGGCTCGCTCAGGCGCGCCACCACGGAGCCACGGACACGCGCCGGGCCGGCGACGACACGGTGGGCTGGATCCGCTCCGAGACCGGCGGCTTCGGGGCCGACTACACGTTCGAGGCCACCGGTCTCGTGTCGGTGATGCGCCAGGCGGTCGAGTCGGCACGGGAGGCGTGGGGCCTGGCCACCATGTGCGGCGTCGCCGGCAAGGGCGAGGTGCTCGAGGTCGTGCCCCGCTTCCTGATCACGGGCCGCCGGGTGACGGGGTCGTCGTTCGGAGGCGTCAAGGGCCGCACGCAGGTGCCGCTGCTCGTCGACCGCTGGCTCGCCGGCGAGATCGATGTCGAGTCGCTCCTCTCGCACCGGCTCACGCTCGACGAGGTCAACCACGGCTTCGAGCTGATGGAGGCCCAGGACGGCATCCGCAGCGTGATCACCTTCGACTGATGCCGGAGCGTGGCAACCCAGGCCGGCGACGACGACACGCTGCCCCGGCGACGATCGCCTCGTTCGCGCCCCGCCCGGGGGCGCGCGCCACCGTTCAGCCGACGGCGAGAAGGAAGAACGACGCGATCAGCACGACGGCGTTCCGTGCCTGCGTGGCGAGGCGGGCGCGCATCGCCTCGACGGTAGCATTGCCCGAGACCCGGAGGAGCTGTACGCCCGGGCCGCGCCGGCGCTGCGGATGCCCGCGGTGCGGAGCTCGGGGTGGGGCGGCCGGCAAGGATCCCGCAGCCGAGCGGACGCTTCGCGGCCGTCTGGGACGACGTCCTGCCACCGCTGCCGGAGGATCTGTGGCGGGCGAACGTCGCCGCGGTCGTGGCGGCGCTCGCTGCGGGCGCGAATCAGCCGCCGGCGGGGGGCTCGGCGTCCGGCGAGAAGCTGCGGTAGACGGAGAGGAGGGCCTCCCGTTGCGCGGGGGTCAGGCTCGGGTCGGCGAGGATCGCGGCGACCGTCCGGCTCGGGCCGGGGGGCGCCTCCTCGGCCTCGGGCACGGCCTCGTCGTCTTCCGCGATCAGCCCGGCCTGCGCGAGCAGGGTCTCGGCCGAGACGTTGAGCGCGTCGGCGACCGAGCGGAGCACCCGCACCGAGGGCTGGTGCAGTCCGCGCTCGATCTGACTCAGGTAGGCGTTCGAGACGTCCGTCAGGCTGGACATCTCGCGCAACGTCATGTTGGCAAGACGACGCTGGCCCTTGATGAAGGCGCCGAGGGTCTCGAGCTGGATCTTCCAGGCGTCGTCGGGTGAGGTCACGGATACCGCGTCGCTTGCCGTCCCGGCCCGGGGCGTCGTGCCGCCCCGGGCCCGGACGGAGTCTTACTTCGAGGTCGTCTCAGCGCCGGCGAGCACCGGCGCGGAAGCGGCAACGACCTTCTCGGCGAACGTCTTCTGCGACTTGAGCAGCTTCTCGGCGAAGCCGAACGAGTTGGCGACGACGTCCTTCGGGGCGGGCGCATCGGCCGCCGTGGGGAGCTTCAGGCCGCTCGTGAGCGAGGAGACGCTCGCGGCCCAGGCCTCGACGCCGGCGAGCGCGAATTCCTGGCCCTGCTCGATGGTGGCGAGAATCTGCTCTTGCGCGCTCTTCGAGAGCTCGAGATACGTGGACATTCCTGTTCCTCTCTGATCGCTTGACCGTCTGCGTTCGATAGTACGCAACTCTGCGTACTATGTCAAGCAAGTCAGGATTGGCGCACGTACGAGCCCGGTGCATCCTCGAGCGCGGGGTGCGCGTCGCTCCCGAGCGACGGTGGCTCACGGCGCTCGCCGCCGCGCTCGCCGATCCAGGCGATCCAGTCCTCCCACCAGCTGCCGGGCGCCTCCGTCGCCTCCGCGAGCCACTGGTCCGGATCCGCGGGCAGCGCCTCGTTGCGCCAGTGGCGGCGCTTCGGGCCGGGCGGGTTGACGATCCCGGCGATGTGCCCCGACGAGGTGAGCACGAAGCGGACAGGCCCGCCCGCGAGCTGTGTCGTCCGGTAGCACCCACGCCACGGCGTGATGTGATCCTCGCGGGCCGAGAGGATGTAGAGGTCGGCGGGGCTGCGCGCGAGCGAGACCTTGTGCCCGCCGATCTCGAGCGTGCCCTGGGCCAGCCGGTTCTCGAGGTACATCGCGTGCAGGTACTCCGAGTGCATCCGCGCCGGCATCCGCGTCGAGTCGGCGTTCCACTGCAGGATGTCGAAGGTGGGAGGATCCTCGCCCATGAGCCAGTTCGTCGCCACGTAGCGCCAGATCAGGTCGTTCGCGCGCAGGAGGTTGAAGGTCCCGGACATCTCGTCCGCCCCGAGGTACCCCCGCCGCAGCCATGCGCTTCTCCAGCCTGGCGACCGTGGTCGGGTCGACGAAGTTGCCGAGCGCCCCCGGCTCGGAGAAGTCGACGAGCGCGTTCAGGAGCGTGGCCGAGCGGACGCGCTCGCGGCCCGCCTTCGTCCGCGCGAGGTGGCCGAGCATGACGGCCGTCAGCGTCGCGCCCAGGCAGAGCGACGCCATGTTGACCTGCTTCGCGCCCGTGATCTCCTCGATCACGTCGAGCGCCTTGAGCGGGCCGTCGTTCAGGTAGTCCTCGAGGCCGATGTCGCGGAACGACTCGTCGGGGTTCCGGTAGCTGATGCAGAACACCGTGTGGCCGTGGTCGACGGCCCACTCCGCGAAGCTCTTCCCGGGTGCGAGGTCCATCACGTAGTACTTGTTGATCCAGGGCGGGCTCATGAGCAGCGGGGTCTCGAACACCGTCTCGGTTCGCGGTGCGAACTGGAGCAGCTCCATGAGCCCGTTTCGATAGACGACCTTGCCAGGGGTCGCGGCGAGATCCTTGCCCACCACGAGCGCGTTCGTGTCGACCTGCCGGGGCCAGCCGCCGTTCCGGACGGCGTCGTCGACGAAATTGGCGAAGCCGCGGCCGAGGCTCGCGCCGCCGGTGTCGAACGCCCGTTTCAGCGCCGCCGGGTTGCCGAGCAGGAAGTTCGTCGGCGCGAGCGCGTCCACCATGTGGCCGACCGCGAACTCGGCCTTGCCGCCGAGCTCGTCGTCCTCGGCCGCGACTGCGAGCTCCTTCATCGTCCGCGCCCAGAGCAGGTAGAGCTGGCGCAGCCCGTAGAAGCCGGGATTCGTCTCCCAGGCGGGGTCGGCGAAGCGGGGGTCGGGCTCGTCGTCGGCAATCGGCCCCCGGGTCGACGCGCCCAGCGCCCTGCAGGCGACGACAGCGCCGATCCCGGCCAGCCCGAATCCGAACTTCAGCATCGAGCCGGCCAGCACGGTCGGCTCCGTCGCAAGGCGCTTGCCGAGCTCGGTGAGCGCCGCCCCGAACGCCATCGGATCGGCGACGGCCCCCAGTCCCGAGTCCGGCTCCGCGCCGACGCGCTCGGTGTCCGGCTCCTTCCCGTTCATCTGCACGTTTCCCATTTTGCTCACATTGCCAGCCCGCCGTTGATCGAGTACGCGTCTCCGGTGATGTACGACGACGCGGGGTCGACGAGGAACTCGACCACCCGCGCCACCTCGTCGGCCTCGCCGAGGCGCCCGCACGGGATACGGCCCACGATCTGCGCCAGCACGTTCTCGGGCACAGCCGCCACCATCTCGGTGCGGATGAACCCTGGCGCAACCGTGTTGACGGTGATCCCCTTGTTGGCGCACTCGCGCGCCAGGCTCATCGTGAGCCCGAACAGGCCCGCCTTCGAGGCCGCGTAGTTCGCCTGCCCGACGCTGCCGATCTCGCCGATCACAGAGCTGATGTTGACGATGCGGCCGTAGCCGCGCTCGGTCATGTGCGGGAGGACGGCCCGGCACATGTAGAACGCGCCGTGAAGGTTGACCTGCAGCACATGGTCCCACTCCTCCGGGGTCATCTTCCGCACAGTGCGATCCATGGTGATGCCGGCGTTGTTGACGAGGACGTCGAGCTGCCCGTGCTGCTCGATCACCTCGGAGACGACGCGCTCGCAGTCCTCGTTGTGCCCGATGTTCCCCTGGTGGATCGTGGCTCCCGAAGACCCGTTGGCCGCGAGGAACCGCTCCGACGCCTCGGACGGTCGCGAGTAGCCGGCAGCGACGGTCGCCCCGGCGGCAGCGAGCCGCTCGCTGATCGCCAGCCCGATCCCGCGCACGCCGCCCGTGACGAGAGCGACGCACCCGTTGAGACTTGCGGCCACTACCGCAGCATATTGCTGCGGCCAGGGTGTGGACACAAGGGCGGCCGCTCTGAGGTGCTTCACCGCCCACAGGATTGCTGTAATGCGGCGTCCGAGACCGATCATTTCGTGTCAAACGTTGTGAGACGCCGCACTGGAGTGAGCTCCGGCAGACGGGTGCACCAGCGGGACGACCGGCTGCCAGCCCTCGGCGAGGACGGCGAGGAGTGAGGGTGGCGTGAGGACGGTGCCTGGCCCGCGCGGCCGCGGCCGCGCGGCCTCATAGCCTGCGACCGTCCACGGCAGCAGGCGGGCGCCGAGCACGAGGCACGGGAGGGATCCGGAGACCACGAAGGCTCCGTCGGGCAGCGTCTCCAGCGCGGCCTCGTGCACCCGTTGGCCGCGTGAGCCGGGCTCCACCCGCTCCGCGTGCAGGCGGGCATCGATCGCGTCCGCCCCCGCGTCGTCGCCCGGGTGAAGCTTGTGCCAAAGTGTCACAAACTTCCGGTAGTCGTCGTGCCGGCAGAGCGCGCAGGGGCGGTGGCCGGCGGCGAAGGCCGTTGCCTCGTCCAGGAAGAAGAGCTCGGTGAACCGGCCGGGCTGGAGCAGCGGGTGCCGCCTCCAGCCGCGGAACTCGAGCCGGCAGGCGATCCAGCGCTTGCCCGCGTAGCGCCGCCGGATCGTGCCGTGCTCGTCGTGCAGGCAGCCCCGGTTCCCGTAGACGAGGCCCCGCGCCGGGTCGGCGACGAGCTCGCCGAACGGCGTTACCCGGTTCCGGCGCGGTTTCCGTGAGCTCGCCATGGTGGGGTTATCCGTACCACGTCCCCCCGTCCGACCTCTGTAGCGTGGATGGCGACAGCCACGTCGAGGAGGCCCAACGGGATGACGCAACGCGAGGAAAACGGGAATTCGGACTACACGGCGGCACACGAGCGGCTGGCCACAGGAGGCCTCGCGCGCTGGATGCGCGCGTGTGCGGCGCACCCCGGTCGCGTGGCCGCCGCGTGGGGCGGCATCCTTGTCGTCCTGATCGCGCTCGTCGCGACAGTCGGGGGAGGCCTGAAGGACGAGTTCGAGATTCCGGGGTCGGACACGCAGCGCGCGACCGACCTGATCGAGAGCGAGTTCGCCTCCGAGCAGGGCTCGGTCCTGAACCTCGTCTTCGCGGCGCCCGAGGGGCAGCGCCTCGACACACCGAAGTACAAGGCCGCCGTCGCGGCCGCGATCGCGAAGCTGAAGACCTCCGAGTTCAAGGCGAGCGGCGACACGGTCGGCATCGAGAGCGTCGGCGACCCCTTCGACAAGAACACCTTCTCCAAGGACGGGCGCATCGCATACGCCGAGGCACAGTTCAACGACGTGATCGAAACGAAGGACCGCGACCGCGTCGTCGCGGTGGAGGACGCGGTGCGCGATGCGGTCGAGCCGGCCGGCGTGACGGCGGAGTTCAACGGCGACGCCGAGTTCCCGCCGATCGAGCAGGGCCCGCAGGAGCTGATCGGCCTGCTCGCGGCCCTGATCGTGCTGCTGATCGTGTTCCGGACGTTCGTCGCTGCGTCGATCCCGCTCGGGCTCGCGATCGCGGCGGTCGGAACCGCGTTCATCCTCCTCTTCATCCTCGCAGGCCTGATGAGCATCAACACGATCACGCCGATCCTCGTGTCGATGATCGGGATCGGCGTCGGGATCGACTACTCGCTGTTCATCGTCACGCGCTTCAGACAGTTCCTGCACGAGGGGCTCGAGCCGCGGGTCGCGGCGGCCGAGGCTGGCGCCTCGGCAGGGCGCGCAGTGATCTTCGCCGGGCTGACGGTCGCGATCTCCGTCACCGGCCTCGCCTTCTTCGGGCTCGACTTCGTCACGAAGCTGGGCATCGGCGCCGCCCTCGGCGTGCTCACCACGGTGCTGATCGCGAACTCGCTGCTGATCGCGGTGCTCGCCAAGCTCGGTCACAAGATCGACCGGCTGAAGGTGCCGTTCCTCAAGCCGATCGACGACTCGGACGCCGCCCGCGAGACGACGTTGATCGCGCGCTGGGGCCGGTTCGTGACCTCGCATGCGAAGCCGGTGTTCGTGATCCTGCTGCTCGTCGGGCTCGCGCTCGCCGCGACCTCGGCGCTCGTGCGGCTGGGCGCGTCCGACCAGGGTACGCAGCCGACCCAGCAGACGGCCCGCCGCGCGTACGACCTGCTCGCGGAGGGCTTCGGTCCCGGGTTCAACGGCCCGATCCCGATCGTCGTCGACGTGAACGGCGACGCAGCAGGCCCCGCAGCGGGTGTACGACGGCGTCCGGAATCTCCAGGGCGTCGCGTCGGCCAGTGAGCCGCAGTTCAACGACCCCAAGACGGTCGCGATCGTCTTCGTGAAGCCCGACCTCGGCACCGCAGGACGAGGCGACTGCGAAGCTCGTCGACCGCCTCCGGACCGACGTCGTGCCGGCGGCGACGGAGAACAGCCCGGCGCGTCGTCTACGTCGCCGGCCTCAACGCCGCGTTCATCGACATCGCCGACCGGATCATGCAGCGCCTGCCGCTCTTCCTCCTCTACGTCGTCGGTGTCACGTTCCTCGTGCTCGCGATGGCGTTCCGGTCGATCGTCGTCTCGCTGACCGCGGCGGTGACGACGATCCTCTCCGCGTTCGTCGGCTTCGGCGTGCTCACGCTCGTCATCCAGGAGGGCCACCTGATGAGCCTCACGGGCCTCGACAGGACGGGCCCGATCGAGACGTTCGTGCCACCGATCGCGTTCGCGATCCTGTTCGGCCTCTCGATGGACTACATGGTGTTCATCGCGAGCCGCATCCGGGAGGAGCACGTCCACGGCCTCCCGACGCGCGAAGCGGTCGAGCACGGGATCGCAGCGATCGGCCGGGTCGTCGTCGCCGCGGCGATCATCATGGCCACCGTCTTCTCGGCCTTCATCCTCACGCCCGACCGGATCTCCAAGGAGTTCGGCCTCCTGCTCGCGGTCGCGATCCTGACCGATGCGTTGATCGTGAAGATGACGCTCGTGCCCGCGTTCTTCACGCTGCTCGGCGAGAAGACCTGGTACATCCCCCGGTGGCTCGACCGCCTGCTCCCGAACATCACGATCGAGCCGCCGCACGGCGCCGAGCCGGAGGCGGGCCGCGCGCCGACGGCGGCGCCGGAGTCCGCCGCCGGGCACTGACGCCCGGCGCTGCACGCGTCCAACGAAATGTCGAAGCGGGCCGGCAGTGCCGGCCCGCTTCCGTCCTGCTCGACCGATCCGTCAGCTACACGTCGGGATCGGGTGGTTCGCCCGGAAGACGTTGTCGGGGTCGACGGCTCCCTTCACCGCCTGCAGCCTCCGATACGCCTCCGGCTTGTAGAAGGTCGAGACGTTCGTCGCGTCCCCGGCGAAGTTGAGGTACTGCCGGCCGGAGTCGTACGGCGCCAGGCCCCTGCGCAGGACTCGCAGTTGCTCGCAGTTCGCCTGCAGCATCTCGTCGTCGAACGCGAGCCCGAGGCCGAACGTGAGGAACTCGGCGTCGAACGTGTCGAGCGCGCCGTGCCGCTCGCTCGAGCAGAAGAGCGCGCCGCCGAGGTGGCGGATCTCCGCCGACACGAGCGGTGAGCCGGAGCCCGGCCCGGCCGCCGCCACGAACGCGTCGATCGCCTGGGCGGGCAGGTCGGACAGCATCAGCGCCTCGCCGGTGTAGGGCAGCGGGTCCCGCGGGTCCATGTGCAGCTCGCAGAGGCCGACGGGCGGCACCACGTCGAACGTGTCCATCTCCGGGCCGAGCCTGCGCAGCGGCGCGAGCAGCTCTACGCCCGCCCGTTTGCTCCCCGTGTACGCCGCCTCGACGACGGCGAACTTCTGCCCGCGCAGCTCCTCGGGCAACTCGGGCAGCGGCGGGAACTGGAGGATCCTTCCGACCGAGGTCAACTCGTCCGGCACCGTCGTCCGCCATGCGTTCCACGCGTGCAGCACCTCGGCCGACCGCTCCCACGGGAAGAAGAGCACCCCGGCGTAGATCTCCGGGATGGCGTAGAGCTGGATCTCGATCGCCGTCACGACCCCGAAGTTCCCCCCGCCGCCGCGCAGCGCCCAGAACAGCTCCGCATCGTGCTCGTGGTCGACGCGCCGGAGCCTGCCGTCGGCGGTGACGAGCTCGATCGCGAGGACGCTGTTCGTGCAGAGGCCGAGCTTCCTCGCGTACCAGCCGACCCCGCCGCCGAGCGAGTAGCCGGTGACGCTGACGTCCGGCGTCGACCCGTGCAGCGCGGCGAGGCCGAGCTCGGAGGCGCGCGGAACGACCTGCGCCCACTTCACCCCGCTCGCGACACGCGCGGTGCGCGCTGCGGCGTCGATCTCGACGCCCTGGAGCAGATCGGTCTTGACGAGGACGATCTCGTCCATCGCCGGGCCGAAGGGCTCCGCGTTGTGACCGGTCCGCTGCGCCGCGACCTGGAGCCCGTTCGCGCGCGCGAACTCGACGATCGCGACGACGTCCTGCACGCCGGCAGGGATCGTGACGAGCGCGGGGGTCTGCGTGAAACGGGTGTTGAACGCCTGCGTGGCCTCCTCCCAGCCGGGGGTCCCGGGCTCGATCGCCGCGCCGAGGATGCGCCGCTGCAGGGCCTCGACGGGCGAGAGGGGGTGGATGGCGGTCATGTGCGCTCCTCGAAAGACGTGGAAGTGCCGCCTGTCAACCTTGGCTTGCGCAGCCGGGGCCTACCAGCCGGGCAGACCGCCGTATCGGGGTACGGCTTTCCGTACCTGTTGCGTTCGACGCGGCTCGTGACTAGAAGTCGCGGATGAGCTCGGAGCCCCAGGGGCGGCGAGTGACGACGCTCGAGCTGTTCTTCGACCTCGTCTTCGTCTTCACCATCACCCAGCTCGCGAGCGTCGTCTTCGAGGAGCCGACGCTCCGCTCCGTCGTCCAGGTCGCGCTCATGCTGGCGCTCATCTGGTGGATGTACGACGGGTACGCCTGGCTCACGAATGCCGTCGAGGCGGAGACGACGGAGCGCCGGCTCCTGCTGCTCGGGGGCATGGCCGGCTACTTCCTCCTCGCGCTCGCCACCCCGGACGCCTTCGGAAGCAGCGGCCTCGCGTTCGGGCTGTGCTACCTCGCGATCGTCGCCGTCCACACGTTCCTCTTCTCGCGCGCCGCGTCGCGAAGCGTGGTCGACGCGATCGTGCGGCTGTCGCCCTTCAACGTCGTCTCCGCCCTGCTCGTCGTCGCGGGCGGGGCGCTCGGTGGCACCGCCCAGTACGTCCTCTGGGGAGGGGCCATCGCGCTCGAGTGGGTCACTCCCTGGATCAGCGGCCTCGAGGGCTTCGAGATCGACACCGGGCACTTCGTGGAGCGCCACGGCCTCGTCCTGCTGATCGCGATCGGCGAGTCGGTGGTGGTGGTGGGCGTCGCGGGCGCGGCGCTCTCCGTCGACGCTGGGCTCGCCGTGATCGTGCTGCTCGGGCTCGCGCTCAGCGCGAGCATCTGGTGGCTCTACTTCGGTACCGGTGACGACGCCCGTGCCGAGCACGCGCTCGAGCGGCTCTCGGGCGTGGCGCGGGCGAGGGCCGTGCTGTTCTCGTACTTCTTCGCCTACCTGCCGATGCTGCTCGGGCTCGTCCTGATCGCGGCGGCCGAGCACGCCGCCCTGGAGCATCCGTTCGACGCGACGACGTGGCGCTACGCCGTCGTGCTCTCGTGCGGCGCCGCCCTCGTTCTCGCCGGGAGGAGCCTCTTCCGCCGTGCGCTCGGCCTCGAGCCCGTCGCGCCGGGGCTGCTCCTCGCGGTCGCCGCCACCGTCACGGCCCCGCTCGGCGCCCTCGTCTCGCCGGCGGCGCAGATCGGCGCACTCGTCGCGATCATGGCCCTCACGGTCCGGGCAGATCGCGCTACGGGTACGGGCTCCAGCGCATCGAGGCGCCGACTGCCGCTGCCGCGAGGACGGCGCCGAGCGCCGCCAGCATCCAGGTGATCTCCGTCGGCCGCTTCTGCTTCGCGACCTCCTTCGGCAGCTTCGAGAAGACCTCGCGAAGCTGACCGGAGTCCTTGGCGCCGTGGTAGCTGCCGCCGGTCTGCTCGGCGACCGCCTTCAGGGTCGGCTCGTCCGCGATGAGGAACCCGCTGAAGCCGCCCCCGCGCCCGCCGAACCTGCCGCCGCCGAAGCCGCCGTCGAAGATATCTCCACCGAGCTGCTCGCGCGTGCACGCCGGAGGGGAGGGATTGGTCGTCCCGAAGCCGATCGGGTAGATGCGGACCCGGCGCTCGACCGCGTAGGGCACCGCATCGAGCGGCTCGATGCCACGGTTGTTCGCGCCGTCGGTGAGGAGCACGACGATGTCGGGCACGAAGCCGTTGGCACCCGGCTTCGTGCCGGCAGGTGCGGGCTCCGTCTCCGGCGCGTCGCCGACGGGTGGGACGCCAGGGTTCACCTCGGCGATTGCGTCGAGCCCCTTCAGCATCGCCGAGCCGATCGCGGTGCCGTGCCCCGTCGTGAGGCCGTCGATCGCGGCGACGAGCGCCTTGCGGTCCGTCGTCGGCGGGACGGTCAGCTCCGCGAAGCCGGAGAAGACGACGAGGCCCATCCGCACGCCCTTCGGCTGGTTCTCGACGAACGTGCGGGCCGCATCCTGCGCGACGGCGAGCCGGTTCGGCTGGATGTCGCTCGAGCACATCGACCGGGAGACGTCGAGCGCGAGGATGACCGACGTGCGTGCATACGGGACGCTGCGCACGACGTGCGGCCGGGCGGCGGCGAACGCGAGGGCGACGAGACCGGCGAGCAACAGGGCGATCGGAAGGTGCCGCAGCCAGCGCTCTGCGCCGTGGCAGCACCGAGCGCAGCAGCGCGACGCTGGAGTAGCGCACGGCGCGCTTGCGCCGGCGGCGGAGCGACCAGAGGTAGAGGCCGAGCAGGGCGGGAGGGACGAGCAGCAAGACGAGTGCGAACGGCCAGCTGAACGACACTCAGATCACCCGCCCGAACCAGGCGATCGAGAGCACCGAGCCGACGGCGAGGAGGAGCAATCCGGCCGCCGCGAACGCGCCCGTCATCTCCCGCGGCTTCTTGACGCTCTTGAAATCGAGGTCGATCGACTTGTAGACGCCGGCCAGCGCGGCGCTGTCGCTCGCCTGGTGGTATGTGCCGTCGGTGACGTCGGCGATGCGCTTCAGCATGTTGGCGTCGAGAGCGGTCGCGACGCTGAAGCCGTCGACCTCGACCACGGTCCCCTTCTCCGTGCCGACGCCGATCGTGTGCACGGGGACACCCGCCGTCGACGCGACGTCTGCGAGCCTGAGCGGGTCGGGCCGGCTCGTGTTCTCCCCGTCCGAGAGCAGGACGATCGCGGACGAGCCGAAGAAGCCGATGTTCACCGGGCGGCCGGAGTCGCTCTCGAGGGCGGACTCGTCGATCGTCAGCGGCTTGCCCGCGATGGCGCTCAGCGAGGTGTAGAGACCCTGGCCGAGCGAGGTCCCGCCGCTCACGGAGAGACGGTTGATCGCCGCGAGCACCTCTTCCTTGACGTTGCTCGGCCGGAGCACCGTGACGGCGCTGTCACCGAAGGCGACGACGCCGATCTTGATCGAACTCGGCTGCCGCTCGACGAAGGCGCGCGCGGCGGACTTCGCCGCCTCGATCCGGGTCGGCTCGAGGTCCTCGGCCTTCATGCTGTTCGAAACGTCGAACGCGAGGATGACCGTGCCCTCGCGCACGGGGAGAGCGACGTTCATGATCGGACGCGCCAGGGCGAAGGCGAGCAGTCCGAGCGCAGCCGCGAAGAACGCGAACGGGATGTGGCGCCGGACGCGTGCTCGCTCGGCGGCCCCCGTCGGCACGAGCCCCTCGGAGGCGAGCCGGGCCGCGCGGTCGGCGCGCAGCCGGAGCGCCCACCAGTACGCGAAGACGAGCGCCGGGACGACGACGAGCGGCGAGCAGCAGCCACGGCGAGCCGAGGGACATCAGCGGCTCCGCCGCTTTCGCGATTCGACCATGCGGACGAGCGCGGGGACGAGGTCGTCCCCGGTCGAGACCTCGTAGATGTCGACGCCTGCGCGGAGGGTGGCTGCGCGGAGCTCTGCCTCACGGTGCTCGCCCGCCTCCCGGAGCCGGTGCCGGAACTCGGCGTCGCTCGAGTCGACCGTGAGCTGCTCGCCGGTCTCGGCGTCCTCGACCACGATCACGCCGGCGTCGGGCAACTCGTACTCGCGGGGATCGAGCAGGCGGATCGCGACGACCTCGTGACGCTCGGTCAGCTGCAGCAACGGGCGCTCCCATCCAGCCGGGGTGATGAAGTCGGAGATGAGAACGACGAGCGAGCGCCGCCGGATTGCCGAGTTGGCGTACTCGAGCAGCCCCGTCAGGTCGGTGATCGTCCCGTGCGACCCGGGCGGGCGCATGAGACTCCTCGTCAGCGTGAGCACCTGGTTCCTGCCCCCGCGCGGCGCGAGCGTGCCCTCGACCTCGTTGTCGAAGAGCACCGCCCCCACCCGGTTGCCGCTGCGCGTGAGGAGGCGCGCGAAGATCGTCGCCAGCTCGCAGAGGACGAGCTCCTTCGGCCGGTCGATCGGGCCGAAGCCCATCGACGGCGAGCGGTCGAGCAGGAGCCAGGCGGTGAGCTCGCGATCCTCCGTGTACTGGCGCACGAACGGCGTGTCCATCCGCGCCGTCACGTTCCAGTCGATGTGGCGGATGTCGTCCCCGGGCTCGTACTCGCGCAGGTCCCGGAAGTCGGTGCCGACCCCGCGGAACATCGTGCGGTAGTTGCCCTGCAGGAGACCGTCGAGGCGGCGGATGACCTGCCACTCGAGGCGGCTGAGGAGCAGCTCCGGCGTCTCCGCGCCTAGGATGTGGGTTGCGTCCATGCCTCGCTCGAGACCGGGGTGCTGCCCCGGGTCATCCGCTCCCTGAGCGCGAGCTCCGGGACGGGGACGACCGCGAGGATACGGTCGATGATGTCGTCCGCGCTGACGCCGTCGGCCAGCGCCTCGTAGGAGAGGACGAACCGGTGCCGCAGCACGTCGGGGGCGATCTCGCGGAGGTCCTGCGGCAGCGCGTACTCCCGGCCGCGGACGAGCGCGAGCGCCCGGCCGGCGAGGATCAGGTTGATGGACGCGCGCGGGCTCGCGCCGTAGGTGACGTAGCGAGACAGCTCACCGAGCCCGACCGCGGTGACGTCGCGTGTGGCGTTGGCGAGCTTCACCGCGTAGTCGATCAGCGCCGGGTCGACGAACACGGCGTCCGCCGCCTGCTGCAGCCCGATCAGCTGCCCATCGTCGATCGCCCTCCCGGCCGACTCGAGCGCCGCCGTCATGCGCTCCACGATCACGAACTCCTCGGTGGGCGAGGGATAGTCGATCAGCACCTTGAGCATGAACCGGTCGACCTGCGCCTCCGGTAGCGGGTAGGTGCCCTCCGACTCGATCGGGTTCTGCGTCGCCATCACGAGGAAGGGATCCGGGCAGCCGGTGCGTCTCGCGGCCGATCGTGACCTGCCGCTCCTGCATCGCCTCGAGCAGCGCGCTCTGCACCTTCGCCGGCGCCCGGTTGATCTCGTCGGCGAGGACGAGGTTCGCGAACACGGGGCCGAGGGAGACCTGGAACTCGCCGAGCTTCTGGTTGAAGATCCGCGTGCCGACGATGTCGGCCGGGACGAGGTCAGGCGTGAACTGGATCCGCTGGAACTCGCCGCCGATCGCCTGGGCGAGCGTCTTCACCGCCATCGTCTTGGCGAGTCCCGGCACGCCCTCGACGAGAAGATGGCCACGCGCGAGCAGGGCCACCACCATCCGCTCGAGCAGCGCGTCCTGGCCGACGATGACCCGCTTGACCTGGTAGAGCACCTGCTCGAGCGATGCGTCGAGTGCGGGTTGTCGATCCATGGCTCCCTCGTTTCATTTCGGTGGTGCATTGGCGGCACCGCCGGCGGTGCCGATCGGGACCGCGAAGCCGATGCCGATGAAATAGCCGTCCCGCGTCGGGTTCGCGAGGGCCGTGACGATGCCGATCACCTGCCCGCCCCGGTCGAGCAGGGGCCCGCCGGAGTTGCCGGGGTTGACCGCGGCGTCGAACTGGATCAGCCCGCGAATCGTCTTGCCATTCTCCGCTTCGATGGAGCGGTCGAGGCCCGAGATGACGCCGGACGAGAGCGAGCCGACGTAGCCGAGTGGATGGCCGACGGCGTACGCTTCCTCGCCGACCTGGCCGGCGCCTCCGAGCACCGCCGGCACGATCACCTCGGGCCCCCGTTCCGGCATGAGGACGGCGATGTCGTTGTCGGGATCGGTGGACGAGACGGCGGCCGCCGACTTCGTGCCGTCGACGAAGGACACCTGGATGCTGTCGGCACCGTCCACGACGTGGAGGGCGGTGAGGATGGCGCCGTTCTTGTTGACGATCACTCCGGCGCCGAGTCCCGCGCCCTGCTTCGCGCCGGCGGGATGCTCCGCCTCGATCTCGACGAGCGAGGGCAGGATCTGCTGGTAGACGGTCGCCGACGTGGCGGGCTGCGACTGCAGGTCCTCGATCGCGTTCTTCACGACCCCGGAGGCGATCGTCCGGGCCCGCGACTCGTCGAGCGGTTTTGCCGAATCCCGCGTCGCGACGACGACCCCGAGCGCGACAACCACCGCCAGGATGACGAGCGACAGCACGGACAGACCCCGCCGGCCGAATCTGCTGCGACGTGCCTGCGACTCGTCGGGCGGAACGGGCGGCATCTGTGCTGGCGCCCCGGTCGGGCTCACCCTCGCGATGCTACTCGGTCCGGGTCGTCCCGTTCCGCTGTGACCGGCGCTTAACTGCGCGTGAACGTTGTCCGGTGCGCCGGACGAGGAGGCGATCGTTCGTCCCGTCAGACGGCGGCGGAGCGCCCCGTCGCCGGGGCCCCCGCCTCCCTGACGGAGGGCCTTGCTACGGGACGGCGACGCCGTCCACGAACAGCTCCGATCGTCCCGGCGTGAAGGTCGTTCTCGACCCTGGTCCGGGTCGCCGAGGCCGTTGATCTCGAGGCGGTCGACGCCGCCTCCGGGTGGAGGATCGAGCACCGCAGCGCGGCAGGCCGTCGACCTGAACGGCATCCGGGTCGCCGCTGACCGTGACCCTGTCGCGCGTCCGTGCCGTTGACGCATGACGCGGTCGGCCGCGCTGTCGGCGCGCGGCGACGCCGACGTTCACCTGCCGGACGCCGGTGCCGCGAAGGTCGTTGACGGTGACGACGTCTGCGCCTCCGAGGGCCGACGAAGTCGACCCGCTCGACGCCGTGGGTATCCATCGTGATCCTGGCCGGATCGCGGAAGAACCGCAGCCGGTCGCCGTTCGCGGACAGGTCGACCTGCTCGGCGCCGTGGGCGCCGTTGAACAGCATCGGGTCGTGCCCGCCGCTGCCCTCGACGACGTCGCTGCCGTCGCCGGGATCCCAGACGAACGTGTCGTCGCCACCGCCCATGCAGGCCGGCGTCGTCGCCGCGGTTGCCGTCGATCGAGTCGTCGCCGCCGCCGCCGCTACAGCGTCTCGGCGCCGCGAGCCGCCCGACAGACGGTCGTCGCCCGGCGCCGCCGTCGATCGTCGTCGGGACGACGTCGGCGAAGCGGCCGTTGCTCTCGTCGATCCGGACGGGGTCGTCCGCCGCCGCCCGCGTCGAGCTTTATCTTCGCGACGCCGCTGCGGTCGATCGTGAACTCGGCCGAGCCGTCGTCGCCGACGTCGACCTGCAGGAAGCCGGGCTGGCCCGCCTGCAGCCGCACCGCGATCGGCTCGCCCGCGCCGCTCCCCTTGATGCGGAGGACGCCGTGCTCGAGCTTCGGAGCCTCGAGCTGGCCCTTCGTGTGCAGGCTCCAGCCCATGACGGTCGGGGCAGCGGTGCCGGGCGCGGCCAGCATCGCCGCGCCGGCGGCCACGGCGGCGGTGACGGCCGCCCCCCACACCGCGAGCCGCGCAGTGCGCTCGGCGGGCGTTTCGGTCTGTCGATCCGTGGTGCTCATGGTGGTCCTTTCGCTGTCGGCTGAATCTCTCGTGGTCGAGGACACCGGCCGGCCGGCGCCTATTCCCGGGTGGAGGTCGGAAGGCCGAAGCGGTCATGTGCGCGCGAGACGAGCTCGTCGGCGGACGAGCCCGAACGCCCGGCCTCGGCGGCGATCACGATCGCGTCGGCCGCGAAGGTCGGGAGCGCGTCGGCGATCGCGAGCATCGGGTCGGAGTCGCCCACGCGGGCCTCCGCGTGCACTCCTCGCTTTTCGAGCCGCTCGACGAGCTCCGCCGCCCGTCCCTGCGCGGTCCGGCGCGCGCCGTCTTCGTCCGACAGCCAGCGCCGGAGCCACGAGGTCCTGGCCGGCGCGACGACGAGCACGTCTGCGTCGTCCACGTCGGCGGGGGTGACGTCGTCCAGTGCGACGATGAGGATGTTCATCTCGGTGTCCTTTCGGTGGAAGATGCTCACACCCACTGAAGACACCGGCGCGCCGCTGCTATTCCCGGGCGTGTCAGATGCGATTCGCCGGGAATGTCCCGCGCTCAACGGTGTCTATCTGGATGTGAATCGCGACTTCCAGGCAACCGGGCCCGCCGCTGCAGCGGTTTCGCCGTTACCGTTCGGGTCGACATGTCGATGAGGCGTCGTCGAGCGGACGAGAACGGCGGCCAGGAGCTCGCCGAGCTGGCGGCGCTCGCCGACGGCTCGCTCGCGCCAGGAGCAGCGCGAGGCGCTCGAGGCGCGGATCGCGGCCTCCGCAGGAGCTCGCTTCGCAGCTCGACGAGCAGCGCCGTGCGGTCGCGCTCCTGCAGAGCGCGGCGGCGGAGGTCGAGGCGCCGGCGTCGTTGCGGGCGACGGTCGACGGGATGGAGCGCGTGCGGGCGCGCCACACCCACTCCACGCGCCGGCTCGTCCTCGCGGGGGCCGCCGCGGCAGCCGTGATCGTCGTCGCAGCCGGTATCACCCTGCGCGGTTCCGTCTCCTCCTCGGAGCGCTTCCACGCCGCGCTCGCGGCAACGGCTCTCGCTCCGGGAGCGGAAGGCGACGCAACGCTCACGAAGACGACCTCCGGCTGGCAGATCCAGCTCGACGCGTCCGGCCTGCCGCGGCTCGACGACGGACGTTTCTACGAGGCCTGGCTCAAGAACCCGGCAGGCGTCCTCGTCCCGATCGGCACCTTCAACGAGGGTCGTGAGGTGACGCTCTGGGCAGGCGTCTCGCCGAAGGAGTTCACGACGCTGACCGTCACCCGCGAGGCGGCGGACGGCGACCAGGCGTCGTCGGGCGAGAAGGTGCTCGTCGGGACCGTCGCGACCGGCGGCTGACCGCGGAGCTCAGGCCGCTTCCCCCTCGAGGCGGCGCACGACCTGCTGCCGCGCTCGGTAGAGGCGGCTCATGACGGTTCCCTCGCGGATCTTGAGGCTCTTCGCGGCCTCCTTGTACGACAGGCCCGCGACGTCGACCGCCACGAGCACGTCACGAAAGTCCGGGGGCAGCGAGGCGACGGCGGCGTAGAGCTCGCCCGCCTCGAGCGCTGCGTGCGGCTCGCGTGCCTGGGGGTCCCGGACGAGGTCGAGCTGCTCGGGCAGCGGGCCGGGACGGAGTCGCCGGCTCTCGGTTCGCTTCTGGTTCAGGAACGTGTTGCGCAGCGCGCGCAGGAGGTAGCCGAGGTCGTCCTCGTTGCGAAGGAGGCGCGGCTTCGCGAGCACGCGGGCATACGTCTCCTGGACGAGATCCTCCGCATCCTCGCGCGACCCGCACAGCGCCCAGGCGGCCCGGTAGAGGCGGTCGAGATGGCTTCCCAGCCGGGTGGGGTCGAGGGTGCGCTCCATCGTGTGATCGTGGGCGGCGACCGGCGCGTCTCGACAGCTAGAGGGGCCTGCCATCGGCACCCGCGTCTGGAGGGACGGCATGTGTCGAGCCGTGTTCGAGTCGTCTACATCGCGAGCTCCGCGAGCCGCCGCCTAGCCTGCCGGGCGCTCGTCCCGACCACGCAGCGGTCGCGGGTCCTGCTCGAACATCCCGGTCTGGTAGGCGAGCACGACGGCCTGCACGCGGTCGCGGAGGTCGAGCTTCTGGAGGATGTGCGTGACGTGCGTCTTCACCGTGGTCTCGCTGATGAAGAGCTCCTGCCCGATCTCGGCATTGGAGAGGCCGGGCGCGATCAGGCGCAGGATCTCGAGCTCGCGTGCCGTCAGCTCGTCGAGCGCCGTCGGGCGGGTCGGGTCGGCGGGATGCGCGTGAACTGCTCGATCACGCGTTTCGTGACAGTGGGGGAGAGGAGGGCGTCGCCGGCGGCGATGGTGCGAATCGCGGCGAGTAGCTGCTCGGGCGGCTCGTCCTTGAGGACGAACCCGCTGGCACCCGCCCGCAACGCCTCGTACACGTATTCGTCGAGGTCGAACGTCGTCAGGACGAGGATCGCGAGCCGAGCTGTCGGCCGCGAGGATCCGCCTCGTCGCCTCGAGCCCGTCGAGCTCCGGCATGCGGATGTCCATCAGGATCACGCTCGGGTCGAACCGGGCCGCCTTCTCCACCGCCTCGAGCCCGTTGCCCGCCTCGGCCACGACCTCGATGTCCTCCTCGCCGGAGAGCAGCATCCGGAAGCCCGCGCGGACCATCGACTGGTCGTCGGCGACGAGGACGCGGATCGTCATGCCGGGTCGCCACCGAGCGGGAGGCGCGTGCTGAGGACGAAGCCGCCGCCGGCTGCAGGCCCGGCGCTCATCTCGCCGCCGTAGATCTTGACGCGCTCGCGGATGCCGACGAGACCGTGGCCGACGCCGTCGGTCGCCGATTGCGCCCGCGCCCGTCGTCGCGCACCTCGAGCTGGAGCTCGTCGGAGCCGTAGCGCACGGTCACGTCGGCGTGGCGCGGCGCGCGCGTGCTTGAGCGCGTTCGTCAGGCGCCTCCTGCACGATGCGATACGCGGAGAGGTCGATCGCCGGCGGGAGCCGGACCGGCTCGCCCTCGACGTGCAGGCGCACGGGCAGGCCGGCCCGCTCGACCTCCGCAGCGAGCGCGTCGAGGCGCTCGAGGCTCGGCTGCGGCGCCAGCTCGGCGTCCTGCGCCCTCACGGCGCATCGCGCCGAGGAGCCGTCGCATCTCGGCGAGGGCGGTGCGGCCGGTCTGCTCGACGCCGCGCAGCGCGTCCTCCTCCTCGGCGAGCTCCGCCGGGCAGCTTGTGCCGGACGGCGCCCACCTGGAGCACCATCACGCTGACCGAGTGGGCGACGATGTCGTGCAGCTCGCGCGCGATCCGCGCCCGCTCCTCGGCGACGGCCACGCGGGCGGCCGACTCGCGCTCCCGCTCCGCCTGGCTCGCGCGCACCTCGGCGGCCTCGGCCTGCTCCGCCCGCGCCTCGAGCGCGAACCCCGCCAGCCAGCAGACCCCGAACAGGAGCGGGATGAAGACGATCTCGCCGGCGGAGTGGCTGCGGCTTGTTGTAGACGACGAGCGCCGCACTGCCGACGGCGATCCCGAGGCCGAGCCGCGCCTGCACGGCGTCGCGCAGGTTCCCGAGGAGGAACGACGCGATCATCCCGCCGATGAAGACGCTCGTCATGAACGGGATCAGACGCCCGTCGACGAACGACAGCGCCACCCCGAGCAGCCAGAAGGCCGCAGGCGCTCCGAACGGAAAGCGCCGCCGCGCGAGGAGCGTGAGCATCGCGACGACGGTCGCCGGGACGACGAACCAGTACGTCGTCTGCGGCGCATCCGGCGCGTCGCGCCGGAGGGTGACCTCGATCGCGCTCTCGAGGGCGAGGAGCACGATCACGAGGTCGAGCGCGTGCCTGCCGCGCGAGCGATCCGATTCGGGTCACGGCGTGACCGTACTCCACGTTCCCGGCGCGTCGCCTCCTACTCGAGTAGGAGCCGGGATCGTCGTCCGGTCGCAGTTCGAACGCTGCTTCGCGACGACGCCGTCGCACCGACGCACTCCCTAGCGTCGAGTCAACCACTCATGACGACGAAGGAGCCTTCCATGCAACCCCGAAAGACCCGAAGCTTCACCCCCTCGCGCATCGTCGCTCTCACCGTCATCGGGCTTCTGGTGCTCGGCCTCGGCTACCTGCGCTTCGCGCCCGATGCGCGCGTGACGGTGCCGAGCGGCGCCAAGGCCGGCGACCTGCACCTGAAGCCGTGTCACTACGAGACGGAGAACGGCAGCTACGCGGCCGACTGCGGCACGCTCGTCGTGCCCGAGAACCGGGCCGACGCGCACTCGCGCCTGATCGCGGTCCCGGTCACCCGCATCAAGGCCCGCTCGGCGCATCCTTCGGAGCCGGTCTTCCGCCTCGAGGGCGGCCCCGGCATCACGAACATGAGCTTCGCGAAGGCGAGCCGGTTCGCCGACAAGCGCGACGTCGTCCTCGTGGGCTACCGCGGCGTCGACGGCTCGTCCGTGCTCGACTGCCCCGAGGTCTCCTCGGCGCTTGCAGCACTCGCAGCGACTTGGCTCGGCGAGAAGTCCTTCCGCGCCTACGGCGACGGCTTCCGCGCCTGTGCCGACCGGCTCACGCAGGACGGCGTCGACCTGGACGGGTACACGATCGTCTCGCAGGTCGACGATCTCGAGGCAGCGCGCGTCGCGCTCGGCTACGAGCGCATCGATCTCCTCAGCGAGAGCGCCGGCACGCGCACGGCGCTGATCTACGGCTGGCGCTACCCGAAGAGCATCCACCGGTCGGTGATGCTCGGCGTCAACCCGCCCGGCCACTTCCTCTGGTACGGCAAGGACACCACCGAGCTCGTGCAGCGCTACGCCCGCGCGTGTGCGAAGGACGAGAGCTGCAGCGCGCGGACGGACGACCTCGCCGCGTCGCTGCAGCGCACCTCGGGCGACATGCCCGACCGCTTCGTCGTTCCTGCCGATCAAGGACAGCAACGTGCGCGATCGCCTCGTTCTTCGGGCTCATGGAGACGACGCCCGGAGACCGCTCCGCTGAACGGCCCGATGACGCTCGACTCGTGGCTCTCCGCGGAGAAGGGCGACGCGAGCGGGCTCTGGCTCCAGTCGTTCGCCGGCGATCTCCTCGTTCCCGAAGTCGTTCGTCTGGGGCCAGTACGCCGTCGTTCGGGCGCGCCGACGACAAGGTCGCCCGCAGGTACTTCGCCGCAGGCGGGCACGACGTCGATGCGAACCTCGGCGACGCCGCGACCGCGTTCGTGTGGGGCGGCGGCGAGCTCGCCGACGCGTGGCCGGCCGCGCCGGACGAGGATCCGTACAGCCACGTGCGGCCGTCGAACGTCGAGACGCTGCTCGTCAGCGGCGAGCTGGACTTCTCGACGCCGCAGCAGGGCGCGACGAAGGAGCTGCTGCCGTCCCTGCGAAACGGTCACCAGGTCGTGCTGCGCGGGTTCGGGCACACGGACAGCTTCTGGTCGCAGCAGCCCGAGGCCGGCACGCATCTCGTCAACACGTACTTCGACACCGGCAAGGTCGACCGCTCGCAGTACAAGCCTCAGCGGGTCGACTTCACGCCCGACGTCACGCAGACGGCGCTCGCGAAGGGCATCGCCGGCGCGATCGTCGGCCTCGCGCTCCTGATGGTGCTCTCGCTGCTGCTGATGGCCCGGCGGGTGCACAAGCGGGGAGGCTTCGGCCGCAAGGCCTCCGTGCTCCTGCGGTCGCTCTACCCGTCGTTCTCGGCCTCGGCGGCTGGTTCCTCGCCGTCCTGATCGTGCATCACGACGATGCCGGGCACCCCGGTCGACGGCGAGCTGCTCGTCGGCGCTCTCGATCGGCGCCCCGATCGGGCTCGGCGTCTACTTCGCCTGGGTGCGCCGCGACTGGTCGGCCCGGACGAAGTCGATCGGCTTCGCGGCCGCGGTCGGCGGCGCCCTCGTCGGCGCGTGGCTCGGCTTCAACGTGACGGCGGACCTGCTCGCGCTGATCACGACGATCGCCGCCGCCGCGGTCGGCGCGAACCTGACGCTCATCCTGCTCGACATCGCCTGGGACCGGCAGCGTGCGCGACCGGTTCGCCGAGACCGGCGCGACGGAGACGCTGGAGGCGCACCCGTCGGTCGGCTGACGGAAACGCAAGCGACGCCGCCGCGCCGTGTGATCCTCCGGGCTCGCACGGCGCGGCGTTTTTCGTCAGTAGGGTGGATCCGGCTCACCGTCCGTCTCGGCGAGAGCGCGCTTCACGGCGTGCATCCCGGCGTGAGCCGAGGCCGGTGCTCGGCTCATAAGGCCCCTAGATCTGCCAGGCGCCCTGCGGAGCACGGGGACGTGCTCCCCCGCGTCCGTGATGCCGTCCACGTCGAGCTCCGGGCTGCCGACCATGAAGTCGACGTGGATCTGGCTGTCGTTCACGCGTTGTCGTTCGGCCTCGTCGGCCACCTGGTAGGTGAAGCCGTCGCCGAGCGCGATGTGGCTCGCTGCGTTCTCGTCGAGGAGCGTGTCGAAGAAGATCGTCCGCAGGGGGCCGATGCGCCCGCTCCCGTCGACGAGCGCGAGCTCGCCGAGTCGCCCGGCGCCTTCGTCCTTCGCCACGGCCGTCCTCAAGGTCTCGGTGTTCTCGTCGGCCTCGATCCTCGTCACCCTGCCACCCGCGAACTCGACCCGCAGCCCCCGGATGATCGTGCCGTAGAGCTCGAGCGGCATCGTGGCGGTCACGTGCCCGTCCACGCGCAGCGGATCGGGGGTCGTGAAGATCTCCTCGCTCGGGAGGTTCGGGAAGTGCACGATCCC
Organism: uncultured Thermoleophilia bacterium; assembly: GCA_963736945.1. Taxonomy (GTDB): domain Bacteria; phylum Actinomycetota; class Thermoleophilia; order Gaiellales; family Gaiellaceae; genus Gaiella. The sequence goes on from CAVTQW010000016.1 coordinate 117,802, forward strand.
GTCGACCGTCATGAACTCGGCCGCTTCCCAGATCGACGACCGGAACAGACCGACCGTGAAGTCCGTCCCCGGCCCCTGGAGGTGGATTGCGTCGAACCGGCGGTCCGACAGCGTCGCGGCGCCGCGGTTGAGGTGGCGCATCCGGGCTTCCCAGGCCCCCACGGGATCGGGCTCGTCGAGCCGGCACACGTGGGCGATCGCGCCCCAGAGTCGGTCGAGGGCCTGTGCAGGCTCGTCATCCGGGAAGACGAGCCCGGCCCAGGCCGGCGTGGGCCCCGGAGCGGCGCACCAGTTCGTGGTACGGAGGTTCACCACCTGGCCGACCTCGGGAAGGAACGGCAAGAGGTCGGCCCCGGAGCGATCGGCCGGCACGCCGTCGAGGGCCTGGGGCGCGTGTGGGCCGGTGAGCGTGATCCGCGCCGCATGCTCGTCCGAGAGATGTCGCAACCGGTCGATCATCCAGGGCGGGATGTAGGAGAGCGTTTCGGGGTCGGCGCCCAGCAGCCGTTCGCGCTTGAGCCACTGGTCGAAGTAGAGGACGTCGACGTACGACGCGCCCGCCTCGTAGGCGGCCCGAGTGACGTGACGGGTCAGCTCCTCCTTCCCCACGAAGCTCGTCACGCCGACGAGCTGCCCCGGCTGTACGTTGGCGCCGAAACCGACGACGAGGTCTGCGAGGCGACGCATGAGGTCAGCGTGGTCCTGCATCTCGCAGGAGCCTAGCGAGCAGGTGCCACTGCAGTTGCTCGAAACACGCGTAAGAACCAGCGAGTTGGAGGCACGAATGAGGTATGCGGAGCGACGTGCAACACCAACGACAGGAGCTCGAGCTGATCGAGTGGCGGCGCGCCCAGCTCGTGCAGAGCGGGTTCTGCGCCCCGGTTGGCCTCGCTCGTCGCGAGCGACGAGCGTTTCGATCTTCATGCGCTGATCGGGCTCGCCGAGCGCGGGTGTCCGCCCGAGCTCGCGGTCAGGATCCTCTCGCCGCTGGAAGGCAGGCAGTCGGGGGCATGAGAGACGACGCCACTACAGTCCTCCGAGACGTGGACGCCCCCAGCGAACCGTCCGTCGAGGCCGAGCCGCAGGCTCCCCGCTCGCTCGATCCCGAATCGCGGGAGTGGCTTCGCTGCCTCCGCGCGGACGGCGGAACGCGCGACGAGGCGATCGGCCGGCTCCACAGCCTGCTCCTGCGGGCGGCCCGCTTCGAGGTCGCAAGACGGCGGCCGCTGCTCCCGCATGTTCGTGGCAACGACTTCGACGACATCGCGCTGGAGGCGGCGGACGACGCTCTGATGAGCGTGCTCGCCCGCCTCGACGACTTCCGCGGCCTCAGCCGCTTCACGACCTGGGCCTACAAGTTCGCCTTGCTCGAGGCGGCCGTGAAGCTTCGCCGGCGCGCCTGGCAGGGACGCGAGGTGCCGCTCGAGCCGGACAGCTGGGGTCTTCTTTCGAGCCCTGCTCTGGAACCGGGCCCCGAGGCGGAGCAATCCGAGTTGCTCCGGGTCCTGCATCGGCTGATCGCCGAGTCGCTGACAGCGCACCAGCGGCGGGTGCTCGTCGCACTCGCACTGAACGGGGTTCCCATCGACGTCCTCGCGGACCGTCTGAACACGACCCGCGGCGCCCTCTACAAGACACTCCACGACGCCCGCCGCAAGCTGCGCAGCGAGCTGACCGACGCCGGCCTTGCTCCGGACACGTGGTCGGAGGAGAGAACATGAGCGAACACCAGCACCTCGCCGGGACACTCGACCGGCTCCTCGGCCCCGCCGACCCCGAGGTCGGCTGCGATGCCTGCTTCGACGAGCTCGACCGCTTCGTCGATCTCGAGCTCGCCGGCCGGGACGCCGACGCCGCGGTTCCAGGCCTGCAGGCTCACCTCGCAGGCTGCCCCGCCTGCCGGGAGGAACACGAGAGCTTGCTCGCGCTGGTCGGAACGCGCCTGATCTGACCGGCCCGCCTACCCGGGTACGGATGCCTCACAGGCGCTGGACACGGTTTCCAGCTCCTGGGCTGCCTGCTCATCGTCCTTCCCGAGGCCCGAGATCACCCCGAGCGTCCCTCGGGCGCAGACTCTCGCCTGCTGACGCTCTGCCCGTGCCAGATCGCGCTGCGCCCGAGCTTGTTCGAGCTCGGCTCGAAGCTTCGACGCTTCGTCCTGCGCCGCCGTCACCGCGTCGGTTGCCTCGGCGGCTGCAGCGTTTGCCTCGTCCAGTGCCTTCTGCGCCGCGGCGACATCGCTCTCGGCCTGGGCCACGTCCTCGTTGGAGACGACGTACACCTCGTTGCCCGTGTCGATCTTCTCGAGCTCCGCAGCGGCGGCTCGAGCGGCTTCCGTCTGCGCCGTTACCTGCGCCTGAGCGGCCTCCGTCGCAGCGGTCTGTGCCGCAAGGTCCGACTGACTTGCCTCCAGATCGGAATGAACCTTCAAGGCCCAGAGGCCGAGGCCGATGACCGCCACCACGGCAACACCTGTGATCACCATCCACACGACAGGCCGCTGTGGCCGCCGGTCGCCGGCGGGCGAGGCGTTTCACCGTCGGGCGGAGTCGCGGTTGCGGTCAAAGCACTCCTTGGTCACGGTAGACGGCGGATCGGCTGTCCTCGGCCCTGCGAGGTCGGCGGGGGTCGGTCGGCGGGGCGTGCGACCATGCCCGCATGGCGTCCGTGTCGTGATAGACGCGCAGTCGTGAGAGAGCATTTCTCTGCCTGGATCGGTCGGTGGGCGCTCGGGCACGCGGCGCTCGGCGCGCTGGAGGGGTACACGCGTCACGCCACGTCGCAGCTCGCCGCAGCGATCTCCTACCGGGTGCTGTTCTCGCTCGTGCCCCTCGTCTCGTTCGTCGCCGCGATCGCCGACGCCCTTCTCCCCGACAAGCAGCGCGATGCAATTGCCCGCTGGCTCGCGGGCGTCGTGCCCGGACAGGCGCTCGACTCGAGCGTGGCACAGGCCCTGACCGGCTCCCGCCTGACGCCGACGGTTGCCGGCTTCGTCTCGCTCGCTGTCCTGCTCTGGGCGGCAAGCGGGATGATGGGTGCGATCAGGGTGGCGTTCCGGGTCATCTGGGAGAACGACCTGCGGCGCACGTTCGTTCGGAGCAAGCTGCTGGACTTCCTGCTCGTGCTCGGCGTCGGCGTGGTCGCCGTCGCCGCGATCGGTGCGACGCTGATCGTGCAGGTTCTCGCGGAGATCGGTCGCGACCTGGGTGAGTCATTCGGAAGCGGCAGCAGTGGCCGCGTCGTCGCGGCGGTCATCGAAGTACTCGCGTCTGCCGCCCTCACCTACGGCATCCTCGTCGTCCTCTACCGCTTCGTGCCGCCGGTCAGGCCGCCCATCCGAGTGATCTGGCTGCCCGCGTTCCTCGCAACGGTCGGGTTCCACGTCGCCACCGCCGTCTACGCCCTGTACCTCGCTCGCTTCGGCGACATCACGGCGGTCTACGGGCCGCTCGGCGCCGTCCTCGGGTTCCTGCTCGTCGTCTACGTCGGCGTGATCGTGATCCTGCTCGGCGCCGAGCTCGCCGCCGCCTGGCCGCCAGCCGGAGGCACGGCTTTCGGATGAGGACTGAGGAGCGTCCGCCGCTCCACCGAAGCGGCCGGCGTGGGAGCGTGCAACGATGCCCGCGTGGAACGGCCGGACGCACAGCGCGAAACGCGACCCCAGTCCTGAGCGGGTAGATCGCGATGCGGGTGTCGACGGCAAGCGCCGGTCGTTGGGTGCCGGGGATCGCGCTGCTGGCGAAGTACGAGCGCGGTTGGCTGCGATCCGACCTCGTCGCGGGCGTCGTCCTGGCTGCGATCCTCGTGCCCCAGGGCATGGCCTACGCCGAGCTTGCCGGCCTACCGGCTGTGAACGGCCTCTACACGACGGTGGCGTGTCTGGTCGGCTACGCGCTGCTTCGGTCCCTCACGGGTCCTCGTACTCGGGCCCGACTCTTCGCTCGGGCCGCTCATCTTCGCCGCGATCGTCCCGCTCTCGATCACGGGAGACCCCGCCGAGCTCGTGGCGTTCGCCGGCTTGCTGGCCCTGCTCGTGGGCGCGATCGAGATCGGGCTCGGGCTCGGCAAGCTGGGCTTCGTCGCCGACCTGCTCTCGAAGGAGGTGCAGGTCGGCTACATGATCGGCCTGGGCGTGACGATCGTCGTCGGCCAGCTCCCGAAGCTCTTCGGCTTCTCCACCGACGCCGACGGGTTCGTCGACGAGGTCAGGGCCTTCCTGAACGGGCTCGACGCACGCAACCGCGACACGTTGATCGTCGGTCTGGCGTCACTCGCCTTGATGCTCGTCCTGCCTCGCTTCACGTCCCGGATTCCGGCCGTGCTGATCACCGTCGTCCTCTCCACCCTCGCCGTGTCGGTATTCGACCTGACGTCCAAGGGCGTGACGACGGTGGGCTCGCTGCCACAGGGGTTCCCGCGACCTCAGATCCCCTCGGTCGACCTCGGCGACGTGGGCACGCTGCTGGCCGCCGCGATCGGGATCACGCTCGTCTCGCTCGCCGACACGATCGCGACCTCGACGAGCTTCGCCGCCCGGCGCGGGGACGAGGTGGACGCGAGCCAGGAGATGATCGGGATCGGCGCCGCCAACGCGTTCGCCGGGCTGTTCCAGGGCTTCCCGATCTCGACGAGCGGCTCCCGCACGGCCGTCGCGGAGAAGAGCGGCGCCAAGAGCCAGGTGACGGGCCTCGTGGGCGCCGCGCTCGTGCTCGTGATGCTCGTCCTGCTGCCCGACCTGCTCGCGAACCTGCCGAACTCCGCGCTCGCGGCCATCGTCATCGCCGCGGCGCTGTCCCTGATGGACTTCCCGGCGGCCGCCAAGTTCTTCCGTGTTCGGAAATCGGCCTTCGTGCTCATGCTCACGGCGACGCTGGGCGTGATCTTCTTCGGCGTGCTCGAGGGGATCCTCATCGCCGTGGCGCTCTCGATCCTCATGTTCTTCAGGCGGAACTGGTGGCCGACGGGCGAGATCCTCGGCAGGGTCTCCTCGCTCGACTCGTGGCACAGCATCGGCAGGTACCCCGAGGCGGCGCAGGTTCCCGGGGTCGTCGTGTTCCGGTGGGAGGCGCCTCTCTTCTTCGCCAACGCGGGCCAGTTCCGGCAGGAGGTCAGGTCACTGGTCAGGAGCTCGGACGTCCGCTGGGTCATCGTCCAGTGCGAGGCGATCACCGATATCGACGTGACGGCGGCCGACATGCTCGAGCGACTCGACGAGGAGCTCAACGGACAAGGCGTCAACATGCTGTTCGTCGAGCTTCGGAGTCGCCTGCACGATCTCGTCATCCGCTACGGCCTGCTCGAGACGCTCGACCACAAGCACTTCTACGCCTCGATCGACGACGCCCTCGCGGAGATCGTTGCGGTTGCCCGGGCGGCTGATCGTGCTGTTCTCGCGGCCGCGTCGAGAGGATCTGGACGACCGCGACACTGAGCAGGGCGACGCCGATACCGAGCGTGGCTCCAGCGAGTGCGTCCGAGAGCCAGTGCACCTCGCAGGTAGGTGCGGCTCCAGGCCATCCCGGCGGTGCGCGACGGCAGCCACGATCCACCAGACGCGGCGAGCCCGACCCGGCGAGGTGAAGAGCAGAACGAGCATGACCGTCGGTCGCGCCCGCGTAGGCGGCATGACCCGACGGGTACGACGAGCCGTGCGCCTCGATCAGCGCTCCGGGCGGCCTCTCTCTCCCGACGAGCAGCTTGATCAGGTTCACGAGCAATGGCGTCATCGCCTCGACGACGATGAAAGCGAGCAGTGCGGCGCGCCGGCGCGCGATCAGGAGCACGAGCCCGACGGCGGCGATCGTGAGCGCCCGCAGGATGCCGTGGCCGACGGCGTTGAAGACGAGTGCAACGTGCGTCAGCAGGGATGTCTCGGCGTCGTGCATCAGCTCCGACCACCGCTCGTCGATCCTGAGCGGCCCGTCGGGGAGCAGGATCGCGAGCAGCACGACGAGCCCGATCAGGCCGCTCGCGTAGCGGGCGCTCACGCGAGGATGGGCGAGGGTCTTCTCCCCGTTCGTGAGCCCAAGCCATCGCTCGACCGGAGCCGACACCGGCCCGTACCCTTCAGGCGCGTCCGAGGACCACGGCGAACAGCTGCCCGGGGAGGTCGGACAACCGCTCCGGCAGGCCGGCGGACGGTGACGCGGCGGGATGTTGGGGCGCGATCCGGACGCGCAGCGCGGCCGGCCTGCTCTCGAACCGAAGCGGCGGCTCGAGGACGAGCGCCTCCCCGTCGACTCCGACCGGAACGGGCTGGGAGGCAGTGATCTCGAGCTTGGGCACGGACCACTGCTGCCAGCGGCGGCCTCCATCGTGGGATGCCGCCAACACGGCGACGCCGAGCTCGCCGCCGTCGATGCGCGGCCGTGAACCCGATCCGACGACATGTCCAAGGCGATAGGTGTTGTTCGAGACGAGGATCACGGCCGCCGACCGGTGCTCGGCGCCGTCGGGGCCGCGCCAGCTCAGCTCGCTCGTCGCGCCACTGGGCTCGGAGCCGAGGACGTCCGGGGCGGTGTCGAGCATCGTCCGAAGCTTGGCGTCCCGGTAGCCCTCGCGCTGGACTGCCTCGGCGTAGAGCCCGAGCGAGACGTTGTTGACGAACACGCGACCGTTGACCTCGGCCAGGTCGACGCGGCGCTCCCCCCCGTGACGAAGGCGTCGAGGGCGCCGACGACGTCGTCGCGGTCGACCCCCAGATCGAGCGCGAAGTGGTTGCGGGTGCCGGCCGGGATGCAGGCGAAGGGCAGGTCGTGCTCGGCCGCGATCGACGGCGACGAGCGCCTGGGTGCCGTCACCGCCCGCGGCCGCGAGACCGTCGGCCCCGTCGGCCACGGCGTCACGAACCAGCTGCTCGAGGTCGTCACCGGGCTTCAGCTCGATCGGCTCGATCCCGCGCGCCCGAGCCTCGTCGGGCAGGTTGTTGCTGACGGCCTTGCCGCCGCCGGACCTCGGGTTCCACACGACGATCGCGCGCTCGGGCGGCGCGGCGGCCGGGAGCGACCACGCGCACCGTGAAGACCCTCCGAGCGACTCCCGCGCCCGCCAGCAGGAGCGCCACGGCAACGAGGCCGACGCCGATCCGCTCGCCCGGTGAGAACCACGACGACCGCGGCGACCAGGAGGAGCACGACGCCCGCCAGCAGGATGTGTCGTGCGTGCCCGCGCCGTTGCACTGCGTGCCACGCCGCCAACGCGCCCGCGACCAGCAGCGCCATCGCCACGAGACCACGTGGGAAATCACGGACGATCTCGACGACGCCGACGACAACACCGGCCAGGAAGAGCACCAGCGCCACCGCAGCCGTCACCCGCCGGCCGATCACTCCGTCGCTCCTTCCGTCGCTGCGCCGTGCTCGAGACGGCTTCTCTGAAGCCACACTACGTCGTCGCCATGCTCCCGCCAAGCGCGGACGGGACGGTTGTCAGGTCAGTATCCGACTTCCAGATCGACGACGTTCCGAAGTGAGGAGCCTGCGAGGAACCGGCCGAGGTTGTCGCCGAACAGCTCGACCTGGCGTTCGTCGAGCCGCGACGACCGCCAGGAGCTGTGCGGCGAGAGGATGACGTTGGGCAGCCGCCACAGCGGATGATCAGGTGGCAAGGGCTCTTGCACGAACGCGTCGAGGACGGCTCCTCCGAGCTGCCCGGACGACAACGCGTCGAGAAGGGCCGGTTCGTCGACGATGTTCCCCCGCGCCACGTTCACGATCCAGGCCCCCTGCTTCAGCGCCGCCAGCTCGGAGGCGCCGATGATGTTGCGAGTCTCCCTCGTGCTCGGCAACGTGAGCACGAGGAAGTCGACCTCCGGCAGCCGCGCGCGCCAGTCGCGGGCCGGAACGACGTCGCCGTCGCGTTCCAGGCCCGCGGAGCGGCGCGTCGCCAGCACCTCGACACCAAGCGCAACCAGGCGCGTGCCGATCGCCCGGCCGAGCTCGCCGTACCCCAGGATCAAGGCGACGGACCCGCTCAGCTCCTGCTCGCTCTCGACGTCGGGCGTCCACGTCGCGGCGGCCTGGGCGCTGAGCAGCCCGAGGAGGTTCAGCCGGGCCGCCAGCATGCACATCACCACGTGCTCGGCGATCGGCGGCGCGTAGAGACCGGCCCCGTTCGTCAGCACGACGCCTTTCTCGCGGAACAGGTCGAGAGGCATGTGCTCCACGCCGGTCCCGCTGTAGTGGACCCAGCGCAGGTTCGCGTCTTGCTGCAGCAACCTCGCCGCGGTGTCACCCGCGACGAATAGTCCCGTGGCGTGGTCGCCCGGCACGAAAACACTCGCGAGCCAGACCGCTTCCTGATCGACGGGCAGCGACAGCGCCTCCTCGATGTCCTCGTACCACGTGACGGTCGCGGGAACGTGATCGAGCGCGGCTCTGAAATGGGAAGGCAGCAACAGCCGCGCCCTCGCCTCTGCGGGCAACCCGGCCGGATCCGCGATCATCGGATCATCCTGACGATATTTCCTTCCCGAAGTGGGGGTCGAGCGCGTCTCGGACGGCGTCGCCGCAGAGATTGAAGGCGACGATGAGGCCGACCAAGGAGAGCCCTGGGAAGATCACCAGCCAGGAGTCGAAGGTCATGAAGTTCCTCGAAGCAGCGAGCATCGACCCGAAGTCGGCCTGGGCGGCCGGGCCCCGAAGCCGAGGAAGCTCAGCGTCGCGTACGCGAGTTGCGCGGTCGACATGCACAGGGCGGTCATGACGATGAGGGACGCGCGAATGTTCGGAATGACGTGCCTCGTGATGATTCGCGGCGGGCTGAGCGAGGCGATCCGGGCCGCCTCGATGTACGCATTGCCCTCGACGGTCAGGGTCGAGACACGCGCGATCCGCGCGAATCGAGGGACGTACACGATCGCGATCGCTATCACGGCGGTCCACGCAGAGGGCCCCAGCGCCGCGATCACGATGATCGCGAGGATCAGCTCGGGGAACGCGAACAGCACGTCCATTCCCCGCATGGTCACCGTGTCGGCCTTGCCGCGAACATAGCCGGCCAGGATTCCGAAGCAGCCTCCGATGACGAGCGCGATCCCGACGGAGGAGAATCCGACGACCATGGCGACCCGGACGGCGGAGATGCAGCGACTCAGCTGGTCGCGCCCCAACTCGTCGGTGCCGAACCAGTGCTCAGACGTGGGCGGCGAGAGCGGTGGACCGACTCCGAGCTCGTTCGGGTCGTACGGGGAGATCCAGGGCCCGATGATCGCCACGACGATGTACGCCGCGAGGATCGTCGCGCTGACGAGGGCGAGGTGATTCCAGGGACGACGTGTTCGTTGTCCCAGGTCGACCGCAATCGGATGAGAAACCCCTTCACTCATTGCTCGATCAGCCTCTTGTCGAGGATGGGATGAACGAGCTCGATCACGGTGTTCACGATCACGAAGCACGCAGCGATGAGAAGTGTCTGCGGTATGAGCAGCTGGAAGTCACGCTGGTTGATCGCGACGATGATCCCACGGCCGAGGCCGGGGAGATTGAAGATGTTCTCGACGACGACGAGGCCGCCGAGGAAGATCCCGAAGAGGAACCCCTGCAGAGTCAGGACCTGTGGCACGACGTTCTTCAGGGCGTGCACGTAGCGGATGTTCCGCAGGGTCGCGCCCTTTGCATGCGCCATCTGGATATGTGGCTCCGCGAACGCCTCGATCATGGCCGTTCGTGTTATCTGCATGGTGAGAGCCGCCGTTGGAATCGCGATCGCGATCGTCGGAAGCACCATGCACTCGAGATTGCCGACGAGGCTCGTGCTGATCGGGATGTATTGGGGCTTGTAGAACGGGCCGAGGTAGTTCGCCGCGACGAGAAGCAGGAGAATGCCGCTCAGGAAGACCGGGATGGAGAAGATGCTCAGGAGGACAACGCGAATCGCCGTGTCCCACACCCCGTTCGCATGGACCGCGGCGATGACACCGAGCGGCACTCCAATGAGCGTCGTCAGCACGACCGCGAGAAAGGCGAGCTCCAGTGACACCGGGAGTTGCTGGGCCAGCTGCGACGTCACGCTGAGCCCGCTGATCGGCGAGGAGCCGAGGCGTAGGCGGACGGCGTCCTCCAGCCACTTGAAGTAGGCGATGTAGAGGGGGCGGTCGAGGCCCAACTCGTGCCGGACCTTCTCGATCTGCGCCGGTGTGGCGCCGTCGGTGCCGATGATGACGGTTCCGACGTCACCGGGCGCGACTCCCCGTCCGAGGAAGAAGACGACGACCGAGACGGCGAGGAGGACGGCGACGAGCCCTGCGGTCTTCGCGAGGACGTAGCCCACCATGTCAGGGCCCTCCCGCGAGGGCGTTCGCCGGAGCGTCGCCGGCCCGGGGTGGCAGGCGGCCGGCGAAGTGACAGGCAGCCCAGTGGCCCGGCCCGTGCTCCCCGAGAGCCGGGCGCTCGCTCTTGCAGCGCTCCTGGACGTAGGGGCATCTCGTATGAAACCGGCAGCCGGAGGGTGGGCTCGCGGCGCTCGGAACGTCTCCGCCCAGCAGGGTGTGCTTGCGGTGCCGCTGGATTGCGGGGTCGGGGATCAGGACGGCCTCGACGAGGGCCCTGGAGTAGGGGTGGAGCGTCCCCTCGTGGAACGCGTCCGCGGGCAGCAGCTCCACGATCTCTCCGAGGTACATGATCGCGATCCGCGTACTCAACTGAAACGCGGTCGCGAGGTCGTGGGTGATGAAGACGTAGGCACACCCGAACTGGGCTTGCAGGTCGTTCAGGAGCATCATCATCTGGGCCTGCAGGGAGACGTCCAGAGAGCTGAGCGCCTCGTCGAGGACGACGAGCGCGGGATCCGCGACGAGCGCTCGGGCGATGCAGGCGCGTTGCTGCTGCCCGCCCGAGAGCTGATGCGGAAAGCGATCCTGCAGCCTGGGCTCGAGGCCAACGCGCTCCAGCATCTCCAGCGCGGCCGCGTTCCGACCCTTGCCTCCGCTGCTCCCGATCAGGGGCTCGGCCACGCTGTCCGCGATGCGGCGCCGGGGGTCGAGCGAGCTGGCCGGGTTCTGGAAGACCATCTGCAGCTCCCCACGCAGGCGCTTGCGGGCACCAGCCGCATGCACGTCTTCCCCGCGCAGGAGAATCGTCCCGGCGGTAGGCGCATAGAGTCCCGCGAGAACCCGTGCCAGTGTCGACTTGCCGCAGCCGGATTCGCCCACGAGCCCGAACGTCTCGCCCCGGTTCAGCTCGAACGTGACGCCGTCCACGGCGAACACCGTGGTACGGGCCTTCCGCCCCAGCCCTCGCCGCACGTCGAAATGCTTCTTGACGTCGCGTACGGCCAGCAGGACGTTCTCCGAGTCGGCGGCCGGGGACGCGGCGGCGGGACGCGTTTCGCTCAACTCGACCCGCTCGCTCCCGAACGCGCGCGCATTTCTCTCTGCGCCACCCAGCACCGGACCGAGCGCGTCTCGGCGACTCTGAGCATCGGTGGGGCTTCCGCGCATTTCTCCTCGGCGATCGGACAACGCTCTCGAAACGCGCAACCGATCGGCTCCCTCGTACCGCGATGCTTCGCCGCGCGCCTCGGACCGCCGGCTCCACGCGCCGTCGGTCGAGGCGTGGCGTCGACCTGAGCAGGAGATCCGTGTACGGGTGCAGCGGCGCCCGGAAGAGGTCGCCGGCCAGCTTTCTTCGACGATCTCACCGTCGTACATGACGGCGACCCGGTCGCAGAGCACTCCGCGATGACCCCCATGTTGTGCGTGATGATCAGGAGGGCCATCCCGAACGAGTCGACGAGGTCGGACATCAGCTCGAGCACCTTTGCCTGCGTCGTCGTGTCCAGGGCGGTCGTCGGCTCGTCGGCGATCAGGAGGGCCGGATGATTGAGCACGCCCATGGCGATCAGGATCCGCTGTTTCATGCCGCCCGAGAACTCGTGCGGATATCTCTCGAGCTGCCTGGCGGGTTCCGGAATGCCGGCGAGATGCAGTCCCTCCACGATGCGCTCCTCCGCCTCCCGCCGTGGGAGGTCCTGGTGGGTCTCGAGCGCCTCCAGCAGCTGCCATCCGATGGTGAGGACGGGGTTCAACGCCGAACCGGGATTCTGGGGGACGAGTGCCATCCGGACGCCCCGGATCCGGCGCATCTCCTCCTCCAACTCGAGCAGTTCTCGCTCTTCGAACGTGACGCGCCCGCCGACGTTTATTCGGCCCGGAGGCGGCAGAAGCCGCAGCAGGGACATGACGGTGGCCGTCTTGCCGCATCCCGACTCGCCGACGATGCCCAGGGACTCGCCCGGTCTCAGATCGAAGGAGACCCGCTCGACGGCGTGAACGACTCCCGTCGGCAGGAAGAAGCGGCTTGTGAGGTTCTCGACGGAGAGGAGCAAGGGCATCGAGCCGCCTGCGTCGGCTGGTCACCGTGTCCTTCGGAGACGGTGACCGGCCCCTTGTCAGGCACGTGCATCGCTCAATGCTTGATCACCTTGGTCAGGAAGAGCCAACTGATGCTGAAGTCGAGCTTGACGTTGCTCACGCTCCTGCGATAGGCGATGAACTGCGTGGGCGAGGCCACGACCATGTTCGGGAAGCCCTGGTCGTCCTCGGTCACCGAGAGGTCGCGAATCGTCTGGAGATAGTCCGTGCTTCTTGGTCGAAGCTCGCGCCTTGTCGACCATCCCCTGAACCGCATCGGGCACCGGCCCGTTGCGGGATGGCCGCGGGCTCGTGTAGAGCAGCGGGTCCGAGAAGTACGGATAATGGTCGAAGGCCAGGCCGTAGTCGCCTTCCCCAGCCTGGCGAGGTAGGTGGGGGTGTCGACCGGGTCGAGGGTGAGGTCGATGCCCACGGCGCCGAGCTGGCTCTTGAGAACCTGGGCGAAGCGATCCGACGCCGGCGAGTTCCCGGCGATGTACATGTACGAGGTGCTGAAGCCGTTCGGGTAGCCCGCCTGCGCCAACAGCTGCTTCGCTCCGGCGACGTCGTGCTTGCCGATGTACTTGTACGACTTCAGGGGAGGTGACCACGGATACCCCGCCGGGATCGCGCCGCCGGCCTGCCGTAGCCCAGGTAGGTCCCGCGGATCGCCTCCGGCCTGTCGATCGCCAGCTCGACCGCACGACGAACGTTGACGCTGTTGAACGGGGCCTTCGCCGCGCTGAACTCGACGCGAAGTGTCGTGGCGGCGATGACGCTGCCGATCTTGATCGTCTTGCTCGCTCCCTTCAGCGGGCGCACGATCGAGGGATCGGGGAAGATCAGATCCGCCTTGCCCGCCAGCAGCGCGACGAGCTGAGCAGACGCCTCGGGCGTGTAGTCGACCTGGAGGTTGGCGACATTGGCCTTGTTACCCCAGTACTGGTCGAAGCGCTTCATCTTCAGCTGACGCGTCGGCGCGTACGACACCATCGCGAAGGGCCCCGTGCCGACCATCTGGGTGGTGAGATCTTTCGATTCCCCGGCTTTCTTGCTCAGGATCGCGCACGCGACCGTGAACGGGTCGCCCATGTTGAGGAGGAACCCCGGATCTGCCTTGGAGAGCGTGAACCGGACCGCCCTCGGCCCCTGCGCCGTGACGCTCGTCAGCGTCGGGAAGCGGTTCTGGGCGTAGGGGATCCCCGAGGCCTTGAGGCGATCGAACGTGTAGACGACGTCGGCGGACGTCATGAGGGCGCCGTTGTGGAACCTCACGTTCGGGCGGAGGGTGAAGTCGTAGTTGAGGCCGGCTTCGTCGACCTTGTAGCTCGTCGCCAGCTGAGAGGCGATCTTGCCGTCAGCCGTGGCCTTCAGGAGGCACTCGTAGCTGAGCTGCCACGCGGGCCACGTCTGGTTGAGCGGGCTCTTCTGCGGGTCGAGCGTGTCGGGCGCCGTCGTGAACGAGACCACCAACGTCGAACCCGCTGCGGAAGGCCGCGATTGGGCCGCCGGGGCCAACCAGATCGCCGCAACGAAGAGCGATGCGACCGCGAGGTACGCGAATCGCGTTCGAGACATCCTGCCTCACCCACTTCCTTTTTTTTCCGTGGACACGCCGGGGTGGACTGGCGCTTCCCAACGTCGATCTCGACTCGCAGATCGCGTGATTACTTTCACGGTCAGACCAAAATGTCAAGGCTCTGCGACGAGGATCGGTCGTCCACCCCGATGTCCGGATTCGACTCGGTTCTGCCGTGGCCTGGTGGTCTGAAGAGTCGCCGGTAGGCTCCCTCCACCAAGAGTCAGGCCGAGGCAACCTCGACGTCGCGACAGGGCCGCCGGCACGGCATCGACGGCAGGCGAGGGTAGGGTCGTCGCATGGCGCGCACGGCTCGGGTGAAATGGCTGCAGGCGGTGGCTCTGGTTGGGGCGGCGACGCTGACGATCAACTTCGGGTTGATCGACCTGATCGACGGGTTCACCGGGTACGTCGATCAGGAGCGCAATCAGGTCCTCGACGTGGGTTGGGGTGCGGTGTTCGGTCTGGTCCTGCCGCTGGGCCTGCTCTCGCAGCTGCGCTGTCCCGAGCGCCGAATCGCCGGGGTTCAGCAGACGGGAGTCGTTGCCCTGGCACTCGCTCTTGCGGGTGTCGCGGGTGAGCGCTGGTGGTACCTCGTGTTCGCGGCGGGAGTCGCCGGCGTCTTTGCGGTACTGCTCGTTCTGCACCCGGCGCGGCAGGCGTTCCTCGAGCGGGGTCGGCCGCCGGAGTCGACGATGCTTGCGCTTGCAGCCGTCGCCGCCGGTCCCGCACTCGTCTATGCGCGGCGCATGGCTTCGGCGCAGCGACGTGATCTGCCGCCTGCGGATGCCGTCTCGAACGGCCTTCACCACTGGACGGTGTGAGGTCTGCAACGCACCGGGTCAACCTGCTCAACCGCGGCTATCAACGTCCGCAACTTCGCGTATCCGTTCGGGCTCCTATAACGCCACCGCGCAGTCGATCGTGCGCAACTGCGGCTACAACTCGGCGCGCTCGACCAACCAGTTCGTTCCGCCGCCGGCAGAGACGATGCCGCCGCAGGACCCGTTCGCGATCCGCGTCGCGGGCTCGGCCGCGACCAACGTGTCGCTCGCGACGCTGAAGAGCTACGTGACCCGGGTCGAGCAGAACGGCGGCGGCTGGGCGCCGCTGGTCTTCCATCAGATCTGCAACGCCTGCGACACCAACTCGATCACCCCCGCCGACTTCACCGCCTTCCTGGACTGGCTGCAGCCACGCAGCCGCCAACGGCACGGTGGTCAAGACCGTCGGCGAGGTCATCGGCGGCGCGACCCAGCCGGCCGTCGCCGGACCGGCCGCCCCCGCCCCGCCGAACGGCTTCAACGCGCTGCGCAACGCCTCGCTCGAGCAGGACACCGACGCCGACAAGGCGCCCGACTGCTGGGACTTCGACAACTACGGCTCCAACACCTACTCGTGGACGCGCACCACCGACGCGCACAGCGGCAGCGCCGCCGAGCGGCTCGACGTCTCCGACTACAGCGACGGCGACGGCAAGCTTCGTCGTCACGCGCGACATGGGCTTCTGCACCCCGTCGGTGACGCCCAATCACCAGTACCGGATCACCGCTTGGTACAAGTCGAACGCGCCCGTGGCCTTCGTCGCCTTCACGCGCGACTCGCTCGGCACGTTCGCCTTCTGGGAGACCAGCCCGAGCTTCGCGCCATCCTCGACCTGGACCCAGGCCAGCTGGGTCACGCCCAACGGTCCCCAGCGGCGTCACCGGCGCTCAGCTTCGGACTCACGCTCGCCTCCAACGGCTTCGTCACCGTCGACGACCTCGGCTTCGACGACGCCGCCGCGTCCGGCGCTGCCGACACCACGCCGCCGACCGTCGCGGTGACCGCGCCGGCAGACGGCACCCGCATCGCCGGCACCACCTCGCTCTCCGCGACCGCCACCGACAACGTCGCCGTCGACCACGTCGACTTCCTCGTCGACGGCACCGTCGTCGGGACCGCCACCAGCGGCCCCTACAACTTCACCTGGAACTCGACGAACGTCCCCAACGGCACCCACACGATCCGCGCCCGCGCCGTCGACCTCGCCGGCAACGCGACCACCTCGAGCGCCGATCACCGTCACGGTCGCCAACGCCTTCGTCAACCTGCTGCAAGAACCCGTCGCTCGAGACGGCGACCGGAAGCACGCCCGACCTGCTGGCTGCTCGGCGGCTACGGCGCTCAACACCTTCGCCTGGACACGCACGAGCGACGCCCACACCGGCAGCTTCGCCGAGAAGCTCGACGTCACGAGCTACACCAACGGCGATCGCAAGCTCGTCTCCGCGCAGGACACCGGCGCCTGCGCCCCGAGCGCGACACGCCCGGCCACACCTACACCTTCACGCGCTGGTACAAGACGACCAACGACCCCAACCTGCTCGGAACCCAGCCGGTCATCTTCGCGTTCTACCGATCGAGCGCGGCGCGTGGACCTACTGGGCGCAGTCCCCGCGCTTGCCCACCGCGACCACGTGGACGAAGGCGACGTGGACGACGCCCGCGCGGTGCCCGCCGGCGCGACCGCGCTCTCGATCGGCTTCGGCCTCAACGCCCTCGGCTCGATCACCACCGACGACTTCACGCTCGCAGACAACGCGCCGCCACCCGACACCACGGCGCCGACGAGCTCGATCACGCTGCAACGGCGGAACCGACGCCGGCGACTGCCACAGCGGCTACTACAGCGGCACGGTGCAGGTCGCGCTCGACGCGACGGACGACGCGATCGGCTCCGGGCGTCTCCTCGATCCGCTACACGACCGACGGCAGCGATCCCAGCCCGACCAACGGGACCACCTACAGCGGCCCGTTCGCGTCGCCTCGACCGTCGACGGTCAAGTACCGCGCCTACGACAAGGCGGGCAACGCCGGAGCCGGTCAACAGCCAGCTCATCCGGTCGACAACACCGCCCGACGTCGGCGATCCAGTGCGACGACGTCGCCTGCCGGTCCGGCTTCTACGGCCAGAGCGTGTCGATGACGCTCAGCGCGACCGACGGCGACTCGGGCGTCGACCAGATCCACTACACGATCGACGGCACCGACCCGACGCTCAACAACGGCAGGATCTACCTCGGCGCGCGCTCGATCGACGTCCACGCACGACCGTGAAGTACCGCGCGTACGACAACGCCGGCAACGCGGAGCCGGTGACGGACGCCAGCTCGTCCAGATCGACACGACGCCGCCGTCGAGCACGATCGCTGCAACGCCGCGCCCTGCGCCACGACGCCGTACACCGACCGCCGTCTCCGTGTCCCTGGCGGCGACGGACGACGCCGACGGCTCGGGCGTCGAGGAGATCCGCTACACGACCGACGGCAGTCCGATCCGACCACGACCAACGGCACCGTGTACGACGCCGGGCTCGCCTTCACCGGTCCGCAGACGACCACCGTGAAGTACCGCGCCTTCGACGCACGCCGGCAACGCCGAGCCGGTGAACTCGCAGACCATCACGCTGGGCGCCCCGACCAGCATCCACTTCACGGATCCGGCCGCCAACTCCACGGTGCAGCGGGACGATCAGCCTCGACGGCGAGCGTGACCAGACTACGCCGCCCGCACGCGTGGACTTCGTGGTCGACGGCCAGCTCGGTGGGCGTCGGACCGATGCTGCTCCCTACTCGGTCTCCTGGGACACGACGCACCGTCGCGGACGGCCAGCACACGATCACCGCGCGCGCCGTCGATGCCGCCGAGCAACGTCACCGACTCCGACAGCATCGACGGTCAACGTCGGCAACATCGCGGCGGACACGACGCCGCCCTCGAGCACGATCGAGTGCAACGGCGACGACTGCTCGAGCGAGCTACTACCGGAGCGCCGTGTCGGTGAGCCTCTACGCCGACCGACGGCGCGGCTGCGGGCGTGGCGTCCATCCGCTACACGACCGACGGCAGCGACCCCACCGCCACGACGGGCTCGCTCTACGGCGGGAGCTTCTCCGTCGCGTCGACCACGACGGTGAAGTACCGCGCGTTCGACAACGCCGGCAACGCCGGGCACCATCAACACCCAGCAGATCCAGATCGACACCACTGCGCCACCGTCGCGATCACCGTCCGCTTGGCTTGCTTCGGGGCTGGGGGTCGACAGCTTCCATTTTCCCTCGAGACGGTTCCGATGGTCCGCCGACCACTCTTATCGCATGATCGTCGATAGGCGTACCGGCTCCTGATCCCGGTCAGGCCCATTTCTCCGCGTTGGCCATGAATGGTCCCGGCATCTCCTGGTGATTTCCACGTACGGAACATCGAGAATCGACCATTGCCCAGCGCTCTATCGCCACCGGTGAGCGGATTTCCGTCGACGAATTGTACCGACGTTCGGCCCTCGCTCAGGCTCCCGCGCTGGCCCACGTAGACCGTGCGCGGCGGCGACGGCAGGAGTCTGTACCAGTCCGTTGCTTCGTCCGGTCAGCACCAGATCGGGGTCGCCGCCTCCACCAGCCAGGCATCGGTCTCCCGGACGATCCGGACCCCGATGCTCCTGGTCGATGCTGGGCAGCACCATGAGCTCCGAAGACTCCAGAGACTTCCGCCCCGATCCAGCCGGGCTCGCAGCCGATCCGTCGTCGGCCGGTCCCGCGAAGGGCGGCTACCGCCTGGAAATGCGTGTATCGCGGTCGATGCAAGAGCATGCACTCGGCGATGGATTTGCCCAGCAGGTCGACCGGCGTCGTGGATGCTCGCGTTGATGATGCCCCACCAGGAGGTCGAGGAACCTCATCAGGTGCTGCTTGCTCGCGGTGTCGGCGTCACGCTCCCCGAGGAAATCCAGGTAGAGCATGATAGCCGGTTGTCCAGAACCGTCGTACTCACTGTCCAGTGCTCGTCGGTGATGTTGACGATCTTCATGACGAACGCTCGCGCCGTTCGAGGGCGCCGCGCGGATCGGTCTGCTTCACGTTCAACGACATGGCGGCGCGACTCGGCGCGGCGCAGTCGAGGCGTCATTGCCGGCGGACCAGGCAGTCTTCGAGAGCAACCGCGCGAGGGGATCGGTCTGTTCACGTTCGAGAACGAGATCGCGGCGCAACTCGTCGAGCTGGTCGTCCCTCACGCGACTGCACCCTCGTGCACACGCCGGCACCGCAGCTACCTAGGCGACTCGCGCAGTCAGCCGCCAGTCAGCTAGGTACCGACGGTCTCCGCCCGAGGGCCGCCTCGATCGCGGCGACGTCGATCTTCTTCATGGGCATCATCGCGTCGAAGGCGCGTTTGGCCGCTGCCTTGTCAGGGCTGGTGGTGGCGTCGAGCAGGACGCGCGGCGTGATCTGCCAGGAGAAGCCCCACCGGTCCTTGCACCAGCCGCAGGCGCTCTCCTCGCCGCCGTTGTCGACGATCGCGTTCCAGTAACGGTCAGTCTCGGCCTGATCAGCCGTCACCACCATGAAGCTGACCGCTTCGTTCGGCGTGAAGTTGGGGCCGCCGTTGAGGCCGACGAACTTCTCGCCGAGCACGCTGAACTCGACGGTGAGTTCGTTGCCTTCCTCGCCGCCGGGGAAGTCCGATGGCGCCTTGTGGGCGGCGCCGACCTGACTGTCGGGAAAGATGGAGGCGTAGAACTCCGCCGCCTCGCGGGCTTCGCCATGGTCGAACCAGAGGCAGGTGATCATCGTGCCGTCAGCCATTCCCTCTCCTTGTTCCGTGGTGATGATGATGTGATACCCGCCCGGCGCCGGTTCATGCATGGTCAGGAGCGACGGGGCGAGGGAGTGCGGCACCGGAACACGAGATGAGTGACACGGTCGCCCTGGACGCAGACGGCGGCGACCGCGGCAGCGATCGTCTTGATCATTCGCAACCCGATCGAGTACTGCCAGCCCGCCCGCTCGAGCCGCTCGACTGGTGGGCGTCTGTTGGAGGGGCGACGCTGTCCGATCCCCAAGGCTCGGCGGCCGCCTGTGGGTACGGCCGTGTGAGACTTCATGATCACGGGAACTCTTGTAGGCACTGTGAAAACAGCAAACGCCGCCGAGAAGGAGACGTCGACCGCCCGCTGGCCTGGTCGGCCGGTGCAGTCGCTCCGAAGCGACGATCCGAGCGGGTCGGCGCCCTCCGTTCGCTGGTACGAGCGTCGCCACTCCTTCGGCGTCGAGATGGCATTCCTGGTGCTGGTGATCGTCGCTTGGCAGGCGATCCGGGTTCCACTCGAAGGTCGTGTCGATGTCGCCGTCGCGCACGCGCGCTCGATCCTCGAGCTCGAGAGCGACCTTTCGCTGCGCGTCGAGCCGACGCTGATCCGCTTCGGGGAGATTCCGGCGCTGGGTCGGATCTTGCACGTCGCGTACGCCAACCTGCACATCCCGGTGCTGTTCGCGTTCTTCGCTGCCGTCTACACGATGGCTCCCCACCGCTATCCATTTCTCCGAAGCGTCTTCGTGCTCTCGTTCATCCCCGCCGTCTTTGTGATCGGTCTCTACCCGACCGCTCCGCCACGCTGGCTGCCCGAGCTCGGCCTCGGCGTCCCGCCGGCACAGGAACAGCTGGCCGGAACGGTGCCCGCGCTGCTCCAGAACTCGACCGCCGCGGCGGCCAGCCAGCACTTCGCCGTCTCTGTTCTCGTCGGCGTGGGAGTGCTCTGGCTCTTTCCCCGCTCGCCGTTTGCCTGGCTCGTCGCGCTCTACCCGCTCCTGATCTTCGTCGTCATCGTCGGCACAGGAAACCACTACGTTCTCGATTGCATCGTCGGAACCGCGACCCTGGTCTTCGGCGCAGCCGTCGCGAGATCGTTTCATGGAAAGCCTCTCGCCGAGCCCGCCGCCGCGCCACCCGCAAGCTTCACGCTACGACTGGTGCTCGGAAGTGCGGCACTGGCATGGGGCATTCTGTCCGTCGGCTCACCCACAACCGACGTCTGGCGCTCGACGGTGCCCGGCGCGCTCTGCGTGATAATCGGCACCGCCGTCCTCACACGAGCCTGCCGCTCGGGAGCGCCTCGTCGATCGTTTGGGACGCGACCCCCACGCGAGCTGGCTGTCGATCCGACGTACGCGCGGCATGCGGACGAGCGAACGTCAATGAGATCCGCTGGTCCGGGTCATGCTCTGTTACGCAGGCGCGGGTAGCGTCCCCGTCGCCCGCTTGCCGTTGAGCTGGCGGTGGGCGCTGAGGCCAGCGGAGAGCTGTCACGCTCCGAGTTCTCTGAAACCGCGCACCGCCGCCTGGGTCGCAGGCAGCCGGAACCTGACCGGGGGTTTCCGCCGAGTTCGGCGAGGCCGCGCCTCGGATCGCGCACGGGTTGGTTTAGCCAAACCACACGCCTGACAGACGCGGCGAACGGCCCCCACCCAGCGAACGTGCCGACGCCGTTGCTGATCGTTCGCTCACCGCTGCCACTCGACGGCGGAAAAGGTCGCGAGAGCGTTGATGAGCGCCTGCGTCCCGTTGCGCCCGCCTCCTTGTGCGCGCAGTGCGAGGTAGAGCTCGTGGGCGAGCGCGAGTCCGGGCAGCGCGAGGTCCATCCGGCGTGCCTCGGCGAGCGCGATCCCCATGTCCTTGACGAAGTGGTCGACCAGGAAGCCCGGTGCGAAGTCGCCGTTCAGGATGCGCGGGGCGTAGTTCGTCAGCGACCACGAGCCGGCAGCGCCGCCGCCGACCGACTCGAGCACCGTCGTCGGGATCGAGGCCGGCCTTGTGCGCATAGAGGAGCGCTTCGCAGACGCCGATCATCCCGGTCGCGATCAGCATCTGGTTGACCATCTTGGTGTGCTGGCCCGCACCCGCCGGTCCTTGGTGGACGATGGTCTTGCCCATGCAGCTCGAAGAGCGGCCGCACGCGTTCGACCGTCGCGGCGTCGCCGCCGACCATGATCGAGAGGGCGGCGTTGCGCGCGCCGACGTCGCCGCCCGAGACCGGGGCGTCGACGCTGTCGACCCCCTTCGCCTTCGCCGACGTCGTAGATCTCGCGGGCCAGCGACGGCTCGCTCGTCGTCATGTCGACGAGGACGCTGCCCGGACGTGCCGCCCGAGAGCGTGCCGTCGGCCCCGAGCACGACCTCGCGGACGTCGACGGGAAGCCGACGATCGTGAACATGACGTCCGACGCGGCGGCGACGGCCGCGGGCGAGTCGGCCCACACGGCACCGCGCTCGAGCAGCGGCTCGGCGCGCTCGCGCGTCCGGGTGAAGACGGTCGCCGCATACCCGCCGTCGAGCAGGTGACCGCACATCGAGGAGCCCATGACGCCGGTGCCGATCCAGCCGACGCGGGTCGATCCGGGCGCAAACGAGGCCATGAGCGCGATCGTAGCGTCATGCCGCACCCGTCCGAATGCGATGACGCTACGGCCGCGCGCCCGTCGCTCAAAGGACAGAGCGGCGGACTGATGTAACTCTGGTTTCGTAGGGTCCGAGCGTTCGAGCCGGGACGCGCTTGGCGCCGCTGCGCAACGCAGTTCGCTTGTGACGGCCGTTCCTTGTGGAGGGCAGAGAGCGCCGCGTGCCCGAACCTCTCTCTGGGCGGGAAAACCGGGCGGGTGGGACCAGCCCTCGCCTGCGTGCGCGTGCGCGCGAGGAGGAGTGGTGGGGTCGGGAGGGCGGGTGCGGTTCGTGTCATCGACGACCAGTTCGCCGACGCTGGACCCTGCGTCCTGGGTGTCGGCTCACTTCGCGGGCAGCGAGCGGGCGTAGCTGACGCCGAGCTTGACCCACTTGCCGAGCTGCTGCTTGGTTCGCAGGTGCTCGGTGTCCACCCGGAGCCAGCCGTTCATCGGCCGCCCGCGCATCTCGAACGGCTCGGCGCCGGTGGTTGCCAGGAGCTTCTCGGTCGTTGCCGGGTCGACCCGCACGAGCGCTCCGCCCTGACCGCTTGCGGCGATCGCCATGTTGCCGCCGACCAGGAATGCGAGCCCGCCGAACATTTTCTGCTCGGTCACGTTCTTCTCACCGGCGACGAGGTGGCGGATGCGGGTGGCGAGGGCTTCGTCGTAGGCCACAACAGGATCGTAGGCTCAGCCGACAGGCAGGCAAAGTCGGGCACCTCCGCGCCGACCTTCCGCTGTCGGCTCGAGAAGTTCTGTGGTGAGTCCGGGAAGTAGAGGAGGAGTTTTCCTCCCGTTGATCTGCAGCAGGATGATCTGCCGCAGCCCGGCAGGGTCGAGCCCGGCTTGGCCGCCGCCGATCCAGGCATGGTCGCCCTTTGTCCAGATGAGCGGGTGCATCGCGGGCGCCTTCACGGTGACCTCTGTGCCCTTGACGCCGCCGATCGTGACCGGGCTGGGTCCTGCCACGACCTTCACCCCGTGGAGCGACGAGAGATAGCGGAGGAAGTTGCTCGGCCACGCATCGACGTGGACGTGGTCGGGGTAGGTCGCGGGTCGGGCGGCGTCAGCCGGCTTGACGACGCGGGCGCCGTCGACAAGCAGAATCTCAGGCCCCCACCGTTGCCTATCGTCTGAGACGGGCGAGCCAACGTGGACAAGATCGACGGTTGCCGTAGAGAACGCACCACTGCTTGGGCAGCCCCAGCGTCATCCGAAACGGAAACGAGCTCCCGATCGTGGACGTATCGAACGCGTGACCACAGGCGACGGGCGAGGCGGCCAACCCCGACGAGGCGGTCGCTCCAGCAACAAGGGAGCCAGCGATAACAACCGCGGCCGCGACACGATGAAACGGTGCATGACGCTCACCCCTCTGAGCGGATCAAGCTCGCTCAGCTCCAGACTCCTCCCTCAGGCGCACGATTCTCCATCAAAAAGCCAGCGCCCTGCAAGCGTCGATCGGAGTTTTCCCGATCCACTACGCGAGCCCTCTGCCCTGGCGCACCGAGGCCGTCAAAGGCGCATCGAGCGCGTCAGCCGCCGCGCTCAGCGTAGGCCCTCAGAGTTCCGTAACGACCCGACGCGTTAGCGATGGTGACGCAGCCGTCGTGTCACGACGGCGAGTGCGACCAGGAGAGCCACGATTCCGATCGGGCCAACGATGTTCGAAGCAACCGCGATCGAGCCAGCAACGCCGCTCGTGTCTGCCCAGATGAGGCCAATGATCCTCGTCCCCTGCCACATCGGGCTCAATCCTCTTATGGCGGTCATCGGGGAGGAAAGCCGCTGCGCGGTGGGCTAGAGCGGCGCGTGCGATCTGCTAGGAAGGGAAGCGGTGATCGTCGCGCTCCACGTGGCCACGGGCGCCGCCGCCGGCGCGGCGAGCAGGTCGCGACTTGCGGCGCTTCTCCTGGGGCCGATCCTCCACCTCGCGGGCGACCGCCTACCGCACCAGGACTTCCGCTCGCGTCGGCTTGAGATCGCCAGCGGCGCCGCCGGCATCCTTCTCCTCGCCGCGCGGCGAGGGCCGCTCGCTCCGGCCACGCTTGGCGCCGCGGCGAGTTCCGCCCCCGACCTCGAGCACCTCTTCCCCTTCCTGCGCCCGGGCGGAAGGAAGCTCTTTCACGACCGCCTCGGCTGGCACCGCGCGGGGCGTTTCTCGGCGTACCTGCAGCTCCTGCTGGCCGTCGGGATTCTCGGCGCGCTCGTCGCTCCACGGCGTAAGCCGACTTGAAGCTGACCACGCGTCATGTCAAGTCCGGTGACGAGGATCCGTCGGCCGGATCCCAGCTGGCCGCTGATTGGTCGTGGGCAGACCCAGCTGGACGGGCGGCGGCGTTCGCCGCGTTCCGGGCGGCGATCTCGTCGAAGCTCGCCGCAACGGCGCCGGTCAGCGTGACCGGCGGGCCGTCCGGCCGTTACGCGGTGCCGTACCGCAGCGACGGACGCCTTGTCGTTGCAGTGACCAATGACTTCAGCTGGGTGCAGATCACGAAGAGGCGGATGCCCGGCGATCCGCCGCTGCCCCCGACAAACAAGCGGGCGCCTCCGGCGGCGGGCATCCGGGTCACCTGGCGCAAGGGCCACGGCCTGCCGGAACAATGGGACTGGTTTCCCTTCCCGCGCCTCTTTGCGTTCGAGGCGGTCGAGAAGAAGACACTCCCGATCGAGCGACTCTCCGGCGGCTACCGTGTCACGCTGCCCGCCTTCGACTTCATGGCCCTGCTGGTTGTCGGCAACGGAAGCCGGCCGCCCATGCTCCCTCATGAGACGTCTGCCCGGCCGGCATCGGGCCGCGTCAGTTCGAGCAGGATGTCGATCGTCGTCGACTTTCCCGCCCCGTTCGGGCCGAGCAGCGCCACCGTCTCGCCGGCGCCGATCGACACGTCGATCCCGCAGACAACCTGTATGACCTCGCGTGTCTTCGCGATTTGTCATGAGCCCATCGTGCGGGCGTGCAGGTGCGGCCGGTAGTGCCCGGCGTCACCAGTTCCCAATGACATCCGTCACCCGATCGCTGCCGCCACGTCACTCCCACGTCATGACGGACCGGTCTACCGGAGACCGTCACTGGCCTCGAGTCTGGGAGCACCTCCGCCCAGGAGAGACACGCGACCGTCCGCTCCGGCACCGATTTCGCCGCGGCGGGTTCGGGCGCATCCTTCTCGAGAGGCGAGGTCGCACCTCCAGGTCAGAGTGCGGGTGCGACGGGCCGGCTGGGCGACGAACGAGCCCGCGAACAGCGGCGGAATGGCGCCGACGTCCGTTGCCACGACTGCTGATCGACACGTCAGCCCGTCGTCACCGAAGGCGTACGGCGCTGGTGGTTGGATCGCTTCAGCGTCGATGAGATCGCGAGCTCGCCGCCGGGTTCTGATGCTAAGCCGCTGCAAAGAGGACGCAAAGGGGCCCGTCCTAACCTGTTCCGACAGCCAGTAAACAGTCAGAAGTAGAGAGGACAACACGATGAAGGTCAAGCTGCTCGGATTCGCGGTCGTTGCGGCCGCCGCCGCCCTCGCGGCCGCCGCGACGTCGTTCGGAAAAGATGCGCCGATCGTCGCCAAGGCGATCGCGGTCGGGAAGATCCAAGCGACGACGATCCACGCCCAGACGGGAACGACGATCCTCGAGTCGTATCGGGTCGCGCCTGGCGGAAGCTTCGGCTGGCACGTCCACGGCGCGCCGGTCGCGGTCGTCGTCGCCTCTGGAACACTGACCGTCTTCGACCCCAAGGTCGGCAACTGCAAGCCGTTCAAGGTCTCGAAGGGCATGTCGTTCGTCGAGCCCGCGAACCACATCCACCTCGCACGCAACGACGGCCACAAGCCCGCGCTCGTCTACGCGCTCTATCTCGGCGTGCCGAGGGTCGCTGACGTCGTCCACAACGAGTCTGCGCCCGCCGGCTGCGACGCCTGAAAAGTCGCGGAGCATGCAGAGGGAGCCCTTTCTCGGGGCTCCTTCTCATGTTCGAGCTTCTAAGGGTCTACCGTTGCGCGTCGACGGGGAAAGTCCGGACTGCGCGGGGCTTCGCTTCCGGCTCCGGGCCCCCTAGCCGCCGAGACGAGCTCGTGTCGGAAGACAGCGGCAACGTAAGGCGTCGTCGGTGGGCGCGGTCGCGCGCACTGTCACGCTCGCCGCGCTTCGCCGCTTGAAGGGTGAGCGAGAAGGCGAGGCAGTACTTTTCTTGACCGAGGCCCGGCTCTTGGACATGGAGAGCCGCCGGGTCAACCTGAATGGCGCCGCCTCCAGGGGGCAAACCTCACGGACGCCGACCTCGCGGGCGCCAACCTTGAGGGCGTGATGCTCACGGACGCACAGCGTAGACAGGCGACGAACGTACCGCCGTAGGCGTTCGGATCACCGCCCGGTCGTGCTAGTCGATCGCGTCGATGATGCGGCGCGTCCGCGCGGTCGGGGCGAGGTTGAGCCGGCGGTCGCGATGTTCATACGTGGTCTGGCCGAGCGTGGAGCTCGAGCGGGTCTCAAGCGGCGGGGGACATGGCTCCGCGTCCCCCCTTGATCCAGAGTGCTGATCCCCGCACGCGTTTCTACGGTGGTGAAAGGATAGGCTCGGGGGACATCCAAACGGCGGCGCGCCATTCCGGAGGGGGAACGACGATGCCAGACGGTTCGAGGCCCAGCGACCGTCAAATATGGCTCGAGACCGAGCATCTCCGTGTATCGGAGCTACTCAACCGACTACAGGAGGTGATTGGCTACATGGAGCGCGCCCCGTCTCTGAAAGCGGACGCGGCCACACGGCTCGACAAGTATCGGCAGAACTTCAAGCGTCTGCAGGATGACCGCGGGCGGCTCGAGTCAGAGATTCAAGAGCTGCATGGCGACCCCGACATCGATGATAGGGCGCCGACGCTGCACGACGAGATGCTGATGCGCGTGCAGACGGACGAGACGAGAACGATCTAGGCTGCGATCGCGAGCTAACGTCGTCGGGCTGAGCGCCGCGCTCGAGGAGGTCTCGGGCATCGGCCGTACTTCTGACGGCTGTGGCCGTCGTCGCCGTGGCGATCGCGGCGACCGGCGCCTGCCCGCGCCCGGGTTCTCGACCGAGGCAGTTCACGTACCCGCACGGGTGAACGTCACGTGCGTAACTCCGCTGGGCGAGGAGACGGCCGCGACCTCGTAGTCGTTCTCGAGGCTCTCGAGCCCGTCCCAGAGGCGTACGCCTCGGCCGAGCAGGATCGGTACGACCACGATGTGCATGTGGTCGACGAGCCCGGCAGCGAGGAAGTCGCGGATGATGGTGGCGCCTCCGCCGATGCGTACGTCCTGACCCTCCGCAGCCTTCCGGGCCGCCTCGAGCGCCTCGGCAGGCGACGCGTCGATGAAGTGGTACGTCGTCCCGCCCTCCATCTCGATCGACCGACGCGGGTGGTGCGTGAGGACGAAGACGGGCGTGTGGAACGGCGGGTCGGCGCCCCACCAGCCCTTCCACTCCGGGTCCTCGTGCCATCCGGGGTAGCCGAACTTCCCGGCACCCATGATCTCGACGCCGACACCAGAGTCGTGCAGCCGCACAAAGGCGTCGTCGATGCCGCCGCTCCCGCCGGGCTGGCCGACCATCTCACCCCACCAGCGGGTGGCGAACATCCACTCGTGCAGCCTCTCGCCGGCGTGGCCGAACGGTGCGTCGCGGCTCTGAGGCTCCCCGGTGCCGAAACCGTCGAGCGAGATGGAGAACTGTTGGACGCGGGCGAGTGACATGGCTGGCGCTCCTTCGGCAGAGTGGGGTGGGCTTCACACACGAGCAGACCCGATGACGGCGGCGAAATCATCGGCCGGTGGAAGGGCGGGGGCGGTTGGGTCGGGCGCGCCCGAAGCGGTAGATCGGCCCCGCGGGCTCTCGGCATCCGACTTCGGCTCGCGGCGCACGGTGCGCCAGGCTCACGGCGCCTCGGCGCGAAGGATGACGCTGCCGTCGGCGGCGAGGCCAAAGCCCGGGTTGTGGGCGATCTCCCAAGCGTGCCCGTCGAGGTCGCGAAAGACGCCGGCGTACCCGCCGTAGAACGTCTCGGAGGGCTCTCGGGTGATGGTTCCGCCGGCCTCGCGGGCTCGCTCGATCACCGCGTCGACCTCGTCGACCGACGCGACATTATGCGCGAGCGTGATGCCGCCCCAGCGCGCGCCGCCGTCGGCGATACCGGAGTCTGCCGCCAGCTTCTGCCGCGCCCAGAGGACGAGCACGACGCCGTTCGCCTGGAAGAACGCGGTCTCCTCGATTTCGAGCACAGGTTGCCACCCGAGCGCCGCGTAGAACGCGTTCGCCTTCTCGTAGTCGCTCACCCCGAGTGTGATCAGGGACACGCTCTGCTTCATCGCTGCTCCTGAGTTC
>CAVTQW010000017.1:0-97598 GCA_963736945.1 uncultured Thermoleophilia bacterium
GCGCCGCTGTCGATCGAGCGCCGTCGGCCCGTCGCATCGCCCGGTCGACCAGCTCCTCGGATGCGCCCGCGCAGGCCGCAGCAGCGCAATGGGCATCTCCGGGTCGTGGCCGGTCCCTTCTCGAGCCGATACTCGAGATCTTCAGACTCTCGTCGCCAATGACGTCGGCGAAATGATACGAGTTCGTAGGCGTCGTGAAGGAGCTCGACGAGTTCTCCGTCATGGGTCGCGGCGATCCGATCAGGGCGTAAAACCGGCCGCTCGCCAGAGCTGCGTGCAGTCGTGCATCCTTCCGGCCGCCACCACCCAGCGGCCCTTCCGGACGTTGGAGATCGACGCCGCGGGATCGGCGTCAAGCACCAACAGGTCGGCGCGCTTGCCGGGCGCGATGGTCCCGACGTCCTCCGTCATTCGCATCGCCGCGGCCGACGCGGTTGTCGCCGCAGCAAGAGCATCGGCTGGTGAGAAGCCGGCCTCCGCGTAGACTTCGATCTCGCGAAGCAGGCTGTGCCCGGGAAGCGCACCATCAGTCCCGGCGACAACGACTACACCGGCGTCGTGCAGCGCCTTGACGATCGCCAGACTCCGCTGTTGACGATCGTGTGCGGCGGCTGCGTCAGTCGCGTTGCGAACGCTCGCGTAATTCAGCGCGAGCGGGATCGGCGCGGCGCGGATGCCCGGTTCGAACGTTTCGATCGCGGTTGCCGGCGCCCGCCCCAGCAGCTCGTTCCAGCCCTGTGTGGGGTCGACAACGGTTCGGTGTCTGGCAAGAAACTCGATCTGTTGTTCGACCTCGGGTGATCCGGCTGACCTCTGATCGGCAGGTGCGCGATGTGATCCATGCCGGCCTCGACAGCTTGCTGCACCGACAGGCCGGTCGGGATGTGTCCCGTGACCGTCATGCCCCGTTCGTGCGCACGGGTCGCGATCGCCGACACCAGATCCGCGGTCATGCGGCCGTATAGCTTCATCTGTCTGAAGCCCGCAACGCGGTAGGCGTCCACGATTTCGCGTCCCGCGTTGGCATCGTCCGCGATCGTCGTCCCGAACGCGTCTGGGCCGCCACCGTCGACGAGGCCGGCAAGGATCAGCTGCGGTCCGACGCCGCGACGTTCGGCCAGCGAGTCGCGAAATGCGGTGAGGAAGCGGCGTTCACCTCCCATGTCGCGCACGGTGGTCACGCCGGCCGCCAGGTAGGCGGGAGCCCACTCGATTTGGCTCACGTGTCCGTGCATATCCCACAGGCCAGGGACAATGGTCTTTCCCGCGGCCTCGATAATCCGTATCCCTTTGGGGAGCGTCACCTCGCCGCGGCGTCCCGCTGAGACGATGCGCCCGTTTTCGATCACGATGGCGGCGTCGTCAATCGCCGGACTCGCGGTGCCGTCCCGCAGGCGAGCACCCACCAGCGCGAACGTCCCATCGGCGATCGGTGGCGTGCTCGACGCCATCGACGCGAGATCGGCCATGCGATCGCGTACGGCGATCGCCTGAAGATCGGGCAGCGCGTCCTGAAGATCTTCGCGGATTGCCTCGAGCGGCAGGATGTGGACGCGGGTCGACACCCCGGCAAACCGCTTCTCCGGGTCGAGCCACAACGTTTCGCGGCCCCAGACCAGCCCGTCGATCTGTAGCGGCCGAGCTGCCACTCTCGTCCGCCCACGTGGATCGAGTCCGTACCGCGAATACGATGCGCACCTCCCGGGTTGGCGTACCTGGGATCACCGAGAGCCGCGTCGGCTTTCCATGCTTCTCCCAGTAGCGCACCAGGAGCGCCTGCGCGGCAAACGGTGCGTATCCGCGGGCCGCGAACGGGACGGCAGCGGCGTTCGGACGTCGGTGCCCAACTGCGGACGCGGGCGTGCCCGGCCGACACGTCTACATCGAGATCGACATCGACGAAACGGTAGGTCTTGCCCGTGGCGGTGAGATGCGTCGGGTTGAGATCGCGATCGAGGCGGAGTGACGACGAGAGCTGGACGCGGCCGCCACGATCGACGAACTCGAGGTGCGATTCCAGATCCAGGCGGGTCGCGTCCCTCGTCGAGCGTGTAGGTTTCCTGCCCGATCGGCCGTTCGAGCAGAAACACCTTGATCGTCGCGCTGTCGGCCGCGCCGAGCAACGTGACGATCACCGCAACGGCCGCCACCGCGATCGACGCGGTACGAGTCAGCATCGAAAGTCCGGCTGTGGCCGGACGGCACGGTCTGCGGTCAACCGGACGACTCCGAGTGGCGATGTCGCGTCCGCCGTCCGGCGGACCATGTCAGAAGGTCACCTTCACAGCCAGCTGCATGATGCGCTCGCCGGCGCTCGTCAGCGGTCGGGCGAAGGTCGTCCCCGGTGTGAGCGTCGTGCCGGTAACGCTGTAGAAGGTCGTGTCCACGCCGTTGATGTTGTCGCGGTTCAACAGGTTGAACGCCTCCCAGATCAGCTGAATTCTCGTCGCGCGGAACGGATCTCGCGCGAGATGCGCGGATCGAGCGTCACGATCGAGGACAACCGGAATTGGTTCCGCGTCGTGCCCGGCGCGATGTCGTTGCGGGTATTGCCGTCGTTGTTCAAGTCCACCGCACCGACGCGCGGGGTGTTGGGTGGCCGGACTGCGCCGTGAAGATCGCGCTCAGCGACCAATCGGCCAAGAGGGCGTGGCTGAGCCCGCTGAACTTTCCGGCCACGCCGTTGGTGTTGTAGACGCCGCTCAGCACGAAACGGTGGCGCTGATCGTTATTCCCCACCGTGCGATCGGTGTCGAAATCCGCCGGGTTCGACGCGTCCTTGACAGTCGTCGCCCGCGTTGCCGGGCACGACGGCGGTCGCATCAGGAACGGTGTCGACCACTTTGCCGAGCGTGTAGGCGATGCGCATTTGCCAGTTACGCGCGTAGCGCCGATTGAGCTCGAACGTGATGCCGTTGAAGCGGGACTCGGCGGTCGATTCGAAGGCGATGACGCGCTGGAAGTTGCCAAAGGTACGATCGGCGCCGAAGAACGGATAGGAGAACGCCGCGCCGGTGGTGCTCAGCGTGAAGGTGCGCGAGCCGAGCGAGCCCAGGTTGCGGTCGATCGATCGCGGCAGATCGTTGCCGTCGACGAACAGATAGGTGACCGTGAAACTGGCGTCGCGCGCGAACTGCCACTCGACGGCCGCATTGGCCTGCATCAGCTGCGCGTTGGCGAAGTCCTGATCGATGTAGAAGATCGTCGGCCGGGACGCCGTCCCGCTGGACGGAATTGCATTGAAATTCTCCGGGTAGGTCGGCACGGCGTCACCGGTGAAGGTGAGCGAGACGATGTTGATGCCGTTGTTCGAATGCGCGGTCCCGAGCATGATCGAGGGCGTCCGCCCGTAGAACAGACCCCACCCGCCGCGCACCACCAACGGCTTGCCGACCGGACTCCAGGCCACGCCGAGGCGCGGCCCGAAGTTGTTCGTGTCGGCGTCGAACCGGCTGGTATCGATCCCTGCCGCGGCCAGCTGCGGGTCGGGGTTCTTGACCGGCGGCGGCGCCGTCTTCATCAAGTCGTAACGCAACCCCAGGTTCAGGGTGACAGCGCTCCTCGGCTTCCACTCGTCCTGAATGAAGAACGAGGTACTCGTGGATGTTGGGATTCGTCACCGCGCCGCTCGTGCCCGAACCCGCGAAATTCTGCTGGTAGGACTCGTTCGCGCCGATGGGGCGTCCCCCGGCGAACGACGCCAGGCTTCTGAACGTGTACGACCCGCTGAAGAACCCTGGAAAGCGGTTCAGGATGTCGTCGAACTGAAAATCGAAGCCGCCCTTGAACTTGTGGAGGCCGCGCACATAGGTCAGCGAGTCGGCGATCTGCCAGCGATCGATCGTCGTCTCCCGCGGGCTGAAGTTGTTGCGCCCGATCGTCAGCACCGTGGTGCCGGCCTGCTGCACGACGCCTTCCGGGTTGTCGCTGTTGGCCTCGCCGGGCTCGTTGTCGCGCAGGTACTGGAACTTCAGCTCGTTGTAGAGGGTCCGCGTCACGATGCTGGACCAGTTCGCGTTGAAGCTGCGCGTTTTCACCAGCGACGCCCCGGTGTGCTCGAGCGCGTTCTGGGGACCACCGTTCTCGAATCCCTCGCCGGTGAAGTTCTGATGGTTGTAGCGGAACGTCAGCCGATTGGCCGCGTTCAGCTCGTGATCGGTCTTGATCAGGAAGACATCCTGATCCAGTTTCCGGTCCCAGCTGCCGGCCAGCGGCTGGAGGCGCGCGATCCCGGCCTGTGTGGCCGCGTCGGTCGGTGTCCCCGCAGGGATGTTGAGAAAGACCAGGTTCGGTTGGGTGTTGCGCTGGCCGTCGTAGTTGGCGAAGTAGAAATGACGGTTGCGTACGATCGGCCCACCGATCGTGCCGCCGAACTGGTTGTAGTGGTAGGGCGACTTCGGCCGGTTGTTCAGCTCGTTGATCGCGTTGTTCGCGTTCATCCCCTTGTCGCGATAGAACTCGAAGGCCGACCCGTGGAGCTCGTTAGTGCCTGACTTGGTCACGACGTTGATCACGGCGCCGCCGGCTCGCCCGTACTCGGCTGAAAACGAGTTGGAGTTGACCTGGAACTCCTTCACCGCATCCTGGCTGAACTGGTATGGCGCTCGGCCTGAACCGGTGCGCCCCGCGGTCTGACCGAAGAACGTGTTGTTGTTGTCGGCGCCGTCCACGACCAGGCTGTTGAGGGTGCCGCGCTGCCCCGCGAAGCTGATGTCTCCAGTGCGGACGTCGCGCGTCACTCCGGGCGTCAGCAGCGCGAAGTCGATGAAGTTACGGCCGTTGACCGGCAGGTTCTGAATCGCGGTCTCGTTCACGATGGAGCTTACCTGGGTGCGGCTGGTCTCGATGATCGGGGTGGCGCCCGACACCGTGACGGTTTCAGCGAGCCCCGCGACCGCCATCTCGATGCGGAGCGTCAGCGTCTGGCCGACGTTGAGCCGGACGTCCGGCTGTCGCTTTGTGCTGAAACCGGCGAGCTCAGCGGCAATCTCGTAAATCCCCACGGGGAGGAGCGGCATCGCAAACAGCCCGTTCGAGTCGGTCACTACCGTCCGGGCCGCGCCGGTCTCCGAGTTCGTCAGCGTGACGGTCACGCCAGGCAGCAGAGCGCCGGACGAATCGACGACCGTGCCTTGGATCGATCCGGTCGGACTCTGCGCGCCGGCCAGGCCCGCAGCGAGCAGCGAGACGATGACCGCCAGCGCGCACGGGCGCAGACGGGCAAGAAACACGGTTGTGCGGGACACGTGAGCCTCCTGCGAGGTGAAACCCGAAAACGAGACGTAGCACCGCCATGATGGCGAGAGGGTTTCAGGACTGTAAGCCTGCGTTCGCGCGACTGTCAACGCACGATCGGGATGACGGGATGAGTCCCCGTGTTCGCCACCTTACTTGGCTGGGCTGGAACCAGCTACGGCCAGGGAGGCGGGACCAGTACGCTGTCCGGCGTCGTGGTGGTGCTGCACGGGCCGTTCTTCCAGCAGCACGACCTCCGGATCGCGAAGCGGACGCGCCTGATCGGGCACACCGACTTCGAGTTCGCGTTCGAGGTGCTGAACGCGCTCAACCACCCGAACTTCGTCCCTGTGGGCGGGATCGGGAACACCTTGTCGAAATACGAGGTCACGGCGTTGACCGGGCAGAACACGGCCCGGACGATCCAGCTGGTCTCGCGAATCAACTGTGTGAACCGACGGTGGCCGGCTTCGGCCGGCTCGATCCCTTTTTGTTTCTACCGACTCCACCGGAACGCGCGGGTGTCGGCGTCCGGTTCCACGAAGCGCAACAGGGCCTCGCCTTCCTCCTCGAGCGCAGCCTTGATCGGCCTGGTCACCGGGCCGAACGGCTCGAGGACGAGCGTCGCGATCTTCTTCTTGCGATCGACGGTCCAGGCCCCAGCCACGAAGCCGTCAACCAGGAAGGTCGCGCGGACCTGAAGGTTCCTGCTGAAGACGCGCGAGCGGTGCTCGTCGGCGATGATTCGCGTGCGGTCGGCGTGGGAGAGAAGGATGTTGTCGAACTCGGGGAGGAAACGGACCGGCGCCGCTGCTGACGGGAGTGGGCGCGGCGCATCCGGTAGGTCGAAGAGCTCCCGCTTGCGCGTGTCGCGGAAGGTCACGAGCGTCGGCCGCATCGACTCGAACACGTCGCGCAGCCCCTGAAGTCCGCACCAGGCCTGCGCGTCGGCCGGCGTGGCCGGACCGAACGCCGCGAGATAGCGCTCGACCAGCGCGTGCGGCTGCGCCGACCTGGTCGAGATCTTCGTCTTCAGCCACGTGTCCGCAAGGGCGAAGTCTGCCGAGGCTGAAAAGCCCCACGGGGCCTCGGTCGGCACCTGCACGAGCGGGAGCCTGATGCGGATCGTGTAGGCCAGGGCCCGCTCGTCTGCCTTCGCGTTCTTCGCTTTCAAGTGCTTGCGCAACGCGTCGAACGTGGCCGGCTCGCGAAAGAACGCGCGCGCCTCCGTCTCGAGCGCGGCGAAGTCAACGTCCTTGATGCGATCCTTCAGGATGGCTTCCAGGCCGCGGATCAGCGCCGGCTGGAGCGCACCGCGCAGACCGACGAAGTCCTCGGCCGTCATCACGTGAATGGTGCCGCGGAGCGAGGTCGCGCGAACGATAGTGCGCGCGCGCAGCGGCTTCATCAGGTCCTCGCGCGTGAACGCCGGCAGGCGCGTCCACAGCCCGACGAACGGCGGCCTCGCTACCTGCGCCTGCATGGCGACCAGACGATGCACCGCCGCCGCGACCGTCACTTTCTCGCGCGCCAGCAGCATCTGCCGCGCCAACAGGGCCCGGCTGAGGGCGTGATTGGTGATCGGGTCCGCTGTCCGCTGTCCGCTGTCCGCAGCCGGCCGTCGACCGTTCGCGACCATTTGCCCTTTGCCATTTACCATTTGCCATTGGCGGCCGAAGGCCGCGCCTCCCCCAGCTGTTTGAGCAGCTCGTGAACCGCCGTATCGAGCTGGCTGTCCTTGCCGATCAAGCTCTCGCCAATGGGCCGGGTCACCGGAATGTCCACCGGTCGTGGATTCAGCTCCATCGTCTGTACCATCGAGCGTGGTGATGCGCGTGCCCGGCATGCGAACGGTCGTGCCATCGACCAGCGTTTGGTTGCCGGTATAGATGATCCAGCCCGCGGTCGGCTCGCCGACCACCTTGCCCAGCTTCAACGTGCGGTAGCCTTCGGTGAAGTCCTCCGCGTCCGACAGCGAGTGCTGATTGGTCACGAGGATGGTCGGGAGCTCGAGCGAGCGCTGGCCCAGCACGCTCCGCGCCGGCGCCATCGGCAGGCCGCGCGGAGTCATCATCAGGTAGCCGCGGCGCGCGAGCACGTCGATGGCGTAGACGTTCACGAAGCCGCCGTTATTGTTGCGCACGTCGATGACCACGCCGTCCTTGACCCGGTTGTCGGCATCGAGATCGAGATACAGCCGCGTCAGCGCTCCCTCCGACATGTCGTTCATGTGTACGTAACCGAGCCGGCCGCCGCTGGCCTTGTCCACGTAGGCTCGGTTCCACTCGACCCAGGCTCGATAGAGCAGGTTCTTCTCCGTGCCGGAATTGACGGGCCGGACGAGCACTTCGCGGGTGCCGGCGCCGTCGGCCGATCCGGACACGCTGAGGGCCACCCGACGGTTGACGCCATGGAGAAGCAGCTCGTCGAGATTCGTGTGCGCGGCGATCGCCGTGCCGTCGATCGCGGTCAGGTAGTCACCCTTCGCCACCTGGCGCGTCACCGCCGCCGGGCCGAGCGGGATCACTTCCGTCACTTTCAGGCGGCCGTTGTGCTCGTACTCGGTGCGATCGAACCGGAGCCCAAGCCGGGCAGCGGACGGCCCTTCGCCTCCCCTGCCGCCGCCACGGCCTCCGCCGCCGATGCCCATGTGCGACGAGTTGAGCTCTCCCACCATCAGGCTCAGAAGCCGGCGCATCTCGTCGGGTGTCTGCGCGCCGGCAATGCGTGGAGCGTACTGCGCGCGCACCGTGTCCCAGTTCACGCCGTGGAACTTCTCGTCGTAGAACCCGTCGCGGAGGTAGGTCCACGCCTGGCGGAACACCTCCATCTTCTCGTGACCGAAATCGACGTCCATCTCCGCCGTGACCGCAATCGATCGCGCCTGGCGCGTGTCGATCGGGATGACCGAAATGCGCCCTTGTTCGAGGTAGTAGACGTCGCGCCCGTCGGGCGTGAACTGCGCGTCTGCCTTGTTGCCGGCGGTGGACGTGAGCTGGCGGGCGACAGCCGGCTCGCGCGACAGCTCGTCGAGCGAGTAGATGTAGAGATTCTGCTGGCCCTCGGCAGTCGCGGTGAGCAGGAGCGATCGGCCATCGGGGCTGATCCACTGCGCCGTGACGTCCACGCCGACCGGCAGGATGCTCAGGCGGCTGCGGATGTCATCAAATACGATCTCGACCGGCTTCGACGGATCGCGCGGCGGTGGCGCAGCGTCACGATCGCGGGCCGGAGTCGACGGCTGGTCGCGATCGCGCGCCGGTGGTTGTTCCGTCGGACGATCCGCCGGTGGCGTGCGCCGCGGCTCGGTTCGCGTGGGCTCGTCCTTGAAGAGGTCTCGGAATCGATCCTCCCGGAATCGCGGCGTGCGAAGGATCAGATCCACGCGGACGGTCTGGCCGGGCTCCGTCCGCTGGTTGGTGTTGAAGAGGAGATACGTGCCGTCGGGACTCCACGAGATGTTGTTCGCGTTGCCGTTGGGCATCGACGTGATCGCACGGCTCTGACCGCCTGCCGCGGGGATGGCGAAGATGTTCCGGAACGACGACTTGCCGCTGATGCCGACGTAGGCGACCCACTTGCTGTCGGGCGACCAGGCGACGCCGCGATCGGAGCGCGTGAGATACCCGGTTGCCAGCGATCGCTCCTCCTTCGACGCCAGATCCAGGACGCGCAGATCCTTGCCGTCGCGCACGAACGTGACGAGCTTGCCGTCGGGCGAGACTCGCAGCGCCGTATCGCCAAGGGAGCCATTCGTGAGCTGCGCCTCCTTGTTCGACGTGAAGTCGTAGGCGAATAGGTGCGACACGCCATCCCGCTCCGAAGCGTAGACGATTCGCTTGCTGTCGGGCAGCCATTCGATTTGTGACTCGCGCGCGTAGCTGCGGGTGACGCGAACGGCGTCCCCGCCGTCCCGGGCCGGTGCGGCCCAGATCTCGCCGTGGGCGACGAACACGACCTTTCGCCCATCCGGCGAGAGGGCGAGGTCCGAGAAGCCGTCGTTCAGCGTGACGTGCTCGAGCGACGGCGCAGCCGGCGCGCCGCGCTTGGTGATCGACACCTTCGACGCCTGGCTACTCGCCGTGTCCATCTTCCAGACATCGAAGTCGCGTTCGAAGACGATCGCCTTGC
The DNA here is from genome assembly GCA_963736945.1 of uncultured Thermoleophilia bacterium. Classification (GTDB taxonomy): domain Bacteria; phylum Actinomycetota; class Thermoleophilia; order Gaiellales; family Gaiellaceae; genus Gaiella. Next base: position 9,367 of record CAVTQW010000017.1, read on the forward strand.
CGTCGTACGAGATCGTCGGCCACAACACGCGGCCGTCGGTGAAATGGGTCACCTGATGCGCCGTGCCGCCGAGCGGCAGCGTCCAGATGTTCTGGCTGCCGCCGCGATCCGAGACGAAGAACAGCGACCGGCCGTCGGCCGCCCACATCGGCCACATCTGTTTGGCCCCGATTTCGGTCAGCCGTTCGTAGGTCGGCGCCGACCCGTCGTGCAGCAGCCAGAGCTCGGACTCGTCGAGGTGCGCGTGCCCGCGCCGCCACCACTGCCCGGCGCTGTTGCCGCGGGCGCTGAACGCCACCGTCTGTCCGTCAGGCGACGGCGCCGCGAAGAACTCGCTGGTGTAGCGATCGGCGCTGACGGCCATCGGCGTCCCACCGTCGACACTGACGCGGAAGATGTCGTTCATCCCGGCGATGTCGCGGCTCGACGACGAAAAGTAGATCCACTTGCCGTCCCGTGACCATCCGTCCAGCCGATCGAGCCCGTCGTCGAACGTCATTTGTTTGAGCGCCCCGGTCGCGAGGGACAGCAAGTAGATGTCGCCGCCGCCGGTGCGATCGGAGATGAAGGCGAGGCTTTTGCCATCGGGCGAATAGACCGGACGCGACTCGTTCGCTTCGTGCGCCACCAGCAGGCGCGCTTCACCACCCGCGAAGGGCACCGTCCAGATGTCGCCGCCGGACACGACCGCGATCTCCGAACGATCGGGTGAGATGCCGGGCTCGCCGAATGACGCGAGCGGCGCGGGCTCGTCAGGCGCCCCGCCGCGTAACGGCAGGCCGAACGCAAACAGCAGCAGCGGCAGAAGCGACAGGCGCGCAATCGTCATGCAGGTCTCCTGGAAACGCCGCCAATTGTAAGCGAAGCATTCATCGCCCAATGCCATAGCCCATTGCCCATGGCCTATCGCCCATTAGCGCTCCTCCGAGCCCACCTGATATCCGCGGCGGGCCTGCACCGTCACGCTGCGGCGCCGCACGCGGACGTCCAGGCGATGCCATCCGGCTGCGGCCACGCCGCGTGGCGAGTAGCTGACGAGATAGCGATGACGGAATTCGTCGAGGACTCGCACGAACGTGCTCCGGAGATCCGTGGTCGAGTCGATCGAGAACAGACGTCCGCCGGTGAAACGGGTCAGGTCCTCGAGGAACGCGTGCCGGCTCCCGCGACCTACGGCCACGGCGTAGACGACGGGATCCATGCGCTGAGCGGTCGTGAGAACGAGATCCGCCCGGAGCCAGCTCGATGTGTCGTAGCCGTCGCTGAAGACGACGACCAGCGGGCGGCCGCCGCCGGACTCCGCGAGCATCAGCCCCGCGAACACGCCGTCGACGAGGGCCGTCCCTCCGGCCGCCGTGGCGCGGTTGAGCGCGCGCCGCAGCGGCTCGACGTCGTCGGTCAGGCGCGACGGCTGGGCGACGACGTGGCTGAAGGTGATGAGGCCGGCCTGATCCCGGCGCGCCAGGCCGTCGAGAAGCGCGCCGCCGGCGTCGCGCAGGTTCGTCAGACGCCCGCCCTCCACGCTGGAGCTCAGGTCGAGCGCGAGGACCACGTTGAGCGGGATCAGCTCGGAGCTGACCAGATCGACCTGCTGGAGGACGCCGTTGTCTCGGACCTCGAAGTCCGCCGCGGTGAGATCGGAAAGTGGCACGCCCTCCTCTGTGACCAGCACGTCAACCCGCACGGCCTCGATGCGGCTCGAGAACGTCTGCCGTGGGCCGGCGTCCGGAGACATCCCGGCAGCGGTGATCGCGATCGTCGCGGCAAGCAGATGGCGTGTCAGGAGCCGCCTCCGGTTGCTCTCGCGAGCCGCACACCCGACGCCGGTGGCGGCAGGGACCGCCCGGTTCCCTCGTAGGTACCGCCACCACGGATCGTCAGCGTCTACTCTCGGCTGCCCGAGCGTCTGCTGCATCACATCGAAGCCGCTCACGCGGCTGCTGACGCGGCGGGCGAGGCACACCAGCGCGAGCCGCGGTGACTGCGCACGCGGATAGAGATCGGCAGCGCGCTGGTAGGCGACGACGGCTGCCGGGAATTGTCGTGTCGCCTGGAGTTCGTCGCCGAGAAACAACCATGCGTAGTACGCGAGTGGGACATCGCTCTTGATCTCCGTGACCGCGCTCTTCAGCAGCTTGACCGCATCGGCGTGGCGGCCGTCGATCCCGAGCAGCCTGGCAAGCCGAACCTTCGCTTCGAGCGTGGACGGGCTCACGGCCAGCGCGCGCCGGAAATACCTCGCCGCTTCCGAACGGCTGGGGCCAGCGTCAGGGAGTCCGGTCATCCGCTGTCCAGCCGCGATCAGCGACTGAACGACTGATTGCACGCGCGGAGATGACAGCGTCTCGTGGAGACAGCCGCTGGCGAGCAGCAGTTCTGGGTCGTCCACGAAGAGCTCTCGGCCGCGACGCAGGTGCGGGATGGCGTCAGCGAGGTTGTAGATCTGTTCGAGCTGGCCGGCGACTTTGCGATACCACTTCCGGACGTCGTCGTGATCGATCGGTCGCGGCCTTACAGCGTCGAGAAGGGCCCGGGCAAGGTCGAGGTGAAGGCTGAGCTGACCGGCGCCTTCCTCACGTCCGTCGAGCGCGAGCATCGTGCCCGAGACCCCGCGCACAGGCGACAGAGGCCCGTTGGCCCTCGCCCGGACGCGCAACCCGATGTCAGTGTGCAGTTGGGCGGCGCGTTTGAGGATCTGGTTCAGCGATCCGTCGGCATTTCGATCCGTCGCCGACTGCAGAACGGAGATCAGCGATTCCCGTCGCCAGTCGCCCACGATGTACACCTGCGCGTCCAGCGCCCCTGCCGTGTGCTGTCGGACCGCCGCCAACCATGCGTCGAAATCCTCGTGGGACTGCTCCGCGCCGGGCGTGGTCAGCGTCACAAGCCCGAGGACGAGCGCGAGGAGGGTGGCGTGCGTCATTCTTCAATTTGTCGCGGGGCCCCACCCCCGCGACCTGCCAGCGCTTCGCTTGGCTCGCGCCGCTGGCTAGCTGCTTCGGGGTGAAACCTGCTGCGATTCTGAGTGCTCTGGGTGTCCTACCTCCTACCTCCTACCTCCTGACTCCTGATTCTTCACGCCGCCGTCAACAGGACAGGTCCTTCCTTCGTGATGACGACGGTGTGCTCGTGGTGTGCGGCGAGGCTGCGATCGCGCGTGCGAATGGTCCAGCCATCGGGATCCTCGACCACGTCGCCCGTGCCGGCGGAGACGATGGGCTCGATCGCCAGCACCAGCCCTTCGGTCAGGATGTCGCGCTGATCGGGGTCGAAGTAGTTCGGCACAGATGGCGCTTCGTGAATCGTCCGGCCAATGCTGTGTCCGCTCAACGCGCGCACGACGTGGAATCCACGGTGGCGGACCTCGGCATCGACGGCCCGGCCAAGATCGCTGACGCGGTTTCCGAGCTTCGCGGCCGCCAGCGCGCGCCCGAATGCGGCTCGGACGCATGCCTGCAACCGCTTCGCGATCGCGGTCCCTGCATCGACGATCACCGTTCTGGCGGCGTCGGCCATGTAGCCATCGAGCTCGACGGTGACGTCGAGCTTGACCACGTCGCCAGACCGGATGCGCCGCGTGCCCGGGACGCCGTGGACCACTTCATCGTTGATGCTGATCAGCGCGCTGCCCGGAAACCCGTAGACCAGCGCCGGCGCCGATCTTGCCTCGTGCTGGGTGAGCATGCGTTCTGCGATCCGATCGAGATCGCGCGTGGTCACCCCAGCGCGCAGGTTCTGCTCGAGCGCATCGAGCGTCAGCCTGACGACTCGCCCCGCGGCGCGAAGCCCTCTCCAGTCGGTGTCGGAAGTAATAGACATACTGGGCCAATGGTAGATGGCAAAAGGGCAAAGGGTAAATGGTCTTTCCCATTTCCCATTTACCCTTACCCTCTGCCATTTGCCATTTCTTTAAGCCCCTTCCGCCGCCAACCGCTCATGTGACCGCGCAGCAGGCGCACCCGCGAGAGGCCGTGGCGCCGTAACGTTCGCGCAGCGATTGCGGCGCGAGGGCCGTGGCCCTCCGAGGCGCGCCAGATCATCACGAAGGCGGTTTCAGCGGCCCGCGCCCGGCAGGCCGCGCGGAAGGCGCGGGAGTTGACCCGGCGGAAGAGCGCGCTCGAAAACTCCTCGCTCCCGGGCAAGCTCGCCGACTGCTCCCTCAAGGACGCCGACCTCTGCGAGCTCTACATCGTCGAGGGCGACAGCGCCGGCGGCTCCGCCAAGCAGGCCCGCGACCGCACCTACCAGGCAATCCTGCCGCTGCGCGGGAAGATCATCAACAGCGAGAAGAACCGCATCAACAAGGTGCTTTCGAACAACGAGATCCAGGCCATGATCACGGCGATCGGGACGGGCTTCGGCGACGAGTTCACGATCGAGAGCCTGCGGTACGGCCGGATCATCGTGATGACCGACGCCGACGTCGACGGCGCCCACATCCGCACGCTCATCCTCACGTTCATCTACCGGACGATGCGGGAACTCGTCGAGCGCGGCCACATCTACATCGCCGTGCCGCCGCTGTACCAGGTGAAGCTCGGAAACCAGGAGCTCTACTTCGAGAAGGACAACCAGCTGGAGGAGCTGCTCGTCCGTGAGCGCGCGAAGGACATCGCCATCACCGCGCGCGGCGGCGAGGAGGTCACGCTCACCGAGTCGCGCTACCACCGATTCGTCCGCGGCCTCGCAGAGCTCGAGGCGTGGCAGGCCAAGCTCGAGAGCGAGTTCCCGACCGCGGCGCATTTCGTCATCCAGCACCGACTCGTCGAGACGGACGCGGATACCGCGGATACCGCCGCGAATGCGATCGAGGCCATCCCGGGGAACGGCTACCAGCTCTCCGTGACGGAGCGGCTCGAGGACCGGTTGAAGGTGAAGGTCGTCGAAACCGAGACGAGCGCCGCCACGCACCTCGAGCTGCCCGCCGGCCTCTTCGGCTCGTCCTCGTACTCGAGCCTCAAGCGCGCCTACGCGAAGCTCGGTGAGATCGTCGGCCTGCCGGACTTCCAGCTCTCCTACGGCAAGAAGAGCGCCGTCGCGGAGAGCTACGCCGACCTGCGCCTGCAGGCCCTCGAGCTCGCGAAGGAGGGCATGCACATCAGCCGCTTCAAGGGCCTCGGCGAGATGAACCCCGAGCAGCTGTGGGAGACGACGATGGATCCGGCACGCCGGATGCTGCTCAAGGTCGAGGTCGACGACGCGGCCGCCGCCGACGCCGTCTTCTCGATGCTGATGGGCGACCAGGTCGAGCCCCGCCGCATCTTCATCGAGGAGAACGCGAAGGACGTGAAGTTCCTGGATGTTTGACTTCGCCAAACATCCAGATGGGGCGTTCGGACGTTTCGCCGCCTCCGCCGGCGCCGTTGGCCTGCGCTCGCCTGCGGAGGGCAGGCAAACGTTGCGAACGCACCATCTAGGGACTTCCTCCGCAGGAGGAATCCCTTGTCTGATGTGATCGAGCCCCTGGGCGCGGGCCGCGTCGAACCGCGCGAGCTCGAGCTGGAGATGCGCTCCAGCTTCCTCGACTACGCGATGTCCGTCATCGTCAGCCGCGCGCTGCCGGACGTGCGCGACGGGCTCAAGCCCGTGCACCGACGCGTCCTCTGGGGCATGCACGACGCCGGCATGCAGCCCAACCGGCCGTACAAGAAGTCCGCCTCGATCGTCGGGGACGTCATGGGCCGCTATCACCCACACGGCGACCAAGCCATCTACGACACGCTCGTCCGGATGGCGCAGCCGTTCTCGCTCCGTTACCCGCTCGTCGACGGCCAGGGCAACTTCGGCTCGCTGGACGACGATCCGGCAGCCGCCATGAGGTATACGGAATGCCGGCTCACGCGGCTCGCCACCGAGATGCTCCGCGACATCGACATGGACACGGTCGACTTCGGGCCGAACTACGACGAGTCGCGCAGGGAGCCGCAGGCGCTCCCGTCCCGCTTCCCCAACCTGCTCGTCAACGGCTCGGCCGGGATCGCGGTCGGCATGGCCACCAACATGTCGCCCCACAATCTCGCCGAGACGATCGACGCCGTCGTGCAGCTGATCGACAAGCCGTCTGCGAGCGTCGAGGATCTGATGAAGCACCTCCACGGGCCCGACTTCCCGACCGGAGGCATCATCGTCGGCCGCTCGGGGATCCGTGACGCCTACCGCACCGGGCGGGGCCGGATCATCATGCGGGCCCGGGCCCACGTCGAGGAGCTCCGCGGCGGTAAGAGCGCCATCGTCGTCACAGAGCTGCCGTACGGGGTCAAGAAGGGCGGCGAGAGCGGAGTCATCAAGAAGATCGCCGACCTCGTGAACGAGAAGGTGATCACGGAGGTCTCGGACCTCGCCGACCACTCCGACCGCTCGGGGATGCGGATCCAGATCGAGCTGAAGCGCGATGCGATCCCGCAGGTGGCGCTGAACAAGCTCTTCAAGCACACCGCTCTGCAGTCGACGTTCGGCTACAACGCCGTGGCGCTCGCGGACGGCGTGCCGCGCGTGATGTCGCTGCTGCAGCTCGTCCAGCACTACCTCGACTTCCAGCGCGACGTCGTGACGCGCAGGTCGAAGTTCGAGCTGCGCCAGAACGAGAAGCGTGCCCACGTCCTGCGCGGCTACCTGATCGCGCTCGACAACCTCGACGCCGTGATCGCCCTGATCCGCGGCTCAGACGACACGGAGTCGGCGCGCAGCGGGCTGATGAGCGAGTTCGGCCTCACCGAGGTCCAGGCGCAGGCGATCCTCGACCTTCGCCTCGCGCGACTGACCGGCCTCGCGCGCAAGGAGATCGAGTCCGAGTACGCCGACCTCGAGGAACGGATCGCCGAGCTGCGCGCGATCCTGGGCGACCCGGCCCGTATCGACGCGCTCATTCGCGAGGAGCTGCTCGAGGTCAAGCAGATGTACGCACGCACCGACGACCGGCGCACCGAGATCGTGATGGGCGAGGACTCGCTCGAGCTGGAGGACATGATCGCCGAGGAGGACATGGTCATCGCGATCACACGCTCGGGCTACATCAAGCGCCTGCCCGTCTCCACGTACCGCCAGCAGCGCCGCGGCGGCATCGGCGTGATGGGGATGGAGATGAAGGACGAGGACTACATCGAGCACCTGTTCGTGGCCTCGACGCACGACTTCATCCTGTTCTTCACGAACGTCGGCAAGGTCTACCGACTGAAGGTCCACGAGCTGCCGCTGGGCTCGCGCCAGTCGAAGGGCCGCGCGATCGTCAACCTGCTGCCGTTCCGGCAGGAGGAGGCGATCCGCGCCGTGATCGCGACCCGCGACTACCGCGAGTCGAAGTACCTGCTCTTCGCGACCCGCAAGGGCGTGATCAAGAAGACGGAGTTCCTCGAGTACAACACGCCGCTGAAGGCCGACGGGATCATCGCCCTGAAGATGCGCGAGGGCGACGAGCTGATCGGCGTGCGACTGTCGGACGGCACCGACGACATCCTGATGGTGTCGCGGCTCGGCCAGGCCGTGCGCTTCCACGAGAAGGACGTTCGGGCGATGGGCCGGAACGCGTCGGGCGTGGCGGGCATGCGCCTGCGGGCCGACGACGAGGTCATCGAGGTCGACATCGCGGCAGACGACGCCGACCTGCTCGTCGTGACCGAGAACGGCTGGGGCAAGCGCACCCGCGTCTCGGAGTATCCGGTCAAGGGCCGTGGCACCATGGGCGTGAAGACGGTCCAGCTCGTCGCGGGCAAAGGGCGCCTCGCCGGTGCGCGCATCGTGCGCGAGGGCTACCAGGTGATGCTCATCTCCGATGCCGGCACCGTCATCCGCATGGCGGTCGACGGGATCAAGCGATCCGGCCGCGCGACGCAGGGGGTAATCGTGACGCGACTCCGGGAGGGCGAGCACGTCTCGTCGCTCGCCCCGGTCGTCGGCTCCGACGACGACGAGACGGAGCTCGTGAAGACGACCTCCGACGCACCGGCCACGGAGCCGCCGTCGCAGAGCTCCCTCGAGGCCGAGTTGCTCGACGACGCCGAGGAGATCGGTCCCGGCGAGGACGAGGACGAGGTCTAGCCAGGCGGCGCCAGGCTTCAGCCTGGCGCTGGACGCTCGGTCTCCTCGCGCGGTAGCTCCAGCGCGACCGCTCCACCCGGAGCTCGAGGCCGTGGTCTGCGAGGCTCCCGCACCCCCACGCCGGGGTCGTCGGCGTCCGGGAAGACCGACGGCTCGGGTGGGCGTCGGCGCAGCCCGAGCTTCCGCAGGACGCGGTCGACGAGACCGCGGCGGCGACCGCGTCTCACGATGGCTCGGGATCCGCCGCCCGCGCCGTCCTCCGAAGTGCCGTGAGGAGGTCGATCGGGATCGGGAAGACGATCGTCGAGTTGTTGTTCGACCCGATCTCGAGCAGCGTCTGCAGGTAGCGGAGCTGCACGGTGATCGGCTCCTGCGACATCACCGCCGCGGCGTCCTTGAGCCGCTCGGAGGCCTGATACTCGCCCTCGGCGGAGATCACCTTCGCGCGTCGCTCGCGCTCCGCTTCCGCCTGGCGGGCCATCGCCCGCTGCATGTCGCTCGGGATCTCGACGTCCTTCACCTCGACGACCGAGACCTTGATGCCCCAGGGCGAGGTGGCGTCGTCGATGATCGTCTGCAGGATCGCGTTGATCTTGTCCCGCTCGGACAGCAGCTCGTCGAGGACGTGCTGGCCGAGCACCGAGCGCAGCGTGGTCTGGGCGATCTGCGAGGTCGCGTTCATGTAGTTCTCGACCTGGACGATCGCGGCCTTCGGCTCCACGATCCTGAAGTACGCGACCGCGTTCACGCGCACCGGCACGTTGTCCTTCGTGATCACCTCCTGCGGCGGCACGTTCAGGGTCACCGTGCGGAGCTCGACCATCTCCATCCGGTCGACGAACGGGATCAGCAGGAAGAGGCCGGGGCCCTTCGGCTCCGGGAGGAGCCGGCCGAGGCGGAAGATCACGCCGCGCTGGTACTCGCGCGCGATCTTGACGGAGGCGAACAGCAGCACGATCACGATCAGCGCGATCACGGCGACGACGATCAGGGCGGTGCTCACGGGGCGTCATCCCTTCGGTGGTTGTTTCCCGATCCTACGGTGAGCACGAGGTCCTCACCGACCGCCTCGACCGTGACCCGGTCGCCCGGCAGGAGTGGGCCCCCGTCCACGCGGTGGGCGCGCCACAGCTCACCGTTCACGGCCACGAGCTCGCGCGAGCGCACCTCGGCCTCCTCCCCGACGAGCAGCCCGACGCCGACCTCGACGGGATTCCGGCGGGCGCGGACGATGCGCGAGAGCGCGACGCCGAGGAGCAGCACGAGCGTCCCCGCGATCGCGAGCGCGGTCCACAGGGAAACCTGGTACGCGGGGCCGGCGGGATCGAAGAGCATCAGGGCGCCGATCACGAAGGTGACGGCACCGGCGAGGGTGAGCGCGCCGTGCGAGGTGACGAGCGCGTCGGTGACGAACAGGCCGAGCGAGAGCAGGAGCATCAGCACGCCCGCCACGGAGACCGGAAGCACCTGCAGGCCGTAGAGGCCGACGAGCAGCGAGATCGCGCCGACCGTTCCGGGCAGGACGAGGCCGGGGTTCCAGAGCTCGACGAGGAGCCCCACGATGCCGAGCGAGAGCATGAGGGCGATGATGTTCGGGTCGATGAGGAGGTCACGGGCCTTCTGGAAGAAGGACATCTCGACCGTGTCCACGCGAGCGCCGGCGGTGTCGAGCTCGATCCCCTTCGGCTTCGTCACCCTGCCGTCGATCTCGCGGAGGAGAGCGGGGAGCGACGGCGAGACGACGTCGACGATGTTCTTCGCGGCGGCCTCGCGGGCGCCGAAGTTGGAGGCCTGTCGCACCATCGCCTCGGCCGCGGCGGGATTCCGTCCGTGCTCGCGCGCCAGCTCGGAGATGTAGGCTGCCGCGTCGTTGACGATCTTCCGCCGCAGGTCGCGTGAGAAGTCCTGGCCGTTCGTCGTGATCGGTGTCGACGAGCCGATGTTCGTCTGCGGGGCCATCGCGAGCACGTCCGCGGCCTGGCCGATCACGGCTCCGGCGGAGTCCGCGCTCGACCCGCCGGGGCTGACGTAGACGACCACCGGAACGGGCGAGGCGAGGAACGTCTTCACGATCTTGCGCATCGACGACCCGAGCCCGCCGGGCGTGTCGAGCTCGACGACGAGCGCCTGGTAGCCGCCGGAGCGGGCGCGGCGGACTTGCTGCTGGAGGAACTCCTGGCTGACCGGGTTGATGTCGTCGTCGAGCTTCGCGACGAGCACCCGGGGCGCGCTTTCCGACGCCTGCGCAGCCGTGACGGACGCGAGGTCCGCGAGTGCCAGCCCCACGACTGCTGTCATGAGCAGAAACCCCCGCAAACGCGGCACTCCCACGTCGGTAAGGATTCTATCAGGGTAAGGTCGAATCCCTTGTGATGGGGGACCGCCTCCGTCACCCTGGAGTCCTCACGTGAAGCCATTCCTCGCCTTCATCACCGTCCTCGCCGCGCTGGCGCTGCCCGTCTCGGCGCATGCGGGTCTCGCCTCGATCACATTCCGGGCGGTACCGCTCTCCGGCGAGCGCACGCTCGCGAGCACTCCCGGCAAGTTCGACCTGGTCGGCGTGCGCTGGCACGGAGCCGGCTCCGTGCGCTTCAGCGTCCGTTCGACCGGAGGCCGTTGGGGGCCGTGGCTCGACGCGGCGCCCGAAGAGGAAGACCAGCCGGACTCGAGCTCGCCGGAGGCCCGCTCGACTCGCGGCTGGCGGGTCGGCAGCCCGACCTGGGTCGGGCCCTCGAACGGGATCCGCTACCGCATCAGCGGCAAGGTGCGCGATCTCCGGGCCACGTTCGTCCGCAGCCCGGAGCTGAAGATCCCGCTTCGGGCCATCGCCTCGGCGGGCACGCCTCCGATCGTGCCGCGAAGCGCCTGGGTCGCCGACGAGACGATCGTGAAGGGGACGCCGGTGTACGCCCCGACGATCCGCTTTGCGAGCATCCATCACACGGCCGGGACGAACGACTACTCGCCCGCGCAGGCGGCCGCGATTCTGCGGGGCATCCAGATCTACCACGTCAGGTCGAACGGCTGGAACGACATCGGCTACAACTTCCTCGTCGACCGGTACGGCACCGTTTACGAGGGCCGGGCCGGCGGGATCGACCGGAACGTCGTCGGTGCGCACATCCGCGGCTTCAACACGGGCTCGGTCGGGATCGCGGTGATGGGGACGTTCGTCAGCGCGCCCGTCCCGGCGGCGGTCGAGACGTCGCTCGAGAAGCTCCTCGCCTGGAGGCTCGACCTCGCCCACGTCGACCCGCTCTCGAGCCTCACCTTCGTCTCGGGCGGCAGCGAGCGTTACAAGGCGGGCACGCCCGTCCTGCTGCGGGCCGTCTCCGGCCACCGTGACACCGGGCTCACCACGTGCCCCGGCGCCGTCCTCTACGCCCGTTTGCCGGCGCTCGCGGCCGAGGCGCAGAAGATCGGGCTGCCGAAGCTCTACGAGCCGAAGGTCACGGGCGGTCTCGGCGGTGCCGTCCGCTTCCAGGCGCGTGTCTCGAGCGCGCTGCCGTGGAAGGTGACCGTCACGGACGCCCTCGGCCGGCAGCTTGCGGCGGGGAACGGGCTGGGGCCAACCGTCGACTGGACGTGGGACTCGCTCGCGGCGACAACGAGCGGGACGACAGGCGCCCGCTGGCGGATCGAAGTCGCCGGCGCGACCTCGGCCTCGGGAACGCTCGGCAAGTCCACGATCGTCACCCCTCCGGTCGGCCTGCTTGCGATCACCGACGTTCGCGCCGATCCGGCCACGATCAGCCCGAACGCCGACGGCGTCTCGGACACGTCGACGATCACCTACACGACGAATGCCACGGCGACGGTGTCGATCACGCTCCACGACTCGACCGGGGTGCAGCTCGCGGAACTGGTGCCTGCAACGCGCATGGCTGCCGGGGCGCACACCGTCGGCTTCGACGGCCTCGGGAGCCCGGACGGTCGCTACACCGTCGTGATCGGCGCGACCGGCCTCGACGGCGTCTCCGTCACACAGCAGCTCGAGGTGGCGGTCAGCAGCACGCTCGGCCCCGCCTCGCTCGAGCCGTCCGTCTTCACGCCGAACGGCGACGGCACGGGGGATGCGCTGACCGTGTCGTTCGAGCTCGCCGCACCCGCGAGCGTCCGGCTGCGCGTGCTGCGCGACGGCGCCTGGGTCGCGACGCCCTTCACGGGGCCACTCCCGGCCGGAGCCCAGTCCGTCGGCTGGGACGGCGTCAAGCGCGTCGGCCAGGCTCGTGACGGCTCGTACACGGCCGTCCTCGACGTGACGGACACGATCGGCACCTCGGAGGTCTCGTTCGCCTTCCAGATGGACGCCCACCCGCCGACGATCAAGCTCCTCGCGCATCCGGCGCGGATCTGGGTTTCCGAAGCCGCCGCCGTGACGGTGAGGGTCAACGGCGCGCTCCGTCACCTCGACGCCCCCGCGGCGGGAGCTCTTCCGCTGAGCGGGATCCGCAAGGTGCGGACGCTCGTCGTCGTCGCCCGCGACACGGCGGGGAACAAGGCCGTCTTCCGCCGCCCGTAGACCGCCGCTGCGGCCGGGGGATAAACTCGCCGGGTGCAGCCGGAGACGCCCTTCGGGAAGGAGACGATCGAGAGCATCCTCCCGCATCGCGACCCGTTTCTCCTGCTCGACGAGGTCGTCGAGCTCGAGCCGGGCCGCAAGGTCGTGGCAACTCGCCTCGTGCGGGCGGACGACTGGTGGTTTCCGGGCCACTTCCCGGAGCGCCCGGTCATGCCCGGCGTCCTGATCGTCGAGGCGATGGCGCAGGCAGGCGCGGTCGCCGTTCTCGTCGAGGAGGAGAACCGCGGCAAGATCGCGTTCTTCGCGGGCATCGACGACTGCCGCTTCAAGCGCGTCGTCTCGCCGGGCGAGACGCTCACGCTCACGTGCGAGATCGATGCAATGCGCGGCCCCGTCGGCCGCGGCAAGGCGACCGCCACGGTCGAGGGCGCGCTCGCCGCCCGCGGCACGCTCACCTTCGCGGTGGAGCGATGATCGGGTCGGCCAACGGCCACATCGGGATCACCGGCCTCGGGACGAACGTTCCGGCGAGGGTGATGACGAACGACGATCTCGCGAAGTACGTGGACACGTCCGACGAGTGGATCCAGGAGCGGACGGGCATCCGCGAGCGGCGCATGGCCACGCAGGAGGAGGCCCTGAGCGACATCGCGTTGCCCGCCGTGCGCGACGCGCTCGCCGAGGCGGGTGCCGACCCGTCCGAGATCGACCTCGTCATCTGCGCCACCGTCACCCCGGACATGCTGTTCCCGACGACCTCGGCGCTGATGGCCGACGCGCTCGAGATGCGCAGCGCCGCCGCCTACGATCTCCTGGCCGGTTGCACGGGCTTCATGTACGCGGTCAGCCAGGCGTACGGGATGCTGGCCTCGGGCCTGTCCCGGAAGGCTCTCGTCGTCGGCGGCGACCTGCTCTCGAAGATCCTCGACTGGGACGACCGCTCCACCCTCGTCCTGTTCGGGGACGGTGCCGGCGCGGTGGTCATGGAACGCGTCGACGCGGGCGGCTTCCTCGGCTTCGAGCTCGGCGCGGACGGCGGCGGCGGCATCCACCTCTGCTATCCGGGGAGCGGGTCGCGGCACTTCGACGACCCCAATGCGATCCTGAAGATGAACGGTCGCGAGGTCTTCAAGTTCGCGACCCGGGTGCTGGTCACGTCGGCCGAGGCGGTCCTGGAGCAGTGCGGCAAGACCATCGCCGACATCGACGTCTACGTACCGCACCAGGCCAACAAGCGGATTATCGACTACGCCGTCGCTAAGCTGGGCGTCCCCCCGGAACGGACAGTCGTGAACGTCGATCGGTTCGGGAACACGTCGTCGGGATCGATTCCCCTCGCCCTTGCGGACGCGCGGGCGGAGGGTCGGCTCCACGACGGGGCGCTCGTCTTGATGACCGGTATGGGCGCCGGCCTCACCTGGGGCTCGGCGCTGATCGAATGGAGAAGCACTTCCGCCTGACGGCGGAAGCGCGTTAGATAGTGCGAAGAATGGTCGAGGTGAACACGATTTCCCGAGAATCGGAAAGGGATGGAGAGATGGAGTCTTGCGAGGCGGGATCCCAACGCAGCCGTTGCGTCGCCCCATCTAACGGTTCCTCCCGAAGGGAGGAACCTTGAAGGTCGCATTCTGTTTCCCGGGTCAGGGCGCCCTCGAGGCGGGCATGGGCCGGGACATCGCGGAGGCGGTCCCTGCCGCCATGGACGTCTACCGGGTCGGCAGCGAGGCTTCCGGGCTCGATCTCCAGAAGCTCTGCTTCGACTCCCCGCTCGAGGCGCTCGTCGAGACGGAGGTGCAGCAGCCCGCCCTCGTCGCGACCTGTCTCGCCATCCTCGCCGCGATCCGGGCCGAGGGAATCGAGCCCGACGTGGTCGTCGGCCACTCGGTCGGGGAGTTTGCCGCGCTCGCAGCGGTCAACGTGCTCGGCACGGGCGAGGCGATCGGGCTCGTCCGCGAGCGTGGCCTTGCGATGGCCGAGGCGGCGCGCCGGCATCCCGGCTCCATGGCCGCGATCCTCGGGCTCGAGGACGAGGCGGTCGAAACCCTGTGCCGGAAGATCATCGGCGTGTGGCCGGCGAACTACAACTGCCCCGGCCAGATCGTGATCTCGGGTGAGAACGACGCCGTCGAGGAGTTGTGCGCCGAGGCCGAGAGCCTCGGCGCTCGAAGAGCCATCAAGCTGAAGGTCTCCGGGGCGTTCCACAGCCCGCTCGTCGCCCGCGCCGCCGACCGGCTCAAGCCGGCGATCGACCGGATCGGCTTCCACGATCCGATCGCGCCGTTCATGTCCACCGTGACCGCGCGTGTCGAGCCGGCCACCAGGCTCGCCTCGCTGCTCGTCGACCAGCTGACGGCGCCCGTGAAGTTCACCCAGGCGGCGCGCGAGCTCGTCCACGACGGCGTCACGACGTTCGTCGAGGTTGGTCCCGGGAACGTGCTCTCCGGGCTGATCAAGCGAATCGACAGGGGCGTGCGGGCGATCCCCGTCAACGACCTCGCGAGCCTCGAGAAGGCACGGGAAGCCCTCGCGGCGTGAGCGGGTTCTGCTCCCTCGAGGGCAAGACAGCACTCGTCACGGGGGCCTCGCGCGGGATCGGACGCGCGATCGCGCAGGAGCTCGCGTCGGCCGGCGCCACCGTCGTGGTCGGCTATCGCACCGGGCAGGACGAGGCGGACGAGCTCGCGGCCGCGATCGGCGGCACGGCCGTGCAGGCCGACGTCTCCGACCCCGACTCGGCGGCTGCTCTCGTCGAGGCGGCCGGCGACGTCGACATCCTCGTCAACAACGCCGGCCTCACGCGCGACGGCCTCCTCGCGCGCATGAGCGACGACGACTGGCGCACGGTGATCGACACGAACCTGTCGTCCGTCTTCTACACCTGCCGCGCCGTCACCCGCCCGATGATGAAGAAGCGGGCCGGAGCGATCGTCAACGTCTCCTCGATCGTCGGCGTGCACGGCAACTGGGGACAGACGAACTACGCGGCCTCGAAGGCGGGCATCATCGGCTTCACGAAGTCGCTCGCCCGTGAGCTCGGCAGCCGCAACGTGCGCGCGAACGTCGTCGCCCCCGGCTACGTGACGACGCAGCTGACCGATGTGCTGCCCGAGGACGCGAAGCAGGCGATGCTGCAGCAGACGCCGCTCGGACGCCTCGGCGACCCCGGGGACGTGGCAGGCGCCGTCCGCTTCCTCTGCTCCGACGCGGCCTCCTTCGTGACGGGAGAAGTGCTGCTCGTCGACGGCGGGCTCGGAATGTAGCCTGGATGCCGGTGAGCGACGCGAACGGCAGACGAAGGGTCGTCGTCACGGGGATCGGCGCGGTGACCTCGCTCGGGAACACGGTCGAGGACACGTGGGACGAGCTGATCGCGGGACACTCCGGGGCAGGCCCGATCACACAGTTCGATTCGACCGGATATCCGGTCCATTTCGCGTGCGAGGTGCGCGACCTCGACCTCATGCAGTACGTCGACTACAAGGCGTCGCGGCGGATGGACCGCTTCACCCATCTCGCCCTCGCCGCCGCCCGACAGGCGGAGGCGGATTCAGCCCTCGACATCGCGCCGATCGCGGACCGCGTGGGCTCGGCCGTGGCGACCGGCATCGGGGGCCTCAAGTCCTTCGAGCTCTGCGTCGACCAGCTCAACGAGCGCGGGCCGGATCGGGTGAATCCCTTCTCGATCGTCCAGATCATCCCGAACCTCGCCGCGGGCTGGGTCTCGATGGAGCTCGGCACGCGCGGCCCGCTCCTCTCCGAGTGCACGGCCTGCGCCGCGTCGAACATGGCGATCGGCGACGGCCTCGACGCGATCCGTCTCGGCCGCGCGGACGTGATGATCTGCGGCGGCACCGAGGCGCCCGTGACCCGGGTCAGCATCGCCGGCTTCTCCGCCATGCGGGCGATCTCACGCCGCAACGACGATCCGAAGGCGGGCTCGCGGCCGTTCGACGCGGAGCGGGACGGTTTCGTCATGGGCGAGGCAGCGGGCATGGTCGTGATCGAGGAGCTCGAGCACGCCCGCGCGCGGGGGGCGAAGATCTACGCGGAGCTCCTCGGGTACGGCGTCTCGGCGGACGCGAACCACGTGTCGGATCCCGATCCGACGGGCGAGAACCCGGCCCGCGCCCTCGCGATGGCGTTCGCGGACGCGGGCATCGAGCCGGAGGAGGTCGGCTACGTGAACGCGCACGGGACGTCGACGCCGTCCGGTGACTCGGCGGAGGTGCGGGTGCTGAAGCTCGCGCTGGGAGAGGAGAAGGCGCTCCGGACGCCCGTCTCCTCGACCAAGGGCGCCACCGGCCACTGCCTCGGCGCGGCCGGTGCGGTGGAGGCGATCTTCACGATCCTCGCGCTCGAGCGCGGCGTGTTGCCGCCCACGATCAACCAGACGACGCCCGACCCGACGTGCGACCTCGACTTCATCCCGAACGAGGCCCGCCACGAGCAGGTCGAGATCGGCGTCTCCAACTCGTTCGGCTTCGGCGGGCACAACGCCTGTCTCGTCTTCCGGCGCTGGCACGACGGCGACTGAAGGGGGCCCGGCTTCAGCCGGGCGCCGTAAGCTCCCCGATTGGCCCTGACCGATCTGCCGTCGGAACATCGTCTTCCGCCGAGAACCGGCGAATCGCGTACCAGACCGACCACGCGAGGAGCGCCAGCGTCGCCGGGGTCCCTGCGACGGCGACGACCACGAACGCGCCGATCCCACCCTGCACGAGGACGGCGATTCGCAGAGCGCTGCGGCCGAGCAGGTAGAGGCCCCACACGACCGACTCGATCCCGTAGACGCGCTTGAAGATCTCCGTCTCCCGGAACTCGCGCGGAAACGGATACCAGGCGCAGGCCAGGTAGCCGGCGAGCGGCCGCTTCGCTGCGACGGAGCCGAGGAAGGCGAGCGCCCAGACGGCGTTGGCGACGATCGGCGTGGCCAGGTAGGCGGTTGCACTGTGCGTCAGGAGCCCGATGGTCGCCTGCACGGCGACGAAGGCGAGCGAGAGCCTCACGACGAGCCCGTCGCGACCGGCGCGCCGCTCGTGCAGGTACACGGCGACGGACGTCGCGGTTGCCGCTGCGATGCCCGTGCCGGTCCCCCCGAGCCGCCACCCGACGTAGAACCCGGCCAGCGGCAGGAAGCCCTCGCGGAGGAAGCCCGGCAGGCCGCCGAGCATGATCCGCCGGAACGACGGCTCCTTCACTCGCCGTCTCCCTCGGCGCGGAGGCGCTGCAGCTGCTCCTCGCACCATTGCGCGCCCCATTCGTTGAAGGCGAGACCCCAGCGCAGCACGAGGTCGACGAACGGCGGGTCCTCGCCCGGACGCGCGTCGATCCGGCGCAGCTCCTCGAGGTAGCTCTCGTGCCCGCGCTTGCGGCCCTCGAGCAGGAGCAACCCCAGCTCGCGAGGGATGGCGTCGGCGAAGAAGAGTCGCAGCAGCGACTCGTCGCGGAGCTCGACGGTGAGGTCACCCGTGCTCCCGAGCCACGCCTCGAGCTCGGACCGGCCGGCGGGGGTGAGGCTGTAGACCCGGCGCGCGCGCGCGCCGTTCGAGGCGTCCTCGCCCTCGACCAGCCCTTCACGCTCGAGCCGGCGTAGCTCCGGGTAGATCTGGCTGTAGCTCGCAGCCCAGAAGAAGCGCGTCGAGCGGTCGACGACGGCCTTGATCTCGTACCCGGAGCGCGGCCCGATCGAGAGGAGCCCGAGGATGACCGGCGTGACCGCATTCGTCATATATCGCGTCAAGATATATCATCACGCGATATCGGTCAAGCCGGAGTGCCCTCGATGCGCAGCTCGAGGAAGAGCGTGTCGCGCCAGACGCCTTCGAGCTGGGCGATCCGCTCCCGGCGCCCCACGATCCTGAATCCGGCCCGCTCGTGCAGCGCGAGGCTCGCGGTGTTCTCCGGGAAGATGCTCGTCTGGATCGTCCAGATGCCGGCCGCCGCTCCCGCCGCGACGAGGGCGCGCATGAGCTGGGTGCCGACGCCGCGCCCCCGAGCCGACGACGCGACGTAGACGCTGTTCTCGACCACGCCGGAATAGCAGGGGCGGGTGGAGACGGGAGAGAGCGCGGCCCAGCCCACGACCAGGCCGTCGTGCTCGGCGACGAGACGTCCCTCCGGCCGGCGGCTCGCGTCGAAGGAGGCCCACGTGGGCGGCTCGGTCTCGAAGGTGGCGATCCCGGTTGCGATGCCCTCGGCCCAGATCTCCGCGACCCGGGGCCAGTCGGTCTGCGTCATCTTCCTCAGCACCGAGCCGTGAATCATCCCTGAGGCGGAGCATAGACTTCGCCGCTGTGGACCTGCGCCGCCCGCGGCCGAATGGTCGCCGACGGCTATGTGCACCCGGCGGCGCGTGTACGCGCGCCCCGCGCCCGCTGCCCCGACTGCCGCACGCTCACTGCTGTCGCGATCGGCCCCGACTAAGATGGCGCAGATGTCCGCGACCGACAAGATCGACGTCTCGATCGAGCACAAGCGGGCCGACCCGGCCGAGGCCTCGGAGAAGGCGCACCCGAACACCTGCCCCGGCTGCGGTTCGCACTACCGCGACGACGAGCTGCGCGCCCACCTGCGCGTGTGCCCGCAATGCGGCCACCACTTCCCCGTGAAGGGGCGCGAACGCGTCGAGCAGCTCGCAGACGGAGGCACGTTCGTGGAGGACGAGACCTCGCTGCGGTCGGGCGACCCGCTCGCGTTCTTCGACCTCAAGCCCTACACCGAGCGCCTCGCGGAGGCGGAGGTCTCGACCGGCCTCGGCGACGCGATGATCACCGGGACGGCGCTGATCGAGTCGCATCCCTGCCGGCTCGCCGTCATGGACTTCTCGTTCATGGGCGGATCGATGGGCAGCGTCGTCGGCGAGAAGTTCGCCCGTGCCTGCGAGCACGCGGCGAGCGACGGGCTGCCGCTCCTCTCGGTGTCCTCTTCGGGGGGCGCCCGCATGCAAGAGGGGATCCTCGCGCTGATGCAGCTGCCGAAGACGATCTGCGCCCTCGAGGAGCTGCACGACTCGGGTGGTGTCATGCTCTCCGTGCTCACGCACCCCACGACGGGCGGCCTCCTCGCGAGCTTCGCCTCGCTCGGGGACGTCATCGTCGCCGAGCCGGGAGCGCTGATGTCGTTCGCCGGGCCGCGGGTCGTGGCCCAGACGACACGCGAGAAGCTGCCCGACGACTTCGGCCTCGCCGAGTCGAACCTCCGCTTCGGCCACATCGACGCCATCGTCGAGCGGCCGCAGCTGCGGTCGACGCTGGCGCAGCTGATGCGCCTCTTCGAGAGGCCGTCGTGACGACGGAAGCCGAGCTCGGGCTGCGCGACCGGCTCGCGAAGCTGAGTGGCGTCAAGCTGCTGCGGGGAACGCGACTCTCGGCCGAGCTCGAGCGGCTGCAAAGGCAGCTCGAACGGCTCAAGGACGACACCTCCGACGAGGAGATCTGGCAGCGGGTCGAGCTGGCCCGGCACCAGGAGCGTCCGTACACGCTCGACTACGTCCAGCGGATCCTGGACGACTTCTTCGAGCTCCACGGCGACCGCGGCCGCATGGACGACCACGCGATCGTCGCCGGCCTCGGCAAGCTCGAGGGCCGCACCATCGCCCTCATCGGCCACCAGAAGGGCCGGGACCTGAAGGAGCGGACGAGGCGGAACTTCGGCATGGCGTATCCCGAGGGCTATCGCAAGGCGATGCGGGTGATGGAGCTCGCCGACCGGCACCGCTTCCCGCTGGTGACGCTCGTCGACACCCCGGGTGCCTACCCCGGCGTCGCCGCCGAGCAGCACGGCCAGGGCGGCGCGATCGCCCGCTCGCAGGCCGTGATGGCACGACTCGGCGTGCCGACGGTGTCCGTCGTGATCGGCGAGGGCGGGTCGGGCGGCGCCGTCGCGATCGCGGTGGCCGACCGCGTGCTGATGCAGGAGAACGCGATCTACTCGGTGATCTCGCCCGAGGGCTGCGCCGCCATCCTCTGGCGGGACGCCTCGCAGGCGAAGAAGGCCGCCTCGGCCTTCCGCCTCGACGCCGGTCACTGCCTCGACCTCGGCGTCATCGAGGGGATCGTCCCCGAGCCTGCGGGAGGCGCCCAGAAGGACGCCGACGCGGCGGCCCTCCTCCTGCGCGAATCGGTCGTCTCGCACCTGGCAGAGCTCGACGGGGTCGACCCGGTCGAGCTGCGGCGGGCGCGGCGCGCGAAGTTCCGCGCCATGGGCGTCTTCGCCTGACCCCATCTCTCCACACTTTCCACAGGCTTATCCCCGGCTTTGAAAGTGGCAGTTTGCAGGGAAGACGTCGGCTTTTGTGACGAATCTGTAAAGCGGCAGCGCCGATGTTGCCACTCGGTAACCGGCCGCGATGTTCCGCGAGCGGGCTGAGTGGGCGATCATGGAGGAGTGCCGCTCGAGACCTACCGGAAGAAGCGGGATCCCGGCAAGACGCCCGAGCCGTTCGGCTCCCGGGGCGGCAAGGACGGCTCCGCCCCGCGCTTCGTGGTGCAGCGCCACGCCGCCCGGCGGCTCCACTACGACTTCCGGCTCGAGCGCAACGGCGCGCTCGCCAGCTGGGCCGTGCCGAAGGGCGTGCCGCTCGAGCAAGGCGAACGGCATCTCGCCGTCCACGTCGAGGATCACCCGCTCGACTACGCGGACTTCGAGGGCGAGATCCCGGCCGGGCAGTACGGGGCCGGCACGGTCGAGATCTGGGACCGCGGCACGTACGAGCTCGTCGAGGAGAAGAAGGACGGCGGCCTCACCGTCCGGCTCCACGGTGCCCGGCTCGACGGCACGTGGACGCTCGTTCCCGCCCACCTGGACGGCGATCCGAAGAACTGGTTGCTGCTCCGGAAGGACGGCAAGGACAGCGCCGCAGGGCCTCGCGCCTACGAGCCCATGCTCGCGACGTCGACCGATACGCTCCCGGCCGGCGACGGCTGGGCGTTCGAGCCGAAGTGGGACGGCTTTCGCGCTCTCGCCTTCGTCAACGGTGGTGTCGTCACGCTGCGCAGCCGAAACGCGAACGACCTCACCGGCCGCTTCGAGGCCGTCGCCCGAGCCCTCGGCCAGGCCGTGCGTTCGCCGTCGGCGGTCATCGACGGCGAAGTGTGCGCCCTGGACGAAGCGGGACGCTCCGGCTTCGGGCTCCTGCAGCAGGGTGCCGGCAAGCTCGTCTACGTGGCGTTCGACGTCCTCGAGCGGGACGGCGAGCCGCTGTTCGACAGCACCTACCTGGAGCGCCGCGAGGCGCTGGAGCAGCTTCTCGACGCGGCCGTCGACGGCGTCCTCGTCTCGCCCTCGTTCGACGACGGGGCGGCGCTCGAGCAGGTCGCGCGCGAGCACTCGCTCGAGGGGGTCGTGGCGAAGCGGACCGATTCGGTGTACCGGCCCGGCCGTCGCTCGCTGGAGTGGCGCAAGTTGAAGCTGAAGCAGCGCCAGGAGCTCGTCATCGCGGGCTACACGCTCGGCAAGGGCCGCCGCTCGAACGGGATCGGCGCGCTCGTCCTGGGTGTCCACGACGCCCAGGGCCTCCGGTATGCCGGAAACGTCGGGACCGGGCTGAACGACAGGGAGCTCGACCGGCTCGAGCGGCTGCTGGAGCCGCTCCGCCGCGAGCAGCCGCCCTTTGCGGAGGTGCCGAAGATGCCGAAGGTGCGGCGGGAAGACGTGACCTGGGTGGAGCCGTCGCTCGTGGCCGAGATCGAGTTCGGCGAGTGGACCCGGGACGGCCGCCTCAGGGCGCCGGTCTACCTCGGGCTCCGTGAGGACAAGCCCGCCGCGGACGTGGTCGTCGAGCGGATGCCGATCGAGCCGGAGATCCGGCGCGGCCGCCGCGTGCTCAAGCTGTCGAACCTCGACAAGCTCTTCTGGCCCGACGAGGGGATCACGAAAGGCGACCTGCTCGCGTACTACCGCGACGTGGCCCCCGTTCTCGTGCCGCATCTGCGAAACAGGCCGTTCACGATGAAGCGCTATCCCGACGGCTGGCAGGGGAAGTTCTTCTTCCAGAAGGACGCGCCGTCGCACATGCCGGACTGGATCCCCCGCGCGCCGTTCCCCGCGTCGACGCGGGAGGGGGAGAAGCGCATCATCGACTATCCCCTCGTGAACGACGACCTCGCGCTGCTGTGGGCGGTGAACATGGGCTGCATCGACATGAACGCATGGACGTCGCGTGCCGACCGCCCCGACCGCCCCGACTGGATCGTGTTCGACCTCGATCCCTCCGATGACGTCGGTTTCCCGGAGGTGATCGAGGTGGCGCTCCTCGTGAAGCAGCTGCTCGACCTGGCGGGCCTCGAGAGCTTCCCGAAGACGAGCGGCTCCCGCGGGATCCACGTGCTGGTGCCGATCGCTCGGCGGCAGGGGTTCGACGCCACGAGGTCGTTCGCAGCAGTCATCGCAGGTGCCCTCGAACGCGCCCACCCAGGCCTCGTGACGACGGAGTGGACGAAGCGAAAGCGCCGCGGCGTGCTCGTCGACGCGAACCAGAACGGCCCCGGCAAGACGACCGCCACGGTCTACTCGGTGCGCCCGCGCGCCGGAGCACCCGTCTCGACGCCGCTCGCGTGGGACGAGGTGCGCGAGGGGCTCGACCCCGCTGCGTTCACGTTCGACGAGGTGCGCACGCGGATCGCCCGTCACGGCGACCTCTTCGAGCCCGTGCTGACGCTGCGGCAGTCGCTCGCCGCAGCCCTGAAGGCGATTGGCGGCTAGCGCGGCGTCTCACAACGTCTTGCGGCCTCTCACGGCTACTAGAGGCCCTGGGGGTGCCCGAGGCTCGAGAGCTCGGCGATGTCGCGGCGGAAGCAGAGGGCGATCGTCCAGTCGGCCGCCACTCGGAGCTTGCGCGTCAGGAGCGGCAGGGCGTAGAGGTGGTACGTCCGGGCGACGAACCAGCCCGGGAAACCCGCAAGCCGAAACCCCATCACGTCGGCGATCCCCTTGAAGCGGCCGAGCGTCGCGACCTGGCCGAGCATGCGGTAGCCGTACGGTTGCGGCTCGCCGGTGAGGTTCGCCGCCAGCCGGCGAGCCTGCCGGAGCGCGTGCTGGCAGGTCGGCGGATCGGTCTTGCCGGGAGTGCGCACGTTGGGGACGGCCGCGTTGTCGCCGAGCGCCCACACGTCGTCCATCCCCTCGACCTGCAGCGTCGGGTCGACGCGCACCCGGCCGCGCTCGTCCAGCGGCAGGCCGAGGTCGCGTAGGAGCGGTGAGGGCTTGACGCCGGCCGTCCAGACGAGCGTCCGCGCCGGCACCGCGGTACCGCCCGAGAGCACGGCCGTCTCGCCGTCGTACGAGACGAGGGTCTCGCCGACGTGGATCTCGACCGAGCGCCGCTCGAGCTCCCGGGCTGCGTACCTGCCGAGCCGGGCCGGGATCTCCGGGAGGATCGACGGCGCTGCATCCACGAGCACCCAGCGCTGCGGTATCTCCCGCAGGGTCGGGATGTAGCGCAGCGCCGCGTGCGCGAGGTCGTTGAGCTCGCCGAGCGCCTCGACACCCGCGTAGCCCGCCCCGACGAAGACGAAGCCGAGCTCCGACGGCGGCCCGCCCGCGGCGGCCGCCTCGAGTCGCCGGAGAACGTGGTTCCGGAGGGCGATGCCGTCGGCGAGGTCCTTGAAGCCGAGCCCGTGCTCGGCGAGCCCGGGCACCGGCACGACGCGGTTGACCGCGCCGAGGGCGACCACGAGCCGCTCGTAGCGGATCTCGGCAGGCCCGGCGATCGTCTCGGCTGCGACGGTCCGTGCCCCGGCGTCGAGCGAGACGCCGCGTCCGAGTACGAGCTCCGCGTGCGGGCACATCTGGCGCAGCGGTACGACGACGTGCCTCGGCTCGATCGTGCCGGAGGCCGCCTCCGGAAGCAGAGGCGTGTACAGCATCGAGCTCTCCGGCGAGAGGATCGTGGCGCCCCGCTCGCCGAGCAACCGTGCGACATAGGCGCCGGCGAAGCCTCCGCCGAGCACGAGCGTTCCGCCACGGGCGGCGCGAAGTGTGGCAGGGGACATCTCGTGATGCTCGCGGCCGCAGCGCGGCGGCGCAAGCGCGCAGCCGTTCCCCACACAATTGCTTATGTGTTATATATGCGAATCAAATAGTCTACTACTCCTGTCGGGAAGCTACTGAAAAGAGGTTTGTCCCATGCGACGTGTTCTTCCGCTGGTTCTCGCCCTGACCGCGCTGCGCCGCGGTGCTCGCCGGATCGGCTTCCGCAGCCAAGCAGGACGTGACGTTGAACCTGGTGGCGTACTCGACACCACGGCCCGTGCTCGACAAGCTCATCGCCGAGTTCAAGAAGACGCCGCAGGGCTCCGGCATCAACGTCCAAGGCCTCGTACGGCGCCGTCGTCGGCCCAGGGCCAGGCGGTCGCGAACGGCCTTCCGGCCGACGGCGTGATCCTCAACACGGGCAACGACATCAACAACCTGGTCGACAAGGGCCTGATCAACAAGAACTGGGACAAGCAGAGCTACAACGGCGTCGTCTGGCACTCCGTCGTGGTCTTCGCGCTGCGCAACGGCAACCCGAAGAAGGTCAAGGGCTGGAACGACCTGACCAGGTCCGGCGTCCAGGTCGATACCGTCAACCCGTTCACGGGCGGCATCGCGAAGTGGAACATCCTCGCCGGCTACGTGGCGCAGCGGCGGCTCGGGAAGACCGACAAGCAGGCGATCGCCTACCTGCAGACCTTCTACAAGAACAACGTCGTCTCGCAGGATTCGTCCGGCTCGAACGCGACGAACACGTTCCTCTCGGGCAAGGGCGACGTCCTGCTGACGTTCGAGAGCGAGGCGATCAACGGCAAGATCCCGTACGTGATCCCGCGCCAGACGATGCTGATCGACATCTACATCGCCGGCCTCCAGAACAGCGAGCACAAGAACGAGTGGAACCTCTTCTCGCGCTACCTGAAGACGTATCCGGCGCAGAAGATCCTCGCCGAGAACGGCTACCGGCCCGTGGACAAGAAGGCGCTCGCCGAGGCGGGCAACAAGTACCCCGTCCGGCCCGGCCAGACGACGATCACGAGCCCGCTGCTCGGCGGCTGGCGCGCGGTCGACAAGAAGTGGTTCGACCCGAACAACAGCATCATGCAGAAGATCGAGCAGTCGCTCGGGGTCTCGACCGGCTAGCAACGTGTCGGTAAGCAGCATCACCGAGGCGCCGGGGCTCCCGGCGCCTGCCGCTCACCGCAGGGAGAGGGTCTCGTCGGCCCTCTCCCTGCAGGTGGGCCTCGTGACGACGTTCCTCCTGATCATCGTCGTGCTGCCGATCGCCGCCGTCGCCTCGAAGGCGGCCGATCTGGGCTGGTCCGGGTTCTGGCAGGTCGTCTCGTCGCCGGAGGCCGTCTCCGCTCTCAAGCTGACGCTGGCGATGTCGACGCTCGCGGTGCTCACCACTGCGGTGTTCGGGACGATCATCGCGTGGGTGCTCGTCCGGGACTCGTTCGCGGGCAAGTCGGTCGTCAACGCGATCATCGACCTGCCGTTCGCGCTGCCGACGATCGTTGCCGGGCTCGTGATCATGGCGCTGTACGGCCCGCAGACGCCGATCGACTTCACGATCGGAGGGCACCATTACGACGCCAACGTGACGTTCACCCGCGGCGCGATCTACCTGGCGCTGCTCTTCGTGACGCTCCCCTTCGTCGTCCGGTCGGTGCAACCGGTGCTGATCGAGCTCGACAAGGAGCTCGAGGAAGCGGCCCGCTCGCTCGGCGCGAGCGAGTTCACCACGTTCCGGCGGATCGTGTTTCCGACCATCCTCCCGGGGATCCTCTCGGGCGTCGCGATGGCATTCGCGCGCGCGGTCGGCGAGATCGGCGCGATCGTTCTCATCGCGGGCAACCTTCCGTTCAAGACCGAGGTCGCCTCGGTCTTCCTCTTCCATCGGATCTCCCAGGATCCCGAAGGGCTCCGCGGCCGTTGCCGTCGTGCTCCTGCTCGTCTCGTTCGCCGTCCTGCTCGGGATCGGCGGGCGTCCGCTGGTTCGTGACGAGGCACGAGCGTGGGTAGGCTCTCGCTCCGATTCGTCGCGCTCGGCTACCTGACGCTCATCCTGATCGGGCCGATCGTGATGATGGTGTGGCGCACCGCCGAGGACCTGGACGGCGCCTGGACGGCGATCTCCGACCCGGACACGATCTCGGCCTTCAAGCTCACGCTCATGGTCACGGCGATCGCGGTCGTCGTGAACACGGTCTTCGGGATCGTCTGCGCGCTCGTGATCGTTCGCGGCAAGATCCCCGGCAGGGGCTTCCTCAACGCCTTCGTCGACCTGCCGCTCTCGCTCTCGCCGGTGATCGTGGGCTTCGCGCTCGTCTCGCTGTACGGCAACCACGGCTGGCTCGGCTGGTTCCAGCGGAACGGCCACGAGATTCTCTTCGCGACGCCGTCGATCGTGCTCGCCACGATCTTCGTCACGCTTGCCGTTCGTCGTCCGCGAGGTGGTCCCGACTCTTCGCGAGATCGGCACCGAGCAGGAGCAGGCCGCGCAGACGCTCGGGGCCTCCGGCTGGCAGACGTTCTGGCGCGTCACGCTCCCGGCGATCCGGTGGGCGGTCATCTACGGCGTCGTCCTCACCGCTGCCCGCGGCATCGGCGAGTTCGGCGCGGTTGCGGTCGTGTCCGGGAACTTCGCGGGTCAGACGCAGACGGCCACGCTTCGAGTCGAGGACGCCTACCAGTTCGCGTACGGCAACTACGCCCCCGCCTACGGCATCGCCTTCGTCCTCGCGGCGACGGCCGTCATCATTCTCGCTCGCCATGATCTTCCTCCAACCGAAGGAGTCCCGGTACTGATGTCGATCTCGGTCAGGCGCATCACGAAGCGCTTCGACGACTTCGTCGCACTCGACGACGTCTCGGTGGAGGTCGCGCCCGGATCGCTGACGGCGCTCCTCGGTCCGAGCGGCAGCGGCAAGTCCACCCTGCTCCGGATCATCGCCGGGCTCGAGACGGCCGACGAGGGTGCCGTCTTCATCGACGACAAGAACGTCACCGGGCGCCCGCCGCAGGAACGCGGCGTCGGCTTCGTCTTCCAGCACTACGCGGCCTTCAAGCACATGACGGTGTACGACAACGTGGCGTTCGGGCTGAAGATCCGGAAGCGGCCCAGGGCCGAGATCGAGGAGCGGGTCAATCAGCTCCTCAAGCTCGTCCAGCTCGAGGGTCTCGCGAAGCGCTATCCCGCGCAACTCTCCGGCGGGCAGCGGCAGCGCATGGGGCTGGCCCGTGCGCTCGCGATCGATCCGGCTGTGCTCCTCCTCGACGAGCCCTTCGGGGCGCTGGACGCGCGGGTGCGGGCCGAGCTCCGCGAATGGCTCCGTCGCCTCCACGACGAGACGCACACGACGACGGTGATCGTCACGCACGACCAGGAGGAGGCGATGGAGGTCGCCGACCAGGTCGTCGTGATGAGCCAGGGGCACGTCGAGCAGATCGGCGCCCCGCGGGACGTCTACGAGGAGCCGGCCAACGAGTTCGTGATGACCTTCGTCGGCCAGGCGCACCGGATCGGGGAGACGTTCGTGCGGCCGCACGACCTCGAGGTCATGCTCGAGCCGAACGGCTCGACGCGCGAGGTGATGATCGACCGCATCGTCCACCTCGGCTTCAACGTCCGGCTCGATCTCCTCGGCACGGACGGCGAGCGCCTCTCGGTGCAGACGACCCGCGACCACGCGGAGCTGAACGAGTTCGCGCCGGGCCAGATCGTCTACGTCAAGCCCACCCGGCACACGACCTTCACGTCGTAGGGGCGCGACCTGTCGCCGCCCGCGCGGCCGCGCTCGACGAGATCGGCGAGGGTCGTCTGCTCGAGCACCCCGCGCATCGCGGTCGCGGAGCTCGATCCAGACGTCCCGCAGCGGCACGGCGGTACCCGTCGTAGGTGAGCTCGTCCGGACGCTCGCCGCGCACGCTCGCGATCGGCCCTTCCACCACCCGGATCACGTCGGCGACGGTGATCTCGGCCGGAGGACGTGCGAGCCGGTAGCCGCCGTCGGCGCCGCGCTGGCTCGCGACGATGCCACCGTTCCTCAGGTCGGCGAGGATGTTCTCGAGGAACTTGTGCGGGATCGACTGAGCCGCGGCGAGCCGCTCGCCCTTCACCTGCTCCGGCGCTGCGCCGCGAGCTCGATCGTCGCCGCGCAGGGCGTAGTCGACCTTGGCGGAGACGCGCACGCGCGTCATTGTGGCGTCCGGCAGCCGTCTCGACGAGCCGGCGCTCGAGGAAGCGCCTCTCCGGACCGTCGTCCGTGAGCGCGAGCGCCCGCAGGTAGGCGTCGTGCGCCTCGGCGCGTCCGGTCGAGGCGGCGCAGGAGGTCGGCGCGGGCCGAGTGGAAGTGCCGGTACTCGCCGAGACCGTCGAGTACGTCCTCGACGAGCTCGAGCCCGCGCTCGACGTCGCCGGCGAGCGCGACCGCGACGGCGTGGTTGAGCCGGGCGACCGGCGTGACGTCGAGCTCGAGCAATGCCTCGTACGCTGCCGCGAGCACGGCCGGATCCGAGCCCTGGGCGTGGCCGGCCGCGATCGCCGCCTGGAGCTGGTACGGCCCGGGGCGGCGCAGCGACTCGGCCCGCTCGAGCATCCGCAGCCCCTCGTCGATCTCGCGCCGGTCCCAGAGGCCGCGGTCCTGGTCGGCGAGCAGGACGAGCTCGCCGTCGGCCGACTGCCGCGCGTCCCGGCGCGAGTCCTGCAGCAGCATCAGCGCCAGCAGCCCGAACGCCTCGGGCTCGTCCGGCATGAGCACGCAGAGGAGCTTGGCGAGCCGGATCGCCTCGCTGCAGAGGTCGCGCCGGACGAGCGTGGCCCGCTGCTCGCGGCGTAGCCCTCGTTGAAGATGAGGTAGAGGACGCGGAGCGCGGCGCCGAGCCGGTCCGGGAGCGTGGCGTCCGACGGGACGCGGAAGGGGATCCCGGCGGTACGGATCTTCCGCTTCGCACGCACGAGCCGCTGCGCCATCGTCTGCTCCGGGACGAGGAACGCGGCCGCGATCTCGCCGGTCGTCAGGCCGCCGACCTCGCGCAGCGTGAGCGCGATCTGGACGTCGGCGGCGAGCGCCGGGTGGCAGCACGTGAAGACGAGCGCGAGCCGCTCGTCCGGCAGGGCGCTCATCTCCGTCGCGGATCCTCCGGCAGCGCCTCGAGCCGGGCGAGCAGCGCCGTCTTGTCGGCCAGGACCTGCTCACGCCGGATCCGGTCGATCGCCCGGTTGCGGGCCGTGGTCACGATCCAGGCACCCGGATTGTCCGGGACGCCTGTCCGCGGCCAGCGGTCGAGCGCGGTGGTGAAGGCATCCTGCACCGCGTCCTCGGCGCGCTCGAGGTCGCCGAGGACGCGGGTCAGGATCGCGACGCACCGCGGCCATTCCTCTGCGTAGACCGCGGCGAGCCGCTCGCTCACCGGACGATCAGCGGCCGGATCTCGAGGGTGCCGTACTCCGCCGCGGGGACGAGCGCCGCGATCCGGATGGCCTCGTCCAGGTCGGGGAGGTCGGTGACGAAGAGGCCGCCGAGCTGCTCCTTCGTCTCGGCGAACGGGCCGTCGGTGACGACCGTCTCGCCGTCGACGACGCGCACGACCTTCGCCTCGCCGGCGCTCGCGAGCTCGCGCCCCTCGGCGCTCGGATCCGCCTTCCCCATCTCCTCGAAGAGCGCGACCCAGCGCGGCATCGACTCCTCCCGCTGCCGGGCCGCCTCCTCCTCGGAGAGCGACGCCCACGACGACTGGTCGCTGTAGACGAGCATCGCGTACTTCACGCCGCCACCTCCTCCTCGCCCGCCTCGACGTGGACGGGCCGGACCTCGATCGCGCCGCCCGTCCAGGCGGCGGGGATCTTGGCGGCCCAGTCGATCGCGTCCTCGAGCGAGTCGCACGAGAACAGGTAGTAGCCGCCGAGCGACTCCTTCACCTCGGCGTACGGGCCGTCGGTCACGAGCGTGTCGCCGTTGCGCACCCGCACGCTCGTGGCCGCCGTCGTGGACTCGAGCTCGCTCGCGTCGACGAGCGCGCCGGCCGCCGTCGCGTCGCGCGAGACGGCCACGTAGCCCTCGTACGCCGTCGAACGCTCGTCCTCCGAGAGCCGCTCCCAGGTGTCGGGGTCGCCGTAGACAAGTGCCAGGAACTCCACGCTGCCTCCTTCTCCGTTGCTGGACGATTGCACGAAGACGACGAACGGGCGTCACAGAAATCGACAGGTTCCGCCGAACGTGACGGCACGCGTCACGCAGACGTCATCCGGTCGAGGAGCAGCGCGGCCGCGTGCTTGTCGAGCATCTCGTTCAGGTTGCCGCACTTCGGGCTCTGGACGCAGGAAGGGCAGCCGTTCGTGCAGGGGCAGCCGGCGAGCAGGCGCGCCGTGTCCGCGACCCAGCCGGCGAAGCTGTCGAACCCACGTTCCGTGATCCCGACGCCGCCCGCGTGGCCGTCGTAGACGAACACGGTCGGCGCCCCCGTCTGGAAGTGCACGTTGGTGGAGAGGCCGCCGATGTCCCAGCGGTCGCACATGGCCCAGAGGGGCAGCAGCGAGATGAGCGCGTGCTCGGCGGCGTGGAGCGCGCCGAGGAGCTTCGGCATCTCCTCGAGGCCGTCGAGCAGCCCTGCCCCCGGGCAGAACCAGACCGCCTCCGTCTCGAAGGTGACCTCCGGCAGGATCAGGGGCACCACGTCGAGCGTCGAGCCGTCGGAGATCGCCTTGCGCTGGTAGGCGATCACCTGCTCGGTCACCGAGACGCGACCGAACTGGAGCTCGACGCCCGCCACGCGGCGGCCGCGGAGCGTCTCCTCGATGGCGGTGTTCGTGTCCTTCTTGACCTGCGTGTACCAGTCCACCCGGGCCGGCTCGACGACCGCCGTGCGCGTCGGGCCGTCGAGCGAGCGCACGAGGTACTGCTCGCCGAGGTGGAGGTAGACCGCGCCCTCGTGCACCGACGAATAGGCGCGCTCGCGCTCGACCAGGCCGAGCACGGAGCCGGTCGTCGCGTCGACGATCGTGAACGAGTCCTGGTCGCCCGAGCGGAGCGAGAACCGTGCGGCCGGCGCGTCGCGGCCCTTCCAGACGTAGCCCGCCGGCGTGCGCTCGAGCTCCGGGAGCACTTCCGCGCGCTCGAACGCCTCGGGCCCGAGCGTTTCGGCGTCCGCGGCGCGGATCGGCCCCTCGTAGGCGGCGGCGCAGACGTGCGGGTCGAGGATGCGCGGGTTGGCGGGGTCGAGCCTCGTGGCCTCGACCCGGCGGCCGAGCAGCGCCTCGGGCTCGCGCATGAAGAACTGGTCGAGCGCGTCCTCGCTCGCGACGAGGATCGCGAGGCCGTGCCCGCGGCGCCCGGCCCGGCCCCACTGCTGGCGCAGCGAGGCGACCGTGCCGGGGAAGCCGACCGAGATCGCGCAGTCGAGCTCGCCGATGTCGATCCCGAGCTCGAGCGCGTCGGTGGCCGAGACGCCGAGCAGCTCGCCCTCCATCAGCCGCCGTTCGATCTCCCGGCGCTGCGACGGCGTGTACCCGGCGCGGTAGGGCGCGAGACGGGAGGCGGTCGCGGTGTCGACTCGGTCGGAGGTGAAGCGGTGGATCAGCTCCGCCGCCTTGCGGCTCTTCGCGAAGCAGATCGTGCGCAGCCCGCGCCCGACGAGGCCGGCCATGAGCAACGACGCCTCCGACAGCGAGCTCGCGCGCACGCCGAGCTCGGGGTCGAGCAGCGCGGGGTTCCAGAGCACGACGTCGCGCTCTGCGTGCGCCGAGGTATCGACGTCGACGATCGACGACAGGCCTGCCGGTCAGCGCGAGCGCAAGCTCGCCCGGGTTCGCGATCGTGGCCGACGCGAGCACGAACTGCGGCTCGGAGCCGTAGGTGAGCGCCAGGCGCCGCAGGCGGCGGAGCACGTTGCCGACGTGCGAGCCGAACACGCCGCGGTAGACGTGGGCCTCGTCGACGATCACGAAGCGCAGGTTGTGAAGCGCGTCTCCCCAGCGGTCGTGGTTCGGGAGGATGCCGACGTGGAGCATGTCGGGGTTCGTCAGGATGACGTTCGCGGTGCGCCGGATCTGCGCCCGGCGCTCGGGCTCGGTGTCGCCGTCGTAGATGGCCGGGCGCAGGCCGGGGAGCCGCAGGCGCGCGAGGCTGCGCGCCTGGTCCTGGGTGAGCGCCTTCGTCGGGTAGAGGTAGAGGGCTCGGGTCGTCGGCTCGCGCGCGATCGCATCGAGCACCGGCAGGTTGAACGCGAGCGACTTCCCCGACGCGGTGCCCGTGGTCACGATGACGTTCTCGCCTCGTGCGACGGCCTCCCACGTCTCGGCCTGCTGGGCATAGAGGCCGCCGACGCCGGCCGCCGCGAGCGCGTCGGCGACGCGGCCGTCGAGACCCTCGGGCAGCGGCTCGACGCGCGCAGCGCTCGCCGGCTCGGTGGTGCGGAACGCGAGCTCCTCTCCTGCGAGGAGATCGTCCCACGGCGGGGTCACGCGTCGAGATACGGGGCGAACGTCCGCTCGTAGCGGCTCTTGCCCTGTGCCCCGACGAGCGTCTCGCGTGCCTCGCCGCCCGCGAAGAGGATCACCGTCGGTACGGAGAGGACGCCGTAGCGGGAGGGCGTCCGCAGGTTCGCGTCGATGTCGAGCTTGACGAGCCGGACTCGTCCCGCGGCACCTTCGGCGATCTCGGTGAGCGACGGCTCGATCGCCTGGCACGGCCGGCACCAGGGCGCCCCGAACTCGACGATGACCGGCACCTCGCTGGCGAGGACGTCGTCTTCGAAGGTGGCGTCCGTGACCTCGTCCATGCAAACCAGTGTAGGTGGGCGGCAGGCTCGAGCCTGGCTCCAAACGTTTGCGGGCGTCAGAGCCGGCCGCGCAGCGCGCGCCAGCGCAGCGCCGGCACCTGGAGCATCGCCTCGACCACGATCGAGCCGTCCATCTTGGACTCGCCGACCCGGCGGTCGGTGAACGTGATCGGGATCTCGACCACCGTGAACCCCGCCCGCAGGGCGCGGTAGGTCGTCTCGATCTGGAAGCCGTAGCCCTTGGCGGCGATCGCGTCGAGCGCGATCGTCTCGAGAACGGCCCGGCGGAAGCACTTGAACCCACCTGTCAGGTCGCGCACCGGCACGCCGAGGATGGTGCGCGCGTAGAAGCTGCCGCCGCGCGAGACGAGCATCCGGCCGCGCCCCCAGTTGACCGTGCCGCCGCCCGTGACCCAGCGCGAGCCGAGCGCGACGTCGGCTCCGCCCTCGCAGGTCGCGATCAGCCGGGTCACGTCTCCGGGATCGTGGGAGAAGTCGCAGTCGATCTCGAGCACGAGCTCGGCTCCCTCTGCGAGCGCCCGCTGGAAGCCCGCGATGTAGGCCGGACCGAGCCCTTCCTTCCGCTCGCGGTGCAGGACCTCGGCCCACGGCAGCTCCGCCGCGAGCTCGTCGGCCAGCTCGCCAGTCCCGTCCGGCGAGTTGTCGTCGAGCACGAGGACGTGGTCACGGTCGGGGTCGATCTGCTCCCCGAGTGCTCGCACCATCGGCTCGAGGTTCTCGCGCTCGTTGTACGTCGGCAGGCAGATGACCGCGCGCATCGGGCAATCTTGCCCGTCCACGACGGCCCTATGATCGGCACATGGTCGCGGCCCTTCCCAGGAACGGCGATCTCGCAGACCGGTTCGACCTGCTCGCGGACCTCTCCGAGATCCTCGGCGAGCAGTCCTTCAGGGTCGCCGCCTACCGTCGCGCCGCCTCGCGGATGCGCGACACCGCTTCGTCCGTCGCCGAGCTGGCGCTGGCCGGCAGGGCGACGGAGCTTCCCGACATCGGCAAGACGATCGAGGCGAAGGTCGTCGAGGTCGTCGAGACCGGCGACATGGAGGCGCTCGCGAAGCGCCGCGCGGAGGTTCCGGGCGAGGTGGCCGCCTTCATGCGGCTGCCCGGCCTCGGGCCCAAGACGGCGGCACGCATCTGGCGGGAGCTCGGGATCACGACGCTCGCCGGGCTGAAGGCGGCGGCGGAGGGGCAGCAACTGCGCACGCTCGCCGGCATGGGGCCGACGACCGAGGCGAAGGTGCTGAAGGCGCTCGCCGACGGCCAGGGGCCGGATGAGCCGCGCCGCGGCCTCCTCGGCAAGGGCCTTCCCGTCGTCCGCGAGGTGGTCGACGCGCTCCGTGCCCACCCCGCGGCGATCGACGTCTCGGACGCGGGCAGCACGCGCCGGCGACGCGAGACCTTCCGCGACCTCGACGTCATCGCGACGGCCACCGACCCCGCGGCGCTGACGACGCATTTCGTCGGCCTGCCGTGGGTCCTCGAGGTCGTGGCCCACGGCGACACGAAGGCGACCGTGATCACCAAGCAGGGCCTCCGGCTCGATCTCCGCGTGGTACCGCCGGAGAGCTACGGCGACCTCCTGCAGCACTTCACCGGCTCGAAGGACCACAACGTCGCGCTGCGAGAGCAGGCGCAGCGCGACGGGCTCTCGGTCTCCGAGTACGGCGTCACGGTCGTCGAGACCGGAGAGGTACATACCTTCAAGGACGAGGAGTCGCTCTATGCGTTCCTCGGCTACAGCTACATCCCGCCCGAGCTGCGCGAGAACGGCGGCGAGCTCGAGGCGGCGCGGCGGGGAACGCTCCCACGGCTCGTCGAGCTCGGCGACCTCTGCGGCGAGATGCACTGCCACTCGACGTGGTCCTCGGACGGCAAGGCGACGATCGAGGAGATGGCCCGCACCGCGGCCGCCCGCGGCTACGAGTTTCTCTGCCTCACCGACCACTCGCACTACCTCCGCGAGGGCAGGCTGGAGCAGCAGTGGCGGGAGATCGACGAGGTCAACGCGCGGGTTGCTCCCTTCCGCGTGCTGCGGGGCGTCGAGGCGAACATCACGGCGCGCGGGATCGTGGACGTCCCGGACGAGACGCTGGCGCGAGCTCGACTGGGTCGTGGCCTCGCTCCACACCTCCCTCGACCGCGACCCGACCGAACGCGTCCTCGCCGCGATCGAGAACCCGCACGTCGACTGTATCGGGCACCTGACCGGGCGCCGCATCTCGAAGCGGCCGGGCGCCGACCTCGACCTCGAACGCGTCGTCGCGGGCGCAGCGGAGACCGGCACCGCGCTCGAGATCAACGGCCAGCCGGACCGGCTCGACATGCGCGACGTCCATGCCCGGCTCGCCGGCGAGGCCGGCGTCCGGATCCCGGTGAACACCGACGCGCACTCGACCGGGGCACTGTCCTATGCCGAGCTCGGCATCGGCCAGGCCCGGCGGGCGTGGCTGACGAAGGAGCAGGTGCTCAACACGCGGCCGTGGACCGAGATCGTGAAGGGCCGTTGAGCACGTTCCACGAGGACGGCGCCGCCGCCCTCGAGTGGGTCGCCCGCTACCTCGACGGCATCCGGGAGCGGCCCGTCCTCGCGCGGGTCGAGCCGGGCGCGATCAGAGCTGCCCTGCCCGGAACGCCGCCCGAGGCAGGGGAGCCCTTCGCAGCCGTGCTGCGCGACCTGGACGAGATCCTCATGCCCGGAATCACCCACTGGCAGAGCCCGCGCTACTTCGCGTACTTCGGGTCGACGGCCGCCGCGCCCGGGATCCTGGCCGAGCTGCTGATCGCCGGCCTCAACCAGGTCGGCATCCTCTGGCGCGCCTCACCGGCGCTGCAGGAGCTCGAGGAGGTGACGCTCGACTGGCTGCGGCAGCTGCTCGGGCTGCCCGAACCGTTGCACGGGCACATCGAGGACGGGGCCTCTGCGGGCGTCGTCACCGCGCTCGCGGCTGCGCGGGCGGCGGCACCCGGGAGGCGCGTCGTCGTCTGCTCCGAGCACACGCACTCGTCGACGTTGAAGGCCGCGCGGCTGCTCGAGCTCGAGGTGCGGCAGACGCCGGTGGACGGCGCCTACGCTCTGCGCCCGGACGCACTCGACCTCTCCGGCGCCTGCGCGGTCGTCGCCACCGTGGGCACGACGTCGTCGACCGCCGTCGATCCCGTCGCCGCCATCGCCGACCGCGCTGCCGCAGAGGATGTCTGGCTCCACGTCGACGCCGCCTACGCGGGCGCCGCGGCGGTGTGTCCCGAGCTCCGCGGTCACTTCGCCGGCTGGGAGCGGGCGGACTCGATCGGCATGAACCCGCACAAGTGGCTGTTCGTGCCCATGGACTGCTCCGCGTTCCTCTGCCGCCGCCCCGAGGCGCTCCGCGACGCGTTCAGCCTCGTGCCCGAGTACCTGCGCGTGAGCGAGGAGGTCGTCAGCCTCGGCGAGTACGCCTCGCCGCTCGGCCGGCGCTTCCGGGCGCTGAAGCTGTGGGCGACGCTCCGCTGCTTCGGCCGCGAGGGCCTGCAGGCGGCCATCCGCGAGCACATCCGCCTCGCCGCGCTCTTCGAGCGGTGGGTGGAGGACGAGCCGGGCTGGGAGCTTTGCGCGCCGCGGCCGTTCTCGCTCGTGTGCTTTCGGCGGGAAGGGAGCGACGACCTCAACCGGGCGCTCATGGAGCGCGTCAACGGGCGCGGCGAGATCTTCCTCTCGCACACGAAGCTCGACGGCCGCTTCGTCCTTCGCCTCGCCGTCGGCAGTGCCCGCACGACGGAGGCGGACGTCGCGCTCGCCTGGGACGTCCTCCGCCGCGAGGCGGCGGCAATCTAGGACACGACCGGTCGGCCCGGCGCGAGCGCCTCGATCAGGCGCTCGACCACGGCGGAGTCGCCGTCGACCTCTGCTGCACCGGTGTCTCCCTCGACGAGCAGCGCGTACAGGTCGGCCGGCGTGCCGGTCACGACCGCATCTGCGTCCTCGATCAGGCCCGGCACGACCGTGCCCCGGTCGAGCGAGGCCTGCTCGCCGGAGACGTCGAAGCCGATCCGCGCGTCCGGGGCGTACGCGACGACAGTCGTTCGCAGCGCCTTCTCGAGCCAGCCGGGCGGCGTCTCGAGGTCGTCCGGGGGCGGGCCGAGGGCGCGGAGGCCCCAGCGGGCGAGCGCGGCGAGCACGGGGCCGAGCGCAGCCCCCGTCCCGGTGAGCTCGTAGACCGTGGACGCGGCCGGGGGCGGCAGCTTCCGCCGTGCGATCACGCCCCCGAGCTCGAGCTCTTTCAGGCGGGTGGCGAGAACATTCGTGCTGCAGCCCTGGAGGCGCTCGTGGAGGTCGCTGTAGCGAAGTGGCCCGTGTTGGAGCTCACGCACGACCAGGAGCGACCAGCGCTCACCGACGAGCTCGAGGGCGCGGGCGACGGGGCAGTACTGGTTGTAGGGCTTCACGTGCCGCTCGTTTCGGGCCTGGTGCGCTTCCGGAAGTGTCTGGTTGTCATTATGAAGTTGTTACTTGCTAAGCGCAAGTCGAGGGTGATACGGTGGTTCGGTCGATGCCGCAGGCGAGCAAAGGATGGAAACGATGAGCCAGTCCGACAGGCGCAAGTGGATCGGGTTGCTGCTGCTCTGCATGGTGCAGTTCATGGTGGTGCTCGACATCGCGATCGTCAACGTGGCGCTGCCCTCGATCCAGACCGACCTCGGGTTCTCGCAGGAGAACCTGCAGTGGGTGATCTCCGCGTACTCGCTCGTCTTCGGAGGCTTCCTCCTCCTCGGCGGGCGCCTCGCCGACCTCCTCGGCCGGCGGCGTGTGTTCATGGTCGGCCTCGTCATCTTCACCGTCGGCTCGCTCCTCTGCGGCTTCGCCTGGAGCGAAGGCGCCCTGATCGCCGCACGCGCCCTGCAGGGGCTCGGCGCGGCCACGATCTCGCCGGCCGCCCTCTCCATCCTCACGACGACCTTCCGCGAGGGGCGCGAGCGCAACATCGCCCTCGGCGCGTGGGGTGCGGTCGGCGGCGTCGGCGCCGCCGCCGGCGTCCTCATGGGCGGCATCCTCGTCGACGTGCTCTCGTGGCCCTGGATCTTCTGGGTCAACGTCCCCGTCGGGATCATCTCGCTGATCGCGGCGCCGATCCTGCTCACCGAGAGCCGAGACGACCGCGAGCCCGGCTTCGACGTCCTCGGCGCCGTCCTCGTCACGGCAGGCCTCAGCATTCTCGTGCTCGGGATCACGAAGGGCAACGACTGGGGCTGGACCTCGGGCAAGACGATCGGCGTCTTCGTCGCCGCGGCCGTGCTGCTGATCGGGTTCATCGGCCAGGAGTCACGGGCCGGACATCCACTGATGCCGTTCTCGATCTTCCGGCTCCAGACCCTGACCGCGGCCAACATCGTCATGTTCATCCTGGGCACGGCGCTGTTCGCGATGTTCCTGATGCTGACGCTCTACATGCAGCAGGTCCTCCACTTCTCGCCGCTGAAGACCGGTATCGGCTATCTCGCCGTGGCGGGCACGGCGATCATCTGGGCCAACGTCGCCGCCGCGGCGGTGACCCGGGTCGGGGTAAAGCCCACGCTCGTCGTCGGCATGTCGGTGATGACCCTGGGACTCATCCTGTTCACGCAGGTCTCGGTGGACGGGTCGTACTGGAAGAACCTCTTCCCGGGCTTCCTCGTGATCGGCTTCGGGCTGCCGCTCGCCTTCGTTTCCCTCACGATCGCGGCGCTCGCCGGCACGAAGCCGGACGAAGCCGGCCTCGCCTCCGGTCTCATCAACACGTCCCAGCAGATCGGCGGCGCGGTCGGGATCGCGATCCTCTCCACGATTGCCACCTCGACGACGAGCGACGCGGTGGCCTCGGGGACGCCGGTGCCGTCGGCCCTGACCGAGGGCTTCCAGCACGCGTTCTGGGCGGGTGCGGCGATCGCGTTCGTCGGCGTTCTCGTTTCGCTCTTCCTCGTGCGGCAGCGCGACTTCGAGACGGCTCCCGCGCTCGAGGCCTCCGCCGAGCCCGTCTGAGCCGTCGGAGCGGCGCCCGAGGTAGTACGCCTCGGCGTCCATCTGACGCCGTCTAGGATCGGCGCGTGCGGCTCGTCCTCATCGGCCTCGTGGCGGGCTGTTCAGCTCGCTCTTCGGCGTCGGCGGTGGGATCGTCATCGTGCCGCTCCTGATCATGGTCGTGGGGTTCGGTCCGAGACAGGCGACGGCCACCTCACTCGGCGCGATCGTGATAACCGCGGTCGCCGGGGTCGTCCTCTACGCCGTCCGTGGGGAAGTCGACGTCACGTCTGCGCTGCTCGTCGGCATTCCGGCGGTGGGCGGCGCGATGCTGGGGACGGCAGTCCAGCAGCGAGTCTCGGGGCGCGCACTGACGCTCGCGTTCGCAGCGCTGCTCACCGCCCTCGGGGTCTGGCTGATCGCCGGATGAGCATCGCGACCGTGGCCCTCGCGGTCGTGCTCGGCCTGGCTGCCGGCGTCCTGTCGGGCCTGTTCGGCGTGGGTGGCGGCATCCTTTTCGTGCCCACCCTCGTCGCGCTCGGGCTCGGCCAGGTGGAGGCCGCCGCAACGTCGCTGCTCGCGATCGTGCCGACCGCCTCGGTCGGTACCTGGCGGCAGTCGCGTTACGGCAACCTGCGGCCGAAGCCCGCGCTGGTCCTCGGGCTCTCCTCGATCGCCGGCGTCGAGGTCGGAGTCCAGCTCGCAACCTCGCTCCCCGAGGATGTTCTGCGCCGCCTGTTCGGCATCCTGCTCGTCGGGGTCGCGGCGCAACTCGCGTGGCGCGCGATGCGGCAGCCCCGCGAGCTACCCTGAAGCGTCGTGGGACGCGTCCCCCTCCTCGTCGTGCCGGTGCTCGTCGCCCTCGTCGTCTCCATCGCCGCTGCTGCGCCGACGGAGCCCCAGGCGAACGCATCGGCCGTGATCTCCCGGATCGTCCAACCCGGCCTCCCCGATGAGGTCTCGTACGCGGCCGAGGCGCCGCCGACCTCCGACGCCGTCATCCCCGGCTACGCGTACCCCGCGGACGGCTCGATCGTGAGGATCGGCTCGGCCAACGAGCACGTCGTCGCGCAGCCCGGCGAGTCGTCGAGCGCGCAGTCGGGCGTCGGCGAGCTCGCCGTCTCCCTCTTCGGCGGCGAGGTCACGGCCGAGTCCCTCGACATCCGCGCGAGCGCGGCGGCGGGCTCGGTGAGCGCGTCGGGGAGCGTTTCCGCCTCGACGATCTCCGGTCTCTCGGTGCTCGGTCAGCTGATCACGGCCGCCCAGAACCTCGTCGTCCCGATCGCCGACTGGGGCAGTCTCGAGGTGCTCGGCTCGACGGTCGAGGCCGTGCAGAAGCCGCCCCGCTCGGCGAGGGCCACGGTCACGGGAATCAGGCTCAAGCTGATCGCCGACCACGGCGGCTTGGCGGCGGGCAGCACGATCGAGATCGGGAGCGCCAGCGCCTCGGTCACCGCCGGAGTCCCCGACCTGGCTCTTCCGCCGGCGGCGGCGAAGCCGAAGGCGAAGACGCCGGCCCCGCCCCCCGTGGCTCCGGCGGACGCGCCCCGCGAGCCCGGCACCTCCATCCCCGGCGGTGCTCCCCCGGAGCTCGTCCGTCCGGCACCGGTCGTGTCGGCGCAGCTTTCGACCGGCGGCTACGTCTTCCCGGTCTTCGGCCCGGCGTCGTTCGGCGACAGCTTCGGCGCGCCGCGCGGCGACGTCTCGGGTGGCTGGCACCACGGGGAGGACATCTTCGCGCCGCTCGGGACGCCGCTCCTCGCGGTGGCGGACGGCACCGTGTTCTCGGTCGGGTGGAACGACATCGGGGGCTGGCGCCTCTGGCTGCGCGACCTGACCGGGAACGAGTTCTACTACGCGCACCTCTCGGCGTACGCACCACTCGCCGTCAACGGCCGGCGCGTGAAGGCCGGCGACGTGCTGGGCTTCATGGGCAAGACGGGCGACGCGGAGTTCTCGCCCGTCCACCTCCATTTCGAGATCCACCCGGTGGCATTGCGCTATCGCGGCTACGACGGGGCTGTCGCGCCGTACCCCTTCCTCAACGCGTGGCGGCGCGCCCAGGACGTCTCCTTCGACGCCGGCCGGGCGTATCTGCCGATCGACGAGGGGCCCGCCGCCGTCCTGCCGCCCGGCGTCGCCCCGCCCGCCGCCGCGATCCTGCTCGAGGCGGACGACATCTCGAGCACGAGCGGGCTCGTGCCCGGGTCGCTGGAATCGACCCTGTCCGGCCGGGCTCCGAAGAGCCCGACCGGGGGTCAGGACCGCTAGCTCAGCTCTCGGCGTCCGCCGTCTCCGTCGCGGCGGTGGAGGCGCCGACGTCAGCCGTCCCGTTGCCCGAGCTGTCGGACAGGTCGTAGCTCTCGAGCGGCTGCAGGTCGTCGTCGCCGGCGACCTTGGTCATGAGCCAGTCCCGCGTCTGGGGGCCGGTCCACGGGTTGTACAGGGCGCCCGCGATCAGGCCCGCGAGCAGCATCGCATTACGGCCCTTGTGACCTTTCTTCTTGCCCTTGAGCGTCCCGGCGGCCTTGCCGAAGTCCTCCAGCGCCTTGCGCAGGTTGTCCTGCATCTTCTCGTCGGTCGCCAGGCGCGTGGCGGACTTCATGGGGCCGTCGTCCCGCGCATCCTTCGCGAGCGGGCCGTAGAGCTTCCGCGCCGCGCCGAGGGCCTCCTTGAGGTCATCGCGGAACTCCTTGTCGTTCAGCGCGCGATCGAGATACGGCTTCAACGTCTCGACCGCCGGCGCCACCTTCCCGTCTTTCTTGGCCATTTGCGGCCGTCCTTTCCTCGCACTGTCGTTGTCATGGAGTATGACGATCCGGGACCCGTCCACGATCCGGACCCGTTACGCCCTCTACGATGCTCTCACGAGATGCTCCGGCCCAAACGCATCCTGTTCGCACTCCTGACGTTCGTCTCTGCGGTGATCTACGTCTGGGTGGCCGCCGTGCGGGCGGTTCCGGAGGTGCGACGGCGGAAGGAGGCTGCCCGCCGGAGCAGGGGAGCTTGACGGTGGGACCGACGACGCCTCCGGCGCTGTCTCTGCGCAGCACGGGGCGGTAGACCACTGCAGGCACCGCCCCTCATTCGCGGCCCGGTCGCGCTCAGGGCCGTCTCGCTCGGCGCCGGGCTCTTCCTCTTCGCCCTCGGCATCGTGCTTCTCCTCGAGTCGGAGCTCGGCCTCTCCCCGTGGGACGTGCTCAATCAGGGCATCTCCGAGCACACGCCGCTGTCGTTCGGGACGGCCAACATCGCCGTCGCCCTGGTCGTCCTCGTCGTTGCCTGGGCGCTCGGCGCGCGCATCGGGCCGGGAACTGTCGCGAACGCCGTCTTCATCGGCCTCATGGTCGACGGGCTGCTCGCGGTGGATGCAGTCGACTCTCTGTCTGGCTCGCCGCTCGCGGCCCGCATCGTCCTCATGGTCGCGGGGGTGCTCGTGATCGGGATCGGCTCGGGCTTCTACATCGGGGCCGGGATGGGCGCCGGCCCGCGCGACTCGCTGATGCTGGTCACGGCCCGACGGACCGGCATCCGGATCGGGGTCGCACGCGCCACGATCGAGGTGCTCGTGACGGTGATCGGGTTCGCGCTCGGCGGCACCGTCGGCATCGGCACGCTCGCGTTCGCATTCGGGATCGGACCGGCCGTGGAACTGTCCTTCTGGGGTCTCGAGCGCAGCCCGTTCGCCGATCCGGCGCCCAACCTGTCTCACGCGGCCTGATCCCGGTTAGCATCGGTGCCATGAAAGGGCTCGTCTGCGCCGGAGGAGAGGCCACACGGCTGGGGGAGCTGACCCGGGTCACGAACAAGCACCTGCTCCCGGTCGGCAGCTGGCCGATGGTCTACTACCCGCTGCAGCTGCTCCAGCTCGCCGGCATCCGCGAGGTGCTCGTCGTCACCGGCAAGGGCCACGCGGGCCAGATGATCGACCTCCTCGGCGACGGCCACCTGACCGCGCGCAACGGCGACCGCCCCCTGCTCGAGCTCGATCTCACGTACAAGGTGCAGACGCAGCCCGGCGGCATCGCCGAGGTCGTGGGGATGGCGGAGGCGTTCGCGGCGGGCGAGCAGCTCGTCGTCGTCCTCGGGGACAACATCTTCGAGCACTCTCACGCGGCCGAGATCGGGTCGTGGGGCGGCGGCGGCGGCGCTCAGGTGTTCGTGAAGGACGTGCCCGATCCCGAGAACTTCGGCGTCGTCGTCTACGACGAGGACGGCAACGTCGTCGACGTGACGGAGAAGGCCGGAGTCGTCGACCTGCGCTACCCCGCCCCCCCGACGAGCCATGCCGTCGTCGGCCTCTACTGCTATCCGCCCGACGTGTTCGACGTGATCGCAGATCTCGAGCCCTCGAGCCGCGGCGAGCTCGAGATCACCGACGTCAACCGGGCGTACGCGCAGCGCGGAGCGCTGTCGGTCGTCACCGTGCGAGGCTGGTGGGAGGACGCGGGCA
This sequence comes from uncultured Thermoleophilia bacterium, assembly GCA_963736945.1. Classification (GTDB taxonomy): domain Bacteria; phylum Actinomycetota; class Thermoleophilia; order Gaiellales; family Gaiellaceae; genus Gaiella. The sequence continues at coordinate 53,122 of CAVTQW010000017.1, forward strand.
AGCACTGGCAGCACCTCGCGGAGATCGGCCGCACGATCGAGGAGACCGGGGTGAACAAGTGACCGTCGACGGGATCGAGCGGATCCCGTTGCGGCGGTTCGAGGATGAGCGTGGCTGGTTCTCCGAGCTGCGCCGGGACAGCCTGCTGCCGCGGCCCACGGTTCAGACCAACGTGTCGCTGTCGCGCCGCGGGGTGATCCGCGGCCTCCACTATCACGAGCGCGGCCAGGACGACCTGTTCGCCTGCCTGCAGGGCATGGCCCGGGTGGTCGTGCTCGACCGCGGCACGGGAGCGACGTTCACCGAGGACATCGGCGAGGAGAACCCGGTGGCGCTCTACATCCCCGGACGCCACGCTCACGGGTTCGAGGCGCTCACCGACCTCCTGTTCGTCTACCACGTGACGGAGGAGTACGACCCGGCCGATCCGGACGAGCACGGCGTCGCCTGGGACGATCCCCGCGTCAGGCATCTATGGAGCACGCAGACACCGACGCTCTCCGCGCGGGACCAGGCCGTCGCGTCCTGATCACCGGCGCCGGCGGCCAGCTCGGGGCCGCGCTCGCGGAGGTGTTCGCCGCCGACGACGTGCTGGCGCTCACGCACGACGACTGGGACGTGCGGTTCCCGCCGCGCATCTCCCTCGGACGGCCCGATCTCGTCCTCCACGCCGCGGCCTGGACGAACGTCGACGGCGCCGAGGACGATCCTCAGGGCGCGGCCGAGGTGAACGTCGGCGGCACCACGCATGCCGCGGAGCTCGGCGCTCCACTGGTCGCGTACTCGACGGACTACGTCTTCGACGGTCGCAAGGGAGCGCCGTACACCGAGTCGGACGGCCCGGCGCCCCTGTCGGCCTACGGACGCACGAAGCTGCACGCCGAGGCCGCGGCCGGCGAGTCCGCCTGGGTCGTGCGCAGCTCGTGGCTCTTCGGCCCGACGGGCCACAATTTCGTCCGCACGATGCTGCGGCTCGGCGCCGAGCGCGACGAGGTCGCGGTCGTAGACGACCAGCGCGGCAGCCCGACGTTCGTCGCGCACCTGGCGTCGGCGACCCGGGAACTCGTCGACGGCGGAGCGCCCTTCGGGATCTGGCACATCGCCGCGGCCGGCGACTGCACCTGGGCCGATCTCGCCGAAGCGATCTTCGACGAGGCCGGGCTCGACTGCCGCGTCAGGCGGATCACGACTGCCGAGTTCGGGGCGAAGGCGCCGCGGCCCGCCGTCTCGGTCCTGCGCAGCGAGAAGGGCGCTCCCGAGCTTCCTCACTGGCGTGAGGGCCTGGCCGCGTGCATCGCGCTCCTCCGGGAGCGCGCCACGTCCTAGTGCGGCGTCTCACAACGTTCGACCGGAATGATCGTTGCGGGACACCCCACTTGCGCAGGGGAGCGGCTAGGCTTCCCCGATGCGCGTGCTCGTCACCGGCGGGGCGGGATTCATCGGCTCGCACTTCGCCCGTCGGCTGGCCGAGGGCGGAACCGACGTCGTGGTCCTGGACAAGCTCACCTATGCCGGGAACCCCGCGAACCTGGAAGGGGTCGAGCACGACTTCTATCAGGGGGACATCGCCGACCCGGAGGCGGTGGAGCGGGCCGCGGAGGGCTGCGACGCGATCGTCAACTTCGCGGCCGAGACCCACGTCGACCGCTCGATCCTGGGGCCGCAGGAGTTCGTTCACACCGACGTCCTCGGCACGATGTGCCTGCTCGAATGGGTGCGCGCGCACGACGCCCGCTACGTCCAGGTCTCGACCGACGAGGTGTACGGCGACTTCGAGGCGGGCGGTCGCGCGGTCGAGACGGATCCACTGAGGCCCTCCAGCCCCTACAGCGCCGCCAAGGCCGGCGGCGACCTCCAGGTGCTCGCGTACGTGCGCACGTACGGCGTCCGGGCCTCGATCACGCGTGGCGCCAACACCTTCGGCCCGAATCAGTACCCGGAGAAGCTCGTGCCGCTGTTCGTCACGAACGCGCTCGCCGGGCAGCCGCTGCCCGTCTACGGCGACGGGAAGCAGGTGCGGGAATGGCTCCACGCCGAGGATCACTCTGCGGGCATCGAGCTCGTGCTGCACGAAGGCGCGCCCGGTGAGATCTACAACGTCGGCGGCGAGGATCACGAGAACATCGAGGTCACCCGTCGCATCCTCGAGCTCACCGGTGCCGACCCGTCCCTCATCAGGCACGTCGAGGACCGAGCCGGTCACGACCGCCGCTACGCCGTCGACGACACCAAGCTGCGGGCGCTCGGCTGGTCGCCCCAGAGGTCCTTCGGCGAGGGCGGCCTGCCCGCCACGGTCGACTGGTACCGGGACAATCGCGACTGGTGGGAGCCCATCAAGTCGGGCTCGTACCGAGCCTACTACGACGAGCAGTACGCAAACAGACTCAAGGCTTGACGCGTCCTACCGAGAACAATTCGGTGAGGTTCTCCATGCGCACCACGGTCATGCTTCTCGTCGCCCTCGTGCTCGCAGCGTCCGCGTCGGCGGCGAGCCCACCCTTCCCGTCGGCGACCGCCCCGATCCCGGTTCCGACGCTCTCGGCGCCGGTCTACGTCCTCACGGGCGGTGGGTACGGCCACGGGGTGGGTCTCAGCCAGTACGGCGCCCTGGCCCAGGCGAAAGCGGACCGCAGCTACCGCGACATCCTCTCGTTCTACTACCCGGGCACGACGATCTCGCCGGCGCCCCTCTCCACGGTCAGGATCCTCATCGCCGACGGCCGCCCGGCGGTCGAGATCGCCTCCACCGTCCCGTTCTCCGTCACGGACGCCGCGGGCGTCGTGACGCCGCTGCCGGCAGGGAAGATCGCGCTGAAGCCCGGTCTCAAGATCCCCGTCGACGGGAAGCCCACGACGCTTTCCCGGCCCGCTCGAGTTCCAGCCGGGGAAGGCGTCGACCCTGACGCTGGACGGCAAGGGCTACCGCGGCGCGCTCCGGGTCACGGCCGTCGACAAGAAGCTGCAGGTCATCGACGTCGTGGGGCTCGACGCCTACATCCTCGGCGTCGTCCCGGGCGAGATGCCGAAGGAGTGGCCCGCCGCCGCGCTGCAGTCGCAGGCCGTCGCGGCGCGCTCGTACGCCCTCGCGAGCCTCGTCAAGAACCGTGACTTCGACCTCTACGCCGACCCGCGCAGCCAGATGTACTACGGGGTCGCGGCGGAGTCGCCCGCCACCACGGCCGCGGTCCAGGCGACGAAGGGCCAGATCCTCACGTATGCGGGCAAGACCGTGACGGCGTTCTACTACTCGTCGTCCGGCGGGAGGACGGCGGCGAGCGCCGATGTCTTCGGCCTGCAGGTCCCGTATCTGCAGGCGCGCGACGACCCATGGGACACGCTCTCGCCCTACCACCGCTGGCCCCCGCGCTCGTACACGGCGGCCACGCTCGCGCAGGCGTTCGGCCTCTCGGCGCCCGTCGTCGACGTGCAGGTCGTGCCGACGGCCTCCGGCCGGCCGGCCTCGGTCACGCTCGTGAAGAAGACGGGCCAGAGCGTCCTGCTCAAGGCCGCCGACGTGAGGGCCCGCCTCGGCCTGCGCTCGACCATGTTCCGGATCGGTGTGTTGCGCGTGGCGCCGCCCCCCACTGCGACGGCGTCCGGGACACCGGTCGCGGTCTCGGGTCTCGCGCGCGACGTCGACGCACCGCTGCTCGAGAAGCTCGGCGCGACTGGGGCCTGGCTGCCCTCGGTGCGGGTGACACCGGATCCGGACGGCGCCTTCACCGTGACGGTGCGGCCGAAGGCCACCTCGACCTACAGACTGACCGCCGAGGGCCAGGTAGGCCCCGCGCTCACGATCAACGTCCCGACGGGACAGCCGAAGTGAGAGCGAGGGCGGCGGCCCTCCTCCTGGCGTCAGCGCTCTGCCTCGCCGCGGCGCGGCCGGTGAGCGCGGCGCGCTTCGCGGTCGGGCTTGCGCCGGCGGCAGACGGAGCCGCCGTCGCCGCGGAGCTCCGCGCCCGCGGCGCGTCCCGTGTCGTCGATCTCGACCCGATCCGCGCGCTCGCGGTCTCCGCACCCGGACGCTCCGCCCTCCGGGGCGTGGGAGGCACCCGGTACATCGAAGCCCTCGGCGCCCGGCGTGTCGCGTACGAGCCCGACGATCCATTCCTGCCGCGGCAGTGGTATGCCGCGCAGAACCGCGCGTTCGACGCGTGGGTCGAGCCCCCGCCCTTTGCCCCCGTGCGTGTCGCCGTGATCGACTCGGGCGTCGACGGCGAGCATCCCGAGCTGCGCGGGCGCATCGCGGCGGCGAAGAGCTTCGTCTCCGGGCCGGCCACCGTCGACACGCAGGGGCACGGCACGTTCGTCGCCGGGCTCATCGCCGCGCGGACGAACGACGGCGTCGGGATCGCGGGCCTCGCGCCCCCGGCACAGCTCCTCGTGGCGAAGGTCGTGGGCCCCCAGCGCTCGATTCCGGTCGAGGCCGAGGCCCGCGCGATCAGGTGGGCGGTCGCGAAAGGGGCGCGGGTCATCAACATGAGCCTCGGCGGCCTCCGCGAGCCCGGCGACCCCTCACGCGACACGTACTCCCGGCTCGAGGCCGACGCCGTCTCCTACGCCGTCTCGAAGGGCGTGCTCGTCGTCGCGGCCGTGGGCAACTCCGACCAGGCGCCGTTTCAGCCATGGCAGTACGCGAGCTGGCCGGCCGCCCTCCCACACGTCCTCGGCGTCAGCGCCCTGAGCCGGAAGGGCAGCTCTCCCGCCTTCTCCAACCGCGACCCGCAGTTCAACGACATCGCGGCGCCGGGGGAGGGGATCCTCTCGACCTTCCCGCTCGCGCTCACGGCCGCGCGCCCGGACTGCGAGGAGCAGGGCTACTCGAGCTGCGGGCCGGAGGAGTACCGCTCTGCCGAGGGGACGAGCTTCGCCACCCCGCAGGTCACGGCAGCGGCCGCGATGCTGCTCGCGACGTCTCCGGGCCTGGCGCCGGATCAGGTGCTCGCGCTCCTGGAGCAGAGCGCCGTGGACGCGGTCCCCGCGACCGGGTGCCGGAGCTGCACCGGAGGCCGAGACCGCTTCACCGGCGCGGGCCGGCTCGACCAGACGGCTGCGCTCGAGCTTCTCGCCGCCGGAGAGCCGCCGCGCGACCTGTACGAGCCGAACGACCAGGGCGGCTCTGGCGCGTACCCGCTGTACGGGTCGCGCCGGGTGGTGGAGGCGACGATCGACTACTGGAACGACCGCGACGACGTCTACCGCGTGTACCTTCACGCCGGCGAGCAGCTCACGGCGACGGAGTCGGGCACGAGTGCGGCCGGCCCGTCGCTCGCGCTCTGGCGACCGGGAACCATCGCGGTCGACGCGGCCTCGGTGCGGGACCGCAGGCTCCTGTCACGTCCCGCCGGCACCTCGCTCTCCTTCCGGGCCGACGCGGCCGGCTGGTACCTGCTGGACGTGAGGATGATCGCCCGCGCGGCGGGCGCCTACCGTCTCACCGTCACGAAGGCTCGCTAGCGGGTGTCCCGCAACGTTCGACCGGCGTTGCGGGCGGCATCACGACGCCGAGCCGCGCAGGTAGGCGAGCACCGCGAGCACGCGGCGATGGTCGTCGGGCGCGGGCAGGAGGCCGAGCTTGAGGAAGATGCTGTTCACGTGCGTCTCGATCGTCTTGGGGCTGAGGAAGAGCTTCGCGCAGAGCGCCTTGTTCGAGCGGCCTTCCGCGATGAGCCCGAGGACCTCCCGCTCGCGTGGGGTCAGCTCGGCGAGGGGGTCGTCCGCCGGCTTGCGCCCGAGGAGCTGTGCGACCACCTCGGGGTCGATCGCGGTTCCGCCCCGCCCGACGCGGTGCACCGCGTCGAGGAAGTCGTCGAGCTGGACGACCCGGTCCTTGAGCAGGTAGCCGAACCCCTCGGGCGTCTCGCGGAAGAGCCTGAGCGCGTGGCGCGCCTCGACGATCTGGGAGAGCACCAGGATCCGAAGGTCCGGATGCTCCGCCCGGAGGGCGATCGCCGCCTGGGTGCCCTCGTCCGTGAACGTCGGGGGCATGCGCACGTCCACGATCGCGAGATCGGGCCGCAACGAGTCGACCGCCTCGGTCAGGGCGACCGGATCGCCCACCTGCGCCACGACCTCGTAGCCGTTCTCGGAGAGGACGCGCGCTATCCCCTCGCGGAGCAGCACCGCGTCGTCCGCGATCACGACGCGCACGGGATCTCCCCGACGACGCGTGTCCCGCCGCCGGCGGCGTTCGCCACGGTGAGCAGGCCGCCGTGCGCTTCGAGCCGGTCGGCGAGCCCGCGCAGGCCGGAGCCGCCGGCGTCTGCGCCGCCCCGGCCGTCGTCGACGACCTCGACCACCAGCTTGCCGTCCTGACGCACGGCGCTGATCCTGACAGTCGACGCGTCGGCGTGCTTGACGGCGTTCGCGAGCGCCTCGCAGGCGAGGAAGTACCCGGCGGCCTCGATCTCCGGGGGCAGCCGCTCCTCGAGGGGCCGCTCGATCCTCACGTCGAGCGGCGTGCGAGCCGCCAGCGACTCGAGCGCCCCTCCCAGCCCTTCCTCCGTGAGGATGGCGGGATGGACGCCGCGGGCGAGCTCGCGCAGCTCGGAGACGGCCACCTGCAGCTCCTCGACCGCCCCGGTGAGAACTCGCTCGAGGTCGGGATCCACGCCGCCCCCGAGGCGCCGCTGGGTCGCACGGAGCTCGAGCGCGAGCGCGACGAGACGCTGTTGGGCGCCGTCGTGGATGTCGCGTTCGATGCGGCGGCGCTGCTCGTCGCCGGCCGTCACGATCCGTCGGCGCGACTCCTGCACCTGGATGAGCTGCGCCCGCACCTGGGCGTGCAGCCGTCCGTTCTCGAGCGCGAAGCGCGCGGCGGCGGCGGCCGCCGTGAGGAGCTTCGGCTCCTCGTCGAGCGACGGGTCGTGGACGATCACGGCGACTCGCTCGTCTTCGCGGGAGATCTCCGTGACCGACCGCTTCGAGCCGGGCGCCGGGAGCGCCACCTCGACTCCGGCCGAGTCCACGTAGACGCTGCGCTCGGGCAACCAGAAGAGCAGCTGGAGACTCGGATCCTCGAGGTGCCGCGCGAGCGCGCTCTGGATCCCGTCGGACGGCGTGTGGTCGAGCTCGAGCAGCAGATCGCCGACGTGGACGCGAGCCAGGTGCGTCCGCAGGAGCCCCACGAGGAGCACGATCGGCAGCAGGATCTGACCTACGACCTGCCACCAGTAGAGGCCGGACAGGATTGGCCGGGCCGGGCTCGCGAGGGTGGCGAAGGCCTCCGTGAGCGCCCGCAGGCCGGCGATACCGGCGGCGAGCCCGAGCGGCGCGAGAATGCGGCGCATCCGAGGCGTCGCGAGCACGAGCTTCCTGACCACGAGGACCACGAAGGCGGCGGCGAGGGCACCGTAGCCGCCGAAGACGTATGCCTTGTCGAGGTGCTCGGCCAGCCACGGGCTCCCGTACAGGAGGAGCGCGCTGCGCGGCCCCGGGTCGATGTAGCGCAGGCCGCCGCCGCCGTAGAAGAGCAGGGTGAGGAACGGGACGCAGAGCGCGACGGCGTAGACGAGACGCACGAACCACAGCTCGACGCGACCGGTGACGCGCCCGGTCGGGTACGCCAGCGTCGCGTGCGCGAACAGCGCGGCGTTCACCTGGGCGAGAGCGAAGCCGATCGTGAACACGAGCGTCGTCGCTGCTGTACTGCCACGGATGAACCAGGACTGCGAGGCCGTACGCGGTCATCAGCAGACCCATCCGGTTCCCGGGTCGCTTCCGCCAGGCGATCAGCCCCGAGACGATCGCGCTCCAGCCGATTGCGACCGTGGGCAGCGACCTGATCACCGGCTGGTCGATCTCGTCGCGGAGCAAGCGGTACGCGATGACGCCCAGCACGACGCCGGCGGCGCCGACCGCGAGCTCTCTCGGCTTCACGAGGATCCGGCTAGTGGGGTGTCCCGCAACGTTCGACCGGAAATGATCGTCGCGGGACACCCCACTCCGAGTTGATTGCGGTAATGCGGCGTCTCACAACGATCATGTCGCGCTCTACGTCGTGAGACGCCGCACTAGGAGCTCGTCCTCGGGCACGTCGCGGAGGACCCGGGCGGGGCTGCCGACGACGACGACGCGCGGCGGCACGTCTTTCGTGACGACCGCGCCGGCGCCGACGAACGCCTCCTCACCGACCTCGATGCCGGGGCAGAGGATCGCCCCGCCGCCGATGCGCGCGCCACGGCGGATCGTCGGCCCCTTGACGTTTCCGAAGCGCTTCTCGGTGCGGCCCATCCAGTTGTCGTTGGTGGTCACGACGCACGGCGCGATGAAGACGTGCTCCTCCAGGGTCGAGTAGGCCGTGATGTAGGCGGCGGCCTGGATCTTCGTCAGCGCCCCGATCGTGGTGTCGTTCTCGACCAACGAGCCGCGCCCGACGACGACGTCGTCGCCGATCGTGACCCGCTCGCGCACGCACGACTGGTCGCCGAGGATCACGCGGGCTCCGACCTCGGACCCCGCGAAGAGGATCGCGCCGGTCGAGACGATCGTGCCGGGCCCGATCACGGCGGGCGGCAGCGGTTCGCGCTTCGCCGTCGAGCGGGGGAGAGGGTCGGCTGCTTGCCGATGACCGCGTTCTCGAGCACCTTGACGCCCTCGCCGAGCACCGTGCCGGGATAGACGATCGCGGTCGCATGGATCTCGGCGCTCACGCGGGAGAGCCTGTCCGCAGCGACGTCGTCAGGCGGTCGAGCGTGCGCACGACGGCGAGGCCGTCCGTCGCCTCGCGGTAGTCGCCGGGGCCGTTCGCGACCAGCCGCAGGAAGTGCTCCAGCTCGAGCCGCAACGGCTCGTCGTTCGGGATCTTGGGGCTGAAGATGTCCCCCGTGCGCGTGCGCCACTCGCCGTAGGACTGCACCGGCTCCCACGGGCCCTTCTCGTACACGGTCACCTTCCGCTCGAGCTCCATGTCGTCGAACACGACCATCTTCTCGCGCCCGACGACGGTCATCCTCCGCATCTTGTGCGGGTCGAGCCAGGACAGGTGCATGTGCGCGACCTTGCCGGACGGAAAGCGGAGGAAGCAGAAGACGACGTCCTCGATTCCCTGCTGGAGGTAGTCGACGCCGTGCGCGACGGCCTCGCTCGGCTCCTCTCCGAGCAGCCAGAGGATGACGGAGAGATCGTGGACGCCGAGCGACCAGAGCGCGTTCTCGTTCGACCTGATCACGCCGAGGTTCTGGCGGTTGCCGTAGACGCAGGCCACATCGCCGAGCTCGCCGGCGTCGACGAGCTCCTTCACCTTCCGCAGGCCCGGGTGGTAGAGGAGCAGGTGCCCCGGCATGAGGACGAGGTCTCTCGAGCGGGCGAGCTCGACGAGCTCCTCCATCTCGACGCCGCGCATCGCCGGAGGCTTCTCGACGAAGACGTGCTTGCCCGCCTCGAGGGCCTCCCGGGCGAGGGCGTAGTGGCTCGGCACGGGCGTCGCGATCGACACCGCCTCGACCGCCTCGTCTGCAAGCGCCTCGGCGAACGAGCCCGTGACCTGCGCCTGCGGGTAGAGCGCGGCGTACTCCGCCTGGCGGCCCGGCTCGGTGTCGACGACCCACGCCAGCTCGGCGATCTGCCCGACGACCCGCGCGACGTTCTTCCCCCAGCCCCCGACGCCCGCGTGGGCGACCCGGGTCACAGCTTCCAGACCTTGCGCGTCGGCGATCCCGCGCCGGCCGAGCGCGTTGCGCAGGTCGACGACGAGGCCCGCCTCGGCGACGACGCGGTCGTAGTCGATTCCCGAGTGCGCGGTCGCGATCACGACCGCGTCGTGGGCCGCCGGATCGAGCGGCTGGGAGATCAGCTCCGTCCCGTTCTCGGAGAAGGACGCGACGTGGGGGTCGTGGTAGGCGACCTCGGCGCCCGCGTTGCGGAGCAGCTCGATCAGCTTCACGGCCGGTGACTCGCGCAGGTCGGAGATGTCGGCCTTGTACGCGACTCCGAGCACGAGGATCCGCGAGCCGGCGAGCGACTTGCCGAGGCCGTGGTTGAGGGCCTGTGAGACGCGCGAGCGGCAGTAGTAGGGCATGTTCTGGTTCACCTCGCCGGCGAGCTCGATGAACCGGGTCGAGAAGTCGTACTCGCGCGCCTTCCACGTGAGGTAGAACGGGTCGATCGGGATGCAGTGGCCTCCGAGGCCCGGCCCCGGCTCGAAGCGCATGAAGCCGAACGGCTTCGTCGCGGCGGCATCGACGACCTCCCAGATGTCGATCCCCATGCGGTCGCAGAGCTGGGCCAGCTCGTTGACGAGAGCGATGTTGACGGAGCGGAAGATGTTCTCGAGCAGCTTCGTGAGCTCGGCGGCCTCGGGCGTGGAGACGCGGTGCACGCTGTCGATCGCACCGCCGTACAGCGCAGCCGCCGCCTCGGTCGATGCCTCGTCGATGCCGCCGACGATCTTCGGCACCGTCTTCGTCGTGTGATCGACCCGGCCCGGGTCGACGCGCTCGGGCGAGAACGCGAGCTGGAAGTCGGTACCGGCCGTCAGGCCCGAGCCGCGCTCGAGGATCGGCAGGAGTTCGTCGCGGGTCGTTCCCGGGTAGGTCGTCGACTCGAGGACGACGAGGTGGCCCGGGCGCAACCGCGCCGCGATCTGCTCGGTGGCGGCCCGCACGACCGAGAGATCGGGCTCCCGCTGCCTCGAGAGCGGCGTCGGGAGCGCGATCAGGATCGCGTCGGCCTCCCGCAACTCGTCGTAGTCCGTCGTCGCCCGGAGCCCGTGCTCGTGCACGAGCCGGGCCATGGTCTCGTTCGGGACGTCCTCGATGTAGCTCTCGCCGCGGTTGAGCTGCGCGACGCGGGCCGGATCGATGTCCACGAGCAGCACCGACCGGCCGGCCTCCGCGAAGACCTGCGCGAGGGGGAGGCCGACGTACCCGGCGCCGACGATGGCAACGTCACGATGCACAGCGCGGCATCGTACCGCCGAGGACGGCCGCGACCCGCTGGGAGGCGTGGCCGTCGCCGTAGAGGGCAGGGCGGCCGGCGGGCATGCGGCTTTCCGCGATCGCGGCCGCGATGCGGCCCGGATCGTCGTCGACGAGGACGTTTGCGCCTGTCTCGACCGTGTCGACCCACTCCGTCGACGGCCGCATCGTCACGCACGGGATGCCGTACCAGTACGCCTCTTTCTGGAGCCCGCCGGAGTCCGTCGCGATGACATGTGCCTGCGAGGCGAGTGCCGCGAAGTCGAGGTAGCCGAGCGGCTCGATCACCCGCAGCGTCGCGGGGAGCACGATGCCCTGCCCCGCGAGCACGGCCGCCGTCCGGGGGTGGACGGGAAGGACAACGGGCAGCGCAGCTCGGCCGAGGCCCTCCACGATGCGTCGCAGGCGCTCGGGCCGGACGTTCGCCTCGCGATGCACCGTCGCGAGGACGTAGCGCCCCGGCTCGAGATCGAGCCGGGCGAGGATCCTGGAGCGCTCGCGCGCGAGCGGGGTGAACTGCGCCGAGGCGTCCGCCATGACGTCGCCGACGACGTGGATCTCGCCTGCGACACCCTCCTCGCGGAGCGTTGCGGCCGAGCGGTCGTCGGGGGCGAAGAGGTAGGCGGAGAGCGCGTCCACCTCGATCCGGTTTCGCTCCTCGGGCATCTCGAGGTCGCCGCTCCTCAACCCGGCCTCGACGTGCGCGACCGGGACGCGGCCCGCGGCCCGGGCACCCGCGAGCGTGGAGTTGGTGTCGCCGTAGACGAGGACGACGTCCGGCTCGCGATGCCTCGACGACCTCCCGCAGGGCTGTCGCGATCGCGGCGACCTCCGACGTGCGGAGGTCGAGCGCGACAGCCGGCTCGCCGAGCCCGAGCTCGTCGAAGAAGACGGCCGAGAGCTCGGGGTCCCAGTGCTGGCCGGTGTGCACGACGATCTCCTCGATCCCCGCCTCGCGGAGCGAGAGCGAGAGCGGCGCCGACTTGATGAACTGTGGCCGGTTGCCGACGACGGTGAGCAGTCTCACGACGGCGGCGTGGGGCGCGTGCTCACGCCCTGAGCGTAGCCTGCCGCGATCTCGGCCCCGATCTCGGTCACGATCTCGACGAAGGCCCTGGCCGCGGGAGTCGGCGTCCGGTCAGCGTGCCAGGCGATCGTGATCTCCCGGGGCGGGATCCCGGTGATCTCGAGCGCGACCACGTCGTTGCGCTCGTCGACGCCGAGCAGCGGCACCACGGCGTAGCCGATTCCGGCCCCGACGAGACCCTGGACGATGCCGCCCTCGTCCGACCTGAACACGATCTCCGGCTCGAGGCCGCGCGAGCGCAGGAAGGCCTCGGGCGCGCCGGTGTCCCGCCGGTAGCCGATCAGCGGGAGGTGGGAGATCTCCCGGGGGCGGATCGGGCCGGCGGCCCGCGCCAGGTCGGAGGCCGACGGTGCGAGGAGCACGTACGGGTCGACGAGGACGGAGACGCGCTCGTAGGCGGGGTCGTCGTTCGCGAGCACGAACGCAAGGTCGAGCTCGCCCCGCTCGAGCAGGGCCAGCAGGTCGTCGTCGTACCCGGCCTCGACGAGCCGCACCTGCACGCCGGGCCACCGCTCGACGTACCGGCGCATCGCGTCGGGGAGGAGGCGCACCCCGGCGCTCTGGAACGTTCCCACCCGCAGCGAGCCCGCCTCGCCCTCGGCCAGCGCCCGCAGGTCGGCCTCGGCCGCGCGCATCGCCGCGGACGCCCTGCGCGCGTGGCGGAGCAGCCTCAGCCCCGCCTCGGTGGCCGTCACGGGCTTCCTGCCGCCGGGCCGGTCGAGCAACGGGAGCCCCGCGGCCCGCTCCAGCGCCGCGATCTGCTGGCTGATCGCGGATTGCGAGTAGCCGAGCTCCGCACCCGCCCGGTGGAAGGATCCCGTCTCGACGACCGCCTCGAGTGCGGCGAGGTGGCGAATCTCGATGCTCGCGAAGCGACGATGGTTTGTGATCGCATCGTCCATCAACTCGTATTTTACGAATCGTTCGGCTGTGAGCATGCTGTGTCCATGCCCCGCTTCGATCTCGAGCTCCGCGTCCTCCTCGCGCTTGCCGTCGTGAACGGGATCGCCGAGTCCTCGGTCGTCCCGCTCCTCCCCGCCATCCGGGACGACCTCGGCCTCAGCTCGGTCGAGGCGGGGCTCCTCTGGACGACCACGACGCTGGCGATGCTCGTCGCGGCCGTCCCGGTCGGCTACGCCGCCAACCGGCTCGGGAGCCGCCTGCCGCTGCTCGTGGCCGCGGCGCTCATGCCCCTGGCGCTGTTCGGCCAGGCGCTCGCGGGCGGCCTCGCGCCGCTGCTCGCCGCCCGGCTCCTGTTCGGCTTCAGCTTCGGCATCCTCTGGGTGATCGGGCCTGCCCGGGCAGCCGCGGGCGGACGTGGGGCGGGCGGGATCGGGCCGCTGATCGCGGCGGCCGGCGTCGGCTGGCTCGTCGGCCCGGTCCTCGCGGGAGCGGTCGCCGACGCGAGCGACTGGCGCCTCGCCTCGGCGACGCTCGGGGTCCTCGTCCTTCCCGTCGTGCCCCTCGTTCATCGCTTCGCCGCGCCGCGGATCGCCGGCGAGCGGGTCGAGAAGCTGCGCCTGCGAGCGGCCTTCGGGCTCGTCCGGCGGAATCGGACGATCGCGGGCGCCGTTCTCGTGAGCGCGCTGCTCGGCGTCGTCGGAGGCGCGTCGAACGTCCTCGTGCCTCTGGCCCTCGACGGCGAAGGCCTCTCCGCCGGGACGATCGGGCTCGCGTACGGCATAGCCTCCGCGGTCTGGATCGCGTCGGCGACGCTCGTGGGCCGGCTGCGGGCCTCCTCGGTCCATTTGCGCGGCGTCGGGGTCATCGTCGCCGTCATGGCAGGCATGTGGCTGCTACCGGCGCTGCGGCCGACGGCTCTCGCGCTCGTCGCGTTCCTCGTCGTCTCGACGGCCTGCCGGGCGCTCGTGAACGCGCTCAACTACGCCGTCGGCGTGCGCGCGAGCGTGGACGGCACCGCCACGATCATGGTCGGAGTCCTGAACCTCGCGTGGGCGGCGATGGCGGTTCTCTCGCCGATCCTCGCGGGTCTCGCGGAAGGAAGCTCGAGCGTCCGGCTCGCCTTCGGCGCGACGGGCCTGGTCGCGGCGGGCGTGGCGCTCCTGCTCCTGGCGCCGCGCCCTCGCGTCAGGATCGCTGCACTCCCATCGTGACGCTACGGGCTTCGCGGCGCGAACGGCCGCAGCTCGTCCTGCCCGGCCTGGACGACGCCGTAGCTCGACTCGGGCACCTCGTTCCAGGCGCCCGCGAGGTCGCCGAGCGGCTCCGAGACGACGAGCCTCGTCTCGTCGGAGAGGCCGTGGAGGACGGGGTTGTCGGGATGCTGGGCGCGTAGGGTCGCGACGTTCGTGCTGAAGAAGAGCGACCTCGAACGACCCTCGCTCGAGTAGCGGAACGCCCACAGGCTGTCGCCGTCGGTCGTGGCCACGGTCATCTGGATCGGGTGCTCGACGCCGTGCTCACGACCGATCTTCTCGATCAGCCCGACCGCGCGCTCGACCGCTCCGGGCGGGTCGTCCTCGAGCCCGAGCGTCAGCGCCAGGTGGAAGAACAGCTCCGTGTCGGTCGAGCCCTCGATCTCCGCGTACAGCGAGGGGTCGACGGCGAAGGCGAGATCGTGCTTGACCTCGTGGAACCCACGGATCATCCCGTTGTGCATCCACAGCCAGCGGCCGTGGCGGAACGGATGGCAGTTCGTCTCCTGGATGGCGCCGCCGGTCGAGGCGCGGATGTGCGCGAGCACGAGCGGCGACACGATGTGCCGTGCAATCTCGCGCAGGTTGCGGTTGTTCCACGCGGGCTCGACGCTGTGGTAGACGCCGGGAACCTCGCCCATGCCGTACCAGCCGATGCCGAACCCGTCCCCGTTCGTCGTCTCGGCCCCGAGCGTCGAGTGCAGGCTCTGGTCGATCAGCGAGTGCTTGGGCTTGAGCAGGAACTCCTCGATCAGCACGGGAGATCCCGAGTACGCGAGCCATCGACACATCGTGACGCTCCTCGTTGTTGTTGTAGTGCGCCGCCGAGTGCGGCGTCTCACAACGTTTCGACAGGAAAAAGCATCGTTGTGAGACGCCGCACTACTGAATCAACATGGTAGTGGGGTGTCTCGCAACGAACATTTCCGGTCGAACGTTGCGGGACACCCCACTAGTGGTGGAAGCCGGCGGCGCTCGCGGCGTCGTGCACGGGCTCGGGCTGGGCCTGCAACCGCGGCAGCTGGCGTTCGATGTCCTTCACGAGCATGTCGGCCATGTCGTGTGTGAATCCGAGCTTGACGACCACCCGCAGCGCGGCGAGATCGGTGCGGTTGGCCGGGAACGTGTAGGCGGGCAGCAGCCAGCCCCGCTCGCGCACTGCGTTCGAGACGTCGAAGACGGTGAAGTTGTCGACCTCGTCCTTCACCTTGAACGCGAACACGGGGAGCTCGTCGCCCTTCGTGATCAGCTCGAACGGCTCCAGCTCGGCGATCCGGGCGGCGAGCCGCGTCGCGACGGCGCGAGAGTAGAGCTGAACCTTGCGGTAGCCGTCGAACCCGAGGCGCAGGAAGCTGTAGTACTGCGCCACGACCTGCGCGCCCGGGCGCGAGAAGTTCAGGGCGAAGGTCGGCATGTTGTCACCGAGGTAGTTGACCCAGAAGATCAGGTCCTCCGGGAGCGCGGCCGCGTCGCGCCAGACGATCCAGCCGACGCCGGGATAGACGAGGCCGTACTTGTGGCCCGAGGCGTTGATCGAGGCGACGCGCGGGAGGCGGAAGTCCCAGACGAGATCGGGATCGGCGAACGGCGCCACGAAGGCGCCGGACGCGCCGTCGACATGAACCGGCACGTCGAGCCCGGTCCGTTCCTGCAGCTCGTCGAGCGCGGCGCAGATCTCCTGTACCGGCTCGTAGGAGCCGTCGAACGTCGAGCCGAGGACTGCGACGACGCCGATCGTGTTCTCGTCGCACAGCTTCACCGCCTCCTCGGCGGAGAGGTGGAAGCGGTCGCCCTCCATCGGCACGAGCCGCATCTCGACGTCCCAGTAGTTCGCGAACTTCTCCCAGCAGACCTGGACGTTGATGCCCATGACGAGGTTCGGCTTGTCGGCAGGCTCGCCGGCGGCCGCGCGCCGGTGCTGCCAGCGCCGCTTCAGCGCCAGCCCACCGAGCATCGCCGCCTCGCTCGACCCCGTCGTCGAGCAGCCGGCGGCATCGCCCGCATCCGGCGCGTGCCAGAGGCGGCTGAGGATGTTGACGCAGCGCATCTCGAGCTCCGCGGTCTGCGGGTACTCGTCCTTGTCGATCATGTTCTTGTCGAGACACTCCGCCATCAGCCTCTCGGCCTGGGGCTCCATCCACGTGGTGACGAAGGTGGCGAGATTCATGCGCGCGTTGCCGTCGAGCATCAGCTCGTCGTGGATGATCTGGTAGGCCACGTCCGGCGCCATCTCCGTCTCGGGCAGCCGGTGCCGCGGCAGGTTGTCGCCCTCGAGCGTGAAGACGGTCTGGACGGAGAGGTCGCTCGAGGGGCCGGTGGCCGCCTTCGGGTGCTTGAGCGTCATGGGTGATCGGGTCCTCCTGGTAGGCGCGCGTACCGTGCAACGTACTCCCCTGCGCTGCGCCGACGCGACTGGCACTCGATGAGGCGCGTGAGACTCTATGCCCATTGTCGTCGTCGAGGCAAGTGGACGGGCGGCTGGAGAACCGGGACCACGAGATCGGCAAGACTATGAACGTGACAAGACCCGGAAGCAGTCGCGAGCATCTCGAGTCGAGGGCGTGGGCGGACGACGCGGTCCGTCGGATCGAAGCCGATGCGAACCGCTCGGCCGACACACATCTCCATCCGTTCCCCCTTCCTTCCGAGTGGGGGATCGAGCTCTACCTGAAGGACGAGTCGGTCCACCCGACGGGATCGCTCAAGCATCGACTCGCCCGCTCGCTGTTCCTCTACGGCCTGTGCAACGGCTGGATCACCGAGCGGACGACGATCGTCGAGGCCTCCAGCGGCTCGACGGCCGTCTCCGAGGCGTACTTCGCGCGCCTCCTCGGCGTCCCGTTCGTCGCGGTCATGCCGGCTTCCACCAGCCCCGAGAAGATCGCGCTGATCGAGGCGCACGGTGGAACGTGCCGCCTGGTCGACGACCCGAGGACGATGGTCGACGAGGCGCAACGGCTCGCGGCCGAGCGGGACGGCCACTTCCTCGACCAGTTCACCTACGCCGAGCGCGCGATGGACTGGCGCGCCAACAACAACATCGCCGAGTCGATCTTCGCCCAGATGGCACTCGAGCAACATCCGGTTCCCACCTGGGTCGTCGTGGGGGCCGGAACCGGCGGCACGAGCGCGACGATCGGCAGGTTCCTGCGCTTCGGACGCTACCCCACCCGGCTCTGCGTCGTCGACCCGGAGGACTCGATCTTCTACTCCGCCTGGACGGGCGACCCCTCGTCGTTCACCGGCCGGCCGTCTCGCATCGAGGGCATCGGCCGCCAGCAACTCGAGCCGTCGTTCCTCCCCGGCGTCGTCGACCGGTTGCTCCGGGTTCCGGATGCCGCGTCGATCGCGACGATGCGCCTCGTCAGCACGCGGACGGGACGCAGCGTCGGAGGCTCCACCGGAACCAACGTCTGGGGAGCGCTGCTCCTCGCCGCCGAGATGCTCTCGCGCGGCGAGCGCGGCAGCATCGTCACCCTGATCTGCGATGGCGGCGAACGCTACGCCGGGACGTACTACAGCGACGCGTGGGTCGACGACCAGGGCCTCGACCTCGCGCCGTCTGCCGAGGCGCTCGAGACGTTCCTCGAGTGCGGCTCGTTCCCCGCGGTGGGGCTGCCGGGCTAGACCTCGGTGATCTTCTCGCGGATCAGGTCAGCGACCTCGGGAGGCACCTCGTCCATCCCGTGAGCCTCGTGGGCGTGTGTGGAGATCTCCGCCCACAGCTCTTCCTCGTCCTCGCGGCGTGTGACCCACGTGCAGCCCGGCACGACGTCGCCGCAGTTGAACTGCTTCATTCGTTGTTCGGAGGCCATGCGCGACCAATGCTAGCCGGTCGGTGGCGACGGGAGGAGGCCGAGCCTGCTCGGAGTACGATCGGCGCATGTGCCGGGTCCTCGCCTACCTCGGTGAGCCGCTCCCGGTCAGGAACCTGCTCTTCGACCCGGACAACAGCCTCGTCCGGCAGTCGTACAGCCCGAAGATGATGAATACGTTCCTCAACCTCGCGGGCTTCGGGATGCAGGCGTGGGACCCGACGTCGCTCCAGCCCGAGGACCCGTTCACGTACCGGGTCACCACCCTGCCGTCGTTCGACCGCAACCTGCGCTTCCTCTCGGCGAAGCTCGCGCCGACGTGTCTCGTCGCTCACATCCGTGGGGTCACGTACTCGCACGAGGCGGTCGTCACCGAGACGAACCTGCACCCGTTCCGGTTCGTCGGCACCCGTGTCGTCCTTGCGCACAACGGGCATCTGAGGCAGTTCCCGCGCATGCGCTACTCGCTCGTCGAGCATGTGCGGCCCGAGCTCGCGCAACGCATCGAGGGAACCACCGATTCCGAGTGGATCTACGCGCTGATCCTGTCGCAGCTCGACGACCCCTTCGGGTTGCCGGAGACACCGGAGCTCGCCGACGCGACCGCCGAGGCCCTCCGGATCCTGCGCCGCGTCCGCGCGGCGCACGGCATCGACACCTCGTCGCCGGTCAACCTCTGCGTCAGCACCGGCCGGTCCGTGGTCGCAACCCGCTTCTCGTTCGACTACGGCTGGTACCCGCCCGAGGACGAGATGCTGGAGACCGACCTCCCGTTCGTGAGCCTGTGGTACGCGCTGGGAGGGGCGTACGCCCAGCATGACGACGACTGGCAGATGACGGCCGGAGATCCGCCCCGCTCCGTGATCATCGCCTCCGAGCCGCTCACGATCGACCACTCGACCTGGCTCGAGGTGCCGGAGTACACCATGCTGACAGCGGAGCTCACACCTGCAGGGCTCGAGTTCGAGACGCGCGACCTCGATGTCTGACCGCGAGACGCTCGAGTTCCTCGCGGGCGTTCCCCTTCTCGAGGGGAGCGAGGAATCCGACCTGGTCGAGCTGGCGCAGGTGCTGCGCCGGCGGACGGTGCCGGAGGGCGAGGTCCTCTGGCGTCAGGGCGACAGCGGTCGGGAGATGGTGTTCATCGTCGCAGGCGGCCTGTCGGCGTCGCTCCACGTGCCCGGCGACCACGTGGTGGAGATCGGGAGAGCGGGCCCGGGGGAGACGGTCGGCGAGACCGCGCTGCTCGACGGCGGCGCGCACACGATGAGCGTGCGCGTGACCGAGACGGCAACGTTGCTCGCCCTCGGCCGGCTGGACTTCGCAGCGCTGCTCGCGCGGCCCCACCCATGGGCCTTCACCCTCAAGCGCCGCCTCGCTGCGCTCGCCACCGCGCGACTTCGCAATCAGCTCCGGCACCTGGCCGGCTCCATCGGTGACGAGACGGCCAGTCGGCCCGGGGAGGAAGCGGCACGGGCGCTCGCCGACCTGGAGTACTGCACCCCGCCGAACAGCCGGTACCTCACTCGGATGGCGACCTTCAACGACCTCGATCCCGTGGCGCGCTGGGGCTTCCTCACCTCGGGGACCTATGCCCGCTGTCCGCCGGGACGCACGCTGCTCGCCGAGGGGGCTCCTTCCGCGGCCTGCTACCTGACGATCAACGGGGCAGTCGAGAAGGTACTGGTTCGCGCCGAGCGACGTCTCCGCGTCGGGCTGGCGGGGCCCGGGAAGGCTTTCGGCTACGAGGGCCTCATCGACGGTCGCCCCTCTCCCGTCACTGCGATCACCCGGGAGCGGGCGCTCCTGCTGGTGCTGCCGCGCGACCCGTTCGAGCGACTTTTCAACGGAGAGGACGCCGTCTCCCGCGTCTTCCTCGACGTGATCCAGCGGGACCTCGCAGCAACGCTGCGCCAGGCGTTTCGCCCGCTCGCCCGCGAGGCGTTCGCGCGCGCTGCCGGCCGGTAGCTCCCGATCGTCAGACGAACAACGAGCTGAGGCGCTGCTCGGACGCGAGTCTGGTCATCTCCGCCTCGTCGGGACGCGACGTGAAGCGCTCTGCCGCGTCCAGGACGCACGGGAGAAGATCGACGTCGCCGACGCTGTTGAGGAACACGTCCGGCTCGCCGAGGACCCAGTGCACTGCGAGGTCGATTTCGGCCTGCTCCACGAGGGGCTCGTACCAGGTTGCTGCCGAGTGCTCCCTCGACCCCCAGGGCCCGCGTGCGATCGACTTGATGGTCTGGAGCGCGACGTTCCGCTCGCGGCAGACCTCGAGC
Source organism: uncultured Thermoleophilia bacterium (assembly GCA_963736945.1). Lineage (GTDB taxonomy): Bacteria > Actinomycetota > Thermoleophilia > Gaiellales > Gaiellaceae > Gaiella. The sequence continues at coordinate 73,375 of CAVTQW010000017.1, forward strand.
AGGCGCTGCACGTCCCGCGCGTACCCGGCGTCCTGCATCGTGACGTGGCTGAATGGGAACAGCACCGAGTCGAACGGGAATCGCTCGAGGCTGCGCCGGTGCATCTCGGCCACGGTGAGGCCGTGCCCGGTGACGCCGATGAACCTGACGAGCCCTTCCTCCCTCGCCTCGACGGCGGCGCGCAACGCTCCGCCGTCGCCCAGCGCCAGGTCCCACTCAGCCGGGTGGACGAGGCAATGGAGCTGGAGGAGGTCGACCCTGTCGACGCCCAGCCGCTCGAGCGAGCGCCGGATCTCGCTCGCGCGCCGGAGCGTAGGAGCGCTCGCCGGTCTTCGTCGCGAGGAAGAGCCCGTCGCGGTGCTCACGCAGGAAGGGCTCGAGCCTGAGCTCGGAGTCGCCGTAGCTCGCAGCCGTGTCGATGTGGTTGATCCCGTGCTCCAGCAGCAGCTCGAGAGCTCGGTCGGCCTCGTCCTGGGTCACGCTACCGAGCGCGGCAGCGCCGAAGAGCACGCGCGAGCTCGCGTGGCCCGTCGCTCCGAACGGGATCCTCTCGATCACTGCTACAGCGTACGCCGTTCCGGGCGCTAGGTTCCGCTCATGCCCGACGGGCCCGAGCCGACCGTTGTCACCTGGGCCCCCGGCAGGGTCAACCTGATCGGCGAGCACACCGACTACAGCGGCGGGCTGGTGCTGCCGATCGCGATCCAGTACGGGATCACGCTCGAGGTGGTCGGCGCCGCCGACGCGATCACGCTCACGTCGAGCGGCTACGGGGATGCTCAGACCTTCGCCGCCGACGGCAGCGGCCCGCCCGCTGACGGATGGGCCCGCTATGCGCAGGCGGTCGCGGCCGAGCTCGCCTCGCTCGGGAGGCCGCCGGTCGGCATCACCGGGGAGCTCTCGTCGAACCTGACGGCCGGGTCGGGCCTCTCGTCCTCCGCCGCCGTCGAGGTCGCCGTCGCGCTCGCGCTGTGCGCCGCCGCGGGGTTCGAGCTCGAGCCCCTCGAGCTCGCCCTCGCCTGCCAGCGCGCAGAGCTGCGCGCGGTCGGAGTCCCGTGCGGGATCCTCGACCAGGCCGCCTGCCTCCTCGGGCGGGACGGGGCGGCGGTCATGCTCGACTGCGCAACCCTCGCTCACCGTCTCATCCCGGTGCCGGAGAGCGCCGGCCTGCTGATCGCCGACTCCGGCGTCGAGCGCAGCCTCGAGAACACGGCCTATGCGCAGCGCCGGGCCGAGCTCGAGCACGCACTCGGGCTGGTGGGCGTCACGCGCTCCACCGAGGTCGACGCCTCGGCTCTCGACGGCCTCGACGATGTCTCCCGCCGCCGCCTGAGGCACGTCGTCACGGAGAACGAGCGCGTGCGGCGGTTCGCGGGCGCACTCGAGGACGACGACCTCGTCACGGCGGGCCGGCTCCTCGGCGAGAGCCACCTGAGCCTTCGCGACGACTACGAGGTGTCGATCCCCGAGCTCGATCTGCTCGTCGAGGTGGCGGAAGGTGCCGGCGCCCACGGCGCCCGCCTGCTGGGGGCCGGCTTCGGAGGGTCGGTGCTCGTGCTGAGCGACGCCGACCGGGCGGAGGCGATTGCCGGCGCGGTGGCCGCCGAGTACCGGCGCAGGACCGGGCGGGGCGGCCGCACGATGGTGGTGCGCCCGTCGCCGGGCGCCGCCGTCCGTCCCCGTCAGGCTCGCGGACGGAGCACGTACGAGAACCGGTAGCGCGTCGCGGTAAGGCGATGGCGTGGATGCGTGTCGGGCCCGCAGGCCGCCGAACCGAGCCCCCGCTGCGCGTGATCGAGGCTGAGGATGACGTCACTGCGAGGCTCGAGATCGCACGTGTGCGCCGCGGCGAAGAGGTCGGCCGCGGTGAAGTGGCTCGCCGTGAAGCCGAGCAGCGGTCGGCCCAGAACCTCGAGCCCGAAGCCCGCCGCGTCGGTCAGCGAGAGCCTCCGCACGTCGCTGTGATTGCCGTGCTCCTGCGGCAGGATGTACGGCACGTACTGGCCCTCGACCGTGTCCCGGAACGTCGCGACGACCGTGGACGCGCGCCGGTCCTGGTAGTCGTCCCACGGCCCCCGCCCGAGCCACTCGAGCTGCTCGAGGCCCGGCACGAGCACGAGCACGACGCCGACACGAGGGAGGTCGCGGAGATCCGGCCCGACCCGAACCTCGTTCTCGACGAGCAGGCCGCCCGCGGCGAGCAGGCGGTAGCTCTGCCGGTGGAGGACGTCGTCCCAGCGGCCGCGGCCCGAAGCCACGTGCGCCACGTCCACCCGGCCGGGCGCCACGTGCACCGCGTCGAGCCGCCGCTCGATGCGGTCGAGCCCCAGCTCGAGCCAGCGGCCGAGCACGCCCTGGTTCCGTTCCGGCAGCAGCCGGAGGCCGTCGTTGTCGGTCGCCGCGCGCCAGAGCTGCAGCACCGGTCCGGTGCGGAGCACGTTCCGCGCCGTCCGCCCCCGCGAGCTCTACCAGGGTGCCCGTCTCACGGTCGAGGACCGCCCGCGTCCCTCCCGCTTCGAGCACGATCTCGCGTTCCCGCCTCCGCCGGCCGCGCCCGCGACAGTCGCTCGGCCCGGCGCGCCGGAGCCGCGGACAGCGCGAGCTGCTGCCAGGCGACCTCGTGACCCGCCGGCGCCCATTCGGTGGCACGACGGAGGAAGAATCGGAACGTGACGAATCGCTCCCCGGGCAGGTCCGGCCCGGCATCGACCCGGACGTCGAGCGCCCCGCCCGGAGGGACGCGCAGCTGCGGCAGCCGCCCGCGCCGGACGACGTCACCGTCGACCGTCACCTCCCACTCTCCCCGGAGGTCGGAGAGGTCGACGAAATCCCGGCGGTTGCGGATCCGGAAGCGGCCGCTCCCGCGCGACTCGACGGTCACCGGCCGGGCGAGGAACTTCAGCTCGTACAGGCCCGGATGTGGCGTGCGGTCGGGCCAGATCAGCCCGTCGGCGCAGAAGTTGGCGTCGTTCGGGACGTCGCCGAAGTCTCCGCCGTAGGCCCAGTAGCTCCGGCCCCGGGCGTCGACCTGGCGGAGGCCGTGATCGACCCACTCCCAGATGAAGCCGCCCTGGAGCGCGTCGTGCCGCTCGAACGCGTCGTAGTAGTCGGAGAGCCCGCCCGCGTTGCCCATCGCGTGCGCGAACTCGCAGAGGATCAGAGGACGGGGGTGGTCGCCCGACTCGGCCCACGCCTCGATCTCCTCGACCGACGCGTACATCGGGCAGACGATGTCCGTCGCGTTGCGCCCGGCCGACCAGTCGCTCTTGATCGCCCCTTCGTAGTGGAGCGGGCGCGACGGGTCGCGGGCGCGCGCCCAGCCCGCGGCAGCGTCGTGATTCGGCCCGTACCCGCTCTCGTTGCCGAGAGACCAGGCGACGACGCTCGGATGGTTCTTGTCCCGTTCGACCATGTTCCGGACGCGCTCCACGAACGCGTTCGTGTAGCGGGGATCCCTGCAGACCTCGTCGTAGTAGGCGTGCGACTCGATGTTCGCCTCGTCGATCACGTAGAGGCCGTAGCGGTCGCAGAGGTCGAGCCAGTACGGGTCGTTCGGGTAGTGCGACGTGCGCACCGCGTTGACGTTGAACTGCTTCATCAGCTTCGCATCGGCCTCCATCAGCTCCCGGCCGACCGCACGTCCACGCGTGTCGTCGTGATCGTGGCGGTTGACCCCGCGGATCTGCACGGCCTTGCCGTTCACGAGCAGCCGGCCGCTGCGAATCTCGACCCGGCGGAAGCCGACACGGCAGGCGACGCTCTCGCTGGTTCCGCCACCGCAGGCTGACGACGAGCGTGTACAGCGCGGGATCCTCGGCGGACCACCGGCGGGGCGAGGTCACGGTCAGCTCGAGCGTCTCGGCAAACGACGCCGTCGCGATCACCGTTCCCCTCGGGTCGAGCAGGCGGGCTTCGAGCTCGCCGCCCGCGGCCGGGCCGCCGATCGAGGCCGCCACGCGTGAGGCGGCCGTCGCGATGGGCGTCGTCGAGGTCGCCGCGCGCGAAGACGTCGGCAATGTACGTCGCTCCGGTCGCGTACAGGTAGACCTCGCGCGAGAGGCCGGCGTGCCACCACTGGTCCTGGTCCTCGATGAAGCTCGCGTCGGACCAGCGGACGACGACGGCGACGAGCTCGTTCGGCCCGTCGCGCCGGACGACCTCGGTGACGTCGAACTCGGCAGGTGTGCGGGCGTCCTTCGACATGCCCACGGGCGTGCCGTTGAGGAGCACGTAGAGCGCGCCCTCGACGCCGCCGAAGCCGAGCACGATCCGCCGCCGCCTCCACCCGCGCGGGACCGAGAACGAGCGCCGGTAGATGCCCGTCGGATTCTGCTCCGGAACGTGCGGCGGTGGCTCGTCGAACGGCATGACGACGTTGGTGTAGTGCGGCCGGTCGTACCCCTGCAGTCGTCCAGAGGGACGGCACCTCGACCGTGTCCCAGCCCCTGGCCCGGCGCAGGGCGGCCGCGGCCTCCTCGGGACGCGCGGCCAGCCGGAACTCCCAGGCGCCGTCGAGGGACCTGTGCAGCGGCGACTGCCGCGCGTCGAGCGTGGCCGCGAGCTCCGGCGTCGGAAACGGCACGAGCGTCGCCCGCGGCTGGAGCCGGTTGAGGCTCGGCAGCTCGGGGCTCTCCCAGCTCCTGCGGCCTCCGACGAGGAGCAGCGTCTCGAGCCCGGACGGCCGAACGGGGCTCACGGCCGCGCCTCGAGGGACTGCTGAGATCGTTCGAACGGGACGAGCATCACCTCGAAGCCATGCCCTGCTCCCCGGGTCGGAGGTTCCGCTTGACACCTGTGCAGAGGCCGTGCGAGTGTAGCCTCGCATACGCACTGGCGACCGGTTCAGTGGAGGCGCGGCCGGTCTCCGCGACGAAGGAGGAACACATGTCCGACGGAAGGGCTCCTTCCACCGACGACGCCGAGACGCGCAGATCCGGTCTCACGCGGCGCCGGCTCCTCGCAGCCGGCGCAACCGGAGCAGCGGCCGCCTACGGCCTCTCAGCCGGCGGGGCCTCGGCACGTAGCTTCTCGTCCTCGATCTTCAGGTCGGCCGCAGCGGGCACGGTCACCTTCGGCTCGAACGCGTCCGACCCGGTGCCGAAGAAGGCATACGCGAACGTGTTCAAGGCCTTCACCGCGAAGACCGGCACGAAGGTCAGCGTCAACACGGTCGACCACAACACGTTCCAGGAGCAGATCAACACGTACCTGCAGGGCCAGCCGCAGGACGTGTTCACGTGGTTCGCCGGCTACCGCATGCAGTTCTTCGCGGCCAAGGGGTTGCTCGCACCGATCGACGACGTCTGGGCGGTCGCTGAAGCCCCAGTTCGCGTCGGCTTTCCAGAACGCGTCGAAGGGCGCCGACGGGCACTACTACTTCGTGCCCATCTACGCGTACCCGTGGGCGTTGCACTACCGCAAGAGCGTCTTCAAGTCGAAGGGCTACACGGTTCCGACCACCTGGGACCAGTTCGTCACCCTGGCCAAGAAGATGAAGGCCGACGGCCTGACGCCGATCGCCTTCGCCGACAAGGACGGCTGGCCGGCGATGGGGACGTTCGACATCATCAACATGCGGCTCAACGGCTACGACTTCCACATCCGCCTGATGGGGGGCAAGGCCAGGTGGGACAGCCCACAGGTGAAGAACGTCTTCAACCAGTGGCGCGAGCTCCTTCCCTACACCTCCGAGGGCGCTCTCGGGCTCACGTGGCAGGAGGGAGCCCAGCAGCTGCTCAACAAGGAAGCCGGCATGTACATGCTCGGCACCTTCGTCGGGCAGCAGTTCACGAAGCCGGCAGACCGGGCCGACCTCGACTTCTTCGCCTTCCCGGCCATGAACCCGAAGTGGGGCCAGGACTCGATCGATGCCCCGATCGACGGCTTCCTGATGTCGAAGAAGGCCAAGAACACGGCGCAGGCGAAGGAGCTGCTCAAGTACCTGGGCACAGCGGCGGCGGAGAACATCTACCTCGCGTCGGACCCGAACAACGTCGGCGCGAACAAGGGCGCGAACAAGGCGAAGTACAATGCGATCCAGAAGAAGTCGGCGGCGCTGATCGCGAAGTCGGCCCACATCGCGCAGTTCCTCGACCGGGACACGCGACCCGACTTCGCCTCGACCGTGATGATCCCCGCGCTGCAGCAGTTCCTCAACAAGCCGGACGACGTGAACGGCCTCGTCAGTAGCATCCAGAAGCAGAAGGTCGCGATCTTCGGGTCGTGAGCAGGTAGTCGATCCAAGCACGCGATGGCAATCGACATCGCACCCGCAACGAGCGTCGAGGTGGACGGCGCGCGCCGCAAGGGCCGCGCCGTCCGCCTCTCCGTGCGCGACCGCATCGCGCTCACGCTCATGGTCGCCGTCCCGCTCGTCGTCGTCGGCGGGCTGATCTGGTTCCCGACGTTCGCGTCGATCGGGCTCTCGTTCACGAACTGGGACGGGATCGGCGGCATCACCACCGCGAAGTGGATCGGCACCGAGAACTACCACCAGGTCGCCACGATCTACCCCGGGTTCTGGCCGGCGGTGCGGCACAACCTGATCTGGCTCGCGCTACCTGACGTTCGTGGCGACGCCGTTCGGGCTCTTCCTCGCCTACCAGCTCGACAAGGAGATGCGCGGCTCGCGCATCTACCAGAGCATCTTCTTCCTGCCGGTGGTGCTGTCGTTCGCGATCATCGGCTTCATCGTCCAGCTCGTCTACTCGCCGACCCAGGGCCTCGTCAACGGCATCTTCGGGACGCACACCGACTGGCTCGGCAACCCCAGCATCAACCTCTGGGCCGTCCTCGTCCTCGTCGGCTGGCGGCACGCGGGCTACATCATGATCCTCTACCTGGCCGGGCTGAAGGCCGTCGACCCCTCGCTGCGCGAGGCGGCCGCGATCGACGGCGCGGGCGAGTGGCACGCCTTCCGCACCGTCGTCTTCCCGGCCCTGCGGCCGATCAACATCGTCATCGTCGTCGTCACGGTGATCGAGGCCCTGCGGGCGTTCGACATCGTCTACATCGTCAACAAGGGACGCAACGGGCTCGAGCTCCTCTCGATCCTCGTCACGAACAACATCATCGGCGAGGCGAGCAGGATCGGCTACGGCTCCGCGATCGCCGTGATCCTGATCGCGATCTCGATCATCCCGATCATCGTCTTCGTCTGGAACAGCTTCAACGAGAGCGAGCAGGCGTGACGACCGTCACGGCCACCGAGGACACCCGCCCGATCCGCAAGCGCCCGCTCAGCATCTCGCGGATCGTCCTGCACGCATTCCTGATCATCACGGCGCTGGTCTGGCTGGCGCCGATCGCGTGGGCGGTCTTCACCTCGCTGCGGCCGTACGCGGACACGGCCGCGCGCGGCTACGTCTCGTTCCCCCACTCGCTCAGCCTCGACAACTACCGCCACGCCTGGTCGCAGGGCGACATCCCGCTCCACTTCTGGAACTCGATGATCATCACGCTGCCGGCGATCGTGCTGATCCTCTTCTTCGCCTCGTCGGTCGCCTACGTCGTCTCGCGGTTCAGCTTCTGGTTCAACGTGCCGCTCCTGATCTTCTTCATGGCGGCGAACCTGCTGCCGCCGCAGGTGATCATCACGCCGGTCTACGAGCTGTACCTGAGGATCCACCTGCCCACCTGGATCTCGAGCAGCGGCCTCGCCTACGACTCCTTCGTCGGGCTGATCGCGATCAACGTCGCCTTCCAGACCGGGTTCTGCACGTTCGTGCTCTCGAACTACATGAAGACGCTGCCGAAGTCGCTCACCGAGGCGGCGCGCGTCGACGGCGCCGGCGTGACGCGCCAGTTCTTCGGGATCATCCTGCCGCTCTGCAAGCCCGCGTTCGCCGCGCTGGCGGTGCTCGAGTTCACGTGGATCTACAACGACTTCTTCTGGGCGGTCGTGCTGATGAGCTCGGGCGACAAGCGGCCGATCACCTCGTCGCTGACGAACCTGTCGGGCCAGTACTTCACCGACAACAACCTGATCGCGGCCGCCTCGGTGCTCGTGGCGCTGCCCACGATCCTCGTCTTCGCGCTGCTGCAGCGGCAGTTCATCAGCGGCCTCACCCTCGGGTCGACCAAGGAGTAGGCGTGGCGAGGATCGCGTTCATCGGCGCGGGCAGCGTCGTCTTCACGAAGAACCTCCTCGGCGACATCCTCTCGTTCCCGGAGCTCCGGGGCGTCGAGATCGCGCTGCACGACATCGACCCCGACCGGCTCGCGACGGCGGAGGCGATGGCCCGCTACGTCGCCGCGCGAGCGTGGCGCCGACCCGGCGATCACCTCCCATGCCGAGCGCCGGGCCGCACTCGACGGCGCGGACTACGTGATCAACATGGTGCAGATCGGCGGGCACGAGGCGACCCTGCTCGACTTCGAGATCCCGGCCCGCTACGGGCTGCGGCAGACGATCGCCGACACGCTCGGCATCGGCGGCATCTTCCGGACGCTGCGGACCGCCGACCACATGCTCGCGCTCGGGCAGGAGATGGCCGAGCTCTGCCCCCGTGCCTGGCTGCTCAACTACACGAATCCGATGGCGATGCTGTGCTGGCTCGTCTACGGCGGCACGCCGACGCAGAACGTCGTCGGGCTCTGCCACTCGGTGCAGTTCACGACCGAGGACATGGCCGAGCTGGTCGGCGTGCCTCCCGAGGAGGTCACGTTCCTCGCCGCCGGGCTCAACCATCAGGCCTTCATCCTCCGCTTCGAGCGCGACGGGGAGGATCTCTACCCTGCCCTCGACGAGCGCATCGCCTCCGATCCGGAGCTCCGGCGGCGCGTGCGCGTGCAGCTCTACCGCAGGCTCCGGTACTTCCCGACCGAGTCGAGCGAGCACGCTGCGGAGTACGTGCCGTGGTTCATGCGCCACGACGACCAGATCGAGCGCCACCGGATCCCGGTGGACGAGTACATCCGCCGCAGCGAGGAGAACCTCGTCGAGTACGAGCGCGTGAAGGGCGTGCTCGCACGCGGGGAGGCGATGGCCCTCGAGCGCTCGAACGAGTACGCCGCCTCCATCATCCACGCGATGGAGACCGGGCAGCCGTGCGTCATCTACGGGAACGTCCGCAACACCGGCCTCCTCCCGGGCCTCCCGGACGACTGCTGCGTCGAGGTGCCGTGCCTCGTGGACGGGACGGGGCTCCATCCCGTGGCCGTCCCCGGCTACCCGCCCGAGCTCGCCGCGCTCAACAGGACGTTCGAGAACGTGGTCGAGCTCACGGTGCGCGCGGTGCTCGAGGGGCGTCCGGAGCTCGTCCGCCAGGCCGCGATGCTCGACCCGAACACGGCTGCGACGCTCACGCTCGACGAGATCGACTCCCTCTGCGACGACCTCACCCGAGCGCACGGCGAGGCGCTGCCTGAGGCGCTCCGCGCGACAGGCGCCTCGCGACGACGCGATCGTCGCTGCCGGAAGGAGCGCGTCGTGAGCGGGATTCGGCTCGACGCCGTCACGAAGATCTACGCGAACGGCGTCCGGGCGGTCGACCGGATCAGCCTCGACATCAGGCCGGGCGAGTTCGTCGTGCTGGTCGGCCCGTCCGGCTGCGGCAAGTCGACGCTTCTGCGGATGATCGCCGGGCTCGAGGACGTCAGCATGGGCGACATCTACGTCGGCGACACGGACGTGACCGACAAGCCGCCGCAGGAGCGCGACATCGCGATGGTGTTCCAGAACTACGCGCTCTACCCGCACATGACCGTGCGCGAGAACCTCGCCTACGGCCTCAAGCTGCGCAAGATGCCGAAGGCGGAGTGGCGGCAGCGGTGGACGAGGTGGCGAAGACGCTCGGGCTCGACGAGCTGCTCAATCGCAAGCCCGCCGCGCTCTCGGGCGGGCAGCGGCAGCGCGTCGCGATGGGCCGCGCGATCGTGCGGGAGCCGAAGGCGTTCCTGATGGACGAGCCGCTCTCGAACCTCGACGCCAAGCTTCGCGTCTCCATGCGGGCCGAGCTCGCGAAGCTGCACGACCGCCTCGGCGTGACGACGGTCTACGTGACGCACGACCAGGTGGAGGCGATGACGCTCGGGCAGCGCGTGGCGGTCCTGCGCGACGGCCTGCTGCAGCAGGTCGACACCCCCAACGAGCTCTTCCACAGTCCGACGAATCTCTTCGTCGCCGCGTTCATCGGCTCGCCGTCCATGAACCTCGTCGACGCGGAGATCGACGGCGACGTCGTTCGCTTCGCCGGCTTCGAGCTGAAGCTGCCCCCTGGGTCGCCGCTCGCCGGCGCGACCCGCAAGGTGATCCTCGGCATCCGGCCGACGGACTTCGAGCACGTGGCCGCGGCGCCCGAGCTCCCGCGCCTGCGCGTCGTGGTCGACGTCGTCGAGGACCTGGGGGCCGAGAACCACCTCATCTTCACGATCGATGCCCCGCGCGTGAGCGCGGAGGCGGTGCGTGCCGCCGCGGACATGGCGACGGACGACGAGGGCACGTTGTTCGCCGACGAGCGCGCGGTCTTCACCGCCGTCGTCGACGCGAAGACGGCGACCGCACCGGGCGCCGAGGTCGAGCTGGCGGTCGATCACGCGAGGCTGCACTTCTTCGATCCCGCGACGGGCCTCGTTCTCGACGCGGCCGAGCGCGCCGGCGCCCCCGCCTGATCACGGCAATTTCCTCGAAGCGCCGGGAGCGGCGGCGCGAGTTGCCCGATGCCCCGCGACCGTTCATCCTGAACGCGGTCGGGACATGCCAGGCACGTTCCACATCATCCTGAACTACCGCCGCGAGGATACGTCGGCTCACGCCGGCCGCCTCTACGACGACCTCGCGGACGAGTTCGGCGGCGACCAGGTCTTCATGGACATCGACGCGATCGAGCCGGGCGTCGACTTCGCCGACGTGATCGAGCGCGCGGTCGGCTCGGCGAGCGTGTTTCTCTCGCTGATCGGACCGCGGTGGCTGAGCGCCGTCGATGCAAAGGGTGTGCGGCGACTCGACAAGACGGACGACTTCGTCCGCCTCGAGATCGAGGCGGCCCTGCGCCCCGAGGTGCGGGTGATTCCGATCCTCGTCCAGAACGCGACCATGCCGAGCGCGACCGATCTTCCACCGTCGCTCGCGCCGCTCGCTCGGCGAAACGCGATCGAGTTGAGGGACAACAGCTGGCGCTACGACGTCGGCCGGCTGATCGAGACGATCGAGGGGGTCCGGGAAGGCGAGTCTGGGAAGGATGCGCTCACTGCGAAGCCGGTTGTCGCACGTGCTCCGCGCCGCCAGTTCGGTCGAAGCCAGACGGGTGCGACGAGCGAACCCGTTGCAAGAGGTCGAGTACTAAAGGCACGGACTTTGGCGGCAGGGCTCGTCGCCATCCTCGCCCTCATCCTCGCGCTCGGCGGCGGCCTCTTCTGGCTGTTCGCAGGCAGCGGGGAGCCGGACGTGCGCATCGAGCGCGTGGCCCTGGAGATGGTGCAGTTCCCAACGTCCGAACCGAAACGCCCGAACAACGTGCTCGTCGCAAACGCGTCCGTCCGGTTTGCGCACTCGGCGGCGGGAGTCGAGTACCGCCTGAAGTTCACGCTCTACAAACGGAAAGGCCCCGGCGACCCCGGCGAACTGGTCGGCTCCCAGGACACGACCTACGTCCTCGATGCCAAGAATGATCAATGCAGCTGCGAACTACGCTTCGAAAACCTGTCCCTCAGGCCGGAGTACCGCATTCAGGTGAAGGTATTCCACGAGAACCGACCAACAGCCGAACCACTCGACCAAGAGTCCTCACGCTGGCTTCAGGGGTAGGTCAGCCGAACTTCGCGTAGATCGTGACCGGGGTGCTACGGGCCTTGAACTGGCAGGTTCCGGTTCCCGCGCACGGCCCACTCCAGCCGAGGAATCTCCCGCCGTGAACGGGGAACGCTCTCAGTTCGATGGAGCGGTCCTTCGGGCCGGCGAAGTTGGAGCACAGGAGACCGGCTGCGCCGCCTGCCTCGCAGCTCCTCGCGCTGATGTTGCCGATCTTCTGTGCGACGACAGTTCCCGCGCCATAGATCTGAACGTAAAACGGCAATTTGAGGGTGACGGGGTCGCACGACGCGTTTGGCGGACAGTCGGGTGGGGGCGGCGTTGCACTTGGGTTCTCGAAGGTCGCCGAATCGACCTTGGTCGCAGTCATCGTGACGATGCAATTCGAGGTGGCAGGCACATTGCTGCACGTTCCCCCCCAGGCGGTCATGCGCGCGCTGCTGCCCTGTGACGGGCGAGCACGAAGCAGGATCTTCTCGCCATACGCGAACTCCCTGCAATAGTCGCTGCCCGTCCAGCCACTGCACGCCCGGCGCCACAACGTTCCGTCGGGGTACTTCTCCAGGGAGATCGAGCCGGGGCCGAACGTCGCCAGATAGAGCCGCGCCGAGAAGGTGGCCATGACCGACACCTCGGTGTCGTTGACCTGAAGCGTGCACGTCGACCCGGACGAGGCGCAGGGGCCGTCCCAGGCCCACCAGGAGGACTCGGTGCCCCTCTCCGCAGTCACCGTCACGGTTGCGCCGCGCTCCGGGTGCACAGTGCACAGGCGGTATCCCGAGACGACGCAACGCCACGACCATCCGCTCGCGTCTGAAAACAGGAGCGAGCCGTCGATCGAGCGGGTGTGCACCGTCAGCGTCACGCGTTCGGCCGCGGCAGCCTGCGCTCCGGAGGGCCACGCCACACACACGACGACAGCCGCAGCGGTAGCGACGACCGAGATCAGTCTCCGGGTCGTCACGCCCCCTCCGTGAACACGCCGCGGTTGCGTCTTCTGGACGGACATTGTCGGCTCCTTCGTCGTATACAGGACGCGGTAGCGCCCGTTCATCTTTCATGATTCGGCGGTCGACCTCGCGCGACACCGGGTGATCTCGGCCGCAGCAGTCCGAGGCGTCGCGGCAACCAGCGCTCCAGAGCTCGACGCGTCAGCACGGGCACATCGATGCGTAGCGGCCGACGCGAACGTCCGAGATCAGCCACCGTGGCACCGACGGGCGGCGCTTCGCGAGCACGCCGTCAGTTGCTGTCTTCTCGACGGCCTCGTTGCCACGCCTCGCTGCGTCATAAACAGGACGCGGTGCCACCCGATGATCATTCAGGGCCGGCCGTCCTCCTCGGCTCGGCCTCGCGGATGCGGGCCATCGTTCGCCATGTTCCCCTGGGATGCAGCGCGTCCGATGCCGTCGTAGTCCGTTCGCCCGACGCGACGATCGCCAACGGCCGTCGTCGTCGATGTCAAGGCCGTGATCGTGCGGGAAGGCTGGCGACGGAGCGTCTTGCCGGCGTGATCACCAGCCGTTCGGGCGGCGACCGCCACCTCGCGGGCCCGCCGTACCGGCGCCCACGATCACGACTCGGACCTTGCTCGTGAGCACATCTGGAAGTGACAAAGTCTCCTCGATGTCGTGCACGAACGGGCCGATCGCCTCGAGGGAGCTGCCGAACTGCGAGATGCCCAGGTCGAAGCCGGACCGACCCGTCCGCTCGACGTGGATCCCAGCTCCGGTCCGGACGACACGTCCGTGCGGGACCTCGTGCCCAGCCGAGCCCATCGGACCTTCTCCGCAATGCTGTAGCCGTCGAGTCGACGGCCGCTCGGCCTCGTACCCCAGTTCGAAACGCGACAGCACGGGCGTCGTCGAGCGTGGCGGATGCATCGCCAGACCATCGCAGTACTCCGAGGTTGTCATGCGCCCTCCTTCGTCGGATTTCCATCCGGTACGCGAAGGATGCCGAAGGCTAAGAACCGAGCGAGCGGACGAGGTCGCGCTCGCGCTTCGTCAGCCCGTCGACGACCAGCTCGTAGCTGTCCTCGATGAGCCCCGAGACCAGCTCGTCGGGCAGCGAGTCGTCGAGGGTGACGGTGACCCAGTGACGCTTGTTCAGGTGGTACCCCGGCTGGACGGCCGAGTGCTCGGCGCGGAGCGCTTGAGCCAGGGACGGCTCACACTTGAGGCTCACCGTCAGCGGCCGCGCGTCGAGGGCCGTCAGCGCGAACATCTTCCCGCCGACCTTGAAGACGGAGGTCTCCGGGCCGAACGGGAACTCCTCGACCGCAGACGGCCTCGCCAGGCACCAGCGTCGCAGCGAATCGGCAGTCACGTTCCCCGAGGCTAGCTGCGGAAGGCCGGACCCGGCAGGTTCGAGATCATGGATCGTGTACCGCGAGATCACGCTCGGCGTTGAGAGCTCGTCCGACGTCGGTGGTTGTCCGATTGGCGTGACTCGTCGGCTTCCTCTCGTCGGACCTTTCGCGCGAGTAGGGTCGCGGGATGTCGAAGGTGTTTGGCCAACGAGCACTTCGCGCGCTGGACAGCTACGCGAGCCTGCTGGTGCTGTTGCTTGCGAACTTCTTTCTTCTCGAACTGGTCGATGACCCGCGGTGGGGAGCGATCGGCAGCACGCTCCTCGCAGCAGCCGCGCTGTTTGTCGCGATCAGCGACCCCGAGAACGGCCACACCATCAACCGTACGCAGACGCTGTCGATCATCGGCTGCGTCGGTCTCTCATGCGTTCTCTTGTTCGCGGATTCCGCCTCGGTCCTCGGTCTTGCCTATCTTCTCCCGGTCGCACTACTCGTCACCGCAACGCTGCCGATCACGCTGTACCGGGTCCTCCACCATCGCCGCGTCACAACGGAGACGATTCTCGGAGCCCTCTGTACTTTTGTTCTCCTAGGGCTCTTGTTCGCGTTTGTCTACCTCGCAATCAGTGAGCTGCGGAGTGCTCCCTTCTTCACGCAGCCCGGCCCTCAGCAACAATCCGAGTATCTGTATTTCAGCTTCGTGGTGCTCACCACACTCGGACTCGGCGACCTCTCGCCCTCCGTCGGACTGCCGCAAGCTCTCGTCGCGATCGAGGCGCTCGTCGGATCCGTCTTCTTGGTGACGCTCGTCGCTCGTCTCGTCACTCTCTGGGTGCGCCAGGACGAGTACGGCAACCTCTAGGCACGCGTTCTGGGCATGACGCCAGCCTGAACTCGCTCGGCCAGGCCCGCGGACGTTGCGTGCAGGAGGCTGCGCTCGTTCGGGATCCCAGGGAACCCGATGACCGCGCTGCGTCGAGCCGACTCCGGCCGAGCACATCCCTTGACATGGATCGACAGATATCGATATATTGAAGAACAACGATATGACGGCGCCGAGCTCACTTCCGATCGTCTGCTGCCAGCCGCTTGCGGCCCCATCGCTCACGGACGAAGAAGCCGAGTCGACTGCACGGCTGTTCAAGGCCCTCGCGGATCCGGCGCGGGTCAAGATTCTCAACCTGCTCGCGCGCACCGGCGAGCCCGTCTGCGCCTGTGACTTCGAGTCGACGCTGCAGCTCTCGCAGCCGACTGTCAGCCATCACCTGAGAAAGCTGACGGACGCGGGCCTGCTCGACCGCGAGCAACGCGGCAAGTGGGCCTACTTCTCGATCAACGCGGACGCCGGAGACAAGCTCGCGGCGGTCGCCGACCTGAAAGGGGTGTGTTGCTGATGTCCACCACAGCCGACGAGCTACGCGAGCAAGTACGGCGACGCTACGCGCAGGCTGCAGTCTCCGCGACCGAGGGCAAGGCAGCGTGCGACTGCGGGCAAGGAGCCTGCTGCGAGCATGTCGACGGCGAAAGCGGGTACGCCGAGGCGCTCTACGACGCCGCGGAGCGGGATCAGCTCCCCGAGGCGGCCAGACTGGCCTCGCTCGGCTGCGGCAACCCGACCGCAGTCGCGGACCTCAACGAGGGCGAAACGGTGCTCGACCTCGGTTCCGGCGGCGGCATCGACGTGATCCTGTCAGCCAAGCGCGTCGGCCCGACAGGCCTCGCCTTCGGCCTCGACATGACCGACGAGATGCTCGCCCTCGCCCGCCAGAACGCCCAAGACGCGGACATCCCAAACGCGATCTTCCTCAAGGGCGTCATCGAACAGATCCCGCTGCCGGCCGACTCGGTCGACGTCGTGATCTCAAACTGCGTCGTCAACCTCTCAACCGACAAGCCCGCCGTGCTGGCCGAGATCGCACGCGTCCTGAAGCCCGGCGGACGGATCGGAATCAGCGATATCGTCGCCGAGAACCACCTCACCCCCGCACAACGCGCCGAGCGCGGCTCGCACGTCGGCTGCATCGCCGGCGCACTGTCCGAGGAGGAATACCGGGCGGGACTCGAGGCCGCCGGCTTCGACGACGTCTCGGTTGCCTTCACCCACGAGGTCGCAGACGGGATGCATGGCGCGATCGTGAAAGCGGTGAAAACGACCATGTAGAGGGGGTAGATCTCCCGTGCCGCACAGGTCGAAGGCCGGTTCAGGCGAGAGGGCGCTCGCGCAAGTGAGCGCCCTCGGCGTTCCGCGCGAACGGCCAGGTGACGGGGCACCGATGACTTCCGGGCGGCAGTGGCGTCTGCAGGAAGGAGCGCCAGGCTGCAGACGCGCGGCCACGCCAGCGCTGCGCCCCGGAACAGGCGCGTTCCCGTAGGAAGCACAGTCCCCAGGCGACCGAGCTCGAGGAGGTCCGATCATGCGGAAGCTGATAGCGACGGTGTTCAACTACTCGCTCGACGGCCTTCTCGCCGACGAGGGCACCGAGTTTTGGAAGTTCTGCTTCGAGCTTCCCGAAAACCGCGAGCCCGACGACCCGGCGCAACTCGACTTTCTCCAGCGCGCGTACGCGCACATCATGGGCCGCACCGCCTACGAGGGCATCGCCGGGTCGATGACAACGTCCACCGACCACCCGTTCGCCGACATCCTGAACGCAGGGCGCAAGGTCGTCTTCTCCCGGACCCTGAAGACGGCCACCTGGGCCAACACCACCATTGCCACCGGTGACACGGCAGAAGAGATCGACAAGCTCAGGCTGGGCGGCGACGGCTACATCGTGGTCTGGGGTGGCGTCAGCTTCTGGCGGTCGCTCATGCGGCTCGATCTAATCGACGAGTTCCAGCTGTCCTTGTTCCCCTACGTCGCAGGCGAGGGCACCAGGCTGTTCGACGACGTCACCAAGTCCTACCGGCTCGAACTGGTCTCCAGCATCGCATCGAGAAGCGGGATCGTCGAGCTGCAGTACCGCCGGCGCCGCTAACCCCGGCTCGCAGAGTCATTCGCCTTCCAACCGATTCCCTTCCGCCAGGCGGACAGCCGCATCCGGTGTCGGAGATCGTCCATGCTCGGCGGCCAGTTCGTCTGCCGTGTTGCGTGCGAGCGCGACGGCTTCGTCGTTCGAGAGCGCGTGGCCCGCCTCCATCTGGCTGCCGTCGAGTTCGCCGATTGCTCGCTCGTATCGGGCGCGGTCGTCGGCATCGAGCTTTCGGTCCGATTGGGCGTCGATTCGTTCGAACGCGCCCCAGAGGACACTCGCCACGCCGAGCCGCCCGCATTGCGCCGCGAGCGCGGCAATCGAGCCGAGCACGACGACGAGGTCGAGAGGTGTTCCCGAGCGGATCAGCAGCGGCTGTGCTTCGCGGTAGCGGCGCAGCGCCGTCCGCAGGTCGTCCTGTTCGAGCGCGATGTCGCCGAGCGAGTTGAGACATCCGCCGACTCCGGCCGCGTCCCCGGCGAGCCGGTACTGCTCGACTGCCTGGTCGAGGAGGGAGCGGGCTCGGTCGAGGTCGCCTTCGCGGGCGGCGTAGTAGGCGAGATACGTCATGCGTCCGCCGGCGGAAGCATGTTCGCCGAGTCGGAGGAAGAGCTGCATGCTCTCTTCGAAGAGGTCCTCCGCTTCCTGCATGTTCCCTTGCTCGGCGAGGAGGTGGCCAACGCCGTGAGCCGCCCACGCGGTCAATTGCTCGTTTCCCGACTCCCGAGCGAGCTCGAGTCCTCTGCGGAGCCACGGTTCTGCCTTCTCGATGTCCCCGGCCTCGATTGCGGAGCGCCCCGCGACCGTGAATGCACCGGCCCGGATGACGACTTCGACGTCGCTTTCGAGTCGAAGGAACGGTTCGATCCGGCGGACGGCTTCGCGTTGCCGCATCCCGCGAATCCAGAGCGGCTCGAGCGCCTCGCCGAGGGCGAGGCCGAGGGCCGCGTCCTTCTTCTCGAGCGCATGCGCGAAGGCGGCGCGGAAGTTGTCCAGCTCGAGGGAGAGGGCCCGCAGCACCGTTTGCTCCTCGGGCCCGCGCGCCAGGCGCCGGGCTTTCTGGGCGACGGCGAGCATGTACTCGGCGTGGCGGCCCCGCACGTCGTCGAGCTCACCGCTTTCGACGACGCGTTCGTGGGCGAACTCACGGACGGTCTCCAGCATCGAGGAGCGCTCGTCGTCGGTACGGATCAGGTTGGCGTCCGTGAGCGCGAGCACATCCCCGTCGTCCGCTCCGCAGACGATCTCGGCGGCGTCGCCCGACCAGCCCCCGCGAAAGACGGCCAGGCGCGCCAGCAGCTCTTGCTGCGACTCGTCGAGCAGGTCGTAGCTCCATGCGATCGCCGCGTTCAGTGTCCGCTGCCGTCGCGGTGCGTCGCGGCGGCCCGCTAGCAGCGGCAGGTGCGCCTCGAGCCGGTCCGCAAGGCGAGCAGCCGTTGTTCCTCGGGCGCGCGCAGCGGCCAGCTCCAAGGCGAGCGGTAGCCGGTCGAGTCGTTCGCAGATGCGCCGAACCGGGGTCCCTTCACCGAACCGCGGATTCACTTCGCGGGCACGTTCGAGGAAGAGTGCGGTTGCGTCATCGAGCGGAAGTGGCTCCACGCGGTACTTGCATTCCCCGCGTATGCGAAGCGGAATGCGGCTCGTCGCCAGCAGACCCACGCCGGCAATGGTCGCCAGGCGCGCAACCGCCGAAGCCGCCTCGACGAGATGCTCGAAGTTGTCGAGGACGAGCAGCAACCGACGGCCCCGGAGCCGCTGGTCGAGGTCGTCCATGCTCTTGAGTGCGAGCGCGTCCGCGATCGCCGCGAGGACGAGGTCGTGATCGCGGAGGGGCGCGAGGTCGACGAGGAAGACGCCGTCCGGAAAGTCGTCGACGAGCCCGCGGGCGACCTCGATCGCGAGTCTCGTCTTCCCCGACCCACCTGGACCAGTCAGCGTCACCAGCGCTCCCGCGCGGACGAGCTCGCTCAGTTCCGCAAGCTCCCGCCCGCGGCCGACGAGCGCCGTTTCGAGTGCCGGCAGGTTCGAGTTCGGCGGCGGCTGCTCCGCAACGAACGTCTCCCTCAGCAGTTGCAGGAAGCGCCCCGCGGGCGGTGTCAGCGGCACGTCCCGCGGACGGACGACCGAGATGGTGCGCTGGAGACGCCAGCGCGGCACGTCCAGGATCACAATGCGCCCGGCCTCGACCTCGAGGTCAAGCGCGAGGCGGCTGATCGCGGCGATACCGATGCCCTTACCGACCGCGAGCTTGACCGCCTCCCAGGACCGCAGCCCGAGACCGGTGACGCCGTGGAGACCCATCTCCCACCGCGCGGTCTCGACGGCTGCGCGGGTCGCCGACCCCTCCTCTCGTGAGAGCCAGGTCAGTCCTTCCAGATCCTTCGGCCGCAGCCGCCTGCCGCCGAGCGACGGTGGGCCGATGAGGACCACCTCATCCTCCACGAGCGGCTCGCTCTCGAGCTCGGGCGGAAGGGTGAGGCCGCCGACCACACCGAGCTCGGCACGGTGCGTCCGCACGGCCTCCAGCGCGCCTTCCGAGGTCGCTTCCTCGAACTCGAGAACGACGCGAGGGTAACGCTCGCGAAACTCGGCGAGGAGCACAGGGAGAAGGTAGGTACCGGGGATGCCCGAGGCGGCGACCGCGAGCGTTCCGCTCTCCGCCTCCACGCCCGCTGCGAGCGCACGGGCCGCGTTGGCGAGCAGCGCCTCGGCTCGGAGTACGTAGTCGGCGAGCACGTGACCGGCCGGAGTGAGCGCCGCGCCGTGGCGCCCGCGCGTCACGAGGCGTTGCCCGAGCTCCCGTTCCAGCGCAGCGAGGTGCTTGGAGACTGCCGGCTGGCTGACGTAGAGCTCCTCCGCAGCCTTGGACACGGAGCCGCAGCGCGCAATCGCCGCGAACGCGCGGAGTCTCGCCTCGACTCTCATCACCACAAGTTATACAACGCGCGTCGAACATGTATTTGAGTTGGAAGTGTTCGAGGTCTATGGTCTGCGGCGAGCCGGCGGCGGCGTCATCGCATCGGCCGTCGCGGCCGCTACCGCAGGAGGTGCAACCATGCGCAGGATCGCGCTACCCGTCGCGCTGCTCGTCGGTCTGCTCGCGATGGTGCTGACGGCATCGCTAGCCGGTGCGAACGGCCCGGGCCAGCTCACGAGCATCGAGGGAACGATCTGGGCCGCGAACCGCGGCGACCACACGATCCGCGGCTTCGACGCGGCGACGGGCGACGTCGTGACCACGATCGCGATGAGCCCGGGCTCGCAGCCGGGCGACCTCGCGTACGCGCGGGGCAAGCTCTACGTCGCCGAGGAGTTCGGCACGCCGCCGGCTATCGCGGTCGTGGACCTCGGGGACGGCAGAGTGAGTCGGATCGCGCTCGCCCCGGGATCGCGGCCCCATCACGTCCACGCGAGCCGCAACGGAAAGCTCGTGGCGTTCGGCCTCTACGGCACGGACACCGTCGCGGTCGTGGACACGCGCACGGACACGCTGCTCGGGCCCTGGGACACGAACCCAGCCGCCACGAACGGACGCGCGCACGCAGCCGTCTTCTCGCCCAACGGCCGGACCCTCTACGTCGCCAGCGACGCGTCGAACGAGATCGTCGCGCTCGATCCGCGCACCGGCGAGGTGTTCTGGAGGCTGACCGTGCCGGCTGCGCACGAGCTCGCCGTCACACGCGACGGCGGGACCGCCTACGTCAGCCGTCGAACGGCGAGCCGCGTCTGCGCGCTCGACCTCGACGTCCACAACGCGTGCACGGACGTGCTCACACTCGGGCTCCCCGACACGCTGCGGCTCTCACGGCGGGACACGCAGCTGACGGTCGGCCTCCGGACGACGCCCGCACAGGTGGCCGTGGTCGACACCCGAACGTTCCGCTACGAGCTCGTCGCAATCGGCCCCGTCTCCGAGACCAACACGATCGCCGGACACCAATGGACCTCCCGCAACGGGCGCTTCACGTTCGCCGCGTTCGAAGGCGGAACGAGCCCCGGCGTGACCGTCATCGATCACCGCGCCGGCAACCAGGTCGTCGCGACGCTGCCCTACCCCGGGAGACCGCACGGAGTCGACCTCGCACCAAGCCAAGACACGAACGACGACGAGAGCGAGAACGACTAAAGGCTGCGGAGGCGCACTCGGCGGGAGAGCGGGGACCCGCTCTCCCGCCCGCGGTGGCGAGCTTGCACTGCCGGAGCCCGGGCTGCACCATGACGACGCCGCGGACAAGCTCCGCGATGCCGACGACGGTCAGGGCGATCACGACTTGACCGCGGCGGCCTTTCGGGCAACTCCCGCGTAGGCGGCTTCTTTGGGCCTTCCAGGTAACCGTCGCGTGAACCAGAACGAGAGCACCGCGAGGAACGCGACTGCGAGCATCGAGGTCTTCAGCACGTTGAGCTGGGCGTTGCCGTAGTCGGCCGTGGCAGCATCTGCCTCGGCCGGTGCCAGCCCGGCGTCGAGCAGCGCCTGGTGCGCCTGCTCGGTTGTAACGATGGGGATGCCTTCCTCGGTGGCGGCCGCGATCTGCGTCTTGACATCGGCCGGCAACGCCGGGTTCCCCTGGACCCGCGAGCTGAACCCGTTCAGCAGCCCGAGCAGGAGCACGGAGCCGATCAGCGCGGTGCCGAGGGAGGCGCCGAGGTTCTGTGCCGTCCCCTGCAGTCCACCGGCCTCGTTCGTCTCCTCCGGAGGGACGGACGACATGATCACGTTGCCGAGCTGTGACATGAGGAGCCCGGCGCCGATCCCGAAGAAGATGAGCGACACGGCGAAAGCCGTCCCGTTCAGGGTCACGTCGATCGTCCCGACGAGCACCAGTGAAGCGATCGCCATGGCGCCGAGGCCGACCTGGACGACGGCCCGCGGCCCGAACCGCACCGCCACCTTCGGCCCGGTGAGCGCAGCGGCCAGCATCGAGATCGACATCGGAAACAGCCGCTTGCCGGTCTCGAACGCGTCGAAGCCGAGCACTACCTGGAGATACACCGGCAGGACGAAGAACGTGCCCATCACGATCAGCTGCTGGTCCAGCCGAACGTGTTCAAGGCGAACTGAGGTCGAAGGAAGCGCCCGCGTCGTCCTCACGAATTGGCTGGATCACGATGACTGGAACACCTGCGCCTTGGCCGTTGCGCAGTTTGCTCAGGCGGCGGCTGGGTGGGATTCCAACAGCCTCCGAAACTCGCGCGCATTTGCCGGCGCGAAAGCCTCCCAGTCGTTGTTGAAGTAGACCCAGGTCTCTCGCTTCGATGATTCGATCCGCGCGCCCCAGTCGAGGATCTCGGAGCGGAAGTAATTGCCGTTCCGGCCCCGGTGCCCGAAGTGGAGCCGAACGTAGTCCCACGAAGCGGTCGACGGGGGAGCCGGAAGCGGCCGGGCAGGGTGATCGGCGATCACGAGCGCGACACCGTGGCGTCGCAGCAGCCCGTACACCTCATCGACATACCAGCTTGCGTGCCGGGGCTCAAATGCATGCCTGCCGGGAGGCAGTGCCTCGAGTGCGGCGGCCAAGCGCTCGTCGTCCCGAACGAACGTCGCAGGGAGCTGCCAGAGGACCGGGCCAAGCTTGCCCGACTGCAACGAGGGGGTGGAGCAGCTCGTAAAACCGCACCACCCCCTGTTCGAGATCCCGCAGGCGCTTGACGTGGGTCAGGTACCTGCTCGCCTTGACTGCGAAAGTGAAGCCGTCGGGCGTCGTCTCGGTCCACGCCTGCACGGCCTTCGTCGTCGGCAGCCGGTAGAACGTCGAGTTGACCTCGACCGTGTCGAACGCCTGGGCGTACAGCCTCAGCCAGCTCGACGCAGCGGCACCGCCGTAAACAGTCTCCTTCCAGGACGCGTAGTTCCAGCCGGAGCATCCGACGCGCGTCGGGGACACGCTTCAACCGGTTTGATGTGCGCCCGTCGCCGCGGCTTGTCCGGCGTGACGTCCCTCGCGGAACTCCTCCACCAGCTTGCTGCAGAACGCACCCAGGTCGTCCGGTTTGCGGCTCGTGACGAGGCCATTGTCGACCACCACCGGCTCGTCTTCCCAGCCGCCACCCGCGTTGCGTATGTCGGTGCGGAGGCTCGGCCAGGAAGTGAGCCGACGGCCGCGTACGACATCGGCCTCGACGAGCATCCACGGGCCATGGCAAATGGCGGCGACCGGCTTGCCTTGCTCGAAGAAGTCACGCACGAACGACACAGCATCCGGGTGTGTGCGCATCTCGTCGGGATTCGCAACGCCGCCCGGCACGACGAGCGCGTCGTACTCGCCGGCATCGACCTCATCGAGCGTGCGATCGACCGGGAACGGGACTGCCTTGTCGTGATGGTTCGCGCCCTGAATCGTGCCAGGGCGAAGGCTGACAAGCTCCGGCTCCCAACCCTCACCCTTCACCGCCTCCCAGGGCTCGGTCAGCTCGATCTGCTCGACCATGTCCGTGGCGAGAAATGCCACCTTCATCGTTGACCTCCTTCAATCGGGTAGACGAGACGCGTACCCGGCCGAGAGGACGATGAAACTGCGGTTCGGGATGTAGGCGGCAGAGGCCCGGACGGATGTGCTGGCCGCAAGTTGACGTGGTCGCCTTGCGTGGACTACAAATCAGGTGGGCGCTCGTCTCGTGCGGGGCGGGGGTTCTCACATCTGACTGCTCGCCGGGAAGGTTCTGGCCGGGCGTTCCTAGCGGGCGTCGTAATTAGTCCGTCGACGGTTACGACAAGGAGGATCAGATGTCGGCGCGATACGGCAGCACTCGATGACCGCCGGCGGTGGTTCACCCCCGTCCGGGAGTGGTCGTGATCGTGTTCAGGGGCGACCACGATCTCACGACCGCTGAGGCGGTGGAACGGCTGCTCGCGGTACTGATCAGCGAGAACGATCTGATCGTGGTTGACGTCAGCGAAGCCGAGTTCATCGATTCGTCGTTCCTCCACAACCTTGTCAAGGCGCAGCGGTTGTGCGAGGCAGAGGGGAAGACGATGAGGTTGCAGCATGACACCGCGAGCGTGGTTCGCACGGCCCTGCTCAGTAGCGGCGTCTTAGCCGTCCTCGACGGAGTCACCACACGCGAGGAAGCTCTGGCCCCGCCGTCGGCTAACCCGGAAGCCGTCGCGGCGACACACAGCTACCGTGGAGTGGGCACGAGCACGAGCCGAGGAACGTCTCTCCTTCCGCTCCACCGCCTTTTCTCGGTCACC
>CAVTQW010000018.1:0-195306 GCA_963736945.1 uncultured Thermoleophilia bacterium
GCTGACCCAAGGGAACAAGCCAAAACGGCTTGTCTCCTAGGGCCTTAGCTCCCCGGGGTTGGATTCGAACCTGTGGCGGTTTCTGCCGGTTTCGTCAACGGCGGCGACACCCTGCTGGGCGACGGCGGCTTAGAAGGTTGTGGCGGGGAGCTGGACTCGGCGGACGCCTGCTAGAGGCTTGATGTGATTCAGCGGCCGTCGTAGGCGGCGAGGGCGCGTGCGGGGCGGCCGGCGAGGGTGTTGAGCAGGATTCCGATGGTGAGGGCGAGGATCCGTTGCGCGATCCGGACGGCGAGTCCGGCTGGTGTTTTGGCGAGGTGCTGTTCGAGTCGCATCTGGCCTTTGAGGTTCGCGAAGACGCTCTCGATCACCAGCCGGGTCGAGGCGAGCGCGCGTTCGCGGCCGAGGTTGGCGGCGGTGCGGGTCTTGTCGGGCGTGAGCAGGGCGGTGCCGTCGGCGGCGAGCCGTTCGCGGTAGTCGCGGCCCCAGAAGCCCTTGTCGGCGATCACGACCTCGGCCGGGGTGCCGGTGAGCAGGTCGGCGAGCGGCTCGTACTCCTTCTCGTTGGCGGGCACGATCGTGTAGCCGAGCGGCAGCCCGCGCTGGTCGGTCAGCAGCACGAGCCGCACGCCCCAGATGAAGCGGTGCTGCGAGCGCGCGTAGCCGTAGCGGGCGAAGCCGGCGAACTCGCTTCGCTGCTGGCAGCCGGGATAGTTGGCGACCGCGAGCTGGGTGCCGTCGGCGAGCCGGACGCCGCCGCGTGTCGAGCCAGCGCGCGAGCCGCTGCTGCACGATCGAGATCAGCTCGACCAGGCCACGCAGCCGCCGGTTGTACTGCGACTGCTCGGGCAGATGCGGAAACCAGCCCGGCAGCACCCGCCCGATCAGGCCGAGGAACTGCCGGTCGGAGCTGATCCCGATCGCCGCCTGCGCGACCGCCAACGCGACCAGCTCCGCGTCGCTGACCAGCGGCCGGCCGGCCGCCGCGTAGCAGGGACCGGATACTCGTCAGCGAAGACATACGCTGCAACGACAAGGGCTTCCAGATCCGTCATCTCGAGCTCCAATCTCGAGGGGACACAGGACTGGAAGCCCTTCGTCGTCGCCGACGCGGGTCCCTGCCGAACCCGCCGCCGTTTCACATCAAGCCTCTAGTCGTTGGCTCTGATTCGGCGGTTGTAGTTGGGAGCGAGGAGTCCTCGCTGCTTCGCCTGCTGGCGCAATTGACGAACGAGGCTCCGCAGTTCGCGTTCGCCCTGTTCGGTGCGGAGGCGGCCCAGCTGCTTGCTGAAGGACGGGTTGACGAAGGTCTTGACTCGTCGGCGGTTCGCCTTGAAAACGCGCCTGTCCCGCGGGATCTGGCCGGCGGCGGAGCGACGGCGGTACTCGACCAACGCCTCGGCTTCCGCACGGACATCCGGGCTCAGGTCTGACATGCCCCTGCCACGGGATGCCTCGATCCGCATCTGGTCTTCCTCCGCCGACGGAGGCTGGTCGGTCATTATGCGGTGCGCTCGGCGCATCAGGAGAACTTCGACCGCTGCTGACTCCACCTCGGTGAGGTCGTTGAACTCCGCGCTATCGAGGAGCTGGTCTCTGCGCTCGGCTGAGCGCTTCCACTGCTCTGACTGGGGGAGGGTTGTGCGCTCCTCGGCCGTGAGAAGACGTCCGTCGCGGTCGGCGGCGAGGAGAATCCTTGGTCCGGTTGACGGCCTGGTAGTCGCGGAAGTCGGCCTGAATCTGCAGGGCGCGCGCGATGGCGAGGTCGTCGGGCCAGCGGGGATCGACCGGCTTCCCGGAGGCTCGCCTCGACCATGCACCGCTCACGCGGGAAGAACGGCTCTCCGGCGCACGGGTCCGCCGGCTGTGCCTTCGTGCAGGTGGTCAGGCCCTCCAACTCGATCCTCATGAACACGGTCATCACGTCGGGGTTGCCGGTAGACGCCCTTTCGCGTGCGCGACTCGGCGAGGTTGGACTTACGGGGATCGGGCTGATCCCGACCTGATCTGTGGGCGACGCTTGATGCATGAGTGATCCGCAGGGAACTACAGAGAGTATGGACAGTCTCGAGCGACTGCTGATTGTCCCCGAGGTGTGTGATCTGCTCCGCGTCTCGCGCCCGATGGTGCAGCGGCTGGTTACGCGCGGAGAGCTGCCGGTCGTGAAGCTCGGCGACCGATCGCTCGTTTCGGCCCGCAGACATCGTTGCCCTCATCGAGCGGTCGCGGCAGGGATAAGGGCTGACGTGATTCGCGACGGCGGCGGGGGCAGTGTTGAGACTCGACGAGATCGTCTCTCGGCGGGCGGTGCGCTCGCGCGCGGTAGCGCCACGTGACGCTGGAGCAGGCGATCTGTGCCGCGCTCCGCTGCGGCCCCGCCTCGGCGACGGAGATCGCCGTGCAGGCGCGGCGGCGAAAGGCGGACGTTCTCCGCGTCCTCCGTGAGCGGCCTGATCTCTTCCTCGCCCTCGGCTCCGGCCGGACTACGACCTACATGCTGCGGGAGGGCTCCTGCCCGGTCTGCGGCTCGCCCCTGAGCGTAGGTGGGAACTCGGGGGAACCGGTGCCGGGCCCCGTCGAGGGAGGAGCGGGACGATGACGCCGTTCACATGGAAAGGGATCGCCACAGGCGTCCTGGTGGACTGGGGCGTTACGGCCGAGCCGGACCTGCCCGGGGTCGCGATCCCGTACCGGTCAGCCGACGGCGCGACTGCGCGCGTGAAGTTCTTCGCGATAACGGCGGTCCGTTCGTTCTGGGGGCCCGGAGTCGATGTTCACCTGCTCGGCGCCGATCGGCTCGGCTTCTGATGACCGGCGCCAACCGGTGCTCGTCTGCGAGGGCGAGAGCGACACCATCTGCGCCTCCGGCTTCGGCCTCCAGTCAATCGGGGCGCCGGGAGCCTCGACCTGGCGGGCCACCTGGGCTGACCTGCTGACGGAGTTCGAAGTGGTCGTCGTCGGTGACGGCGATGAGGCAGGACGGCGGTTCGAGCAGGCGGTGCGCAAGACGATCCCGGCCGCGGCTCTCGTCCGCTTGGACGACGGAGACGACCTGCGGGCGCTCCTACAGCGTGGCGGGCTTGGGCGGTTCGAGCAGCGTCTTGCCGAGGCCCGCTTCGTCGTTCGCACCGAGGCGGCGATCTTCGGGTCGCGTGAGATCGAAGAGGTCGAGCGTCGCCTCGACGGAACGGAGCAGATGACGATGTCCTGGATCAGGGACACGCTCGACGCGGCCTCGCGGGGCCGCGAGTTCGACGTGACGAACACAATCGTGAGGTTCTCCACCTTGGAGCTTCCGTGCGCGACGTGTGGCGAGGTCATGCCGCATCACCTCGACCGCGGCTGGTTCTGCCAGGGCTGCGAGGTCGCGTGCGCACCGGGGGTGATCGCGTGACCTACGAGGCCGACGAGCACGGCAACCCGATCCTTCCCGGGCCCGAGGTCAGCCCGCTGGCCGACCTGCTGGACGCGATCGTCGCGCTGCTCGGAGGTACATGGTGATGCGAACGGAGGCGCTCGATGCCTGCGCACTGTGGGTGGCCGAGACGCACGTCTTCGAGGAGTTCGGGATCGCCCCGTATCTCGAAATCACGTCTCCGATGAAGCGCTGCGGCAAGTCGCTGCTGCTCGATCTGCTCGGGATGGTCGTCGCTCGGCCTTGGCAGGCATCGGGGGTCACTGAAGCCACGCTGCTGCGGAAGATCGAGGACGCGAAGCCGACGTTGCTCCTGGACGAGGTCGACTCCCTGTTTGGGAAGAACAGCGAGTCCACTGAAGGGGTACGGGGAGCCATCAATCACGGCTACCGGCGGGGAGGTTCGATCCCGCGCTGCGTCGGGCCAACGCATCAGGTCCGCGACTTCAACGTCTACTGCCCCAAGGGATTCGCTGGAATCTTCGGCAACGCGCCCGACACGGTTGCCGACCGTTCCGTCGTTATCCAGCTTCATCGCCGCACGAAGAACGAGAAGGTCAGCAAGTTCCGCGACCGCCGGGTGAGAGCAGAGGCCACCCCGCTCCGCGAGCAGCTGGAGGCGTGGGCGGAGTCCGCCAAGGACTCGATCTCGAAGCACCTCGATGCGACCGAGGCGCTTCTCCTCGAAGAGGAACTCGCGTCCCTCAGCGACCGTGCTGGCGACACCTGGGAGCCGCTGCTCGCAGTCGCCATCGAGGCCGGACCCCGTGGAGGACGAGGGCAATCAAGGCCGCGCTGGCGATGAACGGGAACGAGGCGAGCGACGAGCCGGACGCCGTCCGGCTGCTGGTCGACATCAAGCGTGTGCTCGACGAACGGGCCCCCGGGCCTCACGTGGAAGACGACGGCGCTGCTCTCGAAGCTGTACGAGATCGAGGAGTCGCCGTGGGCGGACTACATCGCGGGTAGGCCCTTGTCGGCCCACAAGTTCGCTGCCCTGCTACGCCCCTATGAGGTCGGAGTCCACCGCACCGCGTCGGTCCCGAGAAGCAGCGCGGCATGTACGTGGCCGACATCGCGCGGGCCATCGAGAGGTACGTGGAGGCGGAGGATCCTGCCTCCGGGGCGACCACCCCCGGGAGAAGCGGTACAAGCGGTACAAGCGGTACAGGGGTCCATAGGCAGTACGCAGGAAGCGCCTATTCAAGCCGTTGTACCGCTTGTACCGCATGTCCCGCTTTCCCAAGGGTATGGGGACGAGGACACGCCCGGAAGCGGTTCAGGCGGCTCCGCGCTCGTCGTCGGGGACACCGTCATCTGCAAGACGCACGGCGGGCGCAAGGTCGAGATCGTCTCCGCTGGCCTGGCACATCTCCCGTGCGGATGCTCCGTCGCTGCGGAGTTGTTGTGACGGTCTTCATCGCCCCCGAGGGATGCGCGTCCGAACACATCGTGGTCGCTCGCTCGTGGAAGCGGCCGCCGTTCCGGTTCGAGGGCTCGGCCCGGTGCCGGGAGTGCGGCATTCCGAATACGAACGGGCTGCCGTTCTGCTCGAAGCAGTGCGCGCTGGGCGCCCACCGAGGTTGCCGAGCTGCTGGCACAGGTGAAGGCGGGAGCAAGGTTCGAGGAGGCCCGGGCCCGACTACACCGACAGGAAGGTCTTGCAGGGTGAAAGATCTTCCACGGCAGCGGCTGCTGGCCGTCCTTTCCGCCGAGGTCGTGGACGCGATCGAGGCGATGGTCGCGGCCGAGGTGGAGGCACGTCTTGACGCGCGCGGCCCCGAGCTGCTGCCCGTCTCGGAGGCGGCGAAGGCGATGGGCCTGAGCTACCGGGCGCTCGACCAGCGCATCCGCCGGGGCCAGGTCGACGCGATCTGGAGGGGCGGCGTCAGGCTCGTCCCGGTGGACCGCTGAGGAGATGGTGGATACAATGCGCATGCCCGATCAGAACCCGCCGGACTCAGGGCACCGGCAGAGAGGAAGACCGTGAGCAGCAGCAACCGCCGGTTCACGCGATCCGTGGTCCAGCACCGCGGCCGCAAGGTCCCCGGCCTCTTCGTCCGCCACGCCGTCGCCGGCGACACGTTCGAGGCCCGCGTCAAGCTCGACGGTAGAAGCCACCGGAAGACGCTCGGGAGCTTCGAGACGGTCGGTGAGGCAGTCCGCGCCCTGGAGGAGTTCAAGGTCGACCTTCGCGGCGGCGTCCCCGAGGCGCAGTCGCGCAAGGTCGGCGTGACCGTGGCCGGGGCCGTCGATCTCTACCGCGAGTGTCTCCTCCACAACGGCTGCTCGCCGCGGACGATCGAGGCGGTCGATCAGCGGCGCCGCCACTTCGGCAGGCTCAACGAGCGCACCATCGCCTCCATCTCCCGCTCGGACGTGCAGGGACTTGTGCTTCGGCTCCAGCGCGACAACTACGCCGGGACGACGATCGGATCCGTCGTCGGCCTCCTGTCGGCGGTCTTCTCGACGGTCTGCGTCCCGCACGGCTTCGCCTCCGCCAACCCGAGCGACGGCGTCGCGCTGCCGAAGAAGAACTCCGGCGCGCGGCGGATCCTCGACGTCGAGGAGACCCACCGCCTCATCGACGGGGCCACGGAGAAGATGCGGCCGCTCGTCGCCACGCTCGCGCTCACCGGCCTGCGGGTCTCCGAGTGCCTCGCGCTGACATGGGGCGACGTCACCGACGGCGTGATCGCGGTCACGAAGCAGATCGGCTCCGACGGGAACTTCGCGTCGCTGAAGACGGCGAAGTCGCGACGTCGGATCGCGATGCCGAGCCGGCTGGCCGAGATCCTCGTCCGGCCCCCGTTCGCGACCGACGACGACCTCGTCTTCCAATCCACCAGCGGACGCTTCATCGACCGTCGCCGGGCGAACAGGATCGTCAACGAGGCAGCCCTCCGAGCGGGGATCATCGAGCGCGGCGAGACATTCCGCGTCCACGACCTGCGCGGCTCCTGCGTCACGAACGCGATCCGCTCCGGCATGGATCTCGCCTCGGCACAGCGGATGCTCGGCCACTCGACGCCGAGGACAACGCTGGCGGTCTACGCCGCGGTGAGCGAGGACGAGGTCGTCGGCACGGCCGCCTTCGAAGTCGAGGAGGCGGTCGTGCTCTCGCTGGCGGTGGCGCGATGAGCGTCCACAGAGTCCTCGGTATTCCAAATAGACAACAGCGGAGGAAGGGAGGAAGGTAATGGCAAGACGGAGATCCGCGTCAAATTCGGACGGACGCAGGAATTTGACGCGCATCCGCAGCGCAGAGCACATCGCGGCTGAGGAGCAGACGTTCCTCTGGAAGGGGCTCCTGCCAACGGGGCACATCACGGTCGTGTGCGGACGCACCCTCCAAGGGCAAGAGCACGCTCGGCTACCGGCTGGCGGCGGACATCAACGTGCCGACGGTCTTCATCACGACGGAGGAGTCCGATCGGACGGTCTGGCGCCCACGGGTCGAGGCGGCGGGCATGGATCTGGCGAAGGCGTTCCACCACGCCGAGGTCAGGTTCTCGCGCAACCCGAGCGACCTCGACTACCTGGCCGCGCGCTGGTCGCGCGATACGACGCGAAGCTCGTGATCGTCGATCCGCTGCAGAACCACCTCAAGGGCGCGTCGATCCATCGTGACGAGCAGGTCCGCGAGACGCTGGAGCCGTACATCGCGTGGCTCGACGAGACCGGCGTCGCGCTGCTCCTGCAGATGCACGTCCTTCGGAGCGTGAACCCGAAGCACTCGCCGCTGATGGCCGTCCCGGCCGGGATCGTCTCGGTGGCGCGCGCGGTCTACCTCTTCGGGGACGACCCGCGACCCGGCGCCGATCCGAACATCCGCGTGCTCGCCTGCGCCGACAAGTTCAACTTCGGGCCGATCCCCGAGAGCCAGTCGTTTGAGTACTCGACCCGGCCGGTGTCGGTCACGAGCCGGATCACGGGCGAGAGAAGTTTACGCGACTACGGGATCTGGCTCGCCAGAGGACCGTCCAAGACCACGGCCAAGATGCTGCTGGTCACGCTCGCGCCCGAGTCGAGGGAGCGTAAGTCGGACCGCGTGGCGTGGGTCTTGCTGAACGCGCTCCGTGAGGGGCCGCTGGCGGTGAGCAAGGTGAGGCAGGTGATCGACGACCTCCAACCGCAGGTCTCCTGGAGCACCGCTGAGCGGGTCGCGAGGGAGATGGGGATCGTCACGATCGGCGACCCGCAGGACGCAAGGCGGAAGCTCTGGGATCTGCCGGAGGAGACGAAGGCGGCGTTGGAGGAGGTGACCGAGCCGGACGACGAGCTCGTCATCAAGGAGGTCGACGGCGTGCCCGACACGCTGCCCGAGGATTGGGGGACCGACGGCGGCGTCGACGGCAACGACGACGACGGTGAGGACGGCTCGTGAGCAAGTCGCCCGACTACGCCGAGCCGTTCGTGGGCTGGAAGGGGCTGCACGCTGACGAAGCGGGCGGCCTCTGGTCGCCCCAGATGGAGACACCCTGGCCCGCGGGCGAGCCCCTGGTGGCGATGTGCACACGCAGCGAGCACACACCACCGGTCACCTCCTGCATGTGCGGCATCTACGCCATGAACACCTTCGACGATCTGCTCGGCGCCGGTTACAACTGGGACGAGGTGACAGACGGACGGATCTGGGTCGTGGCCGAGATCAGCCTGTACGGCGCCGTCCGCCCGGGGCGGATCGGATACCGGGCCCAGTTCGCCTACCCGGAGACGGTGTACGTCCCCGCCCACAAGCTGCGGCTGGCCGCCCCGATCCGCGAGCGCTACGGCGTGCCCATCAGAGTCATCGACCGCTTCACCGGAAGGAGGATGTGATGGACATCGAGGAGGAGAAGGAGACGGAGACGATCGTCGTCGAGCCGGTCGAGGATCCCGTCAAGCGACCCAGGCCCGAGCGAGCGCCCGAGCGTGAGCCGGAGCCCGCGAAGGTCCCGGCCAAGGTCGGCCGCAAGGCGGTCGCCGCCCTGGAGGAGCGGGGTCTCGTCGATTTAGCCGCAACGACCGGACGGTCGTC
This sequence comes from uncultured Thermoleophilia bacterium, assembly GCA_963736945.1. Lineage (GTDB taxonomy): Bacteria > Actinomycetota > Thermoleophilia > Gaiellales > Gaiellaceae > Gaiella. Next base: position 8,436 of record CAVTQW010000018.1, read on the forward strand.
GCGTTGGCGGCGGAGAGGACGTGAACATCGCCCGGCACGAGCTGGCGGAGGAATCCTCGAAACCGTCCGCCTCTCACCCGGCCAGCGGGAGCGGCTCAAGGCCGACCTCGACCTGCTCGCGGGCGTCGCGAAGGGCGACGACCGCCAGCTCACGCTCGGCCCGAGGACGACCGAAGCGCTCGCTCGTCTTCAGGCGGCGGACAAGGACGTCGGCGGACCGGCGAGGAGGCTCGCGTGAGCGTCCACTTCTCAGAGCACGCGGCCTGGCGAGCCGCTGAGCGGCACGTAGTCCCGGTCTGCCTCGACCAGCCGGCGGAGGAGATCGGGGCTGCGCTCGACCGCGGCTGGTTCACGCGCCGGGACGACGGCGTGCGGATCGTGGTGAGCAGCTGGGCGCGCCTGTCGAGTGGTCGGGGTCCAGGTAGCGTCCGCGACGGTGACGAGAGGAGTGAGCGACCGATGGAGCGGACGATGATCCGGCGCGAGAAGCGCTACGTCGAGCAGCTCGACCGGCGCCTCGATCACCTGGAGGAGCGGGCCGAGGAAGACCCGTCGCTGACCTGGGATCGCGCCGAGGCCTCGGCGATCCGGTTCGCCCTGGCCGTCGTCGCGGGGGCGGAGCGGATGGGCCTGCTCGACCTCGTCCATGAGGAGGGAAAGGCGACGATGCGGGGACCCAATCGGCTCGCGTGGCTGAAGGACGCCCCCGAGACCGACGTGCCCCTCCACCTCGAAGCGCCGGGATCGGAGGAGCAGATCCGGGCGATCCGGCAGGCGGCCCGCAGGCTTCAGGAGGCGGCGGATCGTGCCACGTGGGTAGTCGCCCCGGAAGACGAAGAAATGGTCATGGGCGCGTTTGACAGCGAGGAAGACATCCTGGGCCCGTCCGACGGCGAAGACGACGTGTAAGGGGGCCACAAGGGGGCCACATCGCCCGACGAGGCCCGAGCAAGACCCGCAAACGGCTTGAACAGTGAAGCCCTCTGACGGACTCGAACCGTCGACCCCCTCCTTACCATGGAGGTGCTCTACCGACTGAGCTAAGAGGGCGAGGCCCGCAGTCTAGCCGCTTCCGCGGCGTCCGCCCTACGGCCCGGACGGCGGACGCGTAGAGCGCCACGGTCTCGGCGGCCGCGGCGGCGATGCGGTCGCGCAGCGCCGGCGGGGCTAGCACCTCGGCGTCGGCGCCGTACGCCATGAGCCCGTGGAAGGCGTGGTCGAGGCCGTCGAACCTGGCGATCACGGTCGGTCGGTCGCCGTCGTCGACGACGCGCGCGCCGCGGAGGTACCGAACCTGGCTACGGGGCACCCGCACCGTGACCTCGATCTGTGCGCGGCTGCGCTCGAAGGCCTCCGAGCGGCTCGCCCACTCCTCGGCCAGGTCGAAGCCGGAAGGCGTTGTGGAGGCTTCCGCGCGCTCGCGGGCGGAGACGATCCGCGATACCCGGTAGACCCGTTCCTCCCCGCGGCGCTGCGCGAGGAGGTACCAGACCCCGGCCTTGAGCACGAGGCCGAGCGGGTCGAGCCGGCGCGAGACGACGGCGGCACCCTCGCGATAGCGGATGTCGAGGCGGTGAGCGCGCCAGAGCGCCCCTGCGATCACCGGAAGGTGCGGCACGCGATCCTCCTCGCGGAACCAGCCGCGCGTGTCGACGTGAAACAAGCGGGACGCACGGCCTGCGCGCTCCTGCAATTCGGCCGGCAGCGACGCGAGGAGCTTCAGCCGCGCCGCGGCGAGCTCTCGCCCGAGGCCGAGCTCCGCAGCCGGGCCGACGAAGAGTGCCTCCGCCTCGACCGCGTCGAGCCCCGTCAGCTTCGTCCGGTAGCCGCGCTCGAGGCGGTAGCCGCCGGCCGGCCCGCGGACCGAGACGATCGGGATGCCCGCTTCCGCGAGTGCGAGAGCGTCGCGCTGCACGGTGCGCTCGGAAACCTCCAGCCGCTCGGCGAGCTCCGCGGCGGTCAGCTGCCCGTGCGTCTGCAGCACGAGCAGAAAGGAGACGAGCCGGCTTGCCCGCATGACTTCGAATCTATCTGGTTAACACGACAGAAGATGGCGGGAATACGCTCTAGCATCTGCTGTGAACTCGCCTTCCATGTTCGCTCGCAGCGCCGGCCTGTCGGCGAGAAGGCGTTGTCGTATCGACGAAAGAGAGGAACGCATGGCACCAAGGCCGATTCCCGAGGGGTACCACACCGTCACCCCGTACCTGGCCGTCGACGACGCGGCCGAGGCGATCGAGTACTACAAGCGGGCCTTCGGCGCGAAGGAGCGCCTGCGCATGCCGACGCCGGACGGCAAGATCGGCCACGCCGAGCTCGAGTTCGGAGACTCACTCGTGATGCTGGCCGATCCGTTCCCGCAGTCGACGGCGCGGCCGCCGAAGGAGATCGGCGGCACGTCCGGCGGCGTCTTCCTGTACGTCGAGGACGTCGACGCGGTCGTGCAGCGGGCGGTCGACAACGGAGCGACCGTGACCATGGAGGTCGCCGACCAGTTCTGGGGCGACCGCTTCGGCGCTGTGACCGATCCGTTCGGCCATGTCTGGTCGATCGCCACGCACGTCGAGGACGTCCCGCCCGAGGAGATGGAGGAGCGGGCGAAGGCGGCCATGGCCGAGATGGCCAGCTGAGGCCACGACTCGGGGCTCCGCCGGCGCCGGCCCGGCGGGGTCCCGCTCACGAGAACGTGGGAGAGGGTGCGGCCTGCCGCACCGCAAGACACCTGCCGGCCGGACGTCCCGGCGGTGCCCAGACTGGCAGCCTCTACGTCAGGAGACAACGCTTCTTTGACCCCGGAGGCACATCATGACCACGAATGCCAGGCACCTGAGCCACCACCAGATCCTCGTCGAGATCGAGCGGATGCAGCGGGCGGGTTACGGCGAGAGACGGATCAACGCGATGATCAGGAAGAACAGTCAGCCTCAGCACAGCTTGTCGTCCCGGCTACGTGCCCGGATCGGGCGGAGCCCGAGCCCGGCAGTCGCGACGCCCTCACCGTGCTGAAGCAGGACATCCGGTCGACCGTCACGGAAGACGCCTCGTACAATGCAGGGGAGAGGATTCGAACCTCTGAAGGCTGAGCCAGCGGGTTTACAGCCCGCCCCCTTTGGCCACTCGGGAACCCCTGCCGGGCTGCGTAGTCTAGCCACGCGTGACCGACGCAACGGGGAGAGAGGCTGATCCTCCCACCCAACCATCTTCCTCGCCTGTGCCGAGTTTACGCACCAGATGGTACGCTGGATTGGCACCGTGATCACGGACGTCAACCCGTTCATCTACTCGCACCCGCTCTCGCCGGACGACATCATCGACCGCGACGAGGAGACGCAGCAGCTGCTCACGGCTGCCGTCGGCGGGCACTACGTACGCCTCTACGCACCGCGCAAGTACGGCAAGACGAGCCTCCTGCGCCGGGTGCTGCGCGACGGCGAGCGGCAAGAGGGGCTGATCCCGATCCTCGTCGACCTCTATGGGGTGCTGTCGATCGCCGACGTCGCCATCCGCTTCGAGCGTGCCTATGCACGGCAGCTGAAGGGGCCACTCCGTGCCAGGGTGGAGGAGTTCCTCCAGAGCACCGGCCTCGGACTCTCGCTCGGCGCGCTCGGGATCAGCGCGCGCCTGCAGATCGACCCGCGCTCGGATCCGCTCCCGGCGCTCCACGCCCTCCTCGACCTCCCCCTCCGGCTCGAGGAGGGAGGCGGCTTCCGTGCCCTCATCGTGCTCGACGAGTTCCAGGACATCACGAAGGTGAAGGAGATGGACGCGCTCCTGCGCAGCCACATCCAGTTCCAGGGTGAGGTCGCATCGTTCATCTTCGCCGGCTCCGAGCCCGGGCTCATGCGCGGGCTCTTCGAGGACCGGGAGCGGCCGCTGTACGGGCAGGCCGTGCCGATGCGTCTCGACCGCCTCGACGACGGCGACATCGCCCGCTACGTCGCCGCCCGCTTCCGCGAAACCGGGCGCAACGTGGGGGAGGCGCTCAACCCTCTGATCGCGTCCGCCAAGGGACATCCGCAGCGCGCCATGCTGCTCGCCCATCGGCTCTGGGAGGAGGTGGAGCCGAAGGGGACAGCGTCGCTCGCGGCCTGGCCGCTCGCCTACGCCGCGGCACTCGCCGAGCTCCAGCCCGAGTTCGACGCCAACTGGCGCCGGCACACGACCAACGAGCAGAAGGCGCTGCGCGCGGTGATCGCCGGCGAGGGATCTCCCTACCGGCGGCACGTGCTCGAGCAACTCGACCTCCCGAAGAGCACGGCTCGTGCGTCCCTCGCGCTCCTCGCAGCCAACGCGACGATCGAGCGGCGTGAGGAGGACTACGCCCTCGTCGACCCGCTCTTCGCACAGTGGATCCATGGGCTGCGCGACGCGGGAGACGCCGCAGTTACATAGGAGCGGATCCGCGATACCCGGGAGACAGGCTGAAGTCCCTCACCGCGCGCCTACAATCGAGCGGTGGAGCGATACGACGTCTTGGTCGCCGGAGCCGGGCCGGCCGGGTCGGCGACGGCAATGCACCTCGCACGCGGCGGCGCGCGCGTGCTGCTCGCCGACCGGGCACGCTTCCCGCGCGACAAGCCCTGCGGCGGCGGAGTCACGGGGCGGGCGCTGCGGCAGGCGCCCTGCGACATCACACCCGTTGTCGAGCACGTCGTCGACACGTTCGAGCTGCGGTTGCACCACCGGCGGAGCTTCCGCCGGCGCAGCGACGAGCCGCTGATCGTCATGACCCAGCGGCGGCGGCTCGACGCCTACCTCGCGCAGCAGGCGGCAGCGGCGGGGGCGGAGCTCAGGGACGGCGCCCGGGTGGGGGACGTCGAGCTCGGCGAGGCAGGCGTGACCGCGACGGTCGGCGGTGAGCGCGTCTCGGCCGACGTGCTCGTCGGTGCCGACGGCGCGAATGGTGTCGTCGCGAAGGCCGGCGGCCTCGATGCGGGCATCGTGCGCGGCGTCGCCCTCGAGGGGAACGTGCCGTGGGAGCTGCTCGACCGCGAGCGCTACACGGCGACCGCGGTGGTGGAGGTCGGGTCGCCGAGCGGCGGCTATGGCTGGCTCTTCCCGAAGGGAGACCACGCGAACCTCGGCGTCGGCGGCTGGGCGAGCGAGGGGCCGAACCTGCGTGCGCACCTGGCGCAGCTCGCCCGCACCCATGAGGTCGACCCCGGCGCCCTCACGGATCTGCGCGGCCACCGACTGCCGATGCGCCGCGTCGGAGCAGCGACCCCGGGTGGCGGGCGCGTGGTGCTGGTCGGCGATGCGGCGGGCCTCGTCGACCCGCTGTCCGGTGACGGCATGTACGAGGCGTTCGTGTCCGCCCGGCTCGCTGCCGAGGCGATCGTGGCCGGCGCTCTCGACCGCTATCCCGCCTCGTTGGCCGCAGCGCTCGACCACCATGCCGGCGCGTCGTGGGCGGCCAAGCGCGCGCTCGACCGGTATCCGAGCGTGTGCTTCTGGGCCGCACGCTCGCCCGGCGTGTTCGGCGTCGTCTCCGGGTTGCTACGCGGAGACGTGCGCCACCCGAACGAGGCCAGGGGCCTGGCCCGGCCGCCGCTGCGGCTCATCGCGCGCGTCGCGCACCGCTCCTGAAGCGGGTCGATGGGGGAAGGGGTCTGGGCTCGGGGCTGGACGTTCTCCGCCGCCGCGTCGGCGGCGTCGGTGTAGATTTGCGTCGATGACCGGCTTCCGCTAGCGCGCACCCCCGGTCGAGGTCGAGCTCTGCTGACTTTCGACTTCGATTGGAGGACACGTGCTCACCGAAGAGCAGATCGAGTATTTCCGGACTTTCGGGTTCGTCGTGCTGCCGGGCGGGCTCGATGGCGTGACCCTCGGCACGCTGAGCGAGGAGGTCGATGCGGCGATTGCAGCCGCCGGACCTCGCGATACGGAGGACGGCGGGATCACCGGTCACTACATCCCCGCAGCTGACCGCGAGGCCAGCGCTGAGCTCGTGCGGCGCTTCCAGCCGCTCGCAGAGCAGCTGCTGGGACGCGAGGCATTCCCGGTCGCGGCGCATGAAATCCTGTTCTTTGCAGAGGCGTGGTGGCACGTCGACCTGGGGCCGGAAGTGCCGTCGCTCAAGGTCGCCGTCTACCTGGACACACTCGACGCGCGAAACGGTGCGCTGCGAGTCATCCCTGGAACGCACCTGATTCCGCAGCACGAGCTCGGCGCGCTGCACCGCATGAACCCGCACCAGGTGCCGTGCTACGTGATCGAGAACACGCCCGGCGATGTGATCGTGTTCCACACACACCTGTGGCACGCCGCACTCAACGGGCGTGACCGGCGGCAATGGTCGGTCGAGTACTTCGCGTTCCCGACCGACGAGCAGGAGCGTTCCGAGCTCCGACGCCTCGGCCCGGAGTGGCGCGACGAGCCGGAATGGGGACCGGTGCACACGTGCGACGTCGAGCGACTGCAGGAGGCCGGCTTGCTCTAACACGATCTTTCGTTCAGGGTCGCGAGTGTTCGGCTACTTCGAGACGGACGACCGCGACGAGAGCGAGCGCTTCCTCGCCGAGCAGGGTGACGCCGCGAGCAACGAACCCGACGTCCTCAGCGGAGCCGGCCCTGCTGCCGGGCACGTTCGACCAGCCCGGCGGGCATCGGGAGGCCCGGAGCCCGCCCGTCGACCAGGTAGTGCACGAACACGTAGAGCAGCGGCGCCCATGGCGCCTCGAGCCTGAGCAAGGGCCGGTCCGACGGCTGGAACTGCACGCCGGGCGCGCCTCCCCGCCCGGGAACGAGCTGAAGCGGACCGATCTCCGCGTACCAGAGCGATTCGGTCCGCCCACTTCCGGTCGCGATCAGCCGCTGGTTCGTCACGACGATGTCGGCGGTGCCGAGCTGGTGCCAGCTCGGCTTCGCGGCCCTCTGCGCCTCGGCCTTCTTCGACGCGTTGTAGGCCAGGCTTGCCGCTCCCGTGACGGCGAGGCCGACCGGGCCACCGATCAGGAAGAACGAAGATCGGTATTGCTTGTCCTGTCCGAAGTAACCGGTGATCCCCACCGGTGCAATGGAGGCATGGGCGACCTCGCCCGGCCCCAGCTGGACGCGCGCCACCTCCTGGGGCATCGCGGCGCCACCGGCGAGTGCCTGCGCCCATTCGTAGGCGCGGAGGTAGCCCTCGTCGAAAGCCGTCCACGCTGCCGCGCTCATGCGCTGGACGCTACCAGCGCTCGCTCACACAGCCGCTCGGGCTGACACTGCGGTGGGAGTGGTGTTGAGGAACTCGTTGGCGAGCGCATCGATGAGGCTGCGGAGGTCAGGGTGTTCTTCCGGCTGCCACCCGGTCGAGAGCTCTGAAAGTCTGGCGCGCCCGCAGCTGATGAGCCTTTCGAGTGTCTCGTCGCCGGCGGGTGTGAGCCGACGCCTGACATGGTGGTCGCCGGTGTCGTGAACCGTGACGAGATCGGCTTGCCGGAGGCCGTCGAGCGCTTGCCGGAGCTGTGCTTCATCGAGGTCGTAGGTGGAGGCGAGGTCGTCGAGCCGCAGATCGGGGTCGCGGTTCAGGCGTCCGAGGAGCCAGGTCTGAGTGGGAGCGAGGTCGACCTCGGCCCGAGCGGCGAGCCGTTCGAGGATTCGTGCCGCTTGTTCGCGGCGGGTGAGGATGCTGAGCTCGCGGGCGAGCTCGTCGATGGTGTCGACGGTCTTCGGGACGGCAAAGGCTTCGCCGACGCCGGCGGTGGAGACGGTGTCCCGGAGTGGCAGCTCCTTGATGAACCAGGTGAGCAGGAACGCTGCGACCCCGATCGCCGCTGCGACGAGGAAGACGACATTGAGCGAGTCCGTAAAGGCGTGCACGTACGCGTCGTGCACGGGTTGCGGTAGCTGCTGGAGCGTGGCCGGATTGAAGCGGCTGCCCTCGCCCGAGAGTTGGCCGGGGAGGGCTCCGGCGAGGTTGTGCGTGAGCTGGTTGGCGAAGACGGCGCCGAGCACGGACGCGCCGAAGGAGCCGCCGATCGAACGGAACAGGGTCGCCCCCGAGGTCGCGACGCCGAGCTCGTTGTAGGGGACGGCGTTCTGGACGGCGAGGACGAGCACCTGCATCACGAGGCCGAGGCCGAGGCCGAGCACGAACATGTAGGCGGACGCGGTGGCGACGCTCGTGTCGGCGTCCATGAGCGAGAGCAGGTACAGGCCGACGACCATCACACCGTACCGACGATCGGGTAGATCCTGTAGCGGCCCGTGCGTGTGATCAGTTGGCCCGAGCCGATCGAGGCGATCAGGAGCCCGCCCATGACCGGCAGCAGCTGCAGGCCCGAGGCGGTCGGGCTGGCTCCGTTCACGACCTGCAGGAAGAGCGGCAGGTAGGTGACCGAGCCGAAGAGCGCGAACCCGATGATCAGGCCGACCAGGCTCGTCGTCGTGAAGACGCTGTTGCGAAACAGCGACAGCGGCAGCACCGGCTCTGCGGCGCGCCGCTCCGCGAGGACGAACCCGGCCAGAAAGACCACGCCGCCGGCCGCCAGCGCGACGATCGTGATCGAACCCCATCCGTACGTCGTCCCGCCGAGCGTTGTCAACAGCACGATCGAGCTCAACCCTGCCGCGAGGAGGCCCGTGCCGAGATAGTCGATCGCATGGTGCACCCTCTTGGTCAGCGCCGGCAGCGTCAGCCCGAGCACCACGAACGCCGCGATCCCGAGCGGGATGTTGATGTAGAAGATCCAGCGCCACGACAGGTGCGTCGTGAAGAACCCTCCGATCAACGGGCCCGCGACGCTGGAGAGCCCGAACACCGCTCCGAAAATGCCCTGGTAGCGGCCACGGTCACGAGGCGGCACCACATCGCCGATGGCCGCCTGTGCCGACACCAGCAGGCCGCCGCCACCAAGGCCCTGCACGGCGCGAAACGCGATCAGCTGCGGCAGATTCTGCGAGATTCCGCACAGGACCGAGCCGAGCAGGAACACGACCAGACCGACCTGCAGGACGATCTTGCGGCCGTACTGGTCACCCAGCTTTCCGTACAACGGCGTCACGACCGTCTGCGCCAGCAGATACGCGGTCACCACCCACGAAAGGTGGTCGAAGCCCCCGAGGTCACCGACGATCGTCGGAAGCGCGGTCGACACGATCGTGCTGTCCAGCGCCGCCAACAGCATCACGAGTACGAGTCCCGCGAACACGACGTAGATGTGGCGGGAACCTGCCTCGTCCGGCGTGGAGTGCCCGGCCGGCGCGGCGCTCGCGTGCTCGAGATCGGCCATCCGGCCGACCCTACTCAATCCATTCGCATGTCTCTCCTCGCGGCTCGACCCCGGGACAGCGCATGTGAGATCGTGACCTGTCCGATCGAGGTCGAGCTGGGAGGGACAGATGAGTGCGAACGACGCCAACGCGAGCGAAGCGCCGGATGGTCGACCGGGGGTCGAGCCGGCGCCGCGACTGAGTGGGTACAGGCTGCTCGGGCTGGCGTTGCTGGTCGTCCTGCTCGTGCAGGCGGTGTTCGTGAGCTCGTATGTGGGGGCCTTGCACGATCCGAAGCCGCGCGACGTTCAGGTCGGCATCGTCGGACCGGCGCCGCTCGCCGCTGCCGTCGCGAAGCAGGTCGGCTTCGAGCTCGTCCCGTATGCAAGCGAGGCTGCAGCCAGGGACGCGATCGACCACCGCCGGATCGAGGGCGCGTTCATCGGCGCGTCGGGCGGCGCGACGCTTCTCGTCGTCCCGGCCGCCAGCCCGGCCATGGCCTCGGGTCTCGCGAATGCGTTCGGAGTCGGAGCTGCGGCCGCGCAGCAGAAGCTCACCGTCGTCCAGGTCCACCCGCTGCCGCCGGGTGACGCCGGTGGCGCCACGTCGTTCCTGGTCGTGATGGCACTCGTGGTGGGCGGCTACCTCGCGGCCACGATCTCGCTCGTCTTCGGCGGCGCCGCCACCCGGCACCGGCGGCTGCTCGCGCTCGCGATGGTGTCGTTGGTCGGCTCGCTCGTCACCGATCTCATCGCCGGCCCCGTCATCGGGGCGCTCCCGTCCTCGAAGTTCGTCGTGCTCTGGGCGCTGTTCCTGCTCGTGATGACGGCAGTCGCGTTCGCGACAGCGGCGCTGCAGACGCTGTTCGGACCGGCCGGGACGCTGATCGTGGTCGTGCTCTTCGTCATCTTCGGAGCCCCGGCCGCCGGTGGCACCGTCCCGAGCGCCTTCCTGCCGGAGTTCTGGCGCCTGATCGGCCCCTACCTGCCGGCGGGAGCGGGCACGACGGCGGTCCGCAACACGATCTACTTCGGCGGCAACGAGATCGGTCTAGCGCTCATCGTCCTCGCCGCCTACCTCGTCGCGGGGGCGCTGGTCGTGATCGCGATTCGCAAACGCGTCGACGCCACCCCGGCCGCGGAGGCAGACGCCGAGGCCGCAGCCGCCGTCGGCAGCGTCGTCGTGTAGCGCGCAGTCGGGGTGACCGGCCGCGGATCGACGGCGCCGACGCGTAGCCGAGTGTGGTCAGCTACCGAGCAGCTCCGCGACGAGCTTCTGCACGCGCGCGTCGATCTCGTCGCGGATCACGCGGACGTGCTCGAGGTCCTGGCCGGCGGGATCGTCGAGCTGCCAGTCCTCGTAACGCTTGCCGGGGTAGATCGGGCAAGCGTCGCCGCAGCCCATCGTGATCACCACGTCGGCGGCCCGGACGACCTCGTTCGTGAGCGGCTTCGGGAACTCTCCGCTGAGATCGACGCCGACTTCGCGCATCGCCTCGACGACCGCCGGGTTGATCGTGTCTGCGGGTTCGCTGCCTGCGGAGCGAACGTCGATGCGGCCGTTCGAGCGCAGGTTCACGAGCCCGGCGGCCATCTGGCTGCGGCCGGCGTTGTGAACGCAGACGAACAGGACCTCGGGCATCGTCTTCATGTCTCTGCGTCCCCGGCGACGGACGGCTCCGTGCGAAGCAGCTGGTAGGCGGCGCCGGCAAGCGCCGCGCCGAGGAGCGGCGCGAGGAGATACACCCAGATCGCGGTGAGGTCGCCGGAGACGAGCCCGGGTCCGAGCGATCGGGCCGGGTTCATCGAGGCACCCGAGATCGGTCCGCCGAACATCGCGTCCAGTCCGACGGTGCCGCCGATCGCGATCGCCGCGGCTTCGCCGACGGCGAGCGTGTCGGTCGCCACGGCCATGATCACGAGCATCAGGAAGAAGGTGAGAACGACCTCCCACAGGAACGACTGCCCGGCAGCTCCGGACGGTGTCGTCGCCCCCACGTGGGCGACGTTCCCGAGTGAGGCCCGGAGCACGAGCGCTGCCGCCACCGCGCCGGCGAGCTGGGCGACCCAGTAGAGACCGGCGCGCGGCCACGGGAAGTGCCTGGTCAGGGCGAAGGCGAACGAGACCGCCGGATTGAAGTGCGCCCCGGAGATGTGCCCGAGCGGCGTAGATCATCACCATGATCGCAAGCCCGAAGCTGAAGGCGACGCCGACGTGGCCGAGCTGCCCGGTCTTCGTGTCCACCATGATCGCGCCGCAGCCGGCGAAGACCAGTGCGAAGGTGCCGATCAGCTCGGCTGCCAGCGAGCGGGCGAGCGTGGGATCGAGCATGGGCACGACTACCCGGCCGCTGCGAGTGGGGGAGAGACCTGCAGCAACCCGGCGATGCGCTCCAGCGCGCCCGGGGCGAGCGTGTAGTAGGCGAACGAGCCGCGCTTCTCGCGCACGAGGAAGCCGGCGTCGGTCAGCTGTTTCAGGTGATGGCTGACCGTCGGCTGCGAGACGCCGAGCGTCGGCTGGAACTCGCAGACGCAGACGGGCTCGCCGCCGGCGCGGAGCAGGATGTTGATGATCCGCAGGCGGTTTCGGTCGGCGAGCGTCTTGAAGAGCGCCTCGAGCTCGCCGCCTCGTCCTCGGAGAGGGACGAGCCGGCGAGAGGCGTGCAACATTCCACGAGCGGGAGCTCACGCATGACGCGAGCATATTCACCGTGATCTATGTGCGCAAGACCCGGCCGAACTGCGCCGCGGTGGACGCGTACGCCAGTGCACCCCGGCGCTGCAGCGACGATACTCGCCGCTCATGGCCGCCCTCACGCGCCGGGAGCACGAGTCGTGAAGCATCTCCTCCCCATCGTCGAGTGGCTTCCCCGCTACGACCGCAGCTGGTTGCGGGGCGACATCGCGGCGGGCATCGCGGTGACGGCGCTCGTCGTGCCGAAGAACCTCGGGTATGCGGGGATCGCGGGCATCCCGATCCAGAACGGTCTCTACGCGGCGGCGGCGGGGGCGATTCTCTACGCGCTGTTCTGCACCTCGCGCCAGATCTCGACCGGTCCGAGCTCCTCGCTCGCGGCCGTTGCGGGCGGTGCAGTGCTGGTCGCCGGCCTCGGCGGCGAGCAGGCGGCGCAGCTCGTTGCGGCCATCACGCTCGCTCACCGGTGGGCTGTTTCTCCTCCTGGCCGTGTTCAGGATGGGCTGGATCGCGCGGTTCCTGTCCAAGGCAGTCGTGACGGGCTTCCTGGCGGGTGCCGCGGTCGACGTCGTGATCGGGGAGCTGCCGAAGCTGACCGGGACGTCGTCGGACGGTGACAGCGCCTGGGCCGAGCTCGCGTCGTGGCTGGGCACGCTCGACGACATCAGCTGGACGACCCTGCTCGTCGGGCTCGTGGCGCTCGCCGTGATCCTGGGGCTGAGATTCGCTGCTCCGGCGATACCAGGCGCTCTCGTCCTCGTCGTCGGCGGGCTTCTCTTCTCGTGGCTCCTGAATCTCGGGGCCCACGGCGTCGCACTCGTCGGCCACGTGCCTCGCGGCCTGCCCTCGTTCGAGCTTCCTGACGCCGGCCTCGTCGGCGACAACCTGGCGGTGATCGGCATCGCGTCGGTGGCGCTCCTCTTGATCGGGTTCTCGCAGACCGCGGGCGACGCGCGCGCCTTCGCGACCCGGCACCACTACCGGGTCGACGTCAATCAGGAGTCGGTCGCGCAGGGGGTGGCAAACATCGGCTCCGGGGTATTCCAGGGCATGCCGGTCTCGACCAGCCTCTCGGCGAGCTCGCTCAACGAGTCCGCCGGGGCCCGCACTCCCGTCGCCTCGCTCGTCACCGGCGGTCTCGTCGTCGCGACGCTGATCGTCCTCGCACCGCTGTTTTCGTCGCTTCCAAAGGCGGTCCTCGGCGCGATCATCATCGACGCCGTCGTCTTCGGGATGATCGACGTCCCCGAGCTACGGCGTCTCTACCGGGTCACGCGGTTCGACTTCTGGATCGCCGTTGCCGCCATCCTCGGCGTGCTCTCGGCCGGAGTGCTCGCGGGCGTCGTCGTCGGAGTCGTCCTCTCGCTCGGCTGGCTCATCTACGTCGCCACCCAGCCGCCGATGCCGTTGCTCGGGCGTGAGGCCGGCACCCAGGTCTTCCGCGACCTGGTCGAGCACATCGACGACGAGACCATGCCCGGGATCGCGGTGCTGCGGCTCGACGGCGGCCTCTTCTTCGCAACCGCCGAGGCGCTCGATACCCGCGTCCGCGAGCTGGTAGACGCCGAGCCGTTGCGGGCGCTCGTGCTCGACCTCGAGGGCGTCAACTTCATCGACTCACAGGGCTCGGCGAAGCTCTCCGAGCTCGTCCAGGTCACGGGCGCGGACGGGACGACCTTGCGCCTCGCGCGCGTGAAGCCGCACGTGCTCGCCGTGCTCGAGGCCGACGGGCTGGTCGAGCAACTGGGCCGGGACCACATCCACGGCAACGTCCATCGCGCGGTCGAGGCCCAGCTCGCCTCGAAGGACGCGTCGAGGACGTGAAGGTGAGCGCCCAACTCGCCGCGCTCGCCGCGGCGCTCGCCCTCGCCGCCGGCTGTGGCGGCTCGGATGACGAGGGAGCCTCGACCACCGCGGCGACGACCGCCACGACCGCCGTCTCAACCGTCGTGACCGCCACCACGGTCGCTCCGACGACGGTCGCGATCGACGTGGTCGGCGGCAAGCCCAAGGGCGGCATCGTGCGTCCGAAGGTGCGCAAGGACGCGGAGGTCGTCGTGGTCGTGCATTCCGACACGGCCGACGAGGTGCACATCCACGGCTACGACATCTCGAAGGACGTGGCCGCGGGCGGGACGGCCAGGATCCCGTTCACCGCGAGCGTAGCGGGCCGCTTCGAGATCGAGCTCGAGGGCACGGGCGTCCAGCTCGCCGAGCTCACCGTTCAGTAGGGGGTTGGCGCAGCAGCCGGCGAGCGGGCGAGTAGCGTTTCGGCGTGGCGGGCGACGAGCTTCCCGACTCGGCCGGGGCCCGCCGGAGCTCGCTGTGTGAGCGGCCCCTCGGGGATGAGGCGCATCGTAGGCGGCCCCGCGCCTCAGCCCCCGTGGCGGATCTCGTCGGTGGGCCAGACGACGTAGCTCAGGAGTAGCGCTCCATCGGTCTCGAGGCCCTTACGCAGCAGACGCAAGGCAGCGTTGTGACGTGCGAGGAGTGCGGGGTCGCCCTTGTCCCGGCGCTGCCGCCGCACGCGCGCGCGGGATTTTCCAGCTGTTGCCATGACCGCATGCGTACCCGACCTTCGTGAACGTCAAACGCGCGTTTGCGGCCCGGCGGACCGAGGAAGGACCGCCCCGATGACGCCCAGGTCGGCAACGGAGGGAGGCGCGGAGATTTTCGAGCGCGGGCCGTCCGTGGTGGTCGTGCTGCTCGAAGGAGACAGTGCCGTGCTTGTCCAGCAGTGGCGGGAGGCGGTCGGTGCCGAGACGGTCGAGCTCGTCCAGGAGCGGCTCGAGCCGGGGGAGTCGCCGTTCCAGGCAGCGGCTCGCGGTGTGGCGGAGGAGTGCGCCGTGCGCGCGTCCGGGTGGCAGGAGCACGGAAGCTTCTGGGCCGTGCCCGCCTACTCGACCCAGCGCGTCCACGTCTTCTCGGCGACCGTCGAGGCGCGCCTGCCCGTCGACGGGCCGCGGTCTACGCAGCTCGTCCACTGCGAGCCCGCCGACCTCGACCTCCTCCTCGACGACGCTGTCTCGATCGCCGGCCTGAGCGTGTTCCGAAGTTCGACGTCGGTGCGGGCCGCGCCCGGCGGGGCGCTCGCCGACTAGCATCAACGTGTCGACAGTGGTTTGCGTCGCCGGAGCCGGTGGAACGACGACCGGGTGGACCAGCCGCAGTGCATCGACATCGCTCGGCACGTGGAACTGCGGGGGCGATCGCATCACGTCGCCATTCGCCGGACCCTCGTGGCGCTCGTCATGCTGATCCCGTTGCTCGCGCTCTTCGATGCTTTCGGGCAACGGCCGCAGACCGACAGAGCCTCGAATGCGGCGGCAGAGCTCGAGGTGTATGCGCCGAGCCGGCTCCGCGGAGGGCTCATGTTCATGGGGCGCTTCACGATCGCCGCGCACCAGGCGCTCCGCAGCCCGGCCCTCGTCCTCGATCCGGGCTGGGCCGAGGGGATGCAGGTGAACACGGTCACCCCGGCGCCGGAGAGCGAGGAGAGCCGCGACGGGAAGCTCGTGTACCACTACGACACGATCCCGGCAGGCGAGACGGTCGTCGTCTTCGCGCAGTTCCAGGTCAACCCGACGAACGTCGGCCGCCGGTCGCAGTCCGTGCGCCTCGAGGCGTCGGGTGTGCCGACGCTCTCGGTCGACCGCACCGTGACCGTCTTTCCCTGAGCCATGGACATCGCCGTCCGGGCAGCGATCGCGTTCCTGTTCATCTTCTTCCTCACGCGCGTGATCGGGCGGCGTGAGCTCAGCTCGCTGGAGCCCTTCGATCTCATCCTCCTGATCGTCCTCGGAGACCTCATCCAGCAGGGAGTGACGCAGTCGGACTACTCCGTCACGGGGCTCTTCATCGCCGGGTCGACGATGGCCTTGCTGACCGTGCTCGTCTCGTACCTGAGCTTCCGCTTCCCCCGGGCGCGACCGGTGCTCGACGGCGAGCCGATCGTGATCGTGCGCGACGGCAAGCCGATCGAAGGGAACCTGAGGCGCGAGCGACTTACGCTCGAAGAGGTCATGGCCGAGGCGCGGCTGCAGCAGATCGACTCCCTTGACAAGGTCCGGTGGGCCGTTCTCGAGACCAGCGGCCGGATCAGCTTCATCACGAGCTGATCAGCTTCGCGCCGTGTGGCGCTCGATGAACGCCAGCACGCGCTCCCAGGCATCGGCCGAGGCATCGGCGAAGTCCTCGTAGCGGCGGTCGAAGAAGCTGTGCGGGGCTCCGTCGTAGGTGACGACGTCGTGCTCGACGCCGGCGGCCGTGAGCGCCGCGTCGAAGGCCGCGTTGTCCTCCGCGGTGATGTTGGCGTCGTCGCCGGCCTGAAGTGCCAGGATCGGCGCGGCCAGCTCCGAGGCGCGCTGCGTCGGCCCCGGCCGGCCGTTGCGCTCGCCGGGGCCGCCGTAGAAGCCGATCGCTCCTGCGAGGTCGTGCCCCCCGGCCGCGGCGAGCCACGCGTTGCGACCACCGAAGCAGAAGCCGACCACGAAGATCGACGAGCAGCCGCCTCCTGCGGGCGACCGCAGCCACTCGACCGCTGCCCGCGTGTCCTGCTGCACGCCCTCGGGAGTCGTCTGCGCCACGTGCTCCATGTACGGGAAGTCGTCGTCCCGTTTGGCGACGCCTGCTGTGCGCCCGAAGTAGTCGAAGGCGACGGCCGGATAGCCGCGCTCGGCGAAGCGCAGGGCGAGCTCCTCGTAGAACCGGTAGAGCCCGCGGACGTCCGGGAGGATCACGACTCCGGCCGGGCCGTGCTCGTCGGGCAGCGCCGCGAAGGCGGCGAAGCGGGTGCCGTCCGCGGCGTCGAGCGTCAGGTCCTCGGAGCGGACCGGCGCGCCGCCGGAGAGGGCTGGGATGGGCGGGACCGAATCGAGCTCGAAGCACATCGTCGCTCTCTCCTTTGTCTTAGGACTCGGGCGGCGCACCGCCGGCGGCGGTGCGCCGCTCCACGAACTCGGTGAGCTCCGCCGCGACGGCGTCGTCGAGCGGCGGCGGCTCGAAGTCGGCGAGGATCCGCTTCCAGACCTCGTTCGCACGTACCGTCGCGTCGCGCGCACCCTCCTCCGTCCACTGGCCGAAGTTCGCCCAGTCGGACACGAGCGGCTCGTAGAACGCGGTCCGGTAGCGCGCCAGCGTGTGCGCGCCTCCGAAGAAGTGCCCGCCCGGTGAGGTCTCGGCGATGGTGGTGAGGCCGATCTCCTCGTCGTCGACGACGAGCGGCTGGAAGGCCTCGGCGAGCATCTGCAGCACCTCGACGTCGAGGATGAACTTCTCCTTCGACGCCGTCAGCCCGCCCTCGAGCCAGCCTGCGGCGTGGATGATGACGTTGCACCCGCCGAGCACCGCGCCGAAGAGGCTCATCATGGTCTCGTACATCGCCTGGGCGTCGACGGCGTTCGACGCGTTCGGGGCGGACGAGCGGTAGGGGAGGCCGACGTGGCGCGCGAGCTGCCCGCTCGCGAGCGCAGCCTTGAAGTACTCCGGCGTGCCGAAGGCCGGTGCGCCCGACTTCATGTCGACGTTCGAGGTGAACGCGCCGTAGACGACGGGGGCGCCGGCCCGGACGACCTGGGTCAGCGCCACCCCGGCGAGCGCCTCGGCGTGCTGGAGCGTCAGCGCGCCTGCGAGCGTGACCGGCGCCATCGCGCCTGCGAGCGTGAACGGCGTGATCATCGACAGCTGCCCGGCCTCCGCGAAGTCGATCAGTCCCATGCACATCGGGATGTCGAGCTGCCTGGGCGAGTTGCTGTTGATGACGGTGTAGCAGCGGGGGGCGGAGGCGAACTCCTCCCGGTCGACGCCGTAGCCGATCCGGAACATCTCGAACCCGTCCGCGACCTGGCCGCGGCCGCGGGCGTAGAGGTACGGCGCCTTGTCCGTCAGGGTCAGGTACGCGAGGCCCGACTGGAGGTGGCGAAACTGGACCGGCACGTCCTGAGGCTCGACGCACGGGCCCGTGAGGTGGAGCACGTCGAAATGCTGCGTCAGCCGGACGAGGTCGCGAAAGTCGGCGAGGGTTCCCGAGCGCTTGCCGCCGTCGAGGTCGCTGACCGCGGGCGGGCTGCTCACCGGCACCGCGGCGACATGCCGGCCGCCGAGCGTGACGTGGCGCTCGGGCGAGCGGCCGAGGATCTCCACCGTCTCCGGCGCCGAGCCGACCGTCTGCTCGACGAAGGCGCGCTCGAACCGCACCATCTGCGACTCCTCGTCCACGTCCGCGCCGCCCGCCCGAAAGCGCGCCCGCGCCTCGTCCAGGAGCACTCTGATCCCGTGCTCCTGCAGGATCGTCAGCGCGGACTCGTGGATGTGGGCGACCTGGTCCGCGCTCAGGAGCTCGAGGGGCGGGAACGGGCTCTCGAGCGTGCGGTAGCGGATCGACCTCTGCTCGGGTGCGACGGCGGCCATCGCCCCGCCGCGACCGCGTCTCCCGCGGCGCTCCCTCGGCGCCTCGTCCGTCACGCGGCGACCTCCAGGAACGGCTCGCCGAGCGCTTCGACGTCGACGTCGACGCCGAGGCCGGGGCCGGGGGGAGGCTGCTGGGCGCCGTCCGCCCGCGGGGGCAGCCCGCTCCCGTGATCGGCGGTGACCCACATGTGGAAGTCGCACGTGTGCACGCGTGCGCGCTCCGGGGTGCCGAGGCCGACGTGCGTGATCGCCGCCGTGACGAGGCTGGCGCCACCCGCGTCCTCCACCGTCACCTCGAGGCCGAGCTCGGCCGCGACGTCGCGCATGAGCACGGCCCGCGTGATGCCGCCGACCCGCTGGAGCTTGATCGTGATCCCGTCGGCCACGCCCTCGCGCCGGGCGCGCAGCAGGTCCTCCAGGGTCACGATGGACTCGTCGAGCACGAGGGGCCGATCGGCGGCGGGGCGGACGGAGGCGCACTCGGCATAGGTCCGGCACGGCTGCTCCAGGACGTACTCGAGCTCGCGTGTGGCCCGGAGAAAGCGCCGCGCGGCACCTGCAGTGAACGCGCCGTTGGCGTCGGCGTAGAGGACGACGTCGTCCCCGACCTCCTCCCGCACGGCCGCGAGCCGCTCCGCGTCCGCCTCGGGGGTCGTGCCGATCTTGACCTGGATCCTGCGGTAGCCATCGGCCACGAGCTCGCGCGCGAGTGCGACCGCCTGCTCGAGCGGCAGCACTGTGACCACGTCGTAGAGCGGCACCGCCTCCCCGAACCGCGCTCCGAGCGCTTCGCACAACGGCCTTCCCTCGGCCCGCGCGGTCGTATCCCACGCAGCCATGTCGAGCGGTGACTTGACGTACGGCTGCCCCCGCATCGCCCCGTCGAGCAGCGCGGCGAACCGGCGCGGCTCCGTCGGATCGGCGCCGAGGAGGAGCGGCGCGAGATCGGCGATGCCCGCCCGGGCGCCGGCCGCGAACGCGTCGCCGTAGAGGGCGCTGATGACCGCCATCTCGCCCCAGCCGGTGATGCCCTCGTCGGTGTCGAAGGCGACGATCGTCGAGTCGAACTCGGCCGAGCCGACGTGACCCATGGCGTAGTTGCCCCGGCGCAGCGGCTGGATCTGCCGGAACGCGCGGACGCGGGTGATCTGCACGCGCGGCCGCCGCGCGTCAGTCGACCACGACGACGTCGGTATCGAGCTCGCTCAGCTCGCGCTGGACCTCCGCGGCGACGTCGTTGCCGAAGAGCCGGCCGAAGAAGCCGTGGTGGTGGGCTCCGAGCACGACGAGCCGGGCCCCGTGGTCGCGGGCTGCGGACGCGAGCTTCTCCGACGCGTTGCCGGCGGCCCAGGTGTATTCGGCCTCGACGCCGGCCGCGTCGACGCGGGCCCGCGCCTTCGCGAGCACGGGCTCGAGCGCGGGCGGCTCGACGAGCGGGATCATCCGCGCGCCCCCGGTGAGATCGCCGAAGCCCTGCGGGCCTTCCGGGTCGAACGGCATGTCGGCGACGGCGACCACGACGAGCGGGTCGCCGGACGACTTCGCCTCCGCGATGGCGCGGTCGAGCGCGCGCTCGGCCACGTCGGAGTCGTCGAAGCCGATGAGGATCGTCCCGGCCATTGCCGTGAGCATGGTAGATCCCGCACGGCCGCGGCGTCGGTGCACCGCGGCCGCGCAAGATCGGAGGCTCTAGGCGAGCGCCTTCGCCTTGATGCCGTCGAACTCGGCCTGCGTGATGGCGCCGCTGTCGAGCAGCTGCTTCGCCTGCGCGATCTGATCCGTCGGCGAGCTGCTCGCCGCCACGGTCTTGATGTAGGCGTCCTGCTGCTCCTTGACCTGCTGCATCTGGGCCACGTTGCGGTCGGCCATGCCCTGGTGCTCGGCGATCAGGTAGACCAGCACGCCGAGGTACGGCAGGAGGATCACGAAGATGATCCAGATCGCCTTCATGCCGCCGCCGATGTCGCGCCGACGGAAGACGTCCGCGAACACCGTGATCAGGAGCCAGATCCAGATGATGAACGCGAAGAAGATGATCATCGACCAGAGGACGTCGAGGAACGGATAATCGGCTGCCAGTGGCACACGCTCTCCTTACTCGAATTGCGACGACGCGGGATCTCCGAGATCGGCGTGCCGTCAGAGGGACAGCGCGAACAATTGCAGATTCCATCGTGACGGGTGGTGAGAGGGCGCATGCGTGACGCGCTCGCGAAGTGGTTGCCGATCACGCTCTGGCTTCCCCAGTACGACCGGCGGTTCCTCGGCCGTGACCTCGTGGGCGGGCTCGCGGTCTGGGCGGTGCTCGTCCCGCAGGCCGTGGGCTACGCCGCGCTCGCGGGCGCGCCGCCGCAGGCGGGCCTCTTCGCAGCGCTCGCGGCGGGCGTCGCGTACGCGGTCTTCGGGACCTGCGGCCAGCTCGACGTCGGCCCGAGCTCGACGATCGCGATCACGGCCGCAGCAATCCTCGCGCGTGTCGTCACCGAGTTCCCGCAGGAGCAGTACACAGTGCTTCTCGCCGCGCTCGCCCTCGTGACCGGGGCGGTGCTCGTCGCTGCAGGGCTGATGCGGCTCGGGTTCGTGTCCGAGTTCCTCGCGCGGCCCGTCATCATCGGCTTCATCAGCGGGGTCGGCGTCTTCATCATCGCCGGCCAGCTGCCGAAGCTCCTCGGGCTGACGGTGCAGCCGGGCAACGTGCCGGAGACACTGTGGCGCACGGTCGGCGCGCTCGAGGAGCTCGGATGGCAGACCCCGCTCCTCGGCGTGGGGGCGCTCGCGGCGCTGCTCGTCCTCCGTCACGTCGCACCGCGGGTGCCGTGGGCGCTCGCTCGTCGCGGCGGTCTCGGTCGCGCTCAGCCGTGCCTTCGACCTCCAGGCGGAGGGCGTGGCCATGATCCCCGACGTGCCGACCGGCCTCCCCAGCCTCGCCGTGCCGTCGCTCGGGCTCGGTGAGATCGGCGCCCTGAGCGGCGGTGCGATCGCTCTCGCGCTGATCGCGATCGCAGAGTCGATCGGCGCGGCACGCTCGCTCGCGACGCAGCGCGGCTATCAGATCGACCCCAACCAGGAGCTCGTCGCGGTCGGCGCCTCCAACCTGGGGGCCGGGCTGCTGCAGGGCTTTCCGGTCGACGCCAGCCTCTCCCGGAGCGCCGTCGCCGCGGGAGCGGGCGTGCGCACGCGGCTGTCGGGCCTGTTCGTCGCCGTGCTGCTCGTGGCGACGATGCTCTTCCTGACGCCGCTCTTCGACGGACTGCCGGCTGCGACGCTGGCGGCGATCATCATCTCGGCCGTGGTCGGGCTGGTCGACTGGCGCGGCTTCCGGTACGTCTGGCGGATCGACCAGAGCGACGCCCAGCTCGCGATCGTGGCCTTCGCAGGCGTGACGCTGCTCGGCGTCCTTCCGGGCATCATCGTCGCGGTCGTCGCGTCGCTCCTCGCGCTGATCCGGCGCGCCTACCGGCCCCAGATCTCGGTGCTCGGGCGAGTGGCCGGCGAGGCGAGCGCGGACGAGGACTTCCGCTTCCGCAGCGTCGAGCGCCACCCCGAGTACGAGACCATCCCGGGCCTCGTCCTCTTCCGCTTCTCGAACGAGCTCTTCTTCGCGAACGCGTCGTACTTCCGGGACCAGACGCTGCGGCTCGTCGCCGAGGCCCCGGTGCAGCCCAGCACGGTGCTCGTCGATGCGGCCGCAGTCACCCACGTCGACACGACAGCGCTCGCGATGCTCGAGGAGCTGATCGACCGGCTCGAGGCGCAAGGGATCACCCTCGAGCTCGCGCGGGTGCCGGCCGCGGCGCGCGAGGCGCTCGAGCGCGCCGGGCTGCTCGAGCGCCTCGGCCCGCGCGGGCTGCACCGGTCGATCCACGGGGGAGTGCAGGCGTTCCTGCTCACGCCGGAGCGGGGCCCGGCACCACCACCCCCGACTCCCCCGGCCGGAGCACCCGCAACACCGTCCTAGGGGAGCGCTCGCGCAGAGCCTCCCCGAACAAGGCCGGGGGTGTGTCGAGGAAGCCGGGCGTCCCCCGCATGCCGAGGTGGATGGGGAAGTACGTGCCCCAGTGGATCGGGATCGCGACGCGCGCGTCGAGGAGCCGGGCCGCCTCCGCGGCCCCGGCCGGATCCATGTGGCCCGGCCCCATGGTCGGCCCCCAGCCCCAGATCGGGAGGAGCGCGATGTCGATGGGCGCGAGGTCCGCCATCTCCTCGAAGACATCGGTGTCGCCGGCGAAGTACACCGAGCGCCCGCCGCCTTCGATCACGTAGCCGAGCGGATCGGCCTTGAGGCCGAAGGGCAGGCGACCGGTGTCGTGACTCGCATGGGTGGCGCGGATCGTGAGCGCGCCGATCTCGACATGCTCGCCCTCCCGGATCTCGACGACGTTCGTCACCGCCGCCTTGCGCCGGATCAGCGGGCCCGCGCCCTTCGGTGCGATCACGGGCATCTCGCGGCCGAGCCGCTGGAGCGAGGGCAGGTCGAGGTGGTCATAGTGGAGGTGCGAGATCAGGACCGCGTCGACGCCGCGCAGGGCGGCCGGATCCACCTTCGCCGCCCGGCGGAGGTGCGCGACACGGTTCCGCAGCAGCGGATCGGTGAGCAGCCTGACGCCCGCGAGGTCGACGAGCACGGTCCCGTGGCCGACGTAGTTCACGGTCGTATCGAGCGGATCCGTCATCCGACGATCGTAGTGCGGCGTCTCACTACGTTCCAGCGCTCTCCCCGTCCGGCCCGTTGAGTAGCTTCCGTTCGATGTCCGAGGTGCGTCTGCCACAGCCTGCCGAGGTCCGGGAGCGGCGGCCCGTGAGCGTCACGGTCACGGTCTGGACGATGCTCCTCGTGCTCATCATCGTCGGGCTCGCGTGGGCGTTCGTCTACATCGGAGAGGCGGTGATGACGATCTTCCTCTCGCTCTTCATCGCCCTCGTGCTCGAGCCCGTCGTCCGCCTCATGCAGCTCAAGCTGAAGCTCGGGCGGGGGCCCTGCGCGACGATCCTCGTGCTCGGGCTCGTCACCGTCGGCGTGATCGTGATGCTGTTGCTCGTCGCGCCGATCGTCTCGGAGTTCAGGGACTTCGTCGACGCACTCCCCTCGCTGGTGCAGGACGTCCGCACCAACTCCGACCTCGGCTCGTGGGTCGACCAGCACAGCTCCGCCCCCGAGACGGCGCAGGCGAACGTCAAGGACGTCGCGCAGGGCATCGCCGGGGCCCTCGGCGGCGTTCTCGGCGTCATCATCTCGGGGTTCAGCCTCGTGCTCGCCCTCGTGACGGCGATCTTCCTCACGCTCTTCCTCATGATCGACCTGCCCCGGCTCATCGGCGCCGTCGACAGCCTCCTCGATCCCCGCGGATCCGATCGGTGGGGCCGGATGTCCGAGCGGATCATCACCGCCGTCTCGCGCACGATGCTCGGCAACATCGCAATCTCGATCATCTGCGGCACGTTGTACGGCGTCTCCGCCTGGATCCTCGGCACGCCGTTCCCCGTCGTGATGGGCATCATCGCCGGCCTGCTCGACCTCATCCCGATGGTCGGCGCCACGATCTCGGGCGCGATCCTCGTGCTCGCGACCCTCACCCAGGGGTTGACCCCCGCGCTGATCATGCTCGCCATCGTGCTCATCTACCAGCAGGTCGAGAACTACGTGCTGCAGCCGACGATCCTCGGTAAGGCAGCAGACGTGTCGGGGTTCTTCGTCATCGTGAGCGTGATGATCTTCGGCGCCCTGATGGGCGTGATCGGGGCGATCATCGCCGTCCCGATCATCGCCTCGATCCAGATCGTCGTGAGAGAGCTGACGGAGGATCGGCGGTCGCGGATGGCCGAGCTGCGTTCCGCCGAGGACGCACCCGCCGTCGTCGCCGCCGAGACGTTGTAGGCTGACCCGAGCCGAAGTCGTCCGGCGACGCCGAGGAGGGACCGAGTCATGACCACAGCTCCGGAACCAGCTCCGTCCGCTTCGCGCGGCCGCATCATCGCCGCCCGCGCGCTCCTCGTCGTCGGCGTCCTGTTGACGGTGGTGAGCATCCTCTCCACGTACGTCAAGCGAGAGGCGCTCGACGAGGATCAGTTCCGGTCGACCGCCCAGGAGTTGATCGCGAACCCGGAGATCCAGGAGCAGGTCGCCGCCGTCATGGTGGACGCGTTGTATTCGAACGTCGACGTCTCGTCGGAGCTGTCGGCGAAGCTCCCCAAAAATCTGGAGGGCCTGGCAGCGCCGATCGCAGGGCTCTCGCGCGAGCTCGCCGACCGCGCGGCCCTCGAGTTGCTCGCCCGGCCTCGCGTCCAGAGCACGTTCGTCGACCTCGCGGCGGCCAGCCAGGGGCAGTTCGTCCAGGTGCTGCACGGCCACACCGAGCGGCTGAGCACGACCAACGGCGACGTCGTCCTCGACCTGCGTCCTCTCGTGGTGAGGCTCGGGGACCGGTTCGGCTTCGTCGAGAACCTCGCCGGGAAGGTCCCGGAGGGATCGGCCCAGATCGTGA
This sequence comes from uncultured Thermoleophilia bacterium, assembly GCA_963736945.1. Lineage (GTDB taxonomy): Bacteria > Actinomycetota > Thermoleophilia > Gaiellales > Gaiellaceae > Gaiella. The sequence continues at coordinate 33,215 of CAVTQW010000018.1, forward strand.
TCCTGCAGTCGGACGACCTCGACACCGCCCAGAAGATCACGCACTGGCTCGAGCAGATCGCGAACTACATCTGGATTCTCGCCCTCGCCTGCTGGATCGGGGCGATCTGGCTCGCCCGCGGCAGGCGGCGGCAGGAGGTGCGCTCGCTCGGGATCGGGCTCGTGCTCGTGGGCATCCTCGTCCTCCTCGCCCGCTGGCTCGCCGGCAAGTACGTCGTCGACCACATCGTCGTCAGCGAGACGGTCCGCCCGGCCGCGAGCGCCGCCTGGGAGATCCTCACGGACTCACTCGCGGCCGCCGGCTGGGTCGTCCTTATCGGCGGCGTGCTCACCGCGATCGGGGCGTGGCTCGTCGGGCCCGGGGACCGCGCCACTGCCGCTCGCGGCTCGCTCGACCCCGTCATGCGGCGGTGGGAGGTCGCGTGGGGAGCGTTCGTGCTCGCGATGGCCCTCATTATCTGGCTCCTCCCGATCCAGGTCTTCAGGACGACGGTGATCCTCGTCGTGCTCGGAGCGGCCGGCTTCTGGGTGCTCCGCCGGCAGGTCGTGGCCGAGACCGCCGCGGCGGCCGGCCCCGCCGCCGTCGAGGCCCCGGAGGCGCCGCCGCAGGACACTGCGAGCTGAGCTCGGGCGCTCGGCTTCAGCCGGGCGCCGGAGAAGGCACGGATCAGCGTCGCTCCCGGGTCACGGCCGCGGGCTGCAGTCGTAGCAGCTGCCGTGCAGCACGATCTCGTGAGCCGTGATCCCGTAGGCGAGCCGGCCCGCGGCCCCCTCGATCGCGTCCTCGAGGCGCGGATCGAAGAACGGCTCGACCCTGCCGCAGTCGTCGCAGACGAGGTGATGGTGGTGCGCCCCGTCGACGTGTGACGGCTCGAACCGGGCCACACCGTCGCCGAGCTCGACGCGCTGCACGAGACCGAGCTCGACGAGCTGGTCGAGCGCGCGGTACACGCTCGCGATCCCGACGCGGCTCCCGCCGGCGCGGATGCCGTCGAAGATCTCCTGGGCCGACCGGCAGCACGGCTGCGCGCCGAGATGCTCGATCACCTTTCGACGGGCGCCGCCGTTCCGGAGGCCCCTCTCCTGCACGTTCGCGAGCGCGGCGGCGCTCCAGGTCGCGTCATGTTGGTGTGGCATGACGATAATGATACCGATTATCATCGCCTGCTAGGCTCCGCGGACGATGCGCGGTGCCGCCCTTCTGCTCGTGCTCTTGGCCTTCGCGGGCTTCCTGGCGGGCTGCGGCTCGAGCGAACCTCGGGCCGGCGGCGGGTCGAAGCGCGTCGTCGCCGCGTTCTATCCCCTCGCCTACGCCGCCGAGCAGGTCGGCGGCCGTTCCGTCTCCGTCGAGAACCTGACGCCCGCGGGCGCCGAGCCGCACGACCTCGAGCTGACGCCGGGCGACGTACGCGACGTCCAGAGAGCGGCTCTCGTTCTCTACCTCGGAGACGGGTTCATGCCGGCGCTCGAGCGGGCCCTGCAGGAGCGGCACGGCGCGTCGGTCGACCTGCTGCCGGTCGGACGGGCGGGAGCCGGCGGGCTCGCCGGCGATCCGCACGTGTGGCTCGATCCCGTGCGCTACGCGGCGATGGTGCGCCGGATCGGCGCCGCGCTCGGCGAGCCGCAGGCTGCGGCCCGGCTGGCACGGCGGCTCGAACGGCTCGACCGCGAGCTCCGGCGCGGGCTCGCTCACTGCGAGCGACAGCAGATCGTGACGAGCCACGCCGCGTTCGGGTACCTCGCGCGGCGATACGGCCTCGAGCAGGTGCCGCTCGAGGGGCTGGCGCCCGAGGCGGAGCCGTCGGCGAAGGACATCGAGCGGCTCGTCGGCCTCGTGCACAGCTCGGGCGCGACGACCGTCTTCGCGGAGACGTTGATCTCGCCGAAGCTCGCCGAGACGATCGCGCGCGAGGCCGGAGCGGAGACTGCGGTGCTCGATCCGCTCGAGGGCCTGAGCGACGACGCGATCGCAGGCGGCGCCGACTACTTCACGGTCATGCGCGCGAACCTGGCTGCGCTCCGGAAGGCACTCGGATGCACGAGCTGACCCCGGTCGTCGAGCTCGACGGTGTCTCGTTCGGCTACGCGGCCGGGATGCGCGTCCTCGAGGACGTGACGCTGACGGTCGGCCGCGGCGAGTTCCTGGCCATCGCAGGCCCGAACGGCGGCGGCAAGACGACGCTGCTGCGACTCGTGCTCGGGCTCGAGCGGCCGCACCAGGGCACCGTCCGCGTCTTCGGCCGTCCGCCCGGGAGGGCGGCGGCGGGCGCCCGGATCGGCTATCTGCCCCAGCGCGCGCGGCTCGTCGGCGAGGCCCCGGTCACTGTCCGTGAGGTCGTCTCGACCGGCCGCCTGGCGCCCGCGGGGATCTGGGGGCCGCTCCGGCGTCGCGACCAGCAGGCGGTCGAGGAGGCGATCGCGACGGTCGGCCTCGCAGATCGGGCCGACGCCCCTCTACGCACCCTCTCGGGCGGGATGCAGCAGCGCGCCCTGATCGCGAAGGCGCTTGCCTCGGAGCCGACGCTGCTCGCCCTCGACGAGCCGACCACCGGGGTCGACGCCGCGTCGCAGGAGTCGCTCGGACTCCTGCTCGAGCAGCTGCGTGAGGAGCTCGGCGTCACGATCCTCTACGTCTCGCACGAGTTCGGCGCGGTCGAGCACGTCGTCGACAGGATCGTGCTCGTGCGCGGGGGGATCGTCTACGACGGCGCGCCGAGCGGCCTCCCGGGCGTGTGGCACGACCCGTCGCACCACCACCAGGAGCACCGCCACGAGGAGCACCGCCACGAGGACCACCGTGCTTGATCTCGAGTTCATGCGCCTCGCCCTCGCGACCGGCGCGATCGTCGGCCTGCTCGCGCCGGCCGTCGGCTTCTTCCTCGTCGAGCGCAAGGCGTCGCTGATCGGGGACGGCCTCGGCCATGTCGCCTTCGCCGGGGTCGCGCTCGGGTACCTGCTCGGCATCTCCCCGGTGCTGACCGCGCTCGTCGCGGCGGTGGTCGGGGCGCTCACGATCGAGTGGCTGCGCAGCCGCGGCGGTGCGGCCGGCGACCAGGCGCTCGCGCTCGTCTTCTACACCGGGATCGCCGCCGGTGTCGTGCTCGTGTCGCGCGCGGGCGCGTTGAACGTCAACCTGTTCCAGTTCCTGTTCGGCTCGATCCTGACGGTGACGAGGGACGACCTCTGGACCGTGCTCGTGCTCGGCGTCGGCGGCCCTCGCCACGATCGCGGTCCTCTTCCGCGGGCTCGTCGCGACCGTCCTCGACGAGGAGGGGAGCCGCGTCGCAGGCGTGCCGGTGGCCCGGCTCAACGTCGTCGTCGCCGTGCTCGCCGCGCTCACGGTCGCGGTCTCGATGCGCATCGTCGGCATCCTCCTGATCGCAGCACTCATGGTCCTGCCGGTCGTGGCGGCGAACCGCGTCGCCTGGAGCCTCCGCTCGACCTTCGTCCTCTCGATGGGCTTCGGCGTCTCCTCCGTCGTCGCCGGGCTCTGCATCGCGTACTACGCCGACACGCCTCCGGGCGGAACGATCGTGCTCGTCGCGGCGGGCGCCTTCGCCCTCTGCGCCGTCGGCAGCGCGTTCGCCCGCCGCCCCCGGCCGCAGAGATGATGGAATGGTCGGCGCTGTGGCACCCGTCGTCCTGACCGGCTCGAGCCTCACGCTCGACGAGCTCCTCGCGGTGGCGCGAGACGGCGTCGAGGTCGAGATCGCCCCGGCGGCGCTCGAGGCCATGGCGGCGGCGCGCGCGGTCGTCGACCGCTCGCTCTCCGAGGGATCGCAGACCTACGGCGTCACGACAGGAGTCGGCAGCCGGAAGCTATTCGACATCGCCGACGACGGGCACGACCGGCTGCTCGTGCGCCAGCACCGCGTCTCGCAGGGCGCCCCCGTCGCGCACGAGGTCGTTCGGGGTGCTGCGCTGCGGCTCGCAAACGCCCTCGCGCGGGCGACGACCGTGGCCCGCCCGGAGCTCGCCTCGCACCTCGTCGACCGTCTCAACGTCGACGACTTGCCGGAGGTCCGTACGCTCGGCTCGATTGGGCAGAGCGACCTCGCGCAGATGTCCGACCTCGCGGACGGCTTCCTGGGCGACTTCGCGCTTGCCCGCGGCGAGGCGATCTCGCTGCTCAACCAGAGCGCCTTTGCGACCGCGTACGGGGCGCTGGCCTTCGCCGACGCGCGCGTGCTGCTCGACGTCCTCGACCACGCGGGCGCGCTCGACCTGGAGGCGATCGGCGCGAACCGGCGGTCGGTGCACCCGAGCGGTCGGCGAGGCCCGGCCGTATCCGGGACTGCAGGTTTCGCTGGCCCGGCTCCGCGAGCTGCTCGAAGGCAGCGAGGTGGAGGAGCGCAACCTCCAGGATCCGCTCACGTACCGCACGATCGCGCAGCAGAACGGCGCTGCGCGGGACGCCCTCGACTTCGTCGCGCGGCAACTCGCGATCGAGCTCAATGCGGCGCAGTCGAACCCGCTCGTCGTCGTCGACGAAAGCCTCGTCTTCTCGGTCGGGAACTTCGAGATGCAACCGCTCGCGACTGCGCTCGACGTCGCCCGGCTCGCGCTCGCGCCGGCGATCTCGACCGCGGCGGAACGCGCCGTCAAGCTGCTCCAGAAGGACCTGACCGGCCTGACGCACGGCCTCGGCGCCGAGCCGGACATGGCCGAGAGCGCGCTCAGCGAGTACGGCATCGCGGTCCAGGCGATCGCGGTCGAGGCGCGGCTGCTCGCGCAGCCCGTCTCGTTCGACCTGGTCTCGACGACCCAGGCGGAGGGCATCGAGGACCGGATGACGATGGCGCCGCTCGCCGCCCGGCGGCTCGAGTCGATGGCGGAGCTCGGCGCCAGGGTCGTCGCGATCGAGCTGATGTTCGCCGCGCAGGCGTGCGATCTCCGCGGCGCGAAGCTCGGCGCCGGCACCACCCGGTTGCGCGACGCCGTCCGCCGGTTCGTGCCGTTCCTCGGCCCCGGCGACCCGCTGCCCGACCTCGAGCCGCTCGTCCAGGAGATCCGGAGCGGGAGGATCCTGGGCTAGCGATGGCGGTCGTCGACGTGCACCAGCACCTCTGGCCGCCGTCGTTCGTGGATGCGCTCTCCCGCCGAACGGCGCCCCCCTACCTCGACGGCGACACGCTGCGACTCGCCGAAGGCACGTACCCCGCGGAGCTTCGCCGGCACGACCTCGACGTGCGGCTCGCCCTGCTCGACCGCTCCGGCATCGACGTCGCCGTCGTCTCGCTGCAGCCGACGCTCGGGCTCCAGTTGCTCGGCGCATCGGAGCGCGACGAGCTCGAGCAGGCCTGGGAGGAGGGCGCGCTCGAGGTCGCGGCCGCCGCCGGAGGGAGGGTCCGCCCACTTTCGCCGCGCCTGCCGCGCCCCGGCTTCGCCGGCGCTTCGGTGGGTGCAGACGCGCTCGGCGACCTCGACGCAGCGGCATCAGTCCTCGATGCGCTGCACGCGTCCGGCGGCTTCCTCTTCGTCCATCCCGTCGCGGGCTCTCCCCCGGCGGAGGTGCCGTCCTGGTGGCCCGCGGTCGTCGACTACACGGGTCAGATGCAGCGGGCGTACTTCGCCTGGCTGGCCGGCGGCCTCGAGCGCTGGCCCGGCGTCAACGTCGTCTTCACGATCCTCGCCGGCGGCGGGCCGTTCCAGCTCGAGCGCCTCGGCTGCCGCGGCGGCGATCCCGCCGCGTTGAGTCACCGGAACCTCTACTTCGACACCGCGTCCTACGGCCCGCGGGCGTTGCGGCTCTGCGTCGAGGCGATCGGTGCGGAGCAACTCGTCTTCGGCAGCGACGCGCCGGTCGTCGATCCTTCGCACGCGTGGGACGCGCTGGCGCCTCTGGGGGACGATCTCGGCCGGCTCGTTCGCGAGGAGAATCCGGTCGGCATTCTCGCCTGACTCCGAGCGGCTCTATACTGCAACCGTGGTTGCAAGTTCGGACGGAAGCGGCCGACGAGGCCGCCGGCAGCGGTCGGAGCTGCGCGCCGCGCGCTCGGTGCGCACGCTGCTCACCGGGCCGCCGCCCCGGAACGCGCTCGCTCCCGTCGCGCTGCTGAGCGAGGATCAGGTCGAGACGATCCACGAGGCGTCGCTCGAGCTGCTCCAGGAGATCGGCGTCGAGCTGATGGGCTCCGCTGCCCGGGACGCCTTTCGCGCCGCCGGTGCCAGGATCGACGACGACACCGGCCTCGCCAGGATCCCGCGGGAGGTCGTCGAGCACGCGCTCACGACGGCGCCGGAACGGTTCACGGTCACGCCGCGGAACCCGGCCCGGCGGCTCGACGTCGGGGGGAGCGAAATCGCGTTCGGCCTGGTGGCCGGGCCGCCGACCGTCCACGACCGGGTTCGAGGCCGGCGGGCCGGGAACCTGGAGGACTACGTCACGCTCGTCAAGCTCGCGCAGTGCTTCGACGTCGTCCACTTCGTCGGCAACCAGCCGACCTCACCGCAGGAGCTCCCTGCCACGACACGTCACCTCGACACGTACCTCGCGAACCTCACCTACACGGACCGGGTGTTCCACCTCTCCGCGATCGGCCGGCAGCGGGCGCTCGACGGGATCGAGATGACGGCCCTCTCGCGCGGGCTCACCATGGAGGAGATCGTCGAGCACCCGTCCGTGCTGACGATCATCTCCGTCAACTCGCCGCGCCGCTTCGACGAGGCGATGACCGACGGCCTCATGGCGATGGCCGAGCACGGCCAGCCGGCGGTCGTGACGCCGTTCACGCTGATGGGCGCGATGACGCCGGTGACGCTTGCGGCCGCGCTCGTGCAGCAGAACGCCGAGGCGCTGGCGGGGATCGCGCTCACGCAGCTCGTGCGCCCCGGTGCGCCGGTCGTCTACGGCGCCTTCACGTCGAACGTCGACCTGCGCAGCGGCGCGCCTGCCTTCGGCACCCCGGAGAACGCGCGCGCCACCATCGCCGCCGGCCAGCTCGCCCGCCGCTACGGCATCCCCTACCGCGCGAGCAACGCCAGCGCCAGCAACGCGCTCGACGCCCAGGCGGCCTACGAGTCGCAGATGTCGATCTGGTCGTCCGTCCTCGGCGGCGCTCACCTCCTCTACCACGGGGCCGGCTGGATGGAGGGTGGCCTGACGGCCTCGTTCGAGAAGATCGTGCTCGACGTCGAGATGCTCCAGATGATGGCGCTCACGATCGCGCCGGTGACCCTGGACGAGGCCGAGGCGCGCGAGGGCCTCGACGCGATCGCCGGGGTGCCGACCGGTGGCCACTTCTTCGGCTCGCCGCACACGCTCGAGCGCTACGAGAGCGCCTTCTACGAACCGCTCGTCTCGAGCTGGCAGAACTACGAGAGCTGGGAGGAGGCCGGTTCGCTCCCGGCGGAGGAGCGCGCGACCCTGGTCTGGCAGGACGCGCTCGAGCGCTACGAGCAGCCGCCGCTCGACGAGGAAGTCGCGGCGCGCCTCGACGAGTACGTGACGCGGCGGCGGGTCGAGCTGGAGCAGGCGGAGGCGATCTGACTGCGAATCCTCTACGTCCTCAGCGAGCACGACGGCGGTCTCACGCCGGAGCGCCTCGACGCCTACGAGGCAGACCGCGTGCGCGTCGCCGCGCTCGCCGGCTCGTCGGTGGAGATGGCTCCCTACGCCGGCGCTGGAGCGGTTCGACGCCGACGCGCTCGTTCTCTCCGGCTCCACCGACCCGTGGGACAGCCACGATCCGGCCGCGCTCGAGCGGCACCACGCGCTGCTGCGTGCGTTCGACGGGCCCGTGCTCGGCATCTGCGCCGGGATGCAGAACCTCGTCCGGGCTCTGGGAGGCTCGGTTGGGCCGGCCGCGCGCCCGGCGGACGGCTTCGCTTCCGTCGAGGTCGTCGACGACTCCGACCTGCTGAGCGGCTGCGGCCGCTCGTTCGACGTCCGCAAGCGTCACGACGACGAGGTCAAGGAGCTGCCCACGGATTTCCGCCTGCTCGCGACGAGCAGGACCTGCCCTGTCGAGGCGGTCGCCGCCCGCGGCCGGCCCTGGTGGGGCACACAGTTTCATCCCGAGGCGTGGGACGACGACCACCCGGTGGGCCGAATCGTGGTGGAGCGATTCCTCGAGCTGGCAGGGACCCGGTCTTGAACCACGGGACAGCCGCGCTGGCGCGGGGCCTCTCCGTGCTCGAGGCGCTCGCCGCTTCCGACGATGGCTCCCACGGGCTCGGGGTCATGCGGCTGAGCGAGCTCGTCGGCGGCGACAAGAGCCAGCTCTCCCGCACGCTGAAGACGCTCGAGGAACGCGGCTACGTCGAGCGCGACGCAGAGTCGCTCGGCTATCGCCTGGGCTGGCGGGTGTTCGGCCTGGCTGCCAGAGCGGCCGACCGGCGCCTGCTCGACGCAACACGGCCGGTGCTCCGCGAGCTCGTGGCCGCGTTCGGCGAGAGCGTCCACCTGTCGGTGCGGCAGGGCGACATGGTGCTCACGATCCTGTCGGAGTCCCCGCCGACGATGCTGCACGCGTCCTGGCGCGTGGGCGGCCTGACGCCGATCGCGACGACATCGGCCGGGCGCGTTCTCGTCTCCGATCTCGGCGCCGAGGAGCTCGAAGCCCTCGGCCTCGTGGGCACGGCTGCCGCGGCGGTCACGCGGGCGCGGCGGCAGGGCTTTGCGATCGTGCGGGAGGAGTTCGAGCCCGGCCTCGTCGCCGCGGCGGCCCCGATCCACGACGCGTCCGGCCGTGTCGTCGCCGCGATCAACGTCTCCGCCCCGCGCTTTCGGTTCGACGATCGGCTCGAGGCGGCCGCCGCCAGCCTCGTCGACGCCGCCGCGGATCTCTCCCGCGCGCTCGGCGGCTGACCGAGCCTCTCTACCGCGGCGGGTACTGCTCCAGCCACCAGCGTGCGATGTCGAGGCGGCGCATGAACGTGACCCCCGGCTTCGCGAGTGCGTGGGCGAGAAACTCGCGCATGACCGCCGCCCGGGCCGCCTGTCCGCTCCAGCGCGCGTGCACGGCCACGGTCATCATCGCGGTGCGGCGCTCGTGCACCAGCTCGTCGAGCCCCATCACGAGCGTGTCGAGGAAGTCGCGCGGGCTCGCGAATCCGGGGTTCATGAGGAAGCGGCTGTCGTTGTACGTCTTCGAGTAGGGCACGACGAGAAACGGCTCGCCGGCGACGGACGCGTAGTAGGGAACGTCGTCGGCGCACCCGTCGGAGTCGTAGAGGAAGCCGCCTTCCTCGACCAGGAGGTCCCGCGTCGACTCGCTCGGCCACGACGGGCAGTTCCACCCGTACGGTCGCTCGTCGAGCACGCGCTCGTAGGTCTCGACGGCGCGACGGAGGTGCTCGCGCTCCTCCTCGCGCGGCATGTCCCAGAGGGGGATCCAGCGCCAGCCGTGGCCGAGCAGGTCGTGACCGTGCTCCCGCATCCAGGCAGGCACCGCCGGGTTCAGCTCGAGGGCCACGGCCGCCGCGGACACCGTCACCGGCACCTGCGCCTCGTCGAAGATGCGCGCCAGGCGCCAGACGCCCGCCCGGCTGCCGTACTCGTAGTGCGCCTCCGTGCCGGGATCCCGCCGCGGCGGCTGCACGCCCGGAGCCGCGTACTCGCCCCAGCCCTCGTTGAAGTCGTCGCCCCAGAGGACCGAGCCCTCGGATCCCTCCTCGTAGACCAGCACGAGGTTGACGGCGACGGTGGCTCCGTCCGGCCAGGCGAAGGCCGGCGGGTTGCGTCCGTAGCCGACGAGGTCACGGCTGCGGACGCCGTCCGGGATCACGACCCGTCCTCGAAGCCGAGCGCCTGTGCCAGCGCGTCGACGAGCGCGTCGTTCTCGCCGGCGCGCCCGATGCTGATCCGGACCAGCGTGCCGAGCGGTCGCACGACGACGCCGTGCGCGAGCACTGCCCCCGCGAGCGCCGCCGCGCCGCCCGGGCGCTCCGCGCAGTCCACCGCGATGAAGTTCCCCGCAGACGGGTACGCCCGCAGGCCGAGGTCGCGCAGGCGGGGAAGGAGACGCTCGCGTTCCACGCCGATCCGCGCCACCTGGCGGTCGTGGTACTCCTCGTCCTCGAGCGCAGCGAGCCCCGCGTGCAGCGCCGGCGAGCCGATGGAGCTGCCGGGGACGAGGAAGCGGTCGACGTGATCGAGGACGTCGGCGGCGCCGACCGCGTAGCCGACCCTGACGCCGGCCAGGCAGTACGCCTTCGAGAACGTTCGCGTCACGATCACGTTGTCGTACTCGTGCACGAACGGCATCGGGTCCCGCTCCGGATCGAAGTCGGCGTAGGCCGCGTCGAGGAGCAGCGGGATTCCCGTGCCCGCGAGGCGGCGGATGTCGGCCGTCTCCATCACGTTCCCGGTCGGGTTGTTCGGGCTGCAGACGACGATGAGCCGCGTCTCGGCGGAGAGGGCGGCGACAAAGGCGTCCACGTCGTAGCGGAAGCCGGCGGGCGTGCGCTCCAGCGGGATCTCGACGATGCGCGCCTCGAGGGCTTCGAGCCGACGTCGGTAGACAGGCCAGGAGGGACCGGGATCACGGCCTCGCTGCCGGCCCGGAGGAACGTGCGGAAGAGCGCGTCGATCACCTCCGTCGAGCCCGCCGTGACGAGCACCTGGGACGGCTCGACGCCGTGCCGCGCGGCGAGCGCGAGCTTCAGCGGCGGTGTCGGAGGAGGAGAGAGGTTCGCATCGAGGAATGCGTCCGCGAGCGCCGCCCGGACCCGCGGCGAGGGAGGCTCGGTGTTCTCGTTCGACGCGAGGCGAATGAGGGACGGGTCGTCGGCTGCCGCCGCGAGATGGGCGAGGTACGCCGCGTTCGAGGGGAGTGTGTGCGCCGCGGGGACGAAAAACGCGTCGAGCCCGGTCGTGCCCGCCATCGTCACCCGGCTACCTCCGCGAGCTCGACGGAGCGGCCCCCTTCGAGAAGTGAGCGCTCGCACGCGAGCGCCGTCAGCGAGCGTGCCCAGAGCATCGCGCGGCGCGCAGAAGACGCGACCCGGGTCGCCGGCCCTCACCGCCTCGACGAACCGCGCCACGGACCGCTCGAACGGATGCACGGTCATCGTCCTCTTCACGTGCTCGTCGCCGACCTGCCCGCTGAGCGTGAACGCCGGGTCGAGCTTGATCCGCAGCGTCGCGGCCGGCGCCAGCACGTCGAGTGAGTATGCGCCCGGCTGACCCTGCGCCGTCCACGCGAGCAGCACGGTGCCGACGGCGCCGCTCTCGAAGCGCAGCGTCATCGTCGCCGCGTCCTCGATGTCACCCGGCTCGTCCACCTCGCTCTGGGCGAGGTGGACAGCCGACGCAGCGACCTGGACGGAGGCGACCTCACCAGCCACGGCCCGCTGCAGGTCGAGCTGGTGGCTGCCGCGCTCGAGCAGGTTGCCGCCGCCGCCCGCGCGGTCGAGGAACCAGGGTCTCGCCGCCGTGGGGCCCGTGCTGACGCCCCAGAGGTAGGCGACCTGCTGCGCGCCGAGCGCCTCGAGGAGCCACTCGAGCGCCTCGGTCGCGTGCCACTGATAGCCGATCGCGCAGACGACCCCGGTCCGCTCCGCCGTCTCCGCGATCGCCCGCGCGTCGTCGAGCGTGCGGGCGATCGGCTTCTCGAGGAAGACCGGCAACCCGCGCTCCATCGCCGCGACCGCCGGCGCCCGGTGGAGCAGCGGCGGCGTCGCCACCCAGACGGCGTCGAGCTCTTCCCCTGCGAGCATCTTCTCCCAGTCCGTGTACGCGCGGGCGCCGTCCGGTGCGAGCTTCTGCGCGCGCTCGAGGTCGATGTCGCACGTGGCGACCACGTCGTGACCGAGCTTGCGGAGGACGAAGACGTGGTCGGTGGCGATCCATCCGGCGCCGATGAGCCCGATCCGGAGCGGAACCGCCACGGCGCCACTCTATTCGTCCCGATCTACCGTCCGCTGCGCGCAGGGCAGCGGACGTAGGCTGTGCCGATGGCCGGACGGCTCGAGGGACGGTCCGCGGTCGTGACCGGCGGGGCTTCGGGCCTCGGCCGGGCGATCGCGCTCCGCTTCGCGGACGAAGGCGCGTTCGTCGTCGTCGGCGACCTCCGCGAGGAGCCGCGGGAGGGCGGCGAGCCGGTCGCAGAGCTGCTCGGCGACCGCGGCACCTTCCTGAGCGCGGACGCCTCGCGTGCCGACGACATCGACCGCCTCGTTGCGGGCTGCGGTCGAGCGCGAGGGCCGGCTCGACGTGATGGTGTGCAACGCCGGGGTCGCGGGCCGCTGGTCGAAGGGGCTGCTGGAGACGACGGAGGAGGACTGGGACGCGATCATGGCCGTCAACCTGCGCGGGGTCTTCCTCGGCACGAAACGGGCCGTCGCGGAGATGGTGGAGCAGGAGGCGGTGAACGAGGTTCGCGGCAGGGTGGTGATCATCTCCTCGCAGCACGGGATGATCGGCCCGCCGAACCACGTCGCCTACGCGACGAGCAAGGGCGGCGTGATCAACTTCGTGCACCAGGTCGCGGTCGACTTCGGGCCTCGCATGGTGCTCGTGAACGCGGTCGCCCCGGGCAAGATCCTGACCGGCAACCCGGAGGGAATGCGGCCGGAGCTGCTCGAGTACTCCCACTCGCGCACGCCGTTCCACCGACTCGGGCGACCGGAGGACGTCGCGGGCGCGGCGCTCTTCCTCGCCTCCGACGACTCCGGCTACGTGAGCGGGATCAACCTGCTCGTCGACGGCGGCTGGATGGCCTACTGATGGGCGCCTTCGAGCGCGTCGGCTTCGTCGGCGTCGGCCACCTCGGCTCCCGACTTGCGGCGAGCGTCTTGCGCGCCGGCTTTCCGCTGACCGTGCACGATCGCGACCCCGGTGCCGCCGGCGGCCTCCTCGCTGAAGGCGCTGAATGGGCCGGCTCGCCGCGCGAGACGGCTGAGCGCAGCGACTGCGTGATCACCTGCCTCCCGTCGGCGGCCGCCCTCGACGATGTCGTACGAGGCCGGAACGGACTGCTCGCCGGCTGGCCGGCGGGTGGCGCCTGGATCGACATGGGCACGAACGACCGGCACGAGCTCGTCCGGCTCGCGGCAATCGCGGCCGAGCACGGCACGACGACGCTCGAGGCGCCCGTCACGGGCGGCGTGCACAAGGCGGCCGAGAGCGGGATCACCGTTCTCGTCGGCGGCGACGAGGATGCGTTCGCGGCGCACCTCGCGCTCTTCGACGCGATCGGCGGTGCCGTCTTCCACATCGGCCCCCTCGGCAGTGCATCCGCGTTGAAGGTGATCACGAACATGCTCGCCTTCGTCCATCTCGTCGCGGCGGGCGAGGCGCTCATGCTCGCGCGCCGCGCCGGCCTCGACCTCGCCCAGTCGTACGAGGTGATCCGCGCCAGCTCCGGGAACAGCTTCGTCCACGAGACCGAGGGCCAGCTGATCCTGAACGGCAGCTACGACGTCGGCTTCACGATGGACCTCGCGCTCAAGGACCTCGGCCTCGCCCAGACGCTCGGTGACGAGGTCGGCGTCCCGCTCCGGCTCGGCGCCCTCACGGAGGAGATCTTCGTCGAGGCGCGGAACGCCTACGGCGGCGAGGCGTGGTCGACGATGGTGGTCAGGCTGCTCGAGGACGAACTCGGCACGGACCTCCGGGCCCCCGGCTTCCCGGCGCGGCTGCACTGAGATCCGGGCAGGCAACTTTGTGACACTTTGTCACAAGGGATCGGCCGTGACGGCAGGCGGCAAGGGCTCGACGCCCACGGCCGCGAGCGCGGCCTCGAGTTCCGCGCGCCACGGCGCACCGTCCCCGGCGAGGACGACCTCGTAGTCGTTCCGCCGGTACTCGGCGACCTGCTCGGCGAGCTGGGCGAGCGCGTCCGCCGCGACCTCGGGCGGGAGCGACGCGGGCGGGAGCTGCATGACCCCATACGCCGCTTCGCGCAGCCCGGGCAGGAGCGCCTCCAGGTCCTCGTCGGCGACGACGGCGACCTTGCGCGCCCTCGGATCCGGGGCGCTCACGAGCCGTCGAGGAGCGCCACGAGCCGCGCGTGCTCCTCCTCGGGATCGTAGTCCGGGAACCAGTGCCGGATCCCGGTCCGCCGCGGCATCGGCAGGCCCTGCTCGTCGAGCTCTGCCCGCAGCTCCTCGAGGAAGATGCCCTCGCCGTCGACCATCGTCGTCCCGGTGGGGCCGACGTTGGGCTCGCCGCCCCAGGCGTCCGAGGAGGGCTGGAACGAGATGCCCATCGTCGGGCTCGAGTCGATCCCGATCATGACCACGTCGTCACCCGCGGACACGTGCGGCTCCATCGTGGCGGCGACGGTCTTCGCGATCCGCCGGCAGTGAGCGCGAAAGAGCGGCGTGTCGGCCTGCTCGCGCACCCACCAGAACCGGCGCACGCCGCCGAAGGCGAGCTCGGGGCACGGCATCTGGCGGATCACCCAGCCACGCGCGAGGAGTAGGTCGATGACGGGATCCCACATCGCGGGCGTCTTGCAGCCGCCCAGCACCTTCGAGTTCTGGTTCAGGAGGCAGTGCGCGAGGAAGCGACGCGGCGCCATCGACGTGTAGACGCCTAGGCCTCCGAAGTCCAGCAGCACCTTGCCGAGCTTGCCCGGCTCCTCCATGCGGTCGAACGCCGCCCGTGCCTCGGCGGCAGGAAAGACGCGGTCGACGAGCGGGACGATCCGCCCTGACGCGAGGTGCGGGACGACCTCGTGGCCGAAGGCCTGCACGGCAAGAGCTTTCTCCTCGAGGGGGCGGCCGCGCAGCATCGTGCCGATCAGGCGCGCGCGCTTGCCCATCAGCGTCCGCAGCGACAGGGACGCATCGGCCCCGGCGCCGGTGCCGACGATCACGATCCGTCCCTTCAGCCCGAGCGCGGCGAAGTCGCTCTCGAGGTTCGGAGCCCCGACGAGCTCGACGACGACGTCCGCCCCGCCCAGCTCCTGGGCCCGCGCCGCGAGCTCCTCCGGCGCGAGCACCTCGGCGCCGAGAGCGGCGACCCGGTCGCGCACGTCTCCGGACCGCACGGTCGCCAGCACGCGGGCGCCGGCCACCGCGCCGAGCTGGACCGCGGCGGTGCCGACGCCGCCGTTCGCGCCGGTGACGCAGAGCACGTCCCCGAGGCGGAGGCTGTCCCAGCGTGAAGACCGCGTCGTGCGCCGTGACGAAGACCTCGGGAACCGCGGCTGCCCCTGCGTCGTCGAGGTTCGCCGGCACCGGCACGACGTGCCGCTCGTTCACGACCACCCTGCTCGCCAGGCCTCCGCCGCCGACGATCCCGAAGACCCTGTCGCCGAGCTCGAAACGTCGTGCCGTCGGGCCGCGACCGATCACGACGCCGCTCGTCTCGATGCCGGGGACGTCCGCAGGGGCGCCGGCCGGCGCCGGATACCTCCCTGCCCGCTGGGCCAGATCGGCGCCGTTCAGGGCGGCGTAGCGCACCTCGAGCAGGACGTCGTCGCCGCTCGGCACGGGGTCCGGGCGCTCCTCGAACGGCCACGACCTCGTTCCCCCCGGCTCCGGTGAAGACGACCGCGTGCACGGCCTCCAGCGTAGTTGTTCGCCCCGGGAGAGCGCCGCGCGTGCGGGGAAATCGCGCCGCGCGACTGCTTGACGCGGCACCGCGAAACGTGGGATAACTGCCTCGTCCGAGGCAGCGCGATCCACGGCAGGACGACGAGCGGCCGGCACCGGCATGCAACTTCAGGGCGCCGACTTCGTCGAAAGTGAGGCGAGGCACGACTCAACGCAGCAAGAGAGGAGTTGCATGAACCGCGACAACATGAGGCGGCTCGACGAGTACCGCCTCAACCATGCAGGCCCGCTCGAGAACGACCTGATCGACGAGCTCGTCGAGGGCGGGATGGATCGTCAGGAGTTCATCAAGCGCGCGACCGTCCTGGGGCTGTCGGTCGGCGCGATCGGCTCTGCGCTCGCGAGCGTACGACACGCCGCTCGCGTTCGGCGCGCCGACGCCGGCGAAGGCGGGGGACGGCTGCGCCTCGGCATCACGCCACCTCCCGTCAAGGAGATCGAGCCGCACACCTTCGCTCGACCAGGGTGGTCTCGACGACCGGTGGCATCGGCGGCGAGTTCCTGCTTCGCGCGACGCAGCGCCTGACCCTCAAGTCCGGAGCTCGCGTTGAGTCTTCAAAGCCGAACGCGGCCGCCACCGTGTGGACGTTCAAGCTCCGCCCGAACGTGAAGTTCGCAGAACGGGCAGGCCTTCGGAGCGGACGACGTCGTTGCGACGTTCAACCGCCTCGTCGATCCGAACTCCGGGCTCGCAGGCGCTCTCGGCGTTCAAGGGCGTGCTCTCGCCCGGCGGCATCAAGGCGGTCGACAACCTGACGGTGCAGTTCACGCTGGACGCGCCGACGGCGAGCTTCCCGTACCTGACGAGCTCGACCACCTACCAGGCGATCGTCCTTCCGAAGGACTACAAGCTCGGGAGCTTCACGTCGACGCCGCAGACGACGGGTGCCTTCAAGCTGACCTCGTACACGCCGGGCGTCGGCGCGAAGTACGACCGCAACACGAGCTGGTGGGGCGGGCAAGCAGCGCTCGACGGCGTCGACGTCACGTACTACGCCGACGAGGCCGCGATGATCGCCGGTCTGCTCGGCGGCCAGATCGACCTGTGCAACCAGGTGCAGTTCGCCACCGGCCGCGCCGTGTTCAACAACTCGAAGGTGCAGATCTTCTCGACGCGGGGCGCGACGCACCGCGAGATCTGCCTCCGCGTCAACCTGAAGAACCCGATCAAGAGCAACCTCGTGCGCCAGGCGATGGCCCTGACGCTCGACCGTCCCTCGATCGTCAAGAAGCTGTTCAACGACTTCGCCGACATCGGCAACGACTCGCCGTTCGCGCCGGTGTACCCGTCGACGAACAAGACGGTGCCGCAGCGGCACAAGGACATCGCGAAGGCGAAGCAGCTGATGGCGCAGGCCGGTTACGCGAAGGGCTTCTCGATCAAGCTGACGACCGAGAAGACGGGCGAGATCCCGCAGCTCGCGCAGATCTTCCAGAGCGTCGGTGAAGGCGATCGGGATCAAGATGTCGCTCGAGATCCTGACGTCGACGGCGTACTTCGCCGGCACCTCGACGGGGCCGCCGACGGGCTACGGGAACACGCCGTGGCTGAACGCGCCGGTCAGCATCACCGACTGGGGCCACCGGGCGGTGCCGAACGTCTACCTGACGTCCGCGGTCGCGAGCGGCGGCGTCTGGAACGGGGCGCAGTACAAGAACAAGACGCTCGACGCGGTGATCAAGAAGTACCTCGGCGCGATCGCCGCCTCGGATCAGATCAAGTACGCAGGTCAGATCCAGACGACCATGCTGCGGGACACGCCGATCATCTTCCCGTACTTCTACAACTACATCGCCGCCGGCTCGAAGTCGGTGAAGGGCTACCAGGCCGACGCGCTCGGCCAGGTCTACCTGAGCCACACGTCGCTGGCGTAGTCTGAGCGTACCATTGCCGGGCCGTCGCCTCCGCGGCGGCCCGGCGCTCGAGTCCCGGAGGAAGAACGCCATCGCCCGGTTCCTGCTCAAGCGGTTCGCCTACGCGCTGATCACGCTCTTCCTGCTCAGCATCATCGTGTTCGCGGCGGCGCAGGTGCTGCCGGGCGACGTCGGGCGCAACGTGCTCGGGCCGTTCGCGAGCCAGCAGGACGTCGACAACTTCAACAAGGCGCGCGGGCTCGACCGCCCGCTCGTACGTGCAGTACTGGGACTGGTTCAGCAACTTCCTCCACGGCGACCTCGGCACGTCGCTGCAGTACAAGGTCCCGGTCTCGGATCTGCTCGGGCCGGCGTTCGTCAACTCGCTCAAGCTCGCCGCCGTCGCCTTCGTCCTCGTCGTCCCGCTCAGCATCCTCGGCGGCACGATCTCCGGCCTGCGGCGGGGGCGGATGTCGGACCGCCTGATCACCGTCACGGGCCTCTCGCTGACCGCGATCCCGGAGTTCGTGACCGCGATCGTCCTCATCCTCATCTTCGGCCTCTGGCTCCAGTGGCTCCCGGTCAGCGCCACCGCCCCGCCGGGGGCGAACGCCGCCACGCAGGTGAAGTACCTCCTGCTGCCGAGCTTCGCGCTCGTGATGGTGCTGTTCGGGTACATCGCGCGCATCACGCGCTCGAGCGTGATCGAGTCGGTCGACGCCGACTACACCCGCACCGCCTATCTGAAGGGCCTTTCCCGCCGCCAGGTCGTCAACAAGCACGTGCTGCGGAACTCGCTTCTGCCGACGATCGCCGTCATCGCGACGCAGGTCGGGATACCTGATCGGCGGCCTGCTCGTGATCGAGAAGCTGTTCAACTACAACGGGATCGGCCAGCGCATCTACGTCGCCGCCCAGAACAAGGACTTCATCATGCTGCAGAGCGGCGTCATGATCGTCGGAGTCGTCTTCCTCGTCGCGACGCTTGATCGCCGACATCCTCTACTCCGTGTTCAACCCCCGGATCCGCTTCGGAGCCGCCGAATGAGCGGCATGATCGACGATGCCGCCGGGCATCGAGCCCGCCCTCGGCTTCGTCCCCACGGAGGCGACAGATCGCCCGGCGCGAGATGCTGGCCCAGCTCGCGCGGTCGAAGACCTTCATCCTCGGCAGCCTCATCGTCGCGTTCTGGGTCTTCTGGGGGCATCGTCGGCGCGCGTCTGACGCCCGACGACCCGCTCGGGCAGAGCGAGTCGGTGCTCGCGCCGCCGAGCTCGGCGCACTGGTTCGGCACCGACCAGCTCGGGCGCGACGTCTTCTCGCGCGTGCTCGCAGGCGCGTCCGACACGCTCAGCATCGCCCCGCTCGCGACGCTGCTCGGGATCGTGGCCGGCACCTGCCTCGGCCTGATCACAGGCTTCTGGGGCGGGAGCTGGGCCGACGACACGATCAGCCGCGTCATCGACGCCGTGCTGGCGCTGCCGCTGATCGTGATCGCCGTCCTCGCACTCGACCGCGCTCGGCAGCTCGAACCGCACGCTGATCATCGTGATCGGGTTCGTGTTCACGCCGATCGTCGCGCGCACCGTGCGCGCGACCGTGCTCGGCGAACGCGACCTCGACTACGTCCAGGCGGCCCGCTTACGCGGGGAACGCTCGCCCTACATCATGGGGAAGGAGATCCTCCCGAACGTGATGGGCCCGATCGTCGTCGAGACGACGGTGCGCCTCGGCTATGCGATCTTCGCCGTCGCCGGGCTCACGTTCCTCGGCTTCGGCGTGCAGCCGCCCTCGCCGGACTGGTCGCTGCAGATCGCCGACAACTACCAGCTCCTCAACTCCGGCACGTACTGGTGGACGGTGCTGTTCCCGGCGCTCGCGATCGCGACCCTGATCATCGGCGTCAACCTGATGGCAGACGGGCTGCAGCAGGTGGTCGACCGGTGACCGCGACGGAGGAGCTCACCCCTCCGATCGCCGAGCACGCTCCGCTCGCGCTCGAACTCGAGAACCTCGACGTCGTCTACGAGGTCCGTGGCCGCGACCGCCAGGTCATCCGGGGGGTGACGCTGAACGTCAAGCGCGGGGAGGCGTACGGGCTCGTCGGCGAGTCCGGCTGCGGGAAGTCGACGGTCGCGCTCGCGATCGTCAACTACCTGCCGCGCAACGGCCGGGTTCGCTCCGGCGGCCTGCGCATCGACGGCCGGGACGCGCTCTCGCTGAGCGAGTCGCAGCTACGGAAGCTCCGCTCCGAGTCGGTCTCGATGGTCTACCAGAACCCCGGCGCGGCGCTGAATCCCTCGATTCGGGTCGGCAAGCAGGTCGCCGAGGTGTTCCGGATCCGGGGCGAGAAGTCGAGCGCGGCCGACGACCTGGCCCGCCATGCGCTCGAGCGCGTGCAGATCGCCGATCCCGGCTCCGTGATGGCGCGCTTCCCACATCAGCTCTCCGGCGGCATGCAACAGCGTGTCGTGATCGCGATGGCGCTCGCGACCGAGCCGGCGCTTCTCATCCTCGACGAGCCGACGACCGGCCTCGACGCGACGGTCGAGGCGGAGGTGCTCGACCTCGTCGCCGGCCTGCAGTCGCAGCTGCACACGTCCGTGCTCTTCATCAGCCACAACCTCGGGATCATCCGCAAGATGTGCGACCGCGTCGGCGTCCTCTACGCCGGCAAGCTCGTCGAGGAGGGCGAGACGGAGACGGTACTCCAGGATCCGCGGCACCCGTACACCGTCGGCCTCATGCGCTGCGTCCCGCGCGGCGGCGTGCGTAAGGATCACGGCCGGCTCGACACGATCCCGGGCTTCATGCCGAACGTCGGCGAGGAGCTGCCCGGCTGCGTCTTCGCCGGGCGCTGCCTCCTCGCCGAGGCGCGCTGCGTGCAGGAGGAGCCCGAGGCCTACGACATCGGCGGCGGCCACACGAGCCGGTGCCACTTCCACGAGCGGGCGCAGGCGCTCCCGCGCGAGCTGACGGCGGAGCTCGAGCTCCCGGCCGATCGACCGCACCGCCGACCCGCTGCTTCGGTTCGACGACCTCGGGAAGATCTTCAAGCAGCAGGGCCACGACGTCCACGCGCTCGTCGGCGTCTCGGCCGCGATCTGGCCGGGCGAGACTCTCGGCCTCGTCGGTGAGTCCGGCAGCGGGAAGACGACGCTTGCGCGGGCGCTGCTCGGGCTCGTGCAACCCACGACGGGCGCGGTCGTGCTCAACGGAAAGGAGCTCGCGGGCACCCTCGGCAAACGTGACAACGAGGATCTGCGGGCGCTGCAGATCGTCTTCCAGAACCCCGACTCCGCGCTCAACCGGCGCCACCAGGTGCGTCGGATCCTGCTCCGTTCGCTGAAGAAGCTCGCGGGCAAGACCGGCAACGATGCCGAGACCCGCATGCACGAGCTGATGAGCTCGGTCCGCCTCGCCGAGCGCTACGTGAGCGCCCGCCCGAGCCAGCTCTCCGGCGGCCTCAAGCAGCGACTCGCGATCGCACGGGCGTTCGCGGGCGATCCGCTGCTCGTCGTCTGCGACGAGCCGACCTCGGCGCTCGACGTCTCGGTGCAGGCCGCGATCCTCAACCTCCTCGTCGAGCTGCAGGCCAGGGAGCGCGTCTCGTACATGTTCATCTCGCACGACCTCGGCGTCGTGCGCTACGTCTCCGATCGCATCGCCGTGCTCTACCTCGGGCGGCTGATGGAGCTCGGCAGCTCGGAGGTCGTCTTCTCCGGCCCGCACCACCCCTACACCGAGGCGCTTCTCTCGGCCGTGCCCACGATCGACGGCCTCGAGCGGCAGCGGATCAGGCTGGAGGGGGAGATCCCGAGCGCTGCGAACCCGCCTACCGGCTGTGTGTTCCACACCCGCTGTCCGCGCCGCGTCGGAACCATCTGCGACGAGGTCGAGCCTCCGCTCGTCGAGGTCGAGGAGAACCACCTCATGCGCTGCCATATTCCGATCGACGAGCTCCGCGTCCTGCAGGCGGAGGGAGCGGCGAGCGACTGAGTTGAAGATCCGCGCCGCCGTGCTGGAAGCCACGGGTGGGCTTCATCACCTGCAGGAGCTCGACCTTGCCCCGCCGGGCCCGGGCGAAGTGCTCGTGCGCCTCGCGGCGAGCGGCGTCTGCCGCTCGGACTACAACGCGATCGACGGCACGACCGAGTCGCCGTGCCCGGTCGTGCTGGGCCACGAGGGCGCCGGCGTCGTCGAGGCGGTCGGTCCCGGCGTGACCCGCGTCGTCGCGGGCGACCACGTGGCGCTCTCGTGGACGCCCTCCTGCGGCGAGTGCTCCGAGTGTGTCCGCGACCTGCCGCAGCTCTGCGCGACCGTCTGGCCGGCCATGGCCAAGGCCGGGCTCATGGACGGCACGAGCCGGCTCTCGCGCGACGGGGAGCGCGTCTACCACTACTGCCTCCTCTCCACCTTCGCCGAGGCCTGCGTCGTCCCGGAGCGGTCGTGCGTGCCCATCCCGCGCGACGTGCCGTTCGACGTCGCGGCACTCGTCGGCTGCGCCGTCACGACGGGGGTCGGGGCGGTCTGGAAGACGGCCGGCGTCCGGCCCGGCGACCGGGTCGCGGTGATCGGCTGTGGAGGCGTGGGCCTCTCGGCGCTGCTCGCCGCGGTCGCAGTCGGCGCCGAGCCGGTCATCGCCGTCGACACGACGCAGGCCCGCGTGGACGCGGCGCAGGGGTTCGGCGCCTCGGCCGGAGTCGTGTGGGCCGGGAACCCGGAGGCGACGGCCGCGGCCGTGCGCGAGGCGTCGGGCGGGGGCGTCGACTACGCCTTCGAGGCGACCGGCCAGGGCCCGGCGATGGAGGCCGCCGTCCTTTCCACTCGCAATCGCGGCGCCGCCGTGCTCATCGGCATCCCGCGGGAGGACGTCGTGCTGACCGTGCCCGCGCGGACGATCCCGCGGATGGAGCGCCGGATCCTCGGCTCGATCTACGGCTCGGCGCGCCCGGAGCACGACTTCGGCACGACACTGAACGTGTACCGCTCGGGGCGGCTGCCGCTCGAGCGCCTGATCTCGCACAGGCTGCCGCTCCGCGACGTGAACCAGGCATTCGAGCTGATGCTGGCGGGCGAGGCGACCCGCGTCGTCCTGGATACGCAGTGACATTCACACCCGTTGCGGAAGGAGCAGCATGACAACCATCGCGGAGCTCGACGGACGGATCGGCGAGGGGTGGGGCGGCCTCTCGCCCAACGGCTGCCACGTCAACGTCGTGCTCGCCCACCGCGGCGGCCCGACCGCGGCCGCGGCGATCTCGATGTTCGCGCATCCCTCGCCGGGGCACTCGCCGGTGCTCTGCTGCGTCGGCGAGTCGCAGCCCGAGTACCAGCCGATCTGGCCGCCGACGCTGATGATGAACAAAGCCACGGCGACGACACCCGAGCTCGAGACGATGACGTGGGGCGCCGGCCAGCTCGGCATCGGACAGGCCGTCCTCGACGCGGTTGCGGCCGGCCTGATCGAGGCTTCGGGCGACCTGATCGTCCTCGTCGCCATCTGGCTCGACAGCCGCGCCGACGACGAGACGGCGGTACGCGAGGCCGCCCGCGCCGCGGTCGGCAAGGCGCTCAGGATGGCGGTCGAGGGGCGCGACCCCGCGGCGGCGGCCGCACTGGTCGAGAGCCGCGACACCGTGAAGAATCCCTTCTACGGCGGCGACTGACGCTCCGCTGCGTGGCTGAGCGAGGCAGCGGCTCAGGCGACGAGCGCCTCGCTGACCGTCCCGACCCCGGCCTCGTGACAGTCCCGGCAGCGAGCCTCGTAGGAGTCGAGCGCGCCGACCACGATCGTCTCGCCCGAATACGGGGCAGGCCTGCCGTCGACGAGGCGCTGCGTCGTCGTGGCCGTGCCCCCGCAGCGATGACAGACGGCCTGGAGCTTGTCGACGAACTCGGCGTGCGCGAGGAGCTCTGGCATCGGCCCGAAAGGAAGGCGGCGGAAGTCCTGGTCGAGCCCCGAGACGACGACCCGCTGGCCCCCGTTCGCGAGCGTCAGCGCAGCGTCGACAACCGACGCGTCGAAGAACTGCACCTCGTCGATCCCGACGACGTCGTGGCCGGTCGAGCGTGCCACGAGCTCGGGCACGCTCTCGACGGCGACCGCGCGCATGCGGGCCCCGGCATGCGAGACCACGTCGGTCGCGTCGTAGCGGTCGTCGATCCGCGGCTTGAAGATCACGACCCGCTGACCCGCGATCTCGGCCCGCCGCAGCCGCCGGATCATCTCCTCGCTCTTGCCGGAGAACATCGGCCCGCAGATGACCTCGAGCCAGCCGCCGTGGTCTGGGGGAATCCGGATCACGGCGGCAGACGCTACTAGCCGCGTCGGTCGGATTGGGCTTTCGTTACGAGATGGTAAACGACGTTGTTTTCGCCGTTCCGACCCGTCACGATCCGCTCCGTGCGTATCGCCGTCGTCGCACAGAGCCCGACCGCCACCAACGACGCGCTCGTGCGCGCCGGCTCTGGACGTGCGGTTTGGTGCGCGCTCACTCCCGGCGAGGCACTCGAGCGGCTCGAGCCGGGAGACTGCGCGATCGGGAGGATCGACGTGCTCCCGACGGTGGACGGCGTCGACGAGGGGTTGTGGGCCCTCGGCACCCTCGAGGCGCGCGGAGTGACCGTGCTGAACGGCGCACCGTCGCTGCTCGCGGCTCACGACAAGCTCCTTACCGCGCGGCTCCTGCGGACGAACGGCCTGCCGCACCCACGGACGCGGCTGCTCACGGGAGACAGGCCGGTCTCGACGCTCCGGCCGCCCGTCGTGATCAAGCCGCGCTTCGGGAGCTGGGGCCTCGGCGTCGAGCGGTGCGACGACGACGAATCGCTCGCCCGCATCGTCTCGGGGCTGCCGGACGAGCCGTGGTATCGCGCTCACGGAGCTCTCGTCCAGGACCTCGTCCCCCCGTGCGGCTTCGACCTCCGGATCGTGGTCGCCGCCAACCACCCCATCGGCGCGATCAGCCGCGTGGCGCGACCCGGGGAGTGGCGGACGAACGTGGCCCTCGGTGCGAAGCGGCGCCGAGTGACTCCGTCGCCGCGGGCCGTCGCGCTCGCACTGGCAGCCGCGCGGGCTACCAGCGCAGCGCTCGTGGGGGTCGACCTGCTCCCCGACGGAAACGGGGACTGGACGGTTGTCGAGATCAACGGAGCCGTCGAGTTCAACGACCAGTACGCCCTGCACGCTGGGCACGACCCGTTCGCCGACACCGCCTCGCGCCTGTTCCGGGCCGCGATCTCAGCTACGCTGGACGCGCCTGCGCGGGCGGCCGTGGCTGCTCAGCGCTGCTAGAGTGGGGAACCCGCTCGGCGGCGTAGCTCAGCTGGTTAGAGCAGCGGAATCATAATCCGCGTGTCGTAGGTTCGAGTCCTACCGCCGCTACCTTTCGACGCCCTCTTCCTTCCTCACCACCACCAAGAAAAGAAGCCATGGCAACCGGAGTCAGAGTCGCAATCACGCTCGCCTGCACGGAGTGCAAGCGGCGGAACTACCAGACGCAGAAGTCGAAGCGGAACTCGCCCGACCGCGTCGAGTTCAAGAAGTACTGCCGCTGGTGCGGTTCGCACACGCCGCATCGGGAGACGCGCTAACCATGGCGGACGAGACCCGCAGGCAGCGGCGCGACGCGCGCCGCGCCGCCGGCGATCAGTCGAGCGAGCCGCGCGGCGGCGTACCCCAGCCGGCCCCGGCCGGCGGCGCCCCGATCGCGCCCGCCGAGCACGAGCGCCGCCGCGGCGGCTTCATCCAGGAGTCGATCGCGGAGCTCCGCAAGGTCGACTGGCCGAACCGCGCGCAGACGATCCAGGGCACCGTCGTCGTGATCATCGCCGTGCTCATCGTGGGCGCGTACCTGTGGGGCGTCGACCAGATCATCCGTCCCTTCGTTCGCAACGTCCTTCTCGGGCAGTGAGGCCGGCATGTTCCTCTGGTACGTGATCAACACCTACTCCGGGCACGAGAACAAGGTGAAGACCAACCTCGAGCACCGGATCGTCTCGATGAACCAGTCGCCCCGCTTCCGGCGCGTGGTCGTGCCGACCGAGCAGGTGATCGAGACGAAGGATGGACAGAAGGTGCAGACCGAGAAGCGCGTGCTGCCCGGGTACGTGCTCGTCAACATGGACCTGAGCGACGAGGCCTGGACGGTCGTCAAGGGCACGCCCGGTGTGACGGGGTTCGTCGGCGCCGGCGCGAAACCGGTGCCGCTCTCGCAGGCAGAGGTCGACCGGATCCTCCACACCGCGGGCGCGGGCGGCGGGCCGGCGGCGAAGTCGCAGGCCCAGTTCTCGCTCGGCGAGTCCGTCAAGGTCACCTCGGGCCCGCTCTCGGACTTCGACGGCGAAATCGTCGACGTCAACACGGATGCGCAGAAGCTGAAGGTGCTGGTCGACATCTTCGAGCGGCAGGTGCCGGTCGAGCTCGGCTTCGACCAGGTCAAGAAGATCGACTGAAGCGATTCGCTGCGCGAATCGCGTTAGATAAAGACAAGAAAAGACAAGAACAGTCACACGACAAGACGGGAGGAGGGGCGAGCAGCCCCGATCGAACTCACGCAATGGCGAAGAAAGTCCTCACACTCATCAAGCTCCAGATCCCGGGCGGCCAGGCCAACCCGGCGCCCCCGGTGGGGCCGGCGCTCGGCCAGCACGGGGTCAACATCATGGAGTTCACGAAGGCCTTCAACGCGCAGACCGCGCACGAGAACGGCCGCATCATTCCGGTGGAGATCACGGTCTTCGAGGACCGCTCGTTCACCTTCATCACGAAGACCCCGCCGGCCGCGGTCCTCATCAAGGAGGCGCTCAACCTCGAGTCGGGCTCAGCCGAGCCGAACATCCACAAGGTGGGCCGGCTCACGCAGGCGCAGCTCCGCTCGATTGCCGAGACGAAGATGCCCGACCTGAACGCGAACGACGTCGAGGCCGCGATGAAGGTCATCGCCGGCACGGCCCGCAGCATGGGCGTGGAGGTGGAGGCATGAGCGCTCATGGCAAGCAGTACAAGGCCGCGCGGGAGCGGATCGACCGCGAGAGCCTCTATTCGCCCGTCGAGGCGATCAAGCTCCTCAAGGGCATGCAGACGGCGAAGTTCGACGAGACCGTCGAGGTGCACTTCCGCCTCGGCCTCAACGTCCGCCACGCCGACGAGCAGCTGCGCGGGACGCTGATGCTGCCTCACGGCACCGGACGCGAGATGCGCGTGGCCGTGTTCGCCGAGGGCGACAAGGCGCGCGAGGCCGAGGAGGCGGGGGCCGACATCGTCGGCTCGGCCGACCTCGCCGCGAAGATCGAAGGCGGCTTCCTCGACTTCGACGTCGCGATCGCGACGCCGGACCAGATGGGGAACGTGGGCAAGCTCGGCCGGGTGCTCGGCCCCCGCGGCCTGATGCCGAACCCGAAGACGGGGACGGTGACGTTCGACGTGGCCAAGGCCGTCTCGGACGCGAAGGCCGGCAAGCTCGAGTACCGCACCGACCGCGGCGCCAACGTCCACGTCCCGATCGGGAAGAAGAGCTTCGACGAGCGTGCGCTCGTCGAGAACTACGCCGCGCTCGTCGACGAGATCGTCCGGGCCAAGCCCGCCTCCGCGAAGGGGCGCTACATCAAGGGGATCACGCTGACCTCGACGATGGGTCCCGGCGTGCACGTCGACCCGGCGCGGACGCGCGGGATCGTCGACGAGCTGGAGGGAGCCGTCACGGCCTAGGTTGTGCCCACACGCCCGTCGCCGAAGACAGCCGGCAGCTCCGCCTCCCACCTGAGGGGGCCGGGCGTAGGACCGGCCGAGGTGGCCTCGAGGTTCCACCGTCCCTAGCGACGCGTGTGGTTTCGAGCCCGCCTCCGAGCGGGCTCGATTGCGTGAGAGGAGGTGGAAGATGCAGAAAGCAGAGAAGGAGCGGGTCGTCGAGGAGCTGACCGAACGCCTGCGCTCGTCGGAGGCGCTGCTCGTGGCCGACTACCGCGGCCTCACGAACAGCCAGCTCGCCGGTCTGCGCGTGAAGCTGATCGAGCACGGCGCGAAGCTGTCGGTCGTCAAGAACACGCTCACCCGGAGGGCGGCCTCGGCTGCCGGGTCGGAGGCGTTGCTGGCCCTGCTCGAAGGGCCGACCGCGATCGCGTTCGTCACGTCCGAGGGCGACCCCGTCGCCGTCGCCAAGGCACTGTCCGACACGGCCAGGGACACCAAGATCCTGGCCCTTCGTGGAGGGGTGCTGTCCGGCAACTCGATCACGGCCGACGAGATCGAGCGGCTGGCCAAGCTACCGCCGCTCGACGTCCTGCAGGCGCAGCTCGTGGGCGTGATCGTGGCCCCGCTGACCCAGCTCGCGGCGCTGCTGAACGCGCCGCTGCAGAACCTGGTCGGCCTGATCGACGCCAGGATCGCGCAGCTCGAGGAGAGCGGCGACGCTTCGGGGCCGGCCGTCGAGGCGGAGGAGCCGGTTGCCGAGGAGTCCGTGGCGGATGTCCCGGCCGCGGAGGCAGAGTCGTCCGCGAAGGCAGAGCCGCCCGCGGAGGAGCCGGCCCCCGAGGCCGAAGCCGACGCAACAGAAGACACCCCGGAGGCGTAAGCCTCCGTCAACCACACGCGAGAGGAAACGAGAACGAGATGGCAACCGATACGGCAAAGGTGCTCGAGACGCTCGGCAAGATGACGGTGCTCGAGCTCGTCGAGCTGAAGAACAAGATCGAGGAGGAGTGGGGCGTCACGGCTGCCGCTCCGGTCGCGGTCGCGGCGGCCGCGCCGGCGGGCGGCGGCGACGGTGCGGCGGCGGAGGAGGAGAAGGACTCGTTCGACGTCGTCCTGACGGCCGCGGGCGACAAGAAGATCCAGGTGATCAAGGTCGTGCGCGCGATCACCGGCCTCGGCCTCAAGGAGGCGAAGGACGTCGTCGACGGTGCCCCGGGCGCGGTCAAGGAAGGCGTCACGAAGGACGAGGCCGAGAAGCTCAAGGCGGAGCTCGAGGAGGCCGGCGCCAGCGTCGAGCTGAAGTAGCGCCGGTGAGTGGCTTCAGCCTCTCTCCCGGGTTCACGGTCGACGGAGACCCGGGAGAGAGGCTGAAAGCATCTCACCGACCCGCCTCCACTTGACAGGGTGCGCTATAGTTCTTCTCGGACGTAACCGCCGACGCCGCCATGAGGCGGTTGCGGCGGCGCTTGCGTGTCCGCTAACGTACCGAGGTTCCGCCCCGCTCCGCCCGAGCGTTTCTTGCTCCTCCGACCCTGCACGCTGTTAAGGGAGGCTGTCGCATCTTGAGCAGCACGACTGTTGCGCCACGCGCGCGCACGAGTTTTTCGCGTTTGAAGCATGTCCTTGACCTCCCCAACCTGATCGACATCCAGAAGGCCTCGTTCGAGTGGTTCCTCACCGAAGGCCTGCGCGAGACGATCGACGACATCTCACCGATCGAGGACTACACCGGGACGCTGGCGGTCGAGTTCGGCGACTACGAGTTCGGCCCGCCGGCGCACACGATCAACGAATGCCGTGAGAACGGCATGACCTACCAGGCGCCCCTCTCGATGACGGTGCGCTTCGTCAACACCGAGACCGGCGAGATCCGCGAGCAGCGGGTCTTCATGGGCGACTTCCCGATGATGACCGACTGGGGAACGTTCATCATCAACGGCACCGAGCGCGTCATCGTGACGCAGCTCGTCCGTTCGCCCGGCGCCTACCTGATGGAGCCGAAGGACGCGACGAAGCAGGTCTTCATCGCGAACCTGATGCCGTCGCGCGGATCGTGGCTCGAGCTCGAGATCGACAAGAAGGGCATTGCGTACGCCCGCATCGACCGCAAGCGCAAGCTGCCGATCACGACGCTTCTCCGCGCGCTGCCGCTGGAGGACCCGACGACGGGGTTCGTGCTCGACACGAGCACGAACGAGAAGATCCTCGCGCTCTTCGACAACTCGGTCTACATCCAGAACACGCTCGACAAGGACACGACCTCGCGCGAGGAAGAGGCGCTCATCGAGGTCTTCAAGAAGCAGCGCCCGGGTGAGCCGCCGACGCTCGACAACGCCCGCAACCTGCTGAAGGCGCTGTTCTTCGATCCGAAGCGCTACGACCTCACGAAGGTCGGCCGCTACAAGCTCAACCAGCGGCTCGGGGTCGACGTGCCGGATGAGACCCGCGTGCTCACGACCGAGGACATCCTCGCGCTCGTGCGGCGGTTGATCGCCCTGCCGACGAACCTGGGCGTGCCCGAGGACTCGAAGGACTACGCAGCGGACGCTGCGCAGCTGAACCGCGACCCGATCCGCGCCGAGCTCGACGAGTACGAGCACTTCGGCAACCGGCGCCTGCGGACGACGGGTGAGCTGATCCAGGAGGCGTTCCGAATCGGTCTCTACCGCATGGAGCGGGTCGTACGGGAGCGGATGACGACGGAGGACGTCGACACGATCACCCCGCAGACGATCATCAACATCCGGCCCGTCGTGGCGGCCCTGAAGGAGTTCTTCGGCTCCTCGCAGCTGTCGCAGTTCATGGACCAGACGAACACGCTCGCCGGCCTCACCCACCGCCGCCGCCTCAGCGCGCTCGGCGCGGGCGGCCTCACGCGCGAGCGGGCGCCGATCGAGGTGCGGGACGTGCATCCGACCCACTACGGCCGCATGTGCCCGATCGAGACGCCGGAAGGCCCGAACATCGGCCTCATCGGCTCGCTCGCCTCGATGGCGACGGTGTCGGAGTTCGGCTTCATCCAGACGCCGTACCGGATCGTCACCGGCGGCAAGGTCACCGACGAGATCGTGTACCTCGACGCCTCCGAGGAGGCGCAGTTCACGATCGCGCAGGCATCCGAGCCGATCGACGACAAGACCGGCAAGTTCGTGAACGAGAACGTGCTCTGCCGCTCCCGCGCAGGCGAGGCCGTGATGGTGCAGCCGAAGGACGTCCAGTACATGGACGTGTCGGCCTCCCAGATCGTCTCCGTCGCGACGGCGCTGATCCCGTTCCTCGAGCACAACGACGCGAACCGGGCCCTCATGGGCGCGAACATGCAGCGGCAGGCCGTGCCGCTGATGATCCCGCAGGCGCCGCTCGTCGGCACCGGCGTCGAGTACCGCGCCGCGATCGACACGGGCGACGTCGTCGTCTCCCGCAGCGAGGGCACGGTCATCGACGTCGACGCCGAGGCCATCGTGGTCGAGGGCAAGGGCTCGCGCGAGGAGTACAACCTCACGAAGTTCATGCGCTCGAACCAGGGCACGCTGATCCACCAGAAGCCGGTCGTGAAGCTCGGCGACAAGGTGGCGCAGGGCACGGTGCTCGCGGACGGCTCCTCGACCGACGGCGGCGAGCTCGCGCTCGGCGCGAACCTGCTCGTCGCGTTCATGCCGTTCGAGGGCTACAACTTCGAGGACGCGATCGTGCTCTCCGAGCGCCTCGTCAAGGACGACGTGCTCAGCTCGATCCACATCCACGAGTACGAGATCGACGCGCGCTCCACGAAGCTCGGTGACGAGGAGATCACGCGGGACATCCCGAACCGCTCGGAGGAGTCGCTCGCGAACCTCAACGAGGGCGGCGTCGTGCGCATCGGGGCCGAGGTCGGCTCCGGCGACCTGCTCGTCGGCAAGGTGACTCCGAAGGGCGAGACCGAGCTGACGGCGGAGGAGAAGCTGATCCGCGCCATCTTCAAGGAGAAGGCGCGCGAGGTGCGCGACACGTCGCTCAAGGTCCCGCACGGCGAGGGCGGCAAGGTCATCGGGGTGAAGACGTTCTCGCGCGACGAGGGCGACGACCTCAAGCCCGGCGTCAACGAGCTCGTGCGCGTCTTCGTCGCGAAGAAGCGCAAGATCTCCGAGGGCGACAAGCTCGCCGGCCGCCACGGCAACAAGGGCGTCATCTCGAAGATCGTGCCCGAGGAGGACATGCCGTTCCTCGAGGACGGGCGACCGGTCGACGTCGTGCTGAACCCCCTCGGCGTGCCGAGCCGGATGAACATCGGCCAGATCCTCGAGACGCACCTCGGCTGGGCGGCTGCGCACGGCGTCTTCGCCGACGGCAGCGGAGGCAGCGGGGTCAACCCGCGGGCCCCGATCAACGCGCCGAACCCGCACCCGGTCGCGACGCCCGTCTTCGACGGCGCCACCGAGACCGACGTCGACGAGGCGCTCGTCCGTTGGGCCGAGACGACGGACCTGCCGATCAGGATGAACGTCGACCAGTCGCGCCCCGCCGGCCGCAAGGCGTCGGGCAAGGTGCAGCTCTTCAACGGCAAGACGGGCGAGCCGTTCGAGCAGAAGGTCACCGTCGGCTACATGTACATCCTCAAGCTGCTCCACCTCGTCGACGACAAGATCCACGCGCGCTCGACCGGCCCGTACTCGCTCGTCACCCAGCAGCCGCTCGGTGGCAAGGCGCAGTTCGGCGGCCAGCGCTTCGGCGAGATGGAGGTCTGGGCGCTCGAGGCGTACGGCGCCGCCTACACGCTGCAGGAGATGCTCACGATCAAGTCCGACGACACGATCGGGCGCGTCAAGGCGTACGAGGCGATCGTCAAGGGCGAGAACATCGCCGAGCCGTCCATCCCCGAGTCGTTCAAGGTGCTGCTGAAGGAGATGCAGTCCCTCGCGCTCGACGTCCACGTCCAGTCGAACGACGGACGCGAGGTCGAGGTCCGCGAGGAGGACGACGAGCTGCTTCGCGCCGCCGAGGAGCTCGGCATCGACCTCTCGCCCGCGGCCGTTCGTGCCGCTGCCGGCGAGCTCTCGGCCCAGGAGGTCGAGGAGGGCGCAGCCGCGGTCGAGGAGGGCGGCGACGTCGCCGTCGCGGCCGACGAATCGCTCGACGGCGTCGAGGCGGACGCCGAGCTCGAAATCGACCTGGCCGACATCGAGCTCGAAGACTAAGGGGTTCGCTTCGCGAACCCCTTAGATGGGGCATTCGGAGCGCCCCGGCAAAGATCACAGAACTCAGGCAGCAGGAACAGGCGAAGGAGCTGAGCGGACGAATGAACGCCCCATATACCGATTTCACCGGAGGTGAAATCGTTGATTGACATCAACGAATTCGACGCGATCCGCATCGGACTGGCGTCGAGCAAGAAGATCCGCGACTGGTCGTCGGGCGAGGTCACGAAGCCGGAGACGATCAACTACCGCACGCTCAAGCCCGAGCGTGACGGTCTCTTCTGCGAGCGCATCTTCGGTCCGACGAAGGACTGGGAGTGCTATTGCGGGAAGTACAAGCGCGTTCGCTACAAGGGCATCATCTGCGAGCGCTGCGGCGTCGAGGTGACGCGCCAGAAGGTGCGCCGCGAGCGGATGGGGCATATCGACCTCGCCGCGCCGGTCTCGCACATCTGGTTCTTCAAGGGCGTCCCGAGCCGCATCGGCTACCTCCTCGACATCGCCCCGCGCGAGCTCGAGAAGGTGCTCTACTTCGCAGCCTCGATCGTGACCGCGGTCGACTTCGAGGAGCGGGCGAAGGACCTGGCCGACCTCGAGGACAAGGTGCGCGGCGAGTCGGAGCAGATCTACGTCGACCGCGACGAGCACGTCCTCGCGGTCGAGGAGCGGCTCGCGCGGCGGCGCGAGTATTTCGCCAGCGGCAAGGAGAAGAACTTCGACGAGGACGACGAGTTCTGGACCCGCGGCCTCAACAACTGGGCCGAGGACCAGCTGCTGCCGACCCTCGAGGACACCCGGCAGCTCGCCGGCGGCATCTTCCCCAAGCTCGCGAAGTCGCTGACGACCGAGGACTCGAAGAAGATCCGCGAGCTCGTCCGCCAGACGGCGACGCGCGAGGATCGCAAGCTCGCCCCGCGCGAGATCGAGTCCGTCGCCACCGCGGCCCAGGAGATCCACGAGGCCCTCGACCCGCTCCGCGCGGAGCTGGACACCGCGACCGGGTCCAAGAAGGGCGCAATCACGAAGCACATCCACCGGCTCACCGACGCGCTGGCGACCGGCACCGAGCTCTCGGCGGACGACGCCGAGCTGGCGGCGCGGGTCGACGCGAAGAACCTCGACAAGGCGCGAGAGATCGGCAATCGGCCTCCTCGTCGACGTCCTCGCGCAGGAGCACGTCGGGCAGACGGTGGAGGAGGTGCGCGAGCTCGCGTACGACCTCTGCCTGCTCCCCGGCGCGAAGAAGGACGACCTCGACGTCGTCGCCCAGTGGGCGCTCAAGGTCCGCGAGATGGTGCAGGACATGGACTCGCGACGCGACGACGCGCGGGAGGCCGCCGTCGAGGGCGTGCGCCGGCTGGAGGAGACGTGGAAGCTCTTCCGCGAGCTCGAGCCGAAGCTCGTCGTCAACGACGAGCAGCTCTTCCGCGAGCTGAAGGACCGCTTCGGGTCGCCCTACGGCTTCGGTCAGTACTTCCGGGGCGGAATGGGCGCCGAGGCCATCCGTGACCTGCTCCGCGACCTCGATCTCGACCAGGAGTCCCGCGAGCTGCGCGAGACGATCAAGACGTCGAAGGGCCAGAAGCAGCAGCGGGCGATCAAGCGGCTCAAGGTCGTCGAGGCGTTCATCAAGTCGGAGAACAAGCCGGAGTGGATGATCCTCGAGGCCGTGCCGGTGATCCCGCCGGAGCTCCGCCCGATGGTGCAGCTCGACGGCGGCCGGTTCGCGACCTCCGACCTCAACGATCTCTACCGCCGCGTGATCAACCGGAACAACCGCCTCAAGCGGCTGCTCGACCTGGGCGCGCCGGAGATCATCGTCAACAACGAGAAGCGCATGCTGCAGGAGGCCGTCGACGCGCTGTTCGACAACGGCCGCCGCGGCCGCGCGGTGACGGGCCCTGGCAACCGGCCCCTGAAGTCGCTCTCGGACATGCTGAAGGGCAAGCAGGGCCGCTTCCGCCAGAACCTGCTCGGCAAGCGCGTCGACTACTCGGGCCGCTCGGTCATCGTGGCCGGCCCGAACCTGAAGCTGCACCAGTGCGGCCTGCCGAAGCTGATGGCGCTCGAGCTCTTCAAGCCGTTCATCATGAGCCGGCTCGTGGAGCGCAAGGCCGTGCAGAACATCAAGGCGGCGAAGAAGCACGTCGAGTCGATGTCACTCGACGTCTGGGACGTGCTCGAGGAGGTCATCGCCGAGCACCCGGTGCTGCTGAACCGCGCCCCGACGCTGCACCGCCTCGGCATCCAGGCCTTCGAGCCGATCCTCGTCGAGGGCAAGGCGATCCAGGTCCACCCGCTCGTCTGCCACGCGTTCAACGCCGACTTCGACGGCGACCAGATGGCGGTCCACCTCCCGCTCAGCGCCGAGGCGCAGGCGGAGGCGAGGATCCTGATGCTGTCGTCGAACAACATCCTCTCGCCGGCACACGGTCGCCCGCTCGCGACGCCGACGCAGGACATGGTGCTCGGCGCCTACTACCTGACCTACTGCGAACACGACCTTCCGGCCACGACGGCGGAGGAGCTCGCGAAGCAGCTCGGCAAGGACGGCCTCAAGCGGTTCCGCACCGAGGAGGAGGTCGAGTTCCACGTCGAGTCGCGCGAGATCGGCCTCCAGGATCCAATCGAGTACCGCTGGGACGGCGAGGTCATCCTCACCACCCCCGGCCGCGTGATCTTCAACGCGGAGATCAAGCGCTCCGCTCGAGTCGGCGGTGCACACGGAGGAGACGGTTGCGCACGAGTTCATCAACGGGCCGCTCTCGAAGCGCGAGATCGACCAGTTCATCGCAGCACTCGTCGACCTCTACGGCGCGCATGCGGTGGCGACCGTTCTCGACACGATCAAGCAGCTCGCGTTCCGCTACGCAACTCAGGCTGGGATCACGGTCTCGAAGAACGACATCGTGATCCCGCCGCGCAAGGAGGAAATCCTCGTCGACTACGAGGAGCAGGTGCGGAAGCTCGAGCTCGAGTACCAGCGCGGCCTGATGACCGAGGAGGAGCGGCACGAGCGGATCGTCGCCGTCTGGACGGAGGCGACGGAGCACGTCGCGCAGGAGATGAAGGACAACCTGCACCAGACGAACTCGATCTTCATGATGGCCAACTCCGGCGCCCGCGGCTCGTTCAACCAGATCCGCCAGCTCGCCGGCATGCGCGGCCTCATGGCCAATCCGAAGGGCGAGATCATCGAGCGCCCGATCAAGGCCAACTTCATGGAGGGGCTGTCGGTCCTCGAGTACTTCATCTCGACGCACGGCGCCCGCAAGGGGCTCGCCGACACGGCGCTGCGGACGGCCGACTCGGGCTACCTGACCCGGCGGCTCGTCGACGTCTCGCAGGACGTGATCATCCGCGATCTCGACTGCGGCACCGACGAATACGTCGGGCTGGCGGCCATTCTCGACGGCAAGCTCAACTCGAGCGTCGCCGGCCGCATCCTCGCGGTCGACGTCTTCAAGCCGCTCAAGGACGGCAAGCCGGGCAAGACGCTCATCCTCGAGGCGGGCACGGAGCTGACGCTCCCCATCCTCGGTGAGCTGCTCGAGGCGCTGGAAGAGCACGCGGAGGGCTATCTCGTGCCTGTGCGGTCGGTGCTCAAGTGCAAGAGCGAGCACGGTGTCTGCCGGGCCTGCTACGGGACGTTCCTCGCGACCGGCTACTCGGCCGAGGTCGGCGACGCGGTGGGGATCATCGCGGCACAGTCGATCGGCGAGCCGGGCACCCAGCTGACGATGCGGACCTTCCACACGGGCGGCGTCGCCGGCGCGGACATCACGCACGGCCTCCCGCGCGTCGTCGAG
Source organism: uncultured Thermoleophilia bacterium (assembly GCA_963736945.1). Taxonomy (GTDB): domain Bacteria; phylum Actinomycetota; class Thermoleophilia; order Gaiellales; family Gaiellaceae; genus Gaiella. Next base: position 69,253 of record CAVTQW010000018.1, read on the forward strand.
ATCTTCGAGGCGCGCAACCCGAAGGGCGCCGCGACGGTCGCGGAGGTCTCCGGCAAGGTCGAGAAGGAGGACGCCGAGCGCACGATCAAGATCACGGTCGTCCCCTCCGCGCTCGACGAGAACGGCGAGCCGATCCCGGCCAAGGAGTACAGCTTCCCGCGCCGGACGCGGCTCCTGGTCGGGACCGGCGACGTGGTCGAGGCGGGCGACCCGCTCAACGAGGGCTCGATCGCCCCGGCGGAGCTGCTCGCGCTGAAGGGATCGACGGTGACCGAGCTGTACCTCGTCGGCGAGGTGCAGAAGGTCTACAAGTCGCAGGGCGTCGACATCCACGACAAGCACATCGAGCTGATCGTGCGCCAGATGCTGAAGAAGGTGCGCGTCGAGAGCGCCGGCGACACGCCGCTGCTCCCGGGCCAGCTCGTCGACAAGGCAGTGCTCGCACGTGCGAACGACGCCGCGCGGAAGGCGAAGAAGGAGGAGGCGACGTTCGAGCCGCTGATCCTCGGGATCACGAAGGCGTCGCTCGCCACCGAGTCGTTCCTCTCGGCCGCCTCGTTCCAGGAGACGACCAAGGTGCTCACGGACGCGGCGATCGAGGGGAAGATCGACCGGCTCCTCGGCCTCAAGGAGAACGTCATCATCGGCAAGCTGATCCCGGCCGCGACCGGGCTCAAGAAGTACCGCGGGATCGGAATCGAGCCAGCGGAGCCGCTGCCGTCGTCGATGTTCGCCGCCGAGGCACAGGAGCTGCTCGCCGCGCTCGAGGAGATCGGCGACGGCGAGATCGACCTCACCGCCCTCGGGCTCGCCTTCGAGGAGGAGCTGCCCGTGGAGGACGCTCCGCCGGAGGACGAAGGCTAGGAAAACGCGTGACCCGGGAGAGAGGCTGAAGCCTCTCACCGGAGGTTCAGAAGCTGTCCTCCCTGTTGCGCAGGGAGGACAGCCTCCGTTCCTTTCCGACCGCAACGCACCCTCCCGCTCGCGATCCTGGTGTCTCCAGGTCGACGGAGAGGTCAGCGGCACGGTTGCCTCGAGCGCAAGAACTCCGCTACACTCCCTGTCCGCAGACGGCGGGTTTCAGTGCGCGCGTCTGTCCCTGAAGATCTTCGACCAGACCGTTAGGAGCAGCGTGCCCACCGTCAATCAGCTCGTCCGCAAAGGCCGCAAGGCCCCCGTGGCCAAGACGAAGACCCCGGCCCTCCGGGGTGCGCCGCAGAAGCGCGGCGTGTGCACGCGCGTCTACACGACCACGCCGAAGAAGCCGAACTCCGCGCTGCGCAAGGTCGCGCGCGTCCGGCTCACGAACGGCATGGAGGTCGGCGTCTACATTCCGGGCGAGGGGCACAACCTGCAGGAGCACTCGGTCGTGCTGATCCGCGGCGGCCGCGTCAAGGACCTGCCGGGCTTCCGCTACAAGGTCATCCGCGGTGGGCTCGACACCTCCGGTGTCTCCGACCGCCGCCAGGCGCGCTCGAAGTACGGCGCCAAGAAGGGCTCGGGCTGATGCCCCGCCGCGCAGAGATCCAGCCGCGCCAGCTCGAGGCCGACTCCGTCTACGGCTCGACGCTCGTGACCCAGCTCGTCAACTGCGTCATGCTCGACGGCAAGAAGTCGACGGCCGAGCGCATCGTCTACGACGCGCTCGCGCTCGCCTCGGAGAAGACGGGCAAGCCGGCGCTCGAGGTGCTCGACGGCGCGGTCAAGACCGTAACGCCGGTGCTCGAGGTCCGGTCACGCCGGGTCGGCGGCGCGAACTACCAGGTTCCGGTCGAGGTGCCGCAGCGACGTGCCCGCACGCTCGCGGTGCGCTGGATCGTGCAGTACGCGCGTGAGCGGCGCGAGAAGCACATGGGCGACAAACTCGCAGGTGAGTTGATGGACGCGGTCAACCAGCAGGGCGGGGCCTACAAGAAGAAGGACGACATCTACCGGATGGCGCAGGCGAACAAGGCCTTCGCCCACTATCGCTGGTAGATCGGAAAGGGAGCATGAGCGCTGTAACTTCGCAGACGGGGGCATCGCGGACCGGGCTGGACCGCGTCCGGAACATCGGGATCATGGCGCACATCGACGCCGGCAAGACCACGACGACCGAGCGCATCCTCTACTACACGGGGCGGACCCACAAGCTGGGCGAGGTCCACGAGGGCGCCGCGACGATGGACTGGATGGCGCAGGAGCAGGAGCGCGGCATCACCATCACGTCGGCGGCGACGACGGCGGAGTGGCGCGACCATCGGATCAACATTATCGATACGCCCGGGCACGTGGACTTTACGGTCGAGGTCGAGCGCTCACTGCGCGTGCTCGACGGCGCCGTGGCCGTGTTCGACTCCGTGGCCGGCGTGCAGCCCCAGTCCGAGACCGTCTGGCGCCAGGCCGACCGCTACGGCGTCCCGCGCATCTCGTTCATCAACAAGATGGACCGCACCGGCGCGGACTTCTTCGCCGCCGTGCAGTCGATGCGCGAGCGCCTCGGCGCGAACCCGGTCTGCATCCAGATCCCGATCGGGGAGGAAGAGCACCACCGCGGCGTCGTCGACCTGGTCGAGATGGCCGCGATCACCTACGACGACGATCTCGGCCAGACCTTCACGGTCTCGGAGATCCCCGCCGAGCTCGCCGACCGGGCCCACGACCACCACCACCTGCTCATCGACGCGATCGCGGAGTTCGACGACGAGCTCATGGAGACGTACCTCCTCGACGAGGAGTCGGTGACGCCCGAGATGATCCGTCGCGCGCTCCGCGCGGGCACGCTCGCGAGCGCGATCACGCCGGTGCTGCTCGGGTCCGCGTTCAAGAACAAGGGCGTCCAGCCGCTCCTCGACGCCGTCATCGACTACCTCCCGAGCCCGCTCGACGTGCCGGAGGTCCAGGGCGTCGATCCGAAGACCGAGGAGGAGCTGACGCGGCCGGCCTCGATGGACGCGCCGTTCTCGGCGCTCGTGTTCAAGGTGATGTCCGACCCCTTCGTCGGCAAGCTGACCTACTTCCGCGTCTACTCGGGCCAGGTCAAGTCCGGCGACCGGGTGCTCAACACGACGAACGGCAAGACCGAGCGGATCAGCCGCATCCTCCAGATGCACGCGAACCACCGCGAGGAGCGGGACGAGATCGGCGCCGGCGAGATCGCCGCGGCCGTCGGCCTCAAGCAGTCCACGACGGGCGACACCCTCGCCACCGACCGCGCGCCGATCGTGCTCGAGCGGATGACGTTCCCGGACCCGGTCATCTCGGTCGCGATCGAGCCCAAGACGAAGGGCGACCAGGACAAGCTCTCGCAGGGCCTCCAGCGCCTCGCCGAGGAGGATCCGACCTTCCGTGTCACCTCCGACGAGGAGACCGGGCAGACGCTGATCGCGGGGATGGGCGAGCTCCACCTCGAGATCATCGTCGACCGTCTCATGCGCGAGTTCAAGGTCGACGCGAACGTCGGGAGGCCGCAGGTCGCCTACCGCGAGACGGCGGGCAAGCCGGCGGAGAAGGTGCAGGGCAGGTTCGTGCGTCAGACCGGCGGCTCCGGCCAGTACGGCGACGTCGTCATCAACCTGCTCCCGCAGGAGCCCGGTGCGGGCTACGAGTTCGTCGACAAGGTCGTCGGCGGCAAGATCCCCAAGGAGTACATCAAGCCCGTCGACGAGGGCATCCAGGAGGCCATGAACGCCGGCGTCCTCGCCGGCTACCCGGTCGTCGACGTCAAGATCGAGCTGATCGAAGGCTCCTACCACGAGGTCGACTCGAGCGAGCGCGCCTTCAAGATCGCGGGCTCGATGGCCTTCAAGGAGGCGCTGAAGCGCTCCAAGCCGAAGCTGCTCGAGCCGATCATGGCGGTCGAGGTCGTCACTCCCGACGACTACCTCGGCGACGTGATGGGCAACCTGAACAGCCGGCGCGGCCGGGTCGAGTCGCTCGAGCCGGTCGGCAACTCGCAGTCGATCAAGGCAAGCGTGCCGCTGTCGGAGATGTTCGGCTACGCGACCGACCTCCGGTCGATGTCGCAGGGCCGGGCGACCTTCACCATGCAGTTCGACCGGTACGACGAGGTTCCCCAGTCCATCGCGAGCGACATCGTCGACTCGCAGTCAGGCTCGTAAGAAGGAGATCGCAGCACATGGCCAAGCAGAAGTTCGAGCGGTCGAAGCCGCACGTCAACGTCGGCACCATCGGCCACATCGACCACGGCAAGACGACGCTGACGGCGGCTATCACCAAGATCCTCGCCGAGCAGGGCGGCGGCCAGGCCGTCGCGTTCGAGGACATCGACAAGGCTCCCGAGGAGCGGCAGCGCGGCATCACGATCAACACCGCGCACGTCGAGTACGAGACCGCGAACCGCCACTACGCGCACGTCGACTGCCCGGGGCACGCCGACTACATCAAGAACATGATCACGGGCGCCGCGCAGATGGACGGCGCGATCCTCGTCGTCTCGGCCGCCGACGGCCCGATGCCGCAGACACGCGAGCACATCCTGCTCGCCCGCCAGGTCGAGGTGCCGTACATGGTCGTCGCCCTCAACAAGGCCGACATGGTCGACGACCCCGAGCTGCTCGAGCTCGTCGAGCTCGAGGTGCGCGAGCTGCTCTCCAAGTACGAGTTCCCCGGCGACGACATCCCGATCATCCAGGTCTCGGCGCTCAAGGCGCTCGAGGGCGACCCCGAGTGGACGCCGAAGATCATCGAGCTGATGGAGGCCGTCGACTCCTACATCCCCGAGCCGACGCGCGACATCGACAAGCCGTTCCTGATGCCGATCGAGGACGTTTTCACGATCACCGGTCGCGGCACCGTCGTCACCGGCCGCATCGAGCAGGGCCAGCTCAAGGTCGGCGAGGAGGTCGAGATCGTCGGCATCCACGAGAAGGTCGAGAAGACGACCGTCACGGGCCTCGAGATGTTCCTGAAGACGCTCGACTTCGCGCAGGCCGGCGACAACGCGGGCGCGCTGCTGCGCGGCGTCAAGCGCGAGGAGGTCGAGCGTGGGCAGGTGCTCGCGAAGCCCGGCTCGATCACGCCCCACACGCACTTCAAGGCCGAGGTCTACGTGCTCTCGAAGGACGAGGGCGGCCGCCACACGCCGTTCTTCAACGGCTACCGGCCGCAGTTCTACTTCCGCACGACCGACGTGACGGGCTCGATCAAGCTCCCGGAGGGCCAGGAGATGGTCATGCCGGGCGACAACACGCAGATGGAGATCGAGATGGGCCAGCCGATCGCCATGGACTCCGGTCTCCGGTTCGCCGTCCGCGAGGGTGGCCGCACCGTCGGCGCCGGCGTCGTCACGGAGATCATCAAGTAGCAGAGGGCGCACCCGCTCCCCCGCCTGCGCGGGGGAGAGGCACCCTCTCTCGGACGAGAAGAGACCAGAACACATGGCGCAACAGAAAATCCGCATCCGGCTCAAGGGCTACGACCACCAGCAGCTCGACCGCTCGGCGTCGCAGATCGTCGAGACGGCGCAGCGCACCGGTGCGACGATCACCGGCCCCGTGCCCCTGCCCACCGAGAAGAACGTGTACTGCGTGATCCGCAGCCCCTTCAAGGACAAGGACTCGCGGGAGCACTTCGAGGTGCGCACGCACAAGCGGCTGATCGACATCCACAGCCCGACGCCGAAGACGGTGGACTCGCTGATGCGCCTCGATCTCCCGGCCGGCATCGACATCGAAATAAAACTCTAGAAATTGCCGAGACGGCAATTTCTAGAGTTCTAGATAAAAACCATGAGAAAATCATGATAACCACATCGATGAACGCACTATCTAACGCTTTCTCCCGGAGCTTCGGAGGCATGTCGTGAAAGGAATCCTCGGGAGAAAGCTCGGCATGACGCAGATCTTCGACCCGGAGACGGGCGGCGTCACCGCGGTCACCGTGATCGAGGCCGGACCGTGCCCGGTGACGCTGGTTCGCAGCGACGCGTCCGACGGCTACAGCGCCGTCCAGCTCGCGTTCGAGCCGGTGGCCGACCGGAAGATCACGAAGGGCGAGCTCGGCCACCTGAAGAAGGCCGGCGCGACGGCACACCGCCATCTCGCCGAGTTCCGCGGCGACACGGAGCTCAGCGTCGGCGACACCGTCACGGTCGAGGCGTTCGAGCCGGGCGACCAGGTCAAGGTCGCAGGCACGTCGATCGGCAAGGGCTATCAGGGAACGATCAAGCGTCACAACTTCAAGCGCGGCCCGGTCAGCCACGGCTCGCACAACATCCGCAAGCCGGGCTCGATCGGCGCCTCCGCAACGCCGTCGCGCGTCTTCAAGGGACAGAAGATGTCGGGCCGCATGGGCGGCGTCCGCAAGACCCAGCTCGGGCTCGTCGTGCACCAGGTGGACGCCGAGCGCAACCTGCTGCTCGTGAAGGGATCCGTGCCGGGCCCGAAGAGCGGCATCGTCGAGATCAGGAGCGTCGGCTGATGGCTGCCCCCAAGGTTCAGGTGCTCGGCGGCTCGGCCGCCAAGGACGCCTCGCTCGAGACCGCCGTCTTCGGCGCCGAGCTCAAGCGCCACCTCGTGCACGAGGTCGTGCGAGCGGAGCTCAACGCCCACCGGGCCGGAACGCGCGGTGCGAAGACCCGCGGCCTCGTCTCGGGCGGTCGCGCCAAGCCGTGGCGCCAGAAGGGGACCGGGCGCGCGCGGCAGGGCACGATCCGGGCCCCGCAGTTCACGGGCGGCGGCGTCGCGTTCGCGCCCGGGATGCGGAGCTTCGAGGTCAAGGTGAACCGGAAGGTGCGCCGCGCCGCGCTCGCCGGGGCGCTGTCGAACCATGTCGGCAACGAGACCCTGGCCCTCGTGGACGGCGGTGCGTTCGAGACGCCCTCGACCCGGCAGGCGAAGGCGCTCATCGACTCCTGGGGGAAGGACACCCCACTCGTCGTCGTCGCGCACGAGGACGAGACCGGCCTGATCAAGTCGTTCCGCAACCTCGACCGGGTGCTCGTCACCGTGCCGTCCGAGCTCGAGGTGGCGCCTGTCGTCTGGGCGCGCTCCGTCCTCGTCAGCGAGGCAGCGCTCCCGCTCGTCGAAGGGAAGGCATCGTGAACGCCGCCGACGTCCTCATCGCACCGGTCGTGTCGGAGAAGAGCTATGCCGGCCTCGCGGACCGCCAGTACACGTTCAAGGTCCATCAGGACGCACACAAGACGCAGGTGCGCCAGGCCGTCGAGCAGCTTTTCGGCGTCAAGGTGAAGAGCGTCCGCATCCTCAAGGTCCCCGCGAAGCCCAAGCGGCGCGGCCTCTTCAATGGCGTCCGCCCGGGCTGGAAGAAGGCCGTCGTGCAGCTGCACGAGGGTCAGACGATCGAGATCTTCGAAGGAGCGCAGGTTTAAGTGGCTCTCCTGGCAACAGTTAGTGCGCCTCTGGCGCGCGACCCGCGGCGCATTGCGTCGTCCTCGGTCGCGTCCATGCAAACCAGCATGGACGCTCCCTGCGTCCTAGCACTGCTTGCGTCTCGCACGCCAGAGACGCGAAACCGTCACCAGGAGAACCACTCATGGCCGTGAAGAAGTACAAGCCGACGAGCCCGGGGCGCCGCTTCATGGCCGTCTCCTCGTTCGAGGGCGTCACGAAGAAGGCGCCCGAGAAGTCGCTCCTCGAGCCGCTCAAGAAGACCGGCGGCCGGAACAACAACGGGCGCATCACGACGCGCCACCAGGGCGGCGGGCACAAGCGCCGGTACCGCATCATCGACTTCAAGCGCGTCAAGGACGCCGTGCCGGCGAAGGTGGCGGCGATCGAGTACGACCCGAACCGGTCGGCTCGCATCGCGCTGCTCCACTACGCCGACGGCGCCAAGTCCTACATCATCGCGCCGCAGGGCCTCCGGGTCGGCGCCACCGTCGAGTCGGGCCCCGCCGCCGACATCAAGGCGGGGAATGCGCTGCCACTCGAGAACATCCCCACCGGCACGCTCGTCCACAACGTCGAGCTCAAGCCGGGCCAGGGCGCGAAGATGGCCCGCTCGGCGGGCGCAGGGGTCCAGCTCGTCGCGAAGGACCAGGGGTACGGCGTCCTCCGGCTGCCGTCCGGCGAGATGCGCCGCGTCCTCCTCACCTGCCGGGCAACCGTCGGGCAGGTCGGCAACTCCGATCACGCCAACGAGCAGTCGGGCAAGGCCGGGCGCAGTCGCTGGCTCGGCAAGCGTCCCTCCGTCCGCGGCTCGGCCATGAACCCGGTCGATCACCCGCACGGCGGCGGCGAGGGCAAGTCGAAGGGCGGCCGCCATCCGGTCACCCCGTGGGGCGTGCCGACGCTCGGCAAGCGCACCCGCCGCAAGCACAAGGAATCCGACAAGCTGATCGTCCGCGGCCGCCGCCGTGGCAAGGAAAGGCGCTAGGCACTGATGTCAAGATCATCGAAGAAGGGGCCCTTCGTCGACGAGCGGCTGCTCGGCCGGATCGAGGCGATGAACGCCGCCAACGAGAAGCGGATGATCCGCACCTGGTCGCGCAGCTCGACCGTGTTCCCCGACATGGTCGGCCACACGATCGCAGTCCACGACGGGCGCAAGCACGTGCCCGTGTTCGTGAGCGAGCAGATGGTCGGACACAAGCTCGGCGAGTTCGCCCCGACCAGGACGTTCCGCGGCCACGCGGGCGACAACAAGACCCAGGTGAAGAAGCGCTAGTGGCCACCACCCGGACTCCCACGCAGGTTCGCGCCGAGGCGAAGTACGTGCGCCTCTCTGCCCGCAAGGCGCGGGTCGTGCTCGACCACATCCGCGGGCGCAGCGTGCCCGAGGCGCGCACGATCCTGGCGTTCACGTCGCGTGCTGCCGCGGTCGACATCGAGAAGGTGCTGCGCTCGGCCGTCGCGAACGCCGAGTCCGCGCACGCCCTCGACGGCGACGAGCTCGTCGTTCTGGCCGCCTACGCCGACGAGGGTCCCACACTCAAGCGCTGGCGCGCCCGCGCGCGGGGCCGCGTCAACCGGATCCGTAAGCGCTCGTGCCACATCACCCTCGTCGTCGGCGAGAGCCCGCAGGCAGAGGGGCGACGCAAGCGTCCGGCCCACGTGCCGGCTGCAGAGGCGTCACCCACACCCGAGACGCCCACGGCCGAGGAGACGCCGAAGCCAAAGACGCCCGCGAAGAAGAAGGAGGCCACAGTCTGATGGGCCAGAAGATCCACCCCGGCGGCCTTCGTGTCGGTGTCATCCACGACTGGAAGTCGAACTGGTACACCGGCAAGAAGGAGTTCGCCGACTACATCATCGAGGATGTCCGCATCCGCGAGCACATCACCGGCAAGCTCGCCCATGCCGGCCTGTCCGACATCCTGATCCGGAAGGACAAGCAGCGGATCACGGTCGATATCTACACCGCCCGCCCCGGCATCGTGATCGGCAAGTCGGGCGTCGAGGTCGACGCGCTCCGCAAGGAGCTGCACTCGATCACCGGCAAGTCGGTGCACATCAACATCAACGAGATCAAGCGGCCGGAGCTCGACGCCCAGCTCGTCGCGCAGTCGATCGCGGAGCAGCTGCAGAATCGCGTCTCCTTCAGGCGTGCGATGAAGCGCGCGCTCGCGTCGGCCATGCGCTCCGGCGCGCAGGGGATCAAGATCCAGTGCGGCGGTCGACTGGGCGGGGGCGAGATGAGCCGCTCGGAGCGGTACACCGAGGGCCGCGTGCCGCTGCACACGATCCGGGCCGACATCGACTACGGCTTCTCCGAGGCCAAGACCACGTATGGCCGCATCGGCGTCAAGGTCTGGGTCAACAAGGGCGAGATCATGCCCGAGGGCTACGAGGGCACCTCGACCGGCAAGGAGACGCGGCTGGGCGACCAGGATCAGGCGCGCCGCAAGCGAGGCGGTGCCGCGGAGGGCCTCGGCGCGTCGCGCGAGAGCGGCCGCGGGCGCGGCCAGGACCGCGAGGGCCTCGGTCTCGTCAAGAAGGGCCGGCGAAGCGGCGGACCAGGAGGTCCCGGTGGCGCGGGCGGAGGACGCCCGGGCGGTCGCCCCGGTGGCGGGCGCGGCCCGCGGCCCGGCGGCCCCGGAAGCCAGGGCGGCGGCCCGAGTGGGGGCGGCCGGCCCGCTCAGCGCTCGCAGCGACCGCCGCGTGAGGCGGAGCCGAGGACGCCGGAGACGGCTCCCGAGTCGACCGACGCGCCGGCGCCCGAGGTGACGCCCGACGTCACGTCCGAGGCGACGCCGCAGGTCACGCCGGAGAGCACGACCGAGGGGACCGAGAGCTGATGTTGCTGCCACGCAGGACCAAGCACCGCAAGCATCACCGCGGCCGCCGCGACGGCTTCGCCAAGGGCCAGACGTCGGTGCAGTTCGGCGACTACGGGATCAAGGCGCTCGAGGACGGCTGGATCACGAACCGCCAGATCGAGGCTGCCCGGATCGCGATGACGCGCAAGATCCGCCGCGGCGGCAAGGTCTGGATCAACCTGTTCCCGGACAAGCCCTTCACGAAGAAGCCGGCCGAGACGCGGATGGGCTCGGGCAAGGGCTCACCCGAAGGCTGGGTGGCGGTCGTGAAGCCGGGTCGCGTGTTGTTCGAGCTCGCCGGTGTGGACGAGGCTCTCGCCCGCGAGGCGCTCCGCCTCGCCGGTCAGAAGCTTCCGATTCGGGTGAAGTTCGTGCGCCGGGAGGCTGATCTCTTTGAGAGCTAGAGACCTACGTGACCTGACCGACGAGGAGCTCGAGGAGAAGATGGGCGAGACCCGCAAGGAGCTGTTCAACCTCCGCTTCCAGTCGGCTACCGGGGCGCTCGAGAACAGCGCCCGGCTGCGATCGGCCAAGCGCGAGATCGCCCGCATCCTGACCGTGAAGACCGAGCGCGAACGACTGGGGAAGATCTGAGATGGCAGATTCGAAGAAAACGAACGACGACGAGACGCCGGTCGAGGCGGAGGCGGCGGAGGTCGACGTCGCCGAGGCGGCGGTCGGGGAGACCGTGGCCGAGGACGTCGAGGTGATCGCCACCGAGGTCGAGGTCGCCGAGGCGAAGATCGAGGACGCCGCAGCCGAGGCGATCGCGTCCGAGCTCGAAGCCGGCGCGGAGGCAGAGCGAGGCCGTCTCCGAGGCCGTCGCCGAAGGCGCGTTGACGCCCGAGGAGGGCGCCGAGACGCAGGCCGAGATCGAGGAGGTCGTCGCCGAGGGCGTCGGCCGAGGTGGTCGAAGAGGTCGTCGCCGCGGAGGAGGAGCTCGAGGAGGCCGGCGCGGAAGCCGTGGCCGAGGAGCTTGTCGAGGCCGCCGTCGCCGAGGAGGCGATCGAGGAGGCCGCCGCGGAGGTCGTCGCCGGGGAGACCGCCGCGCCTGCCGCAGAGGAGCCTGCCGCGAGGAGGCGGCCTGCCGCACCGGAGCCTGCCGCGGAGGCGCCTCCGGCCGCACCTGCGCAGCCGTCGGGCCCGAAGCCGAAGAAGAAGCGCCTCCCGCGCGCCCTGCGGCCGCAGAAGACCCGCCCCAAGCGGGAGACGGCCGGCGAGCGCAAGCCGATCGTGCGGCTCGAGAAGCCGGAGCACGAGCGCGGGCGCAGGCAGGAGCGGCAGGGCACCGTCGTGTCCGCTGCGATGGACAAGACGATCGTCGTCAAGGTGGACATGATCAAGTCGCACCGCAAGTACAAGAAGGTCGTGCGGCGCTCGGTGAAGTTCCACGCTCACGACGAGGGCAACACCGCCAAGATCGGCGACATCGTTCGGATCGTCGAGACGCGGCCGCTGTCCGCGACGAAGCGCTGGCGGCTGACGGAGATCGTCGAGGTGGCTAAGTGACCCTCCCACCTGCACATCTCGCACGCGCTGGCTCGCTGCAACGCAGCGCCATGCGTCGTCCTCGGGCTCACCCAGGCATTCCATGCCTGGCCGAGCCCTGCGTCCTAGCCTGGCTTGCGTTTCGCGGCCAGCGCGCACGATCTGCGCAGGAGGTGAGGGTCAGTGATCCAGCAGGAGAGCCGACTCAAGGTCGCCGACAACACCGGCGCCCGCGAGATCCTCTGCATCCGCGTCGTCGGAGGCTCGCACCGGCGCTACGCCCGCGTCGGCGACATCATCGTTGCTACCGTGAAGACCGCGACGCCGCAGGGCACGGTCAAGAAGGGCGAGGTGGTGAAAGCCGTCGTCGTCCGGACGAAGAAGCCCTACGGTCGCAACGACGGCACGTTGATCGGCTTCGACGAGAACGCCGCCGTCATCATCGACAACCAGCTCAATCCCCGTGGTACGCGCATCTTCGGGCCCGTTGCCCGCGAGCTGCGCGAGAAGAACTTCATGAAGATCGTCAGCCTGGCTCCCGAGGTGCTCTAGCGATGGCAGCAACGATGAAGATCAAGAAGGGCGATACGGTGCAGGTTCTGGCCGGCAAGGACCGCGGCAAGCAGGGCCGCGTCATCGACGCGCTCCCCCGTCAGGGCCGCGTCATCGTCGAGAACCTCAACGTCGTCAAGCGTCATCGCAAGCCCACGCCGATCCGCGACGCGTCCCGGATGGGCGGCTCCCAGATGACGCCGGGCGGCATCTTCGACAAGGCCTCGCCCATCGACATCAGCAACGTCATGCTCGTCTGCCCGACCTGTCGGCAGGCCACGCGCGTCGGCGTCCACGTGAAGGAGCTCAAGGGCGAGACGCTGCGGGTGCGCTACTGCAAGCGCTGCAACGAGGAGGTCGACCGCTGATGGCCACGACCGAGACCTACGTGGCGCGCCTGAAGCAGCGCTACGACGACGAGATCCGCGCCACCCTCAAGGACGAGCTCGAGCTCGACTCGATCATGCGCGTCCCGAGGGTGACGAAGATCACGCTCAACATGGGTGTCGGCGACGCCAAGACCGACGCGAAGGCGATGGACGCTGCGATCGAGGAGCTCACCACGATCGCCGGCCAGCGGGCGCAGATCCGCCGCGCGCGCAAGTCGATCGCGAGCTTCAAGCTCCGCGAGGGAATGGCGGTCGGCGCACGCGTGACGCTGCGCGGCGCGCGGATGTACGAGTTCCTCGACCGGCTCGTCTCGATCGCCCTGCCGCGGATTCGCGACTTCCGGGGCCTCAACCCCGACTCCTTCGACGGGCGCGGCAACTACTCGCTCGGAATCAGGGAGCAGATCATCTTCCCGGAGATCGACTACGACAGCGTGCAGATGATCCGGGGCCTCGACATCGCCATCACGACGTCTGCCGAGAACGACGACCAGGCGCGCGCGCTCCTGCGCCACCTCGGCATGCCGTTCGCGACCGAAAGCAGAAGGGACTAGGGCATGGCCAAGACCTCGCTCCGCGTCAAGCAGAAGCGGACGCCGAAGCACAAGACGCAGGCATACACGCGGTGCAGCCGTTGCGGCCGTCCGCGCGCCGTCTACAAGAAGTTCAGGCTCTGCCGCATCTGCCTGCGGGAACTGGCGCATCAAGGCGCCATCCCCGGCATGACCAAGTCTTCCTGGTGAACCAGGAAGACGTTAGATGAGCAATGACCAGATCAGTCGATTCGAGACGCTGCTGTCAAGGGAAGGGATTCGGCGCGGAATGCTGCCGATAATCGTCCCGAAATCTCAAGGAAAGAGCATTCGCATGTTCGACGTTGGACGAGAGGCCGCCCCATCTAGCATTTTCGCGGAGCGAAAATGCTGACCGACCCGATCGCAGACATGCTGACCCGCATCCGCAACGCCAACAAGGCGATGCACGACAGCGCCCAGATGCCGTCCTCCCGCATGAAGGAGGAGATCGCGCGCCTGCTCAAGGACGAGGGATACATCAAGGACTACCGCGTGATCGAGGGCACGCCGTTCGCCACGCTCGTCGTCGAGCTGAAGTTCGGCCGCAATCGCGAGCGCGTGATCACCGACCTGAAGCGGATCTCGAAGCCGGGCCGGCGCGTCTACGCCCGCAAGGACCGCCTCCCGCGCGTGCTCGGCGGGCTCGGCACGGCCATCCTGTCCACCTCGACCGGCGTGATCACCAGCCGCCAGGCCGCAGAGCGCGGCGTCGGCGGCGAGGTGCTCGCCTTCGTCTGGTGAAGCGCCTTCGCTTCGCGAAGTCGCGTTAGAGAAAGGCAAGGAAAGAGAACCAGCCATGAGTCGAATTGGACGCAAGCCGATAGAGATCCCGAGCGGTGTCACCGTCGAGGTGTCCGCCGGCGGCACGGTCAACGTGAAGGGGCCGCTCGGCGCGCTCGAGCAGCGCGTCCCGGTGCGGATGGAGATCACGCAGGAGGACGGCGTGATCAACGTCACGCGTCCGACGGACCGCGGCGACGACCGCGCGCTCCACGGCCTCACCCGCACACTCGTCGCCAACATGGTCGAGGGTGTCACCAAGGGCTTCGAGAAGCATCTCGAGATCCAGGGCGTCGGCTACCGTGCGCAGCTCAAGGGCAGCGACCTCGAGCTCGCCGTCGGCTACTCGCACCCGGTCACGATCACGCCTCGCGAAGGCGTCAGCTTCGAGGTGCCGGTTCCGACCCAGATCGTGGTCAAGGGCACGGACAAGCAGGTCGTCGGGCAGATCGCGGCCGAGATTCGCAAGGTGCGGCCGCCGGAGCCGTACAAGGGCAAAGGCATCCGCTACCGCGACGAGCAGGTTCGGAGAAAGGTCGGGAAGCGCGCATGAGCACCCTGTCGACGCGCGAAGCACGGCTTCGCCGGCACCGCCGCATCCGCGGCAAGGTGTCAGGCACGGCGGAGCGGCCGCGTCTCGCGGTGTTCCGCTCCAATCGAGGCATCTTCGCCCAGCTGGTCGACGACACGAGCGCACGCACGCTCGCCGCCGCGAGCTGGCTGCAGCTGAAGGGGTTCTCGGGCGACAAGACCGAGCAGGCGGCCGAGGTGGGGAAGCAGCTGGCCGAGGCTGCGAAGGCGGCAGGCGTCACGACCTGCGTGTTCGATCGCGGCGGCTACCTCTACCACGGACGCGTGAAGGCGCTCGCCGACGGCGCGCGCGAAGGAGGACTTGAGTTTTGAGCACGTTCGACGTAGCCGAGTCACGAGAGCTGAAGGAGCGTGTGATCGAGATCAACCGTGTCGCGAAGGTCGTCAAGGGCGGCCGGCGGTTCTCGTTCACGGCGCTCGTCGTCGTCGGTGACGAGACCGACAAGGTCGGCGTGGGGTACGGCAAGGCCCGTGAGGTCCCCCTCGCCATCTCGAAGGCGGTCGACGACGCCAAGAAGAACCTGTTCACCGTGCCCAGGCACGGCACCACGATCACGCACGAGATCCTCGGCCAGTTCGGCGCCGCCCGCGTCTTCCTGCGCCCCGCGAGCGAGGGCACCGGCGTCATCGCCGGCGGCGGCGTGCGGGCCGTCCTCGAGCTCGCCGGGATCCGGGACGTCCTCGCGAAGAGCCTCGGGACGACGAACCCGATCAACATGGCGAAGGCGACGGTCGACGGGCTCCAGCACCTGCGCCGGCCCGAGGACGTGGCCCGCCAACGCGGCAAGACGATCCTCGAGGTGCTGCCGTACGCGCCGCCCGCAGCCGAGCCCGAGGAGACGCCGCTGCGGCCCAGGCGGAGGCACCGGCCGAGACACCGGCGCAGACACCAGCGGCTGCAGCACCGCCGGCCGCGGAGCCCGAGCAGGATGCCGCCGAGCCCGAGGCCGCCGAGCCCGAGCGCCGCCGAGCCCGGTGCTGCCGAGCCCGGTGCTGCGGAACCCGGTGCTGCGGAACCCGGTGCTGCGGAACCCGGTGCCGCCGCGGAGGCGACTGCATGAGCACGGTGAAGGTCACCCAGGTGCGGAGCGTGATCGGGGAGAGCAAGGCTCACCACGGTACGATCCGCGCGCTCGGCCTCGGCAAGATCGGCCGGTCGGTCGAGCACAAGGAGACGCCGGAGCTGGCAGGCCAGTTGCGGCACGTCGCACATCTCGTCAAGGTCGAAGGGAAGGACGCCTAGTCATGGCCGAGGAGCTCAACCTCCACAGCCTCTCACCGGCGCAGCCGCGGAAGGACCGCAAGCGCGTCGGCCGCGGCATGGGCTCCGGCAAGGGCCGCTACTCCGGGCGGGGGATCAAGGGCCAGAAGGCCCGCTCCGGGTCCCACAAGATGCCCGCAGGCTTCGAGGGCGGCCAGATGCCGATCGACATGCGGCTGCCCAAGCTGCGCGGCAACACGTCGGCCGACGCGATGCCGATCGGCCCCTTCCGCACCTACACGCAGCCCGTCAACCTGCGCGACCTCGAGGCGCGCTTCGAGGCCGACGCGGAGGTGACGCCGGAAGCTCTCGTCGCGGCGGGTCTGATCAAGAACACACGGACGGACGTGAAGATCCTCGGCTCGGGCGAGGTGACGAAGAAGCTCGCGGTCACCGCGCACGGGTTCTCGCAGTCGGCGAAGGAGAAGATCGAGGCCGCCGGCGGCTCGGTGACGTGGCTGCGCGGCGAGCCGGCTCCGAAGAAGCCGAAGCAGCCGAAGGTGCGCCGCCGCGTGTCCGCAGAGGACGAGCCCGAGGCCGGGCACGCCGAGGAGGCGCTGCCGGCGGAGACCGGCGAGCCCGCCTCGCCGACCGAGGACTAGGCTGAGGGATGCTGGCCTGGCTTACCAACGCCTGGCGTGTCCCCGAGCTGCGGCGGCGCGTCCTCTTCACCGCCTTCGCGCTCGCCGTCTACCGGCTCGGCTCGTGGATCCCTGCGCCGGGCGTCAACTCGGCCTCGATCGAGAACTACTTCTCCGGCAACGGCGGCTCGATCCTCGGCCTGCTCAATCTCTTCTCGGGCGGCGCGCTCTCGAAGTTCTCGCTGTTCGCGCTCGGGATCATGCCGTACGTCACGGCGTCGATCATCGTCCAGCTGCTCACGGTCGTGATCCCGCGCCTCGGCGAGCTGCAGAAGGAGGGCGAGGCCGGCTACGCGAAGATCAACCAGTACACGCGCTACCTCACCGTCGTCCTCGCGGCGCTGCAGGCGCTCGGCTACGCCGTCCTGTTCCAGCGCCAGGACGTCCTCGAGGCGAACGCCGGCCGCATGACGCTCATCGTCGTCACGCCTCACGACCGGCACCATCCTGCTGATGTGGATCGGTGAGCAGATCACGAAGCGCGGGATCGGCAACGGCATCTCGATCCTCATCTTCGCGTCGATCCTGACGAGCCTCCCGCTCGGCGTCAGCGCGTGGTGGAACGGCGGGCCGATGGAGCGCATCTTCTTCCCGCTCATCGCGGTGCTCATCGTCGCCTCGGTCGTCTTCGTGCAGGAGGGCCAGCGCCGCATCCCGATCCAGTACGCGAAGCGGATGGTGGGGCGGCGGATGACGACCGGCGGCGCCACCTACCTGCCGTTGCGCGTCAACATGGCCGGCGTCATCCCGGTCATCTTCGCGGCCGCGCTGCTCGCGTTCCCGGCCACGATCGCCCAGTACTTCCCGAGCACGCAGCAGTTCGTGAACGACCACTTCCAGCCCGGCAACCTGACGTACCTGCTGACCGAGGCTGCTCTCATCATCCTCTTCACGTACTTCTACACGGCGGTCCAGTTCAACCCCGTGGAGCAGGCCGACAACCTCCGGAAGTACGGCGGCTACATCCCCGGCATCCGGCCCGGCCCGCCGACGGCGCAGTACCTCGACCGCGTGCTCACCCGACTCACCCTCCCGGGCGCGCTGTTCCTCGCCGCGGTCGCAGTCGCCCCGAGCATCTTCATCAAGTACGGGGGCTTCTCGCAGGCGAACTCGCGCGCCCTCGGCGGCACATCCGTGCTGATCGCGGTCGGCGTCGCCCTCGACACCATGCGCCAGATGGAGAGCCAGATGATGATGCGGAACTACGAAGGCTTCCTCAAATAGGAACGGTCGACGTCCTCGTCCTCGGGCCGCAGGGCTCCGGGAAAGGCACACAGGCGAAGCGGATCTCCGCGACCCACGGTGTGCCCCACGTCTCGACGGGCGACATGTTCAGGGCTGCGATCGCGGACGAGACGGAGCTCGGCCGCCAGGTCGCGCCGATCCTCGCTTCGGGCGAGCTCGTCCCGGACCAGCTCACGATCGCCCTCATCCGCGATCGGCTCTCGCACGACGATGCGTCCGGAGGGTTCGTGCTCGACGGCTTCCCGCGCAACCTCGTCCAGGCGGAGGCGCTCGACCGGATGCTGGCGGAGATAGGCAGGCCGCTCGACTGCGTGTTCTTCTTCGATCTCGACGACGCCACCGCGACCGAGCGCCTGCTCGGGCGCGCCCACGACGAGAGCCGTCCGGACGACGCACCCGACGTCATCGCGCGGCGCCTCGCCATCTACCACGAGCAGACCGAGCCCGTCGTCGAGCGCTACCGGGCCGCCGGTGTGCTGTGCGCCCTGAAGGCGAGCGGAACGGTGGACGAGGTCTTCGCCGAGATCGAGGGGGCGCTCCAGCCGTGATCATCCGCAAGGGGCCGGCCGAGATCGATCGCATCGCACGTGCGGGCGAGCTCGTCGCCGCGACGATCGCCCACGTCGGACGAGCACATCCGCCCCGGTGTCACCACCGGCGAGCTCGACGACATCGCCGGTGCGTTCATCGCGGCAGCACGGCGGCACCTCGGCGTCGAAGGGGTATCACGGTACGTATCCAGCCGAGATCTGCATCTCGCCGAACTCGATGGTCGTCCACGGCATTCCAGGGCCGTACCGGGTCGCGGAGGGCGACCTGATCACGGTGGACGTCGGTGCGGTCCTCGACGGCGCCATCGCCGACAGCGCTTACACCTTCGGCGTCGGATCGATCGACCCCGAGGCACAGCGGCTGCTCGACGTCTGCCAGGACGCGCTCGCCGCAGGGATCGCCGAGGCGAAGCCCGGCAACCGGATCGGCGACATCTCGTCCGCGATCCAATCGGTCGTCGAAGCGGCCGGGTTCTCGGTCATCCGCAGCCTGGTCGGGCACGGCGTCGGCCGGCACTACCACGAGGATCCACACGTCCCGAACTTCGGCCACCCGGGGCGGGGGCCGAAGCTGTCCGAGGGAATGACGATTGCGATCGAGCCGATGATCACGATGGGCTCGCCGGACGTCTACCTGCACGATGACCACTGGTCGATCTCGACCGAGGACGGCTCGCTGGCGGCCCATTTCGAGCACACCGTGGCGATCACGGGCTCCGGACCGCGGATCCTCACGCCCCGTGCGGCGTCCCACAACGTTCGACAGGAAAGAGCATCGTTGTGAGACGCCGCACGTCGCGTTGGGAATCGCCGTCGAGAGGGCGAGTTTGCTACAGTAAGCGGCCCGCGGTGCGGCCGTTTGCTGTGCTGTCGGGATTCGTTTCGAGCATTGAGCTCATCCACCGAAGCGCGCTCGCACGAGGAAGAGGTTGGCCGTCAAGGAAGAGAAGATCGAGGTCGAAGGCGAGGTCGTCGAGGCGCTCCCGAGCACGATGTTCAGGGTGCAGCTCGATGAGGGACATACGGTTCTCGCGGCGATCTCGGGGAAGATGCGCAAGCACTACATCCGCATCCTCCCGGGAGACCGGGTCAAGGTCGAGCTCTCTCCCTACGACCTCACGCGCGGCCGCATCACGTTCCGCCACCGCTGACAGCAGAAGGATCACGATGAAAGTTCGCCCGTCCGTCAAGCCCATGTGTGAGCGCTGCCGCGTCATCAAGCGGCATGGGCGCACCATGGTGATCTGCTCGAACCCCCGGCACAAGCAAAGGCAGGGATAAGACTTTGGCTCGCATCGCAGGCGTCAACCTTCCGAACCAGAAGCGACTGGAGATCGGACTGACGTACATCTACGGGATCGGCCAGTCGACCGCGCAGAAGATCTGCGACGCGCTCGAGCTCGACCGTGACCAGAAGGTCAAGGACCTCACCGACGACGAGGTCACGAAGCTCCGCACCTACATCGACGCCAACGTCGAGGTCGAGGGCGACCTCCGGCGCGAGCGCTCCCAGGCGATCAAGCGCCTGTCCGAGATCGGCTGTTACCGCGGTCTCCGGCACCGGCGCGGCCTGCCCGCGCGCGGCCAGCGCACCAAGACCAACGCGCGCACCCGGAAGGGCCCGAAGAAGACCGTGGGACGCGGGAAGAAGGGGAAGTAAATGGCACCTCCTCGCAAGGCGGCGGCCTCACGCGGCCGTACGCGTCGCCGCGTCAAGAAGAACATCGCGATCGGCCAGGCGCACATCAAGACGTCGTTCAACAACACGATCGTGTCGCTCACCGACAAGGAGGGCAACGTGATCGCGTGGGAGTCCGCCGGCTCGGCCGGGTTCAAGGGCTCGCGCAAGTCCACGCCGTTCGCAGCCCAGGTCACCGCCGACAACTGTGCGCGCAAGGGCATGGAACACGGCCTGCAGAAGGTCGAGGTCTTCGTCAAGGGCCCGGGCTCAGGGCGTGAGACCGCGATCCGCTCCCTCCAGGCGGCCGGCCTCGAGATCCTCGGGGTCAAGGACGTCTCGCCGCAGGCACACAACGGCGTTCGCCAGAAGAAGCGGAGGCGCGTCTGATGGCGAGGGATCTGGGACCCAAGTGCCGCCTCTGCCGCCGTGAGGGCATCAAGCTCTTCCTCAAGGGCGAGCGCTGCCTGACCGAGAAGTGCGCCATCGAGCGCCGCTCGTACCCGCCGGGTGAGCACGGCCGCGGCCGGATCAAGCAGAGCGAGTACCTGCTGCAGCTGCGCGAGAAGCAGAAGGCGCGCCGCTACTACGGGCTGCTCGAGAAGCAGTTCCGCAACACGTACGAGAAGGCGACGCGCGGCACCGGCGCTCCCGGCGAGAACCTGCTGCGGATGCTCGAGACGCGCCTCGACAACGTCGTCTACCGGCTCGGCTTCGCGGGCTCGCGCGCCCAGGCGCGTCAGCTCGTCCGCCACGGGCACTTCCAGGTCAACGGCCGCCGTGTCAACATCCCGAGCTACGGCGTCCGCCCGAACGACATCATCACCCTCAAGCCGGGCAGCGCCGCCGCAGCGCTCGTGCGGGACGCGACCGACCTGACGGCCTCCGTCTCGCCCTGGTTGCAGGCCGACCACGAGGGCCTCACCGGCAAGGTGCTGCGGTGGCCCGAGCGTGCGGAGATCGACACGCCCGTGCAGGAATCGCTGATCGTCGAGCTCTACTCCAAGTAAGACCCTCGAGAGGCGGCCGCTCCCGCACCGGAGCAGCGCCCCTCGACCGTTGTGAGACACCGCTGTAGGAAGAAGACGAAAGGATCGCTTTGGCAACCCGCACAAGCCTGATGGACTTCCAGATTCCCCGCATCGTCAGCGAAGAGGGCGACGATCACCGGGGCGTGTTCGCGATCGAGCCGCTCGACCGCGGGTTCGGCTACACGTTCGGCAACTCGCTCCGACGCGTCCTGCTCTCCTCGCTCGAGGGAGCGGCTGTGACCGCCGTCAAGATCGAGGGCGTCTCGCACGAGTTCACGACGCTCCCGGGCGTGCGCGAGGACGTGACGGACATCATCCTCAACCTGAAGAGCCTTATCTGCACGCTGCACGGCGAGTCGCCCGAGGTCGAGGTCCACATCTCGAAGAAAGGCCCGGGCGTCGTCACCGCCGGCGACATCGAGGCTCCGGCTGATCTCGAGATCCTCAATCCCGAGCTCGAGATCGCACAGCTCGCGGCGAAGGGCAAGCTCGAGATGACGCTCACGATCGGCCGCGGCCGGGGCTACATGCCCGGCCGAGCTGAACCGCGGCTCCGAGACGACGATCGGCGTGATCCCGATCGACTCGATCTTCTCGCCCGTGCGCAGGGTCGCGTACGAGGTCGAAGCCGCGCGCGTCGGCCAGCGCACCGACTACGACAAGCTCGTCCTCGACGTCACGACCGACGGCTCGATCGAGCCACGCGACGCGATCGGACAGGCCGCGGAGATCCTGATCCGGCAGCTCGCGATCTTCACCGACCTCGACAGCATCGAGGGCTTCAGCGAGGCCGCGATCGAGGCTGCAGCCGAGGCGACGACCTCCCACGGGATGGAGAACTTCCCGATCGAGGAGCTCGAGCTGGGCGTCCGCTCCTACAACTGCCTCAAGCGCGTCGGCATCGAGACGATCGGCGACCTCACCTCGAAGTCGGAGGCCGAGCTCGCCGCCATCCCGAACTTCGGCCGCAAGTCGGTCGAGGAGGTGCGCGAGACTCTCGCCGCCCACGGCCTCACGCTGAAGGGCGAGGAGCTCGTCTAGATGCGCCACGCACGCTCGGGCAAGAAGCTCGGCCGGGACTCGTCCCACCGCCGGGCGCTGTACTCGAATCTCGCCGGCGCTCTGATCCAGCACGGCCGCATCGAGACGACGGAGGCCAAGGCGAAGGCGGTGAAGCCATACGCCGAGAAGCTGATCACGCTCGGCAAGCGGGGTGACCTCCACGCTCGCCGGCTCGCGCTCGCCGAGCTGCGCTCGAACGACATCGTGCACCACCTGTTCCTCAACGTCGCTCCGCGCTTCTCCGAGCGTGACGGCGGCTACACCCGCATCGTCAAGATCGGGCCGAGGCAGGGCGACGCGGCGCCAATGGTGCTGCTCGAGTTCGTCGACTACGACATCGCTGCCGCGTGAACTGACTCGACGGGCCGGTTGCGATCTCGGAGGGCGCCTGCGGGCGCCCTCCGCGTTTCAGGGCGAGGGGCCGGCCGCCGAGCGCGTCCAGCGACGGCTCTGCTCGAGACGCCGGCGGTAGATGCGCTCGACGTCCTCCGGGAGTCGCGGTGTCCGCCTCGTCAGGAGCTCGATGGCGGTCAGCCAGGCGGCGATCATCCGGGCCCGTCTCTCGCGCTCGGCGAGCACGAGCTTCCGGACGGTCTCGTAGCACGGCGTATCGACGTCGGCAGCCCGCGCGCGACGGCGAACGGCGCGCCAAACCGCGGCGGAGCAGCTCAGGTCCCGCATGCGTCCGATCCTGCGAATGAGCCGTGAGTCCACGGCGGGGGCGAAGTGCACTCTCTCACCGTGGCACAGCGTCACGACCCGATTCGTGCCGCGTCGGTGCCGGAAGTGCGACGGCGTGCCGGGCGCCGGTGCGCCGATGTGCCGGGGGGCCGGGGGGCCGGGGGCGGTGCCGACGTGGGGAGCACGCGCCGTCTCCCTGAGCCGGGTAGTCGACGGGCCTTGCCGGCATGGTCTCCGACCCCCGCAGCTTTGCGAGGGCGCCGAAAAAGCTTGTGACACTTTGACACAAGCTGTCGTACGGTCGGTCCGGGTTCGTCGCACGGGCTTGCGCGGCGATCGCGCGGTCTGCCCGGAAAGACGGCGACGACGCAGCCGCAAGGGCTGGCCCAAAGGCTGAGAGCTGGGACGGCGGCGGGGAGAGCTGCCGGTCGGCGGCCCGAGACCCTGAGGACGAGTTGCATGGGGGCGGGCGCACGCGGTCGTGCCCCGATGGGCTGACGCGGGGGCACCGGGCAGGCGTAGGCTTGTCGCGTGCTGACGATCGTCGCGCTGCTGCTCGCACTCTTCATCCTGCCGTCGCCCTGGAATGTGATTGCAGTCGTGGGCGCGGCCGTGGTCGACCTCGCAGAGACCGGAGGATTCCTGTGGTGGTCGCGGCGCCGACGCCGCCTCGAGCCGCCGGCAGTCGGCGCCGGAAGGATCGTCGGCCGCGGCGGCGTCGCCCTCGCGCGGATCGGGCCGGGCGATCGATCGCCGTCCGGCCAGGTCAGGGTCGACGGCGAGATCTGGAACGCGCGCTCGGTCGAGACGATCGATCCGGGGACGGCTGTGACGGTGCAGGCTGTCGACGGCTTGACCCTGGACGTCGTCCACGACCGCCTGGATACACCTTGACCGCGTGACAACGCTCAGGCTCACGCTCGAGTACGACGGCACGGGCTTCAACGGCTGGGCGCGGCAACCGGGACGGCGGACGGTCGAGGGCACCTTCCACGAGGCTCTCGATGCGATCTACCCCTCTTGCTGGGACGGGCTCGCAGTCGCGGGGCGCACCGACACCGGCGTCCACGCTACGGGACAGGTCGCGAGCGTGTCGGTGTCCGGCGGGGCGCCGGCACAACGCGCGACCGAGGCACTCAACACGGCGCTGCCGGCCGACGTCAGCGTCCTCTCCGCGCAGGAGGCCCCCGAGGGCTTCCACGCGCGCTTCTCGGCCGTCGCGCGCTCATACCGCTATCTCGTGCTGAACCGCGCCGCCCGTTCCGCCCTCGAGGCGAGGCGCTCGCTCTGGTGGCCGCGGCCGGTCGACCTCGTGAACCTCGAGGAGTGCGCGAGGCTCCTCCCTGGAGAGCACGACTTCACAGCGTTCACCCCGGCGGAGACGCAGCACGAGGTCTTCCGCCGCGACATCCGTGCGGCTGCGTGGGAGCGGCGCGGCGATCATCTGCACTTCACCGTCACTGCGGACTCGTTTCTCCGGCACATGGTGCGGACGCTCGTCGGGACGATGCTCGAGTCGACATCGGAGCGGTTCGGGCAGCTGCTCGAGGGTCGGCCGCGGTCAGCGGGCGGGACGACCGCCCCCCCGTGGGGGCTCTACCTGGAGCGGGTCGACTACCCGGAGGGCGGCTGAAGTACTCTGTCGCGGCGCGGCTACGATCGCGGTCATGCGGTATCCCGTCGTCCTCTTCGACCTCGACGGCACCCTGATCGACTCGGGACCCATCATCATGGCCTCGATGCGACATGCCTCCGTGACGGTTCTCGGGCTCGAGCCGGATGAGGAGCGTGTCCGCGCCGCCATCGGCGGCCCCGGCCTGATCGCGCAGATGCACGACCTCGACCCGGACCGCGTCGACGAGCTCGTCGCCGTCTACCGCGCCCACAACGAGCCGCTCCACGAGACGCTCGAGGCCTTCGAGGGGGTGTTCGAGCTGCTCGCGGAGCTGCACCGACGAGGGCACAGACTCGGGATCGTGACCGCGAAGCGAGTCGTCACCGTCCAGCTCGCCTTCGACCGATTCCCGCTCCTCGCAGAGCTGACAGAGGTGCTCGTCGGGGCCGAGGACACCGAGCGGCACAAGCCCGACCCGGAGCCGGTGCTCGAGGCGCTGCGGAGACTCGAAGCCGCCTCGGGCGAGGCCGTCTACGTCGGTGACTCGCCGTTCGACATCCAGGCCGGCAAGGCGGCGGGAGCGTTCGCAATCGCCGTTGGCTGGGGCGGGATCCATCCGGACGAGCGCCTCCTTGCGCAGGAGCCCGACGCGCTCGTCCACGCGCCCGGAGAGATCCTCGACCTTGTCTGAGACCGTCTCCGAGGTCGCGGCAAGGGTGGACGAGCTGCGACGGCTCGTCGCGTACCACTCCTACCGCTACCACGTGCTCGACGACCCGGAGCTGCCCGACGAGTCGTACGACGCGCTGTACGACGAGCTCTCCTCGCTCGAGCAGGCGAACCCCGATCTCATCACCGCCGACTCGCCGACCCAACGCGTCGGCGCGCCTCCCTCGGAACGCTTCACGAAGGTCGCCCACGTCACTCCGATGGGCTCGCTCGAGAAGGTGACGACCGGCGAGGCTCTGGAGAAGTGGGCGGATGACATCCGCAAGCGGCTTGGCTCCGACGAGCCGGTCGCGTACGTGATCGAGCCCAAGATCGACGGCCTCGCGATCAACCTGACCTACGAGCACGGCCTCCTCTCCCGCGGCGCCACCCGCGGCGACGGCATCCAGGGAGAGGACGTGACCGTCAACCTGCGCACGATCGGGACGGTGCCGCTGCGCATGCTCGGCGACGCGTTCCCGACGCTCCTCGAGGTGCGTGGCGAGGTCTACCTGCCACTCTCGGGTTTCCGCGAGCTGAACGAGCGGCTCGCCGGAACCGGCCAGAAGCTCGCACCGAACCCGCGGAACGCCGCCGCCGGCTCGCTGCGGCAGAAGAACTCGGCCATCACAGCCGACCGCCCACTCGCGGTCTGGGTGTACGGGGTCGGGGCCCGGGAAGGCCTGGAGCTCGAGACGCAGTTCGAGATGCTGACGTGGTTGCGCGAGCACGGCTTCCGGACCAACCCGCACGCCGAGAGGCTCGAGTCGATCGAGGAGGTGGCCCGCCGGTGTGAGGACTGGGAGCGCCGGCGCATCGATCTGGACTACGAGATCGACGGCATCGTGATCAAGGTGGACTCGGTCGACCAGCAGCGGCGCCTCGGGGCTCTCCACCAGAGGCCGCGCTGGGCACGCGCGTACAAGTGGGCGCCCGCAACCGCTCCCACCAAGCTGCTCAAGATCGCGATCCGCGTCGGTCGCACCGGCGCCCTCAATCCGTGGGCGATGCTCGAGCCCGTCGAGGTCGGCGGCGTCACTGTCTCGCGCGCGACCCTCCACAACGAGCAGGACATCAACCGGAAGGACATCCGCGAGGGCGACATGGTGATCGTGCAGCGCGCCGGCGACGTCATCCCGCAGGTCGTGGGCCCGGTCCATCCGCATGCCCCCGGGACGGTCCCCTTCCGGATGCCCGAGCGCTGCCCGCTCTGCGACACGCCGGTCGTCCAGCCCGACGGCGAGGCGATGCACCGCTGCCCCAACCGCGCTTGTCCCTCTCGAGGGCTCGAGACGTTGAACAACTGGGTCATGGCGGCGGCCGACATCGAGGGCGTCGGCGAGCAGTTCGTCTGGCGGCTCTGGAACCTGGGCCTCGTCCGCTCGCTGCCCGACCTCTACCGGCTCACGAAGGAGCAACTACTCGAGCTCGACGGCTTCCAGGAGAAGAGCGCCTCGAACGTGATCGCAGCGATCCAGGCCTCGAGATCGCTCCCGCTCGGTCGCGTCCTCTTCGGGCTCAACATCCCCGACGTCGGCTGGGTCACTGCGCAATCGCTGGCCCGGCAGTTCGGGACGGTCGAGCGGCTCGGCGCTGCGACGCAGGAGGAAGTGCTGGCGTGCGAGGGCATCGGCCCGGAGCGCGCCGAGGCAATCGTCGAGTGGTTCGCGGACGACGACAACCGCGCGCTCGTGGCCGAGCTGTGGCCGCTCCTCGACGTTCGGGAGGAGGCGCCGCCGCCGGAGGGCCCGTTGACGGGCAGGCAATACGTGATCACCGGAACGCTCGAGTCCTTCACGCGCGAGGAGGCGACGGCAGCCCTCGTCGCGCTCGGCGCCAAGGTTTCCGACTCGGTGTCGAAGAAGACGACGGCAGTGTTCGTCGGCGAGAGCCCGGGCTCGAAGGTCGCGAAGGCGCAGAAGGCCGGCGTGCCGGTCCTCGCCGAGGCCGAGCTGAAGGCGCTGCTCGCTACCCCCCGGTCGTAACGAGCGCGCCGGGAGCCGATGCGAGGGTCGTGACGAAGCGGTCCTGCGCCGCCCTGGCCGCCCACGAGGAGACCGGGCTCCCGTTCTCCAGCACGGCGAACGCGACCGTGGTACCGAGCAGGCCGGACAGCGAGCAGGCCATGTTCGTGGTCCCCGTCTTGCCCTTCAACCGGCCCCGGAGGGCGGGCAGCCGATTGCGCAGCGTTCCGTTCCTGCCGGCGACCGCCAGCGAGTCGACGAACACCGCGCTGATGGTGGGGTCGGCGACGGCTGCGCCGATCACCCCGACGAGCGCCTGCGCCGGGAGCCGGTCGAGGCTCGACAGGCCCGAGCCGTCGACGATGCGAACCCCTGCGACTGGAATCCCCGCCTCCCGCATCGACGCGACGACGATCCGGCTTCCCCCGGCCGACGTGCCGACCTTGCCGGCTGCGGCGGCGAGCTGCTTGAGGAGCATCTCTGCGTAGAAGTTGTCGCTCTGGTGATTCATGTGCCGCACGATCCCGGCCAGCGGGTCGGAGACGTCGGAGGCGAGCGGCGTCGCCGTGTCGGGGGCCGTGCCGAGGCCGGGCCGGCCGGCGATCGTGACGCCGCGGCGGACGAGCGCGTCGCGGAAGATCCGGGCGGCGAGGAGCGGCGGCGAGAGCGCAGGCCAGCCCCGGGCACGGTCGACCACGAGGGCCGAGAGCGGCGGTGTCTCACCGCCCACGAAGTAGGCCTTCCAGCCGGCGGCGCCGCGCTTCGCGTCGTAGAACGACTCGTCCCCGAGCACACGTCCCGTCACCGCGCGGATCCCGCGCCCGCGGATCGTCGCAGCGAGGCGGTCGATGTCGGCCGTCGTCACCGTCGGGTCGCCGAAGCCCTTGAGCACGAGGTCGCCGTCCCAGCTCGGGCCTGCCCGGCTGCCGATACCGTACACCTCGGTGTGGAAGCGGTAGCCCGGCCCGAGCTGCGTCAGCGCGGCCCACGAGACGGGGACCTTCTCGTTCGACGCGGGGGCGACCGGCAGCGACGGGTTGTGGGAGAAGAGGACCGTACCCGTCGAGAGGTCGACGGCGATCGCCGACGTCCGCGCGAGCGAGACCGAAGGCCCGGCGAGGGCGTTGCCCAGCTTCGTCTCGAGCGGCGCCGGCGGTGCGGCGGTTGCGAGCGCCGAGACGACGCACGCTGCCGCGACTGCCGCGACGAGGGCTGCCTGGCGTCTCACCGGCTCAACCGTAGACGGTGATCGTGACGGAACGGCGCCCCCAGCCGAGCGCCTGTTCGGTGCTCGGCATCCAGAGGTCGATTGTGTTCCCCTTGACGGCACTGCCGACGTCAGCAGCCACGGCAGGCCCGTAGCCCGGGACGAAGACACGGGTGCCGAGCGGGATCACGGCCGGATCGACCGCGATGACTCCGACGCCGACGGGAAGGCCGCTCGCCGTCGATCCGGCAAGGTGGTACGCGACGGCGTCGACGACGAGCGTCCGCGTGCCGGCGGGGGTGGCGGCGGGTATCGCAGCGGTCGTCGTGGTCGCAGCGGCCGGTGCCGCTCCGGGCGCCGGGTGGCGCGCGACCGCGGCCGTCGTGATCTCCCCCGACTTCCGCTCGGCCTCCTGCGCCCGCGTCTGCAGGGCTGTGAGGCGCGCCTCCGTGAGCGAGCGCCGCCGCCGGATCGACTCGACGGTCGCGCGCCTCGAGGAGACTGCGGCTGTGAATCTCCGCTCGCCGGCCCTGGCCTCGGCGCGGGCCCCATCGAGCAGCGCCCGCCGGGAGGCAAGCTTCGCTCGGACCTGTCCTAGCCGTTCTGCCCGGGCAGCGGCCTGGTCGACGAGTCGCTCGTTCAGCGCGGTCGCTCTCGCGAGGCCGTCGATGCCTGCCATGGCCTCCTCGAGCGACGTCGCCCCGAAGACGATCGCGATCGGATCGGGCTCACCCTCGACGTAGAGGTCGTGGAGCAACCGGGCGATGCGCGATTGCGATGCCGCCAGCGAGCGCTGGACGACCTCCGCCTCTCGTCGCGCCGCCTGCTCCGCCTGCTCGAGCTCCGCCGAGCTGGCTTCGAGGCGGTCGAGCGCCGCCTGCGCCCGGGCGAGAGAGGCTTCGGCCGCGTACAGCTCGAGGAGCGCGCCGGACTCGGAATTGCGCAGCGCGTCGGCCTGGCCTGCGACGCCCTGCGAGTACTCTGCGCCACCGCTCGGGGGTGTCGATCCGGTGACGAAAATGCCGGTCATGAGGGCCGTGCACAGCAGCGGCCAGCGCGAGTTCACCGCCTCCACAAGGGGCAGAACGTAGCAAAAACGCGGCCGTCAACCGTCCAAAAAGTGGCTATTTGCAGGGATTTATACTACTTGTCGTTTGCATCCGACAGATGCCCCTGCTAGCATCCCTGCCTCGTGGAGGCGCGCCTGGAGGGTCGTGCCTTTCGACGATCGAACCGGTTTTTATGACTAGGTCGAGAACGCGACAGGCACACGCCATCATTGTCTCAGCTGCGGCGCTCCTCGCAGTGGTATTGACGACCGTGGGCTCGGCCAATGCCGACCCGAGCATCCAGTCCAAGCGCGCCCAGGCGCAGGACGTGCTGGAGCAGATTCACCAGTCGGACGCGCAACTCGAGCGGGCGATCGAGGCCTACAACTACGCGAACGTCGAGCTCGCCGGGATCGATGCCGACCTGAGCTCGAACGCACGGCATCTCGTCATCGCGCAGAAGAGCCTCGGCGCGGCGCAGACCCACGTCGCCGACCGCCTGCGCGCGCTGTACGTGAACGGCGACGGCGGGGGCGCGGTCGAGATCCTCCTCGGCGCCCAGAATCTCGACGACCTGCTCGGCCGACTCGACATGGTGCAGCGCGTCGGCGACCAGGACGCGAAGGTCCTCGGGGACGTCAAGCAGTTCCGGAAGGAAGTCAAGGAGCGCCGCGGGAAGCTGACCGCCGCGCGCGCCGAGCAGGCCAGGGTCGTGGCAGAGCGGGCCAGCCAGAAGCAGGCGATCCAGGCTCAGCTCGCAGAGCGTCAGAGGCTGCTCGCGGGGATCCAGAGCGAGATCAAGCAGCTCCAGGCCGAGGAGGCCGCCCGGCAGGCGCGGCTCGCCGCGCAGGCCCGGGCACGGCTCGAGGCTCAGCAGCGTGCCCAGAGCGCCGCGCAGGCTCAGGCGGCCGAAATCGCCGCCGATGGCTTCGCGTCTGCGATCACGAGTGATCTCAGCAGCGACGACCCGGCTCTGGCTCTCGCGCCGCCGCCGGCGGCGGCACCGCCTTCGCAGTACGGAGGCGTCGTCGGCATCGCGATGCAGTACCTCGGCACCCCCTACGTCTGGGGCGGCTCGGGCCCGGGAGGCTTCGACTGCTCGGGCTTCGTGGCCTACGTCTACGCCCAGGTGGGCGTCTCGCTGCCGCACCACGCCGCCTCCCAGTACGGCTACGGGATGCCGGTGTCGTCCTACGACCTGCAGCCCGGCGACCTCGTCTTCTTCAGCGGCCTCGGCCACGTGGGGATCTACATCGGCGGCGGCCAGTTCATCCATGCGCCGCACACCGGCGACGTCGTCAAGATCTCGAGCCTCGCGGATCACGGCGGCTACGTCGGCGCCCGCCGACTGTAGCGCCGCTCCATGTTGATTGCTGTAGTGGGCGTCTCACAACGATGCTTTTCCTGTCTCACGTTGTAAGACGCCGCACTAGTCGGCCGGGCTCCCGGGCTCGTACAGCGCCTCGACGGCGTCCGCGAAGTTCCGCATGATCGCGCGGCGCTTCAGCTTGAGCGTCGGCGTGACCTCGTCGTTCTCCATCGTGAAGTCGCGCGGCAGGATCACGAATCGCTTGATCTGCTCGAAGCGCGAGCGGTCGCGGTTGACGCCGTCGACGATGCCCTGCACGAGCGCGATCACGCGCACGTTCGTGGCGAGGGCGGCGCCGTCGCCTACGATCTGTTCCGCCGACGCCCATTTTGCGATCTCCGCCCCGTCGAGCGTCACGAGCGCGGCCGGATACGGCCTGCGGTCGCCGACGACGATGGCCTGCGAGATGAACTTGGACGCCTTCAGGTCGTTCTCGAGGTTCGCCGGGGCGATGTTCTTGCCGCCGGCGGTGACGATGATGTCCTTCTTGCGGTCGGTGATCTTGACGAAGCCGTCGGCGTCGATCTCGGCGATGTCGCCGGAGTGCAGCCAGCCGTCCGGCTCGAGGACGGCGGCCGTCGCCTCGGGATCCTTGTAGTAGCCGCGAAAGACGGTCTCGCTCCGGATCATCAGCTCGCCGTCGTCGGCGATCCTGAGCTCGAAGCCCGGGAGCGCGGGGCCGACCGTTCCGAAGCGCCAGCGCGCCGGCGTGTTCGTCGTCGCCGCGGTCGTGCACTCGGTGAGCCCGTAGCCCTCGTAGATGCGGATGCCGATGGCGTCGAAGAACTCGGCGATCTCCTGCACGAGCGGCGCGCCGCCGGAGATCGGCGTCCGCAGGCGGCCGCCGAGGTGGTCGCGAATCCTGCCGAGCACCAGCCGGTCGGCGACCTTCCGCTTGGCCCGAAGGACACGTCCCACCGGCTCCCCCCGCCCCTCTCGCCTGCTCACCTCGCGGCCGACGGCGAGAGACCAGTCCGCGAGGTGTCGCTTGACGCCGGTCGTCTCGTCGATCCCGGCCACGACTGCGGTGTGGACCTTCTCGAAGACCCGGGGCACGCTCGGCAGCACGGTGGGTCGGACCGAGCGCAGCGCGTCGGCGGCCTGCAGCGGATCCGGCAGGAACGCGATCGTGTAGCCGACGTACGGTCCCGTCAGGTGCATCAGCCGACCGAAGTTGTGGGCGAGCGGGAGGAACAGCAGCATGAGATCGTCGTCCTGGACGTACTCCGGCAGATGGTCGATCACGGACGCCATCGCGTAGTAGTTGCGGTGGCTGATCATGCAGCCCTTCGGAGGCCCCGTCGTGCCCGAGGTGTAGATGAAGGTGAAGAGGTCCGGTTCGGACACGGCCGCCATGGCCTCGTCGAGAGCGGGCGGATGCTCGGCCTTGAAGATCGCGCCCTCGGCTTCGAGCGCCCGGAGCTCGGCGAAGGTGAGCACGTGCCGCAGGCGGGGCAGCGAGGCGCGCTCACCCTCCACCTTCGCTGCCTGCGCGTCGTCCTCGCACAGGACGCCGACGGACTCCGAGTGGTCGAGGACGTACGCGACCTCCCTGGGCGCGCTGTTGGCGTAGACAGGGGCTCCCACGGCGCCGACCTGGGCGAGCGCGAAGTCGAACAGGGCCCACTCGAGCGTGGTGCGCGCGAGCGTCGCGAAAGCATCGCCCTTCCGGACGCCCCGGGCCAGGAGGCCGTTTGCCATGTTTTCGACCCGCTCCGCCGCCTCGTCCCACGTGACCGCGTGCCAGTGGTCGTCGTGCTGCACCAGGTAGGCGGGGCCGGTGCGCTTCTGGGCCACGGCAGCGCGCCAGAGCCGTCCGATCGTCCGCTCCGTCTCCACGAAGGCCAATGTACTCGTCACGCTGTGCAGGAACGGCGAAACGAGGGCAGAATGAGGCCTTCCATGCGCACGTCCTGGAACGGATCCTCTCACCTTCGGGCTCGTCAGCATCCCCGTCGGCCTCGCGCCGGCGACGAAGCCCGCCGCCCGCCAGTCCGACGTCTCCTTCAGGTTGCTGCATCGCGAGTGCCTGACGCCGATCAAGCAGAAGCGCTGGTGCCCCGTCCACGACCGTGAGCTGGCGCCCGACGAGATCGTGAAGGGCTGGGAGGCGTCGAAGGGCAATTTCGTCGTGGTCGAGGAGGCCGAGCTGGAGGCACTCGAGGCGCACGACGACTCCCGGTCGATCGAGATCTCGAAGTTCGTCGATGTCGGGCAGGTCGATCCGATCTGGCGCGACCGTGTCTACTACCTCGTTCCTGGTCCGACGGCGGCGCAGCGGCGGCCGTATCGACTCCTCCTGGAGGCGTTGCGCGACACCGGGACCGGTGCGCTCGGCCGCTTCGTGCGATCCGGCCGCGAGTCGCTGTGCCTCGTGCGCAGCCGTGGCGACGCGCTCGTGCTCGAGACGCTGTACCAGATCGAGGACGTCTACTCGGATGCCGAGCTCATCGAGGCGATGGAGACAACGGAAGTCAAGGAGCCCGAGCTCGAGTTGGCCAACCAGATCATCGACAGCCTCGCAGGCGACTTCGACCCGAAGGAGCTGACGAGCACCTACCGCCGTGACCTGCGGGCGCTGCTCGAGGCCAAGATGGAGGGCCAGGAGCTACCGCCGCCAAGCGAGCCGGAGCCGGAGAAGGCGCCGGCGGGCGACCTGCTCGCCGCGCTCAAGGCGAGCGTCGAGGCGGCGAAGGGGACGTCGAAGGCCGCCCCCGGTGCGCGCAAGTCCGCGACGAAGTCACGCGCAAAGGCGTCGAAGTAGGCTCTCGAAAGTCGAGAGGGCGCCCCCCGGCTCCCGGGAGGCACCCTCGGAGAGCGGCTGCCTACGCTGGCTGGGCGACGGCCAGGCCGACTGCCTGGGCCTGAGCCTGGAAGAGATGCTTGTCGATCTTCCCCTGGTAAATCGGGACGCCCTCCTCGACGCAGAGCTTGATGATCGCATCGCGGTCGATGCCGAGCTCCCGCGAGAGCTCCTCGGGCGTCAGGTGATTCGCCATTCGTCGCCTCCTCTGAGCGAGCATGAAAAAAGCCCGCCTGCGCAAGCTGCATGGACGGGCCGCTTCGACACTCGGTTGTGGCCGACGGGGGTCAACGGGCCCGCCTCCCGAAATGCACCATGATGGAGTCAGGATACTCCCGGCACCAGACGGTCGCAAACGGCACCGGGCGGCCTTCTCGATTTCGTAACTAGACGGGATTGTCGATTTCGAGGTAGCGCCACTCGATCGCGAAGGTGGCGGCAAGGTGGTCGGCGAGCGCTTGGACGCCGAAGCGCTCGGTTGCGTGATGGCCGGCCGCGACGAGGTGGATGCCGAGCTCCTGCGCGCTCGCGAGGTTCGGCTCCTCGGGCTCTCCCGTCAGGAGGGCGTCGAAGCCCTCGTGCGCGGCGCGGATCAGGTCGTAGCCGGCGGCTCCGGTAGAGAGGGCCAAGCGCTCGATCCGGTCGGGCCCGTGGGCGAGGACGAGTGGCTGCCGGTCGACCACGTCCCGCACCCGCCGGGCGAGCTCGTTGACCGAGATGCCGTCGAGCGAGCAGGCGAGGCCGACGCCGCCGAAGGGGCCGTCGGCCTCCGCTCCGATCCGGGCGGCCAGCTGGGCGGCGTTGCCGAGCGTCTCGTGCGCGTCGAGTGCGAGGTGGTAGGCGAGTAGCGAGGCATCTGCGCGGAAGAGCGCCTCGAGGCGCCCGCGCAGGCGGCGATCCACGACGAGCGGCTCGTTGCGCCAGAAGATCCCGTGGTGGACGAGGACCATCTCGGCGCCGATCTCGGCCGCATGCTCGAACAGCGCCCGCGAGCTCGAGACCCCGCAGAGGAGGAGCGTCACCTCCTCGGCACCGAGCACCTGCAGCCCGGGCGGCCCGAATTCCGGCCAGCGCTCGACCTCGAGCAGCGCGTTCGCGTACGCGGCGATCTCGTCCCTGCCGGCCACGCGCCCAGTCTAGTGCGGCGTTTCGCAACATCAGAAAGGAAAGCATCGTTGTGAGACGCCGCACTACAGCAAGCAAATGGAGTGGGGTGTCCCGCACGATCATTTTCCGGTCGAACGTTGCGGGACACCCCACTCGGCGCAGCCGGTACCCTGTCCTCGCTCGGGGTGTGGCGCAGCCTGGTAGCGCGCTCCGTTCGGGTCGGAGAGGTCCCCAGTTCGAATCTGGGCACCCCGATGAAGCGTGGGGGAACCCCATGGTTCCCCCACGAGCCCCCTCCGTTGCCGCAGGGCACGGGTCGAGGCGAGGCTGGCCTCCCGCCGGGCGACGCCCGGCTTCGGCCGGGCACCGGAGCGTCGGGGGTTGCGCCTATCCTCGGTGCGTGCTCCGCGCGGTTCTGTTCGACGTCGACTTCACGCTGTCGCGGCCCGGGCCCGAGCTCGGGCCGGAGGCGTACCGGCGCCTCGGGGCGGCACACGGGCTCGCCCTCGACCCTGAGCGGTACGAGGACGCCAGGCTGGCGGCGCTCACCGACCTGCAGGGGCATCCCGAGCTCGTGCACGACGAGGAGATCTGGATCAGGTTCACCGAGGACATCGTCAGGGGGATGGGCGGCGACGCCGGCGGCGCCCGGGCCTGCGCGATCGACATGGTGCGGCGCTGGGAGGTGCACGAGCACTTCGACCTCTACGACGACGCGCTGCCCGCGCTTGCAGTGCTCCGCGGCGAGGGGCTCAAGATCGGGCTCATCTCCAACGGGCAGCGCGACCTCGTCGAGTTCGCCGGCCACCACGGCCTCGACGTCGACGTCGCCGTGGGCTCGAAGAGCCACGGCCGCACGAAGCCGCACGCGTCCATCTTCGAGACGGCGCTGGCGGCGCTCGGCGTGACGGCGGAGGAGACCGTGATGGTGGGCGACTCCTACGCCGACGACATCGAGGGCGCCCGCGCCCTTGGCATCCGGGCGATCCTGCTCGACCGCGACGAGCAGTACCCCGCCGAGCCGGACCGGATCGTCGACCTGAGGTCCCTTCCGGCCGCGCTCGGTATTCTGGGCAAGCATTGACTGACCGTTCAATCGCACGGGCGCGGCCGCCCCGCGACCGCCAGGCGGCGAGTGAGGAGAAGCGCCGCCTCATCCTCGAGGCCGCAGTGCGCGTGTTCGCACGGGACGGCTACCACACCTCGCGCGTCGGTGACATCGCCGAGGAGGCCGGCGTCGCGCACGGGCTGCTCTACCACTACTTCTCGTCCAAGGAGGAGGTGCTCGCGACGGTCTTCCGGGAGAACTGGGGCGAGCTCCTGCGCCGGTTCGACAGCGTCGAGCAGTCCGGCGAGCCCGCCGACGAGCAACTGCGTGCTATCGCGAAGATCCTCCTCCGGACGTGGAGGAACGATCCCGATCTCGTGCGCGTGATGGTGCGCGAGGTAGCTCGCAGCTCGCACCTGCAGGCGCAGGTCGACGAGATCGGGATGGGGTTCGCGACGATCCAGCGGGTGATCGAGCGCGGGCAGCGAGAGGGCGTCTTCCGGCGCGACGTCGATCCGCGGCTCGCGAGCTGGATCTTCTACGGCGGCCTGGAAGAGATACTCACGGGATGGGTGCTCGCCCAGCTTCCCGACGGCGACGAGGAGGTGGCACGTGCGGAGCGGACGATCATCGACGTCGTCTGCGGCGGGCTCTCCGCTGCTGACGTCACCGCGCGCTGAGCTCGGCTCGAGCGCGGCAACCATCGCGAAGCTCGGCGTCGGCGCGCTCGGCCTCGCCTGGTCGCTGACGACGACCGCCGCCTACCTGCCGCCAGTCCTCGGCGCGTACACCGAGTCGACCTCGTTGATCGGGGCCGTGCTGGCGGCCGAGGGGATCTTCGCGCTGACGCTGCCACTCGTGATCGGCCCCTGGAGCGACACGTTCCACACTCCGATGGGACGGCGCCGGCCCTTCATGCTCGTCGCCGTGGGCCCGATCGGGTTCTGCCTCGCGCTGATGGCGTTCATGCCGAACCTGTGGACGACGGCGATCCTCGTGTTCGCGTTCTTCTTCGCCTACTACGTCTACGAGCCGCCCTACCGCGGGCTCTACCCCGACCTGCTCCCGGACCGCGTCTACGGGCGCGCCCAGGGCATCCAGCATCTCTTCCGGGGTGTCGCCCTCGGCGGGGCGCTGATCGGCGGCGGCCTTCTCTATCACCTCTGGCAGCCGGCGCCGTTCCTCGTCGCGGCGGGGATCGTGACGGCCGCGTGCCTCGTGCCGGTGCTCTTCCTCCGCGAAGACGGAGGCCACGGACGCGTATTCGAGGGGGTGCGCGCCTACCTACGGCATTCGTGGCACGTGCTCCGTAGCAACCCCGACGTCGGCCGGTTCCTGCTCGCGAACGCGGCGTGGGAAGGCACGTTCGCCGGGGCGCGCACGTTCGTCGTCCTGTACATCACGGTCGGTCTCGGCGAGCCGCTCTCGACCTCGACTCTCGTGCTCGCGGCCGTCGCAGGCGGCTACGTCCTCGCAGCGCTCGTCGCCGGCCCGGTGGGCGACCGTTTCGGCCTCGCGCGCGTGATCACGTGGTGCTCGGTGGTCTACGGATCGGCCTTGCTCTGCGGCGGTCTGGCGACGACCTGGCACGCCTGGTACCTGGCCGTGATCTTCATCGTCGCGATCTTCGGAGGATCGGTCATGACTCTCGCCTGGGGCCTCCTCTTCAAGCTGATGCCCGAGGGCGACCGTGGCGCGATCTCGGGCCTGGCGACCACGACGAAGGGCCTCGGCCTCATCTTCGGGACGCTCCTCGCGGGCATCCTCATCGACATCGCGCAGGCCCTACTTGCCGGGCACCGACGGCTACCAGCTTCTCTGGCCGATCCTGGGCGTCCCCATCCTTCTCGCGGTGCCGCTCGTGTTCTCGCTGATCAAAGCCGAGGAGGCATCGTCGGTGGTCCCGGCCGATTCGTAACTAGCGGAAGGCCGGAGTGCCGGTGAGCGCCCCACCGACGACGAGTGTGTGCACCTCGTGGGTCCCTCGTACGTGAGGACGGATTCGAGGTTGTTCATGTGCCGGATGACGGGATACTCGAGCGTGATCCCGTTGCCTCCGAGGATGGTGCGGGCGCTGCGGCAGACCTCGATCGCCCCGCGGACGTTCCCCATCTTGCCGAGGCTGACGTGCTCCGCCCTGAGCGTGCCCGCGTCCTTCATGCGGCCGATGTGGAGTGCGACGAGTGAGGCTCGGTTGATCTCGAGCGCCATCTCCGCGAGCTTCTGCTGCGTGAGCTGGTAGGCGGAGATGGGCTTCTCGAACACGATCCGCGTCTTCGCGTAGGAGAGCGCCGCCTCGAAGCAGGCCCGAGCCGCGCCGACGGCCCCGAAGACGATCCCGAATCGCGCCTCGTTGAGACACGAGAGAGGGCCGCGCAGGGAGGTCGCGCCGGGCAACAGGTTCTCGGCCGGCACCCGCACCTCGTCGAGGACGAGCTCGGAGGTGACGGACGCCCGCAGCGAGAGCTTCTTGTGGATCTCGGGGGCGCTGAAGCCGCGCATGCCCTTCTCGACGATGAAGCCCCGGATCTCGCCGTCCGTCGTCCTCGCCCAGACGACCGCGATGTCGGCAATCGTGCCGTTCGTGATCCACATCTTGTTCCCGGTCAGGATCCAGTCGCTCCCGTCGCGCCGGGCATGGGTGCGCATCGTCCCGGGATCCGACCCGGCATCCGGTTCCGTCAGCCCGAAGCAGCCGATCACCTCGCCCGTGTGCATCCGCGGCAGCCACTGCTCCTTCTGCTCCTCCGACCCCCAGCGCCAGATCGCGAACATCGCGAGCGACCCCTGCACGGAAACGACGCTGCGGATCCCGGAATCTCCTGCCTCGAGCTCCGTGCAGGCGAGCCCGTACGCGACGGCGCTCGCGCCGGGGAGTCCGTAGCCGTCGAGGTGCATCCCGAAGAGGCCGAGCTTGGCGAGCTCGCCGATCACCTCGCGCGGGAGCACAGCGCGCTCGAACCAGTCGCCGACCTCGGGCACGACCTGCTCGCGGACGAACCGCCGCACGGTGTCGCGAATCGCCCTCTCCTCGTCGTCGAGGAGCGCATCGATCGCGAGGAAGTCGAGCGGGTCGAGCGCTGCGGGCTGCTCGGTTGTCGGGGCGGACATGGGAACCTCCGGGCTCGAGGGATCGGGCCTCAGATTACCCCGCCGCCGTGGCCCACCACCGTCCGTCGAGGCGCGAGACCGCGACGTCGAGGCCGAGGCACTCGCTGAGGGGCCCGTTCGCGAGTACGTCCGCGACCGGGCCGGCCGCCACGACCCGGCCGTCGCGCAGCAGAAGGGCGTGCGACGTCGAGGCAGGCAGCTCCTCGAGGTGATGTGTCGTCGTCACGACGGCGAGATCGGGCTGGTCGCGGGCAACGCGGTCGAACGAGGCGAGCAGCGTCTCACGGCCGGGGAGGTCGAGGCCGGCTCCCGGCTCGTCGAGCAGGAGCAGCCGCGGCCGGGAGACGAGCGCCCGCGCGATCAGCGCGCGCTTCCGCTCCCCGTCGGAGCAGTCGCCGAAGCGCCGCTCGCCGATCCCGCCGAGGCCGAACGTGCCGAGGAGCTCGTCGGCGCGGTCGATGTCGAGGCCCGAGAGTCTCTCCTCGAAGTACCCGATCGTGGCGGTGGCGCCGGTGCGGATCGACCTGGCGGACCGTCAGGAGCGGGGCGAAGCGGCCGCCGGCGCGCGGATCGACGAACCCGATCGACTCTCGCAGCCGTGCGACGTCGGTGCGCCCCATCGTCTCGCCGAGGATCTCGACGCGGCCCCGGCTCGGGAAGTCGACCGCTCCGGCGAGCGAGAGGAGCGTGGTCTTGCCGGCCCCGTTCGGGCCGAGGAGGGCCCAGCGCTCGCCGTAGCCGACCTCCCAGGAGATCGCGTCGAGGATCGGCTTCCGCGTGCCGCTCGCAGCGTGCCAGCGCCAGACCCGCACGTCGTCGCAGCGCAGCGCGGCCGCTTGACCCGGCGTCGCCGATCCCGCTAGACTGGTTGACTGACTAGTCAATCGATAATTCCGGGAGCGTTCCGATGGCCACAATCGAGACAGGACTGCAGGGCGGGGTGTCGTTCGCCCTCAGCGACGAGCAGAAGGAGTTGCGCGCGCTCGCGCGCTCGTTCGCCGAGAAGGAGATCAGGCCGCGCGCGGCGGAGTGCGACGAGCACCAGACCCATGCGGCCGACATCATCGCCAAGGCGCACGAAATCGGCCTGATGAACCTGCACCTCCCCGAGTGGCTCGGAGGCCCGGAGCTCTCGGCATTCGACGGGATCCTCGTCGGGGAGGAGCTCAACTGGGGCTGCTCTGGCATCGGCACGTCGATCCTCGCCAACGGCCTCGCCGCCGGGCCCATTCTCATCGCCGGCACGCAGGAGCAGAAGAAGCAGTGGCTCGGACCGCTCGTCGAGGCGCCCGTCCTCGGCTGCTTCGGCCTCACCGAGCCCGGCGCGGGGTCGGACGTGTCGGGGATCCAGACGACCGCGATCCGCCGGGGCGACGAGTACGTGGTCAACGGCTCGAAGATGTTCATCACGAACGCCGGTCCCGCCTCGTGGATGGTCTGCTTCGCCTCCACCGAGCCCGGCCGCGGGCACAGAGGGCTTTCCGCCTTCGTCATCCCGATGGACACCCCCGGCGTCACGATCGAGAAGCACCTCGACAAGATGGGCCAGCGGGCGACGGACACCTCGGCAGTCGCGTTCCAGGACGTCGTCGTTCCCGAGCTGAACCGCCTCGGCGCGGAGGGGGACGGCTTCAAGATCGCGATGCAGACGCTCGACTTCACGCGCCCGGGCACCGCCGTCGGCGCGGTCGGCGTCGCGCAGGCGGCCTACGAGCTCTCGGTCGGGTACACGAAGGAGCGCGTGCAGTTCGGGCTGCCGGTCGCGATGAATCAGGGCGTCAGCTTCCTCGTCGCGGACATGGCCACCGAGATCGAGGCGGCACGGCTCCTCACGTGGCAGGCCGCCTGGATGCTCGACGCGGGCTTCGGGCGCGCCGCGACGAAGTTCTCGTCGTTCGCGAAGCTGTTCGCCGCCGAGACCGCGATGAAGGTGACGACGAACGCCGTGCAGGTCTTCGGCGGCTACGGGTACATGAAGGAGTACCCGGTCGAGAAGCTGATGCGCGACGCGAAGCTGTTCCAGATCTACGAGGGCACGTCGCAGATCCAGCGGCTCGTGATCGCCAAGGAGATCTACCTTCAAGACGGTGCTTGAGGCTTCGAGACGGTGTCTGAGGCGCCTTTCGGCTAGGTCCGCGGCGGACTACGGCACTCGGCTCAGCTAGAGTCACCGATTCGGGTGAGCTCCGACACGACGATCTATCGCGCCCGCGTGCGCCAGTCTCCCGCCGGATTGCCATGCGAAGGACTGTCTTCTTGACGGTCGTCATCGTGCTGCTCGCGATGCTCGTCGGCCTGGCCTTCGCCGGCCCGCGCTCCGAGCTCGCGGCCGGCACGACGATAGCCGGCGTCGACGTCGGCGGGCTCTCCCGGAGCGAGGCCGTCCAGACGCTCGCAGCACGGTCCGCCGCCGTCGAGCACGCGCCGGTCACGCTTCACCGTGGCCGGGCGGCGGCTCCGGCTGACCGCCTCGCAACTCGGGGTCGAGTCCGACTGGCGCAAGTCGGTCGACGCGGCCGCGGCCGAGGGCGACGGCTTTGGCCCGCTCCGCGGCTTCAAGCGCCTACGGGCCCGGATCTTCGGGATCGAGGTCGCTCCGCGGGTCGACGCCTACGACGCCGCCGTGCGCTACAAGCTCGGCCAGATCGCCGATCTGATGGACCGCAGCAGTGTCGACGCGAGGCTCGTCCGGAAGGGCCTCGCGTTCGAGGTCGTCGAGGGCCGGACGGGAAGGAAGCTCGACCGGCCCGCCGCCGCCGCGACGGTCGTCGCTGCCCTCGCGGGCCTCGACCGCACCGAGCGCGTCGCCTTGCCGGTCCAGGTCGTCGCACCGAGCGTCGGCGCCGCGCAACTGACGGATGCGCAGCGGAAGGCGACGACCGCGCTCTCCGCCCCGCTTCGCCTTGCCTACGGCGAGACGCGCTGGCGCGTCCCGCGCTGGCGGCTCGCACCGCTCCTCGAGCTACCCGACCGCGGAAGCACCGACGTCTCGATCGGCGGACGGGGGGCCGAACGGTACCTCGAGCGCCTCTCGGCCGCCGTCTCGCGCGAGCCCGACGATGCTCACTTCCAGGTCGCCGCGAACGGGAAGATCGTGATCCGCCCGTCGGCTCCGGGACTCCAGCTCGACGTGCTCGCCACGGCGAAAGCGATCGAGGCGGCCGTGTTCACGAGCGATCGCCGTACCGCGAACCTCGTCGTCCGCGTCGCCCAGCCTGCCCGGACGACCGAGACGGCGAAGAAGATGGGCATCAAGGACGTGGTCTCGTCGTACACGACGACCTACGGTGGCACCCCCGGCAGGCTGAACAACGTCCAGCTCGTGGCGCGGCTGATCGACGGCACGTTGATCGCGCCCGGCGGCACATTCTCCTTCAACGGCACGACCGGCGAGCGCACGGCCGAGAAGGGCTTCCAGGAGGCCCCCGTGATCATCAACGGCGAGCTCCAGAACGGGCTCGGCGGCGGCATCTGCCAGGTGTCGACCACCGTCTTCAATGCGGCCTACGAAGCCGGGCTCCCGATCACGGCCCGGACGAACCACGCGCTGTACATCAGCCACTACCCGCTCGGGCGCGACGCGACGGTCAATTACCCCGACCTCGACCTCCGCTTCGTCAACGACTCGGATCGCTGGATGCTGCTGCGGACCTTCGTCGGCGCAGGGTCGTTGACCGTCAACCTCTACGGTGCCGCGCTCCACCGCCGTGTCGAGAGCTCCACCGAGCCTCTCGTCGAGACGGGCCCCGTGCCCGTGAAGGAGACCGAGGATCCGACGCTCGAGAAGGGCGAGAGGATCACCGACGAGTTCGGCGCGCCGCCCAGGAAGACGAGCGTCCACCGGCTCGTGTACGACGCAAACGGTACGCTCCTGTACGACAACACCTGGCGCTCGTTCTACGTCGGTGAGCCCTCGCTCGTGCGCGTCGGGACGAAGGAGCCGCCGAAGAAGAAGGTCGCCAAGAAGAAGCCCGCGGCGGGCGAGGCTCGGGGCTCGACGACACCGACCGACGGCTCGACGACGCCGGCAACGACGTCGCCCGGCGACGACGACGCCGGCGCCCGCGCTCACGACGCCTGTGCCGGCGAACCCTGCTCGGCCCTAGCGACCGCTTCGGCGAACCAACCCGGGACCCGGGTCGGCCGCATCGTCGCCGCGTCGACGATCGCGTGGAGCGTCTCCCCTGAGGCGATCGGCTCGCCGTCGCGCTCGATCTGGTACTCGTAGCGGAAGCGCGCGCCGCTGAGGTCGACGCACCGAACGTGGACCGTGAGGACGTCGTCGAAGACCGCGACCGCCCGGTAGTCGACGCGCACGCCGGTCGTCAGCGCCTCGATCCCACTGCGCGCGGATGGCGCGGTAGCCGCCGGCATGTTCGGCGAGGTAGGCCACGCGCGCGACCTCGAGCCAGACGACGAAGGACGCGTGGTGGGCGATGCCCTGCGCATCCGTCTCGGCGAAGCGCACCCGCACGTCGTACGAGTTCCTGAAACCCTCCGGCACGCGCCAAACCATACGGTCACCGGTTTCGGCGTGGCGCGAAGTGATATGACTGGTGCATGTCCGAGACCACAGAAAACACTCAAACCACGGAAACCACAGAGGCGACCGAGGCCGGCGCTGCAGAGACGGGTTCGGCCGAGGCCGGCTTCGACCGCGACGTCATCCAGCGACTCGCCGAGCGCGGCCAGCAGACGGTGGCGCGGCTCGCGGAGCTGCCCGGCGGTTCGCAAGGCCCTGAGCGCGATGAACGACCTGCGCACACCGCGTGGACGAGCTCGGCAAGAAGGTGCGAGGCATCGACGAGCTCGAGCAGCGCGTCGCCGCGCTCGAGGAAGAGGTCGCGGCGCTGAAGGCATCTCAGGTACCCGGCTGAACTCGGGCACGAGGCCGGGGCGTCCGGCTTCAGCCGGACGCCGGAGGCACCCGCAGCCGCAACGCCCCGGGCACGACCTCGAACCGCGCCGGCGTCGTGCCGGGCTGCTCGCCGTCGAGCTCGACGGGGACGGGCTCGTCCGTCTCGACCGTCACGACGCGGCCGCGGAGCGCCTCCGCCTTCGGATGCGGGAGATGGGTGCCCCGGTAGATCTTCGGCATCGTCAGGACGAGGTCGCGCTTGGTCACATCGCCGATCGCGACGACGTCGAACAGGCCGTCGCCGGGGAGCGCATCCGGGCACATCTTCATCCCGCCTCCGAAGTAGCGGCCGTTCGCGACGACGATGTCGAACATCCTGCCGCTCCGGGTCTCGTCGTCGACCGTGAGCCTCGTCTCCACGGCCGACCAGCCGGTGAAGACGGCGAACGTGGCCCAGAGGTACGACGCCTTGGCCCCGAGCGCCTTGGAGGTCTCGTTCGCCCGCTGCGCGATCGCTCCGCTCATGCCCGCGCTCGCGACGTTGGCGAAGAGCGCGGTCGCCTCGCTGCCGTCCCAGGCGCGAAACGTGACCCGGCCGAGGTCGACC
Source organism: uncultured Thermoleophilia bacterium (assembly GCA_963736945.1). Taxonomy (GTDB): domain Bacteria; phylum Actinomycetota; class Thermoleophilia; order Gaiellales; family Gaiellaceae; genus Gaiella. The sequence continues at coordinate 113,443 of CAVTQW010000018.1, forward strand.
GCCTGCTCGTGACCGTCGGTCGCCACCCGCACCGCGTCCTCGACGCCTGCTCGGGATCCCGAACGTGCGCACGAAGTCGCCGCCCGTGCCCCGCGGGATGAGTGCCACGGCGGGGGGATCGTCGAGCGCGGCAAGCCCGTTCGCAACCTCGTTCACCGAGCCGTCGCCTCCGACCACGACGAGCAGCCGCGCGCCCCGACCAGCCGCTTCGCGGGCGAGCTCCCCGAGCTGCCCGCGGCGCTCGGAGATGAGGGCGTCGCCTTCGAGGCCCGCCCCCGCGGCCCTGCGCGCGATCTCCGGCCAGCGCCGTCCTGTCGACCCGTTCGCGGCCGCCGGGTTGACGAGGAAGACCGTCTCCGTCAAGCAGTCACCGTGTGGAGCGCCAGCTCCGTCATCTCGTCGACGGCCTTCCGCATGTCCTCGTCGCTGATCCGCAGGAACTCGCCCTCGACGATGACGTCGCTCACGATCAGCATGCAGCCTGCCTGGACCTTCCGGAGAGCTCCCAGGGTGAAGAGCACGGCCGCCTCCATCTCGACGGCGAGGATGCCGCGGTCGGACCAGCGGCCGGCCAGCCCCGGGTCCGGCTGGTAGAAGATGTCGCTCGAGACGATCGGACCGACGCGCACCGGCTTCCCGAGGTGCTTCGCCTGGTGGACAGCCTCGTGGACGAGACCGAAGTCGGCGGTGGGAGCGTGCGGCTCGCCGAGGACGTAATGGGATGCAGTCGAATCGGCCCCGGTCGCGGACAGCGCGATCACGAGGTCGCCCATCGTCAGGTCGGGCTGGAGCCCGCCGCAGGTGCCGACGCGCATGATCTTCTTCACACCGAGCTGAACGAGCTCCTCGATCACGATCGCGGCGGAGGGGCATCCCATCCCGCTCGCCTGGACGGAGACGGGCTTGCCTTCGAACGAGCCGGTGAAGCCGAGCATCCCGCGCTCGGAGTTCCGCTGCACGACATCGGAGAGGAAGGTGTCGGCGATGTACTGCGCGCGGAGCGGGTCGCCGGGCAGGAGGCAGGCATCGGCGTACTCGCCGGGGTTGGCACGAACGTGGATTGGCATGCGCGCAAGCCTACGTCACGGCTGTCCAAGCGGCCGGGCGTAGAGTTTCCCCGTGCGCTCTCGCTTGATCGAGCCCTCGACCGAGCAGATCCTGCGCTTCTGCGCCGAGGATCCGATCGAGCGCGTCTACCTCGAGGACGTCGCCCGGCGAGGGCAAGGACGCTTCGCCGGGGTCGGGGATGCCGGAGGCCGAGATCGCGGGCCTCTGCCACCTCGGCAGCAACCTCGTGCCCTCGGGCTCGGGCTGCGACGCGTTCGGCTCACTGGCGGCGAAGTCGGGCGCCCGGATGATCATCGGCGAGGAGGGAGCCGTCTCGGACCTCTGGGACGCTGCCAGGAAGAAGCTGCCGCGGCCGCGGCTCGACCGTCCGGGCCAGCCGGTCTACACGATCTCGGAACCGCCGGAGGCCGGGGAAACCGGACTCCGGCCCGCCACTTCCTCCGATCTCGAGCTCCTCGTCCCCGCCTGTGCCGCGGCGCACCGCGAGGAGCTCGGCGTCGACCCTCTGCGCCGCGACCCCGACGGCTTCCGCTGGCGCACGCGCGCCCAGATCGAGGAGGGGAGATCGTGGCTCTGGGCCGAGGAGGGCGTGATCCGGTTCAAGGCGGAGGCCTCCGCGTGGACGCCGGCGGCGGTGCAGCTGCAACAGGTCTGGACGGACCCACCGGCGCGCGGGCAGGGGTACGCAGGACGCGCGCTGCGCGACCTCATCCGCCGGCTGCTCGAGGGGACGCCGACGGTGTGCCTCTTCGTGCGGGCGGAGAACGGGCCTGCGATCGCGCTGTACGAGTCGGTCGGGATGCAGCACGTGCTCGACTACCGCTCCGTGCTGCTTTGATCGGCGCCTGCCACCCTTGTGCCAACTTGATACAAAGGTGCGCGCCGGCGGCCATGGCGACGTGCACGACGGCCCGCACTTGTGACAATTTGGCACAAGGCCTCGAGTGAGGGCCCTCCTCCTCGCTCGTCACGCGCACGCGGGCTCGAACGAGGCGAGTGTCGTCAATGCGGTGCCTCCGGGGGCGGGGCTCTCGCCGCAGGGCGTCGAGGAGGCTCGCGAGCTCGGTCGCCTGCTCGCGTCGACCCGGATCGACCTCGGCGTGAGCTCTCGTCTCCGCCGGGCGCGGGAGACCCTGGAGGTGGCCCTCGACGGGCGCGGAATCCCGCTCGCCGTCGCGTCGCTCCTCGACGAGATCTCATTCGGCTCCTTCGAGGGGCGCACGCTGGAGGCGTACCGGGCGTGGGCCTGGGCTCACGACGCCGGCGACCCCTGCCCGGGTGGAGGTGAGACGCGGGTCGACGCGGCCGTCCGGATCGCCTCGGGCCTCGACTGGCTGCTGGAGCGGCCCGAGGAGGTGATCCTGGCAGTGAGCCATGCGCTTCCGATCCGGTACGTGCTCGATGCCTCGGACGGCGCGCTTCCCGGGCCGGCGGATCGCGCACGTCGCCGCACGCGCAGCCGTTCCGGCTTCAACGGGCATCCGTCGAGCGCGCGGCGGAGACACTGCGAGCGTGGGGGGCGGCGCCTGCCTTCGCGGATACCCCTATCGACGGATCAGCCCCGGGGGCCTGATGCCAAGGCATACTGTCGACGTGGTCGTGCGGCGCACCCATCTGGTCCTGGCTGCCCTGATCGTCGCTCTGGCGCTCCTCGGGTCGGGCTGCGGCACCTCGTCGGTCGCAGTGCCGGAGCTGACGAGCTTCACGACGGCCGCGCAGGCGAGCGCGGCCGCCGACACGGCCCGGTTCGCGCTCGAGCTGAAGATGACGATGCCGCTCACGCGACAAGCCGCTCGAATTCAGCGCCGACGGCGGCTTCGACACGCCCGCACAGCGCGCCGAGCTCTCCGTCGACCTCTCCGTCGCTCGCCGAGACGCTCAAGAGCCTCGGGTCCGCCTTCGGCGGCCAGGTGAAGGGCGACCTGGGCGATCCCGAGGACTGGAAGCTCGAGGCGATCCGGGACGGCGACGTCGCCTACGTGTACTTCCCGCTCATGGCCGACCAGCTCCCGGCAGGGAAGAAGTGGGTCAAGGGCGACGCGAAGGAGCTTTCCGGGGCGAAGGCGGGCCAGCTCGGCCAGTTCGGCTCGTTCGCGGGAACCGACCCGCGCGACGTGTTCGGGATGCTGAAGGCGGTCTCCGGCTCGATCGTGGCGCTCGGCACGGACGAGATCCGGGGCGTCGAGACGAGCCACTACAAGGCCACGATCGACGTCGCCAAGCTCGAGCAGCTCGTCCCGGCCGAGCAGCGCCAGAGCCTCGGCAGCCTGGACGAGGCGGCGAAGGCGTCGGGACTGAGCGCCATTCCGATCGAGGTGTGGATCGACGACGACCAGCGAGTGCGCAAGCTCTCGATGGACGTCGAGGCGAAGCAGCCGGGGACGAGCCAGACCGTGAAGGCGTCGCTGGTGGTCGAGCTCTACGACTACGGCAAGCCGCTCGACATCCAGCTGCCGCCGGCGGACGAGGTCGTCGACGCGTCGACGCTGAAGCCGTCGTAGCCGAAGCAGCCCTGAGGACCACCGGCGCATTCGTCACACTGGGTGCGTGAGGACGCCGCTGATCGCGCGCATCGAATCGTTCGTCCGCTCCCACGAGCTCCTGCAGCCGGGCGGCCCCGTGGCGTGCCTCGTCTCCGGCGGGGCCGACTCGACCTGTCTCTGGCACGCGCTGCGAGAGCTCGGCTACGACGTCTCCGCCGTGCACGTCCACCACGGCCTCCGGGGCGCGGCGGCCGACGCCGACGCCGCAGCACTGCGCGGTGTTCATGGGAGCCGAGGTCGTCCACGTCGAGGCGGATGCGACCGAGGTGGCGCTGCGGGACGCCCGCTACGCGGCCACCGAGCGCTTCGGCCTCCGCGCGACCGGCCACACCGCCTCCGACCAGGCCGAGACGGTGCTGTACCGCATCGTCTCGAGCGGCTCGATCCGGGGGATCAAGGCGCGGCGCGAGGACGGGGTCGTGCGGCCGCTCCTCGGTGTCACCCGCGAGGAGACGCACGCGTATTGCGCTCGAGCACGGTCTCCCGGTGCGAGTCGACGAGACGAACTCCGATACCAAGAGGGGCCTGATCCGGAGCGAGATCCTGCCGCTGTTGCATCGCCTGCACCCGGGCGCCGAGGCGAACCTGCGCGCGCTGGGCGAGGAGCGGCCACGGCTTCCGCGCGGCCTCGAAAGCTCGCTCGTCGAGCTCCTCGCCTCCCGGGCGGGCACGAGGGCGGCCGACCTCGGCGGCGGGATCCGGGCCGTGCGGGAGTACGCCAGCCTGCGGCTCGAGGGAGCCGTGGAGTGGGGCCCGTGGACGCTCGAGAGCGGCCGCCCCGGCCTCGAGGTGCGCGGCCGCCGCCCCGGCGATCGCCTGGCGGGCCGGCGGAAGAAGGTGCAGGATCTCCTCGTGGACGCGAAGGTGCCGAGAGCCGACCGGGACGCCTGGCCGGTCGTCGTCCACGGCGAGGAGGTGGTCGCCGTCCCCGGGATCGCGGTCGCGCCCGGCTGGGACGGCGTCGTCTCCGCGCGGAGGAGCGCGTGAGCGAGATCCACGACGGCGTCGGCGAGATCCTGATCGAGGCAACCGCGGTGAAGAAGCGGGTCGCCGCGCTGGGGGCGGAGATCTCGACCGACTACGCCGGCCGCGACCTCCTGCTCGTCGGCGTGCTCAAGGGCGCGGTCTTCTTCATGGCCGACCTGATGCGCGAGCTGTCGATCCCGTGCGAGATCGACTTCATGGCCATCTCGAGCTACGGCGCCGCCACCGACTCCTCCGGCGTGGTGCGGATCCTCAAGGACCTCGATATCAACATCGCCGGCCGAGACGTCCTCGTGGTGGAGGACATCATCGACTCCGGCCTGACGCTCTCGTATCTGATGCGCAACCTGCAGGCCCGCAAGCCAGCCTCGCTGCAGGTCTGCGCCCTGCTGACGAAGCCGGAGCGCCGCGAGATCGACGTCCCCGTGCGCTACGTGGGCTTCGAGATCCCCAACAAGTTCGTGATCGGCTACGGACTCGACTTCGCGGAGCGCTACCGCAACCTGCCCTACGTCGGCGTGCTGCGCCCGGACCTCATTCCCTGATCGGGATGAACGAGGGATTCCCGATCTGCAGGTGAAAATACGGTTGCGCCGATTCCTGGGCGCAAAGCACACTGCTACCCTCCCGTGTACTCGTGAATCGCTTTTTCCGTAGCGCGCTCTTCCCCCTCGTCGTCATCGTGCTGCTCGTCTACCTGGCGAGCCAGACGTTGATCCCGAAGCGCGACAACCAGGCCAAGCTCACCTACTCGGAGCTGATCCAGCAGGCGAAGCAGGGGAATGTGAGCGAGGTCAAGTTCAACCCGAACCGCCAGTCGATCTCGGCGACGCTCGACTCGGGCCAGAAGGTGAAGGTCAACTACCCGACGCCGCAGTCGCAGATCCAGTTCCAGAACGTCCTCACGAAGAACAACGTCAAGTTCGACTCGAAGGGCACCGGCACCTCGACGTGGGTCTCGCTCCTGACGGGCCTCCTGCCGATCCTGCTCCTCGTCGGCTTCTGGATCTTCCTCATGAACCAGATGCAGGGCGGCGGCTCCAAGGTGATGAGCTTCGGCAAGAGCCGCGCGAAGCGAATGTCGCCGGACTCGCCGAAGGTCACCTACAAGGACGTCGCAGGCGCAGACGAGGCGGTCGAGGAGCTGCACGAGATCAAGGAGTTCCTCGAGAACCCGAAGAAGTTCCAGGCCCTCGGCGCGCGCATCCCGAAGGGCGTCCTCCTGTACGGGCCGCCCGGCACCGGCAAGACGCTCCTCGCGCGCGCGACGGCCGGCGAGGCGGGCGTGCCGTTCTTCTCGATCTCCGGCTCCGACTTCGTCGAGATGTTCGTCGGCGTCGGCGCCTCTCGCGTGCGCGACCTGTTCGAGCAGGCCAAGCAGGCGAGCCCGTGCATCATCTTCATCGACGAGATCGATGCCGTCGGCCGCCACCGCGGCGCCGGCATGGGCGGTGGCCACGACGAGCGCGAGCAGACGCTGAACCAGCTGCTCGTCGAGATGGACGGCTTCGAGCAGAAGGACAACGTGATCCTGATCGCGGCCACGAACCGCCCGGACATCCTCGACCCGGCGCTCCTGCGCCCCGGACGGTTCGACCGGCAGATCGTCGTCGACCGCCCCGACCGCAAGGGCCGCCGCGACATCCTGGAAGTCCACTCGAAGGGCAAGCCGCTCGGCAAGGAGCTCGACCTCGACGTCCTCGCGGCGCAGACGCCGGGATTCACCGGCGCCGACCTCGCGAACGTCATCAACGAGTCCGCGCTGCTCGCAGCGCGCCGCGGGCTGAAGACGATCGGCCAGAACGAGCTCGAGGAAGGGATCATGCGCGTGATCGCCGGCCCCGAGAAGAAGTCGCGCCTGTTCTCGGAGAAGGAGCGGAAGATCACCGCCTACCACGAGATGGGGCACGCGCTCGTCGGCTACCACCTCGAGGGCACGGACGAGGTGCACAAGATCTCGATCGTCAGCCGCGGCCAGGCGCTCGGGTACACGATCTCGCTCCCGAGCGAGGACAAGTACCTGACCACGAAGGGCACCCTGATGGACCAGATGGCGATGACGCTGGGTGGCCGCGCCGCGGAGGAGCTCGTGTTCCACGAGGTCACGACGGGCGCCGCGAACGACCTCGAGAAGGTCACGCACACCGCCAAGCAGATGATCATGCGCTTCGGGATGAGCGAGAAGCTCGGCCCGCGCGTGCTCGGCCGCGACCACGACATGCCGTTCCTCGGCCGCGACATGGGCTCCTCGCCTGATTACTCGGACGAGATCGCCCGCGAGATCGACGATGAGATCCGCCGCGTCATCGAGGAGGCGCACGACACCGCCATCGCGCGTGCTGCGCGAGCACATGGACGAGCTGCACAACCTCTCGCTGCTCCTGATCGAGCACGAAACGATCGACAAGGACCAGTTCGAACGGCTCCTCGCCGGCGAGGACGTCGCCACCATCTTCCCGGAGGAGGTCGGCCCCGTCACGCAGCCGCCCTCGGAGACGCCCGAGAAGAAGCCGGCCCTGCGGCCTCAGCCGCGCACGATCCCCGGAGCGGCCATGCAGCCGCCGCCCGAGGGCGCCGCAGGTTGACCCTGCGGTGCCCGGCTGCAGCCGGGCACCATTCTGCAGCCGGGCACCATTCTACGCCTGATCCTGCTGAGCCTCGCGCGCGGCTGCCACGAGCAGCCCGACGGCTGCGATCGCCGCGCCCGCGCCCACGATCTCGATCGCGATCCCGCCCGCTCGGAGGAGGTCGACGACGGCGAGCACGGCGCCGGCGAGTGCCAGGCGCGAGCAGCACCAGCAGGGCAACCCACGCGAGGCGGTGGGCGGCCGCTCCCGCCTCGTCGGTCACCGCCGAGCGGGCGTCGAGGCAGAGGTAGCCGAGCTCACCCGCTGCGAGCAAACCCGCGCCGATGATCGCCGAGCGGGCATCGAGCGAGGGCCGGTCGACGACGAGGATCACGGCGTAGGCGGCGCCGAGCAGCAGCAGCCCGGCCGCGATGCCCTCCGGCCGACCCACGGCGAGCGTGACCACGAGCCCGACTGCGGCAAGCGCGCCGAGCCCGGCGACCGGCTCCACCGCGTTCGGGCCGGCGCTCAGCGTGAGCCACGTCGCGATGCCCGCCGCCAGCAGGACGGACCCCGCCCCGAGGATCACCGCCGCGAGAGTCGCGCGCGACGCCTGAATGCCCTCACCCCCTCCAGCCCCGCATCGAGTGCCACCTCGTCGGTCCATCGCGCCACGGCGACCCCGGAGCGCTCGAACTGCGACCGCAGCGCCGCCCGCTGGAGAAGCCAGAGCCGGTAGGCAAGGGCGTCCAGCCCGGGCCTCGGCCGGACGAGATCCTCCGGCGAGACCTCGACGACGACGAGATCGTGGCCGCGGGCGCGGAGGTCGAGCAGGGCGCCGATCGACCGCCCGTCGAGGAGCGGCGTCACCGCGATCACGAGCGCCTTCGGCGGCAGCGTGCGGGCCGGGATCACGTTGACGTCCTTCCAGGCGTAGCTGAACTCGACGCCGGTCTCGAGGAGCGCGTCGATCAGGCGGTAGCGCTGCACGAGGCCGCCGCCGGGCTCGAGCCAGCGGAGGACTCCACCGAACGTGACGAGCCCCACCCGGTCCCGGCGCACCAGGTAGCGGCCCGCCAGCGTGGCTGCGGCCCGCACGGCCCGCTCGAGCGTCCCGTCGCCGCCGCCTTCGTCCCTCCGGGCCTCGGCGAAGCTGTCCAGGAAGAGAACGACGTCGGCGTTGCGGTCCGGATGGCGGTCGTTGACGATCAGCTCGCCGCGGCGCGCGCTCGCCCGCCAGTTGACCGAGCGCAGGCGATCGCCGGGCACGAAGGCGCGCGTGTCGGCGAACTCGAGACCGTCCGCCCGGAGTCGCGCAACGAGGTCGCCGGTCGCGAGCTGGGTGTCGAGCGGCGCGACGAGGCTCTGCAGGAGCTCCGGCCGGGGGTAGACGCGCAGGCGGTGCGGGCGGCTGACCCGGCCCTCCCAGACGAGCATCCCGATCCGGCCCCGCGCGCGGAGGCGGATGTCGCCGAGCTCGACCGAGCCCCAGCGGTCGCAGCGGAGCATGAGCGGCAGCACTCGCTCCTCGCCGGCGACGAGCCGCACGCCGCAGGGGTTGTCGCCCTCGACCACCGTGAGCCCGTCCGGCAGCACGAGGTGCAGCTCGAGGAGGTCGACAGCCGCGTCCAGCGTTGAGCTCGATCTCGGCCGAGATCTCGTCGCCCTCCACGACCCGATCGCGTTCGAGGTGGAACCACACCCGTAGCTCCGGCCGGCCCTCGAGCAGCAACCCGGCCGCGACGACGAGGGCAAACGGCGCGGTGACGACCACGAGCTCGGGGCGCCGGAGCGCGAGCGCTCCGAGGAGGCCGGCCGCGCAGAGGACCAGGTAGGACGCGAGCCGCGGCGAGGCGAACGGCGTCACGTGACCGGCGCGACGTCCTCCGCCGACGGCGTTGGAACCGACTCGAGCGTCTCGCGGATGACGTCCTCGCCGCTGCGCCGCTGCACCCACAGCTCCGGCTTGAGGAGGAGGCGATGGGCGAGCGCGGGCACGGCGACGGCCTTCACGTCGTCCGGCGTCACGTAGTCCCGGCCGGCGAGCGCGGCGCGGCAGCGGGAGAGCTTGAGGAGGGCGAGGCTGCCACGCGGGCTCGCGCCCACTGCGAGGCTCGTGCTGGCACGGGTCGCGAGGACGATGTCGATCATGTAGCGGCCCACCGACGGCTCCACGTGCACGAGCTCCACCGCCGCCTGCATCTCGAGCAGCGTCTCCCGGTCGATGACCTCGGTCAGCCGGACCTCGTCCTCGCGCCGCTCGATCCGGCGGGCCAGCATCTCCCACTCGGCGTCGGCACCCGGGTAGCCGAAGCCCGTGCGCAGGAGGAAGCGGTCGAGCTGTGCCTCCGGAAGCGGGTACGTGCCCTCGTACTCGATCGGGTTCTGGGTCGCCAGGACGAGGAAGGGTCGCTCGAGCTGCCGCGTGACGCCGTCGGTCGTCACCTGCCGCTCCTGCATCGCCTCGAGCAGCGCAGCCTGCGTCTTCGGGGGAGCGCGGTTGATCTCGTCGGCCAGCAGGAGGTGCGTGAAGATCGGGCCGGGACGGAAGTCGAAGTCGCCGTCGCGCTGGTTCCAGATCGAGGACCCCGTCACGTCGGCGGGCAGGAGGTCGGGGGTGAACTGCACGCGGCTGAAGTCGAGCCCGCTCGCCTCTGCGAATGACCGCGCTGCGAGCGTCTTCGCGAGCCCCGGCACGTCCTCGAGGAGCACATGCCCGTCGGCGAGGAGGCCGAGCAGGATCAGCTCGAGCTGCTCCCGCTTGCCGACGACGGCGCGCTCGACCTCGTCCAGCAGGCGGGCGCCCCGCTCGGCCAGCTCCTGGAGCTCCATCAGATCCGCTCCAGGGCGCTCACGACGGCGCCGAGCTCGGCCTCGCCGATCCCGGGGGCATGCCGCTCCGGCGGGGTCGGCCGATCGGGCCTGACGAGTTCCCAGGCGTCCTGCCCGAGCACCAGCCTCGCGCGTTCGGGCTCGGCGTCGAGATCGATGCCGCGGCGGGAGGAGAGCAGCTCCGCGGCGAGCGCCGTCACCGTGGGGCGGAGGCGGAAGTGGAGGTCGAACGCGGCCGACCCCGCCATCGAGATCTCGCGCTCGAGGCGTGAGAGGGCTGCAGGGCGCTCCACCGAGGAGGTCGGCCGCACGAGGCTCGCGTCGAAGGGCGAGCGCGTGCGCGGATAGGCGGCCGTGACGAGGCCGACGAAGGCGAGGAGGGCGAGGCCCAGCACGACGAGGAGCCACACGTGGATCTCGAGCGCGGCGCGGTTCGGCGCGACGGCGATCGCAACCGCGAGGCCGATTGCCGGCAGGAGCAGGACCCGGCCGACCCGCCGTGCGCGCCGCATCAACTTCCGGCCCGCTCGCGCAGCTCTGCCTGGGCCTCGAGCCGCCGTTGCTCTGCCAGGATCTCGGCCGCGCGCAGCTCCGCGCGCACCGCCTCCAGCGCCTCGATCGCCTCGTCCTTCATCTCCGGCGCCACATCGTGTCCCGAGAACTTCGCCCATGAGAAGAGGGCCGTCAAGCGCGAGGTAGCGCGGCGGCTGACGTCGAGGTCGGAGAAGATCCGCTGCAGGTACTCGTCCGGCGCCTCGGACGGGTGGCGCGGCAGGCCGTACGCCGCGAGCGCCCGCTCCATGCGTGCGTAGGCGGCAATGACCGCGCGCCGCGGATCCGCCTCGGCACGCAGGTCGTCGATCGTCTCGTCGAGCACGTCGGCCAGCACGGGGAGGAGCGCATCCGACATGGGCTCGAGCCGGCGGCGACGCGCGCGGTAGGAGAGGTACCAGGCCAGAACGGCGATCGCGACCAGGGCGAGCACGACCAGGACGGGCCCGGTCGCGAACTGCGGCTCGTAGGCGGTTGAGCCCTTGGTGCCGCCGGCCGTCCCGCCGCTCGAGGAGGAGCTCAGCCCGATCCGAGCGGCGATCCGCCTGCGCAGTGCCTCGTCCACCGACATCCAGCGCACGACGAGCGCGAGCAGGCCGAACGCGAGCATGAAGGTCAGGAACGACACCAGGCGGCTCCGGCGGGTCCGGTTCGCGAGCGAGTTGGCGACGACGTCTTTGCGGAGGGCGAGGAGGTAGATCCACATGCCGACGCCCACCACCATGAGCAGCAGGAAAAGGCTGATCAGGACGTCGACCAGCTTGTCCGCCGGGCGACGGGTGCCCGCAGTCCCGGCGGGCACCGATCCGCTGGAGGCGATCGCAACGGCGACGAGGAGCAGCACGAGGGCGCAGAGCCCCAGCAGGGCGCGTCTTCGCGTGCCTCTCACCGCGATACGCTCCATCGTCTCGTGAGACGTCCACCTATCGAGGAGTGTTGGCCGCGGCCCGCCGTGATGGGGGTGGTGAATGTCACGCCCGACAGCTTCTCCGACGGAGGCGACAACCTCGACTCGCGCGATGCGACCGCGACGGCGCGGAGGCAACTCGCCGACGGAGCCGCCGTCGTCGATGTCGGGGGAGAGTCGACGAGGCCCGGCTCCGCCGGAGTCACCGCAGACGAGGAGCTGCGTCGGGTGGAGCCGGTCCTGCAGGCGCTCCGGGGACAGCCGGTGTCCATCGACACCGCGAAGGTCGCCGTCGCCGGCAGAGCCATCGAGCTCGGGGCGATGCTCGTGAACGACGTCACGGCCCTTCGCGGCGATCCGGACCTGGCGGGGCTCGTCGCCGACGCGGGCGTGTATCTCTGCCTCATGCACATGCAGGGAGAGCCTCGCACGATGCAGGTGGCGCCGCGGTACGGCAACGTCGTCGACGACGTAGCGTCGTTCCTCGAGGAGCGGCTCGAGACCGCCGTCGCCGCAGGTGTGAGCGAGGTGCATGTCTGCCTCGACCCCGGCATCGGCTTCGGGAAGACGCCCGACCAGAACCTCGAGCTCGTCCGGGGCCTCGACCGGATCTGCCGGATCGGGCGGCCCGTGCTCGTCGGGCTCTCGCGCAAGAGCACCCTGGCGCGGGTCCTCGGCGACCCGAACGGGCGCGTCGGCTCGACGTCCGCGTCGGTCGGCGCGGCAGTGGCCGCCTTCGACCGCGGCGCAAGCCTGTTCCGCGTGCACGACGTGGCCGAGCACGTCGAGGCGCTCACAGCAGCCGCCGCCGTGGAGCGGGGGAGCGTCGGATGACGATCGAGCTGCAGGGCATCGTCCTGCACGGGTTCCACGGCGTGCTGGAGGAGGAGCGCCGGGTGGGACAGCGGTTCCTGGTCGACGTCGAGCTCGATCTCGCCCACGAGGAGGCGGCGGTCAGCGACCGGATCGAGGATGCCGTCGACTACCGGCAGGTCGTGGCCCGGGTGCGGGAGATCTCCGACGCGCGGGCGTACCGGCTGCTCGAGGCCTTCGCCGCCGAGATCGCGAATGCGCTCGCCGCCGAGCTCCCCGTCACCGCAGTGCGCGTGCGGGTCCGCAAGCCGGACGTCGTCCTCGACCCGCCGGTGGAGCACGCCGCCGTCCGGGTCGAGCGGCGGGCCTAGCGCCTGCCGCGGCAGGAGCCACGCCCGCGAGAACCACGGCAAGCGAGCAGATCGCGACGACGGGGACGAGACGCACTGGTGAGTTGTACGTGCTGCGGCCGACTTCAGTGTCCGGCAGGGCTCTAAGCTGGGGTTGTGGCGCGTGCCTACGTCGGTCTCGGGGCGAACCTCGGCGAACGCGCGGCCACGTTGGCACGCGCCGTGGAGCTCCTCGGGCAGCGGCCCGGAATCGAGATCGTCGCGGTGTCGAGTGTTCGCGAGACCGACCCCGTCGGGTTCCTCGATCAGCCGCGTTTCCTCAACGCCGCCGTCGCGGTGGACACGTCCCTCGCGCCGGAGGAGCTCCTGGACGCGCTCCTCGAGGTCGAGCGGGAGCTCGGCCGCACCCGGGCGGGACCGCGCTATGGCCCACGCACGGTCGATCTCGACCTGCTGCTCGTGGACGACCTGACGCTTGCTGCGCCGGGATTGACGCTGCCGCACCCCCGGCTGCACGAGCGCGCATTCGCACTCGAGCCGCTCGTGGAGCTCGATCCGGCCCTGGTCGTGCCGGGGCACGGCGCGGTGACCGACCTCCTTCACCATCTAGAATCCTCCTCATGAGCCACCTGGACGAACTCGACGAGTTCGAGGCGAAGCTCGAGCTCGAGCTGAAGCGCGAGTACACAGCCGTGTTCGGCCTCTTCCGCTACTGCGTCCTCACGCAGGACGCGACGTACCTCTGCAACCGGCTCGACCTGAAGGTCGCGCCGCAGCCCAGCTACCCGTTCTGCCATCTGCAGATGGAGGACGTGTGGGTCTGGGACAAGAACCGGCCGACGCGTATGATCCCGCGCGCCGAGGTGTACACGTCGGGCGACCTCACGATCGAGGAGCTGCGCGGCGAGGGCGACGAGCCCAAGCTGACGGCCCAGTCTCTCGCCGAGCGCATGGGCGAGTCGCTGCCCGACGACGGGGAGCCCCTGTAGTGCGGCGACTCACAACGTTCGACCGGAAAAGCATCGTTGTGAGACGCCGCACTACCGCAATCACCATGGAGTGGGGTGTCCCGCAACGATCATTCCCGATGGAACGTTGCGGGACGCCCCACTAGGCGGGACGGGCCCCACCCTCGTCGCCGACAACTGATCACGATGCTCCTCGCGGTCGACGTCGGCAACACGCAGACCGTCCTCGGGCTCTACCGCGACGCGGAGCTCCAGGAGGACTGGCGCCTCGCGACCGAGCGCAGCCGGACGGGCGACGAGCTCGGGGTGCTGCTCTCGGGCATGCTCGACCTCGATGGGGTCGACGGCATCTGCCTCGGGTCGACCGTCCCGGCCCTCGTCCGCGAGTGGGAGCGCCTCGCCGCCCGGTGGGCCGAGGCACCCATCCTCGTGGTCGGGCCGGGCGTCAAGACGGGCATCCCGATTCGCTACGACGACCCGCGCGAGGTCGGTCCCGACCGGATCGTCAACTCCGTCGCCGCGAAGCACCGCTACGGCGCTCCGGTGATCGTGGTCGACTTCGGCACCTCGACGAACTTCGACGTCGTCTCGCCCGAGGGTGAGTACGTCGGTGGCGTGCTCGCTCCCGGCATCGAGACGTCGATGGAAGCGCTCTTCGCCCGTGCGGCGCGGCTCGTCAAGGTCGACTACGTCGAGCCGCCGACGGTGATCGGCAAGACCACGGTCGGAGGGCTCCAGTCGGGCATCGTGTACGGGTTCGCCGGCCAGGTGGACGGCATCGTCGAAGCGATCCGGGGGGAGCTCGGCGTCGAGGCGCAGGTCGTCGCGACGGGAGGCCTCTCGGAGCTGGTGGCGCCGCACTCGCGGACGATCGCGGCCGTCGACCCGAACCTCACCCTGGACGGCCTCCGCCTCGTCTGGGAGCTGAACGCGTGATCGTCCAGCCGCAGACGCTGGCCGTGTTCGCCGTCGCGGCCCTCGCGATCCTGGCCGTGCCCGGGCCGGCCGTCGTGTACATCGTCACGCGCAGCATCCATCAGGGACGTGGAGCAGGGCTCGCGTCGGTGCTCGGGATCCATGTCGGGACGCTCGTGCACCTCGCGTTCGCGACCCTCGGGCTCTCGGCGATCCTCGTGTCGTCGGCGACCGCGTTCACTGTCGTGAAGGCGCTCGGGGCGCTGTACCTGATCGTGATCGGGATCAGGACGCTGCTCGGCCGCGCCGATCCGGACGACAGCGATCCGCAGCGACCCCCGAGGCGTCGGCGCCGCGACTTCGCCGAGGGCGTCGTCGTCAACATCCTCAACCCGAAGACGGCGCTGTTCTTCCTTGCGTTCCTGCCCCAGTTCGTCGACCCGGACCACGGCCAGGCATGGCTCCAGATCCTCGTGCTCGGGCTCACGTTCATGCTGCTCGGCCTCGTGACCGACTCCATGTGGGCGCTCGCCGCCGGCTCCGCCGGCGAGACGCTACGGAAGAGCCGCCGCTGGGAGCGCGTGCAACGCTACGTCTCGGGCTCGATCTTCGTCGGGCTGGGAGTCGTGACGGCGCTGTCCGGCTCCCACAGGAGCCGGTGAGGCTTCAGCAGTCCCGCTACGGCGCGGGTCGGGTCCAGCCGCAGCGTGAGCCGCGGCGGCAGCAGCACCGCCGTCGCATCGCGCGTGCGCTTTGCGTCGTAGAGCGCGCGATCGGCCCGGTCGAAGGCGGCGGCGGGCCGGACGGAGCCGTCGAGGAGCGTTCCTCCCACGGACACGGTCAGCGGCAGCACGGCGGTCGTGGTCGCGATCGGCAAGTCGCGGATCAGCTTGCGGATGCGCTCGCCGAACTGCTCCAGCTGCTTCGGCCCCTTCACGCCCGGTGCGAGCACGGCGATCTCCTCGCCGCCCCAGCGGGCGACGGTGTCGGTCGGCCGGAGCCCGTCGACGAGACGGCGGACGACCTCGACCAGGACCTGGTCGCCGACGCCGTGGCCGAAGCGGTCGTTGACGGACTTGAAGCGGTCGAGATCCACGACGTAGAGGCCCGCGGGAACCGCTCCGCGGACGACGCGCGCGTGCTCGGCGGCCATCGCCTCCTCGAACGCGCGCCGGTTCGCCACGCCCGTGAGCTGGTCACGGCGTGCGTTCGCCTGCTCGGCCGCGAGCTCGGCAGCCGTGATGGCCCGGCTGCGCTGTGCGATGAGGAGCGCGGCGAGCAGCGAGCCGACGGTGGTCGCGACGAGGACGCTGTTCTCCTGCTGCACCGTGAGGAGCACGGCGAGCAGCGGCGCGACGAGCACCGCCTCGAGGACGTCGACTCGGAACCCCGCCGGCCAGAGCTTGCGCAGAAGCCTCGGATGCCGCTCCAGGATGACGAAGAGCCGGCCGACGCTGTTGACGACGACTGCGGCGGCCATCCCGCAGGCCGCGGCGGTCAAGGGCGAGCCGCCGCGGGCGAGGACGGCAGAGCCTCCGACGATCCCGGCCGCGAGACCCCGCAGCGCCGCGATGCCTCCCTCGGCGGCACTGCGTCGCCACACGGCCTCCGAGCGGACGAGCTGTGTCGAGATACCTGCTGCAACCCCGAGCAGCGGGCCGCCGATCAGCGCCGCGAGGACGACGACGGGCGTCGAGGCCGTGTACCAGCTGCGGGGGCCGAGCTGGACGACCACGCGCTCGGCGGCGACGGCCGCGAGGCAGAGGAAGACCGCGAGCGGGATCCCCGTGTCGAGCGTCGGCTCCGCGACGGCCAGCCAGAGCGCGATCGCGCCCGCTGCGGCGAGCGGCAGCCCGATCGCGACACGGGTTCGGCGTGAGGGGTCGGCGAAACCCGCAGCAGAGCGGGGTCGTGCGCCGGGGCGGCCTCGGCGGGCCGCAACGCGTGCTCTCACGTCCAGTAATGGAACCTGAACGACGGCGGCGGCGACATCCCTCGATCGGGGTAGGGTCAGCCGCGGGGGCGGATCAGCCGCCGCCGAAGGCCGAGATGGGGAGTGCGAGCGTGACCTCGTCGCCCGACGGCAGTTCCTCCTCGAGCTGCTCGATGAGCGGGAGGGCCGCCGGCGCGGCTGCGATCAGCCGCCGCTCGACCTCCTCGGTCGAGCCCAGCACGACCAGCTCCTGCTTGAACGGCTTCGGAAAGCGGCCCCGCCCGAGATACCAGGCGTAGAACTTCTTCAGAAAGCCGGACGCGCGCCGCTCCCCGAGCTCTCGCACGGTCTCGCGGATGAACAGGACGAGCTCCGCGACGACCTCCTCCCGGGTCGGCTCCTGCTGGTCACCGTCGACGATCTCGCGGAGGGCCCACGGGTTGCCCTGCGCACCCCGGCCCACCATCACCGCCGCCGCCCCGGTTGTCGCGAGGACGGCCTGTGCGCGGGCACGGGACGTGATGTCGCCCGAGGCGATGACCGGAACGTCGACGAGCGAGACGAGCTCCGCCGTAAGGGCGTGGTCCGCGCTGCCCGTGTACATCTGCTGCGCCGAGCGCGGGTGCAGCGTGAGAACGGCTGCGCCCGCCTCGACGAGGCGCGGGCCGACGGAGAGGCAGTCGCGGGAGCCGTCCCGCAGGCCTCGGCGCATCTTCACCGAGACCGGCACGTCGACCGCCTCCGCCACGGCGGAGACGATCGCGCCGGCGAGATCGGGGTCGTCGAGCAGCGTCGCGCCCGCGCCGGTCTTCGTCACCTTGCGCACGGGACAGCCGAAGTTGACGTCCACGAGGTCGGCTCCGGCGGCCTCGACCATCCGGGCCGCCTCCGCCATCGCATCCGGCCTCGCGCCGAAGATCTGGATTGCGAGAGGGTGCTCGTCGGCTGCGACTCTGAGATAGCCGAGCGTCTTCTCGTTGCGGTGCTCGATCCCGGCGCAGGAAACCATCTCGGAGCAGACGAGGCCCGCCCCGAAACGGCGTCCCTGGCGGCGGAACGCCTGCACGCTGACGCCCGCCATCGGCGCCAGGACGAGGCGGGTCGGGACCTCGACGTCGTCGATGAACCAGCTCTGCCGGAGGTCGATCTGCACGCCCGCATCGTAGATGCATGCCGTTTGCGCGCGTAGGGCCGCGACAGCTACCCTTCACGACCGTCCTACGCCCCGAGGGGCTCGGAACCCCCTAGCTGCACCGGGAGGCAGTGTCTTGAAGGAAGTGCTCCTCACACCCGAGGGCTTCGAAAAGCTGACGCAGGAGCTCGAGCTCCTGCGCACGGATCGCCGCCGCGAAGTCGCGGATCGCATCCGCGTGGCCCGCGAGTTCGGCGAGATCGCCGAGAACGCCGAGTACGACGACGCGAAGAACGAGCAGGCGATGCTCGAGCACAAGATCGCCCAGCTCGAGGAGCGGTTGCTGAATGCGCGCGTGATCGACACGGCTGACGTCGACACGAGCGTCGTGTCGGTCGGCTCGGTCGTGCGCCTTCGGGACGTCGACGCGAAGGAGACCGTCGAGTACCACATCGTCGGCTCGGCCGAGGCCAACCCGGCCGAGCGCCGGCTCTCGAACGAGTCGCCCGTCGGCCGCGCCATCATCGGGCACAAGAAGGGCGAGACCGTCGAGGTGCAGACGCCGCGCGGCAGCACGATCAAGTTCAAGATCATGGAGATCAAGGCCGCCTAGTGCGGCGTCTCACAACGTAAGACAGGAAAGCATCGTTATGAGACGCCGCACTACAGTAATCAACATGGAGTGGGGTGTCCCGCAACGATCATTTCCGGTCGAACGTTGCGGGACACCCCACTCGGAGCGGTGAGCGGCGTCAGCCGCTCTCCCGGGATTCGTCACTCCGGGCGCCTCCATGTCGAGTCCGCGAATCCCTCCCAAGCGCTTTCCCGACAGGACCGAGATCGCATCGGTCCGGGAGGAGTGCGAGCCACTCGAGAACGGGGCCGCCGCCGACAGCGTGCGCCGCGTCGCCGGCCGCGCGATGGCCAGGCGGGACATGGGCAAGCTCGTCTTCCTGGACGTCGTCGACCGCAGCGGCCGCATCCAGGTGATCTGCGACGCGGCGCAGACAGGCGAGATCGACGTCCTGCTCGGCGACGTCGTGGGCGTGACGGGGCATCCTGGCCGCGCCCGCCGCGGCGAGCCGTCCGTGTTGGCGGAGCAGGTCGAGGTACTGGCGCGAAACACCCAGCCGCTCCCGGACACGTTCCACGGCCTCACCGACGTCGAGCTTCGCTATCGCAAGCGCTACCTCGACCTGCTCGTGAACGAGGAGACGCGTGCCGATTTCCTGCTCCGCTCGCGCGTGGTCACCGCGATCCGGGCGCACCTCGACGGCGAGGGCTTCCTCGAGGTCGAGACGCCGATTCTGCAGCCCCGCTACGGAGGCGCGTTCGCGCGGCCGTTCGTCACGCACCACAACGAGCTCGGGCGCGACTTCTACCTTCGCATCGCGACCGAGCTCTACCTGAAGCGGCTCATCGTGGGCGGGCTCGAGCGCGTGTACGAGATCGGCAAGGACTTTCGCAACGAGGGCGTCTCCTTCAAGCACAACCCCGAGTTCACGATGCTCGAGTGGTACGAGGCGTACGCCGACTACCGCGACACGATGGAGCGGATCGAGACGCTCGTCGAGACCGTCGCCCGCGAGGTGATCGGGACCACGACCGTGTCGTTCCGAGGTCACGAGCTCGACCTGGGCCAGCCGTGGGCCAGAATCGGCTTCACCGAGGCGCTGGAGGCGAAGGAGCTCTGGACGCGCGACGAGGTCGAGCTGCGCGCGTGGCTGACCGAGCGTGGGGTGGACACGGACGCCGACAAGGACTGGACGCAGCTCGTCGACCACGCTTTCGGACACTTCGTCGAGCCGGAGCTGATCCGGCCGACGATCGTGCACGACTACCCGGTCGAGCTCTCGCCCTTCGCGCGCGCGACCGACGGCGACGCCACGCTGACCGAGCGGTTCGAGTATTTCGCCGGCGGGATGGAGCTCGGCAACGCGTTCTCGGAGATCAACGACGCCGCCACCCAGCAGGAGCGCTTCGACATGCAGTCCGAGCAGGTCGAGGGCGAGCGCGGCGACCCGGACTACGTCGAGGCGCTCTCCTACGGGATGCCCCCGACCGGCGGCCTCGGCCTCGGAATCGACCGCCTCGTGATGCTGCTGTCCGGCCGCGAGACGATCCGCGACGTCGTGCTCTTTCCGGCGCTGCGCTGAGCCCCTACGAGCCCCAGCAGACGCGAGGCATTGACGGCAGCCTCGTTCGGTACGATGCTTAGACCTTCGACTCGAGGCCGCGGGCGTCGTGAGCCTCGGATCGATCGCCGGAAAGGGGGTCGAAGGTTGTTCGAGCGATTCACTGAACGGGCTCGCCAGGTCGTCGTCCTCGCGCAGGACGAGGCGCGGGCGCTGAAGCACAACTACATCGGCACGGAGCACATCCTGCTCGGCCTGCTGCGTGAGGAGGAAGGTCTCGCTGCGCGGGTGCTCGAATCCCTCGATATCACCGTGGAAGAGGTGCGCGCGCAGGTCGCCCGCATCGTCGGCCAGGGAGACGAGGTCACGACCGGCCAGATCCCGTTTACGCCGCGCGCGAAGAAGGTGCTCGAGCTCGCGCTGCGCGAGGCGCTCTCGCTCGGTCACAACTACATCGGCACGGAGCACATCCTGCTCGGGCTCGTCCGCGAGAACGAGGGCGTCGCCGCGCGCATCCTGCTCGACTTCGACGCCGACGCCGAGAAGATCCGCAACGAGATCATCCGCATGCTCTCCGGTCCGGGCCGCCGCCAGGCGGGCGCTGGTGCCGCACCCGGCGGCGAGAAGGCGAAGAACTCGAAGCTGCTCGACCAGTTCGGCCGCAACCTGACGAAGATGGCGACCGAGGGCAAGCTCGACCCGGTCGTCGGCCGCCAGACCGAGATCGAGCGCGTGATGCAGATCCTTTCACGCCGCCAGAAGAACAATCCGGTCCTGATCGGCGAGCCGGGCGTGGGCAAGACAGCCGTCGTCGAGGGCCTCGCGTCGCGGATCGCGTCGAACCAGGTGCCGGAGCTGCTGAAGAACAAGCAGATCTACACGCTCGACCTGGCCGCGCTCGTGGCCGGCTCGAAGTACCGCGGCGAGTTCGAGGAGCGCCTCAAGAAGGTGATGAAGGAGATCACCCAGCGCGGCGACATCATCCTGTTCATCGACGAGCTCCACAATCTCGTCGGCGCGGGCGCCGCGGAGGGCGCCATCGACGCGGCGTCGATCCTCAAGCCTGCACTCGCCCGCGGCGAGATGCAGACGATTGGCGCGACGACGCTCGACGAGTACCGCAAGTACCTCGAGCGCGACGCGGCGCTCGAGCGGCGCTTCCAGCAGGTGCGCGTCGAGGAGCCGTCGATCGACGATACGGTGCAGATCCTCCGCGGGTTGCGCGATCGCTACGAGGCCCACCACCGCTGCAAGATCTCCGACGAGGCCCTGCGCGCGGCGGCGGTTCTCGCCGACCGCTACATCCAGGACCGTCACCTGCCGGACAAGGCGATCGACCTCATCGACGAGGCCGGCTCGCGCCTGCGGATCCGCACGATGTCCGCTCCGCCCCGCTACCGGGAGCTGGAGGAGGAGATCGAGAAGGTGCGGGCCGACAAGGAGAACGCGATCGAGGCCCAGGAGTTCGAGAAGGCGGCCGCGCTGCGCGACAAGGAGCGCAAGCTGACGCAGAAGAAGAAGGAGCTCGAGGAGAGCTGGCGCAACGAAGCCGACGAGGAGCAGCCCGAGGTGGGCGAGGACGAGATCGCCGACATCGTCTCGATGTGGACGGGCATCCCGGTCTTCAAGCTCACGGAGGCCGAGTCGCAGAAGCTGATCCGGATGGAGGAGGAGCTGCACAAGCGGGTCATCGGCCAGGAGCAGGCGATCGTCGCCGTCTCCAAGGCGATCCGCCGCGCGCGCGCCGGGATCAAGGACCCGAAGCGCCCGACCGGCTCGTTCATCTTCCTCGGGCCGTCCGGCGTCGGCAAGACCGAGCTCGCACGCACGCTCGCGGAGTTCCTCTTCGGCGACGAGGAGGCGATGATCCAGATCGACATGTCGGAGTACATGGAGAAGCACTCCGTGTCCCGGCTCGTCGGCTCGCCCCCCGGCTACGTCGGCTACGACGAGGGCGGCCAGCTCACGGAGGCCGTGCGCCGCAAGCCCTACTCGGTGCTGCTCCTCGACGAGATCGAGAAGGCCCACCCGGACGTCTTCAACATCCTCCTCCAGATCCTGGAGGACGGGAAGCTGACAGACGCCCAGGGCCGCAAGGTCGACTTCCGCAACACGATCGTGATCATGACGTCGAACATCGGCGCCGCCCAGATCTCGAAGAACCAGTCGCTCGGCTTCACGCTCGGCGACGAGACCGGGCTCACCTACGACGACATGAAGGGCCGCGTCATGGGCGAGCTGAAGAAGGTCTTCCGCCCGGAGCTGCTCAACCGCATCGACGAGATCATCGTCTTCCACAAGCTCGAGCGGAGCGAGATCCTGCAGATCGTCGACCTGATGATGAAGCGGCTGCGCGACCAGATGACGGTGCACGGCGCCACGATCGAGCTCACGAGCGATGCGAAGGAGCTCCTCGTCGAGCAGGGCTACGACCCCGCCATGGGCGCCCGCCCGCTGCGCCGGTCGATTCAGCGCCTCATCGAGGATCCGCTGGCCGACTTCGTGCTCGGACGCGACCTCAGCGAGGGCTCGACGATCCTGATCGACCGCCGGCACGAGCTGACCGGGATCGAGGGCGAGTCCCTCGTCGAGATCCGCGTGATCGAGGGCGAGGTCAAACCGGAGCCGGTCACGGTGCCACCCGACGACGAGCCTGTAGTCGACGTAGACGCGCCGAGCTAAGGAAAGGGGCGACCGGCGAATGCCGGTCGCCCTCTCTCTGGTGAGAGGCTTCAGTCTCAACCGGGTTCTCTCCCGCGTTTGAGCAGGAGTACGCTCCAAGCGTGTCGTCCCCGCAGATCCGCCATGCCACCCCGTCCGACTACGGCCGGGTCATCCAGCACGTCAACGCCTGGTGGGGCGGCCGCGAGATGGCGCCGATGCTGCCGAAGCTCTTCTTCCTCCACTTCGAGGGCACGAGCTTCGTCGCGGAGGACGGCGACGGGAAGCTGGCCGCCTTCCTGATCGGCTTCCTCTCGCAGACCGACCCAAAGGAGGCGTACATCCACTTCGTCGGCGTCGCTCCCGAGTACCGCGGCTCGGGCATCGGCCGGGCGCTGTACGAGCGCTTCTTCGCGGTCGTCGCGGCCGATGGGCGCACGCGGGTGCGGTGCGTGACGTCCCCCGCCAACGAGCAGTCGGTCGCGTTCCACGAGTCCCTCGGCTTCGCTGTCGAGAGCGTGGTCGCGGAGTACGACGGCCCGGGCGAGGATCGCGTGCTGTTCGTGAAGCACCTGAACTGAGCTTCCCATCTGTTGCCCGTTCGGACGACACGCCGTCCGACGCGCCACGTATCATCGCAGCATGGCCAAGGTGATCGTCCAGCACGTCTGCTCGGAATGCGGCACGACGACGGGCCGCTGGCTCGGCAAGTGCCCGGGCTGCGGCGCGTTCGGCTCGCTCGTGGAGGAACTCTCGGGTCACGAGACGCCATCACAGGGGAAGGGAGGCGTGGCGCGGGCGCCCGAGCGGCTCGCCGAGGTGCGATCGGAGGAGGCTGCGAGGATCGGCACGGGGGTGCCCGAGCTCGACCGTGTCCTCGGCGGCGGCCTCGTGCCGGCCTCGCTCGTGCTCGTCGGGGGCGAGCCGGGTGTAGGAAAGTCGACGCTTCTGCTCGCTGCGCTCGGGAACGTGTCGCGCACGGGGCGGCGAGCACTCCTCGTCACGGGGGAGGAGTCGGTCGCCCAGGTCAAGCTTCGCGCCGATCGGATGGGGGGCGCCGAGCAGGTCGAGATCCTGGCTGAGACCGAGCTCGAGTCCGTGTGCGCCACCCTCGAGAAAGAACGGCCGGGCGTCTGCGTGATCGACTCGGTCCAGACGCTCTACTCCTCGGAGCTCGGGTCCGCGCCCGGCTCGGTCGGGCAGGTGCGCGAGGCCGCGGGCAGGCTCCTGCGCGTGGCCAAGGAGCACGGGGTCGCCACGATTCTCGTCGGGCACGTCACGAAGGACGGATCGGTCGCGGGGCCGCGAGTCCTGGAGCATCTCGTCGACTGTGTGCTCCAGTTCGAGGGTGATCGCTATCACGCGCATCGCGTGCTTCGTGCGGTCAAGAACCGCTTCGGTTCGACGAACGAGCTGGGCGTCTTCGAGATGACGGCGGACGGTCTCGTCGGCGTGCCCGATCCCTCCGAGCTGTTCGGCCGCACCCACGCGGGCGAGATCGGCGCGGCCGTCGCCTGTGCGCTCGAGGGGACGCGGCCACTCCTGCTCGAGGTTCAGGCGCTCGTCTCGAGAACCGATCTCGCGATGCCCCGCCGCGTGGCGACGGGTGTCGACCCGAGGCGGCTGGCGATGATCGTGGCGGTGCTCTCGCGCCATGCCGGGGTGGCGCTCGGGGCCGCGGACGTCTTCGTCAACGTCGCCGGCGGCGTGCGCATCGATGAGCCGGGCGCCGACCTGGCCGTGGCGCTCGCGATCGCATCGGCCGCGCGCGGCGTGCCGGTGCGCGACGGAATTGCCGCGTTCGGGGAGGTCGGCCTGACGGGGCGCCTACGTCCGGCCGCGCAGGCCGAGCGACGGCTGGAAGAGTGCGGCAAGCTCCGCCTCCAGCAGGTGATCGCGCCGGAGGGGACGCCGTCTCGCGGCGGCGGCGTGCGCGTCATCCGCGCCGAGATTCTCCGCCAGGCGATCGCCGCCGGCCTCGAGGCGGCTGCCGTGGAGGCGCCGGCGTGAGGCGTGCTCGAGCCCGGCCGGTGCTGGGAGACGGCATGTGCGCCTGCCGAGCTCTCGGCGCCGACCGCCGTGGGCGGATGGCGATTCGTCCGCTGGAACTCGCAATTCTCAGCTAGAATGAAAGTCCCTCGCCGGCAGCCTCTCAGCGCCGGCGGTTTTCGTGAAATAGGCGGATAACGGGAGGGCTAGCTTGTTCGACGTCGGTGACAATGTGGTGTATCCGCACCACGGGGCGGGCACGGTCGTGAGCAAGGAGACGCGCACCGTCCTTGGGCAGGACCGCGAGTACCTGACCATCAAGATCCTGCACAACGACATGACCGTCAACGTGCCCACGGAGAACGCCGAGAAGGTCGGCCTCCGCTGGGTGATCGGCCTCGATGCAGTGGAGATCGTCGTCAAGGCGCTCTCCGGCGAGTCCACCGAGATGCCGAAGAACTGGAACCGGCGCTTCAAGCACAACCGCGACAAGATGAAGACCGGCGACATCCTCGAGCTGGCCGAAGTGGTGCGCAACCTCGCCCTTCGCGATCACGAGAAGGGCCTGTCGACCGGCGAGAAGCAGATGTATGTGAAGGCGAAGAAGATTCTCGCCTCCGAGTTCATGTACGCCAAGGACATGACCGAGGACGAGGCCGCGGCGTGGCTCGACGAGGTGCTTGCCAATCCCGCAGGTGGCAAGCGGAAGGTCAAGCCGAAGGCCAAGGTCGCGACAGCGAGCGCGTGACGCCGCGCCCCACCGCCTGCGCGCTGGCCTAGGCTGCGCGCGGGAATCGGGCGGTGGCCTGGACGGGTGAGAGTCGGGACAGCTCGACCTGGGCGATCCTCGTCGCCGCAGGCTCGGGCGAGCGCCTGGGTGCGGACCGGCCGAAGGCGTTCGTCGCTCTCGGAGAGCGGGTCCTCCTGGCGGAGAGCCTCGAGCGACTCGATGCCAACGACTGGATCGACGCGGTCGTCGTGGCCGTGCCGCCCGAGTGGGAAGAGGCCGCGATCGTGCTCGCCGAGGAGCTCGTCGCCTCGAAGGTCGCAGCCGTCGTGGCAGGCGGCAGCACGAGGGCGGAGACGGTCCGGGCCGCTCTCGCGGAGGTCCCGGACGACGCCCTGGTCATCCTGGTCCACGACGCGGCCCGGCCACTCGTCGCCAACGATGTGATCGAGCGCGTCCTGGCGCCGCTCTCCGAGGGCTACGACGGTGCCGTCCCCGGCCTGCCGCTCGCCGACACCGTCAAACGGGTCGAGCGAGGTGTGGCGGTCGAGACGTTCGATCGCTCCTCACTCGTCAGCGTGCAGACGCCGCAGGCTTTCGTTGCCGACGTCCTCCGCGCCGCCTACCGGGGCGACGAGCCGCTCGATGCGACCGACTGCTCCTCCCTCGTGGAGGCGCGCGGTGGGCGTGTCAGGATCGTCGACGGCGATCGGCGGCTGCTGAAGATCACCACTCCGGACGATCTCGCGCTGGTAGCGTCGTGGCTCGAAGCATCGTGAAGCGGTCGAGCGCGCCCCGTCTTCGGTTTCGAGCCGCTATGGCGTCGTGAGGCTCGGCTTGAAGGCGGTCTTCTTCGACGTCGGCGAGACGCTGATCGACGAGGAGCGCTGGTGGCGCGTGCTGTCCGAGCGGGTGGGGCTGCAGCCGCACGTCGTGTGGGCGGCACTCGGATTCACGATCGCGCGGGGTGAGGAGCACCACCGGATCTGGGCACATCTCGGCATCGAGCGGCCCGCCGGCTGGTGGGAGGCGATCCCCTACGAGCGCGGCGATCTCTATCCCGACGCGATCCGGTGCCTCGAGGAGACGCGCGCCCTGGGGCTGAGCGTGGGCATCGTCGGGAACCAGACGGCCGCGCTCGAACAGTGGGCTCGCGAAGCCGCCCTTCCCGCCGACGTGATCTCCTCGTCGGCGAGTCTCGGTGTCCGGAAGCCCGATCCAGCGTTCTTCGCGCGCATCGTCGAGCTCGCCGGCTGCGAGCCCACGGACGTCGCATACGTCGGCGACCGTGTCGACAATGACGTGCTTCCCGCGGCTGCCGCGGGCCTTCTCGCGATTCACGTCCGCCGCGGCCCCTGGGGACGCCTCCAGCGAACCCCGCGGGAGGCGGGCCTCGGGCTCGACGACCTCGCCTCGCTGCCCCAGGCGCTAGCCTCGCTCCTGTGAGGGAGCTCCGCATCGGCCTCGGGGTCGACGCCCATGCCTTCGAGGCGGGCGTGCCGCTCGTCCTCGGCGGCATCGCGATCGAGCATCCACGGGGCCTCGCCGGGCACTCGGACGGTGACGTGATCGCGCACGCCCTCACGGATGCACTCCTCGGCGCCGCCGGCCTCGCCGACATCGGCGCTCTCTTCCCCTCCGACGACGAGCGCTACCGCGGCGCCGACTCGGTCGAGCTCCTCATCGAGGCGTACCGCCTGGTTCGGGAGGCGGGCTACGGGCTCGTCAACGCCGATTGCGTGGTGATCGGACAGGAGCCTCGCATCGCGCCCTATCGGGACGCGATGGCGGACCGGTTGACTGCGGCGCTCGATCTCGAGTCCGGCCGCATTGGCGTCCGTGCCACGACCACCGACTTCCTCGGCTTCACCGGCCGTGGTGAAGGCCTCGCCGCTCAGGCCGTGGCTCTGCTGGAGCGCTCCGCCCGATGAGCCGCCGGGTCTCCACCTACGAGGACCGTCCCGAGCCGTGGGGCCGAGCAGGTCACCTCCGGGAGGCGTGGCCGGCCTTCATCTCGAGTCACCGGTCTCCAACGAACGTTGGCCCTCCTCTACGAGCGTTCCGGCGGCTCCAGTTCTGGCTCGTCGACGAGGACACCGACGACGTTCTTGCCGAGGGGAACCCGCTTCCCGTGCGGCTCGACGTCGGTGATCTTCCGGATCGAGGGTGGGAGCACGTCATCGAGCACGCGACCGCGGCCCGACGACGAGCCCACCCTCGTCTCCGCCCTCCAGGCCCTCATCGACCAAAGGCTGCAGGGGGCGGCCTCAGCTCCGTCATGCTCGGAGAGGTGCTGTCGCGCTCGATGGAGATTCCCGGCATGGTCGCGGACTGGGAGAGCTGGACCGTGATGCGGTTTTCCCGAGAGTGGCACCTACGTCGTTCGGAAGGCGCTGCAGCCCGTCGAGATCGACGTCGAGGCCGATCGGGGGACGTACGTCGAGCCCAAACGTCTGGATGCACCACACGCTCGCCTGACGGCCGAGACCGCGACCCGGCGAGCTCTGGCTACGGCCGCCGTACCCTGTCGTGCGAGCGCAGAGACTCGGTTCGGAAACTCGGACATCGGCGGCAGGGCGTCGTGGACGCCACGGGTCGCCAGGAGGACGCGCTGTCGCACGTCACCTTTTCTCCTCGAAGTTGACACGAGCGCGTCACAGTTTCGTCGGTAGCGTTCCCAGAGGGGCCCGCCGGCCCCCTGGGGGAGGTTGGAGGTGCGCCGACGCGCCCCGCCCGCACGGTCACCCGCGCGTTGCCATGGTGCCGCCGGGCACGCGGAACGAGGCGCCGGCTAGTGCGGCGTCTCACAACGTTAGACAGGAAAGAGCATCGTTGTGAGACGCCGCACTACAGCAATCAACATGGAGTGGGGTGTCCCGCAACGATCCTTTCCGTTCAAACGTTGCGGGACACCCCACTGGGGAGGCTGACGGTTCCGTCTGTCCCGACGACGACGAGGCCGTCGCGGGCGAGGGAATCCACGGCTTCCCGGTCGAGAGCGGCCGTCGTCGACGCCGCCGCCGCCACGAGCCGAAGTGTCTCCGCGCGCCGCTGCCGGAACGACCCGTGGAACGGCCCCTGCTTGCGCAGCGGCTCGTCCCGCCTGCCGCGTGAAGGGCACAGCTCGGACAGCGGGCACAAGCCGCAGCGCGGAATGCGTGCGAGGCAGATCGTCGCGCCGAGATCCATCAGGGCAGGCGCAGCCGCGCCGGTGAACGAGTGGCACGTACGCCTCTCGACCCGATCGACGTTGACGTCGTGGGGAAGCACGTCCTCGCCGAAGGCGAAGTTGCGGAGCGCCGCTGCGGTGTACGGCCCGACCCCGGGCAGCTCCGTCAGGTCCTCCGGCCAGCCGTCGCGCACCACCGCCTGCGCCGCGCGGTGGAGCGCGACTGCGCGCCGGTTGTACCCGAGGCCCTGCCAGGCGCGGATCACCTCGGCCGGCGTGGCAGCGGCGAGTGCGGCCGCCGTCGGCCACCGTTCGAGCCAATCGAGGTATCGCGGGACCACGCGTTCGACCTGGGTCTGTTGCAGCATCACCTCGCTGACGAGGATGGCGTAGGGATCGGTGGTTCGACGCCACGGCAGGTCCCGCTTGTTCGCGCGGTACCAGTCGAGCAGGAGCTCCTCCACGCGGTCGATCGTACGCATGTCGCGGCGAACGGGCCAACGCGGGAGGAACCATGCACGGTAGGCGCCGGCCGGATCAGTCACGTGCCCGACCGCAGCTCCCAGTCGGCTCAGGTCGGATCGATGCGGTAGAGCGCGCCGCCGGATGTCGTGACGTAGACGCGTCCCGACGGGTCGGTCCCGAAGCTCGTCGGCTGGTCCGTGCTGACGCCGAGGGGAATCTCTGCACGGCTCGGCACGGCGGTGTCGAGGGCATAGATCTCGCCCTCGCAGAAATCGGCCCAGAGGAACAGACCGTCGAGCGTGGGAAGGCGCGCGTCACGGATGGTTACCCCCTCCGATGACCGAGCAGCGGGTGTCCGAATGCCGATACTCCCCAGAGCGGCGGCGCAAGCGTCGCTGTCTTGCAGGAGGCCGGGATCGTGACCTGGTCGGGAACGGCTGTGCCCTCCTTGCACGGCCAGCCGAAGTTCGTTCCGAGGGCGTCCAGAGGCAAGCGATCGATCTCCTCACGCGCTCCCTCCCGACGTCGCCGATGAGCATCGCATTCGTGGTCGGGTCGATGGAGAACCGCGAGGGATTCCGCGGCCGGTACGCGACGATCTCGGGCCTCGCGCCGGCGACCGATACGAATGGGTTTCCAGGGATCGCCGCTGCCCGCCGGAGCCCAGGAGACCGGTTCGCGTTTTTCCGGATCAGTCCGAAGTTCACGTCGCTGCGACGAGCGCGTTCTCGACCTCGAACACGACCTGGCCCGTCGGCACTGTCGGGCGCGACGAGCGTTATGCCCACATCCGAGAGCAGGACGGAAACGGTCGGAGCGGGCGCTCCGGGTGCAGCGGAGGGTCACGCGATCCCGGCCAGGAGCAGCAGCACGAGGACAGCGCCTGCGACGCGGCCTCAGGTGCGCGTCAAACCGGCACGACCCTGCAACATCAGCAACAGGACTACGGAGATACGCGGGCGATGGATTTGAATCACACGCCCGACTGCGCGACCACGCGACCGCTGCCGACGGCGGCGACGAGCGCCTCGAAGTCGCGATCGGTCTGGTCGGCATAGGCCTCCGCAAATCGCGCGAGCGAGCGGTCGAACACGTCGGAGTTGCCGAGGTAGGCGCCGATCGCAATCGCATCGCCCGAGCGCGCATGCGCCCGGGCGAGCGTCCAGCTGCACATATGGGCATACATCGACAGCCCGCGCTCGTCCATCGCTCCGATGTCTGCCGAGGCCTTCCAGTCCCAGAGCTGGCGGACGTAGAAGTCGCGTGTCACCCCGTCCAGCCCCGGAATCCGATCCCAGCCGAGCATGATGTCGCTCGACGACTGCATCAGGCGCTGGCCCTCGACGACGCGCCGGCCGCTGTTCGCGAACTGGCTGCGTCCGAGGAACGGCTCTAGCACCGAGCGCTGTGCCTCCTTCAGCTGCAGGAACAGCGCGTCCTCGTCGTCCCGGCCGAGCAGCAGCGCGATCCAGACGCGCGTGCCGACGCTGCCGACGCCGACGACCTTGCGCGCGAAGTCGACGAAGCGGTAACGCTCGAGCAGCCTGCGGCGGTCACGAGGAAGCGAGCGGCGATAGGAGCGGAGGGCGTCGCGGAGCTCGTTTTCGAGATCGAGACGGACGTCGTCGCCAAGAAAGTCGCGGATCGGAACTATGAGCGGCGGGTCGCCGACGATCCGGCGCTCCCCGTCGACGACGCGGGTGAGCTTCGCGAGGGCCTTCGTGCTGTCCTTCGTGTGCGCCTTGGCGATCGTCTTCTTGAGCGCTCGCACGTTCTTCGCCCGGGCCGTGTCCCCGAAGCGGGCAAGCGTCTCCTCGATGTCGAGCCGGGCGTACCAGATGTCGAGATCGCGCATGCTGCCGAACCCGCGGATCGACTCACGGTAACGCTGCCCGACCGTGAGCAACACGCGTCGGCGCGCCTTCTCGTCGAGGCCGAGCGTCCGCGCTGCGACGGCGAAGCTCGCGACCAGGCGCTTCACGTCCCACTCGAACGGCCCGGGCAGGGTCTCGTCGAAGTCGTTGACGCTGAAGATCAGCCTGCGCTCGGCCGAGGCGAAGGCCCCGAAGTTCGAGAGATGCGCATCGCCGCAGAGTTGCACCGTGAGGCCGGTGTGCGGCAGGCAGCCCAGGTCCGCTGCCATCGGGTACGCGGCGCCACGGAAGAATGCGAAGGGCGACGTGAGCATCCGCCCGTAGCGGATCGGAACGAGCTCCGGCACGCGGCTCGCGGCCTGCTCTTCGAGCAGGGCAACGGGATCGGGCCGATCCGGCGGCGCCGTCCACTCAGCGAGCGTCTCGAGCGGAACCCGCTTCCGGATGGTCTTCCCGCATGCCGCCCGCTCGGCGATGGTGCGGTGGACGGCGATCCCGCTCGTATCGGAGGCCGGCTTCTTCATCGCCCGGGCAGGCATCGCATCCGCTCGCACCATGATGCCGCCGCCGGGATTCTATTTCAGCCACGTGCCACGCGCGCACGCTCGAGGCTACGGCGACTACACGCCCGCGGGGAAGACGACCCGGATGCGGCGCGTTCTCGAGGCGCTCTGCGGGCGAGCGCTATCTACGGGTCACCCTCGTCGCGCTCGTCGTCAGCCGACTCCGGCTCAAGGCTCCGGCGTGAGGTTTGGCAGCAGGGATTGCTGGTCGATACGTCTGCATGGCGGATCAGTCTCCTGAACGGCTGTCGCAGGCGCGCGAGGTCGCGACCTGCGCAATCGCCCAGGCGCGTGAGAACGGCATCACGACGACAGCCCAGGCGCTCGCCTACTCTCTCTTCCTCGCCATCCCTGCGGCGCTTCTCGTCGTTCTCGGCGTCTTCTCGCTCGTGGCGAGCCCGGCCGATGTCGGGAGCCTGATCGACCGCGCGAACGGCGTCATCCCACCGGATGCTGCCAAGCTGCTCACCGACAGCCTCACCCGCACAACCAGAGTCCCCGGGCAGCGGCATCCTGATGACGGTCGTCGGCATCGTCCTCGCCGTCTGGACGACCACGTCGGCGGCCACGACCCTGATGCAAGGGATCACGACGGCGTTCGGCAAGAGGGACGAGCGTGGCTTCGCCCGCAAGCGCCTGCTCGCGCTCGTCATCGTCCTCTGCCTCGTCGCGGCCGCCGCACTCGTGGGTGCGCTCCTCGTCTTCGGCCCGTACCTGGAACGGTGGCTCGGCGACGCAGTCGGCCAGCCGGGACTGACCGCCTGGCTCTGGTGGACGGCCCAGTGGCCCATCCTCGTGCTCGGGCTGCTCGCCGCCTTCTCGGTGCTTCTCTATCTCGGCCCGGACGTCGAGCTGCGGAGCTGGAAGATCGTCACCCCCGGGGCGGTGACCGCGCTCCTGATCTGGCTCCTCGCCTCCGCCGGCTTCTCGCTCTACGCCTCGCGCTTCGGCTCCTACGACAAGACGTGGGGCTCGCTCTCCGCCGTGGTCGTCATGTTGATCTGGCTCTGGCTCACGAGCGTGGCGCTCCTCTTCGGGGCAGAGGTCAACGCCGCGAGCCGCCGGCTCGCGGACGAGCGAGGTCCCGTCCGACTCGACGACGGCCGTTTGGCGAAGCAGAGAGATCCGGTCGCGACCGCCGGCGGCAACTGAGACCGCAGACACGCCGCGCGCCGTACTATCCCGGCTCGGGCTCATGCTGCTCTACAACTCCGCCGTCTCCGGGAATTGCTACAAGGTGCGCCTGCTCGCGGCGCACCTCGGCCTGGCGCTCGAGCTGCACGAGCTCAGCGTCGTCGATCGCTCGAACCGCACCGAGGTGCTCGGCGATCTGAACCCCGCTCGGCGGGTGCCGACGCTCGTCCTCGACGACGGCAGGCCTCTGCCCGAGTCGAACGCGATCCTGTGGTACCTCGGCGACGGGACGGAGTACGTGCCGACCGACCGCTACGAGCGCGCCCAGGTGCTCCAGTGGCAGTTCTTCGAGCAGTACCAGCACGAGCCGACGATCGCGGTCGTGCGGTTCCTCCTCGCCTACACCGGGGAGCCCGAGAGGCATGCCGAGCGGATCCGGGAGCTGACTCCGCTCGGCTACGTCGCTCTCGACGCGATGGAGCGTCACCTCGGCGGCCGTTCCTTCCTCGTCGGCGAGCGGTACTCCGTGGCCGACATCTCCCTCTACGCCTACACGCACGTCGCGCACGAGGGTGGGTTCGACCTCGCCGGCTATCCGGCCATTCACGCCTGGCTGGAGCGGGTGGCCGCACAGCCGCGCCACATCACGATCGACGCCTGAAGTGCGCGATCCTGCGGGAGCTGAAGGCGGTCGGTGCCTCCCTGAAGGCGCTTCGCCTCGCGCTCACGGGAGCTGAGCACGGCCCCGAGCTGTGGACGGTCGTGGCCGCGATCCCGCGCGAGGACGCGCTGCGGCGGGCGGCCGCGGCTATAACACCGCGATGACGGTTCGCCTCTACGACACGGCCACGAAGTCGCTCCTTGCGCTCCCGGACCCCCCTGCGCAGGTCGGGATGTACGTCTGCGGTCCGACGGTCTACCAGCGCGCGCACATCGGTAACGCCGTCCCGTTCGTCATCTTCGCGTGGCTGCGGAACTGGCTGCGCGAACGGGGCTACGAGGTGACGTACGTCCACAACATCACCGACGTGAACGACAAGATCTACGAGGCGGCGCCCGGTGCGAGCGCCGCGCGTGCGCGCGAGGCGACGGCGTGGTACCTGGAGGACACGGCTGCCTTCGGGCTCGAGATGCCGGATGAGCAGCCGCTTGCGACGGAGACGATCCCCGAGATCCTCGCGCTCATCGAGGAGCTCGTCGAGACTGGCCACGCCTACCCGGCCGGAGGCGACGTCTACTTCCGCGTCGGCAGCTTCGCCTCCTACGGCGCGCTCTCGGGCCAGCGAGTCGACCAGATCGAGGACGAGGACGAAGAGCCGAGCCCACTGAAGGAGAACGTTCGAGATTTCGCGCTCTGGAAGGCGACGAAGGACGGCGAGGACACCTCGTGGGCATCTCCGTGGGGCGCGGGCCGGCCGGGCTGGCACATCGAGTGCTCGGCGATGGCCGACAAGACGCTCGGCCCGGAGTTCTGGATCCACGGCGGTGGGCTCGACCTCGTGTTCCCGCACCACGAGAACGAGCGCGCCCAGTCGCAGGCGGTCGGCCGGCCATTCGCGAAGATCTGGATGCACAACGGCCTTCTCCGCTTCACGGGCGAGAAGATGTCGAAGTCGGTCGGCAATGTCGCCACGATCCAGGATGTGATCGCGGAGTGGGGGCGCGAGGCGGCACTCCTCTTCTTCCTGACCGGGCACTGGCGCAAGCCGCTCGAGTTCTCGATGGAGACGATGGCGGCTGCGGCCGCACAGGTCGAGAGCTTGCGCAATGCACTGCGCGGCGAGACGCGCGCGGCCGGTGACTGGGACGAGCTGGGCGCGATTCTCGACGACGACTTCAACACGCCGGCAGCGCTCGCCCTCTTCCACCGCTGGGCCCGCGAGGGCGCCCTCGACGAGCTCCGACGCGGGCTCGCGCTGTTCGGGCTCGGCTCGCTCGCGGACTCGGCGGAGGCATCCGACGAGGTGATCGCGCTGGCCGAGGCTCGAACGCTGGCGCGGTCGGCCCGTGACTACGCCGAGTCGGATCGCCTGCGGGACCAGATCGCGGCCGCAGGCTGGGAGGTGCGGGACACGCCCGGCGCTCCGGGTGGCTTCGAGCTCGTGCCGCTCCCGTGACCCGCGACGTCGTCTACGGACGAAACGCGGTGCGCGAGGCCCTCCGCGGCCGCCGAGAGGTGCTCGAGCTCTGGGTCTCCGAGCGGGCCGCCGCGGCGCTGGACTGGCTCGACGAAGGCCCGCGGCCGCGGGTCGTGAAGGAGCGCGAGCTGACCGAGGCCGCCGGCAGCCCGGATCACCAGGGCGTCGTCGCCTGGGCGACGCCGTACCCGTATGCCGACCCATGGGAGCTTGCGGCGGGGGACGCGCCCCTGCTCTCGTGCCTCGACCAGGTCACGGATCCCCGGAATCTCGGTGCGGTCATCCGCTCCGCCGCAGGGGCAGGGGCGACGGGGGTGATCGTGCCGGCCCACGGCGCCGCGCAGGTGACGCCCGCCGTCTGCCGATCGTCCGCCGGCACCGTCGAGCGGCTTCCGGTCGCCGTGGTCCCGAACCTCGCCCGCTATCTGGCGGAGATCAAGCGCGACGATCTCTGGTCGTACGCTGCAGTCGCCGACTCGCCCCAGGCGATGTGGGACGTGGATCTGAGGGGCGGCGTGGTGCTCGTCTTCGGCGCCGAGGGCAAGGGTGTGCGCCCGCTCGTCCGCAAGACGTGTGACGCCGCGATCTCGATTCCGCTCGCTGCCGGCGTCGACTCGCTCAATGTCAGCGTCGCCGCCGCGGTCCTCCTGTACGAGGCCCGCCGTCAACGCTGGACGGGCTGAGGCCGGCCGTGCCCGAGCCGACGCTCTACCTCTTCGACGGCTTCAACCTCCTGCACGCCGCAGGGAGCAGGGACGTGCGGCAGCTCGTCGACGGGTTGGCCGGATTCGTGGCACTGAAGGGGGCGCGCGGTGTCGTCGTCTTCGACGGAGCCGGCGAGGATCACGTCGTCGGGCCCCTATCGGTCAGGTACGTGCCTGACGCCGACACGCTGCTCGAGCGCCTCGCCGCCGAGCACCGCCGCGGCGAGCGTGTCTGCCTCGTCTCCTCCGATCTGGCCGTGCGCGGCACGTCGGGCCAGGAGGTGGCAAAGATCGCCTCGAGCACCTTCCTCGCGGAGTTCGAGCGGCCGACGCACGTCGAAGGCGGCGCCTCTCGCGTGCGCGACCGCCTCGACGCCGAGACGCGGGCGAAGCTCGAGCGGCTCCGCCGCGGGGAGTAGGGCGGGCGCGCGGGTCGGTCGGCAGGCGAGAGCGAGGAAGCCTGCAACCACACGAACATATGTTCTTATCATCG
Source organism: uncultured Thermoleophilia bacterium (assembly GCA_963736945.1). Lineage (GTDB taxonomy): Bacteria > Actinomycetota > Thermoleophilia > Gaiellales > Gaiellaceae > Gaiella. The sequence continues at coordinate 149,059 of CAVTQW010000018.1, forward strand.
TGCAAGAGTTGCAAGAGGGTTGTAACGCGTGCAAGAAGGTGCTACGTTCTTCCTCAAGTTCAGGGTGAGAGTTCAGGTGGGCCACTGGACCAGCAAGCCTCTGAAACCGTCGCTATCAGGGAGAATCGATGCCCGTCCGCACTGCAATCGCGCCGAAGTCACCACAGAAGCTTCAACGTGAGCTTGAGGATTTGCAGCTCGTCCTCAAGGCGCGCAACGGAAGCCAGGCGGCCCTCGATCAGCTCATGCGCCGCTATCACGGCTTCGTCCGGCTGAAGGCGAGCAGCTACTTCCTCGCCGGCGGCGATGCGGACGACCTGATCCAGGAGGGGATGATCGGCCTCTACAAGGCCATGCGCGACTTCCGGCACGACAAGGAGACGTCGTTTCGCTCGTTTGCCGAGCTCTGCGTGACGCGGCAGATCATCACGGCGATCAAGACCGCGACGCGGTTCAAGCACTCGCCGCTCAACACCTATGTCTCGTTCAGCCATACGCCGGCTGGGCAGGAAAACGATGGCGACTGCACCCTCGGCGACGCGCTGCCCGGCCCGGCCACGAACGACCCCTCGAGCTGCGTCATCTCGACCGAGGAGCTGCAGAGTCTCGTCGGCTGCCTCGGCACGACGCTTTCGGCGCTCGAGTCCGACGCCCTGCGGCTCTACCTCGACGGCAAGTCGTACGACGCGATGGCCGACGAGCTTCAGTGCGACACGAAGACGATCGACAACGCGCTCCAGCGAGTCAAGCGCAAGATCGTCGCGCACCAGGCCGCGCGCTCCGTCCCGGCCTGAGCCCAGCGCCGTCGTCCTCGTCGGCCCCCGGGCCGCAATTCTTTGTGACGGAGTGTCACAAGGATCGGTCGTAGGCATGGCGCCCGCGACCGCGATGCTTGTGGCGGAGAGTCATAAAGTCCTGGGCGGCGTGGACGTCGCCCGAGACCCATTCTTGTGACGGACAGTCACAAGTCTTGGTGGAGCTGACTCTCACAAGTCTTTCGGGAGCGACTCCTGTGCGAACATGTGTTCGTGTCAGTCCGAGGGGCATCGATCCTGCATGCAGACCTCGACTCGTTCTTCGCGTCGGTCGAGCAGCGTGACGACCCGGGGCTGCTCGGACGCCCGGTAATCGTCGGCGCCGGAGTCGTCCTCGCCGCGAGCTACGAGGCGAAGGCGTTCGGGGTGCGCACCGCGATGGGCGGGGCGACCGCGCGCCGTCTCTGCCCGCACGCAGTCGTCGTCTCGCCGCGCTTCACAGCGTATGTGGAGGCGAGCAAGGCGGTGTTCCGCGTCTTCGAGGATGCGGCGCCGGTGGTCGAGGGGATCTCGATCGACGAGGCGTTCCTCGACGTCCACGGGATGGAGCGCAGCGTCGGAAGCCCGGTCGAGATCGCCGAGCGGCTGCGTCGAGACGTGCGCGAGCAGGTCGGGCTGCCCATCACGGTCGGAGTCGCGAGAACGAAGTTCCTGGCCAAGGTCGCGAGCGCAGTCGCCAAGCCGGACGGGCTGCTCGTCGTGCCGCCCGACGGCGAGCTCGAGTTCCTGCACCCACTCCCCGTCGAGCGGCTCTGGGGTGTCGGCCCGGTGACCTCGACGAAACTTCGCGACCGCGGCATCACCACCGTGCGACAGATCGCGCTACTCCCCGAGCCCGTCCTCGTCGCGATGCTCGGGCAGGCGGCCGGACGGCACATCCACGCCCTCGCCCACAACCTCGACCCACGACCTGTGCAGCACCGCCGCAGGCGACGCTCGATCGGCTCCCAGCGCGCGCGAGGCCGCAGGCCCTGGACGCGCGAGTCCGTGGACGCCGACCTCGTGGCACTCGTCGACCGGGTCACCCGGCGCATGCGGGCCGCCGACCGGGTCGGCCGGACGGTCGTCCTCCGACTCCGCTTCGACGACTACACGCGGGCGACACGGTCACACACGCTGCGCAGCCCGACCGCGGGGACGCTGGAGATCCTCACGGCCGCACGCGAGCTCCTCGCGGCATCGCTTCCCCTGCTCCAGGAGCGCGGGCTGACGCTCGTCGGGATCTCCGTTGCGAATCTCGACGACGCACGCGCGGTGCAACTCGTGCTGCCGTTCGACGGCGACCGGCAGGCGGCGCTCGACGCGGCCCTCGACGACGTGCGCGATCGGTTCGGCTCGGCAGCCGTGACCCGGGCAGTGCTGCTTGGCCGCGACCCGGGGCTCACCATGCCCATGCTTCCCGACTGAGCGAGCCGGCGCGTCAGGCCCGCGCGTTCGACGTCTTCGGCGATCCCATCCGGCGGCGGATCCTCGAGTTGCCGGCGAATCGCGCCGCAGGCCTTGCGGAGCCTGAGCCACACGCGACGAGGCGCCGCTGCCGGCGGCGCCTCGTCAGCCACTCCCCGTGGACGCGACGTGGGTCGCGTCCGCTCCCCCAGGGTCTAGCTCTCCGACTACACGACGGCGCAGCCGCGCGGTTTCTTCCCGCGCGTGATCCGCGACATCACGCCTTGTCCGGGTGCTCGACCTCGGTCTGGATCGCACCTTGAGCGGCACCAGACCCTGCACGGCCGCCGCCGGCCCCACGCAGGATCCAGGCGGCACCGACTGCGAGCGCGGCCCCGGCGAGAGGGCCCGCGACATAGACCCAGTAGCTCGTGAAGTCGGTTCCGACGAGGTCGGGACCGAACGTGCGGGCGGGATTCATCGACGCGCCGGAGATCGGGCTTCCCCAGAGACCGGCGAGCGCGATGTAGGCGCCGACCCCGATCGCACCGAAGATGCCGATGTTCTGCGCTCCCGACGCGGTGCCGAGGATGACGCTCACGAGGCCGAGCGTGAGCACGGCCTCCATCAGGAAGGCATCGCCGGCCGAGTAGCCCGAAGCGGGATAGTTCGAGCCGTACGTCGCCGAGACGTCGATCACCGCCCGGAGGAACAGACAGGCGAGCGTGGCGCCGACCAGCTGCACGACGATGTACCCGGGAACGCGTCGCCACGGGAAGTCGCCACGGAGCGAGAAGGCGATGCTGACGGCGGGATTGAGATGGGCACCCGACACCTTGCCCATGAAGAGGATGATCGCCATCACCATCAGCCCCGGCGCGACGACCGCGGCGGTGCGACTGATCGTGTCCGGGAACGCCTGACCCATCATCCCGCCGCCGGCGGCGACGAGCACGAGGAAGAAGGTGCCGAGCAGCTCGGAGAAGAGCCGCCGCCACTCCTGGCTCGGATCCTGAAAGTCCTCCAGTGCGGCAACCACCTCGTGATCGAGGTGTGTCAGCACCATGGATCCACCCGCCTCCGTCTGAGCCATGACGTCTCCCTCCGTTCGTGCCGCTGTCTCTCGGTGTCGAAAAAGGGAGCGTAGACGATTGTCGTCGGCGATCCCTCGACATCTCGTTCTACACTCGAGGGATGGACTCGGATCCAGCACCGGCCTCCGAGGAGGCAGCAACGCATCTCGTCGTCGAGCGTGCGCCGGCGGTCGGGCGCCCGCCGCGGTCGCATGAGGCGCCGCATTTCACGCCGGCCGAGCGTGCTGCTCGAGGTAGGGCCGCGCGGAGCGAGCTCCCCCGCTCGACGCACGCCGCCTGGGAGCCGGCACCAATGCGCAGAGACCCGATCGGTCTGCTCGAGGAGCAGGCGCAGACACGGCTGCCGGAGCTCAGCCGCATCCGCTACGGGCGCATGCTCGTGTCTCCGTTCGCCTTCTTCCGCGGCGCCGCCTACGTCATGGCCGCCGACCTGGCGGACGGACCACGGACGGGACTGCACGCCCAACTCTGCGGTGACGCGCACCTCGCCAACTTCGGCATCTTCGCCGCACCTGACCGGCGGCTCGTCTTCAGCATCAACGACTTCGACGAGACGCTGCCGGGACCATTCGAGTGGGACGTGAAGCGGCTCGCCGCGAGCTTCGCGGTCGCGGGCCGGGATCGAGGTTTCGACGATGCGAGCCCGACGCGCGGTCGTCACGGCGACGGTGCGCGAGTACCGACAGGCGATGGCGCGCTTCGCAGAGATGCGGAACGTCGACGTCTGGTACACGCGCCTCGATGTCGCTGCAATCCGCGACCGGCTCGGGTCAGGAGTGTCCAGGAAACAGATGAAGCGCTTCCAGTCGAACGTCGCCAACGTCCGCACGAAAGACAGCATGCGAGCGCTCACGAAGCTGTGTCGCACTGTCGACGGTGAGTTGCGGATCGTCGGCAATCCCCCGCTCGTCACGCCGATCGAGGACGTGGTGCCGGGCGCCGAACAGGAACATCTCGAGGACGTCGTGCGTCGCATGATCCACACGTACCAGCGCACACTGCCTCGTGACCGTCGCCACCTCCTCGAGAGCTATCGGTACGTGCATGCCGCGCGAAAGGTCGTCGGCGTCGGCAGCGTCGGCACCCGGACGTGGATCCTGCTCTTCGTGGGCCGCGACGACTCCGATCCGCTGTTCCTCCAGTTCAAGGAGGCGCAGGCCTCGGTGCTCGAGCCGTTCCTCGGGAGGAGCGAGTACGCCCAGCACGGACAGCGCGTCGTCGAGGGGCAGCGGATGATGCAGGCCGCAGCCGACATCATCCTCGGTTGGGAGCGGATCAGCACGATCGACGGCGAGCAGAGGGACTTCTACATCCGGCAGCTCTGGGACTCCAAGGGCTCTCCGGAGGTGGGGTTGATGGATCCTGCGGGGATGGAGGCCTACGGCAGGGTCTGCGGCTGGACGCTCGCGAGAGCCCACGCCCGCTCGGGCGACAGGATCGCGATCGCCGCCTATCTCGGCAGTGGCGACTCCTTCGACCGCGCCATGGTGTCGTTTGCCGAGGCGTACGCGAGCCAGAACGAGCGGGATTACCGCGCCCTCGAGGACGCGGTGGCGTCAGGCAGCGTCGCGGCCGAGATGGGCGTCTGAAGACGGCGTCGGTCGCCGGGTCCCGAGCTTCCTGAGCGCCCAGGAGCTCGACCGGGCTGCGCAAGGGTTCGGCCGTCCGAGCCTGGCACGGAACACGTAGGAGCTCCACGCTTGGTAGCGGAGGATGACGGGGAGTAGGCGAGCGTGAAGATGCTGATCACGACGAGCGTGTATCCCCGTTCAGTGACGCACACCGAACGTTCACCAGAAGGTCACTGATTGTTCGCTTGGCGAGCGCTCCCGAAGGGAATATCGTGGTCGGGGCCTCAGGGGTCGCACCAGAGGCGGACGCAGTTGTTTCACAGTTGGACATCGTCATGATCGATTCAGGCTCGGCAGGGGAGCGGCACCGCGCTCCGAACCGTGGAGAACGGTTCCAGACGCAGGCGCCATGCGGTCTGGCGAAGGTCATGCCTGACGCCGCCGGCGGCGAGCGACCGCGGGTCCTCGTTCTCGGCGGCGGCTTCGCCGGGATCGGTGCCGCACGGAAGCTGAAGGGCGCCGACGTCGACGTCGTTGTCGTGGACAGGCACGACTACCACACGTTCCAGCCGTTGCTCTACCAGTTGGCGACGGGGCTGCTCGAGACGACGGCCGTAGGACACTCGCTCCGCGATCTCGTCAAGGGCCAGGACAACGCCACGATCCACAAGGCGCCGGTGACCGCGATCGAGCTCGACGCCAAGACGGTCCGGTTCGACGGTCTCGCGCCGATCGCCTACGACTACCTCGTGCTCGCCCTCGGGGCGCAGGTGAACTTCTTCGGGACGGAGGGCGCTGCCGAGCACGCGTTTCCCATGTACACGCTGCGAGACGCGGTCAAGCTCAAGGACCACGTCCTCGAGCGCTGGGAGGCGGCGGACAAGGACGGCGCGCTCGTCGACGACGGCGCGCTGACGGTCGTCGTGGTCGGAGGCGGGCCGACCGGCGTCGAGACTGCGGGAGCGATCGCCGAGCTCTACCGGTCGAACTTCGTCACGGACTATCGAGCCCTTCCGCAGGAGAAGGCCCGCGTCGTCCTCGTCGAGGCCGGCGACGAGATCTTCGCGATGTTCAAGCCGAACCTGCGCGAATACGCGAAGGACGCGCTCGAGCAGCGGACGGTCGAGGTCATGACCGGCGCTCGGGTGAAGTCGGTGTCGCCGACGCGCGTGACGCTCTCTACGGGTGAAGTGATCTCCGCGCACACCCTCGTCTGGGGCGCAGGGCTCCAGGGCAACAGTCTCGTCCAGTCGCTCGGGATCGAGCTGCAGCGGGGGAACCGGATCGCCGTCGGACCGGACCTCGAGCTCCCCGGTTATCCGGGCGTCTTCGTCGTGGGCGACATCGCGGCGATAACGGACTCGAAGACGGACCAGGTGCTACCGCAGCTCGGCTCGGTCGCGCTCCAGTCCGGAGAGCACGTGGGGGAGACCATCTCCCGCCGGGTCGCGAGCAAGTCGACGAAGCCGTTCGAGTACCGCGACAAGGGCACGATGGCGGCGATCGGGCGCCACGCCGCAGTGGTGCAGATGCTCGGCGGGAAGACGATGAAGGGCCGCAAGGCGCAGTTCGCGTGGCGGACGGTGCACCTCGCGCTCCTCCCGACGAACGAGGACCGTGCGAAGGCAATCGTCGACTGGGCCGGGAGCGAGTTCACACACCAGCGCGCGGGCCGGATCACCGTCGACACGGATGAGTAGACCGAGGAACGGACGGGAGCGCGCGGCGTGCCCACACCGGGAGCGTCGGCCTCGACAACACAGAGGAGAGGTGGCGGCATGAGCGCGACAGAGGCTCCACGGACAAGCGTCGCGAAGACGGGCAGTGAGTCGCAGCCTGCCGACGTCCTCGTGATCTTCGGGATCACGGGCGACCTCGCGAAGGTGATGACGTTCCGGTCGCTGTACCGGCTCGAAGCGAGTGGGCTGCTCGACTGTCCGATCGTGGGCGTCGCCGTAAACGACTGGACGATCGAACAGCTCGTGGAACGCGCGCGCGAGTCGATCGTCGGTACGGGCGAGCAGCTCTCGGAGGACGTCTTCAAGAGGCTCGCAGACCGGTTCTCGTACGTCGCCGGCGACTTCGCGGACCCGGCGACCTACGCCCGCGTGGGCGAGGCGATCGAGGGGGCCAACGTGCCGGTTTTCTACCTCGAGATCCCTCCGTTCCTCTTCGGCAGGGTCGTTCAGGGCCTTGCCGAGGCGGGGCTGACGAAGAACGCTCGCGTGGTCGTGGAGAAGCCGTTCGGACACGACCTGGACTCGGCTCGAGACCTCGCGCGAGAGTTGCACCAGTACATCGACGAGAGCCAGCTCCTGCGTATCGACCACTACCTCGGGAAGATGGGCACCGAGGAGATCATCCACCTGCGTTTCGCGAACATGCTGCTCGAGCCCGTGTGGAACCGCAACTTCGTTTCCTCGGTGCAGATCACGATGGCAGAGGACTTCGGCGTCGAGGATCGCGGCCACTTCTATGACCCCGTCGGTGCTCTCCGCGACGTTGTCGTCAACCACCTCATGCAGGTCGTCTCCATGTGCGCGATGGAGGCGCCGGCGCGTGGCGACGCCCGGACGGTGAAGGACGCGCAGGTTTCGCTCTTCCGCGCGATCAAGCCCGCGGATCCCTCCAACTACGTCCGCGGCCAGTACGACGGCTACCGCGACATCGAGGGCGTTGCGTCCGACTCGACGACCGAGACCTATGCAGCGCTCCGGCTCGACATCGAGAACTGGCGCTGGGCAGGCGTTCCCTTCTACATCCGGACCGGCAAGCGGCTTCCCGTCACTCAGACGGAGCTTCGGCTCGTCTTCAAGCATCCGCCGAAGCTGGGCTTCCCCGCGTTCGAGCGGCAGGTCGTGCCGAACCAGCTGGTCTTCAAGCTCGACCCCTCGACCGGCGTGCGGCTCATCGTCGAGGCGCACCGCGAAGACGGGCCCGGGCCGATCGAGCTCGACATGGAGTTCGCGGCCGAAGGAGGGGAAGGGCCGACGCCGTACGAGGTGCTCCTCCACGCGGCAATGGTCGGAGACATGCTTCGCTTCACGCGCCAGGACGCGGTCGAGGAGACGTGGCGGGTGATGCAGCCTCTTCTCGACAACCCGCCGCCGGTGCATCCGTACGCACCCGGGTCATGGGGCCCGGCCGAGGGCGAGCAGCTCGTGTCCGGACACGGAAGCTGGCACGGACCCTGGATCGTGCCATGAGCAAGGCTGCGACAAAGCACGAGGCTCCGCGGAGCGCGGCAGCGCCGTCGCCGTTCCCGCCGATCGCGGACTACGCGTTCCTCTCGAACTGTCACACGGGCGCGCTCGTCGCTGCCGACGGGGCAATCGAATGGCTGTGTGTTCCGCGCTTCGACTCGCAGAGTGTGTTCGGCAGCCTGCTCGACCGACAGGGCGGCTTCTTCGCCTTCGGCCCGTACGGCATCAGCCACCCGTCGGCACGTGCGTACGTGCCGGGGACCAACCTGCTGGAGACGACATGGAAGACGCCCGCCGGATGGATAGTCGTTCGGGACGCCTTGACGATGGGACCTCGAGACCGCGAGGACACGATCACGCCGCACACGCGACCACCGGCCGACGACGACGCCGACCACGTCCTCGTCCGTACAGTCGAGTGCATCGACGGCCAGGTCGAGGTCGACCTCGTCTGCGAGCCGGCGTTCGACTACGGTCGTACCTCCGCCGTGTGGTCGCTTGTCGACGATGACCGGCACGCGGCGGATGCAACCGGTGGCGGGCTCACGATCCGACTCCGGTCCGACCTCGCACTCGGCATCGAGGGGAACCGTGTTCGCGCACGGCATGTGCTGCGACCCGGTGAGAAGGCGTACTGCACTCTCTCGTGGGCAGAGGAGCTTGCCGCGCCGACGACCCTCGACGAGGCCGAGGCGCGCATGGCCACGACGATCCGCTTCTGGCGCGCGTGGCTGAGCCGGGCGCGTATCCCCGACCATCGCTTCCGCGACCCGGTCCAGCGCTCCGCCCTCGCGATCAAGGGCCTCACCTACATGCCTACCGGCGCCACGGTCGCGGCGCTCACGACGTCGCTTCCGGAGACGCCCGGCGGGGAGCGCAACTGGGACTACCGCTACACCTGGATGCGCGACACGACGTTCACCCTGCAGGCCCTGCACTGGCTCAACCTCGACTGGGAGGCGGACGAGTTCATGCAGTTCGTCGCCGACGTCGAGGCGACCGAGGACGGTTCGCTGCAGATCATGTACGGGATCGACGGGCGGCGCGACCTGACCGAGTCGACGCTCGACCATCTATCGGGCTACGCCGGGGCCCGCCCGGTGCGGATCGGCAACGGCGCCTACAACCAACGCCAGAACGACGTCTTCGGCGCCGTCCTCGACTCGATCCTGCTGCACAGCCGGCAAGCCCAGCGGTTGCCGAGCCGGCTGTGGCCGATCGTCGAGTCGCAGGCCGAGTGCGCGACGAAGGTCTGGCGCGAGCCCGACCAGGGCATCTGGGAGGCCCGTGGCAAGCCGCAGCACTACGTCTCCTCCAAGCTGATGGGCTGGGTTGCTCTCGACCGGGCGGCGAAGCTGGCGGAGATCCGCGCTGATCCGGCCAAGGCGCAGACCTGGCGTGCGACGGCAGAAGAGATCCGCGGCGACATCCTCGACCACGGCGTCCGCGACGGCGTGCTGCGCCAGCACTACGAGACGGATTCCCTCGACGCATCGGTGCTCCTGGCCGCGATCTTCGACTTCCTGCCGGGCGACGACGAGCGCCTGCAGGCGACCGTCCGCGCGATCGCCGAGGACCTGACGGAGAACGGGTTCGTGCTCCGATACCGCACCGACGAGACGGACGACGGTCTCTCGGGCAAGGAAGGCACCTTCCTGATCTGCTCGTTCTGGCTCGTCTCGGCGTTGGCGATCGTGGGCGAGCTCCAGCAGGCGCGTGATCTCATGGAGCGGCTGCTGCGGGTCGCGTCGCCGCTGGGCCTCTACGCGGAGGAGTTCGACGCGGACACCGGCCGGCATCTCGGGAACTTCCCGCAGGCCTTCTCGCACCTGGCGCTGATGGAGGCCGCTGCGCGGATCATCCTCCCCGAGATGCTCGACCAGTACTAGCCAAACCCGGCGAGGAAGGTGAGCAAAGTGAGCGCAGCGGACAGGTATGACGTGATCATCATCGGGACGGGCGCAGGCGGCGGCACGCTGGCCCGTCACCTCGCGCCGTCCGGAAAGCGCATCCTCCTGCTCGAGCGTGGCGACTGGCTGCCGCGTGAGCTCGAGAACTGGGACGCGGAAGCGGTGTTCGTGGACAATCGCTACGTCTCGCCGGACACGTGGAACGACGCGAGCGGCAAGCCCTTTCAGCCGGGGGTGCACTACTACGTCGGCGGCGCGACGAAGTTCTACGGCGCGGCGCTGTTCCGGCTGCGCAAGGAGGACTTCGGCGAGCTGCAGCATCACGACGGCCTCTCGCCGGCCTGGCCGATCTCCTACGACGAGCTCGAGCCGTACTACACCCTGGCGGAGCAGCTCTACCAGGTGCACGGAGCGCGGGGAGAGGATCCGACCGAGCCGCCTGCCAGCGGGCCCTACCCCCACCCGGCGGTCTCGCACGAGCCGCGCATCCAGCAGCTCGCGGACGACCTGGCGGCGGCCGGCTACCACCCGTTCCACGCGCCCTGCGGGATCATGCTCGACGAGTCGAACCCGCCTTTCAGCCGCTGCATCCGCTGCAGCACCTGCGACGGCTTCCCGTGCCTCGTCCATGCGAAGGCCGACGCGGAGGTGCTCGGCGTGCGCCCCGCGCTCGAGCATCCGAACGTGACCCTGCTCACGAACGCGAAGGTCACGAGGCTCGCCACGAACGAGTCGGGCACCGCGGTCACGGAGGTCGTCGTCGACCGGGACGGCTCGGAGGAGCGGTTCGCCGGCGACATCGTCGTCGTCTCCTGCGGAGCGGCCAACAGCGCCAGGCTCCTGCTCCAGTCGGCCGGTGAGAAACACCCGAACGGGCTCGCCAACGGCTCCGACCAGGTCGGTCGCAACTACATGTTCCACGACTCCACCGCCGTCCTCGCGCTGTCACGCGAAGAAAACCCGACTGCCTTCCAGAAGACGCTCGCCTTCAACGACTTCTACTTCGGCAGCGACGACTTCGAGTACCCGCTCGGCGGCGTCCAGATGGTCGGCAAGTCGAAGGCGCCGATGTTCCGCGGCGAGCAGCCCGGGAAGACGAGGCTCGCGCCCGAATGGACACTCGAGCGAATGGCGCGCCACGCGATCGATCTCTGGCTCTCGACCGAGGATCTTCCGCAGCCCGACAACCGCGTCACCGTCGACCGCGACGGCAAGCTCACGCTCGCCTACACGGAGACCAACCTGGAGGCGAAGAAGCGGCTCTACGCCAAGGTGAAGTCGACGCTCGGGAAGCTCGACATGAACCCGGACCATCTCATCCACCGGTTCGCCTACGCGAAGAACGACATCCCGATCGCCGGCTGCGCCCACCAGGCAGGCACCTGTCGCTTCGGGACCGATCCGGCGGCATCGGTCCTGAACGTCGACTGCCGCGCGCACGAGGTCGACAACCTGTACGTCGTCGACACGAGCTTCTTCCCCAGCATCGGCGCCGTCAATCCGGCCCTCACGGCGATGGCGAACTCGCTCCGCGTCGGCGACCACCTGCTCCAGCGGCTGAAGTAGGCATGTTCAGTCCCTCCGGGGAGCAGTTCGAGATCACGTTCGCCGACCAGCGGGCCACCGTGGTCGAGGTCGGCGGCGGGCTTCGCACCTACTCGGTCGGAAGCCGCGAGCTGATCGACGGCTACGGCCCGGGCGAGATGTGCCCGTCGGGCCGCGGCCAGGTGCTCATGCCCTGGCCCAACCGGCTCGCGGGAGGAGCGTACGCGTTCGGCGGCCGCGATCTCCAGCTGCCCGTGAACGAGCCTGCCACCGGCTCCGCGATCCACGGCCTCGTTCGCTGGGCCGCGTGGACCGTGGCCGAGCGTGAGCCCGACCGCGTCGTCGTCCGCCACGATCTGCACCCACAGCCGGGGTACCCGTTCGCGCTCGCGATCAGGATCGAGTACGTGCTGTCGGCGGATGGACTGCGCGTCTCGACGACGGCGACCAATGTCGGCGGCGATCCCTGCCCGTTCGGGGCCGGCGCCCACCCGTATCTTCGTCCCGGCTCGCCCGTGGTCGACCCCGCGCTGCTGCATCTCCCCGCGCACAGCGTGCTCCAGGTCGACGCGGACGGAATGCCCGTCGGCGCCATCCCGGTCGAGGGGACGGAGTTCGACTTCCTGCAGCCGAGGCCGCTCGGCGGCACGAAGCTCGACCACTGCTTCACCGATCTGCACCGCGGCGACGACGGCCTCACGCGGGTCACGGTCGCGAGCACAGAGGACGACGGCACCGGTGTGATGCTCTGGGTGGACGAGGCCTACCCCTACCTCATGCTGTACACCGGCGACGACAGGCCCGACGTGAGCCGCCGCAGCATGGCGATCGAGCCGATGACGTGCCCGCCGCAGGCATTCCGCACCGGTCGAGACGTCATCCGCCTCGAGCCGGGCGATTCGTTCAGGGGCACCTGGGGTCTCGCGCCGCGGGCCGTCGAGGCGGTGGCTGAAAAATGATGATCCTTGCCTCGAATCTCGGGGCGGCGCGGAGCCAGATGGCGTTCACGCTCGGCTTCCACATCATCCTCGCGTCGTTGGGGGTCGGCTTTCCCGCCCTGATGCTGATCGCGAACTACCTGGGGCTGCGACGGGATGACGCGGACGCGCTGAGGCTCGCGCAGCGGTGGTCGAAGGTGGCGGCGGTGACGTTCGCGGTCGGTGCGGTGACCGGGACCGTGCTCTCGTTCGAGTTCGGGCTCCTCTGGCCGGCGTTCACGGGACGCTTCGGCGAGGTGTTCGGGGTGCTGTTCGCGGTCGAGGGCATCTTCTTCTTCCTCGAGGCGATCTTCCTCGCGATCTACATCTTCGGCTGGAAGCACCTTGCGCCGTGGACGCACTTCTGGACGGGGGTGCCGGTGGTGATCTCGGGGCTCGGGGGCGCGTTCTCGGTCGTGGCGGTGAACTCGTGGATGAACCAGCCGCAGGGCTTCTCGCCGACCACCGGCGACGTCACCTCGGTCGAGCCGCGGAAGGTGATCTTCAACCCGGCGGTGCCGTACGAGGTTCCCCACATGATCCTGGCCGCCTATCTCGTCACCGGGTTCCTCGTCGCGTCGGTCTACGCGGTCGGGATGCTGCGTGGCCGGCGCGACCGCCTCCACCGGCTCGGGCTCCTGATCCCGCTGACGGTCGCGTGCATCCTCACGCCGATCCAGTTCATGGTCGGCGACACGGCGGCGCGTGCGATCGCGAAGGACCAGCCGGTGAAGTTCGCAGCGATGGAATGCGTCCAGACGACGTCGACCGACGTGACCGAGTACATCTACGGGAGGTGCACGTCGAGCGGGGTGAAGGGCGGGATCGGGATCCCCGGGTTCGACTCGTTCCTCGTCGGCTGGAGCACGAGCACGCAGGTGATCGGCCTCGACTCCGTGCCGCCCGACGACCGGCCGCCCTTCAACACGATGCTGCACTGGGCCTTCGACACGATGGTCGGGATCTGCACGCTGCTGATCGGGCTCGGGCTCTGGCTCGGGATCGGCTGGTGGCGCAAGCGCGACTTCCCGCAGACGAAATGGTTCCTGCGGGCGATGGCCGTTTCCGGAGTTGCCACGGTCGTCGCGCTGGAGTGCGGCTGGATCGTGACGGAGGTCGGACGCCAGCCCTGGATCGTCTACAACGTGATGCGCACCGAGGATGCCGTCACGAACGCCGACGGCGTCGGGATCACGTTCGCCGGCGTCATCGTGCTCTACGCCGCCCTCGGTGCGGCGCTGGTCGTCACGCTGCGGGCGATGTCGCGGCGCTGGCGCGACGGGGACGAGGAGCGGTCGAGGTGCCGTACGGCCCGGCTAGCCCGCCAGCCGAGGAGCCGTCGCAGGAGGCGCCCGCATGAGCAGCGCCGACGCCGTCGCCGTCGTGCTCTTCGTCGGGGTGACGATGTACGCCGTCTTCGGCGGGCGCAGACTTCGGAGCCGGGCTCTGGAGCCTGCTGGCCGGTGGGGGCGAGCGGGGCCGGCGCCCGCGCCAGATGATCGACTCGGCGATCGGCCCTGTCTGGGAGGCCAACCACGTCTGGCTGATCTTCGTGCTCGTCGTCCTGTGGACCGGCTTCTCGCCCGCGTTCGAGGCGATCTTCTCGACGCTGTTCATCCCGCTGACGCTCGCGGCACTCGGCATCGTGCTGCGGGGATCCGGGTTCGCGTTCCACCACACCGCGCGACGCGCCCGCGGACGGGAGGCCGCCAGACTGATCTTCGGGCTCAGCTCGATCCTGACGCCGTTCTTCATGGGCACGGTGGTCGGCGCGATCGCCGGCGGCCGCGTGCCGGTCGGGAACGCGGCCGGCGACAGCGTCACCAGCTGGCTCAACCCGCTCTCGATCGTGATCGGCCTCCTCTTCGTGTCCACGAGCGCCTACCTGGCAGCGGTGTTCCTCGTCAACGAGTCACGTCGGGCCATGTCCCGGACCTCGAGCGCTACTTCGCCGCCCGCGCGTTCGGTGCCGCCGTCGTCGCCGGCGCGCTCGCGGTCGTCGGCCTGGTCGTGATGCGGAGCAAGGCCCCGTACGTCTACGACGGTCTCACCGGAGACGCGCTGCCGCTCGTGATCGTCTCGCTCGCCTGCGGCGCGGCAGTGCTCGTGCTGCTGACCGGCAACGCCCGCCGCGGCGCCCGCCCGCTCGCGGTCGGCGCGGTCGCCGCCATGATCTGGGCCTGGGGCGTCGCCCAGCACCCCTACCTGCTGCCGCAGCAACTCACGATCGCCGACGCGGCCGCCCCGAGCGCGACGCTCACGAGCGTGCTGATCGTCTTCGGGGTCGCCGTCGTCGTCGTGCTGCCGTCGCTCGCCCTGCTGTTCATCCTCGTGCAGCGCAACTTCGTCGAGGAGACCTCCAAGCCGGCCCGCGACCGCTCGACGACGACGGCCTGATCCGTCCAGACGGGCGGTCTACGCGCCCGTCCCAACACGGCGATCGACGGAACGTTGGAACTCCCAGGAGAGCCGGAGAAGGGATTCGAACCCTTGGCCCCCGCTTTACAAGAGCGGTGCTCTGACCAGCTGAGCTACTCCGGCGCAGCGGCCCCCATCGTAGTCTGCGCGCGGCGCTGCGGCTTTCCCGGGCTTCGGATCCGCGGCTCACCCGCTGCCCGCCCGCCACCCGCCGGCGCGAGAACGAAGAGGGCCCCGGCGCCGGCCGGGGCCCTCGTCGTGCGGGTCGAGCGGTGATCAGGCGGCAGCGCGCGCCGGCTGTGCGTCGATGACCGGGACGTCGTCGGTCTCGTGCTCGAGGGTCGGCAGCCAGTCGAGCCACCGGGGGAGGTACCAGTTCCAGTCGCCCAGGAGCTTCATCGTCGCGGGCAGCAGCACCGCCCGGACGATCGTGGCGTCGATCAGGACGGCGGCCGCGAGGCCGATCCCCATCTCCTTCATGTCGATGATCGGCATCAGCGAGAACACGCCGAAGACGAACACCATCACGACGGCCGCGCTCGTGACGACGGAGGCTGTGGAGCGGATGCCCGCCTCGACGGCCTGGTCGGTGCTCATCCCGCGGTCGAAGTACTCCTTGACGCGGCTCAGGATGAACACGTGGTAGTCCATCGAGAGCCCGAACAGGATCACGAAGAGGAACATCGGCAGCCAGGAGGCGATGCCGCCGTTCTTCTGGAAGTCCAGCACGCTCGATCCCCAGCCCCACTGGAAGACGGCGACGAGCAGACCGTAGGCCGCGCCGACCGAGAGCAGGTTCATGACGATCGCCTTGATCGGGATCACGATCGAGTGGAACGAGACGAGCAGGAGCAGGAACGCGAAGCTGAGGACGAAGGCGAAGACGAGCGGCGCCGACGACTTCATCTTGTCGTTCCAGTCCTTCGAGCCGGCCGTGTCGCCCGTGACGGCGTACTGCACGCCCGGCACCTTGCCCACCGTGGCCGGCAGGATCTCGGTTGCGGAGAGTGTCGAGTGCGCCGTTCGAGACGGTGTCCGTGCCTGAGCCGACGAGCGGGACGGCGACGCGCAGCACCGTGCCGTCGGGCGAGACGTCCGTGTAGAAGGGCTCGAGCGCCTTGCCGGAGGCCAGCGCCTCCTGCTTCAGGTCGGCGACTGCCGCCAGGAGCTGCGGGTCGGCAGCGTCGCCCTTGATCGCGACGACGGCGGGAGTGGCTCCACCGGGGAAGGCCGCCCGCACCTTGTTGAACGACTGCACTTCCTTCATCGACGCCGGCAGGGCGTCGAACCCGGACTGGCTCGTATGGAGCTTCAGTGCCGGTGCCGCGAGGACGAGCAGCACGGCCGTCGCGCCGAGGGCCGAGACGAGCGGGCGGCGCAGGACGGCGCCGAGGATCGCGCCCCAGAGCCGGCTCTCGCCGTCGTCCCGCTTGAGCCGGGCGAGGAACGGCACGCGCGCCTTGTCGACGCGGTCGCCCAGCCACGCGAGCACGGCCGGGAGCACTGTCAGGGAGCCGATCATCGCGACGGCGACGACCATCATCGTCCCGATCGCGAACGACATGAACGTCTTGTCGCCGGAGAAGAACATGCCGGCCATCGCGATCATGACGGTGATGCCGGAGATGAGGACGGCCCGGCCGGACGTGGCCGCGGCGGCCTCGAGCGCGGCGGTCTCGCTGCGCCCGGCCCGACGCTCGTCGCGTTCGCGCCGGATGTAGAACAGTGTGTAGTCCACGCCGACCGCGAGCCCGATCAGGAGGATCACCTCGGAGACCGACTCGTCCATCGGCACGATCTGGCTCGGCAGGGCGACGAGGCCCATGGTCGCGAAGACGGCGGTGAGCGCCAGCCCGAGGGGGACGAACGCGCCGACGAGCGAGCCGAACACGAGCAGCAGGATCACGAGCGTGATCGGGATCGAGATCATGCCGGCCCGGGCGAGCTGCGACGTGAACATCGCGTCCAGGGCCTTGCCGGTCGACGCGGAGCCCGCCTCGACGACGGTGTAGTCGGGGTTGGCCTTCTGCACCTGAGCGGTGCCGGCCACGATCGTGTCGATGTAGGCCGTGGCCTCGTCGTAGGTGCCCTTCGGGCTGTACTGGATCAGGGCCGAGTGGCCGTCCTCCGAGACCTGGCCCTCGTTGCCCTTCGCGAAGGGCGAGCGGAGCTTCGTGACCTGCGGATAGGTCTCGAGCTTCGCGATCGCCGTAGCGACGACCGCGCGGAACCCGGGGTCGGTGGCGGTCTGCGTCTTCGACTGCACGAGGACGTACTCCATCTGCTCGTCCAGCTTGAAGCCGGCGTCGCGGATGATGTGGTCGGCCCGCCGGGCCTCGCCCACGTTGGTGTCGTTCGGGTCGATGGTCTTCATGCCGACCGCGGTCGCCGATCGCAAACGATGCGATCACGAATGCGAACCAGCCGATGATTGCGGTCTTGCGGTGGGTCGCACTCCAGCGGCCCATGCGTGCCGCGACGTTCGTGCTCTGCTTCAAGGGTGACATCCAGGAACTCCTCAAGGGTCGCGTTGCTTTCCTGCAGGCTGTCACCGGTGCCGTTCGCCGACGGTGCGGCGGTCAGGCCAATCGCAGTGGGGTAAACCGTAGGCCCGAAATGGCGCTGCCCGGGGCAGCGAACTGCCGAGTGGGGTGTCCCGCAACGTTCGACCGGAAATGATCGCTGCGGGACACCCCACTCCATGTTGATTCAGTAGTGCGGCGTCTCACAACGATGCTGTTTCCTGTCAAACGTTGTGAGACGCCGCACTAGCGTCTGGAGGAACGTGAGCACGGCGAGCACCCGGCGGTGGTCGTCGCTCGAGGCGGGGAGGTCGAGCTTCGTGAAGATGCTCGTCACGTGCTTCTCGACCGCGCGCAGCGTCACGAAGAGGCGCTCCGCGATCGCCTGGTTCGAGCGGCCCTCCGCCATCAGCTCGAGCACCTCGCGCTCGCGCGGCGTCAGCGAGTCGAGCGGGATCGTCGGCGCGGCGGCGGCCGACGAGCTGGCTGACGACGGCCGGATCGAGCGCCGAGCCGCCGTCGCCGACCCGCCGCACCGCCGCGGCGAACTCCTCCAGGTCGGCGACGCGGTCCTTGAGCAGGTAGCCGACGCCCTCGGCGCCCTCCTCCAGCAGCCCGACCGCGTAGCCGGGCTCGACGTACTGCGAGAGCACGAGCACGCCGGTGCCCGGGAAGCGAGTGCGGATCTCGCGCGCCGCCACGAGGCCCTCGTCCGTGTGGGTCGGCGGCATCCGGATGTCGACGACGGCCACCGCCGGCTTGTGCATCGCGACGTGGCGGAGCAGGTCGTCGGCGTTGTCCGACTGGGCCATCACCTCGAAGCCCGACTCGCCGAGGAGGCGGACGACGCCCTCGCGCAGCAGGATCGAGTCCTCGGCGATCACCACCTTCATCGCGTTGCCGAGCATGGCGATCGTGTTGCGCAGCGGCGGGAAGTCGCGCGGCAGGCCGTCCGCGAGAAGCTGATGGATGTGCTCGGGCTCGGGCAGGCCGGCGAGGCGGTGGCTGCCGAGGTCCCGAACGGCGAAGCCGGTGGGGGAGCTCGCGGTCGCAGAGAGGAGGATCTGCCCGCCGTGGCCCGCCGCGCCGAGCCGCGCGGCGCGATGCACGTCGATGCCCGTGTAGCCCTCGTCGGTGATGAGCGGCTCGCCGACGTGGACCCCCATGCGCACCCGGACGTCGCGGTCGCCGGGCCAGTCCTCCTCGATCAGCGCGCGCTGGCTCTCGACGGCCGCGGTCACGGCCGCGTCGAGCGACCCGAAGGCGGCGAAGACCTCGTCGCCGTGCGTGTCGATCACCGAGCCCGTCGTGGTTGGTAACGGCGTCCCGCACGATGCGCCGTACGGAGTTGAGGATCGTCGGGTAGTCGGCGCCCGCCTCGTGGACGAGGACGGTCGACCCCTCGATGTCGCAGAGGAGGAACGCGACGGTGCCGTTCTCGGCGCTCACGCGGACGAGTCTAGAGAAGTGCGCCGGAGCGCGGTCAGAGGGCGCAGCTCGGGTCGTCGGCGCGAGCGGGATCTCGGCCACGATCCGCGTCCCCCGGTCGGTCGGGCTGTCGACGAGAAGCGTCCCGTCGAGCGCCGCGACGCGGTCGCGCAGGCCGCGCAGGCCCGTGCCCGCATCAGGATCGGCGCCGCCGCACCCGTCGTCGGCGACGGTGACGGTGACCTCGTCGTCCGCCGCCTCGACGGTCACGTCGATGGTTGTCGCGCCCGCGTACTTGACGATGTTCGTGACCGCCTCCGACACGACGTAGTAGGCAGCCGCCTCGATCGGCGCCGGCAGCCGCTCGGACGGCATCGTCACGCGTGACCGGCACGGGCGTCCGGATGACGAGGGCCTCGACGGCCGCCGCGAGCCCACGGTCCGTCAGAACCGCGGGATGGATGCCGCGGGCGAGCTCGCGCAGCTCCTCGAGAGCGGCCGCGAGCTCCTCGCGGGCCGCCTTGATGATCGCCTCTGCGGCGGCAGGGTCGGTCGTCGTGCGCGACTCGGCGAGTCGCAACGAGACGGAGAGCGCCACGAGACGCTGCTGCGCGCCGTCGTGGAGGTTCCGCTCGAGCACTCTGCGCGCATCGTCCGCAGCCTCGATGATGCGCGCGCGCGAGGCGCGGATCTCCTCCTCCTGCTTGCGTCGCTCGGTGACGTCGATGCCCGAGAGGAGCACGAGCGACGGCTCGCGGCCGGTGACGTCGGCGACCGGCGTCGCCGTCCACGCCATCACGAGATGCTCGCCGTCGGCCCGCTGCCAGCGGCTCTCGCGCTCGCGCACTCGCGACGCCGTTCGCGGCCGACGCGATCGCCATGCGCGCGAAGTACCCGTCGTCGGCGTCGATCAGCTCGAGCACGCTCGTCTGGACGATGCTCTCGTCGGACCAGCCGAGCGCCTCCCGGAAGGCCTCGTTCACGGCCGCGCGTCCCGACGTCGACGCCGCTGTCGACGACCATCCCCTCGCGGTCGACGACGCAGACGATGCTCGGGATCGCCTGCATCAGCGTGTTCGTGATGTCGCGCTCGTGCTGCAGCTGCAGCTCCCGCTGCTTGCGCACCGTGACGTCGACCCCGCTCACGAGCAGGAGCCTGCGCTCGTCGATCGAGGGGAGCCGGATGCACGACCACGACACCGCGAGACGCCTGCCGCTCTTCGTGATCCACGTGTGGTCGTGGTGGCCGACGGTCTCGCCGGCGGCGACCCGGCCGATCAGCGCCCGCACCCTGGCCGAGTCCTCCGGAGCCACGTAGGTGTCCCAGAAGACCGTGCCGCCCGTCTCCTCCGGCGCGACCTCGAGCGTGCGCTCGAACGCCTTGTTCGACGCCGTCGGGGCGAGGACTCCCCTCTCGTCGATGAGGCAGAGGAGGCTCGGCGCCTCGTTGGCGATCGCGTTCAGGAACGCGCGCTCGCGCTCGCGCGCCTCTGCCTCCTCGTGGCGGGCCGTGATGTCGATCCCGCCCGCGATGATGGCCATCGTCCGCCCCTGCTCGTCGGCGAGGGGCGCGGAGCGCCAGAAGACCACCCGACGCTGTCCGCGCCGGTTGACGAACGTGTTCTCGTACTCGACCGCGGGGTGCTGTGGTGCGGCGGCCTCGAACCGCGCCTTGAGCTCCTCGCGGTCGAGCGGATCGACGAAGACGTCCCAGAACGCGCGCCCGCGGATCGCCTCCTGGTCGCTCTCCCCCGCCACGTCGACCGAGGCCGCGTTCTGGTTCAGGATCGTCCCGTCGAGGTCGACGTGCAAGAAGAGGCTCGGAGCCGTGTCGACCAGGGTGACGAGGAACGCGTACTGCGACCGGAGCTCGGCCTGGAGGCGGGTGTTCTCGAGCGGCAACCCCGCGGCCGAGGCGACGAGGTCGATCGTGTCGGGCTCCTCCGCCAGGGTCGGGTCGTGCACGAGGGCGGCGACGCGGCGGCCGTTCCGCTCGATCGTCGTCACCGCGCGCTCCGGCGACGGCTGCGGCTCTCCGACCTCGCGGCCCTTCTCGTCCACCCAGCCCTCGCGGTCGCCGAGGCGGTAGACGATCTCGAGCGTCGGGTCGTGGAGCGCCTGTGCAACCGCGTCGCGGAGCGGCATGCCGGCGTCGAGCGAGAGGAGGAAGCTCGCTGCCGCGGCACGGTCGAAGCGGCTTCGCAGCACGCCGGCGAGGAACGAGATCGGTACGAGCGCGAAGCAGAGCAGGAAGAGGACCCAGAGGATCGAGTAGGCGACACTCGAGGTCTCGGCGGCGTCGGCGACGACCGAGGCGAGGAGGAATACGACCGCGAGGCCGCAGGTCGCATAGACGGGGCGCAGCGTCCGCCTGCTCGTGACGGATGCCCGCCGCCAGCGCTGGACGAGCGTGGCGGCGATGAGCGCCAGCACGGCCACGATCACGATCGTGCACACGACCGTCACGACCTCGGCGGCGGTGCGTGCATCGATCACGGCGATCGCGCTCCCCGGGCACGAGGTGCACCGGGACGACACCGGTGACTCGTCGGTGAGCGCCACCACGAGGTTTCCGCCGACCGCTGCGATGCCGCCGACGGCGACGAGCCAGACGTCGCGCCGCTCGAGGCGCCCGTCCGGGTAAGCGAGGATCAGCGCCGCGAATGCGGCGAACGCGAGATTGGCGAGGACGAACCCGCTGGTCCAGATCCACGTGTCGTTCGACTCGGACAGCGCTGCGACGAACCACAGGCACCCGGTCGCCGTCATCCATGCGCCGGTCGCGTTCTCCGGTCGCCGCCACAGGGCCACGAGCCCCGCCGCGACGAACGTCAACCCGGCGGTGATGGCGAAGCCCGCGATCAGCCAGGGATCGGGATCGTGGTGGCTCGCGACGACGAGAGCGACGGCTGCGACCGCCTCGGCGATTGCGAAGGCGGCGGCGATGCCGAACCGCAGGACCCTCATGGGCGGCTCACGCAAGCAATGACGTGATCGCCGCGCCCGACAGCTCGGCCTTCGGCACGAACCCGCGGGCGCCGCTCGTCTCGATCAGCGACCCGAAGTCGGTGGCGTCACGGCTGGAGACGAGGACGACCGACGTCGCGTCGAGGTCGCCGCACTCGACGCAGACGTCGAATCCGCTCATGTCGGGAAGCTGCACGTCCAGCAGGACGATGTCCGGTCGCAGCATCCGGAGCATCTCGAGTCCGGTCGACCCGTCCTCCGCCTCGCCCACGATCGAGAAGCCGTCCGCCTCGAGAATCGCGCGAGCGGAGGCGCGGAAGCTCGGGTGGTCGTCGACGATGAGGACGGTAGGCATCACGGGCGAATCGTGGCAGATGGAACGGGTGACCCGCAGTACGGGCAGCCGCACTTCGGCGCGACGACGCAAACCGTTCGTAATCGGGTGGGTGGACACGCAATAGTGAAGCAGATCGGCCGGGGTCTGCGCATTGCGCGGAAGCGGGACCTGAAATCCGTCCGGATCTGCGGCATACTCCCGCGATGAACACCACCGCCGAGACTTCCGTGCACGACCGCATCCTCGCCGAGCGGGCCCGCTACGTGAGCGCGGGCGTCTCCACCCCGAAGCTCGTCGTCGCGCATGCGGACGGCGCCCGCGTGACCGATGTCGACGGACGGAGCTTCATCGACTTCGCCGGCGGCATCGGCTGCCAGAACACCGGCCACCGCTTCGGGCCGGTCGTCGAGGCGGTCAGGGGCCAGCTCGACCAGTACCTCCACCAGTGCTTCATGGTCGGCGTCTACGAACCCTACGTCGACGTCTGCCGGCGCCTGGCCGAGCTGTCGCCGTGCCTGGGGGAGGAACAGAAGTCGATTCTCGTCAACTCGGGCGCCGAGGCGGTCGAGAACGCGGTCAAGATCGCGCGGTCGGCCACGGGGCGGCCTGCTGTCGTCGTCTTCGACAACGCATTCCACGGCCGGACAGCTCCTGACGATGACGATGACGGCGAAGGTGAAGCCGTACAAGGCCGGCTTCGGCCCCTTCGCGCCCGAGGTCTACCGCGCGCCCGTTCCAAATGCCTACCGCGGGGTGTCGACCGACGACGCGATCGCCGGCCTGAAGAGGCTCTTCAAGGCCGACGTCGATCCGGCCACCGTCGCGTGTGCCGTACTCGAGCCCGTGCAGGGCGAGGGCGGCTTTCTCCCGATGCCGGCGGACTACCTCCTCCGCCTGGCCGAGATCTGCGCGGAGCACGGGATCCTCCACGTCGACGACGAGGTGCAGTCGGGAATGGGGCGGACCGGGAAGGTGTGGGCGGTCGAGCACTCGGACGGCGTTGCGCCCGACCTGCTCGTCTCGGGAAAGTCGATCGGCGGCGGGCTCCCGCTCGCGGCCGTGACGGGACGTGCCGAGATCATGGACGCCGTTCCAGCGGGCGGACTCGGGGGCACGTTCGGGGGCAACCCGCTCTCGTGCGCCGCGGCGGTCGCGGTGCTCGACGCGGTCTCGGAGCCGGCGTTCCTGCGGCGCGCCACCGAGCTCGGCGAGACGATGCGGGCGCGCCTCGACGGCCTCGCGGCGAAGCACGATGCGATCGGCGAGGTGCGCGGGCTCGGCCCGATGCTCGCGTTCGAGCTCGCCGAGCAGGCTCCGGACCAGGCCGGCGCGATCGTCGCCGCGGCCTTCGAGCGCGGGCTGCTCCTCCTCGCCTGCGGTATGTACGGGAACGTGATCCGGCTGCTCGCGCCGCTGACGATCGACGAGAACGAGCTCGAGGAAGGCCTGGCGCTTCTGGAGGAATCGGTTGACGCAGCTCTCTGAGGCGCCGCCTCTCACCGCAGACGTCAGGATCGAGGGACTCCGGAAGAACTACGGGGCGGTCGCGGCGGTCGACGGCATCGACCTCGAGATCGCGCGCGGCGAGTTCTTCACGATGCTCGGGCCGTCCGGATCCGGCAAGACCACGACGCTGCGGATGATCGCCGGATTCGAGCGCCCCGATGCCGGCACGATCGAGCTCGGGGGACGGGACGTCTCCGGTCTGCCGCCGTTCGACCGCGACGTCAACACGGTCTTCCAGGACTACGCCCTCTTCCCGCACATGTCGGTGCAGCAGAACGTCGAGTACGGACTGCGCGTGAAGAAGGTGCCGAAGGCGGAGCGTCGGCTCAAGGCCGAGGAGGCGCTCGCGCTCGTGCGCCTCGAGGGCTACGGCGACCGTAAGCCCGCCCAGCTCTCGGGCGGGCAGCGGCAGCGGGTCGCGCTGGCGCGGGCGATCGTGAACACGCCTCGCGCGCTGCTGCTCGACGAGCCGCTCGGCGCGCTCGACCTGAAGCTCCGCCAGGAGCTCCAGATCGAGCTCAAGCAGATCCAGCAGGAGCTCGGGATGACGTTCGTCTACGTGACGCACGACCAGGAAGAGGCGCTCACGATGAGCGACCGCATCGCGGTGTTCAACCGCGGCAGGATCGAGCAGGTCGGCACCCCGGCCGAGATGTACGAGCATCCGGCGACGCAGTTCGTGGCGGGGTTCATCGGCACCTCGAACATCCTGCAGCGCGACGGGCGCACGTTCACCGTGCGCCCCGAGAAGATCCGACTTTCGACGGACGAGCAGGCAGAGGGGGAGCCCGGCGCCATCACCGCCGCCGTCTACCTCGGCCCCGTCACGAAGTTCATCGTCGCGCTCGACGGAGGTGGAGAGCTGACGGTGGTGCAGCAGAACCTCGAGACGTCATCGGAGGACGTTCACGAGATGGAGAGGAAGCGCGTCCGGCTCCGCTGGAGCCCGGACGTGGAATTCGTGATGCAGGAGGAGGAACGGTGAAGCGAATTCGCTTCGGATACGTCGCGTTCGCGGCGCTCGTGACGGCCCTCGCCATCCCAGCGGCAGGCGTCTCCAAGAGCTCGGCCCTGCCGACGTCGGTCGGCGCGGGCGAGGGCAAGCTGACCCTCGTCGCCTGGGAGGGCTACACCGAGAAGCAGTGGGTGGCGCCCTTCGAGAAGGCCACCGGCTGTCAGGTGTCGACGAAGTACGCCGGCAGCTCGAACGACATGTTCAACCTGATGACGTCGGGCGGCGGCGGCCAGTACGACATGGTCTCGGCCTCCGGTGACGCGAGCCTGCGCCTCATCTACGCGGGTGCCGTCGCCGAGACGAACGTCAAGCTGATCCCGTCGTACAAGAACTTCTTCAAGGCCTTCCAGTCGCCGCCGCACAACACGGTGGACGGGAAGCACTACGGGATCTCGCTGCAGTTCGGCCCGAACGTGCTGATGGTGAACACGAAGAAGTACGGCCCGGCGCCGACGAGCTGGTCGGCGGTCTACGACAAGAAGAACAAGGGCAAGATCACGATCCCGGACAACCCGATCCAGATCGCGGACGCGGCGCTGTACCTCTCGAAGGTGACGCCCTCGCTCGGGATCAAGGACCCGTACGAGCTCACGAAGCCTCAGCTCGCGGCGGCCGTGGCCCTGCTCAAGAGGCAGCGACCGCTCGTCAAGAAGTACTGGGGTCTCGCGTCCGATCAGATCGACCTGTTCAAGAACGGCGGCTCCACGATCGGCGCCTCGTGGCCCTACCAGGTGAACACGCTGAAGGCGGCGAAGGTGCCGGTCGTCGGCGTGATCCCGAACGAGGGCGTCACGGGCTGGGCCGACACGTGGATGCTGTCGTCGAAGGCGAAGCACCCGAACTGCGCGTACAAGTGGATGCAGTACATCACCCTGCCGAAGCCGCAGGCCCAGCAGGCCATCTACTTCGGGGAGACGCCGGTCAACAAGAAGGCGTGCTCGGTGATGAACACGCTCGCGAAGGGGTCGTGCGCGCAGTACTCGGCCAACGCGCCCGAGAGCTTCTACAACTCGATCAAGTTCTGGAAGACGCCGATCGCCGACTGCGGCAACGGCCAGAAGAACTGCACCGACCTCCGGGCCTGGACGACGGCCTGGCAGCAAGTCAAGGGATAGTTGGCCGCCGAGGCGGCACGCGCGACGGAGGGCGCCCCGCGCCGGGGAGCCCTCCGCTCGCTCTCGAGGCTCTCGTGGCGCCACCCTGGTGCCAAGACCTTCGGGCAGATCTCGGCTCCCGTGGCCGCGTTCCTCTTCGTCTACGTCGCCGCACTCGTCGCCCTCCTGATCCAGGGCTTCTGGACGACAGACTCCTTCACGGGCAAGGTCGTCCACACCTGGAACCTCGACAACTTCCGCGCCATCGCGGACCCGCCCTATCCCACGATCATCCGGCGCACGCTCTTCATGGCCTCGGCGGTGACTGTCACCTGCATGCTGCTCGCGTTTCCGTACGCCTACTTCATGGTGCGAGTCGCCGGACGGCGGCTCCGGCTCGTGCTCCTCGTCGCGACTGTGCTGCCGCTCTGGGTGAGCTATCTCGTGCGCGTGTACTCGTGGCGTCTGATCCTCAACCCGGACGGCGCCCTCAACTGGTTCCTCAACGGGCTCGGCCTGCCGGACCTGAATATCGCGTACACGAACTGGGCGATGTGGCTCGTGTTCACCTACATCTGGTTCCCGTTCATGGTGCTGCCGGTGTATGCGGCGCTCGAGCGCGTGCCGTACTCGTTCATCGAGGCCTCGGCCGACCTCGGCGCGCACGGGTTCACGACGCTGCGCAGGGTGATCCTGCCGCTCGCGGTGCCCGGCCTCGCTGCCGGCTCGATCTTCACGTTCTCGCTCACCCTCGGGGACTACATCGCACCGTCGCTCGTCGGCGGCCCCGGCTCCTCGCTGATCGGGACTGTCGTGTTCGAGAACCTGGGCCTCGCCAACAACGCGCCCTTCGCGGCCGCGTTCGCGATGGTGCCGCTCGCCATCATGGCCCTCTACCTCCTGCTGATGAAGCGCCTCGGCGCCTTCGACTCCCTCTGATGGAGACGCGCGTCACCCGAGTCGGGCTCTGGGCCTGGGCGTTGCTCGTGTTCCTGTGGCTCTGGATTCCACTCGCGATCATGGGGGTCTACGCGTTCAACTCCTCCAACATCCAGAGCTGGCCGATCCCCGGCTTCACGACGAAGTGGTTCTCCGAGGCGTGGCACGACCAGGAGGTGCGGGACGCGCTCTGGCTGTCGCTGCGCGCCGGCCTGCTCGCGACCGCCGTCGCGCTCGTGCTCGGCTCGCTCGCGTCGTTCGGGCTCGCACGGACGCGGTTCTTCGGGCGCGACTCGATCTCGTTCCTCTTCATCCTCCCGATCGCGCTGCCGGGGATCATCACCGGGCTCGCCCTGAACTCGTTCTTCGTCATCTGGGGCGTGAGCTTCTCGCTGTGGACGATCGTGATCGGGCACGCGACCTTCTGCGTGGTCATCGTCTACAACAACGTGATCGCCCGGCTCCGGCGCACGTCCGGCTCGTTCTTCGAGGCGTCTGCGGATCTCGGCGCGACCGGGTTCCAGACGTTTCGCTACGTCACCCTCCCCGTCATCGGCACCGCGCTCGTTGCCGGCGGGCTGCTCGCGTTCGCCCTTTCTTGGGACGAGATCGTGGTCACGTACTTCACGGCCGGCGCGCAGAACACGCTGCCCCTGCTCCTGTTCGGCTTCATCCGCCAGGGGCAGAACCTCCCGATCGTGAACGCCATCGCGCTGGTCGTGATCGTCGTCAGCCTGATTCCCGTTGCGCTGGCTCAGCGGCTGACGAACGATCCCGGCGCCGGGCGGGGGTGACGTGGATTCTCAGGTAGGACCGGTCCCGATCGCGACCAGCGTCTCGACGACCTCGTCGACGCGCATCGTCGCGTCGACCTCGTGCGTGCACGTTGCCCGGAGCCTCGGCTCGACGGCCACGAGGTCGGCGAGGACGAGTGCGCGTTCGTCGGCTGCCTTGCCGTACGGGTTCGTCGTGCGTCGCGCGATCCGGTCGAGGATCACCTCGGCCGGTGCACTCAGCAGCACGATGGCGTCGAACCCGTCGTAGAACCGTCCCTGATTCGAGACGCACCCCGAGACGTACATCGTCCCCTCGCCGCGGGAGGCGAGCAGCTCCGCCATCCTGTCCTCCCGCCAGATCCACTCGCCCGCGGGGCACTCCTTCCAGCCCGGCTCGTCGGTGTCCACGACCTCGAAGCCTCGACGGGCGAGCTCGGCGAGCGCCGTCGACTTGCCCGTGCCCGACATCCCGGTCAGCAACACCCTCCGCATGCCGGGACCGTACTTCGTGAGGTCGCGTCAGCGCTCGTGGAGACTGACGCATCGCTGCGGTCGCCGTGCATCCCCCCACCGGCGTGCGCTCTTTGTGACGGTCAGTCACAAGGATCGGGAGGCCCGTCGGCGTTCTATCTCTCCGCCGGCGTGGGTCTCTAGTGACGGACAGCCACAAAGAGCTGGCAGCGCGGGCTTCGTTGCCTGCTCGCTGCGATCGACGCCGCGGCTTTCGGACGGCACGTCGCCTCGACATTGCAATGGGCGCGGTGGGTGGGCGACGCCTCCGCCAGATGCGCGAGAGCGCCTACGATCGAGTCGTGCCGCTGTCGACCCGCCTCACCGAACGCTTCGGACTGACCCATCCGATCGTGCTCGCGCCGATGGCGTTTGCGGCGGGCGGACGGCTGGCGGCGGCCGTGTCGGACGCCGGCGGTCTCGGGCTCGTGGGCGGCGGCTACGGCGACAGGGACTGGATCGACGCGCAACTCGACATCGCGGGCTCGTCGGCCGTCGGGGTCGGGTTCATCACGTGGTCTCTCGAGCGGGCTCCCGGGCTGCTCGAACACGTCCTCGGACGCGGCCCTCGGGCGATCATGCTCTCGTTCGGTGACCCGCGAGCATCTGCCCGAACGGTCAAGGACGCCGGCGTGCCCCTTCTCTGTCAGGTCCAGACCCGCGAGGACGCACAGCTCGCGATCGAGGCGGGGGCCGACGTCATCGTCGCCCAGGGCAGCGAAGCGGGCGGCCACGGCGACACCCGCGGGACGCTGACGCTCGTTCCGGAGGTCGCCGACCTTCTCGCAAGCAGCTCACCTGAGACGATCCTCTGTGCCGCGGGTGGGATCGTCGACGGCCGCGGGCTGGCGGCAGCGCTCGTCCTGGGTGCCGACGGGATCCTCGTGGGCTCGCGGCTCTGGGCCACTGACGAGGCGAACGTCTCGAAGTCGATGCACCAGGCCGCACTCGCCTCGACCGGAGACGACACGATCCGCACGAACGTGGCCGACGTCGTCCGGAAGCTCGACTGGCCCTCGCGCTTCACTGCTCGCGTGCTGCGCAACCGTTTCACCGACACGTGGCATGGTCGCGAGAGCGAGCTCCGCGAGGCCGATCCCGGTGTCGAGCGCGACTGGGTCGAGGGGTGGGAGGCCGGAGACCCGGGGCGCTCGAACACGTTCACGGGCGAGGGGATCGGACTGATCCACAGCATCGAGCCGGCCGCGATCGTGCTGGAACGTATGAGCGCGCAGGCAATGTCCCTCCTGCAGCGGGACTGACGCAGAAGCCGGGATGACCCGGCCGGGTGTCGCGCGGCTCATGCCGGCCCGCGTGGCACGGACACGGCGCGGAGCCGCTCGAGTCGACGAGCGCGAACTCCCGCAGCCCGTAGCCGGAAGAAGTGCAGCTCGATCGATGCCCTCGGCATCAGAGTCGGAGGCCCAGCTCCAGCGAGTCCCAGAGCTCGCCGCTCTCCCGCCGGTAGTGCCGGACTCGGCGTCCTTCCTCGATGAAGCCGTGCTTCCGGTAGAGGCCGATCGCCGCCTCGTTCCGGGCGAAGACCGACAGCGTCAGCTTATGCAGTCCCTCTGCCCGGGCTCGCTCGATCGCGGCGGCGAGGAGCGCGGAGCCGACGCCGCGGCCACGCCACGCCTGCGCAACGGCCATGGCGATCTCTCCGAAGCCGTGCGGGCTCGAGTCGAGGAACAGCAGGCCCACGACCTCCCCGTCGGCCTCGGCGACCAGCATCCCGTCGAGCCGCCAGCTCTGCGCACGGGCCTCGATGTCGACGGGCGGCTCCGTGGCGATCCCGTCCCGCTCCTCAGCCACCGCCGCGAAGACGAGGGCGAGCGGGCGCCTATCGGAGGCGACCGCCGGGCGGATTCCGAGATCCATCTCGGGCACCTTCGGATCCTCGCAGCTCGGTAGGGTGGGTGCCCCCATGATCAAGGAGCTCGACGTGAAGAGCACTGCGTGACCGGCTGGTCCGGCCACCGAATCGCTGGATGGCGCGGCCGCGCCGTACTCACGCTCCTCGCGCTCCTCGCTGCGGTGATGGTGGCCGGATGCGGCGGCACGAAGACTGTGACCGAGACCGTGACCGTGACGGTCACGAGCGCCTCGCCGGCGCGCCTCGGGCCGCCGCGCAACTGGGTCGAGTTCGGGCACATCGACTCGCTGCGACGGGAGGGTGGGCGATACATGATGCGGTTCGACCCGGCGTGGTTCCTCTCAGGGGTCACGGCCAACCAGGCCGCGGCGGAGGACGGCGCGGTCGAGCCGGGCGAGCCCGTGCCGAACGACAACTACCGGGTCGACGAGAGCCACCGGCTGTACACGTACGTCGTCCCCGCGAACGCGAAGGTCACCGTCGTGACGAACCGCGGCAACCCGGCCCGACTGGGCGCCACCCCGATCGGCGTCGCGGAGCTCGCGAAGATCGTAAACGGGACGAGCACCATGAAGCTGTTCGAGCCCCTCGACTCGGGGGTCTGGCTCACGATCCACGGGGACAGGGTCCTGGCGATCGACCACCAGTATCAGCCGTAGCCGCCTGGAATGTGAGGTGTCTCCCGGAGGGAGATACCCGTGTCCGAACGCGAACGTCGTCCGCTAGGCGTGGCATCGAGCCGGCGCCGACGCTCCTCGCGGTACCGGCGAGAAGCGCGGTGGCGGCTCGATCGTTCTTGGTCAGCCGGCGACGGCGGTGCCGGTTCCGACGGGGCAGGCGACCCCGGTGCCCCCGATCCCGCAGTAGCCTCCCGGATTCCGGGCCAGGTACTGCTGGTGGTAGGTCTCGGCGTAGTAGAACGGCCCGGCCTCGGCGAGCTCGGTCGTGATCATCCCGTGGCCGGACTCGGCCAGGGCCATCCCGTACCGGGCCTTCGAGGCGAGCGCGGCCTCCTGCTGAGCCGGCGTCGTCCAGTAGATCGCGGACCGATACTGCGTCCCGGCATCGTTCCCCTGTCGCATGCCCTGGGTCGGATCGTGACCCTCCCAGAAGACCTTGAGCAGGTCGTCATAGGAGATCCGGCTCGGGTCGTAGGCGACGAGCACGACCTCCGTGTGCCCGGTCTGCCCGGAGCAGGTCTCGCGGTAGGTCGGGTTCGGCGTCGTCCCGCCGGCGTAGCCGACGGCAGTCGTGTAGACGCCGGGGAGCTGCCAGAAGAGGCGCTCGGCGCCCCAGAAGCAGCCCATCCCGAAGATCGCCGTTTCGATGCCGTCCGGGAAGGGGGGCTCGATCGGCGTTCCGAGCACGACGTGCGGCTCGGTGACGGCCATTGCCGTCTCCCGGCCGGGAAGCGTGTCCTCCGGCGCGGGCACCTCGTGTGACTTGCGTGTGAAGAGCATGCTTTACGGTATCGCGCCGCGCCGGAACATTACGGACCGACAGGACGCGCCGCTCGGTCAGGCGCTCGCGAGCGCCCGCTCGAGGTCCGTCCACAGCACGTCGAGGGGCTCGAGCGCCGACCGAGAGCCGGAGCAGCCCGGCGGGGCAGCGCTCTCCCTCCCAGCGGTTCCGCGACTCGAGCTTCGTGCGCGTGCCGCCCAGGCTCGTCGCGTTCTCGATCGTGGTCGTCGCCACCTCCACGCGCCTGGCCGCTGCGGCGTCGGCGACGTCGAACGCGATCAGGAACCCGAAGCCGGGGTAGCGCGTGGTGATCACGGCGGGGTGGGCGGCGAGACGGTCCGCGAGCTCGCGCGCGGTCGCCTCCATGCGCCCGAACCGTACCTCGAGCGTCTGCAGCCCGCGTTCCAGCAGCCAGGCCGTGTCGGCCGACGCGACGAGCCCCATGAGCCGGCGGGTCAGGTGGAGCCGCTCGAAGAGGGCGTCGTCGCCTACGACGGCGACTCCGGCGAGGAGGTCGTCGTGGCCGCCGAGCACCTTCGTCGCGCTGTGCAGCGAGACGTCGCAGCCCTGCTCGAGCGGTCGGAGCCGCACCGGCGACGCAAGCGTCGCGTCGCAGATCACCGGTGCGCGATGCGCGGCGCACGCCTCGAAGTCAGGCATCGTCAGCATCGGGTTCGAGGGCGCCTCGATCAGGATCAGATCCGCGTCAGCGGGGGGCGCACCAGTCTGGTCGAACTCGACGGCGTTCAGCCCCCACGGCTGCAGATGGTCGAACAGCTGCTTGTGCCCGTAGTACGCGCCCGCGGCGACCGCGATCGTGCCGCCGGGCGGGAGCATCGTCAGCACGCAGCCCGTGACGGCGCCCATCCCGGCGGGGTAGAGGAGCGCCCGACCGCCCTCGAGCACCCCGAGGACGCGCTCGACCGAGACCGCGTTCGGATGCTCCGCGCGGACGTAGGAGTACGGCCCCGGCTCGCCCGCCTCGTCGTAGGGCCAGGTGGCCGAGCGGTCGAGGGAGCCGGTCACGCCCCGACTCTAGCTCGGGAGCGATAGGCTCACCTCCGCGATGGCCGTGGACGAGACGACGCGGATGACCCACGAGACGACCGAGGAGAAGCTCCGCTGGCTGCAGGAGCTGAGCGCGGAAGCGGCTCTGCCGGTGGGGGCGAAGGCGGCCGAGCGGCAGCACGCGCGGGGCAAGTTGCTGGCCCGGGAGCGTGTCGAACGACTGCTCGACGCCGGCTCGTTCGTCGAGCTCGACCGGTTCGTGCGCCACCGAGAGGCGGAGTTCGGAATGCGCGCAAACCGGCCGTGGGGCGACGCGGTCGTAACCGGCTACGGCACCGTCTTCGGCCGCCCGGTGTGCGTGTTCTCGCAGGACTTCACCGTCTTCGGCGGCTCGCTCAGCGAGGTCTTCGCCGAGAAGATCTGCAAGGTGATGGACATGGCGGTGAAGGTCGGCTGCCCCGTCGTCGGCATCAACGACTCTGGTGGCGCGCGGATCCAGGAAGGCGTCGTCTCGCTCGCGGGCTACGCCGAGATCTTCTGGCGGAACGTGCAGGCATCCGGTGTGGTGCCGCAGATCTCGCTGATCCTCGGGCCCTGCGCGGGCGGCGCAGTGTACTCGCCGGCGATGACCGACTTCATCCTGATGGCAGAGGGCACCTCGTACATGTTCATCACCGGCCCCGACGTCGTGAAGACGGTGACCGGGGAGGAGGTCACGCAGGAGGAGCTGGGCGGAGCGTCCGCGCACGCGTCGCGCTCGGGCGTCGCCCATCTCGTTGCGCCGACCGAGGACGCCGTGATCGAGGACGCGCGCTATCTCCTCTCGTTCCTGCCGCAGAACAACCTCGAGACGCCGCCGTACGCGGCGCCCGCCGACCCGGTCGACCGCGAGGCGCCCGAGCTCGACACCCTGATTCCGGACTCGCCGAACAAGCCATACGACATCAAGCGCGTCGTGAGGGCGGTCGTCGACGACGCCGACTTCCTCGAGATCCAGCCGGACCACGCGCAAAACATCGTCTGCGGCTTCGCGCGCCTGGGCGGACATTCCGTCGGCATCGTGGGCAACCAGCCGAACGCCCTGGCCGGCGTGCTCGACATCGACGCCTCTGTGAAGGCCGCGCGGTTCGTGCGCACCTGCGACGCGTTCGGCATCCCGCTCGTCACGCTCGTCGACGTCCCCGGCTTCCTGCCCGGCACGGCGCAGGAGTGGGGCGGGATCATCCGGCACGGAGCCAAGCTGCTCTACGCCTTCGCGGAAGCAACGGTGCCGAAGCTGACGGTCATCACGCGCAAGGCCTACGGAGGCGCCTACGACGTCATGAGCTCGAAGCACATCCGCGCCGACGTCAACATCGCGTGGCCGACGGCGGAGGTCGCCGTGATGGGCCCCGAGGGGGCCGTCAACATCGTCTTCCGCAAGGAGCTCCTGGAGGCGGCCGATCCCGAGGCGCGGCGTGCGGAGCTGATCGCCGACTACCAGGAGCGCTTCGCGAATCCCTACTCGGCGGCGGAGCGGGGTTACGTGGACGACGTGATCGAGCCGCGCCGCACCCGCCCGTACCTGATCCGCGCGCTCGAGATGCACCTCGCCAAGCGCGAGCCGGCTCCGAAGCGGAAGCACGGCAACATCCCGCTCTGACACCGGCGACATTCCTTGCCTCGAGGCGGTTCAGGCGGCGGCGATCGTGGGTAAGCGTCCTGCATGCACGCAAATGCGTTCGATCACATCGCGCTCTGGATCGACGACCGAGACCGGCTCTCCGGGTTTCTGTGTGCCGCGCTTGGCATGCACGAGATCGAGCGGACGGACACGTTCTCGCTGCTCGGCGGGGACGCACGGCAGGGAAAGCTGACGCTGTTCGACGCCGACGGGCCCCGCGAGCGCGGCGTTGTCGAGCGGGTCGTCCTCCGCGTCCCCGATCTCGGGACGTGCCTGGAGCGGGCCTGGGCCAGCGGCTTCGCGCCTGACCTCGACGAAGGCGTGCTCATCGACGCGCCGGCGAACGTTCCGCTCGGGCTCGTGCAGGCGACAGGCCCGGATCCCGTCGATCTCGATCACGTCGTGCTCCGGGTCCCGGATCCGGCGACGACCGCGGCGACGCTCGAGGAGATGGGGTTCCGGAAGCGTAACGGCCGCCTCGAGCTCGGAGATCGTCACGTTCTTCTCCAGCGTGGGGAGCCCGAGCGAACGGACCGCCCGCTGCTCAACCACCTCGCGCTTCTCGTCGACTCCGTGGAGGAGACCCTGCGGGAGGCGGAGCAACGCGACGTCGTCGTCGATCGCCTCGTCGACGCGCCGAACACGATCGCGGCGTTCGTGGTCGGGCCCGACGAGATGATGCTCGAGTACGTCGAGCACAAGCCGGGCTTTGCGCTCGTCTAGTGCGGCGTCCCACAACGGCTAACGGGAAACAGCATCGTCGAGTGAGACGCCGCACTACTGAATCGATACGGAGTGGGGTGTCCCGCAACGATCATGTTCTGGTCGAACGTTGCGGGACACCCCACTAGAGATGCCCGATCTCGTCATCGCGGGCGCGGGCATGGCCGGCCTCGTCGCGGCCGCGACCGCGAGGCAGCTCGGTGCCGACGTCATCGTCCACGAGAAAGGCCCGCGCCCGGGCGGCTCGATGTTGCTCTCGAGTGGGGTCATCTGGCGGCACCGGGACCTCGCGCAGTTCAGGGACGAATGTCCAGACGGCGATCCTGTCCTGCAGCGCCTCGTCCACGACAGCCTTCCGCAGGATCTCGAGTGGCTCGAGGCGCTGGGTGCGACCGTGACGGAGCGCGCGACCGGCAACCCGCGCACGAAGGGCATGCGCTTCGACACGCGCTCGCTGACGACGGCTCTCGTCCGCGCGGCCGGGCGGATCCGCTTCGACGATCCGCTGCGCGAGGTTCCCGACGACGCTCCGCTCCTCCTCGCCACAGGCGGCTTCCCGGCCAACCGCGATCTCGTGCGCGAGCACATCACCCCGGAAGCCGACTGCGTCATGCTCCGCGCGACGCCCTGGAGCACGGGGGACGGGCTCGAGCTCGGGCTGCAGGCGGGCGCCCGCACCTCGTCCCGGCTCGACGAGCTCTACGGTCGCAACATGCCGGCCGCACCGCGGCCGATCCCGGAAACCCGATTCGTCCCGCTCGCGCAGCTCTACGCACATCACGCCCTGGTCGAAGGCGCGCACGGCGACGTCTTCGAGACACGGGAATGGTCGGAGATCGACGTCGTTCAGTGGACGGCGCGGCAGCCCGGCGCGCGGGCGCGCTATCACGTCGCGAGCCGCGTTCTGGACGAGCAACCGGTGCGCGGCCGCAGCATCCGCGACCTGATCGCGGCCGCAGAGGGCGCGGGCGCCCGGGTCACGCGACGCGGCGATACGATCTCGGTCGACGTCGTGGCCGGAATCACCTCGACCCTCGGCGGCCTCGCCGTCGACGCGAGAGCCCAGGCTGCTCCTGGCGTGTACGCAGCGGGCGGCGATGTGGGCGGGGTCGCGAACGGCGGCTACTCGAGCGGGCTCGCGGCGGCGCTCGTCCTCGGCCGCGTGGCGGCCCGCTCGGCGTTGGAGGACCGGTGATGGACTTCGCGAGCAGCACGCCGTTCACCGTCGGACTCGAGGAGGAGCTGTTGCTCGTCGACCGGGATACGTACGAGCTCGCGCCGGTCGCGGCAGAGGTGCTCGCCGGGCTCGACGCAGGCGAGAGCGCCGGCCACGAGGCGTACGCCGCCGAGATCGAGCTGCGCTCGTCGGTGACCGCCGACGTCGCCGCTGCGGTTTCCGAGCTCGCGTCCCTGCGGGCCCGGGCGGCAGCCGTGGGCACGACGCTCATCGGCGCCGGAGTCCATCCCTCCGGCGCCTTCGGGGACGCTCCGCTCGTCGACGGCGAGCGCTACCGGGTCGTCGACGGCGAGATGCGCGGCCTCATCCGGCGGACGCCGGAATGCGCGCTACACGTCCATGTCGGCATGCCCGGCTTCGAGACTGCGATCCAAGTCTTCAACGCGCTGCGGTCGTACCTTCCGCTGTTGCAGGGCCTCGCGGCCAACAGCCCCTGGTGGTTCGGGGTCGACTCCGGCCTCGCGAGCGCGCGCGGCGCGCTCGTGCGCGAGTATCCGGGCCGGGGCATCCCGCGTGCCCTGCGGGATGCCGAGGACTGGGTGCAGCTCGTGGAGGCCGTGACCGCGGCGGGCGAGCTTCGGGACTACACCTTTCTCTGGTGGGACATCCGACTCCACCCGCGGCTCGGGACGGTGGAGGTGCGAGAGCTCGACGCGCAGTCGTCGCTCGACGATGCGGCGGCGCTGGCGGCACTGATCCGCGCGCTCGCGCTCGAGGCCGCGGAGAGCTCCGCTCCCGTCGAGCCGAGCGAGACGCTGGCCTGGTCCGCGTTCCGGGCGATGCGCGACGGCGTTGACGCGCAGGTGCTCGCCGACGGCAGGCAGCGGCCGCTGCGCGACGTCGCGCGCGAGACCGTGGAGCGGATTCGCCCGCTCGCCCGCGAGCTCGGTGACGAAGCCGAGTTGGACGGAGTCGAGGGGATCCTGCGGACGGGCGGGGGCGCGGGCCGCCGCCGCCGGGCGTTCGAGGTGGGAGGGCTGCGCCGGCAGCTCGAGGAGCTCGCGCAGGAGACGGCGGGCCGCGAGCGGTCGCGCGTGAGCTCCGGATTCAATCGCGGAGCGGCAGCACTCGCGCCGCCGTCGCCTTGAACGACGCGACGACCGCCTCCCCTTCGCGGATGCCGAGGCGCGCGACCGACGCCTCGGTCACCTCCGCGACGAGGGGCCCCACCCGCACGCGCGCGCGGTTTCCGAGAGGCACGACGGAGGCCACCGTCGCGCGGATGTGGTTGACGGTCGAGTCCTCCGGCACGTCGCGCGAGAGCGACACCTCCCAGGGGTAGATCGCGAGACCGACCCGCCCGCTGCCGGGCTCCGTGCTCCAGGCCGTGCCGCCCCCGTCGAGGATCACCTCGGTCAGCCCGTTCGCTCCAGACTGGGCCGTTCCCTCGAGCAGCGTCGCGCCCGTGAAGCTGGCGACGAAGCCGTCGGCCGGGGCAGCGACGAGCTCGGCGGGCGATCCGTACTGGAGGATGCGACCATCCACGATGACACCGATCCGATCGGCGAGTGCGGCCGCATCCTCGAAGTCGTGCGTGACGAGGATCGTCGGCAGCGCCAGGTCGTGGAGGAGCTCGCGTAGCTGGCTGCGCACCTCGGCCTTGGTGTGCGCGTCCAGCGCCGAGAGCGGCTCGTCCAGGAGGAGGACGGACGGGTCGTGCGCGAGCGCCCGGGCGAGTGCAACGCGCTGACGCTCACCGCCCGAGAGCTCGCGGATACGCGCGTCGCGAAGACCGCCGATCCGGAGCCGCTCGAGCAGGTCGTCGACCCGCGACCCACGGCGCACGCCGAACCGCACGTTTGCGAGGACGTCGAGATGCGGAAAGAGCGCGTACTCCTGGAACAGGTAGCCGACGCTGCGCCGTTCCGGCGGAAGGTCGATGCCGGCCTCGGTGTCGAGCCACCGCTCGTCGTCAAGCGCGACGATCCCGCGCCGGGGGCGGAGCAGCCCGGCGACGACCCTGAGGACTGTGGTCTTCCCGGCGCCCGACGGGCCGACGAGCGCCGTCGTGACGGCGTCGCCGACCCTCAGGGAGACGGCTGCGTCGTAGCTGCGAAGGGGATGGGTGAAGTCGACGTCGAGCGCCATCGGGTCACGATCTTGACGAGCAGGAGCGTAGTTGCGCTGATGAGGACCAGCAGCCCGCTGATCGCAAGGGCGACGTCGAAGTCGACGTCGAACTGCTCGTAGATCGCGAGCGAGAGCGTCTGGGTGACGCCCTCGAGCGAGCCCGCGAACATGATCGTGGCGCCGAACTCCCCGATCCCGCGTGCAAACGCGAGCGCGGCCCCGGCCCCCAAGCCGCCGGCGGCGAGCGGCAGCGCGATCCGGAAGAAGACCGGCGCAGGGCCGGCTCCGAGCGTGCGGGCCGCCGCCGGCAGCGTCGGGTCGATCGCCTCGAGTGCAGCGACCGCCGTGCGGACGTAGAACGGGCTGGCGACGAACGTGACCGCGAGGACGACGGCGATCTTCGTGAACGCGATGTCGATGCCGAGGGCGTCGAACGTTCCTCCGAGCAGGCCGAGCCGCCCGAATGCCGCCAGGAGCCCGATTCCGGCGACGGCCGGCGGCAGCACGAGCGGGAGCTCGATGAGCGTGACGACGAGGTCACGGAAGCGCGACGTTCGCGTGGCCACCCAGTACGCGGTGGGGGTGCCGAAGAGCACGATCAGGATCATCGAGACGACGTTCGTCTCGAGCGTGACGACGAGTGCGTGGCGCGCCGCGTCGGTGCCGAGGGCGTCGAGGAGGTCTCCCGGCGGGACGCGGAGGAAGATCGCCGCGATGGGGAGGAGGAGGAAAACCAGCGCGACGGCGGTGGCGAGGAGCACGATTGCGCGGAAGAGCGGATCCGTGATCCCGCCGCGAGGCGAGCGTGGGCGGTGATCCCGCCTTCGCCGCTCCGGTCGGACGTGCTTTCCCGTCGAGCTGGCCACGCCCGACGCGGCTCAGGTCGGCTTCGGCAAGGGAAGGAAGCCGGCGTTCTTCAGGGCCGCCTGACCCTTGGCCGAGAGGATGCCCTTGATCCACGCCTGGGCAGCTGTCCTGTTGGACGACTTCGTGACGACGGCGATCTCATAGCGCACGCGCGGCTGCGCCCACGCCGGGATCTTGACCACTGTCACCTGGTCGCTCACCGGACGGGCGTCGGTGACGTAGACGAAGCCTGCATCGGCCTGGCCGAGGGCGACCTTGCCGGTCACGGCCTTCACGTCCGATTCCTGGCTGACGACCTTGGAGAGGACCCCCAGGAGGCTCATCTTCTTCAAGACGGTGCGTGTGTAGCTCCCGACCGGGACGGCCGTGTTGGCGATGACGAGCTTGACGTCCTTCGACTTCAGGTCGTAGATCGACTTGATGCCGGCGGGGTTCGACTTCGGCACGATCAGCGCGAGCCTGTTCGCCGTGAACGTGACCGGCTTGTCGACGAGGCCGGCTGCGAAGAGCCGCTGGGTGTTGAGCGGAGCCGCGGAGGCGAAGATGTCGGCGGGCGCTCCCTGCCGGATCTGCGTCTCGAGCACGTTCGAGCCCGCGAAGTTGTACTGCTCGGTCCCGTCGTAGGCCTTGAAGACCTCGGTCAGCGAGGCCGCGGCGTAGATGTTCAGCCCCGCCGTCGTGCGCGCGCCCGCCGAACCCGAGAGCGACAGGCCGAGGGCCAGGATCGCGGCGATCAGGATGGTTGCGTCTCGTCTCATCGTTCTCTCCTAACCGAGGTAGGCCTCGATGGCGTCACTCGCGGTCTCGACGCCGACGGGGGCCGGGAACGACACGCCGACGATACGGCCGCCGGACATGCTGGACAGGGCGCCGACCTGCTGGGCGACGTTCGCGCTCAGCGCGGCGAACAGGGTGCGGTACGACGGGATCGAGACTTCGGCCGCCGCCTCGAGGTACACCCCGAGGAGAGGGCGGGTCACCTTCAGCCCGAGCGCCGAGATCGACGCCGGGCCGGCGAAGCCGCCCTCCGGCCAAGCGAACTCGAAGTCCTCGGCGAGCGCGGCGGTCTGGCCGGCGTCCGTCAACAGCTGGGCGAGGGCGGCTTGATGCTCGCCCGCACTGAAGGCGCCATGGGCGAGCTCGTTCGCGCCGGCGCCTCGCACGACCTTCGCGGCCTGCGCCCTCGCATAGAAGTCCTGCAGGAGCAGCTCGGTTGCCTGGCCGAAGCTCGCGTAGGCCAGCTCGTCGTCGGTGGCCGCGACGGCGGCGAGGGCGCTTCCCGGCGCCGCGGCGCCGGCGACCGCGAGACCCGCGCCGGCGGCCGAGAGGATGAAGCGTCGTCGATCCATGCTCGTGGTTCTCCTTGCGCTCGTCTTCCCGTCAGGACGCGCTCTGTGGGGAATCGCTGGTAGAAATCGATTGACTAGCGGCGGAAGGCTAGCAGGACGGTCGCGACTGCCGCGATGCCGTGCCGGATGCCGAGGGTGGGCCGAGAGAAGGAGGCACAGTGCCGATCAGCGCGAGAAACCAGCTGCCAGGACGTTGTCACGAGCATCGCTACCGGCGAGGTGATGGCGGAGGTCGAGGTCGAGGTGGGCGAGCACCGGATCGTCTCGGTGATCACCCGCCGCAGCGTCGAGGAACTCGGGTTGAGCACCGGTGACGCGGTCACCGTCGTGATCAAGTCGACGGAGGTGATGCTCGCGAAGGGCTCGGCGTAGGATCGGGCTCATGGCACGAAGCGCCCGGACCGAGCCGTCGCTCAGCGAGTGGGCCGTGCTCGGGCTTCTGAGCGAGGGACCGGCGCACGGCTGGGAGGTCGCGCGCGCGTTCGCCCCGGACGGCCCGATCGGAGCCGTGTGGACGGTGACGCGGCCGCTCGTCTATCGCGCCATCGCGGTGCTGCGGGAGCTCGGCTACGTCGAGGAGCGGGGTACCGCGCCGAGCTCGACCGGCCCGGAGCGCACGGTGCTGGCTCCCACGAGGCGTGGCCGCGCGGCGTACCGCGGCTGGCTGGGACGGCCGGTGGCACACGTGCGCGACCTCCGCTCGGAGCTGCTGCTCAAGCTCCTCCTCCTCGACCGCGCAGGTGCAGAGACGTCCATGCTCCTGCGGGCCCAGCTCGCCGATCTCGAGCGCGGCGAGCGCGCCCTCGTGCAGCGGGTCGCCGACGCCGAGGGGTTCGACCGCACGGTCGCGACCTGGCGGCTGACCACGGCCCGCGCGGCCCGCGCCTTCGTCGAGGCGGTGCTCGACGAACGGGCGGAGGAGCCCGTGCAGTATCACGCGATCGGCGTCGTCTCCTCCTCCCACGCAGCGCTCGACGGGATGCCGCTGCAGCCCGCCGCCGACACGACGGGGCCGTCGCGGATCGTCCTCAGCGAGCCACACCGGGGAGGCCTCGTCGACCTCGACGGGTTCTCGCACGTGTGGGTGATCGCCCACCTGCACGAGTCGGCCGGCTGGGCACCGCTCGTCGACCCGTTCCTCGACGATCGCCCGCGCGGGGTCTTCGCGACACGCTCGCCGCACCGGCCGAACCCCATCTCGATCTCGCTCTGCCGCATCGTCGACGTCGACGGCGAGGGCGTGATCGTCGCGGGGCTCGACCTCCTCGACGGGACGCCCGTGCTCGACCTGAAGCCGTACGTGCCGCTGTTCGACGCCCCGGCCGGCGACGTCGCCTCGGGCTGGTTCGAGGAGCGGGCGGAGCTGATCTTCGAGCGCACCTCCGACGAGCGGTTCGAGCAGCGAAGCCGGCGCCACCAGTAGCCTTCCCGGCGTGCGACCTCGAGCTGATCCCCGATCCAGGCCAGGACGGGCAGGCCGCGCGCGTCGTCGTCGCTGCGCTCGCCCAGGAGGGGCTCGACGCTGACGGAGCCCGGGCCGGAGGCCTGGGCGTACGCGGCTCGGCCTGGCGCCGCGCGGCGATCGAGGAGGCGGTCGAGCGCGGAGACGGGTTCGGCGGCCGCCGGCGCGAGCAGGTCGCTGCGCCCCCGTCTCGACGACGGTCGTTTCCACGACGCTAGCCTCCACGCCTCGACTCTCCACGCCTCGGCGCTAGGTGCCGCCGGCCCGGAGCACTCGCGGCGCGACGCGGGCGTAGTCGAGCCCCGACACCCACGTCAGCACCACCGCAACGAGCAGCACCCACCACGCAATGTCGCTGCTCCACGCTCCGGCAGCTGCGAGCCCACCGACGACCACCGCGAGCGCCTGCGCCCACGTCTTCAGCTTCCCGAGGTCGCGCGCTGCGATGACGATGCCACGTTCGATCGCCGCCAGGCGGAGCCCTGAGACGAGGAACTCCCGCGCGATGATCGCGGCGACCATCCAGCCCGGCGCGACGCCCTCGGAGATGAGCATCACCAGAGCGGCCATGACGAGGACCTTGTCCGCGATCGGGTCGAGCAGCGACCCGAAGGCCGACGTCTGATTCCAGCGGCGGGCGAGCCAGCCGTCGATCTGATCTGTCGCCATCGCGACGGCGAAGACCGCGGTCGCCCAGTAGTCGTGGTTGGGAAAGTCCCACGCGAACAGAACGATGACGAGCGGAACCGAGAAGGCGCGCGCGAGCGTCAACTGATCCGGCAGCGTCATCGCTTCGGGGAGAATACGCAGTGAACATGGCGGCCTTCACCAAAGTCCTCGTGGCCAACCGTGGCGAGATCGCCGTCCGGATCTTCCGGCACGCTGCGCGAGCTCGGGATCGGGGCGGTCGCCGTCTACTCCGACGCCGACCGCGGGCGCCTGCACACGCGCGTCGCCGACGAGGCCTACCGGATCGGCCCCGGGCCTGCGGACGAGAGCTACCTCCGCATGGACGTCCTGGTCGAGACCGCCCTGCGCGCCGGCGCAGAAGCCGTACACCCGGGCTACGGGTTCCTCGCCGAGAACGCCGCGTTCGCGCGCGCCGTCGAGGCAGCGGGCCTCACCTGGATCGGCCCCCCGCCCGCGGCGATCGAGCTGATGGGCTCGAAGACCGAGGCGCGGACTGCCATGCGCCGCGCGGGGGTCCCGATCATCCCCGGCGCCACCGATCCGGTGCGCTCGGTGGAGGAGGTGATCGCGCTCGGCGAGGAGATCGGCTATCCCCTCATCATCAAGGCTGCCGCCGGTGGTGGCGGCAAGGGAATGGAGCTCGTCAGCGACGCGTCGGAGGCTTCGCGAGCCTTCGAGGCGGCTCAGCGGCAAGGGCTCAAGTACTTCGCCGACGACGCCGTCTACGTCGAGCGGTACCTCGAGGATCCCCGGCACGTCGAGGCGCAGATCCTCGCCGACGCGCACGGCACCGTCCTGTTCCTGGGCGAGCGTGACTGCACGATCCAGCGGCGCCACCAGAAGCTGGTCGAGGAGACGCCGTCGCCGGCAGTCGGCCCGGAGCTGCGCGAGCGGATCGGAGAGATCGCGGTCAACGCGGCCCGCGCGGCGGGCTACCGGTCCGCGGGGACGATCGAGGGGTTGCTGACGAGCGAGGGCGAGTACTTCTTCATGGAGATGAACACCCGCATCCAGGTCGAGCACACGGTCACGGAGCTCGTCACGGGCCTCGACCTCGTGCGCGAGCAGATCCTGATCGCCCAGGGCGAGCCAGTCTCGGTGCGACCGGAGGACGTGTCGCTGCGCGGGCACGCGATCGAGTGCCGGATCAACGCGGAGGACGTCGGCAAGGGCTTTCTGCCGGCGCCCGGCGTCATCACCGCGTACGAGGAGCCGTCGGGACCCGGCGTGCGGGTCGATTCCGGCGTCCGCGCCGGCGACGAGATCTCGGGGCTCTACGACCCGATGATCGCGAAGCTGATCGTCCACGACACGAATCGCGAGACAGCGCGGCGGCGGATGCTGCGCGCTCTCGCCGAGTTCCGGATCGAAGGGCCGCCGACGCTCCTCGGCTTCCACGCGGCGCTGCTGACCGAGCCGTGCTTCGTCGACGGAGGCACGTGTCACGGGCTCGTCGAGTCCGAGGAGCTGGCACAGCGCGCGAAGGAGATGACGGAGTCGTTTTCTCATAGGACAACAACGGTACCGGCCGGGTCGGACGGCGCGCGGACACGGGAGCGCGTCGTGTCGGTCGAGCTGGACGGGCGCTCGTTCGACGTCCGGCTGCACGCAACCGAGCCTCCGTGGGCGCCGCTCGGTCGCCGTCGCCGTGAGCGTGCCGCGGCCGGGCCCGACGGCGGCTCCGGAGCGGTCGCGAGCCCGATGCAGGGGACCGTCCTCAAGGTGCTCGTCAGCGAGGGCGACGCGGTGGCCGTGGGCCAGGTGATCTGCGTGATCGAGGCGA
This sequence comes from uncultured Thermoleophilia bacterium, assembly GCA_963736945.1. Lineage (GTDB taxonomy): Bacteria > Actinomycetota > Thermoleophilia > Gaiellales > Gaiellaceae > Gaiella. The sequence continues at coordinate 193,258 of CAVTQW010000018.1, forward strand.
TGAAGATGGAGAACGAGATCGCGGCTCCGCGGGACGGCGTTGTCACCGAGCTCGGGGTGGCGTCCGGGCAGGGCATCACGAGCGGTCAGCTGATCTGTGTCGTCGCGGACGGTGGATGACCGGAGAGCGGGCCGACCTCGCGACGCTCGTGCGGCGTCTCGTCGACGACGGCGCGCTCACGGGCGCCAGCCTGAGCCGGCCACGCCGCGGCGATCCCTCCCGCCCGTCGCGCGTCACCGTCGCGCCGGTCCTGCTGGGCGACGTGCTGCGCTATCGGTTCACATCCCATCGGACGAGCCGTTCGACAGACGAGAACGTGACGCCCGAGGCGGCGGCGGAGCGGCTCGTGGGACTGCTCGAGACCGAGTTTCGCCAGGGCGTCTTGCAGTCGCCGGAGGCGGACTGGCAGGTGCTCGTCGGCGGAGAGAAGGAGCCGCGGATCCTCCGGCGTCCTCCGAGCCGCCCCACCGTCTCGCTCGACCACGACCGGGTGAAGCGCCGCACGCTTCCTGACGGCGTCCCGGTGCCGTTTCTCGTCGAGCTCGGAGTGATGACGTCCGAGGGGAAGGTGCGAACGCGGCGGTACGACAAGTTCCGGCAGGTGAACCGATTCCTGGAGCTGGTCGAGGACGTGCTGCCGGCGCTTCCGGCCGCGCCCGCGCCGCTCCGGGTGGTCGACTTCGGCTCGGGAAAGTCCTACCTCACGTTCGCTCTGCACCATCTGCTCAGCGTCGTGCACGACCGCCGCGCGGAGATCGTCGGGCTCGACCTCAAGCCCGAGGTCGTCGCGGACTGCGAAGCGCTTGCGCGCAGGCTCGGGGCAGAGGGCCTGCGCTTCGAGGTCGGCGACATCGCCGGCTACGACGGCCTCGCGGGAGTCGATCTCGTGGTCAGCCTCCATGCGTGCGACACGGCCACGGACGCGGCCCTCGATCGCGCCGTCCGTGCCGGAGCCCGCGTCATCCTCGCGGTCCCGTGCTGCCAGCACGAGCTCCTGCCGCAGCTCGACAACGCCGCCCTCGGGCCTCTGCTCCGACACGGCACGCTGCGCGAGCGCTTCGCGGCCGAGGTGACGGACGCTGCTCGCGCACAGCTGCTCGGAGCGGTGGGCTACGACGTCCAGGTCGTCGAGTTCGTCGAGCTCGAGCACACGCCCAAGAACGTCCTACTCCGGGCCGTCTCCCGTCCCGGGCGCGACACGGGCAAGGCGCTCGCCGAGTACCGGTCGTTCGCCGCGGAGCTCGGGATCGACCCGGCGCTCGCGCGGTTGCTCGGCGATCGGCTGCCGGCCCCTCGCGGCAGCGGCGGGCGGCGCGGCTAGAGTCGACGGCATGGGCGGGGACGACCGCGTCATCCTCATCACCGGCGCGTCGTCGGGCATCGGCGCCGCGGGAGCGCGGGCGCTCGCGGCGGACGGCTGGCGGCTCGTGCTCGCCTCACGCTCGATCGACCGGCTGGAGGAGCTCGCGGGCGAGCTCGGCGGGAGCGAGCGCGCGATCGCGGTCGAATGCGATGTGACGGAGTGGGCAGACCAGCAGGCCGCGGTCACCGTCGCAACCGAGCACTTCGGGCGGATCGACGCCGCGTGGGCGAACGCCGGCTTCGGCGCCCAGCGCAGCTTCCTCGGCGACTCGGTCGAGCATTGGCGCGCGATGGTGCTCACGAACGTCTACGGCGCCGCGCTCACGATCCGTGCCACGCTCCCCGGCCTGAAAGAGACCCAGGGCCACCTGCTGCTGACCGGCTCGGTCGCCGGGCGCCGCTATATCCCCGGCTCGCTCTATTCGGCCACGAAGCACGCCGTGCACGGGATGGCAGAGTCCGTGCGCCAGGAGCTCGACGGCACCGGAGCCCGCGTGACGCTGATCGCGCCCGGCATGGTCGACACGCCGTTCTTCGAGAACGTCCCGCTCGAGCAGCCGCTCGTCGCGGAGGATGTCGCCCGCGCCGTCGTCTTCGCCCTCTCGCAACCGCGGCACGTGGACGTGAACGAGATCCTCGTGCGCCCGACCGCGCAGCCGCTCTGACGGTCGGAGGGCGGCCGTCTAG
>CAVTQW010000019.1:0-205165 GCA_963736945.1 uncultured Thermoleophilia bacterium
ATCTTCTTCTACTCTGCGCGACCAGGGGGGGTGGAAGGGAGCACCGATCTCTGGACCTCGACGCGAGCGAGCGTCGATGCAACGTGGTCGACGCCGGTCGATGTCGCTACGACCGTCAACAGCAGCGCGATTGAACTCCACCCTTACCTATCCGCGGACGCGCTGAGCCTCGTCTTCTCTTCTGCTCGCCCGGGTGGTTCCGGGGGCACCGACCTGTGGATTGTGACTCGCACGCAGGTCTTCCCGACGACGAAAGACGAGTGTAGGAACGGCGGCTTCGAGAGGTTCGGCGTCTTCAAGAATCAGGGCGACTGCGTCAGCTACGTCGCCACGAACGGGGAAAACCCGCCTGGCTAGGTACTGCGCCGGTTGCTTGTGGGGACCCGGTGAGGTCCGCTTCGGCGGGCCTCTCCTCCCCATCCGCTGACCCACGAGGGCGCATGCGGCCCGTACCAGGCCCAGCGAGGCTACGACGTCGACGGGGAGGGTCGTGGCCAGTTGGTGGCTCGACAAGGTGAAGCCCGGCCAGCTGCTGCGGCTACCCGGTGGCGTGGAACTCCCGCTCCGCGCAGGGGGCAGTAGAAGACGACTCGCCTGGCCGTCGTCATCGAGATCGGTTCGGTGCGTCTCCCAGCCCCTCGCGTCCCCCTCGGCCTTGCACTCCTGCACTTCACGCGCCGACGATGACAGGCCAGGCCAGGCCGTGTACGTCACCGACCGCTTCCCCGGTGCGCTGAGAGCAGATCCACTCCACAGACCGAGAAGCAGAGTCGAGCCGAGTAGAACCACCAGCATCTCTCGGGTTCCCAGCGAACGCACCCAGCCTCCTCATCGACCTGACAACGCTATCTCCCCAGTACGACCATCAAAAGCATCTCCCTGCAACAACGCTCCGACCGTCGAGGGGGGCATCGTGTGTCGGTTGGCCAGGGCGAGGCAGGCTTTCCTGTTCCCGGCCCTGACTACTGCGGCCACCAGGCGAGAAATTGACTGATTTGGGTGCAGCCCACAAGGCGGGGGACGAGCCACACTGGAGAGTGAGTGCCTCCCCCGGCACCACAACTCCCCATTCGCATTACAGCAGCGCCCCCCACCTCACAGGGAACCGGGGGCGCTTCACCCCCCTGCTAGCTGGACCAGCCGCGCCGTCAGGTCAGACAGTCCACATCGACTGCCGCGTCGAGCCAACGCGCAAAATTTCCGGCGGGGCCGCGTCTACGTAAGGACGAGGGCGGTTCAGGGTAGGAGGCCGCGCTCGCCTGCTGGTTCCGGCTCGGGACGCCCTCACTGCGGCGGTGGCGCTCCCGGCCCGGACCAGCGCGAATCTACGTTCGCGGTCTGTGACGACTCGCCCCCGTCAAGCTTCTCGCCCTCAGCGCCAGCTACGGGCGACCGCGACGGCTTCAAGTCGGGAGTTGACGCCGAGGGCGCGGAACAGACGGCGGACGTGGTTCCTGACCGTCTCGTTGCTCAGATGAAGCTCGGCGGCGATCTGCTTGGTGGCGTAGCCCTGTTCCAGAAGGCGAAGCACCTCGACCTGGCGAGGGGTGAGATCCGGGTGTGGCGCTGTGGCGGTGTCGTCGGGGCGTCCGTCGATCAGTCCGAAGACGCCGATCACCCGTTCACCGTTCATAAGCGCCACCGCACTGACCTCCACGGGCACCCGCGCCCCGGCGCTCGCAACGAGGTGGCCGCTCGCTTCGCTGGCCGGGGCGGTGCCGAGCATCTTCTGGGCGAATCGCTCGCGGGCACCGGGCCTGTCCTCGGGCGCTACGACGGAGGTGTAGTGGCGACCGCGCACGTCGCCAAGGAGCCGCTCGGCTGCCGGGTTGAGCCAGCGGACGACTCCCGTCGCGTCCACGACGTAGCTCGGGACACCGACGCTGTGCAGAGCCTGCTCGTAATCACCTTCGATTCCCGGGCCGACGGTCATCACGGTAAGTGTCGACGGATCCTGGGCGTCCGAGTCGGAATCACGTCGCCTCCCGCCGCGAGGGAGTCTCACACCGGCTCGCGGTGGTCTTGGCCCGTGGCGGAGGAAGGCTGCGCGAGAGACTCGCCCCGAGGATCGAGTCTCCCGCGCAGTAACCGCGAGTCCGCGCAGGTCCCCACCTGGCGCGGGGGTACGCCGTAGCCGACACTGGCTTCGGCACCGGACTCGCATGGATCACGGTACGTGCGGGCGGCGGGTCCGTCTCTGACCCGATTGGGTCAAGAACGCCTCCTGACGACGACACGTCCCGCGAATCGACCGTCGCATCAACCGCCGCGCAATAGACCCAATCGTGTCCTATCGGGCGAGGTGAGGGACGGGCACGCTGAAAGGGATACGGCGATCACCTTGATTGCCAACCAACCGAAGGGAACTAGTGCACATCGCCGCCGCTTGGAGCTTGTTGATCGGCATCCTCGCCGCCGTCGTCTCGGTGGGGACCGGTGTCTACCTTTTCTCCCAGGGGATTGGTTCCCCCTTGTTGGGTAACTGAGCGCGTTCGCCACTCAACTTCCGGAATTTCTGTCTGCTCGCCCTCGCTCTCGCCGCGGCGGACGCTCGTCGCCAGCCTGCGCGAGATCGACTACGAGCCGCTCGTCTCGACCCTGGACACGGACGAGGAGGAGGTTCGCCTCGCACAGCACTCGCCCTCGATTGAGCTTCAGCGCATGACGCCGCGGGCGATCAGCGCCGGCGACCTCGATCTGGCGGCGACGTACCTCGACCTGCGGCTCTCCGTCCAGGACGCCCACCACCCGGACAACGCGAGGCGGATCGACTAGGCAGCGATCCGGGCGCGTTCGACCCGGTCGCGCAGGAGGGCAACGGGTGCGGTCGGAGCGTAAAGGACGGTCGGCGAGGAGCACCCGGGGTGGCGAAGCCGCCTGGGCGAGCGTCCCCCCATCGAACCCCTCGCCTCCGGTCGCGGTTGTAGGGGCGGGCCTCGTCGTCGGGTGGGGTGCGTGTTCGGCGTAGAAGTTGCCGCCTGCGAATCTGGCTCTGCCGCCGCCTCGGGCCTCCCCGCGAGGGCGTAGGCAGGCCCGGGCCTGCATCACAGGTGTGGCGGAGGACCCCCGAGAAACAGTACAACTCGGTGATCTCTGGTGCCTTTCCCTCGGGAAAGTCGAGCAGGCGTTCTCATAGTGACCCCTCGATCCAACGAAGGAGGCTGCGGTGGCCACCGACAAGACCTACGAGAGCAAGGTCGTTCGCCTCTCCGAACTTGCAGGAGACGAAGCGGTTATTCGCGGCTTCGTCTTCATCGATTGCGAGGTACGAGGCCCAGCCATCATCTACCCCCACAACTGCAACTTCGTCCAGGGAAGCATCACAGGCCCTGCGGACGCCGTGTTGTGGGAGATCCCGCTTGAGCGAACCTATGTCATCGGCGCGATCCTCGTTGAGGATTGCACCTTTGAACGATGCCGCTTCACTTCGGTGGGATTTGCCGGAAATCCCGATTTCATCGCGATGATGAGAAATGAAGTTGCATCGTAGAAACGATGTGCCACCTACCCTGACCGGCGGCACTGGCGGCACCGAGGGGACGCGCGGCGCTAGCACCTTGGGGAGGGTTGGCTGCCGCCTGCGCCCTCCCCAGGCTGGCGCGGTGCTGAGGCCGACGACGAAAGCGATGCCGCGCTTCACGAACAGCTTGCGCGAAAACTTCTTCCGCGAGAACTCCTTGCCCATCGCGACCTCCAAAACTCCCCTCGGTTTACAGTGAGGGCGGCCGCAACGCCTGACACTATCTCTGTGCCGCGAACATCCTATGCCCGCGGAGGAAAACCTGAACCCGGCCCCTGACCTAGCTAGGCGAGCGCCTTCGCCTTCATCGTCTCGAACTCGGCCTGCGTGATCGCGCCGCTGTCGAGCAACTGCTTCGCCCGCACGATCTGATCGGCAGCCGACGAACTCGCGGCGACCGCCTTGATGTGGGCGTCCTGTTGCGCTCGCGCGGCCTGCGCCTGCTCCATGTCGCGGTCGGCCATCTTGTTGCCCTCCGCGATCAGGTAGATGAACACCCCGAGGAAGGGCAGCAGGATCATGAAGATGATCCAGACAGCCTTCATGCCGCCACCAATGTCGCGGCGGCGGAAGACATCTCCGAGGACCTCGAACAGGATCCAGATCCAGATGAAGAACATGAAGAAGATGAACATCGTCCACAACACGTCGAAGAACGGATAACTCGCGGCTACCACTAGGACTCCTTGCTCGAAGGTGCGTTGCTGGCCCCGGCACCCGACGCCAGCCCATCACTACGGCGTCGGCACCACCCTTCCTCCAACCTAGGGCCGTCAGCGCGGGCGACATCGACCTCGCGGCGACGTACCTTGACCTCCGCCTCTCCGTCAAGGACGCCCACTACCGCGACAACGAGGGGCGGATCGACTCGGCCGCGAAGCGGGCGAAGCGAACGCCGGAAGCTAGGGGTACGAGCGTGTTCCGGTCACCTCGATCTGGGTGGCGACATGCAGTCCGGACGCGGCCCCCTTGTCCTTGCTGCGGCACATAAGGACATAGGTTCCGGCTGGCAGGTCGGCGAGCAGGACGCCGCTCCCGTTACCGGCGACATCGGAGGAGAACACCGGGTCGTTCTTGAAGATCGACCTGATTTCTGGGGTTGGATTGTCGAGGATCGGCTGGATGGAATCGGTCGTGTAGCCATTGGCGAGTTCCTTGAGCACGAAATGCCCGCCGTGTCCGGTCTGGTTCTCGACTTCGATCCTGAATCTCCCCGCCGCCGCGGTCGTGTCTCCTCGATAGGTGCATCCGCCATCGGTCAGCGCGGCGTGCATCTGGGACTCGTCGCTGCCGCCACAGGCAGCCAGCGGCACCGTGATTACTGCTGCGACGGTACCGGCGATGCGCGTACCGAATGTCACGAAGTGAGGTTAACAACACACGACGCGGTGCAGACCGACACGCCCGAGGTCTACGGCGGCTACGAGTGCTACGGCCCTGCCGCCTCGGCGACGGCCAAGCGGCTGCTCCCGGTGGGCACCCGCGTGTGGCTGCTTCCTGAGCCGGCGAGTGACCCGGTTGACCGGTACGGGCGGCTGCTGCGCTACGTTGTCCGCGCCAGCGACGGCATGAACGTGAACCTGCGCCTCGTCGCCGTCGGGGCGGCCGCGCCGTGGTTCTACGAGGGCGAGCGGGGACGGTACTTCGCAACGTTGCAGGCGCTCGCGAAGCAGGCGAGAGCGAGGCGGCTCGGCCTGTGGGGAGCGTGTCCGCGCACGGTGTACGACCCGTACCACGCGGTGACGACTCGGCGGTGAGTGGAGGAGAATCCGGCCATCCCTTCACGCTGGTGCGACCCGCCGCGACAGGCTACGGGGTAGGCACCTGCTGAGCGCGCCTGCGCATGAGGACGAGCCTGAACGGTTGCATCCCTGGGGGAAACAGGATGGCCATCCGTTCCGCGTAGTAGCTAAGACCGTCGACATGGGCCTCGACGTGAAGCCCGGACCGCTCGTAGAACCGGACAGCGCCCTCGTTGCCTTCGACCACGAGGAGCATGTAGTCGACGCCGTTGCCGATACGGGCGTGTAGGGCGTCCATCAGGAGAGTGCCGACGCCCCCACCGCGTTGGCCGTCGTCAAGGTAGAGCCGGTGAAGCTCCGGCTCGGGGCCGAAGGAATCGAAGTGGAGGTAGCCGATCACCCGGCCTGTTCGCTCGGCAACGATGAAGAGCGCGTCAGTCGCTTCATGACAGCGCGTGATGCACTCGGCGACAGCCGAGGGGGCATAAGACTGTTCGACCGCCACCTCAGTCGCCGCAGGATCAACCAATCCTGCGTACTGGGCTGGCATGGCCTTCTTCCCGATCACGGAGATGGCTTGAGCATCCGCCTCGGAAGCGTTGCGAATGACGACATCGGTCACCACGGGCAGACGCTAACGGTGTGGCTCTCGACATACCACCTCGTCCTGGCCGTCGTCATCGAGATCGACCAGAACGCCTCCCAGCCTCGGCACGCCCTACTGCTTCCTGGTGACGGGATCCACAAGCGAGCGCAAGTGGCCGGAACGGCCATGTCTGCCTCGATACAGAGTTCGGTAGAAGCGAGTAGCTGTGTCGCTTGTGTTGTCTGGTGTTCGGGCGGATGATGCGAGAAATGCGGCCCTCACTGCCCCTCGTCCTCGCCGCCTTTCTCGCGGCGCTCGTTCTGATCGGCACCTCTTCGGGCGCGGCGGCGCGAGAGACGGGTACGACGGTGGATCGTGTCGAGGGTAGTCGCGCGCCAGCATCATCGTCGGCCCTAATCAAGAGGGTCACTATCGGAGGGACCCGCTACTGGCTGCTCAACGCGGTTAAGGCAGTCGGTTTCGTCCGATCGCCCTACGCGAAGATTATCTCCGCGGTTGTACGCGCATGTCCGACGGCTGCGTCATGGGTGTTCTGGGACAAGGAGAACGGCGAGTACGGGATCGTCGCGTACCTGCCCGGCAGTCCTAAAGACTGCTACGGCGTGACCGGAGGCGGTCCTCAAACCCAATCCCCGTGCGCGCAGGTCTACCGCACGCCAGACCTCCGATTTTGGGTTGGGATCGCTGGGACAAGCACCGACATCTGCGCCGACATGTCTACCCAAGCCCCCGGCGGAAGAGCTGGGACAACAACAGACGTGAGCGACTCGGGCACGATCGACACAGGAACAAACGTCTGGGTCACCTGCCAGGAGTTCGACCAGGGCTCACTGTGGGACTACGTCACCCCCCGCTTCGGGAACACAGTCAAGTTTCCACTCTCAAGGGCAGCCGACTGGATCCTCGACGACGACGTCGACACCGGCCTCACGGACTGGATACCGAACGTACCCCGATGCTCGGGCGTGAACGTAAACTGGTGATCCCTCGGCGTCTCAAGACGAGGACCGCGGGACTCGCGCCCTGCGCACACAAGGGCGAGTAGAACAACACTCATCCTGGCCGTCGTCATCGAGGTCGGCTAGGTGCGCCTCCCGGCCCTTCGCGTCCCACTCGGCCTCGACTTCGCACTCTTGGCTCGGACGGTGTTCGAGGAGCCAGCCTCACTCCGGACTCGCCCGAGGCGATGGCCGCTCTCACCTGGGTGCAGCTACAACGGCTCGCCGTGCTTCACCTTGACGAGCCACCGAACGGGCGCGACCCTCCCCCCTCGACGTCGTCGCGGCGCTGGGGCCTGGTGCGGGAGGCTGGTGACGCCAACGCGGGCCTGCGGATGCCACGATTCTCACTGGGAAACCGCAGCGACTCAGGTCTCGTCCGCCTGGGTCAGAAAGGTCGGGAACTCGGCAGCGGGTAGCCCGGCGTTGGTGATCAAGACGACGACCGTCTTGCCCTTCACGTTCAAGACGATGAAGCGGAAGAGATTGCCTTCTCCCTGCTCGACCTCGATCGCATCCGCGAAGCCGGTTGCCTTGGTCGTCCGCGGGCTGAAGGGGATGAAGACGTGCTTCGGGCCGGTCACCTGACCGTCAAACTGGACGCCCGAGAAGCCGGCTACCGTGACCGGCGAGCTGTCTTGATAGGTGGCTCCATGTCCGCGAGTGCGGAGACTGTCAACGGTCGCTGCAACCGACGGCGTCGGCGAGAAGCCTGCCTCGACCACGATCAATCCCTTCGGGGCCGTCGTCGGTGAGATGCCGCCTTTACCGATCCCGACCCAACCGTAATACGGCGGTTTGCACGCCGACCCCGGGCCTGGGCAATGCAGGTGCCGTCGTTGTAGCTCGTCCGGCGGGTAGTTGTTCGCCTTCCACTGCGACCCCGACCAGGCCCCAACGGGAGTCACCCGAAACGCAATCGGGAACTGGCTCGCCTGGTAGGTGACCCCGCTCGCCAGCTTGCTCATGTGCCCCGGGCCGGTGAACAAGTCGCTACTGGCAAGATTCTGGCGGCCCGCTGGCACCCGCTCCGGCGACACCGAGGCAGGCGATAACAGCCGCACTCACGACAAGGCTGAACTGACGCATACTCCCTCCCAACGTGATTCGACGTCGGCTACCGACGAGGAGTGATGCGGGCGACGAAGCGTTTGATCTTCTACGCCGTCAGCGCGACAGCTCGCGCGGCTCAATAGGATCGTACAACTCCACTTGCCCATAGGCAATTGAGGCTCCAGCGTCCCCTACCCGACCACCCCTCCCCTCCGGTCGCGCTTCAAGGGACGGGGCCTGGTCTGAGCCAGGGGCCAGCGGCGGGCAAACCTGACCCAACCCCTGACCCCGTGATCGAGACGCCAGTGTTCATGCGGGCTGGAGCCGACCGGCACGTTGCGGTCCTAGGGGAACGCTGGGAAGTTAGGCTCGATCACCGGCTGTACAAAGGCCCCGCAAATCGTGGCAACGACATGTCGCCGCTCTTCGCCGGGACCCGGGCGAATCCGTTAGTACAGCCCTGCTTGGATCAAGTGGCCGTAGTACTTGCCGTTGATCGGTCTGAGCGGGTCGCCAGCGTAGCCGTAGCCGGAGTTCTTGGCGTCGGTGTTGTAGGCGGCGGCGTCGTTGACGATCTTCGCGACGATTTGCGCGGGCGAAAGTCCTACACAGGGTCCCGCGAAGACGCAGAGGGCGACCGTGCCTGCCACGAGAGGTGAAGCGAAGCTCGTTCCACTGTCACGACCGTAGAGACCACCGATGTAGGTAGACGGCACGCAGACGCCGGGTGCGGCGACGACATGATTCTGGTCTTCGGCTGAGGTCGCGAAGTTGCTGAACTCGGCCGCAATGTCATCTCCCGCAGAGTGGCCACACCGGATGTCCGGCCCGCCGAGACCACCGGGTAGACCATCGGTGTCGCTCGTCGCCGTCGCCGTTATGACTTCGTCGTAGGCGGCAGGGACAAACGCCTCCAGTGGGGCAGACTCGTTCATTGCCGCGACGACGTAGGTCACGCCTGCGGCCACGGATCGACAGATCGCAAGATGAAGCGCATCGGAGTTAGTCATTCCGCAGTTGCTGTCGTCTGCGTTGCTCGCCAGGCTTCCAAATCTCCCACCGAGGCTCATATTGGCGACAACTACGTCGTTTGCGGGATCGGAGTCGGTTCGGGTCGCCGTCACCCAGTCGATCCCACAGATGAACTGCGAGAACGTGCCCGTGCCGTTCTTCTTCAGCGCCCGCACGGCCCACAGGCGTGCGCCCGGAGCGACACCGACGAACCCGATCTTGTTGTCGAGCGCCCCGATCGATCCGGCAACAAGGGTTCCGTGCCCGTAGGTGTCCTCGAACCCACCCTTGTCGCCGACACAGTTCACTCCTCCGACCACGTTCAGGTCGGGATGGTCGGAATCGATCCCGCTATCGATGACGGCCACGTTGAGTGGGACGCTGCCGCGCATGTCGCCCGAACGAGTGCTGCTCTTGTCTCCACCGATCCGTGTGATCGAACGCTGCGTCACCTGAGGATTCCCCGTGGGGGGAGCGGGCGGCGCGGCGGCCGTCAGCTCGCGATCCTCGCTTACAAAGAGCACGTCCGGGTCGCCCTTCGCGGCAGCAACACCATCCGCACTCAGCTTCGCCGCATACCCCCTCAAAGCGTGCTTATAGACGTGCGTTAGCTCAGCGCCGTAGTTCTGCTTGTGGCTCGCGGCGATCGCCACCGAGTCAGCGCCACCCCGAAGGACAACGATGTAGTTCCCGCCTCCAGGACCGGCCTGTGCGCTTCCCAAGCCGACCGTCGCCACGATCCCGCACAGCAGAGCCGCCCGCTTCAACATTTTGGACCCTCCCCAAAGCGCCGCAGTACGTCGCAACGTAAACCACCACCCGCAGGGTTTCAAGTCTGTCTCTTGCGAGCGGCGGGCCAGATTGAGTGGGCGTAGGCGCGACCCTAGTGATCGCCGGTATCGCTGCTGCGGCGACGATCAACGGAACGATGGGGAACGATTCGATCCGGGCTACGGCTCGGGCCGTCCTCTGGGCGCTCCACAGCGGCTGAGCTTCGCGACCCCCTCCCCCTCCCCTCCGGTCGCGGTTGTAGGGGCGGGCCTCGTCGTCGGGTGGGGTGCGTGTTCGGCGTAGAAGTTGCCGCCTGCGAATCTGGCTCTGCCGCCGCCTCGGGCCTCCCCGCGAGGGCGTAGGCGGGCCCGGGCCTGCATCACAGGTGTGGCGGAGGACCCCCGAGAAGCAGTACAACTCGTTGATCTTTGGTGCCTTTCCCTCGGGAAAGTCGAGCAGGCGTTCTCATAGTGACCCCTCGATCCAACGAAGGAGGCTGCGGTGGCCACCGACAAGACCTACGAGAGCAGGGTCGTTCGCCTCTCCGAACTTGCAGGAGACGAAGCGGTTATTCGCGGCTTCGTCTTCATCGATTGCGAGGTACGAGGCCCAGCCATCATCTACCCCCACAACTGCAACTTCGTCCAGGGAAGCATCACAGGCCCTGCGGACGCCGTGTTGTGGGAGATCCCGCTTGAGCGAACCTATGTCATCGGCGCGATCCTCGTTGAGGATTGCACCTTTGAACGATGCCGCTTCACTTCGGTGGGATTTGCCGGAAATCCCGATTTCATCGCGATGATGAGAAATGAAGTTGCATCGTAGAAACGATGTGCCACCTACCCTGACCGGCGGCACTGGCGGCACCGAGGGGACGCGCGGCGCTAGCACCTTGGGGAGGGTTGGCTGCCGCCTGCGCCCTCCCCAGGCTGGCGCGGTGCTGAGGCCGACGACGAAAGCGATGCCGCGCTTCACGAACAGCTTCCGCGAAAACCTCTCCCGCGAGAACTCCTTGCCCATCGCGACCTCCAAAACTCCCCTCGGTTTACAGTGAGGGCGGCCGCAACGCCTGACACTATCTCTGTGCCGCGAACATCCTATGCCCGCGGAGGAAAACCTGAACCCGGCCCCTGACCTAGCTAGGCGAGCGCCTTCGCCTTCATCGTCTCGAACTCGGCCTGCGTGATCGCACCGCTGTCGAGCAACTGCTTCGCCCGCACGATCTGATCGGCAGCCGACGAACTCGCGGCGACCGCCTTGATGTGGGCGTCCTGCTGCGCTCGCGCGGCCTGCGCCTGCTCCATGTCGCGGTCGGCCATCTTGTTGCCCTCCGCGATCAGGTAGATGAACACGCCGAGGAAGGGCAGCAGGATCATGAAGATGATCCAGACAGCCTTCATGCCGCCACCAATGTCGCGGCGGCGGAAGACATCTCCGAGGACCTTGAACAGGATCCAGATCCAGATGAAGAACATGAAGAAGATGAACATCGTCCACAACACGTCGAAGAACGGATAACTCGCGGCTACCACTAGGACTCCCTGCTCGAAGGTGCGTTGCTGGCCCCGGCACCCGACGCCAGCCCATCACTACGGCGTCGGCACCACCCTTCCTCCAACCCAGGGCCGTCAGCGCGGGCGACATCGACCTCGCGGCGACGTACCTTGACCTCCGCCTCTCCGTCAAGGACGCCCACTACCGCGACAACGAGGGGCGGATCGACTCGGCCGCGATGCAGGCGCGTTCCAGCCGCTCCAGCAGCACGGCGAGGATCTCCTCCACGGCGCGGAGTTCCGGATCCTCGGGCGAGGCGACGAGGTCTGCCTGGACCTCGCGCATCCAGGCGGCAGCGAGGCGAAGGTCCTCGGACAGCGTCTCCTCGGTTGTAACTGATGCGGTCCCTCGACCGGCTCTACCGCGATCCGCCCTTATCAGGCGGCGAATCCTCTTTCGAATGGGGATTTTACGAGTTGCTTACAGACAGGCGCTGGAGGATCATGCTCGACCGTGATATCACGGGAGGCCCCCCACGTTTCCCAATCGGGGGAACGCTGGTACAGCCGGCATCGCATCAGCCCGTCCCCCCGCTGATGTCGTCGCTATCAGCCGGGGTCGCCCAAATAGGCGGGCGACCCCGGTTGAGCCAATGTCCCGGACTTCACCTCGTCGAGCCACCGACCGGCCACGACCCACCCCGGTCGATGTCGTAGCGGGCGATGCCGAGGCGCGGGTTTGCGGGAGGGCCTGACCAGATCGGGAACCGGGTCAGGCCCATCGAGCGAGTTGTCTAGACGGCTGTAACCGTGCAGGTTCCCGAGAAGTACGTGCCTGCCGGATTGAAGATTGGCGGACCGGGCGTGAAGCCGTCGAGGCCGTTTGTCACCTCCGCCAGCGGGTGAGCCAGCGACACGTCGACGGAGAAGGTGAGGGTATCGCCAGGGTTGGCGAGGGTGACGCCGGTCGGGTACGAGACGAACGTAACCCAGGTGCCGTCCGGCTGGAGCGTCGGCACCCCATAAGAATCGCTCACGTCAACGGGCTGACCACCGTTGACAACGATGCTTGTGCTTTGGGCGTGCAGGTAGTTGACGGAAATGCCCTTGTTCTTCTCGGAAACGCCCCATCGGATTGTGATCGTCGATCCCGCCGGGCGGGTGGCCTGTCCGCCGTTCGCCAGGATGCAACCACCAGCGCCGACGGTGACGTCGGCGGCGGACGCTACCGAGGCGCTGTACGCAACCCCAAGCACCGCGATAGCCAGAACGACTCGCGGGCGTACTGTCGCCCACCGGATATAGCTGACCATAGTCATCCCCCTCGGTAACGAGCCGCCTCCAGACAAGCGGCCCTAATCACGCACCATCTCGTGAGGGCGACTGTATGCATGGTCGCAAACGGAAGTCAACCAACCCACGCAGTGTCGCGGACGCCATGGCGCGACACGTGCCCCGTGGGGCGTCGTGTCTTCCCGGAGTGCTGGCGGCGGAGCCGACCCTCCCCTCCGGTCGCTCTTTGAGCGACGGGGCCGGGTAGGGCAGAGGCCAGCGGCGGGCAAACCTGACCCAGCCCCTGACCCCGTGAGCGGCACGCCGGTGTTCATGGGGGCTGGGGCCGATAGGACGTTGCTGAGCGCGCAACGGCACGCGGAATTATCCGTCGCCGGCACGTAGTGCGGCGTCTCACAACGTTCGACAGGAAAAACATCGTTGTGAGACGCCGCACTACAGCAATCAACGTGGAGCGGGGTGTCCGCAACGAACATTTCCGGTCAAACGTTGCGGGGCACCCCGCTAGCTCTGTCCCGCAGCATTCGCAAGACCGGCCGCAGCACTAGCCGGGGCCACGTGTAGCCTCGAACGCGTGACCGAGGGCGCTGCCGCCGGCACCACGGCCGGCGCGGCCCGTGGTCGCACAGGCTCGACGTTGGTGTGGGGGCTCGCGCCGGTCGCGGTCGCGCTCGGGTCGCTCGCGCTCGGCCTCGTGGGTGCCGGGAACCGTTCGCTCTCGACGGACGAGGCCGTGGCGCTGGGCCAGGCCGAGGGCTCGTTCGGCTCCGTGCTGTCCCGCCTCGTCCACGACGATCCCGCGCAGACGGGCGGCGTGCTCCTCGTCAAGCTGGGAGCTGCTTTCGGGTACGACGAACACTCGTTGAGGGTCCCGTCTGCGATCGCCGTTGCTCTCGCCGCGGCGCTGATCGTCGTCCTCGGGACGATGCTGCTCGGCCGCGTGGCGGGCGTGGTGACCGGCGTCGCGCTGGCTCTGAACGCCGGCGTCGTCGAGGCTTCGCGCGAGATGCGCCCCTACGCCGGCGGGATCCTCGGCGTCGTCCTCGCGACGCTGCTCTTCACCTGGGCCCTCCAGCGCGGCGGCACCTCGCGCTGGACGTTCTACGCAATCGCTGCGGCCGCCCTCCCGCTGGCGCACCCGCTCGCAGCCTCCGTCCTGGCCGCCCACGGGGCGACGATGATCGTGCTCCGCGACCGGCCGGATCTACGGCGCGCCGGTGTCGCACTCCTCGCCGCGACGATGGTCGCCGGCGTCCTGCTCGCCTGGATGGCCGCAGACCGGCTCGGCGACCCCGACGGCGCGGGAACGCTCGACCTCGAGCACTTGGGACGCGGTCTCGGCCGTGCAGGCGGCTGGAGCCCGGTTCTCGCGATCGGTGCGATCGCGGGCCTCGTCGTGCTCGTCCGTGCCGGCGACACCGCCCGCGGCCGCTGGATCGGAGTTCTCGTCGCCGGCCTGATCGCGGCGCCCATTGTCGCGACGCTGCTCGGATCGGTCGTGCTCCCCGTCTACGGCGGGGCGCTCGTGCTCGCGGCGCCGGGCCTCGCCCTCGCGGTCGGCGCAGTGGCGCCGGACCTCGCCCGGACACGGGGGCTCGTCTGGGCCGGCGTGGCGCTGCTCGCAGCCGCGGGGGCGGTTGCGATCGGCGTCCGCCTCAGCGCCCCGGCAGCGGAGGACTGGCGGGCGCTGGCGGCCGCGGTCGAGCGCGTGCGCGGCGATCGCGAGACGGTGATCGTCGTGCCCGAGCGTTCGAGGGCCGCGCTCGCCTACTACGCCCCTACGCTCCAGGTGACCCGCTTCGCGCGCGGCGAGGGAGCGTGGATCGCTGTCGTCGCGGATACGCCGTCGGACGCCATCGCCGCTGCGCGCCCCGTGGTACGCACGCCGCGCTACGCGCTCTTCCGCCAGTTCCGCTACGGCGACGGCCTCCGGCTGCAGCACTGGATCAGGCCGTAGAGCGCGCGGCGCTCGCAGTTCAGCAGCCGCCGCCGCACCTGTGGAAACAGCGTTCCTACTTTCGAACTTCCGCGCTCTGTGCGGAAACGCGGCTCAGAGCGGGAGCCGGCTCGCCGGGCAGAGGTCGGCGAGCACGCAGTCCTCGCACCGGGGTCGTCGCGCGTCGCAGACACGGCGCCCGTGCCAGATGAGGAGATGAGGGAACCGGTGCCAGTCGGCCCGCGGGACGATCTTGACGAGATCCCGCTCGATCTTCACCGGATCCTCCTCACGCGTCAGCCCGAGCCGCTGCGAGAGTCGGCGCACGTGCGTGTCGACCACGATCCCCTGCGCATCCCCGAGTTCTGCCGCGACCACGTTCGCGGTCTTCCTCGCGACACCGGGCAGCGTGAGCAACTCCGGGATCGTCCGCGGGACACGTCCGCCGAAGTCCTCGCTGAGAACGCGCATCGCGCCGCGGATCGCCTTCGCCTTCTGCCGAAAGAACCCCGTCTGGAAGATGTCCTGCTCGAGCTCCTCCTGGGGTACGGAGAGGTAGTCCTCGGGCCGCCGGTACTTGACGAACAGCCTTTCGGTGACCCGGTTCACGTTCACGTCGGTCGTCTGGGCCGAGAGCATCACCGAGATGAGGAGCTCGACGTCGCTCTCGAAGCGGAGAGCGATCTCTGCGTCGGCATGCTCCTCGGCGAGGCGCTCCACGATCGGGCCGATTCGCGCCCGCCTGCTCCCGAGGCCCCGCCGGCGGGCCTCCGCCACGTAGCTGCGTGCGGCCACCCGAACCGCTACTCCGCTGCAGCGAGCGCCGGCTCCGGCGCCGCCGGGCCACCACCGAGCCGCGGCCCGGCGCAGACGACGTCGAGCGCCGGGCAGCCCGAGCAGGCGAAGGGGCTCGGCGACGGCCGGAACTCCCCGCTCCTGATCCGTGCGATCGAGGCAGAGAGCCGCGCCTCGAGCTCGTCCGCATCCGCGTGCGTGAAGACGCGCGAGACGACCGCATCCGCCTCCTCGAGGAAGTGGTAGACGACCTCGACCTCGCGGGCGCCCGCGCGCAGGCAGGCCACCGCGTAGACGACCTGCTGCGTCACGTACTCCTGCTCCACGATCTCCGCCGGATCACGCCCGAGCAACGGGTTCGTCTTGTAGTCGAGGACAATGGCGCGCTCGCCTTCGAGCCAGAGCACGTCGAGCCGTCCGTTGACGAGCACGCCGTCGAGCTCGAACGCGAACGGCCGTTCCGCGCGCGCTCCCTTCAGCCCGGCCACGCGAGCGGCGAGCGCGGAGCCGGTGTACGACCTCACGTGCGCCTCGATCCGCCGCACCTCGTCGACCGTCACATCCGGATACCAGCCCCGCACGCGCTCGGCGAGCTCGTCGGCCACGGGCGCCGCCGGGTCGGCGAGCTCGACAAGCTCGAGCAGCCGATGGACGGCATCGCCGATCTCGGTTGGATGAAGCCGCCCGCCTCCACTCTCGCCGTCGACGCCGTCTCCCTGTTGCTCCCAGGGGGTGGGCTTCATGCCGGCGACACGCTCGGCGTAGTAGCGGTAGCCGCAGCGGTCGAAGAGGGAGATGGCGCTGTAGGAGAGACGGGTGACACGCACGGGCGGCGGTGCGGGGATCCCCACGAGCTCCCGCAGCCTCGGCGCAGCCGCTGGAATCTCCTCCCCGGCTCCCTCGAAGAGGACGAGCTGCCCCTCCCCCTCGCCGACCTCGACCTCGACCTCGGCCCCGCGAGCAGCGGCAGCCTCGGCCTCCGGATCGAACCGGTCGACGCGCAGCACGACACCGGCGTTCCCGCGCTCGGCCTCTACAGGCCGCGCCCCGTCGGCCCGATCGAGCTCCTCCCCCAGACGGAGCCGGTCGAGCACCCAGCCGATCGGCGTGCGCTCGTCCCGGTCGCTCGTCCGGTCGACGGAGCCCGACACGATCAGCCGGTCCATCGCGCGCGTCATGGCGACGTAGTAGAGGCGGAGCCGCTCGTCCGCCTCTTTCCGGTCGAGCTCCTCCTTGACGTCCTGGTACGAGGTCGTGCTCACGCGTGAGCCCGTCCCCGGATGCGCAACCTTGAAGCCGAAGCGACCGTCGGAGAGGCAGAGGATCTCGTCGGCACCGGAGCGCTCGCGGCCGGCATCCGCGACTACCACGACCTTGAACTCGAGCCCCTTGGCGGCATGGATCGTGAGCAGCCGGACGGCATCTGCGCCCTCCTCCTCGGACACCGCGTCGCGCTCCGGCGCACCGACTGCGTCCTGCTCGGCCACGAAGCGGATGAACCCCTCGATGTCGGGCCCTCGGAGCTCCTCGAAGGAGCGGGCGAGACGCCCGAGCTTGCGCAGGTTGGCGTAGCGGCGTTGCCCGTCTCGGCGTGCAAGGACGGCGAGGTCGTAGTCGTGCTCGACGAGAATCCGCTCGCAGAGGAGCTCGAGCGAGAGCCGGGTCGAGCTCTCGACGAGCCGCTCGTAGCGCTGCAGGAAGGCCCGCACAAGACGGCGGTCGTCGTCGCTCAGATCGCCGGGGAGAGTTCGCTCGATCCCTCTGAAGATGGGACGCTTCTCGGCGCTCGCGCGGATGAGGACGAGCGCGTCGTTCGAGACACCCACGAACGGCGACGCGAGCACCGTGAGCAGGGCCTCGTCGTCGTAGCGATTCTGCAAGAGCCGAAGGTACGAGAGCAGGTCGACGACCTGCTGCTGCCCGAAGTAGCGACGTCCCGTCATCCGGATCGTCGGCAGGCCGACGCGGCGGAGCTCGTCCTCGAACCACTCGGCGTCGGTGCCGGCTGCGAAGAGCAGGACGATCTCGCCCGGCGTCGCGGCGCCCGTGTCGACGAGCTCCCGCACGCGCCGGGCGACGTGGCGCGCCTCGGCGCGCCGCCAGTGGATCCCCGAGTCGGCATACGACGACTTCTCCGTCACGAGCAGCTCGAAGGGCGTCCCGAAGGAGGCGTCTCCGTAACCATCGGCCGGCTCGAGCGATTGGAAGCTCTCGCCGAACTCGTCCTCGAAGAGCTCGTTCACGGCGGCGAGGACCTCGGGCCGTGAGCGGTAGTTCAGGGTGAGCGGAAGCACTTGGGGCGCGGCCTGGCGGCGATCGCGGAACACCGCCACGTCTGCGTGCCGGAAGCCGTAGATCGACTGGAACTCGTCGCCGACGAAGAAGAGCTCCTTCTCCGGGCCGGCGCAGACGAGGTCGATCAGGTCGGTCTGGAGCTGGTTGGTGTCCTGGAACTCGTCCACCATGACCGAGCGGAACCGAAGCTGAGCCGCCTCCCTGATCGTCTCGTGGTCCTGCAGGAGCGCCCGCGCGCGCAGCTGCAGGTCCTCGAAGTCGAGCGCCGACTCGCGATCCTTCGCTGTTGTGTACGCGGCGTCGAACGCCGTGAGCAGCTCCTGGAGGAGCTCACGATCGCGCGAGGCGAGCTCCTCGAGGGCGATCGCCCTGACGGCCGCGCGGGCGTCGCTGAAGGAGGCTGCCCTCGAGCCCCGCGCAGCCGTCGCCGGCAGCTCGATCAGGCGCTCGGGCAGCCGCGTCGTCTGGAGAAGGTCGAGCGCGTCGCGCGCTCCGGCGCGCTGGAGGTCCGTCGCGTTCGGTTCGGCCAGGAGTGCCTCGGCCTCGGCGAGGAGCACTGCCAGTGCGTCGTCCAGGCTCTCGCGCGCCCCTGGCTCGAGCGTCAGCTTCCGGCCGGCCGAGCGGAGCGTGTCGTAGACGCTGACGAGCATCTTGCGCAGCCCGGCCGACCTGTAGGTCGCAAGCAGCTGCCAGCGGCTGGGCTCCTCGGCGGCGCAGAACTGCTCGAGCGCAGCGTCGAAGGCCTCGCCCTGGAGCACCCGCGCCTGCGACTCGTCGAGGACCCGGAACCGGGGATCGATGCCCGCTGCGAGCGGGTACGCGGTGAGCAGACGGCGGCAGAAGCCGTGAATCGTGGAGATCCAGCCGGCGTCGAGGTCGCGTGCGAGGTCGCGCCGCCCGGCGTCGAGCAGCCGTGCGCGGATCCTCGCGCGCAGCTCGCCGGCGGCACGGTCCGTGTACGTGATGACGAGGAGGGAGTCGATGTCGAGGCCGTCGTCGAGCACGGCGCGGGCGAACCTCTCGACGAGCACGGTCGTCTTGCCCGTCCCCGCGCCTGCGGAGACGAACGTCGACCCGCGCGCGGCGACCGCCGCCTGCTGCTGGGCGTTCAAGGCCGACGTCATGCTCCGCTCACCGCCGCGCGCCCACTCACGGCCGCTCCTTCCGGCACATGCGCCAGAGATCGCACCACGCGGGGCAGTCGCCGCCGTGGGGATCGTGTCTGATGTCACCGGTTCGGATCCGTTCCGCGAGACCGACCGCTACGCCTCGCGCGTGCTCGATCTCGGCCTCGAACTCCGGCCCGTCGAGGTAGTCGCCCGACGCGAAGCCCGGCACCTGGTCGTCGCCGGCGCGCAGTATTCCCCGTGCCCGACGCCCACCGCCGAGAGGCATGTAGACGCCACCCATCGGCTCGAGCCCGAGCTGGTCGCGCAGCACGAGGAGGTAGAGCGGGATCTGCAACCGCGCCTCGTCGTGGATCTGCGTCGCGGAGGGCGCCGCGCCGGACTTGTAGTCCACGACGATGCCACGGGCACTCACGGGGTCGCGATCGACCCGGTCGATCTTGCCGCTCACGGCCACTCCCGGAGCAAGCTCATAGGTCTTGAAAGTGACCTCCAGCTCCCGCGGGACGAAGGTCGAGGCCGCCTCCGCCTCGGCCCGGACGAGCTGTTCGAGGTCGCGCTGCAGGCTCTGCCCGAGCTCCCGGCGCTGGAGGTCGTCCGCGTCGATTCGCAGGCCGGACTCGAGCGCGTCGTCGACGCAGGCATGCATCAGCCGCACTGCCGCCTCGACGTTCGCCGGCGTCACCCGCTCGGCCCCGGGGATCTCGCCGGGCAGCCGGTTGTAGAAGCGCTGCAGCGCCACGTGCGCGATCGATCCGCGCATGCGAGGGTCGATCGCCTGGTCGATCCCGCCAGGACGGAGATAGCGCTCGACGAACCAGGCCGCGGAGCAGCCCGCCATGCGCTCGAGATCGGTGACCCGAAACGTCTCGCGACTCGCGAGCAAGGCTCGTGCTCGGGGATGCTCGATCCCGGTCGGCCGCGAGAACGCGCGTTTCGCCCGGCGGAGCTTGCGCTGCCAGCCGTTGGCGAATGCGAGCGCATCGGCCTCGCGTGGGTCGTCGGAGGCCAGGCGGGCAAGGGAGCGGAGCCGCTCGCGCTCGGTCGGCGCCGCCTCGATCGGCCAGGTCAGCCGGGCAAGCGGCCGGCGCGTCGTGTGCAGGCGCACGGCGTCCGGCTCGAAGAGCTCGCAGACCGACTCCCAGAACGGGCTTGCCTCGCGGGGGGAGCCGTCGTCCGTGGCGGCTTCGCGCACGAGCGCGAGCAGCTTCCTCGGGCGGGTGCAGGCGGTGTAGAAGAGGTAGCGGTCGCGGCTCGCCGCGTCGGGCCGCTGGAGCCGGGCGCCCCGCGCAGCGTCCAGGTCGCGGCGCTCCTCGTCGTCGAAGAACGGAGACGTGGCCGCGCGTCGCGGCAGCGTCCCCTGCTCGAGCCCGATCACGAAGACGGCGTCGAACCGCCGCGTGCGGGCGCGGGCGAGGTCGAGGACGGCCACCCGGCCGGGCTCGCCCGGGGCGTCTCCTCGCACCGTCGCCCGGTCGAGCGCCGCCAGCAGCTCCTCCGCCTGGATCGTCATTCCCGACTCGCGCAGCCGCTCCAGCTCGTCGATCACGCCACCGGCGGCATCGGCCGCCCGCAGATCGCGTCGCGCGACCGCTGACACGGGCGGAGCGCCGAGGCCGTACGCGTTGCGGAGCATCGCCTGCACCACGGCCCGCGCGGCCTCGAGCGGCTCCTCGGGGGCGGTGAGGACCTCGAGCAGCGGGAGCGGCCGACCGGTGCGGAGCTTCGTCGTCTCCTCGACCGTGCGCTCGCCGCGAAGGACGGCGCGGCCCCGTAGGCGCCCTTCGAGGTAGTCCACGTCGGTCCGCGGGAGCCCGCTGTACGGCGTGCGCAGGAAGGAGAAGAGCTCGCGCCTCGTCCCGGCGGCCCACGAGAAGCGGAGGAGCGAGAGCAGCGCCTGGCCGAACGCCGTCGCCCCGAGCCTCTGCCGCGACTCGACGGCGACGGGGATGCCGAGGGAGCCGAATGCCGTCTCGAGCGACGCGCGTGTCCGCTCGAGCGTCGGGCAGACGATCGCGATCTCCTCCGGCGCGGTTCCCCCGCGGACCAGATCGAGGACGGACTCGGCGACCAGCTCGAGCGTCGCGCGTCGACCCGCGCCTTCGAGGAACCGGATCGAGCCGTCGAGATCGCCCTCCGCCGGGCGATCCTCGAAGACGTTGCGCTCGACTCGCGCCAGCGCCGCAGGGAGATAGGCGCCCGACCGCGCAGGGAGCTCCACGAGGTCGCCACGCGCGAGCGCCGCCAGATCGGTAGCCGTGCGCGACAACGACTCGAACACGGCGCGTCCAGGCTCGTACGGAAGCGATACGTGAACCTCGCTCCGGGCGGCCAGCGCCTCGAGCAGCCGCCATTCGGCGCCGGTGAGATCCTCGAAGCCGTACGCGAAGACCGGCGCGCCCCCCCACGAGCCGAGCTCGCTCGTGAGCCGCTCGACCGCCCGCCTCCGCATCATTCCCTGGTCCCAGGCTCCGAGGCGCTCGAGCTCCGCCCGGTAGGCCAGGGTCAGCGCGCCCAGTTCGCGCGGGAGATCCGACGGCTCGAGCATGCCCGCCTCGATCTCCGTGAGCGCGCTGCCGAGCGCGTCCGTGAAGCCGGCGAAACGGGCAGACGTCCCCGGCGTCGCGCGGTTCGACTTGTCGACGATGCGCCGCAGGACGATGCTCCGCTCGGTGTCGCCCAGCACGCGTGGACCGGGGTCGCTGCCCGCGAGGTGGGAGAAGAGCGTGTCGAAGGTGCCAACGGTGCCCGCCAGCAACGCACCGCGACGTCCGGCGAGCTCGCGCTCGACCCGGTCGACGTCGACGCGGTTCGGGACGATCAGCCAGGGATCACGGTCGAGCGACTCGACGAACCCGTCGAGCAGATGCGCGACCTTGCCGGCGTGCGCCGGCCCGACGACGAGCGAGAGCCCCACTTGTGCATCGTAGTCCGGGCCTCAGCGGGCACCCCTTACGCTCAGGCGAGCGGCGTGCAAAGAGCGGAAAGATCGGCGCGACGGCGTCGCCCAGCGGGGACGGACGCCGGGAAAAGGCCCGACGCGCCCGACGCTGGAATGCCTACGCGGCAGCAGACTTCGGCTTACGGCCCCGGCGGGCGACCGCATTCCCGGGCATCGTGCCCGCGCAGCTGTCGCAGAGATCCGCCGCCTTCGCGCCGCGCCGTGCATCCGTGAACGTGACACGCATGATGGCGCCCTTGCCCTCCCCGACCTCGGACCCGCAGTTGTCGCACACGAGAATCGTCTTTCGAGCCACGTCCATTCCTCTCCGCCGATGCGATCGCAATTCGCAGCGGCTAGGTTCGTCGACAGAGAATTTCGCGCCGATTTTACCGTGAAATCCTGCTTTTGGCCAGCTCTTCGCACCCGGAAATGGCGCCCGCTCGAGAATCGCCTCCGTGTACAGGTCAGACGGCGACGGGAAGCGGTTCCGGGCCCGATGATCTCGCCTGCCGCAAACGCGCGCAAGAACGTATCCGCGATATCCGGGTCGAATTGCGTTCCGGCACAGCGTTCCACCTCTGCCACCGCGCAGTCGGACTCGATCGCGGCTCGATACGGACGGGCCGATGTCATCGCGTCGAATGCGTCGACGACGGCGAGGAGCCGTGCCTCGACGGGTATCTCGAGACCGGCCCGGTGCGTGGGATAGCCGCCGCCGTCCCACCGCTCGTGATGGAAGAGGACGTAGGGCAGTGCGGGCGCGAGCGAGTCGATCCCGGCGAGGAGCCACGCGCCCTCGACCGGATGGGCACGAACCTCGGCGAGCTCGGCGTCATCGAGGCTGCCCGGCTTGCCGAGCACCTCGGGGCGGATGTTCACCTTGCCCACGTCGTGCAGAACGGCGCCGAGGCGAAGCAGCTCGATCCTCTCGTCCGGCCAGCCGAGCCGTCGCGCGACCGCCTCCGCGTGCCCTGCGACCCGCGAGGCATGCCCCTCGAGCGTGGGGTCGCAAGCGCTCATGGCAGCGGTGAGAACGGACAACCGACGCACGAGAAAGGGGGTTCCCCTCACGCCCCGAAATCCCTTCCCGTACATTCCCGATGTGCGCGTCGCCGTCCCACGCGAGGCCGCCACCGGCGAGGGCCGGGTGGCGCTCGTGCCCGAGACTGTCGGCCGGCTCACGGCCGGCGGCTTCGAGGTCGCGGTGGAGCGTGGAGCCGGAGCGGCAGCCGGGTTCCCGGACGAGGACTACGCAGACGCGGGGGCGACCCTGCGCGAGGCCGGAGCCGTGCTCGACGGGGCCGAGGCCGTCCTTCGGGTCGGTCGGCCAACGGCGGACGAGGTCGCCGCGCTCCAGCCCGGGACGGTCCTCATCGGCTTCCTCGCGCCGCTCACCGATCACGAGGGGATCGAGCGCCTGCAGCGTCAGGGCGTGGTCGCCTTCGCGATGGAGTCCGTGCCCCGCATCACGCGCGCCCAGTCCATGGACGCCCTCTCCTCCCAGGCCACGGTCGCGGGGTACAAGGCCGTCCTGATCGCGGCCGATCGCGTGCCGAAGCTCTTCCCGATGCTGATGACCGCGGCGGGCACGATCGCGCCGGCCCGCGTGCTCGTGATGGGCGCGGGCGTCGCCGGCCTGCAGGCGATCGCGACCGCGCGGCGGCTCGGCAGCAGTCGTCTCGGCATTCGACGTGCGGCCGGCGGTGAAGGAACAGGTCGAGTCGCTCGGCGCGAAGTTCCTCGAGCTGGGCGTCCAGGGCGAGGAGACCGAGGGCGGCTATGCCCGGGAGCTGACGCCCGAGCAGCAGGCGGCAGCAGCAGGCCGCGCTCGAGGAGCGGGTGCCCGACTTCGACGTCGTGGTCACGACCGCGCTCGTGCCGGGACGGCCGGCGCCGAAGCTCATCCCCTCCTCCGCCGTCGCCAACATGCGCCCGGGAAGCTGCATCGTCGATCTCGCCGCCGAGGCGGGCGGGAACTGCGAGCTCACCCAGCCCGGCAACGAGATCGTGCGCGAGGGCGTCACCATCGTCGGCTTCACGAACCTCCCGTCGCAAATGGCGTTCCACGCGAGCCAGCTCTACTCGCGGAACGTCCTCGCGCTCCTGCAGCACCTCGCCCCGGGCGG
The DNA here is from genome assembly GCA_963736945.1 of uncultured Thermoleophilia bacterium. Classification (GTDB taxonomy): domain Bacteria; phylum Actinomycetota; class Thermoleophilia; order Gaiellales; family Gaiellaceae; genus Gaiella. The sequence continues at coordinate 23,712 of CAVTQW010000019.1, forward strand.
GGAGCTGACGCTCGACTTCGACGACGAGATCACCGCCGGGGCGTGTGTCGCCGGCAAGCCCGAGCCGGCTCCGCAGCCGGAGGAGGTCGACGCATGAACCTCAGCCTCGTGATCGAGCTGACCATCCTCGTGCTCGCGATCTTCCTCGGGATCGAGGTGATCTCGAAGGTGCCGGCGATGCTCCACACGCCGCTGATGTCGGGGACGAACTTCATCCACGGCATCGTGATCGTCGGCGCGATCATCGTCCTCGGCGAGGCCGACGACACGTTCCTGAAGGTGATCGGCTTCGTCGCGATGGTGCTCGCGAGCGCGAACGTCGTCGGCGGCTGGTTCGTGACCGACCGGATGCTCGAGATGTTCAAGAAGCGGCCGGAGCCGAAGAAGGACAGCGCCAAGCCGTGATCGCGGTCATCTCCCCGACCTCCGACCTGATCGGCCTGCTCTACCTGGCCACGATCGTCTGCTTCGTCCTCGCGCTGCGCTTCCTCTCCTCGCCGAAGCACGCACGCCGCGGGAACTGGGTCGGCGGCGTCGGGATGATCATCGCGATCGTCAGCACGCTGCTGCTCGACGGGATCGGGAACTGGGCCCTGATGGCGATCGCGGCAGCGATCGGATCGGCGGTCGGAGTCGTCGGCGCCCGCAAGGTGAAGATGACCGCGATGCCGCAGATGGTGGCCCTGTTCAACGGAGTCGGCGGCGGCGCCGCAGCGCTCGTCGCGCTCGCCGAGTTCCACCTCGCGAGCGGCAACCTCGACACGACCCCGATCGTGTCCACCGTGCTCTCGGCGCTGATCGGGTCGATCTCGTTCGCCGGCTCCCTCGTCGCGTTCGCGAAGCTGCAGGAGCTCATCAGCGGCCGCCCGATCACGTTCCCCGGCCAGAACATCTTCAACGCTGCTGTCTTCCTCGGCGCCGTCGGGCTCGGAATCGCGCTCATCGCCGGGGTCGACGACCAGTGGGTGCTGTGGCTCCTGGTCGCGCTTGCCGTTCTCTTCGGAATCCTGTTCGTGCTTCCGATCGGCGGCGCCGACATGCCGGTCGTGATCGCGCTGCTCAACGCCGCCACCGGTCTTGCCGCCTCCGCGACCGGCTTCGTGCTCTCGAACACCGTCCTGATCGTCGCCGGGATGCTCGTCGGCGCGTCGGGCACGCTGCTCACGCTCCTGATGGCCAAGGCGATGAACCGCTCCGTCTCGAACGTCCTCTTCGGCGCCTTCGGCCAGATCCAGGCCGGCGCGGGAACGGCCCTGCGCACCGACGACGGGCGCACCGTGCGCGCGACGACGCCGGAGGACGTCGCCGTGCAGCTCTCGTTCGCGAGCAAGGTCGTGGTCGTGCCGGGCTACGGGATGGCGGTCGCGCAGGCGCAGCACGACGTCCGCGCCCTCGCCGAGCTGCTCGAGGAGAAGGGCGTCGACGTCGAGTACGCGATCCATCCGGTCGCCGGGCGGATGCCGGGCCACATGAACGTCCTGCTCGCCGAGGCGAACGTTCCCTATGACGCGCTCAAGGAGATGGACGAGATCAACCCCGAGTTCCCGCAGACGGACGTGGCGCTCGTCATCGGCGCCAACGACGTGACGAACCCGGCCGCACGCCACGACACGTCGAGCCCGATCTACGGGATGCCGATTCTCGACGTCGACAAGGCCGCACAGCGTGATCGTGATGAAGCGGTCGATGAACCCGGGGTTCGCGGGGATCGACAACGAGCTCTACCTCGAGCCGCAGACGACGATGCTGTTCGGCGACGCCAAGGAGTCCGTCGTCAAGCTGATCGCCGCGGTCAAGCAGACGTGATCTCGTCCGAGGCCGCTCTAGTGCGGCGTCTCACAACGTCAGACAGGAAAAGCGTCGTTGTGAGACGCCGCACTACTGCATGTCCGAAGGCCTTCATCCGCTCCGACCTCTGGAATCCCGAGACGTTCGTCGACGCGTCCGCCCTGCCGACGCCGGGCGAAATCCATCGCAGCCTCAACCCTGCCTTCGACGCCGAGACCTACGACTCCGAGCGCGCCGAGCGCTACGCGCGCCGCGAGGGGTTGTACTGAAAACGTTCCGGTGCCCGGCTGAAGGCAAGCACCCCTGGCCAGGCACCTGACGCTCGTCCGCTCTGACGAGCGCCGGCTCATCCTCCCGCCGGACAGAGCAGCGATCGAGATCGTCTCCCCGGCGTCGCCGACCCAACCACGCCTGAGGCACGAGTGGCGTGTGTCTTGCAACGTCCGACCGGAAATGCTCGTTGCGGGACACCCCATTCCCTGTTGATTCAGTAGTGCGCAGGGAGTCAGCGTGATGACCCTGCAGGCGAGTGGGGCGCGGTGCTGCTCCGGTCGAATCCGGAGCGCGCGCGTGAGGCGATCCTCGCGGTCGAGCACGGCGGCTCTGTCGACGCAACGCTGCAAGCCGATGGAACCTGTCCTGTCAACGCCCGCATCCCACTGGAGGCACGCCCGTAATTCGCGTATTCATCGCCGAGGACCAGGCGCTCGTACGGGGCGGTTTCTGCATGATCCTCGACGCATGAACGAGTAGGTCTATGAGGCGATGAAGTCAGGCGCGAGCGGCTTCCTCCTCGAGGACGTCAAGCCGGAGCAGCTCGCCGACGCGGTGCGGACGGTCGCAGCGGGCGACGCGCTACTCGCGCCGCCGATCACATCACGCACATCCTCATGAAGCTGCAGCTGCGTGACCGGGTGCAGGCGGTCGTCCTGGCCTACGAGTGCGGGCTGGTGCAGCCAGGTAGCTGACGCGACCCAGGCCTGTCGCTGCCACGATCGCGACGCCCGGTTAGGCTTGGCGCCGATGCCCGTCCCGTTCTTCGCCGGCCGCGATGTCGAGCGCGCCGTCTCGCCGCACGAGGCCTACGACGCGGTCAAAGCAGCGTTCATCGCCCATGCCCGCGGAGAGTGGACGATGCAGCCCAAGCTCTACGTGACGAACTATCCGGCGGGCGACTTCCGCGCCATGCCGGCACTCGGCGGCGGTCACGCGCTGCTGAAGTGGGTCACGTCGTTCCCCGGCAACCCCGCGAAGGGACTGCCGACGGTGACCGGGCTCGTGCTCCTCTCGAACGCGGAGACAGGTGAGCTCGAGGCGCTCCTCGACGCGGCCGCCGTGACCGCACTGCGCACGGCGGCGGCCGCCGTGATCGCAGCCGAAACCCTCTGTCGCTCGGGCGCGGAGTCGATCTCCGTGATCGGCAGCGGCGTCAACGGCGCCGAGACGACGCGGATGTTTCGGGCACTCGGCTCCGACGTGTCGGTGTGGGACGTCGACCAGGCCCGTGCCACGACCGTTGCGGGCTATCTCGGCGCACACGTCGCTCCTTCGCTCGCCGACGCCCTCGCCTCGGACATCGTGGTCACCGTGACGCCCGGGCGCGACGTCCTCTACCCGCCTGACTCGCTCCGCCCCGGCCAGCACGTCTCGCTGATGGGCGCGGACGGCCCCGGCAAGGCCGAGGTCGCGACGGCGGAGCTCCGGCGGGCCGACCTCTTCTGCGACGACTGGGAGCAGGCGAGCCACGGCGGCGAGCTCGCGGCCGGCGTCGAGGCGGGAATCGTCACACGAGACCGTGTCACCGAGCTCGGCCGTGTCCTCACCGGCGAGGCCGAGGGGCGCCGCAGCGCCGAGGACATCACCCTGTTCGACTCGACGGGTCTCGCGATCCAGGATCTCGCGATCGCGAAGGTCGCGCTCGCGAAGGCGGAGGCGCTCGATCTGCCGCGGCTCGCGCTGTAGCCGGCGCGCCTGGCGCCCGGCTTCAGCCGGGTGCCGGGACGGGTAACCCCGAGAGGCTGAAGCCTCTCACCAGAGGGAAGCGGGCGGCTTGCGCCGCCCGCCGTCTACAGGAGCAGGCGGGCCGGATCGAAGGCATCGAGGAACGGGACGTCCTCGCCGAGCACGGCCCGAGCCACGAGCTCGCCGCAGGCGAAGCCGAGGACGTTCCCGTGGCCGGAGTAGCCACCGGCCACCCAGACGCCGTCGAGCTCGGGTACCCGCCCGACGGCCGGAAGGAAGTCCATCACCATGCCGAAAATGCCGGCCCACGCGTAGTCGACCCGCAGCTCGCGTCCGACGATGTCCTCGACGAACGCGTGCAGCGCGTTCTGAACGGGCTCCGTCAGCTCTTCGTCTGCCGTGAACTCGGTCTCGAACGAGACGTCCCGGAAGCCTCCCGCGACGACGCGGCCGCCCTCCTCCTGATGCCAGTAGTCGAACCCGTGGCGCCCGTAGTGTGGCACCTCGAAGAGGCGGTCCGGGATCGGCTCGGTGGCGATCACCTGCCCGCGGGTCGGGATGATCAGCCCCTCGATCGGACCGAGCAGTCCGCTCGGATAGCCGTCCGTGCAGACGATGACGGTGGCGCCGTCGAGCTCCTCGATCGACCGGACAGGCGCGTGCTCCCGGATCTCGACGCCCTCCGCCGCGACCGACGCCGCCAGCCGGCGCACCCAGCGCGCGGGCTGGAGGACACCGTCCGGCGGATGCCGGAGCGCCGCGGTGAAACGGCCGGCGAGCGGCAGCTCGAGCTCCTCCACCCACTCCGCTGCGAAGCCGGCCGCGACGAGGGCCTCGTACTCGGCGAAGAGCTCGTCGCGTTCCTCGTCGTCCGCAGCGATCCGCAGCGAGCCGACGCGGCGGAAGGCGTCGCCCGCGAGCGCCTCGATCGTGTCGATCGCCTGCTCCGTCCACGCGGTCATCGCTCTGGCCGTCTCCTCCCCGACGGACTCCGCGGTCACGTCGATCGGGGCGGGCATGCCGCGCAACGCGAAGCCGCCGTTCCGCCCGCTCGCTCCCTCGGCCACGCCGCGCGCATCGTGGACCCGGACGCGCTTGCCTGCCCGTGCCAGCCGCAGCGCGGCCGCGCAACCCGTAACGCCCGCGCCGACGACGACGATTTCCGGGTCGTCGACCGCGGCCGCACGACGCGGCTCGGGCGGCTCGTCCAGCCAGTAGGAGGTCACGGATGAGGATTCTCGGGGATCGGGTGTCGCATTTCACCATCGGGGAGCGCAAGCGGCGCCGTCGCTGGACGCCTGCGGACGAGAAGTTGCACTTTCGGCGTGAAGGGTGTCTCCGTCCGGGAGACACCCTGACATGTCGCGTTCAGGGACTGCCCCGATCGGAACGCGGTCGCGAGCCCATAGGATTCGAGGGGTGACGGGGGCCGGGACGATCACGCCGCGGGCAGAGCCGGAGCGCTCGATCCCTCTCGAGGCCTATGCGGCAGCGGGTGTCGCAGCGGCGCTCTCCGCCGTGCTCGCCTGGTTCGGGCCGCCGGGCAGCGACTTCCCCGCCCACCTCTACCAGAGCGGCCTGCTCGAGGATCACGGGTTCGCGATCTGGAACAACTTCTGGTACGCCGGCCGGTACAGCTTCGTCACCTACAGCCTCCTCTACTACCCCCTTGCGGTGCTGTTCGGGATCAGGCTGCTCGCAGTCGCGAGCATCGCCACCGCTGCGCTCGCCTTCGGTGTCGTCGCTGCGCGGGAATGGGGGCCGGCTGCGCGGTGGTCGAACCGCTCCTTCGCCGTCGTGTGGGCGGGCATCGTCCTCTCCGGCGCCTTCCCGTTCGCCCTCGGGATGGCGCTCGCCCTGCTCGCGCTGTGGGCCCTGCAGGCCGGGCGGCGGGGGCGCTTTGCGCTGCTGACCGTCCTCGCACTGGCCGCGAGTCCCGTCGCGTTCGTCCTCCTCGCGATCGTTCTCGCGGGCATCGGGCTCGCACGTTCGCCCGGTCGCGCGGGGCTCGTGCTCCCGCTCGCGACCGTCGGGCTCGCGACTGCGGTCGAGCTTCTGCTCCTCCGTCTCTTTCCGACAGGAGGTCGGTTCCCGTTCTCGCTGCCCGAGTTCGCAGCGGCGTGCGTCTTCTGCGGCTTCGGGATCGTGCTCACGTGGCGCGTGCGCAGCGCGAGCATGCTCCGTTGGATCTACGTCGCCTACCTCGCCGCCTGTACCGCCTCGTTCGTCGTGCCGTCGAGCCTCGGCGAGAACGTCGCACGGCTTCGCTACGCGGCCATCCCGATCGCAATCCTGACGCTCTCGCTTCGTCGCTGGAGGCCGCTTCCGGTTGCCCTCGCCGCTATGGCGCTCGCGGTCTCGTGGAACCTGACCCCGCTCGCCGCCAGCTTCGTGAAGACGAGCGCGGACCCGGCGGCGGACCCGGCGTACTGGGCACCCGCGGTGCAGTTCCTCCACGCGCACCTCGCGCCGTCCTACCGCGTCGAGGCGGTCGACACCAGCGGCCATTGGCCCGCCGTATATCTCCCGGCCGCCGGCATCCCGATCGTGCGCGGCTGGTTCCGGCAGGACGACTTCCCGCGCAACGACCTGCTCTACACGCAACTCGACCGCCGCCAGTACGTGGCCTGGCTGCGCTCGCTCGGCGTCCGCTACGTCGTCCTGCCCGACGCCCCGCTCGACTACAGCTCGAAGGCGGAGGGGGCGCTCATCATCAGCGGCCGCTCAGGGCTCCGGGTCGCCTTCCGGTCGGCCCACACGACGATCTTCGCCGTCCCCTCCCCGCGCGGCATCGTGACGGGCCCCGGCAGGGCCACTGTGCTCGCGATGGAGCAGAATCGCATCACGCTCGCGGTCGGCCGCCCCGGGAGCTACCGCATCGCGACGAACTGGTCGCCGTACTGGCACGCGCGCGGCGGCTGCCTCTCGAAGGGAAACGACGGCACCGTGCAGCTGCTCGCGAAACGAGCGGGCGTCGTGCGGCTCGAGCTCTCGGTCAACGCGCAGCGTGCTCTCGAGGCTCTGGAAGGCGGCTCGAAGCGTTGCGCTCGCTGACCGCAGACGGCTCGCGCGTCTCCTCCCACGCGGTGAGCGCGAGGCATCCCAGCGCGCCGTAGCCGAGCACGTCCACCGGCGTGTCGTTGACGAGCAGCGAAACGGCGATCCCGGCAAGGAGCGCGAGCACCGAAGGACGCCGGCGCCCCCTCACCCCGAGCCAGACGAGCCCTCCGAGCGAGAGCAGGCAGAGGAAGGTCGTGTGCGCGGCCGAGGTTGCCCCCGCCCACGAGATCCGGAGCCGCCGGTCGAGGTCGTCCAGCACGGTCCCGGGCCCGCCTCCGACGGCGTCCGTGACGTGACTCGAGCCGCCGAGGAGCGCGTCGAGGCCGACGATCGCGAGGCCGACGACGACCACAGCGGCGACGCCGAGCACGATCCGCCCGGGTGTCAGGCGCACGCGCGTCAGGCCGGCGAGAAGCACCGCCCACGCGGTGGTGACGACCACCAATCCGCCCCCGTCCGCCCCGGCCCGGCTCCAGCCGACCGTGACGAGGAGCAGGAGCCCGATCGCCGCGGCCCCCGCCACGCCGAACGCCGCGGCGGCCGCGAGGGCAGGCGGGAGCAAGAGCGTCTCCACCTGGTTCGTGACGCCGTAGAACCGTCCGCCGCCGTCCGGGTGCGGACCGATTGCCGAGAGGGCGTTGACATCCGGCCAGGCCACGAGGACGACGAGGAAGACGCCGAGAAAGCACGCAACGGCGAACGGCATCAGCTCCTTCCGCAGCGCCAGGAGGAGTGACCCGGCGCCGGTGAGCACCGCCAGCATCTTCACGACCATGGCCGGCTCGTCGATTCCGACGCCGCGGAGAACGAGGGCGGTGGCGAGCGCCGCAGGAGCGACGAGCACGGCGGCTCTCCCGGCGAGGGCGAAGCGGCCGAGGATGCCGAGCGAGGAGAAGAGGACGAGCCAGCCGACGAGCACGAGGGTGGCGCCGGTACGGGCGTCGTGGGCACGCGCCAGCCGGCGGTCGAGCCGTTCGAGCGTCGCCGCCGCAGACTCGTCCAGACGCGCCCGGATGGGCGGCCTCCTGCCTGCGGCGATCGCGCTCGCGGTGGGCGCCACGTCGGCGAGCGAGACGAGGCCGTCGATCCTCGTCGAGCCGGAGGTGAGCAGGCCACGGTAGCCCGGTCCGACGATCGCGACGGGATAGCGGAACGACGTTGTGATGCGAGCCGGGCGGGGGCAGCGAGACGTAGACGGTCGTCTCGGCCGGCTCGTGCGACAGGCGGAGGACGACATCGCCGTCCAAGCCGACGAGGGAGGAGACGACACGGCCGCGGACGAGCGACGCGAGCGCCCGCTCGCGGGACACTGTCGAGCCGGCACCGGGCACGAGCAGCCCCACGGCGCCGCGCGACGCATAGTCCGCCGGCGCGAACGGCGGCACGACGATCACCGCTACCTGCGGCGCCGGTGCCGCCGGTGCCGCTGCCGCTGCCGGCCACCCGAACGCGACTGCAAGGGCGAGAGCGAGTGTGAGAAGGGCCGACCGCGACACGCGCGGATCGTACTGACGGCGCACCCGGATACCGGTTGCGAGGGTGGCTCATCGCGTGATCGCGACCCGGTAGACGCCGTCCTCCTCGCTGATCCTGCCCGCGAGCTCCAGCTCGATCAGCGCGGCAGCGACGTCCCCGGGACCGAGGCCCGCCGCCCGGGCCAGCTCGTCGATGCTCGTCGGGTGAACGGCCAGGCGCTCGAGCAGCTGCCCGGCGAGACCGCCGGGCGCCTCGACAGGGGCGCTTGCGGGCTCGAGGCCGTACGCCTCGAGCACATCTGCCGCGGCCGTGACCGGCGTGGCCCCGAGCCGCAACAGGGCGTTCGAGCCTGCCGAGACCGACGACGTGATCTCGCCCGGCACGACCATCACCTCCCGGCCGTCCTCGAGGGCGAAGTCCGCCGTGATCAGCGCGCCGGAGCGCTCGCGGGCCTCGACCACCACCGTGGCCGTGCAGAGGCCGGCGATGATCCGGTTCCTCGCGGGAAAGCGCCAGGGCGCCGGCTCGACGCCCTCCTCGTACTCCGACACGATCAGGCCGCCCGCCGCAATCCGGCGGGCGAGCTCGCGGTGCGCCGCCGGGTAATCCCGGTCGATCCCGCACCCGAGCACGGCGACCGTGACGCTCCCGGCGTCGAGCGCGCCCCGGTGCGCCTCCGCGTCGATGCCGCGTGCCATCCCGCTCACCACCACGAGCCCGGCAGCAGCGAGCTCGCGCCCGAGCATGCGGGCGACGGAGCGGCCATACGACGAGCACGCGCGCGCACCGACCACGGCGACGCACGGCCGCTGCAACACGTCGATCGAGCCGTCGCCCCGGAGCCAGAGCGCGTCGGGCGGGTCGGGGATCGCGCGCAGGAGCGGAGGGTAGGCCCGGTCCCGCCGGCCTAGTCGACGGAAGCTCATGCCCCCACTCCCGCTGGTGCACGGTAGGAGAGCGCCTCCGCGAGATGCTCCGGCAGCACCGCCTCGGCGGTCGCGAGCGCGGCGACGGTGCGCGCCACACGGGCCACCCGGGCCCGGCCGCGTCCGGACAGCGGCACGCGATCGACGGCGCGGTCGAGCAGCGCCGATGCGGCCTCCGTGCGGCGGAGCACGTCGCCGTCCCGCAGCCGCTCCCGGGCCGCGACGACGCGCGCGCGGACACGCGCCGATGCCTCCCCCGGCGGCGCCGCCAGCTCCTCCGCCCTGGGCCGCGGCATCGCCACGACGAGGTCGAAGCGGTCGAGCAGCGCGCGCGAGACCTTCTCCCGATAGGTGGCGACGCGCTGCGGGCTGCACGCACAGTCGGCCGCGGGATCGCCCCTGCCCCCGCACGGACAGTGGTTCATGGTCGCGACGAGCCGGAACCGGGCCGGGAAGAGCGCATGCCCGCCGACCCTCGCCACGGAAACAACGCCGTCTTCGAGCGGCTGGCGCAGCGACTCGAGCACGGTCCGCGGGAACTCGGGCAGCTCGTCGAGCAGCAGCACACCGCGGTGCGCGAGGCTCGCTTCGCCCGGCCGTGGCGACGCGCCGCCGCCCACGATCGCCGCCGTCGAGGCACCGTGGTGTGGAGCCCGGAAGGGCGGCGCGAGGATGATCGGCCGCCCCGGTCGCAGCGTTCCCGCAACGGAGTGGATGCGCGTCACCTCGAGCGCCTCGTCCCGCGTCAGCGGTGGCAGGATGCCCGGCAGCCGCCGCGCGAGCATCGTCTTGCCGGTTCCCGGCGGGCCGGCGAGCAGGACGTTGTGCTCACCGGCAGCGGCGAGCTCGAGGGCGCGGCGCCCGCGCTCCTGGCCGCGTACCTCGGCGAGGTCCGGCAGGAACGGCTCCTCGAGCTCGTCCGGGCCCGGCGGCGAGGCAAACGGGATGTCCTCTTCGCCCCGAAGGTAGGCGACCGCCTGGGCGAGGTGATGCACGGGCACGGCGCCGATTCCCGTCAGCGCCGCCTCGGACGCGGACTCCGCGGCGCAGAGGAGTCGCCCGAGGCCGGCACGCCGAGCGCCTTCCGCGACGGCGATCGTGCCCGCGACCGGGCGCACCCGCCCGTCGAGCGAGAGCTCGCCCACGCAGCCGTGCTCGAGCAGCCGGCCCGCGGGCAGCTGGCTGTGGCCCGCGAGAATGGCGAGTGCGATCGGCAGGTCGAACCCCGAGCCCTCCTTGCGGAGCGCCGCGGGCGCGAGGTTCACGGTGATGCGATACTTGCCCGGCCAGGACAGCATCGCGTTGACGACGCCGCTGTGCACGCGGTGCTTGGCCTCCTGGCAGGCACGGTCGGCGAGCCCGACGATCGCGAACGCGGGCAGGTCGGCACCGACGAGGTGGGCCTCGACCTCGACGCGCCGTGGCTCGAGGCCGACGACGGCGGCGGTGAGGGCACGCGCGAGCACACCACCGACGGTACGGGCGGAATCCTCACCGGTCCGAGCCGTCTCTGTGCCGAATCAGCGCGCGGCGGTGCGCGCATCACCGTGGAGCATGCGGGCCAGGCGGCCGTCCGCGCGGACGGCACGCCCCCGACGGCCTGCCTCTCTCGCTACCAGACGTTGCCCGAGCGGCGATCGAGCTCCCGCAACCGCTCGATCCGCGCCGCCATGGGCGGGTGCGTCGAGAAGAGCGACGCCATCCCTCCTCCGGAGAGCGGATTCGCGATGTACAGCGAGGCGGTCGCCGGGTTCACCGCGAGCGGCACGGCCTGCACACCACGCTCGAGCGAGGCGAGGGCGTTCGCGAGCGGGCGGCCCTCCCCCATGAGCTCGGCGGCCGTGGCATCGGCCAGAAACTCCCGCTGCCGCGATACGGCCAGCTGCAGGATCATCGCGGCGATCGGGGCGATCAGGATGGCAGCGAGGGTGCCGGCGAAGCCCAGCGGGTTGTCGTCGTCGTCCCCTCCGAACAGCCAGCTGAACTGGAGGAAGTTCGCGACGGCGGAGATCGCGGCCCCGATCATCGCGGCCACCGTGGTCACGAGCACGTCGCGGTTCTTGACGTGGGCGAGCTCGTGGGCGAGGACACCGCGCACCTGCTCGCGCGGCAGCAGGTGCATCAGTCCCTGCGTGACCGCAACCGCCGCGTGCTTCGGGCTGCGACCGGTCGCGAAGGCGTTCGGCTGCTCCGACGGGATCACGAAGAGCCGCGGCATCGGCAGCCCGGCGCGCTGGGTCAGATCCTCCACGTCGGCATACACCGTGGGCGCCTCGGAGCGCTCGAGCGGCTGGGCGCGGCTGACCTTCAGCGCGATCCGATCCGAGAACCAGTACATCGCGAAGTTGAAGACGAGCGCCAGGAGGAGGAAGAGGACGAGCCCTCCGGTCCCGCCGACGAAGGCGCCGAGCGAGACGAAGAGCGCGCTCAACCCGGCGATGAGCACCCAGGTGCGAAGTCGCGTAGTCATATGTGAGATTCCTTTCCGGCTGACGATGGCTCTGTCAGCCGGAGGTTTCTCCCGCCCTCGCCGCCGGGAGGCGACGGACGCAGGCCGACGATCCCGGGTGGCGCAACCGCGACACCGTTCTGACGAGATCGCCCGTTGGGGGATAGTGCCCCCCGGCTTCCGGAAAGCATAGCGGCGGGGCGCGGGCGCGTGCTTTCCGTTGTTCCGGGGTTAACCGCTCACTCGGCGCTCTCGTGGGGTGTCCCGCAACGTTCGACCGGAAATGATCGTTGCGGGACACCCCACCCCATGGTGATTGCTGTAGTGCGGCGTCTCACAACGATGCTCTTTCCTGTCCAACGTTGTGAGACGCCGCACTAGAGGGTCGCGGCCCGACGCTCCAGGCGGCCGCGCTCCACGGCGACGACCTCGAACCCGATGCGCAGCCCGGAATCCTGCGGGTGGCGCGTGAGCCAGATCAGGGCAGCGCGGCGCACTCGCCGCCGCTTCTCGAGGTCGACGGCGCCGAGGGCTCCTCCGAAGCCGCTGCCCATCCGCTGCTTGACCTCGACGAACCGCAGCTCGCGGCCCCTCCTGACGATGAGGTCGATCTCGTACCGGCCCGCCCTGACGTTCGTGCCCACGATCCGGTAGCCGCGCAGGCGGTAGTGCCAGCGTGCCTGCCGCTCCCCCGCGTTCACGCGGCCGAGAGCTCCGTCTCGAGCTCGTCCGCGTAGCACTTGGCAGCGAAGGAGAGCCGGTGCTGCTCGCAGGGCCCGTGCTCACGGACGGCTGCCGAGTGCGCCGGCGTGATGTACCCGACGTGCCGCGAGAAGCCGTACCGCGGATGCAGCGCGTCGAGACGACGCATGATTCGGTCGCGGGTGACCTTTGCGACGATCGAGGCAGCCGCGATCGCCGCACTGCGCGTGTCTCCGTCCACGACGGCCCGGTGCGGGGGAGCGAGCGGCCCGAGCCGGAAGCCGTCGACGAGACAGGCCTCTGCACGCGGCGCGAGGTCTGTCAGCACGGCGCGGAGCCCCCAGAGATTCGACCGATGGAGGCCCTTCCGGTCGATGTCGCAGACGGGGATGACCCGCACGGAGATCTGCGCGGCCGCCAGCACGACTGCCTGGAGGAGCACCTCCCGCGCCTGCGGCTCGACCTGCTTGGAGTCGTTCAGCAGCGCGAGCGGCCTGGTCGGATGGCCGTGCAGCGCCTCGTAGTCGAAGAGGACGCCGGCAACGACGAGCGGCCCCGCGAGCGATCCGCGACCGGCCTCGTCCGCACCCGCAACGAACCGGACGCCGAGCCGGCGGTCGAAGCGGAGCAGACGGTGCCCGGGCGGTGCCATGCGGACGAGGATATCGCCCGACCCGGAACGCCATGCCGTCGACTTCGGGACGGCTTCGTGCCGAAAGTCTCGCCTGCGGTCAGAACGGCAGCACGCAGCCCGCTCTGCGCTCGTCGAGCACGACTTCCCAGCCCGCGTTCTTCAGCGTGGCCTGGTACCAGTCGCACTCGCCGTCGCGGCGCCTCGCCGCGCAGACGAAGACGTCCGTGTCCCGCTCGACGAACCACGGCGCGGGGTTGTCGGTGCACCGCGTCCGGTCGATGTCGTACTCGGAGGTCTGCAGCGAGCCCTCCACCGCGGCGCGGGCAGCCGCCTGACGCGGGGACTCCGACCCGCACCCAGTCAGGAGCAGGACGCTGAGGAGGGCGGAAGCGAGACCTGCGCGGCGCGCGCCAGTCATGCGCTTCCGGTGTCCGCTAGTGCGGCGTCTCACAACGTTTCACAGGAACAGCATCGTGGTGAGACGCCGCACTACTGAATCAACATGGGAGTGGGGTGTCCCGCAACGAATATCTTCCGGTCGAACGTTGCGGGACACCCCACTACGACTGGCGCAGCTCCCGGACGCGCGCCTTCTTGCCGACGCGGCCGCGGAGGTAGTAGAGCTTCGCCCGGTTGACGTCGCCGATCATCGCGACCTCGAGCTTCTCGATCTTCGGCGAGTGGAGCGGGAACGTGCGCTCGACCCCGACGCCGAACGACTGCTTGCGGACCGTGAACGTCTCGCGCACACCGGAGCCCTGCCGCTTGATCACGATCCCCTCGAAGACCTGGATGCGCTGGCGGCTGCCCTCGATGACCTTGAAGTGCACGCGCACCGTGTCGCCGGCCTTGAACACAGGCACGTCGCGCAACTGCGCCTCTTCGATGCTCTGGATGATCGTGCTCATGGGCGGGAGGGGCCCCTCGGGCCGAAGGTGGAGTGTAGCGGAAAGACGATCGGAACCCCGGTGAGAGGCTGAAGCCTCTCACCAGAGGGAAGCCCGCGGCTTCGCCGCGGGCCGTTTCTAGCTGCGCCGCAGGCCGTTCCTAGTGCAACGACACGCGGTTCGGTGGCCAGTACGTCGCGAACACCTTGCCGATCAGGTTCGCGCGCGGGACCGTCCCCCACATGCGCGAGTCGCACGATTGCGCGCGGTTGTCGCCCATCATGAAGTAGTTCCCGGGCTTCACCTTGACCGGGCCGAACTCCTGCGCGGTCGCCCGCCGGGATTGCTGCAGGTACGGCTCCTTGAGGAGCTTTCCGTTGATGTACACGTAGCCGAAGCCCTTCTGGAGCCGCACCTCGACGGTGTCACCGGGCAACCCGATCAGGCGCTTGACGAACGTGCCTCCGGCGCCACATTTCAGGCGGGCTTCCGGCGGCGTGTCGAAGACGATGATCTCGCCGCGGCGTGGGTCCCGCAGGTGGTAGATGAAGCGATTCGCGAGCACTCGGTCGGAGAAGCGCGCCTCACAACCGGGCGCCGGCTGCGCGCAATGGAGCGTCGGCTCCATCGACGACGACGGGATCCTGTACGGGTTGACCACGAAGGCCTTCACCAGGAGCACGATCACGATCGCGCCGACGATGGTGACGACCCAGTCGATCGTGACGCGTAACGGGTGTGGCAGGTTCCGCGTCAGCCGGTCGACGGGGTTGCGCGACTGGCCGTGCGGCGGATGATCGTCGCCGGGCGGGGCCGGCGGAGCGCCGGGCGCCTCCGGACGCGGCGGGTGGGGCGGCAGCAGCGTCTGGCGCGAAGGCGCGGGCCAGACCTCGTCCTCGACCGGCACCGAGACACGAGCAGGCTGAGGGCTCCAGCCGGCCCTCGTCCAGGGGTCATCACCCGCGTCAGAGGGCATCCAGGCACCATCCCCCGAGGCGACCGGTTCCGGCAGCGGGTTGGCCGGGGAGGCTCGTCGGGCCAGCCGCGCCCCGCAGGCGAGCGGCTCGGGAATGTGTCCTCCGCGTCCTCCGCGTCCTTCGTCTCCTCCTGGCGATCGTCGCTCCCGCTCACACGACGCTCCGCTCGCGGCTGCGCTCCGCCCGCCACTCGTCGACCCGGGCGTGGTGCCCCGAGAGGAGCACGTCCGGGACTTCCCAGCCGCGGAACGACGGCGGCCGGGTGTAATGCGGGTACTCGATGCCGCCCTCGAGCGCGGCGCTGAAGCTCTCGTGCTCGCCCGAGCCGTCCGCCAGCGCACCGGGCAACCGGCGGGCGACTGCGTCGAGCAGCACCATCGCCGGGAGCTCACCACCGGAGAGGACGTAGGGGCCGATCGACACCGCCTCGGTGCAGAGGTGCTCGACGATGCGCTCGTCGAAGCCCTCGAAGCGCGATGAGAGAACCGCGAGCGCCGGCTCTACGGCGAGCTCCTCGACGAGTTCCTGGTCGAGCTGCCGCCCCTGCGGCGTGAGGGCGATGACCCGGCCGGGAGAACTGTCGCCGTACACCGCGTCGAGCGCGGCCGCGACGACGTCGACGCGCAGCACCATCCCGGCACCTCCGCCGTAGGGCGTGTCGTCCACCTGGCCGGCGCGCAGCGGCGTCGTGTCGCGGTAGTTGAAGAGCCGGAGCTCGAGCTCGGTTCCGAGCACGGTGGCGAGCGGTTTCTGCTCCGTCAGCCAGCCGAAGGCGTGCGGGACCTGGGTGAAGACGTCGACGCGCACCGAAGCAGCGTATCGGTCAGTCCATGAAGCCCGGGTTCAGAAGGACGACGCCGGCCGCCGGATCGATCGCTTGGATCGCATCCTCGATCATCGGCACGAGCGTCCCGTCCTCGAGCTCGAGGTTGTCGTTGGCGGGGCCCGGCAGCACCTCGGAGATGATTCCCAGGACGCGGCCGCCGTCCTCTTCGACGCGCAGGCCGACGAGCTCGAAGGCGTAGAACTCGCCCTCGGGAAGGGCCGGGAGCGCCGCGCGCGGCACCGCCAGCGCATCGCCGCGCTCGACCGGGCGATCGAGGCGGATCGCGCGCCGTCCACGCCCGACCCGGCGCGAGATCGTGATGGTGGCGGGGACGCCGTTCACGTGGAGCATCGCTCCGACGGCATAGCGGCTCTCGTCGTCGCTTCCCTGCTCGACGACGAATGCGCCGTCGAGCCCGTGCGGGCGGCCGATCCGGCCGACCGGCACGAGCGTCTCGTCGGTGCTCAGTCGGCGATCTCCAGGACGACCCGCCGGTCGCGGCGCGCTCCGCTCGCGCGCACGAGCGTGCGCAGCGCCCGGGCGATCCGCCCCTGCCGGCCGATCACCTTGCCGACGTCGTCCGGGGCGACGTGGAGCACGAGCACGGTGGCGTCATCCCGCTCGACGGTCTCGACGCTGACGGCGTCGGGGTCGTCGACGAGATGGCGAGCGATCCAGGTGAGCAGCTCGGCCACGGCGCTAGACCGTGATGCCGGCGGCCTTGATCAGCTTCGCGACGGGGTCGCTCGGCTGGGCGCCCTTCGAGAGCCAATCCTTGACCTTGGCCTCGTCGAGCTCGATCGTGGAGGGATCGGTCTGGGGGTTGTAGCGCCCCACGATCTCGATGAAGCGGCCGTCGCGCGGCGAGCGCGAGTCGGCGACCACGACACGGTAGATCGGGTTCTTCTTCGAGCCGATCCGGGTCAATCTCATGCGAACAGCCATTCGTCTCCTTCGCTGCGGGTGGAACCGGGATTGTGCCGATCATCGGCGCCGTCTGCCGCCGCCCCCGCCTCCCGTGAGCTCCGGCGGCAGCATCGGCATCTTGCCCTTGCCGAACTGCTTCATCATCTTCTGCATCTGCTTGCGCGCGGCGAGCAGCCTGTTGACCTCGTCGATCGACGTGCCGCTGCCGGCCGCGATCCGCCTGCGGCGCGGGCCGTTGATGAGATGCGGAATCCTCCGTTCGGCCGGCGTCATCGACAGCACGATCGCCTCGACACGCGCCATCTGCTTCTCGTCGATGTCGAGCCCGTCGAGCTGCTGGCCCACACCCGGGAGCAGCTTCAGCACGCCCTTCATCGACCCCATGCGGCGCAGCATGCGGTAGCTCTGGAGGAAGTCGTCGAAGGTGAACTCGCCGGCTCGCATGCGGCGCTCCATCTCCGCCTGCTCGTCCTCGGCAACCGCGGCCTCGGCCTTCTCGATGAGGGTCAGCACGTCCCCCATGCCGAGGATGCGCGAGGCCATCCGGTCGGGATGGAACACCTCGAGCTGGTCGATCTTCTCGCCGACCGAGGCGAACTTGATCGGCTTGCCGGTGACGGCCTTGACCGAGAGCGCGGCACCGCCGCGCGCGTCGCCGTCGAGCTTCGTCAGCACGATCCCGTCGAAGGCGATGCGCTCCTGGAACGCCTCCGCCACGTTGACCGCCTCCTGGCCGGTCATCGCGTCGAGGACGAGGAGGATGTTGAGCGGCTTGACCGCGTCGCGGACGTGAGCCAGCTCGTCCATCAGCCCCTCGTCGACGTTCAGCCGCCCGGCGGTGTCCACGATGACGACGTCGAGGCCGTCGGCCTTCGCACGCTCGAGGCCATCGACCGCCGCCCGCACGGGATCCTGGGTGTCGGTGCGGTAGACGGGAATCGCGATCTGCTTCCCGAGCTGCTCCAGCTGGTCGATGGCGGCGGGACGCTGCAGGTCCGCGGCGATGAGCCCCGGGTGCCGCCCCTGGCGGCGGAGGTGGAGGGCGAGCTTGGCCGAGTTGGTCGTCTTGCCGGACCCCTGGAGCCCTGTCATCAGGATCACCGTCGGAGGCCGTCCGAAGGCAAGCTGCGAGTCGCCTGTGCCCATCAGCTCCGCGAGCTTGTCGTGCACGAGCTTGACGACCTGCTGGCCCGGATTGAGGCCCTTGAGGATGCCCTCGCCGAGGGCGTCAGCCTTCACCGAGGCGACGAAGTCCTTGACGACCTGGAAGTTGACGTCGGCCTCGAGCAACGCGAGACGGATCTCGCGCATCGCCTTGTTGACGGCGTCCTCGTCGAGCCGCCTGGCGCGGCCGAGATCGCCCAGGGTCGCCTGGAGCCGGTCGGAGAGAGCGTCGAACACGGCCCCGAAGTGTACGTGCGCCCCGGCGGACGGCCGGCTTCAGCCGGGCGGTGCCCTAAACCATGGCGCGGAGCTCGATGCCGCCTGGCAGCGAGCTGCAGCCGATCAGGGCGACCATGTCCAGCTCGGGCACGAACAGATTGTGCAGCGGCTCGATCTGGAACGACAACTTCTCCTTCACCCCATGCCGGTCCAGGGCCTCCTGAAGCCGGTGCTCGACGAAGCTCTCGGCGGCCTGAGGCGTCTGCCAGATCTCGCACACGTCGATGCCGCCGACGGCGACGGAGGCGACGTGCAGGATCAGGCCGGCGGGGGGATTCGCGTCCAACTCGAGCTCGCCGACAGCCCGGTCGTACCGACCGGACGCCAGCTCAGGGACGCGCATGGTGAGCGTCACAGCCACGGGACACCTCGCTCACTGACAGGGGAAGACAGCTCTGCAAGGGTACCCCTCCGGGAGGACGGAATGTCACACGGATGTGTCAGGCGGCGACGAGCGCTCGTGCGAACTCGCGCGGGTCGAACGGCCGCAGGTCGTCGAGCCCCTCCCCCACGCCGACGAGCTTCACCGGAAGGCCGAGCTCGTAGGCGATCGCGACCGCGACGCCGCCCTTCGCCGACCCGTCGAGCTTCGTCAGCGCCACACCGGTGACGCCGGCCGCCGCTCCGAAGAGGCGGGCCTGCTGGATCCCGTTCTGGCCGGTCGTCGCGTCGACGACGAGCAGGGTCTCGTGGGGCGCCCCCTCGACGCGGCCCTCGATCACCCGCCTGACCTTCGCGAGCTCCTCCATCAGGTTCGACTGGGTGTGGAGGCGGCCGGCCGTGTCGATGATGACGACGTCGCGCCCGCGCGCGCGGCCGGCCTCGACGGCGTCGAACGCGACGGCGGCCGGATCTCCTCCCGCGGGCGCGCCGACGAAGTCCGCCCCTGCACGCTCGGCCCAGATCTCGAGCTGCTCCTCCGCGGCTGCGCGGAACGTGTCGCCGGCGCCGACGAGCACGGTGCGCCCGTGCTCGCGGAGCTTCTGCGCGAGCTTGCCCACGGTCGTCGTCTTCCCGGTGCCGTTGACGCCGACGACGAGGATGACGGTCGGCTGCGAGCCGAGGTCGAATGTCGGGGCAGGACCGAACAGCGCCTCGATCTCCTCCGCGAGCGCGTCGCCCAGGTCTCCGAGCTCGCCCCGGGCCTCGAGCCGCCGCACGAGCTCGGCCGTGGCGCGGACGCCGACGTCGCCGTGGATGAGCGCCTCCTCGAGGCGTTCCCATGCCTCCTCGTCCGCCGCGTCGAACGTGCCGGCCACGATCTCCGCCGTCAGCGCGCGGCGACTCTTCGCGAGCGAGTCGCGGAGGCGCCCGAAGAAGCCGGTGCGCTCGGGCTCGTCGGCCGCGGTCGGCTCGTCGCCGAAGAGCTCTGACCAGGTGCGGGACACGCCGCAACGCTACCGAGCCGGGCCGAGACGCGATTCAGGTCCGACGACGCTCTTGTGGGGTGTCCCGCAACGACGCTTTCCTGTCCAGGGTCGTGAGACGCCGCACTACGCGAGGGCAGCGGCCCGATCGTGCTGCGGCAGCCGACGCGACACGATCTCCGAGATGCCGTCGTCTCCCATCGTGACGCCGTACAGCACGTCGGCGGCTTCCATCGTGCGCTTCTGGTGGGTGATGACGATGAACTGGGCGCGGTCGGAATAGCGGCGCAGGAGCTCCACGAAGCGGCTCACGTTCGAGTCGTCGAGGGCCGCCTCGACCTCGTCGAGGAGGTAGAAGGGGCACGGCTTCGCGAGGAAGAGCGCGAACAGGAACGAGATCGCGCCTAGCGCCTTCTCGCCGCCGGAGAGGAGGCTCAGGCGCGTGATCCTCTTGCCGGCCGGACGGAGCTCGATCTCGATGCCGGCCTCTAGCTCCCTGGACTCGTCCCCTGGATCCGGCTCGACGAGGCGCAGGCGCCCCTCCCCGCCCGGGAAGAGGGTGCCGGAGACCTCCTCGAAAGTGCGCGCCACGGTCTCGAACGTCTCGGTGAAGCGACGCTGTACCGTCTCCGCGAGCTCGTCGCGCAGCTTCTCGATCTCCGCGAGGGCGGCCTCGAGGTCCTGTCGCTGGGCGACGAGCTCCTCGAGGCGCTCCTTCTCCTCCTCGTACTCCTCCTTCGCGAGGGGATTGACCTTGCCGAGTGCCTCGCGCCGGGCATCGAGGCGCTCGACGCGACCGGCGAGCTCGTCCCGGTCGTCGCCCTCCGCCGGCTCGTCGGCCCCCGCCTCGTCGAGCCGCCGCCGAGCCTCGTCGGCCTCGGCGTCGAGACGTACCAGCTCGACCTGGATCTGCGTCGCGCGCTCCGCCGTCTCGTCCGCGACCCGCCGCACGTCGACCTCGGCCGCCCCGAGTCGGCGCAAATCGTCACCGAGACGGGCCGAGCGCTCCGCCCCGGCGTCGGCGCGCGCCCGCACCGGCGCCTCGAGGCGCTCCCCGAGCCGACCCGCTCGCACGAGGCCCGAGCCGAGCTCGCCGACCGCGTCGAGCAGCCGGGAAAGCATGTCCGCGTCGAGTGCCGAGCGCCTCGGCACGCGCTCGATCAGCACCGCGTCCGCGGCCCGGGCGCCTTCTGCTGCCGCCCGCGCCTCCGCCGCCGCGACCTCCGACAGCGCGAGCAGCGACCGGGCCTCGGTCTCGAGTTCCTCACGGGTCGCGGCGCCGTCCGCGCCGATGCCCACGACGGTCCCCCCGAGCCGGGCCACGACCATCTCAGCGGCCTGGGCACGCGCGACGGCGTCGGCTGCCTCACGGGCGGCATCGCTCTCGAGGGCCGAGAGGCGCCGAAGCTCGCTGCCGAGCTCTCCGGCCTGTCGCGCCCCGATCGTGAGACGGGCAGCGAGCGGCTCCTCCAGGCGCAAGGCGGTCGCTGCGGCCCGCCCGAGGGCCTGCTCGAGGCCGACTGCAGCCTCGACGAGCCGGCCGACGACGGCCGGATCGACGATCCGGGAGCGCAGATGCGCGACGGCCGCGTATGCCTCCTCCGCCGCGGCAGCCAGGGCTGCGGCCTTCTCGGCGGCGCAGGCCGCCGACGTGGCCCTGGCGGCGAGCTCGTCTGCCTCGTCCGCGAGGGCCCTGCGGCGGGCATCCATCTCGAGCAGCACCGCCTCGGCCGTCTCGCCCGCGAACCAGAGCTCACCACGCTCGGCGTCGTAGCCGTGGCCCTCGTCCGTGATCACCGTTCCGTGCGTGGCCTCGAGCAGCCGGCCGGCGGGGACGAGCCAGACGCCCTCGAGCAGCCTGAGCGCGGCCGGGTCGCCGACGGCGAGCTCCGCCAGTGGCCGGGCTCCGGCGACCGGCGGCGCGGGGGCAACGGCGGGATCGCGGTCGACGACCACGGTCAGGCTCCCGAGTCCTTCGCGGCGCGCGCGTTCGAGCAGCTCGAGCCCCCGTTGTGGGTCTCGCGCGAGCACGGCGGCTGCGCGCCAGGCCAGCGCCGCCGCGACCGGACGCTCCGCGCCTGGCTCCGCCTCGAGCGCCGACAGCGCCAGCGTCTCTCCCGCGTCGGCCAGCGCGCGCGCGGCCGGCGGAATCCCCTCCCGCTCCGCGAGCGCGCGCTCGAGCGCCTGCAGGCGCTCGCGGACCGAGCGCGCCCGCTCTGCCACGTCGTCGCGCTCGGTGGCTGCGGCACGGGCTGCCTGCGCCGCCTCGTTCGCACGCTGTTCGAGCTCCGCGGGCGAAGGGTCGCCCCGGCGGGCAACGGCGCGTGCCTCCTCGAGGTCGCGCGCGACGGTTTCGACGAGCATCGTCACGGACTCGCGGCGCAGGGCCAGCCGCTCCCGAGCGGCCGCCAGTGCGACGAGCCGGGCGTTGGCGCCCTCCCGGCCGCCGGTCGCCTCGGCGAGCGCTTCCTCGACGGCGTCGCGGTCCGTGCGCAGGCCCGCGAGCGTCGCGTCGGCCGCGGCGGCGAGGCGCCGCTCGTACGCGGCGAGACGGGAATGGGCGAGACGGGCGCGCTCAGCTGCCTGGCCGTGTCTCTCGGCCGCGTCGCGCGCGGTCGCGGCCGCAGTCGCAGCAGCAGCCTCGAGCGCGCGGACCCCCTCGTCGTTGCGATTGGCCGCTGCCCGCTCGGCGTCGGTGAGCTCCTCGCGCAGCCGGTGCTCGAGTCCCGCGGCCGACTCGCGCCGGAGCGCCAGACGCTCGCTTGCGCCCTGGAGCCGGTAGAGGGCGCCAAGCGCGGCCTCGCGGCCGCCGGCGGCGTCGGAGAGCTCGTCCTCGGCCTGCTGCCGCTCCTCGAGCAGTGCCGCGAGCTTCTCCTGCGAGCTCCGGCGCGCAATCGCGACGGCGTCGCGGCGCTCCTCGGCGGCTGCCCGCCGCTCCGCCACCGCCTCGAGGTCGAGCTGGGCGACGCGTGCCCTCAACGCCGCGATCTCCACGGCGAGCTTCTCGGCCCGCTCCGCCGCCGTGGCCTGGAGAGCCAGCGGGCGCAGCCGCTTGCGAACCTCGTCCTCGACGTCCTTCGCCCGCTCGACCTGGGTCGCGACGCGGACGAGCTTGAGCTCCGCGCGATGCTTGCGCCGCTTGAACTTGCCGAGCCCTGCGGCTTCCTCGACGAGGTGACGCCGGTCCTCCGGCCTGGATGCGAGCACCGCGTCGACCCTCCCCTGCGAGACAATCGAGTGCATCGAGCCGCCGAGACCGACATCGGCCAGGAGCTCGACGAGATCCGTCCGGCGCACGGCGCGCCTTGTTGACGAGGTACTGCCCCTCGCCGCCGCGAACGAGGCGGCGCGTGATCGAGATCTCGCTGAAGTCGATCTCCTCGCCGAAGCCGCCGTCCTCGTTGTCGAACACGAGCTCGACCTCGCAATGGTCGGCCGCCTGCCGGGTGGAGGAGCCGCCGAACAGCACGTCGTCGGGCTTCTCCGCGCGCAACTCGGACGGGGTCAGCGACCCGGCCGCCCAGACGATCGCGTCGGCGACGTTCGACTTGCCCGAGCCGTTCGGCCCCACGACGACGGCGACTCCCGGCTCGAGCTTCAGCTCGATGGGGTCGACGAACGACTTGAAGCCGCGGATCCGGATCGCCTGGAGGTGCACGCCGGGCAACGCTATAGACGGTTCAGGACGGAAGGAGCTGCGTCACCGCTACCGGCGAGAGGCTCGAGCCTCGCACCGGAGGGAAGCGCCTTCGGCGCCTTTTTCTAGTGGGGTGTCCCGCAACGTTCGACCGGAAATGTTCTTTGCGGGACACCCCACTACCGTGTTGATTCAGTAGTGCGGCGTCTCACAACGATGCTGTCCTGTGAAACGTTGTGAGACGCCGCACTAGGCGAGACCCAGCGCCTCGAGCGCCTGGCGTGCGGCTTCCTGCTCGGCGGCCTTCTTCGTCGAGCCCCTGCCGAGGCCGAAACGCTCGCCCGCGATCAGGACGGCACACGCGAAGCGCCGGTCGTGCGGCGGGCCATCGACCTCGAGGACCTCGTACTGCACCGCATTCCCCGTCCGCGCGAGCGCTTCCTGGAGCTCCGTCTTGTTGTCGATGTGTCCCGCGAGGGCGAACTCGATCCGCTCGTCGAATGCCTCCACGACGGCCCGCTCGACGCGCTCGAAGCCGTGCTCGAGGTAGACCGCCGCGATCGCCGCCTCGAGGAGCGCCGCCAGGACGTTCCTGCTCCTCGAGATGCGGTCGAGCTCGGCACCGGGAACATCCTGCGCCTGCTCGAGGAGGAAGCGGACGAGGTCGAGGTCCTTGGCGACGGCGGCGCAGCTCTGGCGCGAGACGACATGGGCCCGGATCTTGGCGAGCCGCCCCTCGCTCGCCTCGGGGTAGCGGTCGTAGAGGATGCGCGCGATCGCGAGCTCGAGCACGGAGTCGCCCAGGAACTCGAGCCGCTCGTACGAGGAGGCACGATCAGGCGCCCACGAGGTGTGCGTGAACACCTGGTCGCGCTGCTCCGGGGGAAGGGCCTCGATCAGGCGCGCGAGCGCGCCGCCCTTCCCCGTACGGTCGCGTTTACTGGTGCGCGACGACGTAGTCGACGGCCTGGCCGACGGTCGTGATCTGCTGCGCATCGTCGTCCGAGATCTTGATGCCGAACTGATCCTCGAGCTCCATGATGAGCTCGACGAGGTCGAGTGAATCGGCATCGAGGTCCTCCTGGAACGAGGCCTCCTCCGACAGCTCGCTGTCGTCGACTCCGAGCTGCTCGCTGAGGACGGACTTGACGCGTTCAGCTACTTCTTCACGGGACAGTGCCACTGTTCTTCAACCTCTCGTTCGACCGGACGGGTTCGTGGAGCGCGACGACTCTACCACGCGCTCCGGCAGTGTCTCCCCCAAGCGGGCGACGAGATCGTGCTCGATCCCGCGTGCGGCTAGCCGGATCGCGTTTGCGATCGCGATGCTGGAGCTCGAGCCATGGGCGATCACGACGAGCCCCCGCAGGCCGAGGAGGTAACCGCCCCCCGTCGTCTCCGGGTCGAGCCGCTCTCGCAGCGACCTGGCCGCGGGCCGGATGAGGAGCCCGCCGAGCCTCCCCCGCGCGCTCGACGTGAGCTCCGACCGGAGCGCCTCGAGCAGGCTCCGGATCGTGCCCTCCAGCGTCTTCAGGGCGACGTTGCCCGTGAACCCGTCGCAGACGATCACGTCGCAGCCGCCCCGGAGCAGCTCGCGGCCCTCGACGTTGCCCTCGAACCGCAGCGAGCTCGCCTCGAGCAGGGCGTGCGCCTCGAGCGTGAGCGGGTTGCCCTTCTCCGGCTCCTCTCCGATCGAGAGCAGCCGCACCCGCGGCCGGGGGATGCCGAGCACCTCCTCCGCGAAGATCGAGCCCATGTGGCCGAACTGGAGCAGGTGCTCGGGGCGGGCCTCGGCGTTCGCCCCCGCGTCGATGAGGACGGACGGCCCGTGCTCCGTGGGGATGACGATCGCGATGCCGGGGCGGAACACGCCGGGCAGGCGCCGGATGTGGAGGAGGCTCGCAGCCAGGACGGCGCCGGTGTTCCCGGCCGAGACGACGGCGTCCGCTGCGCCGTCGCCGACGGCGCGCACGGATCGGACGAGCGAGGACTCCGGCTTGCCGCGCACCGCCTCGGCGGGCTTGTCGTCCATCTCGACGATCCCCGTCGTGACCACGAGCTCGAGCCCGTGCGTGTCGAGGCCGGCCGGCCCGTAGACGACGGGAACGATCTCCTCGGATGCCGCGGCGCGGACGCCTGCGACGATCTCGTCCGGGGGATGGTCGCCCCCCAGGGCGTCCACGGCGATCCGGATGGGCACGGCGCTAGTGCGGCGTCTCACAACGTTTGACAGGAAACAGCATCGTTGTGAGACGCCGCACTACTGAATCAGCATGGAGTGGGGTGTCCGCAACGAGCATTTCCGGTCGAACGTTGCGGGACACCTCACTACGGAGCGGGAGTGCCGAGCGGTTGGATCTCGCGGCCTCGATACGTCTTGCAGGTGGGGCAGACGTGATGGGCCCGCGTCGGCGATCCGCAGTTCGGGCACACGTTGACGCTCGTGAGGGAGATGCCGTGCTGGGCGCGGCGCTTGTCGCGGCGGGCCTTCGACGTTTTTCGCTTGGGGACAGCCATGGGCGGCCCGGAGTGTACCGGAACCCGGTCGGCGGACCGTGATCGTGGGGTGTCCCGCAACGTTCGACTGGAGGACCGCCCGGTCAGACGCGCGACGATGGTGGCGGTCGAACGCTGTTTCGGGCGGTAGCACGGAACGGAGACTCCTGTCAAGGCAGAGGAGACACCCCGTCGCAGTGGTTGTTTCACGGCGTCAGGAGCGCGCCGAGGGCGCGGGGCCGCACGTCCAGGCCGGGCAGGTCCTCGAGCGCCACCCAGACCGGCTCGTGCGTGCCGTTTCGCTCGCGCTCCCGGTCGGTGAGGAGCGCGTGATCCGGCCAGCTCCCCGTGCCGAAGCTCCCGCCCACGATCCAGGCGTCGTAGTAGAGAAAGATCGTGCCGCCGAAGGACTCCTGGTGCACGAGCGGCCCGAGCTCGACCTCGACCCCGAGCTCCTCGACCGCCTCCCGACGGGCCGCCTCCTCGGGGGTCTCGCCGTCCTCGACGCCGCCGCCCGGGAAGAGGTAGTACGTGTGGCCGTCGCGCACGCGCCTGATCAGAGCGACCTTGCCGTTCTCGACGAGGACGATCCGTGCCCTGGGCAGGAGCATCTTCACTCCTCGCGCAACGCCTCGAGCGCCGCCCAGCGCGGGTCGGCCACTTCCTCCTCGTGGGCGTGCGGCTCCTCGTTCAGGTCCTTGCCGCAGACCGGGCAGAGCCCGGCGCAGTCGCTCCGACAGAGGATCTGGGCCGGCAGCGCCGTCGCGATCGCGTCCCGGGCCCACTGGGAGAGCTGCAGGCCCTCGTC
Organism: uncultured Thermoleophilia bacterium; assembly: GCA_963736945.1. Classification (GTDB taxonomy): domain Bacteria; phylum Actinomycetota; class Thermoleophilia; order Gaiellales; family Gaiellaceae; genus Gaiella. The sequence goes on from CAVTQW010000019.1 coordinate 50,077, forward strand.
CACGACGTACTCCGACCGGAGCTCGTCGGGCGCGTCCTCCGCCAGCGCGTGGTACTCGCGCGCGTCGACGGCGATGTCCACGAACGCGTCGCGCAGGCAGCGCATGCACGGTCCGTGGAGGCGCGTCGCGAAGGCGAGCCGGAACATGTCGCCGCTCGTCCCGCGCTGGATTTCGAGCACGGCGTCCGCGTCCGCAGGCACGGGCAGATAGCGCTCACCTCCGAGCTCGAAGGGCTCGAGTGCGATCGCGACCGGCTCGCGGTGCTCGTCGCCCGAGCGCAGGCGGAGCCGGCGGAGTGGAAACGTCGTCATTCCGTCAGGGTAGCCAGCGCGTGGCGCCCGGCCTCAGCCGGGCGGTGGACGTCGGCTCCCGGCGCGGGACCTACACGTACGAGTCGTCTTCGGCGACGGACCCGACCGGGTCGATCGGGCCGATCCCGGACATCACAGTCTCCTGCGAGCGCTCGTGCAGCCGCTCACGGCCGCGGCGCACGGCGGCGAGGAACTTGTCGAGGTTGACTTCGAGGCTCGAGAGGATCCCGTCGGCCCAGTCCTCCATCTCCAGGCGTGTCTCGCGCGCCTGGCGGCGGGCATCGTCGACGATGTCCTGCGCCTGGCGCTCGGCGATCTTCACGATCTCCGTCTGCGACGCCTCGCGCACAGCCTGCTCGCGCGCCTCTCCGATGAGCCGGTCGCACTCCCGCTTCGCCTCGGCGAGCATCTCCTGCCGTTCCTTCACGATCCAGCGGGCCTGCTTGATCTCCTCGGGGATGGTGGCCCGCATCTGGTCGAGGATGTCGTAGATCTCCTCGCGGTCTATGCGCACCTGGTCCGTGAGGGGCACCGCTTTCGCGTTGTGCACGAGGTCGTCCAGCTTGTCGATCAGTACGAGTACGTCCATGGCCGGATCTTACTCCTGGGGGCTGAGGGGGGCGCCGGGGCGACCGTTCGGGAACAGCTCCCTGAACCGGCGGGCCACGGCCTCGGGCACAAGCTCGTCCACTCTTCCGCCGAACGATGCGATCTCCTTTACACCGCTCGAGGAGATGAAGCTGTGCTGCGGGCTCGACATCACGTACATCGTCTCGATCTCCGGGGCGAGCAGGTGGTTCAGGCGGTTCATCTGGAACTCCCACTCGAAGTCCGCGATCACCCGGAGGCCCTTCACCATCGTCCTCGCGTCGTGCTTGCGGGCGAAGTCGACGACGAGCTCGTGGAAGACGTCGACGGTCACGTTGTCGTGGGCGGCGAGGGCCTCCTCGAGGAACTCCACCCGCTCGTCGACCGTGAAGAGCGTCTGCTTGTGGTGCGGGTCTCTGACGACGCCGACGACGACCCGGTCGAAGGTGGCGGCCGCGCGGCCGATCACGTCCAGATGGCCGAACGTGACAGGGTCGTACGAGCCTGGGCAGATTGCGGTGATCATCCGGTGAAGAGCGTAATCCGTGCCGAACCGTAGCGACGGCTGGTGACGACATTGAGTGGGAGCGTCGGCTCGAGCCGCGACGAGGTCTCGACCACGAGCAGCCCGTCGTCCGTGAGCAGCGGCGGCAGCGCGTCTGCGAGCCGGGGCTCCAGCGCGGGCCAGGCGTCGTAGGGTGGGTCGACGACGATCAGGTCGTAGTGTCGCCCGGCGGCGCGCTCCTCCCGCAGCGCCTGAAACGCGTCCTGACAGAGGACGAGTGCTCCGGTGAGGCGGAGCTTCTCGAGGTTTGCGCGGATGACGGCGCAGGCGGCACGGTCGGACTCGACGAAGACGCAGCGCCGCGCGCCGCGGGAGAGGGCCTCCAGCCCCATCGCCCCCGAGCCGGAGAAGAGGTCGAGGACGGCCGCGTCGTCGACGGGGCCGATCAGGTTGAACGCAGCCTCGCGCGTGCGGTCCCCGGACGGGCGCGTGGCCAGGCCCTTCGGAGCGGAGATCCTCGCGCCACGCCGCTCGCCGGCGATGATCCTCACGACGCCCCGAGAAGCTCCGCGTCGAGCAGCCGTTCGACGGCGTCGGCAAGCGGGCCGGCGGACGGAAGCGCCGACTGCCGCGCTGCGGGCGCGCTCGAGCAGCGCCGTATCCTGGCGCAGCCGGGTGAACCGCAGGTCGGAAAGGCCGGACTGGCGGGCTCCCAGGAGCTGTCCCTCCCCACGGATCTCCAGGTCCCGTTCGGCGAGCTCGAACCCGTCATCGATCGCCACCATCGCCTCGAGGCGCTCCCGGGCAACGTCCGTGAGCTCCTCCTTGGGCCCGGAGACGAGGAGGCAGTAGGACTGCTCGGCGCCGCGGCCCACCCGGCCGCGGAGCTGGTGCAGCTGCGCGAGCCCGAAGCGATCGGCCTCCTGCACGATCATGATCGTCGCGTTCGAGACGTCCACGCCGACCTCGATGACGGTCGTCGCGACGAGCACGTCGATCCCGCCCGCCTTGAACTCCGCCATGATCGAGCGCCGGTCGGCCGGCTTCAGGCGCCCGTGCAGGCAGCCGACCCGGAACCCCTTCAGCTCCGCGCGGCGCAGGCGCTCCGCCTCGTCCTCGGCAGCCCGGGCCACGGTCGTCTCGGAAGCCTCGATCAGCGGGCAGACGACGTAGGCCTGGCGCCCGTCCCGAAGGTGCCGCGTGAGGCGCTCGTAGGCCTCCGAGCTGCGATCGTCCGATACCCAGGCCGTCACGATCGGCTTGCGGTCGGCCGGAGGCGCCGTGATCTCCGACACCTGGAGGTCGCCGTAGACGGTCAGCGCCAGCGTGCGGGGGATCGGCGTCGCGGTCATGTGGAGCACGTGCGGGCTGCGCCCCTCGGCGAGCGCCGAGCGCTGCTCGACGCCGAAGCGGTGCTGCTCGTCGACGACGGCGACGGCGAGGTCGCGAAAGCCGCACGTCCTTCTGGATCAGCGCGTGTGTTCCGACCGCGATCTGCACGTCGCCCGAGGCGATCAACTGGCGAACGTGCGCGTGCTCCCTGGCGCCGACGGCGCTCGTGAGGAGCGCGACCCGGACGCCGAGCTCGGTGCAGATGCCCTCGATCGTGAGGAAGTGCTGCTCGGCGAGGACCTCGGTCGGCGCCATGAGGGCGCCCTGCCGCCCGGGCTCGACCGCCCGGAGCAGCGTCGCCAGCGCGACGACGGTCTTCCCGGAGCCGACGTCGCCCTGCAGCAGCCGCTGCATCGGCGTCGAGCGCGCGAGATCGCGGTCGATCTCGGAGATCGCCCGTTCCTGCGCCTCGGTCAGGGTGAAGGGCAGCACCGCGCGGTAGCGCTCCAGGAGCTCGCCGCCGGGCGGCAACGGCTCGGCGACCAGCTTCTCGCGCTCGGCCGCCCTGCGCGCGAGCGCGAGTTGGAGGACGAGGAGCTCGTCGAAGGCGAGCCGCTTCCGGGCCTCCTCGGCCTCTGCGAGCGAGCGGGGGCGGTGCAGGGCAACGAGCGCGTCGGCCCGGAGCGGCAGGGCCTCGGCGGCGGCGAGCCAGGCAGGGAGCGCGTCTCCCTCCGCCCGGACGAGCGCGAGCGCCTCGCCCACGAGCGCGCGCAGCTGCTTCTGCGCGAGCGCCTCGCTTGCGGGGTAGACGGGTGCGTAGTCGGCGGTCTCCGTCACCTCGCCGAGGTCGTAGCTCTCGACCTGGAAGCCGAAGCGGTTCAGCTTGCCCCGCAGGCGCACGCTCGTGCCGGGAGTGAGCTGCGCCTCGAGCCACGGCTGGTTGAACCACGTCGCGCTGATCTCGCCGGTGTCGTCCGCGATCCGCGCCGTCAGGATCTTGAGCCGGCCGCGGCCGCGCCGGGAGGAGACCGCGCGCACGACTCCTTCGATCACAGCCTCGTCCTTGCCGAAGAGGTCGCGGATCGACCGCCGTTCGATCGGCCGCTCGTACCGGCGCGGCCGGTGCGCGAGCACGTCGGCCACGGTCCGCAGGCCGAGCTTGGCGAGCCGTGTCCGCACGGCCGGGCCGACCCGCGGCAGGGTCTCGACGCCGCGGGCGAGCGCCTCGGGGCGAGGGGCGCTGCGTGGCCTCGGCCAGCGGGGCGGAGGCTCCAGGCCGCCGAACCCGACCGGGAGACGGATCTCTGTCAGCGCGGGTGCCACCGGGTCCGAGTATAGGACCGGGAGCGGCGACGCCGCCTACTCGTCCTGGAACCAGAAGAAGCCGACCGCGCCGGGTCCGGCGTGCGTGCCGACGACGGCGCCGAGATTCTCCACGAGCTCGATCTCGGCCTGCGGGCGCGCTTTCGCCGCGAGGTCCGTGAGGACGTCGATCCACTCCGGCGCGTCCGCGTGGGCGATGCCGAGGCGCAGCCCCGGCGCGTCTTCGCTCGCCGACGTGAAGACGCGGGCGAACTCCTCGAGCGCCTTCTGGCGCCCCCGCACCTTGCCGATCGGGTGGACGACCCCGTCGTCGATCGAGAGGATCGGCTTCACGTTCAGCAGCGTGCCGGCGAGGGCCTGCGCCCGCCCGATCCGGCCGCCCTTCTGGAGGTACTCGAGGGTCGCGACGGTGAAGACGACGCCGTTGTCCTCCCTGAACCGCTCGATCAGCGCCCCGATCTCCTCGTCGGTCGTTCCGCGCGCGAGGCGGCGCTGGATCGCGAGTGCGAGCAGGCCCACTGCGAGCGAAGCGGTCTCGGTGTCGACGACGGCGATCCTGTCGCCCCCGAGCTCCTCGGCGGCAGCCACGGCCGACTGGTAGGTGCCGGAGAGCTTCGACGAGAGCTGCAGCGCGTAGATCCGCTCGTAGTCGCGAAGCTCCTCGAACGCGTCCACGAAGTCCTGCGGGGTCGGCTGCGACGTCGTCGGAAGCGCGGGCGCGGCCCGCAGGCGGTCGTAGAAGTCGTGCGAGCCGATGTCGATGTGGTCCCGGAAGCTCTCCGGGCCGAAGTTCACGTAGAGCGGCACGACCCGCATGTTCGGGAACCGCTCCTGGGCGTCGGGGAAGTCCGAGGTCGAGTCGAGCACGATCGCGGTGTTCTCGGCTGTGAGGTTCACGTGGCCGCCGCTCCCCGCCCTGTCGCTGACAGGATTGCCCGCACGAGCTCTCTCGTCGGCCCGCCCTTCTCGACGAGACCGACGGCCCCGGCGGCGAGGACGTCCCGCCGTTCGTCGTCGGTCGCCTCGGCCGTGAGGCAGAGGACCGCCGCCGCGGGGGCGCTCGCCCGCACCTTTGCCGTTGCGCCCGCCCCGTCGAGCCCCGGCAGCCGGAAGTCCATCACGACGACGTCGGGGTCGAGGCGCGCAGCGGTCGAGGCGGCGAGGCTCCCGTCGCCGACGGCGCCCACGATCTCGATGCCGTCCCGGCCGTCGAGGAGCAGCTCGAGGGTCGAGCGGTACACCTCGTTGTCCTCGACCAGCAGCACCCGGATCGCCTTCGTCATTCGGCCGAGAGGAGGAGAGGGTAGTGCGGCTGGCCGCCGGCGTGGATCTCGATCTCGACCTCCGGGTGGCGGGCGCCGATCTCGCTCACGAGTGCAGCGAGCTGAGGCTCGTCTGCGCCGGTCAGCAGCGTGAGGAGCTCGCGGCCGCCGTCGAGCAACCGCTCGGCCACGGCGCCCGCGACGGCGTCGAAGCTCTGCCCGCTCGCGACCGCGGATCCCTCGGCGAGGCCGAGCCACGCCCCCTTGCGCACGTCGATGCCGTCGAGGGTGACGTCGCGCGAGGCGATGGTGATCTCCCCGGTGGCGACGCCCTCGATCGCGCTCGTCATCGCCGGCTCGTTCTCGCTCGCCGGCCGCTCCGGGTCGTAGGCGATCATCGCCGCCAGCCCCGCCTGCACGGAACGCGTCGGCACGACCCGCAGCGGCTTGTCGGCCAGCGCCACGGCCTGCTCGGCGGTGAGGATCACGTTCGAGTTGTTCGGCAGCACGATCACCTCCGTGGCGGGAGCTGCGTCGACGGCAGCGACGATCTCCTCCGTGGACGGGTTCATCGTCTGCCCACCCTCGATCACGCGGGTCGCCCGAAGGCTCTCGAAGAGGCGCCGGTTGCCGTCACCGGGCGCGACGACGACGACACCCGTCTCGAGGGTCGGCAGGCCCTCGAGGGCCTCGGCCGAGAGGCGTTCCTCACGCTCCAGCGTCTGCCGGTGCATGTTCGCGATCTCGACCCCGTCGATCGTGCCGCGCGCTGTCCCGAGGCGCAGCGCCGCCCCGGGGTCGTCGGTGTGGACGTGCACCTTGAGCGCGCTCGGGTCGCCGACGACGAGGAGCGAGTCGCCGAGCTGCTCGAGCTCGCGCTCGAGCACGTCGGCGTCGAGACCGGAGCCCTCGACCACGAAGACCGTGCAGTAGCGGAACTCGGAGAGCTCCTGGTGGATCGACTCGACCGAGGCCGCGGCTGCCTCCGCGGGCGCCTCCGGCACCGCCTCGCCCGCGACGGCGGCGCGAACCCCGCGGATGATCTCGACGAGCCCGGCGCCGCCCGCGTCGACGACACCTGCCTCGGCCAGGACCGAGAGCAGCTGCGGTGTCCGGGCCAGCGACTCCTCGCCCCGGGCGACGATGAAGCTGAGCAGCTCGGCGCGGTCGAGGTTCCGTGCCTCCGGCGCTTCCGCCGCCTCGGCCATCTCGCGGATCACCGTCAGCATGGTGCCCTCGACGGGGCGGCGCACCGCGCGGTAGGCGGCGTCGCTGGCGGAGCGGAACGCACGCGCGACCATCGCCTCGTCGATGGGCTCGCGCTCGCCGAGCACGTCGGCGAAGCCGCGCACGATCTGGCTGAAGATGACGCCGGAGTTTCCCCGTGCGCCCATCAGCGCTGCCCGGGAGAGCTCGCGGGCGACCGCCTCGTGCCCGTCGGCATGCGACTTCTCGAGCGCCGCCACGATCGCGCGAACGGTGAGCGTGAGGTTGGTGCCCGTGTCGCCGTCCGGGACCGGGTAGACGTTGAGGTCGTCGATCCGCTGCTGGTTCGCCTCGAGGTTCCGGAGGGCGAGGCGGGCGATCTCGCGGGCGCGCTCGAGGTTCACGAGTGGGGTGTCCCGCAACGTTCGACCGGAAATGATCGTTGCGGGACACCCCACTCCATGTTGATTACTGTAGTGCGGCGTCTCACAACGATGCTCTTTCCTGCTCTAACGTTGTGAGACGCCGCACTAGGAGCGCCTCACGTCCTCGATCCGCACTTCCACAGCCGCGACGGCGAGGCCGGTCTGGCGCTCGACCTCGTACGCCACCCGGCGCCGGACGGTCGCCGCCACCTCGGCCAGGTTGAGCCCGTACTCGACGACGACGTGCAGGTCGATCTCGACGCCTCCGTCGCGCGTTTTCACCTCGATCCCGTCCGTCAGCCGGTCACGGCCCGGGAGGCGCGGGAAGCGGCGGCCCGACATGCCCACGATGCCGTAGCTCTCGGCGGCGACGTGGCCCACGATCTGCGCAATCGCCTCCGAGGAGACGGAGATCGTCCCGAGGTCGGTCGTCTGCGCGATGTGCGTGGACCTGTCCACGCCCGCGAGGTTAGACGACCTGGGTCGCGTGTGGTCCAGGCCTCGACCATCGGAGAGAGGCTGAAGCCTCTCACCGGACGGGGTTGCTAGATCGCCTTGATGACCTTGCCGGCTTTGAGGCAGCGCGTGCAGACGTAGGCGCGCGTGGCCTTGCCGTTCAGCATCATGCGGACGCGTTGCAGGTTCGGGTTGAAGCGGCGCTTGGTGGCGACCATCGAGTGGCTCCGGTTGTTGCCGAAGCCGGGCTTCTTCCCGCAGATGGAGCAGATCTTGGACATCGCGGCTGCGGAGTGTAGCGGAAGGTAACCGGCTACCTGGCCGCTGCGGCACGCAGGTTCGCGAACACGTCGGCCATCTCGAGCGCCGTTCGCACCGCCTCGGCGCCCTTGCCCGAGCGGCTCTCGGCCTGCTCGATGCGATCGAGTGTGAGGACCCCGAACGCAACGGGCACGCCGGTCTCGATGGCGGCGAGCTGGAGCCCGCTCGCGGCCTCGCTGGAGACGTAGTCGAAGTGGGGCGTGTCGCCCCGGATCACGCAGCCGAGCGCGACGATGCAGGCGAAACGCCGCGTCTTCGCGAGGGCCATGGCGGCGAGCGGCAGCTCGAAGGCGCCGGGAACCGGCATCACCGTGATGCTCTCGGTCGAGACGCCGCAGGAGTCGAGCTCGGCGAGCGCCGACTCGAGCAGGCGGGTGGTGACGTCGCCGTTGAACCGGGCGACGACGATGCCGACCGCGCGCCGCTCGCCGGTCGGGGCTCCCTCGAGGATCGAGTAGCCGGGCGGAACCGTCAGATCGCCGGGTGCGTGCTCGCTCGAGGCAGAGACGTGGTCGGCGAGCGGAGCCGCGACCACCTCCTCTTCGGCCTCCTCTTCGCCTTTCCTCCTCGGCCTCCTCTTCCACGGCGGCTCGCACGGCCGGCTCGGACAGGGCCGGCTCGGACAGGTCCGGCGCGGTCAGCGCGGCGGGCGGCTCGGCCTCCTCCTCCGCGTCCCCGCTCTCGGACGGGCCCGGCTCCGCGACGGGCCATCCCGCGAAGACGTTCTCGCTGGACGCGTCGAGGTCGGCATCGTCCGGCACCGGCTGCGGCGCATCGGTCGTCACGGGATTCGTCTCGCCGAGCTCCTCGGGCTCGTCCGACCAGCTCGGCGTCTCGTAGCGGTCGCTCATCGGGCGCAGCCTAGCGTCCGGTCAGGCTGTCTCGGGATCGAAGCGCACGCCCTGGTGCTGCGTGCGGCCGATCGTGTGCCCCATCTTGGCGCGCTTGGACTCGAGGTACTCCAGGTTCTCGGGATTCGGCTCGATCTCGATCGGCTCCTGCGAGACCACCGAGAGCCCGAAGCCCGAGATCCCGGTGATCTTCTTCGGATTGTTGGTGAGGACGCGGATCGTCGTGAGACCGAGGTCGGCCAGGATCTGGGAGCCGATCCCGTACTCGCGCGCGTCGGCCGCGAAGCCGAGGCGCAGGTTCGCCTCCACCGTGTCGAGCCCCTGCTCCTGCAGCTCGTAGGCGCGCAGCTTGTTGACGAGGCCGATCCCGCGACCCTCCTGGGCGAGGTAGAGGAGCACACCGCGACCCTCTTCCTCGATCCGGGCGAGTGCCCGGTCGAGCTGCTCGCCGCAGTCACAGCGTTGCGAGTGGAACACGTCGCCGGTGAGGCATTCGGAGTGCACCCGCACGAGCACGTCCTCGGCTCCCTCGACGTCGCCCTTCACGAGCGCCACGTGGTGCTTCCCGGTCAAGACCTCCTCGTACGCCACCGCCTGGAAGAACCCGTACGCGGTCGGCAGCCGCACCGAGACGATGCGCTTGACGAGCTTCTCGTGCTTGCGCCGGTACTCGATCAGCTCGGCGACCGTGATCATGTGGAGCCCGTGCCGCTCGCAATAGCCGATCAGGTCCGGCACACGGGCCATCGTCCCGTCGTCGTTCATGATCTCGCAGACGACGCCCGCAGGCGCGAGGCCCGCGAGGCGCGCGAGGTCGACGGCGGCCTCTGTCTGGCCGGAGCGCTTGAGGACTCCACCGGTGCGCGCCCGCAGGGGGAAGACGTGACCCGGCTGGACGAGGTCGTGCGGCATCGAGGTCGGGTCGATCGCGACCTGGATCGTGCGGGCCCGGTCGTGGGCCGAGATCCCGGTCGAGACGCCCTCACGGGCCTCGATCGAAACAGTGAAAGCGGTGTTGAACGGCGTCTCGTTCTGGTCCGTCATCTGGCGCAGGCCGAGCTCCTCGCACCGCTCCGGCGTGAGGCAGAGGCAGATCAGCCCCCGTGCGTGGGTGGCCATGAAGTTGACCGCCTCCGGCGTGACGAACTGCGCCGCCATGGTGAGGTCGCCCTCGTTCTCGCGATCCTCGTCGTCGACGACCACCACGAAGCGGCCCGCCCGGATCTCGTCGATCGCCGTCTCGATGCTCGCGAAGACCGTGCTGGGTGCGTCCGTGCTCACCGGTTCATCGTACCCTCGCGCACCCGGCGCTCACGGCCGCTGCGCGCGGGCGCCGAGCAGGCGCTCGACGTACTTCGCGAGCACGTCCACCTCGAGGTTGACGCGCTGTCCCGGCGCGAGTCGCGCGAGGGTCGTCTCCGCGAGCGTGTGCGGGATCAGTGCCACGCCGAACGACTCCTCGTCCAGCTCCGCGATCGTGAGCGAGACGCCCTCGACCGTGACCGATCCCTTCTCCACGCAGTAGCGCATCGTCTCGGGCGGCGCCTCGACGATCACGCGGATCCCCTCGCCCTCCGCCTCGACGGACTGGATGCGGCCGACGCCGTCGACATGCCCCTGGACGATGTGCCCGCCCATCGCGTCGCCGGCCCGGAGCGCGGGCTCGAGGTTGACGGGAGCGCCACGGGCGAGGCCGCCGATCGTCGAGCGGGAGAGCGTCTCGGGCACGGCGTGGAACACGAGCCGGTCACCGTCGACCGACTCCGCCGTGAGACAGACGCCGTTGACGGAGACGGAGCCGCCGATCTCGACCTGCAGGGCGGTGAGGGGCGCGTCGATCTCGAGCCGCATCCCCTCCTCCCCACCGCTCGCCGCGGCGACGGAACCGAGCTCGCGGACGATCCCGGTGAACATCCCGAGAGGCTACCTCGTGGGGTGTCCCGCAACGTTCGACCGGAAATGCTCGTTGCGGGACACCCCCACTCGTGTTGATTCAGGAGTGCGGTTCTACGGCTCCCGGAGGTATGCCTCGACGAGGAGGTCGTCGCCGACGGTGCGGCTGGTCAGGTGGAGCAGGGGCAACGGCTCGGGAAGGTCACCCAGAAACCGTGGGCCGGCTCCCGAGATCGTCGGCGCTACGAACACGAGCAACTTGTCGACGAGGGCCGCCTCGAGGAATGCGGTCGCCAGCGTCGGCCCGCCCTCGAGCAGGAGCGACTGGACTCCCTCGGCGGCGAGCCGTGCGAGCTCGTCCCGGAGTCCGCCGCTGCGGAGCTCCAGCCCGGAGCCCTCCGGCAGCGGCCCGCGGCCGAACGCGAGCCGGCGCGGCTGCCTCGTGACGGCGACGTCTCGTGCGTCGAGCCGTGGAGCATCGGCGAGCACGGTCCCCATGCCGACCGCGACCGCGTCGGAAGCGGCCCGGAGCTCGTGCACGACCCGTCGCGAGCCATCACCGGTGACCCAGCGCGCCCCGGGCACGGTGACGCGCCCGTCGAGGGTGATCGCAACCTTGTTGATGACGAAGGGACGCCCGAACGACGTCCACGTCCGCCAGCCCTCGTTCTGCCGGCGCGCCTCGAAGCGGTCGTCGAGGAGGGTCTCGACGCCCGCGGCGCGGAGCCGCTCGAGGCCGTGGGCCGCATCGGGGTTCGGGTCGAGGCAGCCCGCCACGACGCGGGTCACACCTGCGGCGAGGATCGCGTCGACGCACGGGGGTGTCCGCCCGTGGTGGGTGCACGGCTCCATCGTCACGAAGAGCGTCGCCCCGCGCGCGCGCTCTCCAGCCGCGGCGAGCGCGACCACCTCGCCGTGGCGGCCACCGTAGGCCTCGGTCACGCCCTCGCCCACGATGGCCCCGCCGGCGACGACGACTGCACCCACGGTCGGGTTCGGATAGGCGGCTCCCGCGGCAGCGCCGGCGAGCTCGAGCGCGCGCTCGAGGCTCATCCGCGAGAGGCGGCTGCGCGGATGCGCAGGTACGCGGCCGCCGGGTCCTGGTCGGCGAACACCGAGGCGCCGGCCACGAGCAGGCTCGCTCCCGCGGCGCGGGCGGCGCTCGCGTTGTCGACGCCGATGCCGCCGTCGACCTGGATCGGCTCGTCGACGAGCCGCGCGAGCTCGGCGATGCGGCCGAGCGCCTCAGGCGTGAAGGCCTGACCCGAGTACCCCGGGACGATGGACATGCAGAGCACCATCTCCGCGCCGGCAGCGGCGGCGAACTCGGCCGCAGCCGCGGGCTCCGTGCCGGGGTTGAAGGCAACCGCGAGGGAGAGCCCGCGCGCGCGGGCGGCAGCGCCGACCCCGGCCGGGTCGTCGGACGCCTCGACGTGGAAGGTCACCGAGTCCGCCCCGGACGCTGCGAACTCCTCGAAGTGATGCATCGGGTCGCTCACCATCAGGTGACAGTCGAGCACGCCACCAGCCGCGTGGATCATCGGCGCGATCGACCGCAGCACGACGGGCCCGATCGTGACCGGGGGCACGAAGTGGGCGTCGCCGACGTCGAAGTGGAAGATGCGGCAACCCGCCCCGAGAAGTGCGTCGATCTGCTCGCCGAGACGCGTGAAGTCGGCGGCATAGAGAGACGGCTCGACCTCGATCTCGTCCCGGATCCAGTCGGCCCAGGTCATGCCGCGATCCTACGCAGGCGCGCGATGAAGAAGCCGCTCGTGCCGTGCAGATGGGGCAAGGTCTGGAGGAACTCCGGCCGCACCGTGTGGCGGAACCGAGGCCACTCGTCGGCGAGAGTCGGGTCGACCTCCAGCCCACCGGTGCCGAGCGCCTCGTCGACGACCGCCTCGGCCTCGTTCGCGTTGATCGTGCAGACGGAGTACGTCACGGTCCCGCCGGGACGGACGCGCGCCGACGCGGCGGCGAGCAGCTCCAGCTGGAGCTCCGGCAGCGGCTGAGAGCGCCACCTCAGGTCCGGCCGGGACGCGAGCACGCCGAGCCCCGAGCAGGGAGCATCCACGAGTGCGCGGTCGAAGCCGGTCAGCTCGGGCGGGAGCGCGCGCCCGTCCGCGTGGACGACCCGCACGTTCTCCGCCCCGAGGCGCCGGACGTTCTCCGTGAGCTCGCGCGCCCGCGCTTCGTTCGCCTCGACCGCGACGACGTTGCCGCGGAGCATCGTCGCCTTCCCGCCCGGCGCAGCGCAGAGGTCGAGCACGGACTCGCCTTCCTGCGCCCCCACAGCGAGCCCCGCGAGCTGAGAGCCCGTGCTCTGCGGCCAGATTCGCCCTGCGGCCAATGCCTCCTCGTCGACGCGCTCGACATGCCAGGCCCGCGGGACGTCCGGATCCGGCTCACCCTCGACGTCTCCGCGGATGAGCCGGACGACGGTAGCCGGTGCCTCGTTCTGGGCTCGCATGAGCGCACGGGCGCCCTCCGCGCCGAGCTCGCGCCACCAGGTCTGCGCGACCCAGTCGGGATACGAGTGCGCGACGGCGGCGTCCTCCCAGGTCGCCTCGGGCAGCGCCTCGACGAGTGTCCGGGCATCGTCGGCCAGGCGTCGCAGGACGGCATTCGTGAACGCGACGGCGCGCTCGAGCCGCGCGCGCCGGACCAGCTCGACCGACTCGTTGACGGCCGCGTACCGTGGCACGCCGTCGAGGAATGCGAGCTGGAACGCGCCGAGTCGCAACGCGGCGCGCACCGGGGGATCGAGGCGGCGGACCGGCCTCCGTCCGATCGCCTCGATCGCGTGATCGAGTGTCCGCGCCCGTTGCACCGTGCCGTAGGCGAGCTGACGGGCGAGCGCGCCGTCGCGGGCATCGAGGCCGGCCGCCGCAGTCCGCAGGGCGCGGTCCGCGTACGCCTCGTCCTCGAACACCCGCAGCACGACGTCGAATGCCGCCGCTCGCGCGGGGGAGATCGCCGCCGAGGCCATCAGCGCAGGCCGCGCAGCCACGCGGCGGCGTCCATGCGCTTGCGACCGTCCGGCTGCACCTCGACCGGCTCGAAGCTCCCGTCATCCCCCAGCCGTGCCCGCCACACCGTCACTGGACGCCCGTGGATGACCGCCCGCGCGCCGATGTGCGGCGAGAGCGCCCGGACCCGTCGCACGAGCTCCTCGGGCGAGCGCTCCGGGTCGAGCTCGCGGTCGGCCGGGACGATCTTGTCGGCGTACGTGACACCGTCGGCGCTCTGGGGCGCGAACGTCGGGTCCGGATCGGCGAGGACGTCTCCGAGCAGGCGCGTTGCGACCCCGGCGGCCCGCGCGAAGACCGCTCCGGCATCGTCGTCCGGCTCGATCGCAAACGCCTCCCGAGCGGCGATCGGCCCCGCGTCGAGCTCCGTCACCGTCTCGTGGATCGTCACCCCGGTCTCTGCGTCGCCGGCGAGGATGGCACGCTCGACGGGGGCCGCTCCGCGCCAGCGCGGAAGCAGCGAGGGGTGCACGTTGAGCCAGGTCCGCTCGGCCAGCAGCGCCTCCGGGATCAGCAGGCCGTACGCGCAGACGACGACCACAGGCGCGCCGAGATCGAGGCCCTCCTCGGGACGTTCCGGCTGCCGGACCGGCACGCCGAGCCGCTCGGCCACGACCTTGGCCGGCGGCGGGGCGAGCCTGCGGCCGCGCCCAGCCGGGGCGTCGGGCCGCGTCAGGAGCGCGGACACCTCGTGCTCGACCGCGAGCCGCTCCAGGACATCCGCACCGAACGGCGCCGTCGCGGCGACGGCGATCCGCGCCACTGCTACCTCGAGAGGAGGAGCCTCGGCCGCAGCTGCGCCATCGCCTCGCGCCGCGACTCGGGATCGGTGCGATCGATGATGAGCGTCCCGTCGAGATGGTCGATCTCGTGCTGGATCACCCGCGCCGCGAGACCCTTCAGCTCCAGGCGGAGTGGCTCGCCATGGACGTCGACGCCGTCGACGGTGACGTCGAGCGGGCGCTCGACCGGGAGGCGGACCGGCCCGAGCGAGAGGCATCCCTCCTCCTCGACCGCGGTGTACTCGCTGGTGCGCGTCAGCACCGGGTTGACGACGACGTGGTCCTCGCCGTCGTCGCTGAAGACGAAGAGGCGCCGAAGGATGCCGACTTGCGTCGCCGCGAGACCCACCCCGTCGGCCTCGTGCATCAGCGCGGTCATGCGCTCCGCGAGCCGCGAGAGCTCCTCGTCGAACGTCTCCACCTCGTTGGCCCTCATGCGCAGCACCGGGTCGCCGTACTGGCGCACCTGCGCGAGCGCGATCTGCCTCCGGGCCGCGCGCTCGGCCTCCTCGTCGTGCTCGTCCTCGTCGTGCTCGTCCTCGTCGTGCTCGTGGTCGTCGTGGTCGTGCACGTGCTCGTGGCGGCTCATGCGGGCGAGTCTACCGCCGTAGCCTAGAGCGACTGCGGGTCGACATCGACCACCGCCGTCAGGCCCCGCCGGCGGAGCTCGGGGCTCGCGGCCGCGAGCAGCGCGGCCGCGCGGCGGGCGAGCGCGCGCGGCTCGCCGGTCTTCGCGACGAGCTGGGCCCGATGCCGTCCGCGGAGGCGGAGGAGCGGCGCGGGGCCGAGCACGGTGCCGTCCACGCCGTCGAGCCCGTCGCGTACCTCGCGCAGGACTTTCGCGACCGACCCGGGGTCAGGCCCTGCCGCCACGATCGCGACGAGGTGGTGGGCGGGCGGGTAGCCGAGCGCCGCGCGCCGCTCGAGCTCCTCCGCCAGGAACCCCTGCACGTCGTGTCGCTGGGCGAACTGGAACGGCATCGCGTCGGGCTGGAAGGTCTGCACCAGCACCAGGCCGGGCGCCGCCGCGCTGCGCGCGTCGCGCCCGCTGCGGCCGGCGAGTTGCGTCACGAGCTGGAACGTCCGCTCCTCGGCCCTGAAGTCCGGCAGCGCGAGCCCGGTGTCCGCATCGACGACCGCCGCGAGGTCGACGCCCGTGAAGTGGTGGCCCTTCGCGACCATCTGCGTCCCGATCAGGACGGCCCGCTCGGCCCCGCGGAAGCGCTCGAGCGTCTCCCGCACGGCGCCCGGCCGGGAGGAGGTGTCGGCGTCGAGCCGGATGCGCTCGAGCTCCGGCACGTTCCGCTCGAGCTCCTTCTCGAGCCGCTGGGTGCCCGCGCCGATGTGGGCGAGCTCGACCGATCCGCACGCCGGGCAGGCGTCGGGCACCGGCTCCCGGTAGCCGCAGTGGTGGCAGTGGAGGCTCCCGTCACGATGGAGGGTCAGCGCCACGTCGCAGTTCCGGCACCGCCGCGAGACTCCGCAGGCGCGGCAGTGGATCGCGGGCGTGACCCCGCGCCGGTTGAGCAAGAGGATCGCCTTGCCGCCGTGCTCGGCCAGCCGCCCGAGCTCCGTCAGGAGGGGCGCCGAGAGCGGGTAGCCGCTCTGGCGCCTGAGGTCGACGAGGCGGACACGGGGCAGCGGGGCGCCGATCCGGGCAGAGAGCACGAGGTGCTCGAGGCGCGCCCAGCTCTCCGGTCGGGGCGTGGCGCTGCCGTAGACCGCAACGGCTCCCTCGAGCGCCGCGCGCTTCGCTGCCACGGTGCGCGCGTCGTAGCGAGGATCCGACTCCTGCTTGAACGAGCCGTCGTGCTCCTCGTCGACGACGACGAGCCCGAGCCCCGAGATGGGCGCGAACACGGCCGAGCGCGCCCCGACGACGATTCGGGCCTGTCCGCGCGCGATGCGATCGCGCTCGTCGCGCCGCTCGGCGTCGCCGAGGGCGGAGTGGAGGACCGCGACGGTGTCGCCGAAGCGATCCCGGAACCGTCCGACCGTCTGGGGCGCGAGGGCGATCTCGGGCACGAGGACGATCGTTCCGAGCCCGCGCTGAAGAGCCGCCTCCGTCGCCCGGAGGTAGACCTCGGTCTTGCCGCTCCCGGTCGGGCCGACGAGCAGGAGGTGTCGGGCGTCCGGGGCCTCGATCCCGGCGACGATCCTCGCCACGGCCCGATCCTGCTCGGGTGTGAGGCCGGCCGGTGCCGACTCGGACGGGAGCGACTCGCGCTCCGCCGGCGACGGCCGCTCGCCACGGGGCGTGCGCCTGAGGGGCGCGACGAGGGCCAGCGCCCGGGCCGGCGTCGTGCCGTAGTAGTCGGCCACCCAGAGAGCCAGGTCGACGAGCGCGGGCGGGATCGCGTCGAGCACCTTCCCGGCGGGCGAGATCGCGATCCCGACAGGCGGCTCCACCCCGACCTCGACGACGACGCCCCGGGTCGTGCTGCGGCCGAGCCGCACCTGCACGATCGCGCCCTTCTCGATGCCGTCAGGCACCTCGTAGGTGAACGGCCGGGCGACCGCACGCGAGGAGACGAGCGGGTAGACGGACGCGAGCGGCACCCGCCCAGGGTAGTCGGCCGCCCGTCCGGCCCCCGCGGGCGGCTACGCGCCGGCGGCGACGAGCACGAAGTCGGTGGCGAAGCCGAGGAGCAGGCCCAGGGAGATCCCCCAGGCGACGACCGTCTTGCGGCCGAGGTTGCGGCAGACGCCGAGCAACTCGATCACGACGTAGAGGATCGATCCTGCAGCCAGCGCGAGGAACGCGATCGAGACTGCGTCGTTCACCCAGGCCTGACCGAGGAGTGTCCCGAAGAACGTGGGGCCGCCGCCGATGAGGCCCACGAGGAGCAGGAAGCCCCAGCTCGGCCGCTCCTGGGTCCCGGCGAACGGGCCCACGATGCCGAAGCCCTCGGTGGCGTTGTGGAGGCCGAACCCGATCACGAGCACCAGAGCCAGGTTGATCGCCCCGGACGCCGCCGACTGACCGATGGCGAGACCCTCGGAGAAATTGTGGAGCCCGATGCCGGTCGCGATCATCACCGAGAGCGACTGCGCGGGGGAGAGCGCGTGCGGCGCCACCTCGTACTCGGCGATCGCAGCGGCTCCCATGCTGAGGAAGCCGCTCTTGCGGCGGCGCTTCACGATCAGTTGGTCGAAGTAGACGAGGCTCATGAGGCCGACGAGGAAGCAGACGACGAAGATCGTCGCGAAGCCGACGAAGCGGGCCCAGGTGCCGTCGTGATCGAGTGCCGCAGCGTTCAGCGCGGCCTCGACGGGCTCGATGCCGGCGGCGAGGACGTCCCAGAGGAGGAAGAGGAGGATGCCCGTCGCCGCGGCGCTCAGGAACGTGCTCGTCGCGAGGGACATCCGGCGCAGACGTCCCGCGGGCAGGCCCAGGAAGATGGTCAGTCCGGCGATCGCGCCGAGGACCAGGATCTGCTGCTGCGACACGCGGAAAGCTCCTTTGCCCGTTCCGTGTAAGGCACGCCTTACATCCGACTCGCACTATAGTGACGGCGGATCGCGGACGTCAACCGTGAGGGTGAGCGCGCATGGCGCACGGGCAGGGACATTCGGTCGACGAGTACCTCGAGACGATCTACTTTCTCGCGTTCCCGATCGGCGAGTACCGGCCGGCCACGGCGACGAACGCGATCGCGTCGCGCGTCGCCGAGATGCTCGGAGTCTCCCGCGCGTCCGCGGGCGAGATGTTGAAGCGCCTCGAAGCGGACGGGCTCGTCGAGCGCGGCGAGCACAAGGAGGCGATCCTGACGGAGACCGGGATCGAGCGCGCCGAGCGGGTCGTGCGCAAGCACCGGCTGATCGAGCGGTTCCTGACCGACTTCATGGGCTACACCGCGGCCGAGTCGCACGTCCACGCGGACGAGCTCGGCGACACGTTCTCCGACGACATGGTGGAGCGCATCGACGAGCGGCTCGGCCGCCCCGAGCGCTGCCCGCACGGCTGGCCGATCGACCCGGAGCGTGAGCAGGCCGAGAACGCGGAGCTCGTCGCGCTCGCGGAGCTCGATGCCGGAGACGAGGCCGTCATCGTGCGCCTCGCGGAGCACGACGGCGATCTCCTGCACTGGTTCTACGACCACGGCTTCACTCCCGGCGCGAAGGTGCAGCGCCGCGCGACCGAGGCGCCCGGCATCCTCGAGGTGGACGTCGACGGCTCCGCCGGCACGATCGAGGAGAGTCAGGCGCAGGGGCTCTACGTGCGACCCGCCGCGTGACGGAGCGCTGCCACCGAGAAACTCCCAGCGTGCTCTCAGGCGCGCATGCTCTAATCCTCAGCTGGACCGAGAAAGGAGACCGATGGGAGTGAAAAAGCGGATCATCCTTGCGACCCTGGTGTCGGGGCTCGCGCTGGCCCTCGGCGCCGCAGCCGCGTTCGCACACGGCGGCGGGCCCGTCGGCCTCAGGTCGGGTACGGACCTGACGGCTGCGGCGGCGAAGCAGCTCGGCGTCTCGACGGCCACCCTCGAGAAGGCAATCCTCGACGATGCGAACGCCAGGATCGACAAGGCCGTCAAGGACGGCACGCTCGACGAGGACCAGGCCGCAGATCTGAAGGACGACCTCGCGAGCCACGTCCAGTTCGCGGTCGGCCTCACGACGGCCACGGGGGTCGCGCGGAACCTGAAGATCACGAAGGCGAAGCTCGACAGCGCCTACCAGGCCGCCCGCAAGGCGGACCTGCTGGCCAAGCTCGACCAGGCCGTGCAGAACAATCGCATCACGGCCGACCAGGCCGCGCAGCTGAAGGCCAAGCTGGACGAGGCCGATCTCCCGGGCTACAAGCCGTTGTTGTTCGGGGGCGGGGCGAGGCTCCACGGCGGCATGTTCGGCGTGAGGCTCGGAGGGCTGTTCGGAGGGCCGCTGTTCGGCGGACCGATCACCGGCGGCGCCAAGCAGCAACCCGCCGCGCGGGCCCCCGGCTCAGCGCGTTCCTAGTGCGGCACTAATCACGATGGAGTGGGGTGTCCCGCAACGGGACACTCCACTGCGCACCGGCGTGCCGGGGGCGAGTCCTACGCGGATGCGAGCGCGGCGAGACCGGCGGCAGCGCGAAGGGCCTCCGCCTTGTCGACCCGCTCCCACGTGAACCCCTGGTCCTCGCGGCCGAAGT
This sequence comes from uncultured Thermoleophilia bacterium, assembly GCA_963736945.1. GTDB lineage: Bacteria > Actinomycetota > Thermoleophilia > Gaiellales > Gaiellaceae > Gaiella. Next base: position 69,499 of record CAVTQW010000019.1, read on the forward strand.
GGCCGTAGGACGCCGTGCGCTGGTAGATCGGGCGCCGGAGATCGAGGTCGCGGATGATCGCGCCCGGCCGCAGGTCGAAGTGCTCGCGGATGAGGCCCTCGATCGTCTCCTGGGAGACGACGTTCGTCGCGAAGCAGTCGACCAGCACGCTCAGCGGGTGCGCCACGCCGATGGCGTAGGCGACCTGGATCTGGCAGCGCTCGGCGAGGCCGGCGGCCACGACGTTCTTCGCCACGTACCGGGCGGCATAGGCGCCCGAGCGATCGACCTTCGTGGGATCCTTGCCCGAGAAGGCGCCGCCGCCGTGGGGCGCGGCGCCGCCGTAGGTGTCGACGATGATCTTGCGTCCGGTCAGGCCCGTGTCGCCCATCGGCCCCCCGATCACGAACTTGCCCGTCGGGTTGACGTAGACGAAGTCCCGCTCCTCGAGACGGCGCTCGTCGTAGAGCCCGTGCGGCAGGATCGGTCGCAGGACGTGGTCGATCAGGTCGGGCTTGATGAGCGTCTCGGCGTCGAGGCCGTCGCGATGCTGCGTCGAGATGAGGACGCGCTCGATCTCGACCGGGCGCTGGTGACCGTCCTCGTCGACCTCGTAACGGACAGTTACTTGCGCCTTCCCGTCCGGGCGCAGGTAGGGGAGGACGTCGGCCTTGCGGATCTCCGCGAGACGGTGCGTGATCCTGTGCGCGAGCTGGATCGGCAGCGGCATCAGCTCCGGTGTCTCGTTCGAGGCGTACCCGAACATCATTCCCTGGTCGCCCGCGCCGATGCGGTCGATCGGGTCCTCGTCACCGTGCTGCACCTCGAAGGATTCGTCGACACCGCGTGCGATGTCCGACGACTGCTCGTCGAGCGCCACGATCACGCCGCAGGTCTCGGCGTCGAACCCGTACTTCGCCCGGGTGTAGCCGATCTCGGCCACCGTCTTGCGGACGAGGCGCGGGATGTCGACGTACGTCGTCGTCGTGATCTCCCCCGCGACCACGACGAGGCCCGTCGTGATCAGCGTCTCGCAGGCGACGCGGCCCTCGGGATCGTCCCGCAGCACCGCGTCGAGCACGCCGTCCGAGATCTGGTCGGCGATCTTGTCGGGGTGCCCCTCGGTGACCGACTCGGAGCTGAAGCTGAACGAGCGCGAGCTCATCGGCCGGAACCCTAGCCGATCCACCGGTCCTACTCGGAGGTCGGGTCGCGCTCCATCAGCGCGGCGACCAGGTCGCCGAGCGGGATGCCCTCGAGGACGTTGCAGACGCCCTCGGTGATCGGCATCTCGACTCCGAGCCGGTGGGCGAGGTCGCGCAGGACGGGTGCGGTCGTCACCCCCTCGACGACCATGCCGATCTCGGCCAGCGCCTCCGCGAGCGACGCACCGCGGGCGACGAGCTCGCCACAGCGGCGGTTGCGGCCCGACTGCGACCAGCACGTGACGATGAGGTCGCCCATGCCCGCGAGGCCGGCGAACGTCTCCGGCCTTCCCCCGGCCTGCTCCGCGAAGCGGCGCATCTCGGCAAGTCCGCGGGCGACGAGCGCCGCCTTCGCATTGTCCCCGAGCCCGAGGCCGTCCGCCCCGCCGGCGGCGAGCGCGATCACGTTCTTCGCCGCGGCGCAGTACTCCACGCCGACGACGTCGTCGTTGACGTACACGCGGAAGGCCGGAGAGGTGATCGCGAGCTGGAGCTGGACGGAAAGCGCGTGGTCCGCACCGGCGATGACCGCCGCGGCGGGCAGCCCACGCGAGATCTCCTCCGCGATGTTGGGGCCGGAGAGCACGGCCGCCGGGCGGCCCTTGACGAGGGTCGAAAGCCGCTCCCCCGTGGCGGGGTCGAGCCCCTTCGTCAGGCTGAGCACCGGGCACGTCCCGGGCAGGGCCGCGACGACGTCACCGAACGCGGCGCTCGGCACCGCGACCACGGCGAGATTGGCCTCGGCGAGCGCCGCGTCGGCGACCGTGGCGGCGGCGATGCCTCGGAGGTCGGCATGCGGGAGGTAACGGGGGTTGCGGCCGGTCGCGGCGATCGCGTCCGTTTGCTCCGGATCGCGGCAGGCGAGCGTCACCTCGTGGCCGTGATCGCGCAGGAGAACCGAAAATGCCGTGCCCCAGGACCCTCCCCCGACGACCGTGATCCGCACCGCGTCTTCTCCCTATCTAACGCGAGTAGGCCGTGCGAAGCACGGGCTACTCGCTTGGCTACTCGCTCTTCACGAAGTCGATCGAGACCGGCACGCCCTCGAGCTCGAACCGCTTGCGCAGCTCGTTCTCGACCCAGTAGCCGTAGTCGCGCGTGACGAGGCCCGGCGCGTTGACGAAGATGCGGAACCGCGGCGGGCGCGTGCTCACCTGCGTCCCGTACATCAGCTTCAGCCGTCTCCCCCGCTCGCCCTGCGGCCCCGGGCGTGCCTCCTTGAGCTCGCCGAGGGCGCGGTTGAGCTCGCCCGTCGCGATCCGGCCGGTGTGCTTGGCGAACAGCCCCTCGACCTTGTCGAGGAGCCGGTCGATGCCGCGGCCCGACTTTGCCGAGACGGCGATCACCGGCGGCCGCTGGCGCAACCGCCGGGCCAGGTGACCCTGCGCCTCGACGATGTCGAGGTCGGTGATGTCCCACTTCGACAACACGGCCAGCGTCGAGCACCCGGCCTTGCGCGCGATGTCGGCGACGGCCAGGTCCTGCTCCACGATCCCCTCGGAGGCGTCGAAGAGGACGAGGGCGACATCGGCGCGCTCGGCCGCCTGGAGCGCCCGCAGCTCGGAGTAGTACTCGATCCCCTGGCGCTGCTTGCGGCGGCGGCGCAGCCCCGCGGTGTCGACGAGGACGAACGTCGTGTCGCCGCGCTGCAGGACCGTGTCGATCGCGTCGCGCGTCGTGCCCGGGATCTCGGAGACGATGACCCGTTCGCGGCCCACGATCCGGTTGAGGAGCGACGACTTGCCCACGTTCGGGCGGCCGAGGATCGCGACGCGGACGGCCTCGTCCCCGATCGCCACCTCAGTCGTGCCGGGCAGGAGCGCGACGATGTCGTCGAGGAGGTCACCGGTGCCGTGACCGTGGAGGCCCGAGAGTGGCAGCGGGTCTCCCAGCCCGAGCCGGTGGAACACCGCGGCGTCCGGATCGCGGCGCGGATCGTCGATCTTGTTCGCGAGCACGATCACGGGGCGCTTGGCCGCGCGCAGGATCGTCGCGAGCTCCTCGTCTCCCGGGGTGATGCCGGCGCGCGCGTCGACGACGAAGAGGACGAGATCGGCCTCGTCGATCGCGGCCTTCGCCTGCTCTGCGATCTTCGTCCCGAAGGGCCCGCCTTCGACCTCGTCCACGCCGCCCGTGTCGACGAGCCGGAACCAGGTGCCCGTCCACTCGCAGAGGAGCTCCTTGCGGTCGCGCGTGACGCCGGGCGTCTCGTGCACGACCGCCGCGCGGCTCTCCGTGAGCCGGTTGATCAGCGTCGACTTGCCGACGTTCGGGAAGCCGACGATCGCGACGGTGCCGGCGATCTCGCGCGGCGCCTCGAGCTCGTCGAGACTCTCGTCCGTGCTCATCGCGGCGGCACGGCGTCGGGTCGCCCGAGCGCGTGCATCTCGACGAGGAAGTCGAAGAGCCCGCGGATCCGGGCCTGCAGGACCGCGGAGGCCTCCTTGTAGCCCTTGCCGCCCTTCGGCAGGCCCTCGAAGCGGATCGGCTCGCCCCAGGCCAGCGAGACCGGGCGGAAGTTGCCCGGCCTCCACGTTTGCGAGCCGTGGATCGCGATGGGGATCACCGGCACGTCCTCCTGCAGCGCGACCATCGCCGCCCCGGGCTGGAGCTCGCCGGGCACGCCGCTGCGCTGTCTCGTGCCCTCGGCGAAGAGCCCGAGCGCGCCGCCGCCGCGCACGATCGCGCGCATCGTGCGCACGGCGTCGCGGTCGGATTCGCCGCGGCGCACGGGGAAGGTGCCGAACCAGCTGATGAACGTGCCGAGGCCGGGCGCGCGGTGCGCCTCGATCTTGGCCATGAAGTTGATCGTGCGCGGGCACGCCCAGCCGAGGGCCGGCGGATCGACCCAGTGGAAGTGGTTGCAGGCGATCACGAGGCCGCCGGTCAGCGGCACTCGTTCCCTGCCGTAGACCTTCAACCGTGCGGCAAGGTGCACCGCCGTCCCGACCGTCGGGCGACCCACCGCCCAGACCTTGTCCGCGGTGCTCACGTGACCCGTTCCTGCACGAGGGCCTCGATGCGGTCGATGACCTGCTCGAGGTCGAGGAAGGTCGTGTCGAGCTCGATCGCGTCGCCCGCCCGGTGCGTGTTCGCGGCGTCGCGCTCGTCCCGGCGCCGCATCTCTCCGGCGAGGACCTCCACCTCCACCCCGTCCCGCTCCGCATGCCGCCGGGCCGCGCGCACCTCGGGGTCGGCGTACAGCCAGATCTTCAGCTCGGCGTGTGGCGCCACGACCTCGCCGATGTCGCGCCCTTCGATCACCGAGTCACCCTGCTCCCCGAGCTGACGCTGGCGCTCCCGCATCACCTTGCGCACCTCGTCGTGCCGGGCCACGATCGGGACGGCCGAGTCGATCTCCGGCGACCTGATCTCCGCCGTCACGTCGTGGCCGCCGATGAAGACACCGCTCCCCTCCCCGAACTCGACGGGGTGCTCGCGCGCGAGGTGGACGAGGGCGGGAACGTCGCCGAGGTCGACCCCGTTGTGCTGCGCCAGCCAGGTGAGTGCGCGGTACATCGCGCCGGTGTCGAGGTAGCGAAAGCCGAGCCGGGCGGAGAGCGCACGCGCGACGGAGCTCTTGCCGGCGCCCGCAGGCCCGTCGATGGCGACGATCATGCTGCTGCCTGCCGGAAGAGCGAGTCGAGCAGGTCGAAGAAGCCCGGAAACGACACGGACACGCACTCGGCGTCCTCGATCTCGACGCCCTCCTGGGAGTCGAGCGCCGCCACGGCGCCGAGCATCGCCATCCGGTGGTCGCCGCGGCTGCGGATCCGACCGCCGCGGGGGCGGGTCGGGACGCCGCGGATCCGGAAGCCGTCCTCCGTCCCCTGCACGTGCTGCCCGAGCGCGCGCAGGGCGTCGACGGTCGCCTCGACGCGGTCGGACTCCTTCGCCCGCAGCTCCTCCGCCCCGCGCAGGCGGCTCGTCCCGTGCGCGCACGACGCGAGGAGGGCGAACAGCGGCAGCTCGTCGATCGCGAGGGGCACTTCGGGCGCGAGGACGGTTGTTGCCACGAGCTCGGCCGAGCGCACGTCGAGGTCGCCCGCCCGCTCGCCGCCGATCCGCCGGCGGTTGTAGACCGTCACCCGGCCGCCCATCCGCTCGAGGATGCCGAGGAGGCCCGTGCGCCGCGGATTGAGGTTCACGCCGTGGATGTGGAGCTCCGACCCGGGCACGAGCGTCGCCGCGACGATGAACGGCGCTGCCGAGGAGAAGTCCCCGGGCACCTCGATCTCGCCGAGCTCGAGCCGCTGCGCGGGACGAATGCTGACGCTCTTCTCGCGGCGCGTGATCGACGCGCCGGCGGCCTCCAGCATGAGCTCGGTGTGGTCGCGGGTCGGCACGGGCTCGAAGACCGTCGTCTCGCCCTCGGCGTAGAGGCCTGCGAGGAGCACTGCCGACTTGACCTGCGCGCTCGCGACGGGGAGCTCGTACGTGATCGACTGCAGCGGACGGCCTTCGATGCCCATGGGCAGGTGCCCGTCCTCCGTCTCGACACCCGCCCCCATCCTCCCGAGCGGCTCCGTGATGCGCTTCATCGGGCGGGCGCTCAGCGACGCGTCGCCGGTGAGCTCGAACTGTCGGCCGTCCTGCCCGGCGAGGATGCCCGCGAGCAGCCGGACGAGCGTGCCTGCGTTGGCGCAGTCGATCGGCCCGGTCGGCGCCTGCAGCCCGTGCAGGCCCTTGCCGAAGACCCGCAACGTGTCCGCCCCGTGCTCGTAGACCGTGATCCCGAGGCTCCGCACCGCCTCGATCGTCGCCTCGGTGTCCGCCGAACGCCCGAAGTTCGTGACCCGCGTCTCGCCCTCGCAGATCGCCCCGAGGAGGACCGAGCGGTGCGAGATCGACTTGTCGCCCGGCACGGCGATGTGCCCTACGAGCCGGGTGATCGGCTCGACCCTCATTCGCCGATCACGGGCGCGACGACGACGCCGTACCCCTGCTCCTCGAGCAGCGCGGCGGCGCGATCCGCCTCGTCCTCACCGGCGACGACGACCGTGAGGGTGCCGCCACGGTCGGTCGAGAGGTGATCCATCTCGAAGTCCTCGACGTTGATCCTCTCGGCGCCGAGCGCCTGGAAGATGCCCGCGAGCACGCCGGGCCGGTCCGGGAGGTGGACGCGCAGCCGCTGCAGGGTGCCCGGATCGCCGTGCGCGGTTGCGAGCATGCGCCGGCGGTTCCCGGCGGCCTCGGCGATCCAGCGCGCGAGCTGGCCGCCGTCCTCCGCCTCGAGCGCGGTCTCGAGCTGCTCGATCCGGCGGCGATGCTCCCCGAGCGCGGCGACGACCGCCTCGCGGTTGTCGAGGAAGATGTCGACCCAGATGCGCGGGTTGGCACCGGCGATGCGGGTCATGTCCCGGAGCGAGCCGCCCGCGGCCTGGAGCGGGTCGTGCCCGTCGACTCGCGTGGCACCGGCCTGGTTGAGGAGCACGTTCGCCAGGGCGTGCGGGAGGTGGCTCGTGACCGCCACGAGCCGGTCGTGCGCACCCGCGTCGATTGCAACCGGCCGTGCGCCGAGCGAGGTGACGAAGCCGTGCACCGTGCGCAGCAGCTCCGGGCCGGTGCCGGCGGTCGGCGTCAGGAACCACGTCGCGCCGTCGAAGAGCTCGGCGTTGGCGCGCTCGGGGCCGCGGGTCTCGGCGCCGCAGATCGGGTGACCGCCGATGAAGCGGGTGTCACCGGCGGCGGCGGCGCAGACCGCGCTCTTCGTCGACCCGACGTCCGTGACGACGCACTCGCTCGGCGCGAGCTGCAGCACCTCGCGTACCGCGTGCGGGAGCTCCGCGACGGGAGCTGCGACGACCACGAGGTCCGACGCCGGCGACGGCCTCCGCCAGGGCCCCGGCGGGCTCCACGGCCTCCCGCTCGTGCGCGACGCGGAGGACGTCCGGGTCGGGATCCCACCCTCGCACCGAGGCCCCCGCGCGCCGCGCGGCGAGCGCGGCGGACGCGCCGATCAGACCCGTCCCGACGACGGCGACGTTACGCATCACGTTCCGCTACCCCCGCATCAGCTCGGCGACCCGGAACGCCAGGTCGAGCGACTGGCGGGCGTTCAGGCGCGGGTCGCAGAGCGATTCGTACCTGGTGTCGAGCTGCTCCTCGAGCACGGCTTCGGAGCCGCCCAGGCATTCGGTCACGTTCTCGCCGGTGATCTCCAGATGGACGCCTCCGGGCCACGTGCCGACCTCCCGATGGGCGGCAAAGAAGCCCTCGATCTCACGCAGGATGTCGTCGAGCCGGCGCGTCTTGTGGCCGGAGCCCGTAACGAAGCCGTTCGCGTGCATCGGGTCGCACACCCAGACGACGGGCACCTCCGCCTCGCGCACAGCGCGCAGCAGCGGCGGCAGCAGCTCCTGCACGCGGCTGGCGCCGAGGCGCGTGATGAGCGTCAGCCGGCCCGGCACCCGGTCTGGGTTCAGTCGCTCGACGAGCGCGACGAGCTCGTCGGGCGTCGTCGACGGCCCGACCTTGGCGCCGACCGGATTGAGCACACCGGAGAGGAACTCGACGTGGGCGCCGTCGACGTGCCGGGTGCGCTCGCCGACCCAGAGGAAGTGGCCGGAGCACGCGTACCAGTCGCCGGTGGTCGAGTCCGTGCGCACGAGCGGCTCCTCGTAGTCGAGCAGCAGCGCCTCGTGGCTCGTCCACACGTCGACCTCGTGGATCGAGCGCTCGTCACCGAGGTCGATCCCGATCGCCTGCATGAACCGCAGCGCCCGGCCGATCTCGTTCGCGATCACCTCGTAGCGCCGGCCCTCGAGTGAGCTCGCCACGAACTCCTGGTTCCACGTGTGGACCTGCGTCAGGTCGGCGAAGCCGCCCTTGGTGAACGCGCGCAGGAGGTTGAGCGAGGAGACCGCCTGGTAGTACGCCTGCACGAGCCGCTCCGGGTCGGGTGTCCGCGCCTCGAGTGTCGGCTCCTCCGAGTGCACGGCGTGACCGCGGAAGGACGGAAGCTCGACGCCGCCGACCATCTCCGTTGCCGACGAGCGTGGCTTCGCGAACTGCCCGGCCATCCGCCCGACCTTGATCACCGGCAGCGTCGCGCCGTAGGTCAGCACGGCCGACATCTGCAGGAGGAGCTTGAGCCGCTCGCGGACGGCGATCACGGAGAGCTCGTGGAAGGACTCGGCGCAGTCGCCCGCCTGGAGCAGGAAGGCGCGGCCCTCCGAGGCCTCGCCGAGGTGGTGGCGGAGGGCACGCGCCTCGCCGGCGAAGATGAGCGACGGCAGCAGCCGCAGCCGGCCCCGCACGGTCTCGAGCGCGGCCACGTCCGGCCAGTCCGGCTGCTGCAGCGCGGCGAAGCGACGCCAGGAGGAGGGCGTCCAGGTCGGATCCGTGACGGCCATGGGCTCCAGTGTAGTGGCGAGCGTTTTGACGCTCACGCGTCAAAACGGCTAGATAGTGGGGCATGCGCATCTTCTCGGGCATCAAGCCCACCGGCGACACGACGCTCGGCAACTACTCGGGCGGGTTCCGCCAGTACGCCGCCACCCAGGAGCAGGGCGACGCGTACTTCTGCATCGTCGACCTGCACGCGATCACGGTCGAGTACGACCCGGCCGACCTGCACGAGCGGACGCTCGACCTCTTCTCGATGCTCGTCGCGACCGGGCTCGATCCCGACCGCTCGACGGTGTTCGCGCAGAGCCACGTCACCGCGCACGCCGAGGCGAGCTGGCTGCTGTCGGCGGTGACGGGCTACGGTCAGCTGGGCCGGATGACCCAGTTCAAGGAGAAGGGCGACCAGCAGGAGTTCGTCTCGACGGCGCTCTTCAACTACCCCGTGCTGATGGCGGGCGACATCCTCCTCTACCAGGCCGACATCGTCCCGATCGGCGACGACCAGCGGCAGCACCTCGAGCTGGCCCGCGACATCGCCGAGCGCTTCAACAGCCGCTTCGGCCAGGTGTTCACGATGCCGGACGGCGTCTACCCCGAGGTGGGGGCGCGGATCATGTCACTGCAGGATCCGCTCGCGAAGATGGGCAAGACGGGGAGCTCCGAGCAGGGGACGATCTACCTGCTCGACGAGCCCGACGCGATCATGCGGAAGTTCAGGACCGCCGTGACCGACTCCGGCCGCGAGGTGCGCCGGGCCGACGACAAGCCCGGGATCGCGAACCTGATCGACATCATGTCGGTCGCAACCGGGCGCGACCCGGAGTCGATCGAGAAGGAGTACGGCGAGTCCGGCTACGGGACGTTCAAGACCGCGGTCGGCGAGGCGGTCGTGGAGCTGGTCGAGCCGATCCGGCGCCGCTACGACGAGCTCCGAGCGGACGAGGGCGAGCTCCTGCGGCTTCTGCGCCCATGGCGCCGACAAGGCCGCGGACGGCCTCGGCGCCGACGCTCGAGCGGATGTACGAGACGATGGGCTTCGTCCGCCTGTGAGGCGCACGGCGATCGTCGCGTTCGCCGTGCTCGCGGTGGTCGTCGTCGCAGGGATCCTCCACTACGCGGACGCTCCGCCCGTGCTGGTCTTCGTCGTCTCGGGCATCGCCCTCGGAGGCGTCGCCTGGACGATCGGGATCGCGACGGAGTCGGTCGGCGCGAAGTTCGGCCCCGGTGTCACCGGTGCGTTGCAGTCGACGCTCGGGAACCTGCCGGAGCTGTTCATCGTCCTCTTCGCGCTCAGCGCCGGCGAGCTCGTGGTGGCGCAGTTCTCGATCCTCGGCTCGCTCTTCGCGAACGCGCTGCTCGTGCTCGGCCTCGCCATCGTGGCGGGCGCGGGCGTGGGCGAAGGCGGGGTCATGCGATTCGGGAGCCGGCTGCCCAACGACACGGCGACGCTCCTGCTGCTCTCGATCTTCCTCATCGTCCTGCTCGGGCTCTCGGACCAGGTCGGCGACAAGGCGAGCGAGCATCAGGTCGCGATCTCGGTCGTCGGCGCGATCTGCCTGCTCGTCGTCTACGGCGCGTGGCTCTTCGCGTACCTGCGCGCCGACAAGGCGAGTGAGAGCGCGTCCGAGCAGGCGCACCAGGCGGTCCCGTTCAAGTTGGCTCTCGCGATGCTCGCCGTCGCCGGGGTGGCGGCGGCGCTCGTGTCGGAGTGGTTCGTCGACGCGCTGGACCCGGCCGTCGAGAAGCTCGGCATCTCGAAGGCGTTCACGGGGCTCGTGATCGTGGCGATCGCGGGGAACGCCGTCGAGAACGTCGTGGCGGTCCAGCTCGCTCGCAAGGGGAAGTCGGATCTCGCGCTGTCGGTCGTGAAGAACTCGGTCGCCCAGATCGCCTGCTTCCTGTTCCCGGTGCTCGTGCTCATCTCGCTGCTGTTCGCCGAGCAGCTCACGTTCGTCCTCGATCCGGTCTACATCGGCGCGCTCGCACTGATGGCGATCGCCGTCTGGCAGATCACGGGCGACGGCGAGGCGGTGCTCTTCGAGGGGCTCGCCCTCGTGGCCTTTTACGTCGTGCTCGCGACGCTCGTCTGGTTCGAGTAGCCGGACAGCCTGCGTCCGCGCAGGACACATCCAGGGCAACCGCGCTTCCAGGGAGCCGTGGCGGAGGGGACGGCGCCCTACAGCCCGACGAGCCGCCGCAGGCCCTCGACCTCGTCGCGGCGCAGCGGTCGCCAGGCGCCGGCCTCCACCCCGCGCACGTCGAGACCGGCGTAGGCGGTACGGCGCAGGCGCTCGACCGGGTAGCCGACGGTCTCGCACATCCGCCGCACCTGGCGGTTGCGGCCCTCGTGCAGCACGAGCTCGAGCCGCGACCGACCGAGCTGCCGCACCCGCGCAGGAGCCGTGACGCCGTCTTCGAGCTCGACCCCGTCGCGGAGCGCCTGCACCGCGGCCGGCGTCAGATCGCCCTCGACGTCGGCGACGTACGTCTTCTCGACGCCGTAGCGCGGGTGGGCGAGGCGGTGGGCCAGGTCGCCGTCATTCGTCAGCAGGAGAACGCCGCTCGTGTCGATGTCGAGGCGCCCGACGGGCACGACCCGCGTCTCGTGCCCCACGAGGTCGACCACCGTCGGGCGACCCTGCGGGTCACGCGCGGTGGTGACCACGCCGAGCGGCTTGTGGAGGAGGACGTGCGCCAGCTCCTGCTTCCCGACCGGCTCACCGTCGACCTCGACCACGTCCCGTGTTGCAACAAATGTGTTCAGCTCGCCGCGCTCGCCGTTGACGGTGACGCGGCCCGCCTTGATGAGGTCGTCTGCCGCCCGCCGTGAGGCGACTCCGGCGCGGGCGAGGTACCGGTTCAGTCGCACCGGGACATTGTCGCTACGTCGACGTCGTCTACGCCGATCAGCTCGTGACGCGGGAGCGCCTGCTCCACGGCGACCCCGACACGTTCTCGTACATCCCTCCGTGGATGATCGAGCGGGCCCGTCACCTCTCCGACCAGCACGCGGCGCGGATCACGCTGAACGGCCCCCACGCACCTGGAGCGCTGCAGGGGATCCCGCCCGAGCGCTCCGGCCGCGACCTGCTGCCGTACCTCCCCGTGACCGGGGAGATCGTCAACCTGCGCACGACCAACTGGTGCGTCGCGCCCGCGCCCACGCGCGCCGGGCGGCCGCGCGCGACTGGCCCTCGTCTCTGGGCCATGCGGAGGAGACCGGCGCTGCGGCACCTTCTTCTTCGCCGCCCAGCGCCGCGACACCCTCCTCGTCGAACACAGCCGGCGACCGACCCGCGCGAGCAGGTCACGTTACGCTCGATCGACTGCCTACGAGGCTCGCGCCTCGGCGACCTCGAGCAGCCTCGCGCGAATCGCGGCCCGGTCGTCGCCGATGTCGTCGAGGCGCGGCAGGCGGCGAGCGACTCGAGCCCGAACACGCGCTCGAAGAGCGGCGTCACGCGATAGCGCACCGCGCCCCCGGGTCCGGCTCGCGCCCCGCCTCCGCGATCAGCCCACGTTCGACCAGCGACGCGACCGCCGAATCGGCAGCAACGCCGCGGATGCGCGCGATCTCGGGGCGGGACACCGGGCCGAGGTAGGCGACGATGGCGACGGTCTCGAGGGCGGCCTGTGAGAGCCCGCGCTCGACGGGACGCTCGAACAGGCGCGCACACGCTCCGGCCGCCTCGCGGGCTGCGCCGAAGGCATACCCGCCCGCGACGTGCTGGAGGACGATCCCGCTGCGGCCCTCGCTGTGGCGCTCGCGCAGCAGTCCGAGCGCCGTCTCGACGCGCTCGGCGTCGTCGTCGGCCGCCTCGACGAGCTCGTCCACGGTCAGCGGCTGGGAGGCGACGACGAGCAGCGCCTCGATCGTGCGGGCGAGTGCGTCGAGCGGATTCGCGGAGATCAGGCGGAGCGGGCGGTCCACTCCAGCATCCTTCCGTCGGTGGGGCCGGATTCCTCCCCGGTGGCCGGGTCGGAGCGGGTGATCCGAATCGGCGCGAACGGGGCAGCCTGGGAGATGCCGATCTCGCCCTCCTTGCGCAGCTCGAGCAGCGCGAGGAACGCCACCGCCTGCTCCACACGCGAGAGGCCCTGCACTTCCGCGTCGAAGTCGATGACCCGGCGGCGCTGCAGGAGGGCGCGGAAGCGCTCGACGAACTGGCCCACAGGGGGGAAGCGGAGCGCCATGTGCGACAGCGAGACGTGCGGAGGCTCGGCGGCCAGCGAGCGCATCGCCTCCACGAGCCTGAGCGGCGCCTGCGGCGCGAGCCGGCGTTCCGGCTCCGGCGCGAGGGGCGCCGGCCCGGTGCGGAAGTACCGCTCGCGCTCCTCCTCGAGCCGCTCTCGCAGCCATCCCGCCGCCACCTTCATGCGGCGGTACTCGGCGAGTCGGCGCGCGAGCTCCTCGGCCGCCTCCTCGGGCTCGAGCTCCGCCAGCTCCGCCTCCTCCTCCGGGAACAGTTGTCGCGCCTTCAGCTCGAGCAGGGCCGCGATGAGCACGAGAAACTCGCCGCAGGCATCGAGATCGAGCTCGTCCCGCGCGGCCAGCCGCTCGACGAACGCGACCACGATGCCGGCCATGTCGATCTCGGACGGCTCGATCGCGTCCTTCAGGAGCAGGGTGAGAAGAAGATCGAACGGCCCCTCGAACGCGTCGAGGTCCAGCTCGAGCTCGCGGACGGCGCTGGCCATGACCGGACCCTAGCCCCCGGGTCGGACACGACCCTTCGGCACGGACATCTTCGGCCCCGAGGGGGCAGGCGGCGGCGTCGACTTGCGCCGCGGCTTCCGCGGGGCGCGTGGCACCCGCTCGTCCCCCTCGCGCCGGCGCTGTGAGAGCACGAACCAGACGACCCCCGCGATGCAGACGAGCCCGGAAACCCACGTGTTGACGCGGTACCCGAGGATGTGGTTCGCGGGGTCGACCCGCAGGAGCTCGATCCAGAAGCGGCCGAACGAGTAGAGGGCGATGTAGAGCGCGAAGAGTCCGGGCGGACGCGGGCGAAATCGCCGCTCGACGATGAAGACGAGCAGAGCGGCCGCGAGCAGGTCCCAGAGGAGCTCGTAGAGGAACGTCGGATGGTAGGTCGGGCCCGAGAGCGCGAAGAACGGGTTCGGCCGGTGAGCCTGGTCGATCTCGAGCGCCCACGGCAGGTCGGTGGCCTTGCCGTACAGCTCCTGATTCCACCAGTTGCCGATCCTCCCGACCGCCTGGGCCACGAGCAGCCCAGGGGCGAGGCAGTCCGCGAGAAGCCAGACGTCCGCTCCCGCGCGCTTCGCGATCAGGCCGCCGACGAGGCACCCGAGGGCGATGCCGCCCCAGACGCCGAGCCCGCCCTTCCAGATCGCGAACGGCCCCCACCACGTGTCGGGCACCTCGTCCCAGCTCGTGGCGAGGTGGTAGAGCCGTGCCCCGACGATCCCCGCTCCGACGCCCCAGACGGCGCAGCGGAAGATCGAGGTCCCAGTCGCCGCCGCGGTTGACGTAGCGATGCCCGGTGATCCAGATGCAGAGGGCAATCGCGGCGAGGAGCGTCAACCCGTACATGTGAATCTGGAAGGGGCCGAGGTCGAGGGTGCCGCTCGATGGGGAGGGGATGGAGGCCAGGAACGTCATGGAGCCGTATTCTGCCGATAGCTCGCGATGCCTCTTGCGAGACCGGGCTTCGGGCCACCCAACGAGTGACGCCCGGCGCTCGGCCGGGCGTCAGAGGTGCCGGAGTCAGCTGACCCCTACAGGAGGATCTGGAGCGCGAGGGCCACGGGGCAGCCGCGCTCGACGAGACGCATCGCGCCGTGCAGATCGACCTCGTGCGAGGCGGCGAGGACGGCAGCCGACTCCTCGTCGTAGCCGGCACGCGCAAGCGACTGGGCCCGCCACTTCTCCACGAGCTCGATCTCGACGTCGGGACGCTCTCGAAGTTCTGCCGTGGACATCTCGCCCTCTTTTCAACGAATTCAGCTCTTCTCGTTATTCGGTCGAGAGAGCCGATCGGATTCTTCCCTTTTCTAGGTCACTCGGGTCAGGGAATTGACGGGGTCTCGTGAGGACTTCGTAAAGACTCCGATTCCCCCTTTTCGCCGTTCTGGAACGCGAAGGCGGCTAGTGCGGCGTCTCGCAGTGTTTCACAGGAGAGCATCGTTGTGAGACGCCGCACGACTGAATCAACATGGAGGGGCTGTCAGGCCTCGAGCCAGGCCAGCAACGCCCAGAACGGATCGTGCGCCGGAGGGACGAAGGGGGGCCGACGGCGGCGTGCACGCTGCTCCGCCCACGTGACATACGAGCGGAGGCGCTTGCCGATCCGGCGGCGGGTGCTGTCCGTCGGAGCGACGATCGCGACCTGGAGCGCGAAGCGCCATGCCGCCTCCTCTGTCTCGAGCCGCCGGCCGCTGCGGCCGTCGCCGACGAGGTGCCCGATCTCGTGCAGCGCCACGAAGTAGCTGACCTGCCCGCGCACGGGCGGTACCCGGATCTCGAGCCGCCGTTCGGTGCGGCCGTCCCGGTGGCGCACACGGATCACCACCGCCCGTCCGCGGCCGGTCACGCGCCGGATCCCGTAGCGCGTGCACAGATCGTCGATGTGCAGATCGAGCGTCCTCGGATGCATTCGCCCGAGCGTAGAGGTCGAGGTGGGCGGCACTACAATCGCGGCCGTGATCGCGATTTCCGCGGGCCTCGCGCTCGTGATCGGCTGGTACCGCGGCTTCACGTGGAGCTCGCTCGAGTTCGCGGCCGCGGCATTCGTCGTCGTGCTCGCGATCCAGACCCTCGGCCTCGCTCTGACGTCGGGCGAGACCGGGCCGCACTACTGGCTGACGGTCGCGCTGGTCGCAGCCGGTTGGGTCGGCTGCGTCTGGATCGGCAGCCAGGGCCGCCGGGTCTTCTCGCGCTGAGGCGCGTCTCGTAGGATCACGGAGATGAAGCTGCGCCGGAACGCGAAGATCGAGCTGCTCCGGGCGGTACCGCTTTTCGAGGGCTGCTCGCAGAAAGAGCTCGGTCAGATCTCCTCTCTCGCAGACGAGCTCGCCCAGCCGGCAGGTACGACGCTCATCACCGAGGGCACGAAAGGGCGGGAGTTCTTCGTGCTCGTCGACGGAACGGTCGACGTGCGCCGCAAGGGACGAATGCTCTGCAGCCTCGACAGCGGGGACTTCTTCGGCGAGATCGCGCTCCTGACCGAAACGCCGCGGACGGCGACCGTCGTCGCCGCGTCGCCCGTGCGCCTTCTCGTCGTGACCGGCCAGTCGTTCCGCCGCCTGCTGAGCGACACGCCGGCGATCCAGGGGAAGGTGCTGGCCGCTCTCGCCAAGCGGGTGGCGCCCTCCATCGTGTGATGTTCTTCGTCGTCCTCCGGCGCCGGGGGCCCGAGTGGGATCCGGCACGGCCGCTCGAAGAGCAGTCGGGCTGGGACGAGCACGCGGAGTTCATGGACGGGCTCGTGCGAGACGACTTCATCGTGCTGGGCGGGCCGCTCACGGACGAGCACCGGGTGGTCCT
Source organism: uncultured Thermoleophilia bacterium (assembly GCA_963736945.1). Classification (GTDB taxonomy): domain Bacteria; phylum Actinomycetota; class Thermoleophilia; order Gaiellales; family Gaiellaceae; genus Gaiella. The sequence goes on from CAVTQW010000019.1 coordinate 85,540, forward strand.
CGCGGTCGAGGCAGAGTCGGAGGCGGACGTTCGCGCGACGCTGATGCGCGACCCCTGGAGCGAGACGCACCTCGTCGTCGACAACGTCGACGGCTGGACGATTCGGCTCGACGGGCGCTCCTGAGTCCCGCCTCGTCTACTCACCTGTCACTTGTTTGGAACCGACGGAAAGGTCGAGGACGAGCTCGTCGAGCTCGGCGAGTGGGACGCAATCCGGTTCGCCAACGATACGAGGCGGGCGATGGAGGCAGGACCGGGGTGGCATCGAGTTCATCGCCTTTGGTGCCGGAGACGATCCCATGGACGCCGAGATCGTGCAGGACTGGTGGAGCGACTGAGAGGCGCGCGCTTACGCCGCGCGTGACGGGTAGCGATCGATTCATGGCGAGCTTCGGGATCGCCCTGCTCCTGCGCCCGCCCGCCGCTGCGTGACCCGTTGTGCGTCCCCGGGGTTCTGCTCCTGACGTACGCTCGAATCGTGGCGAGGAAGACGCGTGCTGCGACTGTCGAGGACGTACGCGCGCTCGCCTCCCAGCTGCCGCGCTCGTACGAGGTCGTCGTCCACGGCCGACTCAAGTTCAGGGTCGGCAGCATCGTCTGGCTCTCCTTCTCGCACGACCAGACCGTGATCGGCTTCTCCTTCCCGAAGGAGCTCCGCGACGCGCTCGTCGAGTCCGAACCGGAGAGGTACATGCTTCCGACGGACTCAGACCTGCGCTTCAACTGGGTGCTCGCCCGCCTCGCCGCGCTCGACCAGAACGAGATCCGCGAGCTCGTCACCGACGCGTGGGCGACGGTCGTGCCGCAGTACGTCGCGCGCGCCTACGCGGAGGCGAATCCGGATCCGTGACCCGGCTGCCGGTCACGATTCGTCCGACTCGACCGACCAGGTCACGTGCGGCGCCTGGATGGTGGCGCATCGCGGTGAACCGCGCCCGTCGGTCAAGCCGACGTGCCAGCCTCACCGGCACCTGCGGCGGCTACAAGCCGGGCCAGCTCCTTCGCTTCGAGGCCGACGAGCCGGAGCGTGCCGCCGAGGGTGATCTCGTAGCCGACGAAGTGCAGTCCGGGCGCTCCGGCGAGCTCCTCGACGTCTCGCGCGAGAGGCCGGCCGCGCTCGTCGAGGACATCGAGATGCGCGACAAGGCGCTCGAGGCCGGGGCGGAAGCCGGTCGCGGCGACGATCGCGTCGCTCTCGACCCGTCCGCAGTCGGCGAGCACGGCGGCGCCGTCCTCGAACCGCTCGAGCGCGGTGACGACGCGGACGCGCCCGCTCCGGACCGCGTCGGCGAGCCCCACGTCCACGATCGGGATCACACGCCGTTCGAGGAACTCGGAATACGGTCGCGCGGGAGCGATCAGCCCATAGGGCGCAAGGTCGGGGATCGCAACGCGGCGAATGCCGGCCGCAATCCGGTCGACGACGCTCGTCGGCAGGTGCATGCTGGCGATGCCGAGCAGCTGGCTCGGCACGCCCAGTGTGTCGCGCCGGACGATGCCCGGGGGCGTCCGCACCGAGAGCAACACCTCGCTCGCGCCCCCGTCGGCGAGGTCGACCGCGATCTCTGGCGCCGGAGTTCCCACTTCCCACGACTAGCACCCGTCGTCCGCGGTACGGGGATGGATTGCGATACTCGGCCGAGTGGACGATCTCGCCGGCGAACGCGCCCGGCCAGGCAGGCACGAACTGAACGTTGCTCTGCCCCGTTGCCACCACGACCCGCTTCGCAGCGAACGGGCCACTCGACGTTCGTACCACCCAGCCGTCCACATCTCGGTCGACCCGCTCCACGTCGACGCCTGTGCGGACATCGAGACCGTGATGGGCGCCGTACCGCCTGAGATACTCGGCGACCTGCTCACGCGCGGGCCACTTCCCGAACGCCCGCGGGATCCGGTAGCCGGGAAGGCCGGACAGCCAGCGAACCGTGTGCAGGTGCAGCCTGTCGTAGCGGGAGGCCCAGACCGCGCCGATCTCGCCACGCTCGAGGACGACGACACGCTCGCCGATCCGCTCGAGCATGGCGGCGGCCGCGAGCCCGGACGCCCCCGCGCCGATGACGATGATCACATGCGATTTCTACAACAGCGTTCTCCCGCGTGCATGCTTGCGCGAGTAAGCCGGGGCGCGCGCCTCGCGCGGACGGCGGCTGCGCCCCGGCCGGTTCATGTGTCTTAGAGGGCGAGCCTGGTTTGGCGGCGGCTGAGGAGGAGTCCTGTGAGCGCCAGGAGGAGGATCGCGCCGGCTGCTGTTCCCGCGCCGATGGCTGCGTCGCTCCAGTTGAAGGTTCGGTCGGCGCTCTCGATCGGCGCGGCTTGTGGTCCGAAGGTGTGGATTGCGTGCAGTTGGGGGTAGCCGGACTTGTAGCCGTCGTCGACGGTCGGGGCGGGTTGCGGTTGCGTTGTAGGTGTGGATGGCGTGGAGTTGGGGGTAGCCCGACTTGTAGCCGTCGTCTGGGTCCGTCGCGGCAGCCGGCGAGTGGGACGGCGATCGCGGCGACCGCGAGAGCGACAGCCGTGCTCTTGAACAGGCGAAGTCTCATGGTGTGCTCCTCTGTCCTGTCGACCGCGGGATGCGGTGACAGGACGAGCGTCGTCGAGGCCGGTCAACGGCCGGTCATGCAGCGGTAACGACCGCTCACGCGACGACAACGGTAGACGGCTCGCCTTGATTCCTCGCGCGCCGCTGGGTACGGTCACCGACTACAGCAATGGACTTCAACATCCTCGGCCCGCTCGAGGTCCGCGACGAGCGGGGGAAGGTCTCGCTCGGGGGCGGCAAGCAGCGTGCCTTGCTCGCGCTCCTCCTGATTCATCCCAACGAGGCGCTCTCGACGGACGGGCTCATCGACGGGCTTTGGGGCGAGCAGCCGCCGCCGACAGCGGCGAAGATCCTCCAGAACTACGTTTCCCAGCTGCGCCGCGCGCTCGGCGACGACCGTCTCGCAGACGCACGGGCGCGGCTATGCCGTCCGGGTCGGCCCGAACGAGCTCGACGTCGAACGCTTCCGGGAGCGGCGTGGAAGCGGGGAGACGGGCACAAGGCCGCCGGCGACCCGCGGCGCGCGTCGGCGCTGCTGCGCGAAGCGCTGTCGCTCTGGCGGGGGCCGCCGCTCGCCGACTTCGCGTACGAGTCGTTCGCCCGCGAGGAGATCGGCCGGCTCGAGGAGCTTCACCTGAGTGCGGTGATCGAGTGGATCGACGCGGAGCTCGCGCTCGGCCACCACGCGGACCTGATCGGGGAGCTCGAGATGCTGGTCGCGACGCATCCGCTGCAGGAGCGCCTGCGCGGGCAGCTGATGCTCGCGCTCTATCGCTCCGGCCGCCAGGCGGAGGCGCTCCAGGTCTACCAGGACGCACGACGCACGCTCGTGGAGGAGCTGGGGATCGAGCCGGGCGAGGCCCTGCAGCGGCTGGAGCATTCGATCCTGACTCACGATCCCGCGATCGACCAGCCCGCACAGCGACCGGCAAAGACCTGCATCGACTCGAGGTCGGTCGAGCCTGAGGCGCCCGGGACGGCTGGCCCGCGACACGGATTTCCTCGCGGCCGTCGTCGGCGCAGCGGCGGTGGTCCTCGCGGCTGCAGTCGCGTTCGTGATCTGGAGTGATGACGCGGCAGCGCCCGTCGTCACGGGTAACGCGGTCGCGATCATCGATCCCGCCTCGAGTCGGCTGACCGGGCAGGTAGCGGTCGGCGCCGCGCCGGCGGCGCTCGCACTCGGCGACGGCAGCCTCTGGGTCGCGAACACGGTCGATCAGAGCGTGTCGCGCGTCGACCTCGCGAGCGGAAAGGTCGTTCGTGCCGTCCCGGTCGGGGGAGCCCCACTCAGTCTTGCCGTGGGGCGGAACGCGGTCTGGGTCGTCCGCAGGCGTCCCGACGGCTTTACCGAGCTGATCAAGATCGATCCCCGCTTCGACTTCGTGGGGCCGGGCCGGCGGGTGGTTCACGGCGACCCTTGGGCGGCAGCGAGCGTCGCTGCGGGCGCCGACGGGGTCTGGGTGGCGGCCGAGGCGGGCTTGCTCGAGCGTCTCGATCCCGGAGGGAAGGCGATCACGGCGAGCGTCTACACGGACAACAGCCCCACCAGCGTCGCGGTCGGACGCGGGCGCGGTGTGGGTCGGTGACGCGCGGGGCAACAACGTCGCCCGCATCGATCCGGCCACGAAGCTCGTCATCGCGTCGATTGCGGTCGGAGACGGGGCCGACGCCGTGGCGGTCGGCGCAGGGGCGGTCTGGGTAGCCGACCGGCTTGGCGGCGCCGTCGTCCGGATCGACCCTGCGACGAACTCCGTCACGACGACGATCCCGGTCGGCCGCTCCCCCACCGGCATCGCGGTCGGCCTCGGCAGCGTCTGGGTCGCAAACAGCCGCGACGGCACCGTGTCCCGAATCGACCCCGTACGCGGCAAGGTCGTGAAGACGATCAGGGTCGGCGGGAGCCCGCAGGCGATCGCCGTCGGGGACGGCCGGGTCTGGGTGTCCGTCCAGAGTGCGGTCGTCGGCCCCGGGATCCAGACCGGCGGCGTCGTGCACGTCGACTCCGCCTACTCACTCGACTCGCTCGATCCCGCGCTCGCCAACACGCTTCCCTCCTGGACGATCATGTACGCGACCTGCGCGGGACTGTTCAACTACCCGGACCGTCCGGCTCCGGCGGGGTCACGGCCCGAGCCGGAGGTAGCGGCGGCACTGCCCGTCCGCTCGGCCGACGGAAAGACCTACACGTTCACGATCAGGCGCGGCTTCCGCTTCTCGCCGCCGTCGAACGCGCCGGTGACCGCCCAGACCTTCAAGTTCGCGATCGAGCGGGCGCTGAGCCCGAAGATCACCTACGCGCCCGGCGAGGAGCTTCGCCGGGGACATCGTCGGCGTGCAAGCCTACGAGGCCGGCAAGGCGAAGCACATCTCGGGCGTCCGCGCGCGCGGCGACACTCTCACCGTCCAACTGACGCACGCCTCCCCGGACATCGTTTCGCGGCTCGCGCTGCCGCACTTCTGCGCCGTCCCGCGCGGTACGCCGATCGAGGCTCGAGGCCTGAACCACGTGCCCTCGGCGGGACCGTACTACGTCGCCTCGTACACCAAGGGACAGGGCGCGGTGCTGAAGCGAAATCCCAACTACCACGGCTCGCGGCCACATGCGCTCGACGAGATCGACTACAGCGTCGGTATCGGCGCGGCACAGATCGTGAAGGAGATCGAGGCCGGCACAGCCGACTTCGGCGTCGTCGACGACCTCCCGCCCGGGCAGCACGCGAGCCTCGCCGCCCGCTACGGCCCCGGCAGCCCGGCCGCACGAGCCGGCGGACAGCGGTACTTCGTCAACTCACTGCTCGGCCTCGTGAACCTCGACCTGAACACGAGCCGACCGCTGTTCGCAGACGCGAACCTGCGCAAGGCGGTCAACTACGCGCTCGACCGCCGGGCGATCGCCCGTGCCTACCGACCCCTGGCGACGCCGACCGACCAGTATCTCCAGCCGGTCATCCCGGGATTCCGCGACACCCACGTCTACCCGCTCACGAGGGACCTCGCGCGGGCACGACGCCTCGCCCGCGGCCACGGAGGCCACGCCGTCCTCTATGCGTGCTCCACACCCGCCTGTCGCGAGGTCGCGCAGCTGATCCAGACCGAACTTGCACCGATCGGGATCAGCGTCGAGATCAAGACGATGTCCGGCTACATCGCGATCTTCAACCGCACCGCGATTCGCGGCGAGCCGTTCGACATGGCCCTCGACGTCTGGTATCCGTCTACCCCGACCCCTCCGACGTCCTGAACTACCTCTTCGACGGTCGCTCGATCAGAGCAGTCGCGCAACAGCAACCACTCCTACTTCGACGATCCGGTCTACAACCGCAAGCTCGCCGCCGCGGCACGGCTCAGCGGCCCCCGACGCTACGCCGCGTATCAGGCGCTCGAAACCGATCTCCTGCGCAACGCCGCGCCGTCGGCACCGCTCTTCAACTCGGACAGAAGCAGACTTCTTCTCCGCCCGCGTCGGCTGCCAGGTCTTCCAGCCCATCTACCAGATCGACCTCGCCGCGCTCTGCCTCAAGCCTCGACCCTGACGCGTCGACGCGCCGCGTCACATAAGGAGGTGAACGATGTCGACGCGCAACGTGCGGGCGGCGTCGACGAACCCGAGCTCGGCATAGAGCGAACGAGCCCCAGCGTTGACGTATAGACATTGAACACGACGTACTGCTTCCGCCCGACCCTGAGCGCATCCGCCAATGGCACTCGTGTCTGGCCCAAGACGCGTCGTCCGGTCAAGATGACGAGCAATCAGGACACTCGCGTGGAGAACGGAGGGACGAGGCCCATGCGTGCAGTCATCGGACGGTGACGATCAAGCCGGGCCGGGAAGGACGAGATGCTTGCGATGATCGCCGAACATCGCGTTGCGATGCTGCAAGGCATGCCGGGTTCAGCGGGGGCTACTGGGCGCGGAGCGTCGAGGGGGGCGAGCTCGTCCAGCACTCCTTCTGGCTGTTCGATTCGGAGGAGAGCGCGCGGACGCCAGAGGCGATCTTCAACACGCTGAGAGACATGCCCGAGGCGCCGGCGACGTTCGTGAGCGTGGCCGTGTGTGAGGTCGTGGGGCGTGCCTAGGCAACGGTAGCCTGGTGCGATGCGTGCGCTCCTGACCTGCAGACCGCTGGCAGGTCACTATCGGCCGCTGCTGCCACTAGCGCGCGCCCTGGCCGAAGCCGGCCACGACGTAGCGTTTGCGTCGGGCGAACCAGTCGCCGGCGAAGCGGAAGCCGAAGGCTTCAAGGCGTTCCGCATAGGGCTGGCCATGGACTCCGTGGAGCCGCTTGCCCGCCGCGTTCGCGGACTTGCCGCATCGCTCCCTCCTTCACAAGTCCGCTGCTTCGTCTTCACGGAGCTCTTCGTCCGGGTAGAACTGGAGCTGCGCGCGAACGACCTCGTCGAGATCGTCGAGCAGTGGGCGCCGGAAGTCGTCGTGCACGACGTCGCGGAGTTCGCCGCACCGCTCGTCGCAACCAGGGTCGGCATCCCATACGCGGAGCACAGCTACGGACCCGCCATCCACAGCGACGTCATCGATGCCGCCGGCGAGGCCACTGCCCCATTCTGGAGCTCCCACGGCCTCGCTCCGCACCCACTCGGTGGTCTCTATCGCTACCTCTACCTCGACGTGTGCCCACCCGGCCTGCAAGCGCCCGAAGCGATACCAGGCTGCAGTGCAGGCCATTCGCACGGTCGAGACTCAGCCACCGGCAACGCAACTCACATGGCTGGATGCGCTACGTGGGCGGCCGATCGTCTACATCACGCTCGGCACCGTCTACAACCAGAACCTCGAGGTGTTTCGAGCGCTCCTCGACGGCCTCCGCGACGAAGCGCTGAATCTTGTCGTGACGGTGGGCAGGGAAACCGACCCCGCGATGCTCGGCAAGCAACCGTCCAACGTCCACGTGCGCCACTACATCCCCCAAGAGCAACTGCTCCCTCACTGCACGGCTGTCGTGACGCACGGTGGCGCCGGCTCGACGCTCGGGGCGCTCGCCTTCGGCCTTCCGCTCCTCATCGTCCCCCAAGGGGCCGATCATTTCTACAACGCCGAACGCGTCGTTGCGGCAGGAGCCGCAGTCCAACTCTTGCCCCAGCACCTGACCGCCGACTCAGCCCGCGAAGCACTTCGCATGCTCCTTCGCGACGCCAGATTCCAACGCGCAGCTCACCACCTCAAGATCGAGCTCCATGCGATGCCCGAACCGCGCCAAGCCGTCGAGACGCTCGAACAACTCGTCGCGCGCGTACCTGTTCGCAAGGAGGCTGCCCGCTAGGCGAACCTACGCAACCGAGGCCTCGCCGAGCAGCGCCTTCGCCTCGGCGAGGAAGTCCGAGTCGGGCTGCACGCGGTAGCCGGGGCCGAGCGCGAGCGTGCGCGCGCCCATCGAGGTGTCGATCGCGACGTACACCGGTGACTCGCCGGGATACTCCTTCACGAGCCGCGCCAGCTCGGCGATCGTGCCGGCGGCGGCCTGACGGGCGTCGAGCCTGAAGCGCACGTCGCGTCGCTCCGGCACCGCCTCGAACGGCGTCAGCTCGAGGGCGATGAGCTTCGTCTCGCCCTGCTGCTTGTGGTCGACGCGTCCTTTGACGACCAGCACGCGGTCGATCACGCACAGCTCGCGGGTCGTCTGGTACGTGGTCGCGAAGACGACGACCTCCGCCGAGCCGGTCGGATCCTCGAGCTGGAGGAACACCATCGGCTCGCCCTTCTTCGTCGTCAGGTGCTTGAGGGCCGAGACGATCCCGCCCGCCGTCACCACCTCGCCGTCGCGGCGCCGCTCGAGCTCGGCCAGCGTCGCGTCGGTCTTGCGGCGCAGCTGGTCGCGGACGGCGCTGAGCGGGTGCTCGGAGACGTACAGGCCGAGCGTCTCCTTCTCGAGCCGCAGGAGCTCGGATTTCTCGAACTCGGTGGCGGGGATCGTCGGATGGTGCTTCGGCGCCACGACCTCCTCCTCCACCCCGCCGAAGCCGAGGTCGAAGATCGAGCCCTGGCCGGCGAGCCGGTCGGCGGCGAGCTTCTGTCCGTAGGCGAGCGCCTGCTCGAGGACCCCGAGCATGCCCATCCGCGAGGCGCCGGTCGAGTCGAGCGCTCCGCACTTGACGAGAGACTCGAGCGCGCGCTTGTTCACCACCTGCGGGTCGACGCGCTCGGTGAAGTCCCAGATCGTCGCGAACGGCCCGCCCTCCCTCCGCGCGGAGATGATCGAGCGGGCGGCGTTGTCGCCGACGTTCTTGACCGCGTTCAGGCCGAAGCGGATCTTCCCCTCGACCACCGCGAAGTCGGTGGCCGACTCGTTCACGTCGGGCGGCAGCACCTCGATCCCCATCTCGTCGCAGGCGTTCACGTAGAGCGGCACCCTGTCCTTGGTGTTCATGACCGACGAGATCAGGGCCGCCATGTACTCGCACGGATGGTTCGCCTTGAGCCAGGCGGTGCGGTAGGCGATCAGCGCATAACATGCAGCGTGCGCCTTGTTGAACGAGTAGTCCTGCGACGACTCCATGTCCTTCCAGAGCTGGTTCGCCACGGCGGGAGTGACGTTGTTGGCAGCGCAGCCGTCGAGGAACTTCGGCTTCAGGGACGCCATCAGCGCGTGGATCTTCTTCCCGATGGCCCGGCGCAGCGTCTCGGCCTCGGCCGGTGAGAATCCGGCCAGCAGCTTTGCGATCTGCATATACTGCTCCTGGTATATGCAGATTCCCTGGGAGTCGCCGGTGATCGCCCGGAGCCGCTCGTCGATGTACGTGATCGCCTCGCGGCCGTTCTTCCGCGCCGCGTAGCTCGGGATGTACTGCATCGGGCCGGGGCGGTAGAGGGCCACGAGCGCGATCAGGTCCTCGAACTCCGTCGGCTTCACCTGCCGTAGCGCCTCGCGCATCCCCGACGACTCGAACTGGAAGACGCCGGCCGAGTCGGCGCGGGCGAGCATCTCGTAGGTCTTCGCGTCGTCCATCGGGATCTTCCCGATGTCGAGCCCGTCGCCGATCAGGGCCACGGCCTTGTCGATCACGTCGAGGTTGCGGAGGCCGAGGAAGTCCATCTTGAGGAGGCCGAGCGCCTCGACGTTCTTCATCGAGACCTGCGTCACGACCTCCTGGTCGGCGCCCTTCTGCTGCAGCGGCACGACCTCGATCAGCGGCTGCGCACCGATGACGACGCCGGCGGCGTGGATCGAGTCGGCCCGCGTGAGGCCCTCGAGCGGCCGCGCGAGGTCGACGATCTCGCGCGCGACCGGATCGTCCTTGACTGCGTTCGCGAGTTCGCCGCCCGGCTTGAGCGCCTCCTCGAGCGTCTGCCCCGGTCCCTCCGGGATCATCTTCGCGAGCCGGTCGACGGTGCCGTACGGGATCTCGAGCACGCGTCCCGCGTCGCGCACCGCCGCGCGCGCCGCCATCGTCGAGAAGGTGATGATCTGCGCCACGCGGTCGCGGCCGTACTTCTCGGCGACGTAGTTGATCACGCGCTCCCGGCCCTCGACCGCGAAGTCGATGTCCATGTCGGGCATGTCCTTGCGGGCGGGATTGAGGAAGCGCTCGAAGAGAAGGCCGTAGCGCATCGGGTCGATGTCGGTGATGCCGAGCGCGTACGCCGCGAGCGAGCCGGCGGCGCTGCCGCGGCCCGGCCCGACCGAGACCCCGTTCGTCTTCGCGAAGCCGATGAAGTCGGCCACGATCAGGAAGTAGTCGGCGAAGCCCATCTCGCGGACCGTCTTGAGCTCGAACTGGAGCCGCTCGGTGAGCTCCGGCGTGACCCGCTCGTACCGCTTCGAGAGCCCGGCCTCGCACAGCTCGACGAGGTACTCGAATGCATCGCGTCCGCCCGGCGTCGGGAAGGTCGGCAGCAGGATGCGGTCGAGCGCGATCTCGACGTTGCAGCGCTCCGCGACCTCGAGCGTGCGGCGCAGCGCGTCCTCGTGCCCCGGGAAGTCGAGCGCCATCTCGTCCGGCGCCTTGAAGTAGAACTCGTTCGTCCCGAACTTCCAGTGGTTCGGGTTCTTGAGCGAGTCGCCCGACTGGATGCAGAGGAGCGCCTCGTGGGGGTAGGCATCCGTCGCGTCGAGGTAGTGGACGTCGCCCGTCGCGACGAGCGGGAGCCCTCGAGCGGCGGCGAGCTCCGGCAGCGCCTCGAAGACGGGCCGCTGCACGTCGAGGTGCGCGTTCTGGAGCTCGACGTAGGTGTTGTCGCGGCCGAAGATCTGCTCCAGCCGGTCGAGCTCCATCTCGGCGTCGCCCAGGCGCGCCTCGGTGATCGCCTTCGAGACGCGGCCGGAGAGGCAGCCGGAGAGTGCGATCAGGCCCGGCGCGTAGCGCTCGAGCAGCTCCCAGTCGACGCGCGGTCGGTAGTAGTAGCCCTCCAGGTACCCCAGGGAGCAGAGCTTGATGAGGTTGCCATAGCCGGCGGTGGTCTCGGCGAGCAGGGTCAGATGGGCGGTGCCTTTCGTCTGCCTGCTGCGGTCGTCCGTGACGTAGACCTCGCAGCCGAGGATCGGCTTCACGCCCTGGCCGCGCGCGGCCTTGTAGAGGTCGATCGCGCCGGCCAGCGAGCCGTGGTCTGTCAGCGAGACGGCGGGCATCTCGAGCCGCGCAGCCTTGTCGACGAGGGCCGGGATCCTGCACGCCCCGTCGAGGATCGAGTACTCGGAGTGGACGTGGAGGTGGACGAAGGGGGCGCTCACGGGAGGGTCATCGTACTGCCCCGCTGGGACGGTGCCCGATCGCGTCCCCCCTCGGCTTGCTCGCGACGGCCGGCGGGCGTCGGGTGGTACGCCGCGTCGTGCGGCGCTCAGAGCCCGAGCTCGGCTTTGAGCGCTGCGACTTCGGCCTCGAGGACCGCGACGCGCTCCTCGAGGGGGTCGCGGGCGAGCAGCGGCCTCGTCTCGTCGGCTGCCGCGGAGACGTCGACCTCGCCGCCGAGCAACTGCGCGTAGCGCTCCTCCTTCTGGCCCGGCCGCCGCTCCAGGCGGACCACGAGCTCCCGCTCGACGAGTCGCGCAAGCGTCTCCTCCAGCTCGGCGAGTCCCTCGAAGGAGTGCAGTCGCTCCGTCCGCTGCTTCAGCTCACCCGGCGTCTGCGGCCCGCGCAGCATGAGCACGCAGAGGATCGAGATCTCGTCGTCGGCGAGACCGAGCGTCTCCTGCACGAGCTGCCGGTACTTCACGGCACGGCTTCCCTGGCCGGAGGCGAGCCGCGCCCACTCCTTGCGCCAGAGCCGCTGCAGCGCGTCACGGATCGTCTGCTCGTCGTAGTCGACGACCGGCTCGCGATTGGTGGCCTGGTTGCAGGCGAGGCGGAGCGAGTTGAGGGTCAGCGGATAGGTGTCCGGCGTCGTCCGCTGCTTCTCGATCAGGCAGCCGAGGACACGGATCTCGACGGCGTCGGCGTCCACGGCGACAAGCCTATAGTGACGCTCGTGAGGCGCGATCCCGACCGCAACGTCGTCGGCGGAGAGCTCCTGCCGTGCTCGCACGAGCCGCTGACCGGGTTCTTCCGCGACGGCTGCTGCTCGACGGGGCCGGAGGACGTCGGCAGCCATACGGTCTGTGCGGTGATGACGGAGGAGTTTCTCGACTTCAGCGCCCGGGCCGGCAACGACCTCTCGACGCCGCACCCGGAGTGGGGCTTTCCCGGCCTGCGGCCGGGCGACCGCTGGTGCGTGTGCGCCTCACGCTGGCTCGAGGCGTTCGACGCCGGCGTCGTCGCCGCGGTGATCCTCGGCGCCACGCACGAGCGGGCGCTCGAGGTCGTGCCGATCGAGGCGCTGACCCAGCACGTCGCGCTGCCCTGAACGGCTCGCCGTCGACCCTGCATGGCCCCGGTAGAGCCGGGCTCGCGCGGCCGCCGTCGGCGGGCATCGGTAAGGTGGACGGGCGTGGAAGCCCCTTCGAGCACGACGGAGACCCGGTCGTTCACCGGCCTGCTGGCGCAAGGGCGCGTCCTCATCGCCGACGGCGCGACGGGGACGAACTACCAGCTGATGGGCATGGAGCCCGGCCTGGCACCCGAGGAGTGGCTGTTCCAGGCTCCCGAGCGCGTCGTCGAGCTGCACCGGTCCTTCGTCGACGCGGGCGCCGACATCGTCCTCACCTGCACGTTCGGCGCCACGCCCCTGCGCCTCGAGGAGGGCCCGCTGGCGGGCCGGACCCGCGAGGTGAACGTGCGCGCGGCGGAGCTGGCGCGGGACGGCGCCGGCCCGGACCGCCTCGTGGCGGGCTCGCTCGGACCGACCGGCCAGCTGATCGAGCCGTACGGGTTGCTCAACCGCGGCAGCGCGATCGCGGCCTACGCCGAGCAGGCGGCCGCGCTCGCCGAGGGCGGCGCCGACCTGCTCGTGCTGGAGACGATCTTCGCGCTCGAGGAGGCCGTGTGGGCGGTCGAGGGGATCCAGAGCGCCACCGACCTGCCGCTCGTCGTCTCGTTCTCGTTCGACATGGGCACGCGGACGATGATGGGGTTGAGCCCGACCGACGCCGTCGCTGCCGTCGTCCCGCTCGGAATCGCAGCCGTCGGCACGAACTGCGGCCGCTCCCTCGCGGATGCGGACATCGTCGTGACCGAGATCCTGGCTGCGGCAGGCGACCTGCCGGTGTGGGTGAAGCCGAACGCCGGCGTGCCGAAGGTCGTCGGCTCCGAGGTCGTCTACGAGGCCGGCCCGGAGATGCTGGCCGAGCACGTCGCGCGCTACGTGGAGCAGGGCGCGCGGGTCGTCGGGGGCTGCTGCGGGTCGAGGCCCGAGCACGTCGCGGCGATCGCGCAGGCACTCGGACGGTGACCGCCGTGTTCGGGGGTGCGCGCTCGAGCGGCGTGCTGCTGCACGTCACCTCGCTGCCGTCCGGGCGCCTCGACGAGGAGGCCTACCGGTTCGTCGACTGGCTCGTCGAGGCGGGGCAGTCCTGGTGGCAGCTGCTGCCGCTCCACATCCCGGACGAGCACGGCTCTCCGTACGCGTCGAAGTCGGCGTTCGCGGGCTACGAAGGCCTGCTGGCCCGGCCCGGCTCGAAGCACCACGACGACGGCGAGGGAGACGAGGGTGCGCCGGAGGGAGCGTGGCTCGAGGAGTGGGTGCGGTGCGCCGGCGAGGACGAGCGACGCGCCCAGACACGGTTCCAGCGGGAGTGGCTCGCGCTGAAGCGGTACGCCAACGAGCGTGGAATCCGGCTCATCGGCGACATCCCGCTGTACGTCGCGGGCGACTCGTGCGACGCGCTGACCCATCCGGACCTGTTCGACCGGTCGGTGGTGGCGGGCGCGGCTCCGTCGCGCAACCATCCGGAGGGGCAGCGCTGGGGGATGCCGGTGTTCGACTGGCCGGTCCACGCGGCGACGGGCTTCGAGTGGTGGCTGCAGCGGATCGAGCGCGAGCTCGAGCTGTTCGACCTCCTGCGCATCGACCACTTCCGAGGCCTCGTCGAGTTCTGGAAGCTCCCGCCCGACGAGCCGGATCCTGCGAAGGGCACCTGGGGCGACGGCCCCGGGATGGCGTTCTTCGACGCCGTGCAGGATCGCATCGGCAGCCTGCCGCTGATCCTCGAGGACCTCGGCCACATCACGCCCGACGTGATCGAGCTGCGTGACCGGCTCGGCGTCCCGGGGATGAACGTCGTGGCGCGGGTGGCCGACGCCGATTGGCGCACCGACTCCGTCCTCTACACCTCGACCCACGACTCCGACACCCTGGCGGGCTGGTGGCAGCGCTGGGGCAGGGAGCACCAGCCGCAGCTCGCGGCCGGCCGCAGGCCGGGCGAGAGCGAGCAGCGGAGTCTCCTGCGCAACGCCCTCGCAGTCGAGAACGAGCTCGTCGTCATCCCGGCGCAGGACCTGCTCGGGCTCGGCAGCGAGGCGCGGATGAACCGGCCCGGAACGGTGAACGGCTCGAACTGGAAGTGGAGGCTCGAGCGCCCGCTCACGGCCGAGCAGGCGCACCTGCTCGCAGAGTGGACGGCCGCTGCCGGCCGCGAGAGCGTCCGCCCGGCGCCTGCGTCGGTCGTCGGCGACTGATCTATCTCCGCACCAGGTTACGCGCGATGAAGAGCACGTTCGCCGGCCGCTCGGCGAGCCGGCGCATCAGGTACCGGTACCAGTCGGGGCCGTAGGGCGTCGCGACGAGGACGTCGAAGCCCTGCCGCACGAGGTCGAGCTGGAGCCTGCTCCGCACCCCGTACAGCATCTGGAACTGGAAGCGCGAGCTCGGGATGTCGTTGTCCCGCGGCGAACGAGATCGCGTGCCCGATCAGGGTTTCGTCGTGGGTCGCGATGGCCGTGAAACCGCCGGCGATCAGCGACCGCTCGATCAGCCGCGCGTAGGCGGCGTCGACGTCACTCTTCTCCGGATACGCGACGGTCGGCGGTTCGAGGTACGCGCCCTTGACGAAGCGGAGATTCGGCGCGAGGTCGAGCAGCGCTTCGAGATCGGCGGGCGTGCGGTAGAGGTACGACTGCAGGACGGTCCCGACGTTCGCATGGCCCTCCTCCCGCAGGCTGCGGAAGATGCGCAGCGTGCGATCGACGTAGGCCGACTCCTCCATGTCGAGCCGCACGAAGTTCCCGCGGCCGGCGGCATGCGCGACGAGCTCGCCGATGTTGGCGCGCGCGAGCTCCTCGTCGAAGGAGAGGCCGAGATGGGTGAGCTTGAGCGCCACGTTGACCCGCAGCCGCTCGGCCGCGATGCGGTCGAGGATCGCCGTGTAGGAGTCGACGACCGCCCTCGTCTCCGCCTCGCTCCCGACGCCCTCCCCGAGCAGGGTCGTATTCGCGCGCAGCCCGCTCTCGTTCAGCCGGCGCAGGACGACGACCGCGTCGTCGAGCGTCTCCCCCGCGACGAACCTCGCCGCCCCGAGCCGCATGCCGTGCCGCTGCACGACCCGCTGCAGCCGCGGGCTCTCGGCGGCGGCGAGGATCGTCTGCTTCAGCATGCGCCGACTCTAACGTCGTGAGACACCGCACCAATCGCTCAGACGCCGGACTCCAGCCGGTCGAGCGGCGACGGCTCGCCGCGGCTCCGCCGCCGCCGCTCCGCCAGGTGCTCCACGACGATGAGTACGACGAGGTCGGCGGCGAGCAGCGTGGCCACGACGAGCGCAGGCACGGCCGTGCCGAGCGAATCCGACTACGACGCAGGCGGCTGCTGCGCCGACCCGCTTGTAGCTCAACGATCTCGCCAGCCGGAGGCGGAAGAGCACGTGCGCGAGGAGGTAGAGCACCGGCCCCCCGACGACGGCGACGAGCTCGGCCGTCGGCAGCTCCTCCGTGGGATGCGCGATCACGAGCTCGTCCCCCACCGCGGCGACGATCACCCCGGCGACGAAGACGACGTGGAGGTACGTGAACCCGTCGCGTGCCATCGTCGTGCGATCGGAGGCGAGCTCGAGCCGCCGCTCTGCGATGCGCGCCACGTAGCTGAAGTAGAGCCACCAGAGCGCGGCGCTCGAGACGAACGCGAGCCCGAACGCGGCCATGCGAGCCGCACCGAGCGTCAGATCCGACGTCGTCGCTCCGGTGATCACGATCGACTCGCCGAGCGCGATGATGATGAAGAGCTGGAACCGCTCCGCGAAGTGCGAGGTCTCGACCTCCCACGCGGACGAGTCGAGGCTCGGCCGGCCCGGGAACCCAGTAGAGGGCGAGCGGCGCGGCGTAGTCGATCGCGAGCGCGACGAGCCAGAGCGCGATCTGCGTCGGCCCGGACGCGAGCCCGCCGGCGATCCAGAAGACGCCCGCCGCGACGAACCAGATGAGGATGTGGAGCGCGGGCTCCCGCTCGGGCGAGCCCGGCTCTGCGACGGCGAAGGTGAGGAACGCATGCCTCCCGATCTGGATCGCAACGTACGCCCCGACGAAGAGGAGCGCGCGGCTGCCGAACGCCGCGGGGATCGCGATCGACATGACGAGGCTCGCGAGCATGATGGCGAGCACGAGCAGTCGGACGGGGACCGCGTCCGGATCGAGTTGGTTCGTGACCCAGGTGGTGTAGTTCCACGCCCACCAGACCACGAGGAGCACGAGCAGTGACCGCCCGGCGCCGCGCCACGTCAGATCGGCAAGCAGCAGGTGCGACACCTGCGTGACGGCGAACACGAAGACGAGGTCGTAGAACAGCTCGAGGTTCGAGGCATGCTGCTCTTCGTCCGGCTCTGCCTGGCGCAGGAAGCGGCTCACGCGCCGCCACGTTACCCGCCTGGTCCGACGACTCGTCCGCCCGTACCAGGCCGGCAATCCTGATGCCGTTCGGTACACGCGCGTCTGGAACGACGTCTCGGCGTGGCAGCTCTACCACTCCGCGACGAGTCGGCTACAGAGGCGTGGCGGACCTCGCTGCAGCTAGCGCAGGCGGTAGACGATGCGGCCGCGGTCGAGGTCGTACGGAGATAGCTCCACCCGGACGCGGTCGCCGGGAAGCATCCTGATGCGGTAACGCTTCATCCGTCCCGCGGTGTAGCCGATCATCTCGTGACCGTTGTCGAGCCTGAGCCGGAACATCCGGTTTCGGAGGGCCTCGGTGATCTCGCCCTCCATCTCGATCTTCTCTTCCTTGACCGCGATGGCGCATCTCCCTTGCTCTCGTTGATGGGACGGCGCGGCGTCCGAGGCCACCGAAGCGGCCACGGACGCCGGCGACCGGACTACGAGACGACGAGCGACGTTCGTCGCTTCCGGGCCTTTCGCGCCCTCGCGGGCCTCGAACGTGACCTTCGCTCCTTCGGGGAGCGACTTGAAGCCGTCCCCGGCAATGTTGCTGTGATGCACGAACAGGTCCTTCGACCCCTCGGCGGGCTCGATGAAGCCGAAGCCCTTCGCATCGTTGAACCACTTCACGGTTCCTTCTGCCATATGAAATACACCTCCCACACCACGCTCACGAACGGGTAGGAAGACGCATGACGCGCAGACCGAACTCGTTCTACCTGAGTCCACGGTAGCAGGAGCCGACGTCCCAGGCTCCGGAAAGGGCCGGCTGTTCCCCTCTGGGCCGGGCGGTCAGCCCAGCCGCTCGCGCAGGAGCGGCACGACGTCGTCCGGCTCTGGATAGTGCCCCAGCATCGACTTGGTGAAGACGAGCTCGCCGTCGAGGTGGACGTCGAAGATGCCGCCCTTTCCCGGGACCACCTCGAGCAGGCGGATCTGGCGCTCCCACTCCTGGAGGATCCGCGCCGCCAGACCGGCGGCGTGCGGGCGAGCGCTTCAGGGGACGCAGTACTCGATCCGAACGGTGTGGGTACCGGCCATTGACCGGATTCAATCATGCGCGCCTCGCCGCGCGACGGGGCGGGGGCCGCTGCTCCGGGTTACACAGGGAGCCTACGGTCGACGAGGGAGCAGGTCCGCTGCAGTACGTCAACCGTGGCAACACCGGCCTCCACAGAGTGTTCACAACCGCCGAGGTGTGGCCGCCGCCCCGGCGGGGTAGGCCGACTCGATGGCGACGGATCCGATCGTGATCGTCGGAGGCGGCCGCGCGGCCGCGAGCGTCGTCGACGCCTACCGCGAGGCGGGCGGGGAGGCGTCTATCACGATCCTCTCGGCGGACGAGCACCCGCCCTACAACCGGCCGCCACTCTCGAAGGGGATCCTGCGCGGCGAGATGGAGCCGGCCGAGGCGCTCGTCCACACGGCCGAGGAGTACGAGGATCAGGTCGTCGAGCTCCGGCTCGAGACCACGGTCGCCTCGGTGGACCCGGATGCGCACACGGTGCGCCTCACGTCGGGCGAGACGCTGCCGTACGGGACGCTCGTCATCGCGAGCGGTGCCCGTCCGCGCACGCTCCCCGTGCCGGGCGCCGACCTGCCGGCCGTGCACACGTTCAGAACGCTCGCCGACGCGACGTCGGTCGTCGCGGAGGCGGCCGATGCGCGCAAGGCGCTCGTCGTCGGCGGAAGCTTCATCGGCTCCGAGGTCGCAGCCTCGCTCCGCATGCTCGGTCTCGACGTGACGCTCGTCGAGATGGCCGAGCACCTCACCCCCGCTCTCGCCTCACCCGAGCTCTCCGAGCAGGTCGAGGACCTCTACCGCGAGCACGGCGTCGAGCTGCTGCTCGGCGAGCAGATCGAGGAGTTCCGCGCGAACGGCCGCATGCTCGTCGGCGCCCGCACGGAGTCCGGGCACGACATCGAGGCCTTCCTCGCCGTCGTCGGCGTCGGCGTCGAGCCCGAGCTGGGCTTCCTCGAGGGCAGCGGCATCGAGGTCGACAACGGCGTCGTCGTGGACGACCGCTTCCGGAGCCTCGGTCGCCGACGTGTACGCGATCGGCGACGCCGCGCGCTTCCACGACGCCGTCGCCGGACGGCCCCGCCGGATCGAGCACTGGAGCAACGCCCACAACCAGGGAACGCATCTGGGCCGCAGCCTCGCCGGGAAGCGCAGCGCCTACGCCGAGGTCGCCACGTTCTTCACGAAGCTCTTCGACCTTCAGCTCCAGGTACTCGGCGACCCGGACGGAGGCGTGGACGAGGTCGTCATCCGAGGATCGATCCCCGAGCGGAACGTGCTCGGGCTCTACCTCAGGGACGACCGGCTCGTGGGAGCGGTCGTCGTGGGGCAGAACGCCGATCTCGTCGAGGAGCTGAAGACGCTGCTGCGCGACCAGCCCCAGGTGCGCGACCGCAGCCGGCTTGCGAGCGACGGCGTGCGGCCGATCGCCCTCTTCGGCGACTGACCGTCGCCGTCAGAAGGGCTCGGTCGCGACCACCCAGATCGGCGCGTCGCCACACTTGACGGCGCGCGCCTCGCCACCCGGGTCCGTGAGCCGCGTCTGCCGCACCACGACCTTCTCGCCGTCGATGTCGGCGACAGGCGCTCGGATGCCGGAGAAGCCGAACTCGAGGTTCCAGGCGCGGACCTGGTTGTGGATCGAGCGGGCCGGCTGCGACCAGTCGATCCTGGCGTAGTCGTCGTCCTCGAAGTGCCCGGCCCAGCTCGCTCCCTCCGCCGGCTGCGGGTCGCCGGGATCGCCCGCCGCAACCCGCTCGAGCGCGCGCGGCAGCAGCTCGAGAGCGCCCGAGAACAGCTTCGGCGCGAACTGCTCGATGTCCACGTCGTCGTCGTCGATCGGGACCGAGCCCTGCGCGAGGAGGTTCCCGGTGTCGAGCTCGGCATCCATCCGGTGCCACGTCAGGCCCCAGACCGGGTCGCCGTCGCGCAGCGCCCAGGCGAGCGGGATCGGCCCCCGGTGCCTTGGCAGCAGCGCCGGGTGCATGTTGACCGAGCCGAGCCGCGGCACGTCCAGCGCCGCCTGCGGGATCTTCCAGGGGAAGCCCCAGCAGATCATCAGGTCCGGCTCGTAGGCGCGGAAGAGCGGCTCGAGCGCATGCTTGTCGCGCGCGAAGAGGAGGTCGAGACCGGGCGGAGCCGCGCGGTCCGTGAGCACGAGGTGCTCCGGGAGCGGGTGTCCCTCCGGGTCGCGCCGCGGCGCGAGCAGGGCCACGGGATCGTGGCCGAGCTCGCGTAGCGAGCCGATCAAGACGTCGGCCGCGGGCTTGATCGAGCAGACGACGACGATGCGCCAGCTCTCGGACATGGCATCAGGGCGAGTAATCAGTGCTCGACCGCCATCTGGCGCGACCCGCCCGGCGCGCCTTCCTCGGCGCCGACGTGCCCGGGCCGCAGGAAGACGGCCGCAACGGCGGCGGCGGAGGCGGCGAAGACCGCACCGACGAGGAATGCGGCGTGATACCCGCCGTTGAGAGCGTCGAGCGTGCCGTGCCCGGCCGCCTCGAGGGTGTTCGTGCGCGAGGCCGCGAGGCTCGCGAGGACGGCGAGGCCGAGCGCCCCGCCCATCATGAACGCCGTGTTGACGACGCCCGATGCGAGCCCCGACTCCTCCGGCGCGACGTCGCTCATGGCGGCGAGCAGCACGGGGTTGAACGCGATCCCGGCCCCGAAGCCGAGCACGACCATCGCCGGCAGGACGTCGACGAACAGGTTCCCGCCGACCGGCGCGCGGGCGAACAGCACGAGCCCGACCGACGCCAGCAGGAGCCCCGTCGCGAGCGGCGCCCGGATCCCGAAGCGCAGCACGAGCTTCGCGGAGAGCCCGATCGAGAAGGCGCCCATGATGAGGTTGGCGGGGAGGAAGGCGAGCCCGACCTGCAGCGGGCTGTACCCGAGGACGAACTGGAGGTAGAGCGCCGAGAGGAAGAACCACGCGAACATCGCCGCCGCCCAGAGGACGCCGACGACGTTGGCCGTGGCGACGTTCCGGAGCCTGAACAGGCGCAGCGGGACGAGTGGCGCGGTGACGCGCGACTCGATGACGAGGAACACGCCCAGGAGCACCGCGGCCGCGCCGAGGAGGATCAGGGTCTGGGCGGACGTCCAGCCGGCGTCGTTGCCGTTGACGATCGCGTAGACGGCGAGCATCAGCGCCAGGGTCACGGTGACCGCGCCGGCGACGTCGATCCGCCGCTCCGCGACGTGCCCCCGGCCGCCCGGGAGAAGACGCAGCGAGCACGCGAAGACGCCGATCCCGATGGGCACGTTGACGAGGAAGATCCAGTGCCAGTCGAGGACGTCGGTGAGGATGCCGCCGAGGAGGACGCCGATGCTGCCGCCGCCCGCGGCGACGAATCCGAAGATGCCCATCGCCTTGGCGCGCTCTGCCGGCTCGGTGAACAGGCTCATCATGAGAGACAGCGAGACGGCGGAGACGATCGCGCCGCCGAGGCCCTGCACCGCCCGCGCCCCGACGAGGAAGGCCTGCGAGCCGGCGAGGCCGCACGCGACGGAGGCGACCGTGAAGAGCGCGATGCCGATCAGGAACATGCGCCGATGGCCGAAGAGGTCGCCGAGCCGCCCGCCGAGGAGGAGGAACCCGCCGAACGTGAGCAGGTACGCGTTCACGACCCAGGCGAGGGACGTCTCCGAGAAGCCGAGGTCGGCCCTGATCGACGGGAGCGCGACGTTCACGATCGTCGTGTCGAGGACGATCATCAGCGTCCCGGCGCAGAGAACGAAGAGTGCGAGCCAGGATGTTCGGGTGTCGGTTCGGATGTCGGTCATCGCCTGTCCTTTCGAGTTCGGTCGGTCGAGAGGTCAGACCGGCCGCCCTGCGGAAACTCATCGCCCCGGCGCCGATGACTTTCAGCCTGCCGGGGAGTCGTATCCCGAGGATGACCGCCGCTGCTCCGCAGATGATCGCGTTCGCGATCCGGGGCCCGATCACGCACGCCGACCTCGGCGGGCTTTGCGACCGCGTCTGCGGGCTGCTGACGGAGAGCGCCGCGTCGACCGCGCTCTGCGACGTCGCCGGCGTCGAGCCGGACGCGGCGACGGTCGACGCGCTCGCGCGGCTGCAGCTCGCGGCCCGCCGCCTCGGTTGCCGGGTTCACCTCCGCAACGCCTCGGCGGAGCTCTGCGCACTCGTCGGACTGATGGGGCTGGACGACGTCCTGACGGACTGACCGTTCCGGCGGCCGCGGCCAGTGGGGTGTCCCGCAACGTCCGACCGGAATGCTCGTTGCGGGACTCCCCACTCCATGCTGATTCAGTAGTGCGGCGTCTCCCAACGATGCTGTTTCCTGTGAAACGTTGTGAGACGCCGCACTAGGCGTCGAGGCGCATGGGGAGGCCGAAGCGCGGGAACACGGTCTCGGTGTCCAGGAAGAACGTGAGCTCGACGACGCGCCCGTCCTCGATCTCGAGCACCTGCAGCGCCCACGGCTCGTAGCCACCGCCGGGTGCGGGCTTGTACTGGCCGTACGCCGGCGAGCCGTTCGCCGACACCGTCGGCAGGAGCCGCGAGCCGCGGCACCCGATCCCGGGGCCGAACCACCACGTGAGGATGTCGTCGCGGCCGCTCAGCCAGAGGTCGAACGGCGGCATCGACTGAGTCGCGTCCTCCTGGAGCAGCGACGTGAGCGCGTCGATGTCGTAGGCCTCGAACGCCTGGACGTAGCGCTCGAGGAGCTCGCGCTCCGGCCCGCCGAGCTCGGCGGGGCTGGCGGAGACCCTGCCCGCACCCGCCTCGAGCGTGGCCCGCGCGCGCTGCAGGGCGCTGTTCACGGCGGCGACGCTCGTCTCCAGCAACTCGGCGACCTCGGTCGCCTGCCAGCGGAGCACCTCGCAGAGCACGAGGACCGCGCGCTGGCGGGGCGGGAGATGCTGGAGGGCGGCCACGAACGCGAGCTTCACCGTCTCGCGGGCGACCGCCACCTCGGCCGGGTCTCCCTCCGGCACGACGAGCCCGGTCGGCACCGGGTCGATCCACGTCACCTCGGGCAGCGTGTGCAGGTTCGACTCGACCGGCTCGCGAGCGGGGCCGAGATCCATCGGCCGGGCGCGCCGCTCGCGGGAGCCGAGCATGTCGAGGCAGACGTTCGTCGCGATGCGGTAGAGCCAGGAGCGCAGCGCCGCCCGTCCCTCGAAGCGGTCGTACCCGCGCCAGGCGCGGATGTACGTCTCCTGGACGGCGTCCTCGGCCTCGAAGGCCGAGCCGAGCATGCGGTAGCTGTAGCCCGTCAGCTCGCGGCGATGCTCCTCGAAGCGGAGCGTCAGCTCGTCAGCGGGAGCGCCCGGAGCGGTGGCGGTGCGAGACGAATCCACGAGGAACAGTCTAGTGCGGCGTCTCACAACGTTTCACAGGAAGAGCATCGTTGTGAGACGCCGCACTACAGCAATCAACATCGAGTGGGGTGTCCCGCAACGAGCTTTTCGGGTCGAACGTTGCGGGACACCCCACTCGCACTCGCCGCTCCCGTAAGACGGCGCCACCGTCGGGCGGACTGCTCCATAACCGAAAGGAGCACACATGCATCTCACCACCCACGCCTTCCAGGCCGGCGAGCCCGTCGAGCACCGCGGGATCGTCGTCACCCCCCTCTTCCCCACCGTCGACCCGGTCGCCGCGTACATCTCGCTGGACGAGGCGCTGCCGGCCGGCCTCCGGATCACGGAGACCTCGGACGCGGGCTCGGTGCCCGAGCTCGCGGTCGTCAACCCACTCGCGCAGAACGTCCTCCTCTACGACGGCGAGGAGCTCGTCGGCGCGAAGCAGAACAGGATCCTCAACCTGACGGTTCTCGTGGGCGCCGCCTCGACGCTCCCCGTGCCCGTCTCGTGCGTCGAGCAGGGGCGCTGGTCGCGTGCCACGCACTCCTTCGGGGCAGCGGCGCACATCTCCCACTCGCACCTGCGTCGCCGCAAGGCGCAGAGCCTCGCCGCGACGCCACTCGCGCGGGGCGTCGCCCAGAGCGAGGTCTGGGCCGAGATCGGCGAGAAGCAGCGCCGGCTGGGCGTCGACTCGCCCACGGCTGCGAACCGCGACACCTTCGACGCCTACGCCGGCCGGCTGCGCGAGCTCGAGGACGCCTTCCCGCACCAGCCGGGCCAGTGCGGCGCGGTGCTCGCGATCGGCGACGACCTCTGCCTCGATGCGGTCTCGCGGCCCGACGTGTTCGGGCGGCTCTGGCCGAAGCTGCGGGCCGGGTACCTCCTCGACGCGGTCGAGGCACTCGGCGGCCGGGCAACGCCGTCGGAGCGGATCGCCGGCTTCCTCGACGGCGTCGGGAGCGCCGCCGTCACCCACGGGCCCTCGGCCGGGCTGGGCCGGGACGTCCGCCTGCGGGGAACGAGCGTGATCGGCTCCGGGCTCGACCTCGACGGGGAGCGCATCCAGCTCAGTGCCTTCACCTGCGAGGGGAACGACGGTCGCCGTGCCTTCGGGCGCATCGCGCGGCCGAGCGAGCGGCGCTGAGCTGAGCTGCGGTCTCAGCCGGCGCCGGGCGGCATGCTCGTGGCGTCGCCGGCGGGGATGCCAAGGCGGCGGATGTCCGCGTCGCGGTCGGGATAGCGGGCGGAGAGGGCGGCCACGGTGCCGCCCTCGAAGCCCGCGCTCGTGAATCCCGGCGCCATCGTGCAGCCGAACAGGGCCCAGCGGCCTCCCGGCACGAGCTCCCCTGCCTGCCACGTCCCCGCGGGCACGACGCACTGGACACGACCTCCGCCCACGACGTCGCCGCCGAGGACGACGTCCTCCGTGGAGCCGTCCGGATGGAGCAGGACGAGCCGGATCGGGTCGCCGGCGTAGAAGTGCCATACCTCGTCGAACGCGAGCCGGTGGAAGAGCGAGCGGCTCGGCGGGTCGTCACAGTAGAGCCCGACGATCGCGGTGCCCGCCGGCCCGCCGCTTGGCGCTCGCGCCGCGCTCACGTACGTGCTCGCATAGAGCGTGCCCTCGACCGGCAGCGGCTCGAGCCCGAGCTGCTCGACCAGGGCGGCGGCGTCCTCGTGCACGCCCGGATCCTAGGCCGCGCTACGCCACCCGCTCGGCCCAGTCGCCGTAGAGGCCGGTGTAGGCCCCGCCGCGCGCCATCAGCTCCGCATGCGTCCCCTGCTCGACGACCGTGCCGTGGGAGAGGACGACGATGAGGTCGGCGCCCCGGATCGTCGAGAGCCGGTGCGCGATCACGAACGCCGTCCGCCCCGCGAGGAGCCGCTGCAGCCCCGCCTCGATCACGCGCTCCGTGCCGATGTCGACCGACGAGGTGGCCTCGTCGAGGATGAGGATGCGCGGGTCGGCGAGAAGCGCTCGTGCGAAGGCGACGAGCTGGCGCTGGCCGAGGGAGAGCCGGAAACCACGCTCCCCGAGCTCTGTGTCGTAGCCGTTCTCGAGCTCGCGGATCCAACCATGGGCGCCGACGGCCCGGGCGGCCCGCTCGACGTCCTCGCGCGATGCGTCGGGCCGCGCGAAGGCGATGTTCTCCGCGACCGTGCCCGCGAACAGGAACCCCTCCTGCGGGCACGACGCCGAGCTGCCGGCGCAGCGAGGCCTGCTCGACCTCCCGGAGATCGTGCCCGTCGATCGTGATCCGTCCCTCGCGGACGTCGTAGAAGCGCGCGATCAGCTTCGCGATCGTCGACTTGCCCGCACCGGTCTCTCCGACGAGGGCGACCGACGTCCCCGCGGGGACGTCGAGATCGATGCCGTGCAGCACCTCGGGGAGCGACCCGTACCCGAAGCGGACACGCTCGAAGCGCACGTGCCCGTCGATCCGCGGCAGCACGAGCGCGTCCGGCGCGTCCACGATCTCCGGCTCCTCGTCGAGCACCTCCATGATCTTGTCCAACGCGGCCGTAGCGGCGAGGAACGTGTTGTAGAGCTGCGACAGCTGCTGGACGGGATCGAAGAAGTTGGCCAGATAGAGGAAGAACGCGAGCAGCGTGCCGACGGAGACCTGGTCGTCGAGGAGCAGGTAGCCGCCGTAGCCGAGCACGATCGCGGTCGCGAGCGAGGAGAGGAAGTCGACCGCCGGGAAGTAGAGGCCGTTGAGGACGATCGTCTCGTAGTTCGCCTCGCGGTAGCGGGTGTTGATGCCGCGGAAGCTGACGTGGTTGCGCGGCTCCCGCGCGTACGACTGGACGACGCGCATCCCCGAGATGTCCTCGGCGAGCGTGGCCGTGACGAGGCCGATGCGCTCGCGCACGCGCCGGTAGGCGCGGTTGGAGCGGATCCGGAACCAGACGGTCAGGATCGCCATCAGCGGGAAGACGGCGAGCGTCGCGAGCGCGAGCCGCCAGTCGAGCACGAACAGGACGACGGCCGTCCCGATGAGCAGCATCAGGTTCTGGACGAGCGAGGTGACGCCGTCGGTGATCAGCGTGTCGAGCGCCTCGACGTCGTTCGTGATCCGGCTGATGATCGCCCCGGTCCGGTTGCGCTCGAAGAAGCCGAGCGAGAGCCGCTGCAGGTGCGTGAAGAGCCGGATCCGCAGGTCCGCAAGCGCCCGCTCTCCCACCCACCCCGTCAGGTAGGTCTGGAGCGAGGAGAGCCCGAAGGCCGCGAGCCCGACGACGACGAAGGCCCCGACGATCCAGGCGAGAGCCCGCAGGTTGCCGGTCTTGATCCCCTGGTCGACCGCGAGCTTCGCGAGCAGCGGCGGCACGAGCGCGACGAGGGTGAACGCGAAGAGCGCGGCGATCGCGCCCGCCGTACGCCACGGGTAGGGCCGGGCCAGGCCGGCGAGGGTCGCGATCCGCCGCCGGCTCTGGCGCCACGACCAGTCGCCCACCTTGCCGCCGCGCTCCTCGGTGAGGTGCGAGCCCGCCTGCCAGACCTTCACGCCGACGCGTTCCTCATGCGGAGACCCCGATCTCCTGGAGCAGCCCGAACTCGTGGATCTCCCGGAAGACGGGGCTCTGCTCGAGCAGCTCGCTCTGGGTGCCCTGCGCGACGATCCTGCCGTGCTCGAGGACGACGATCGTGTCGGCGAGGGCGATCGTCGAGAGCCGGTGCGCGATCACGATGGTCGTCCGGTCGCGCATCGCCTCGGTCAGCCCTGCCCGGATGAGCGACTCGGTCGTCGCGTCGACGGACGCGGTCGCGTCGTCGAGGATGAGGATCCGGGGGTCGATCACGAGCGCCCGCGCGATCGCGAGCCGCTGGCGCTGGCCGCCGGAAAGCGTGATCCCGCGCTCCCCGATGACGGTGTCGTACCCGTCGGGCAGCTCCTCGATGAACCCGTGCGCCTGCGCCGCCCGCGCCGCCGCCTCGACGAGCTCGTCCGTCACGTCCGGCACGCCGAAGGCGATGTTGTCGCGCACGCTCGCCGAGAAGAGGAACGGATCCTGCGAGATGACGCCGATCTCGCGCCGCAGCGACCGCCGGGTGACGCGCCGGACGTCGGTGCCGTCGACGAGCACGCGGCCGGCGCCGACGTCGTAGAAGCGTGGCACGAGCGAGGCGAGCGTGGTCTTCCCCGCTCCCGAGGCGCCGATCAACGCGATCGTGGTGCCCGCGTCGATGCGGAGGTCGATGCCCGCGAGCACGGGGCGGGCCGGGTCGTAGCCGAACGTGACTCCCTCGAAGACGACGGCGCCCGGCCCCGGCGGGAGCTCTCCCGCGCCCGGCTCGTCGGCGACCTCCTCCGGCTCGTCGACCACCTCGAAGAACCGCTCACCCGAGGCCGTCGCCCGCTGCGCCTGGCCGATCCACATGCCGAGCATCCGCAGCGGCATCACGAGCATCATCAGCAGGAGGTTGAAGGCGAAGAAGCCGCCGATCGTGAGATCACCCTGCACGACGTAGTGGCCCGCAGCGAGCAGCACGCCGGCCTGGGCGAGCATCGGGAGGAACGTCAGGAGCGGCACGTAGAGCGAGCGCTGCGTGTTCGCCCGCACGCTCGCCTCGAAGACGCTGTCCGTCGCCTGCCGGAAGCGTCGCTCGACCTGCTCCTCCTGCGCGAACGACTTGACGACGTGGACGCCGACGATCGACTCCTCCGAGACGGTCGCGACGTCCGCCAGCTTCTGCTGCACCTCGCGAAGGACGGGGTGCGAGACCCGGCTGTAGCGGTAGGCCACCCCGACGAGGAGCGGCGTGATCGCGAGGGCGATCAGCGCCAGCTGCCAGTCGTAGAAGAAGAGGACGAACGTCACGGAGACGATCGTGATCACGTGCTGGGCGAAGAAGATCAGCCCGTAGCCGAGGAAGAACCGGATCGTCTGCAGGTCGACCGTCGCCCGCGACATGAGCTGCCCCGTCTGGTGGCGGTCGAAGTAGCCGAACGAGAGGCGGAGGAGGTGCGCGTAGAGCGCGTCTCGCATGTCCCACTCCACGCCGAGCGCCTGGTTGCCGGAGATGAACCTGCGCCCGAGCATGAGCACGGCCCGCAGCAGGCCGACGGCGAGGATCGTGAGGATCAGGTAGGCGAGCACGTGGCCGTCCTGGCCGCCGCGCAGCTCGTCGATGACCATCCCCGTCAGCACGAGGACCGCGATCGCGGCTCCCTGCGAGAGGATCGCGAGCAGCGTCGAGAGGATCAGCGAGCCGCGGTAGGGGCGCAGGAACCGGAGCAGGCGGACGAAGGTACGTGCGTTCGACGAGGCCACCGTCCCATGGTACGGACCGTCTCCTGCGGCCCGGCAAACCGACGCCGGGGGACCTGCGTACTCACCCGTATGCGGCAATCGACCCGATGGAATCCAACCGATCGGAGATGCCAGCGATGAGGAAACAGCTCGCGGCGGCGACAGGTGCGGGCCTGCTACTCGCCCTCGTGCCGGCCTCGCAGGCCGCAGCGCCGAAAGTGACGGGCACGGTCGGGCCGGGCTACTGCCAGCCACACGAGAGCACGATGTTCGGCCACTTCAAGGTCTCCTGAAGGCTCCGAGGAGAGACGGGGCGGAGCGGGGAGGCTTCGCCCCGCCCTAGTGCGGCGTCTCACAACGTTTCGCAGGAAACAGCATCGTTGGAGACGCCGCACTACTGAATCAACATGGAGTGGGGTGTCCCGCAAGGAGCATTTCGCGTCGAACGTTGCGGGACACCCCACTCTGTGAATCGGACGGATGCGCGTGTGGGACACTGGCGCATGCGCCCGAAAGCGGCCACGGCACTCGTCTTCGCCGCGCTCGCGGCCTGGCTCCTCGTCGCAGTGCGCATGCGCGGCATGGACGACGGGCCGGGCACGGACCTCGGCTCCGTCGGCTGGTACCTCGGGATCTGGGTCACGATGATGGCCGCGATGATGCTGCCGTCGGCGCTGCCGATGGTGCTCCTCTACTCGAGGCTGGCCGAGGAGTCGGCGAGCCGCCCCGGGGTCGCGACGACGCTGTTCGTGGCGGGCTACCTCCTCGCCTGGACCGCCTACGGGCTCCTCGCCTATGGGCTCTTCCGCCTCGTGCGCTCGGTCGACCCGTCCTTCCTGGCCTGGAACCGGGCCGGGCCGGCGGTCGCGGGGGTGGCCGTCGCCCTCGCCGGCGCCTACCAGCTGACCCCGCTCAAGCGCGTCTGCCTGCGCAACTGCCGCACGCCGCTCGGCTTCTTCCGGAGCCACTGGCACTCCGGCCCGCGAGGCGCGGTGCGGATGGGCGTCGAGCACGGGGGCTGGTGCGTGGGCTGCTGCTGGGCCCTGATGCTCGTGCTCTTCGCGGTCGGCGTCATGAGCATCGCGTGGATGCTCGTCGTGACGGCGGTCATCTTCGCGGAGAAGGTGCTCCCCGTCGGAGAGCGCGTGGCCCGCTCCCTCGCCGTCGTCCTCCTCGCATTCGGGCTCTGGGTCGCGGTCGCGCCGGCGAGCGTGCCCGGCTTGACCCGCCCGGGAGCGGGCGTGAAGATGGAGGAGATGGTGCCTCCGCCCCTCCCCGCGCAGTCGTGACGGAGCCGGCGGTCGAAGGTCTGACTCCTTGGCGGATCCGCGGCGGGTACTTCGAGTCCTGCAACTGCGAGGCGATCTGCCCCTGCCGGATGGTGTCGGGCGTCGTCGGGGGGCGCTCGACCTACGGCGTCTGCTTCGGCGTCCTCTCGTGGCTCGTCGAGGAAGGGCATGCCGGCGAGATCGACCTGAGCGGCCTCGCGGTCGCCTTCACGATCCGATACGACGACGACGAGCCCGGCTCGCCGTGGAGCTTCGTCGTCCACGTCGACGAGCGCGGCACCGACCGGCAGCGGCAGGCGCTCGCCGCGATCCTCACGGGCGAGCTCGGCGGCGAGTCGGTGCTGCGCCTGCCGTGGGTGCGGAAGCCGAGCGACCTGATCGACGTCCGGTCGAGCAGGATCGAGGTTCTCGACGGCCCGGACGGGCACGAGCTCCGAGTCGGAAGCGCGGTCACGCTCCGCGCGAGCCGTCCGTTCGAGACGGACGAGGTCGTCGCGTGCGGCATCCCCGGCTACCAACATCCGGGCACCGAGCTCCTCGCCGACGAGCTCGTCGTGGACGACGACCCGTTCGCGTGGGAGCTGCGCGGCAACTGCGCCTTCGCGAGCCCGTTCGACTACGCGTCGTAGATCAGGGGGAGGGCGTCACCGCGGCAGGTCGGCCAGGTACCGGCCCGGCTCGGCCTCGAAGCGCTCCCGGCAGCCGGCGTGGCAGAAGTAGTACGTGATCCCCTCGTGGACACTGGTCGCCGCCGCGCCGTCGACCGCGACCGTCATCCCGCAGACGGGATCGACGGCCTCGACGATGGCCGAGACGTCGCGAGGCCTCGTGTGCCGCCAGGCGACGAGCTCGGCCAGAACGGCGACGGCGATCTCCTCCTGGGTCGAGGGGCCGAGATCGAGCCCCGCCGGGCTGCGCACGCGGGCGATCGCCTCCTCGCGGACCCCCTGCTCCCGCAGTGCGCGCAGGACGGCACCCGCCCGCCGGGAGCTCGCGACCAGGCCGACGTACCCCGTGCCGTGGCCGAGCGCGGCAGCGAGCGCGGCCTCGTCGCCGCGGCCCATCGTGGCGACGACGACCGCATCCGCCGTCCCGTCGAGATCCGCGGTCGTGCGCCAGCCGACCGTCCGCACGAGCTCCGCCAGCGTGCGCGCCGCCGGGCTCTCGCCGACGACGGCGACGAGCGGACGTGGCCGGGCCGGCTCGAGCAGCACCTCCACGGTGCCCTCGGACGCGCATGAGCTCTCCGCGACGACGACGTCGGGCCCCTCTTCGGGCTCGCCGCGCGCCGGCCCGATCCGCACGAGCCGCGGGTCGCCGTCCTCCAGGGCGCGGAGGGCCTCGCGAACCACGGTCGGCTCGGAGCACGCCCCTCCGATCCAGCCGGTCAGCCGTCCGTCGGGCGTGACGAGGGCCCGGTCGCCGCGCCGCGTCGAGGCGGGCCGCTCGACGCGCACGACGGTGGCGAGGACGTACAGCTCGCCGGCCGCCGCCAGGCGCCCTGCCTCGACCAGTACGTCGTCGGGCCCCGTCATTCGGCCAGCCCGGCCTCGACGAGCGCAGCCCACACCTTGTCGGAGGTGAGGGGCATGTCGATGTTGCGGATGCCCGCGTGGGCGAGCGCGTCGATCACCGCGTTCACGTACGCGGCCGGCGAGCCCACGGTCGCGGACTCGCCGACGCCCTTCGCCCCGAGCGGGTGGTGGGGCGACGGCGTGACCGTCTGGTCGATCTCGAACACGGGCGTCTCCCACGCCGTGGGCAGCAGGTAGTCCATGAACGTCGAGCCGATGCAGTTGCCGTCCTCGTCGAACGTGATCAGCTCCATGGCCGCGATCCCGTAGCCCTCGGTCAGGCCGCCCATGATCTGGCCCTCGACGATGGTCGGGTTGATCCGCGTGCCGCAGTCGTCCACCGCGACGACGCGCAGCACCTTCCACGCCCCCGTGCCGCGGTCGATCTCGACCACGACGGCGTAGCTGCCGAACGGGAAGGTCATGTTCGGCGGGTCGTAGTAGTGCACGCCCTCGAGCCCGGCCTGGAGGCCGTCGGGCAGGTTCGTGTAGGCGGCGAATGCGATGTCCTGGATCGTCGTCGAGCGGTCCGGCGAGCCCTTGACGAAGAAGCGGCCCGTCTCCCACTCGAGGTCGTCCTCGGACGCTTCGAGGAGGTGCGCCGCGATCGTCCGTGCCTTCTCGCGGAGCTCGCGGGAGATCATCGCCGCCGCGGCTCCCGCGACCGGGGTCGACCTGCTCGCGTACGTGCCGAGCCCGTAGGGGGTGTTGTCGGTGTCGCCTTCCTGCACCTCGACGTCCTCGTAGGGGATGCCGAGCTCCTGCGCGATGATCTGCGCGAACGTCGTCTCGTGCCCCTGTCCCTGGGACTTGACGCCGAGCTTGAGGATCGCCTTCCCCGTCGGATGCACGCGCAGCTCGGCGGAGTCGAACATCCGGAGGCCGGCGATGTCGTAGATCTTCCCGGGGCCGGCGCCGACGACCTCGGTGAAGCAGGCAAGGCCGATCCCGATCAGCCGCCCCTCGGCCCGCGCCTCCACCTGTTCGCGGCGGAGGTCGTCGTACCCGAGGCGGTCGAGGGCGAGCTTCAGTGCCTTCGGGTAGTCGCCGGAGTCGTACTCGAAGCCGGTGGCGGACTCGTACGGGAACTGCTCCGGCTGGATGAAGTTCTTCAGGCGCAGCTCCGACGGGTCGACGCCGAGCTCGTAGGCCGCGTTCTGCACGAGGCGCTCGATCATGTACGACGCCTCGGTGACGCGGAACGAGCACCGGTAGGCGACGCCCCCGGGAGCCTTGTTGGTGTACGCTCCCTCGCCCTCGACGTGGGCGACCGGGATGTCGTACGAGCCCGTGACGATGTGGAAGAGGCCCGCCTTGAACTTCGTCGGCTGGGCGTCGGCGAAGAAGGCGCCGTTGTCCGAGAGGAGCTTGACCCTGAGACCGGTCATCCGGTCGCCCTGCAGGGCCAGCTCACCGTGCATGTGGAAGTCGCGGGCGAACCCGGTCGAGATGAGGTTGCCGGTGCGATCCTCGATCCACTTCACCGGCCGCCCGATGAGGAGCGAGGCGGCGGTGGCGCACACGTAGCCCGGGTAGATCGGCACCTTGTTCCCGAAGCCGCCGCCGAGGTCCGGCGACACGATCCGGATCATGTGCTCGGGCAGGCCTGCGACGATCGCGAACAGCGTCCGGTGCGCGTGCGGCGCCTGGGAGGTCATGTAGATCGTCGCCTTGCCGGTGGCGGGGTTCACGTCCGCGAGGCACCCGCAGGTCTCGAGCGGCGACGGGTGGCAGCGCGGATAGAACGTGTCGAGCGACACGACCCTGTCGGCCTCCGCAAAGGCACGGGCGGTCGCCTCCCTGTCACCGGCCTCCCAGTGGTAGATGTGGTTGGAGTCCTGCCCCTCCTTGTCGTCGCGGATCAGCGGCGCCCCGTCCGCGAGCGCCTGCTGCGGCGTCGAGACCGCGGGCAGGACGTCGTACTCGACGTCGATCAGCTCCAGCGCGTCCTTGGCGATGTACGCCGACTCGGCGACGACGGCGGCCACCTCCTGCCCCTGGAACCGCACCTTGTCGGTCGCGAGCACCGCCTGGGTGTCGCCGGAGAGGGTCGGCATCCAGGCGAGGTTGTGGGCGGCGAGCGCCTCACCGGTGATGACGGCGACGACGCCGGGCAGCGCCTGGGCCTCGCTCGCGTCGATCGAGACGATGCGGGCGTGCGCGTAGGGGCTGCGGAGGAGCTCCAGGTGGAGCATGTGCGGCAGGGTGATGTCGTCGACGTAGTTCCCCTGGCCGCGGATGAAGCGCGCGTCCTCCTTGCGCGGCACGGAGTGACCGAGGCCGCGGATCTCGTGGGCGGTCGCCATCGCTAGCTCACCTCTCTCAGCCTGGCAGCCGCGTTGTGGACCGCCTTGACGATGTTCTGGTAGCCCGTGCAGCGGCAGACGTTGCCCGAGAGCGCCCACCGGATCTCCTCGTCGGTCGGGTCGGGGTTCTCCTCGAGCAGCGCGACCGCGGTGAGCATCATCCCCGGCGTGCAGAAGCCGCACTGGAGGCCGTGCTCCTCGTGGAAGCCCTGCTGGATCGGATGCAGGCCGCCCTCCCCGAGCAGGCCCTCGACGGTCCGGAGCGAACGGCCGTCGGCCTGGACGGCAAAGGCGGTGCACGACTTCACCGGCACCCCGTCGAGGAGCACCGTGCAGGCGCCGCAACTCGTCGTGTCGCAGCCGATGTGCGTCCCCGTCAGCCCGAGCGACTGACGCAGGAAGTGGACGAGGAGGAGCCTCGTCTCCACCTCGGCCTCGCGGGGCTGTCCGTTCACGGTGACCGTGATCGAGCGCGTCAGGATCGGCGCTTCCGTGGTGGCCATCAGGATCCCCCTCCCTCGGAGCGCGCCGCTGCGACTGCTGTCCGCAGGCCCCGCTCGGTGAAGACACGCACGACGTTGCGCTTGTACTCGGCGGTTCCGCGGTGATCGTCCCAGGGCTCCGCCTCTCCGGCGGCGATGTGGGCCGCGCTCGTGATCGCCTCCTCGCTCGGCTCCTGGCCGGCGAGCGCTTGCTCCGCCTCGCGGGCGCGGGCGTTTCGCGGGCCGACGCCCGTGAACGCGATCCCAACCTTCCCGACGGTCCCGTTGTCGAGCGTCACGTGCACGGCGACGGCCGCGGTGGCGAAGTCGCCGACCTTCCGCTCGAGCTTCAGATACGTCCCTCCGGCGCGGGCGCCCGGGTCGGGCACCCGGACCCCGGTCACGACCTCGCCGGGCTCGATCGCCGTCATGAACGGCCCCTGGAGGAAGTCGTCGAGCGCGACGGTGCGCTCGCCGTCCGGGCCCCTGCGCGACGACCTCGGCGTCGAGCGCGAGCAGGGCCGCGCCCCAGTCTCCCTGCGGATCCGCGTGCACGAGCGACCCGCACACGGTGCCGCTGTTGCGGACGATCGGGTCGGAGATCTGCGGGGCGGTGCTGCCGAGGACGCCGAAGCGGCCCCCGAGGAGCGCGGAGCACTCGCAGGTCTTGTGGCGGACGAGCGCCCCGATCCGCAGCCCGCCCTCCGCCTCGGCGAGCGTGTCGAGCCCCTCGATGCGGTTGATGTCGACGAGCGCCGCCGGAGCGGTCACCCGGAGCTTCATCGCCGGGATCAGGCTCTGCCCGCCCGCCAGCACCTTGGCCTCACCCTGGTAGCGCTCGAGAATCGAAACCGCCTCGGCGAGGCTCGCCGGAGCGTGGTACTCGAAAGTCGCCGGATACACCGCAGCCCCCTCTCGCGGCCTTCGCCACCTCCGGCGGTCCGCGCCGGGCGTCGCCGCATCGTGGTTGTCGTCACTATACGAAACGCATCTCGAGCCCGAGAGGTTTTCGCCTCGTGCGGGGTCTGACAACGTTGGTCACACGAGCCGGTGCTGCGTCGCCCAGCGCGTCAGCTCGTGCCGGCTCGACAGCTGCAGCTTGCGCAGGACGCTCGAGACGTGGCTCTCGATCGTCTTCACCGAGAGGCTGAGACGGGCCGCGATCTCCTTGTACATGTAGCCGCGGGCAATGAGCTGCAGCACCTCCCGCTCACGGGGCGTGAGCTCGTCGAGCTCCGCGTCGCCTCCGACGTGCTCGCCGCCGCGGAACGCGTCGAGTGCGAAGCCCGCAAGCCGCGGCGAGAACACGGCGTCTCCTTCCGCGACACGCTCGACCGCCTGGGCCAGCTCCTCGCCGGAGATCGTCTTCGTTACATAACCGCGCGCCCCCGCCCGAATGACGGCGATGACGTCCTCGGCGGCATCGGAGACGGAGAGCGCCAGGAACCGAACCCCGGGCCTGTCGGGGGCCACCGCGTTGATGATCACGTCGCCGCCCCCGTCGGGCAGGTGCACGTCGAGGAGGACGACATCGGGGTCGAGCTCACGGATCAGCGGGACGGCCTCGGCGACGCTCGCCGCCTCTCCGACCACCTCGACCGCGTCGCCGAGCTCGGCCTTCACGCCTGCACGGAACATGTGGTGATCGTCGACGATGACGACGCGCCGTCTCACGCCCCGGCCCTCGCGAGCGTCAGCTCGACCTCCGTGCCGGCGCCGGGCGCGCTCGTCACGGTCGCCGTGCCACCGGCCCGCTGCATGCGGGCGAGGATCGAGTCCGGGATGCCGCGGCGGTCGCCGGCGACGGCCGCCGGGTCGAACCCGACGCCCCGATCGCGGACGAAGACCGAGACGCGTTCTTCGTCGGCCTCGGCATAGACGTCGACGACGTCGGAGCCCGAGTGCTTGGCGCTGTTCGTCATCGCCTCACGCGCGGCCAGCGCGAGCGAGCTCACGTCCTCGTCCGCCGAACAGTCGCCGGAGCTCGCGAGCTCGACCCGGACGCCGTAGAGCTCCTCGACGTCGGCCGCCGCCGCCGAGAGGAGGCCAACGAGCGACGCGTCGTCCGCTGTTCGGTCGCCGTACAGCCAGCCGCGCAGCTCACGCTCCTGTCGCCGGGCATAGGCGGCCACCTTGCGGGGCTCGCCGGCGTGGCGCTGGATCAGAGCGAGCGTCTGGAGGACGGAGTCGTGCACGCGGGCGGCGACTTCGTCCCGCTCCTCGCTGCGAATACGAGCGGCCCGCTCGGCGTCCCGTTCGACGGCGAGCCGCCAGAGCCAGGGACCCGCGATGAGGAGCAGCGACCCCGCCACCGCGCCCGGTGCGAGCACGGCCTGGTCGACACCGCCGTCGTAGAGGACGAGCACCGCTCCGGCGGCTGCGAGGGTCACACCGAGCGCCGAGAGCGGCGCCTTGACGCCGAAGCTGCCGCCGCGCCGCCAGATGAGGGTGAGCCCTCCCGCAACGAGCGCGATGCCGGCGACGACGCGGTCGTCGAGCCCGAGCGCGTGGAGCACGGCCGAGATCCCGATCAGGCCGAGCAGCCCCGCGACCCACGGGCTCCAGTGGTCGCTCCAGGCCCAGAGCGCGAGATACAGGAGCACTCCCGCCCCGCCCGCGAGGGCGAGCAGCGCGAAGACGAGGCGGATCAGCGTGGCATCGACGCCGAGGGTCTGCGCGATGCCTGCGCAGACCCCGGCGACGACGCGGTCGTCCGAGCTACGGACGAAGGTCGGGATCGCCATCGGCCCTCATGGTGTCAGAGGGGCCCGGGCGACATGAATCGTGCCGAGGCCGACGTCGGCATCGAGCACGAGCACGCGACGACCGTCGCTGTCGACCTGGACGGCGGCATTGCGCCCGTCATCGGCGAGCCCCAGCACGTGGACGTCGCCCACCTGGCTCGTCGCCTTCACGCGCAACGCCACGTCCTCCGGAACGATCACCTTGAGCGTCCCGATCCCGACCCTGGCGTCGACCGGTGTCTCGCCGACCGGGAACCGCACCCCGTGGAAGTCGAGGCGCAGCTCGCCGATCCCGAGCCGGTAGCGGGAATGGACATCGGCCGCTCCCGCGACCTGGTAGGTGCGGTCACCGATGCCGTTGCGCACGTCCACGTGGAACACGGATGCCACGATCGCGGCGGTCACGAGCATGGTGACCACGAGGACGCCCAGCACGATCGAGACGGTGCGCAGCACGCGCGGACGTCGCCGGGCGACGACGTCCCCGCCGGTTGCGACGACGGCCTGGGAGCTGCCACCGCGGCGTTGCATCCAGAGGATCAGGCCGCCTGCGAGCAGGACGAGAACCCACGCGGCGTCGCCGTGCGGCCACAGCGTCGCACGGGCGAGGAGCACCGCCGCGGCAACGGCGATGAGGCCGAGGCCGACGAGCGACCACGGCTGATCCCGGCGGCCGCGCAGCACCTCGGTCGCGATCGAATCCTTCCTCCCCTCCTCGGGGATCACGAGCGCGGCGGCGAGGTAGATGATGATGCCCGCGCCGCCGAGCAGGGTCAGGACGACGAACCCGACGCGGTAGAGCGCGGGATTGACGTCGAAGTAGCGCGCCAGGCCCTCGCAGACCCCGGCGAGCATCCGGTCGGAGCGGGGCCGCTCGAGCCGCTTTACCACAGGTGGTTGGTCTATCGCATGTTCGGTCATGCCTTCAGGGTGGCGGCTGCGCAGACGACCGTCCATCGGGAATGACCCTGAGGCGACCCTGATGCTACCCCTCGCGCTGCATCGCAGCGTCGAAGGCCACGGCCGACGGCGCGAAGTCGGTGCGGCGCACGAAGGCGAGCGCGTCCTGCGCCCCCCACTCCCGGTCCATGCCGGAGTCCTCCCACTCGATCGAGAGCGGGCCGGCGTAGCCGATTCGGTTCAGCGCCCGGAAGAACGCCTCGAAATCCACGTCGCCGTGCCCCGGGGAGACAAAGTCCCAGCCGCGCTGCGGCTCACCGAAGTTGAGGTGACCTCCGAGGATCGAGCTGCGTCCGTCGAGGAGGCGGCGCGAGTCCTTCACGTGCACGTGGTAGATCCGGTTGGCGAACTCGATCGCGAACGCGGCGGTGTCGAGGAACTGGTGCGCGAAGTGGCTCGGGTCGAGGTTGATCCCGAACCCCGGTCGGTTCCCGATCGCGTCGAGGGCCTTCCGCGTCGTCACGAAGTCGTACGCGATCTCCGTCGGGTGCACCTCGAGGGCAAACCTGACGCCCTCCGCGTCGTAGACGTCGACGATCGGCCCCCAGCGCTCCGCGAACTCCTCGTACGCGTGCTCGATCGCGTCGAAGTCGTTCGGCGGGAACGAGTAGAGCAGGTGCCAGGCCGGCGAACCGGTGAACCCGGTCACGACGTCGACCCCGAACGCGGCTGCCGCGCGCGCCGTGTCCTTCATCCGCTCGGCGGCGCGCTGCCGGACGCCCTCCGGCTCCCCGTCGCCCCAGACGTCCGGAGGCAGGATGCCACGATGGCGCGCGTCGATCGGGTCGGCCACACATTGCCCCACGAGATGGGCCCCGATCGCCCAGCAGCCCAGCCCGTGGGACTCGAGCAGCTCGCGCTTCGCCTTCGCGTAGCCGGGATCGGCAACGGCCCTGTCCACCTCGAAGTGGTCGCCCCAACAGGCGAGCTCGGCGCCGTCGAATCCCCAGGCCTGCAGCTTCCCGGCGAGGTCGCCGAGCGGCAGGTCGGCCCACTGGCCGGTGAACATCGTGACGGGTCGTGCCATGCGGCCTCCTCGAGTCGCGGACGCTCGGGATGCTTGCACAGCCGCCGCGCCCGCGCCGCAGCTCGGCTCGGGAGACCGCGAGTGGTGAGAGGGCTTACCGACGGCCCTGCACCTGGCCGCCCGCACCGAGCGGCACGACACCCTCCCTCGCCCCGGCGAGCACGACCTCCATGGGATGCGCCTCCGCCGGGCGGCCGGTAGGGAGCCAGGGCCGCCCCGCACGGCAGAGGATCAGCGTCCTCGCCTTCTCCCCGACGAAGGCCAGCCCTCCTGCGCCGACCACCGTGCCGTCCCAGACACCGAGGCCGAGCTCGCGCTCGAGCGCCTCCGCGCACGGCGGTGGATCGCAGACGAGGCCGACCTCCGACACGCCGACCAGCTCACCGGGCGCGAACGGGCCGGTCGTGCCGGCCTCACCGAGGCCACGGTGTGCGATCAGCTCGACGATGCTGCTGCTCGGGTCGTGGAAGTAGCAGGCCGACGCTTCCCAAGCGTCGAAGTCGAAGACGGCCTCGCCGGTCTCCGGGTCGGACAGCAGCTCCACCCGTTCCCGCGCCCAGTCGAGGGCCGCGTCGAAGCGGTCGCCGGGCACGAGCAGCGCGACGTGGTAGAAGGGCGAGCCGGGGGAGGCCCGGAACACGAGCACGCTCTCCGCCCACGCGCACCTCGACGCCGCGCTCGTCGACGTGGACGAGGCCGAGCCCGAGCCGTTCGCCGTAGAACGCGGCCGTCTCGCCGATCAGGCCGGCCGCGGCGGCCATGGTCAGTCGCCGGATCTCCACGGCATCGATTCAACCAGCCGCACGAGTCGGTTGTGAGACGCCGCACTAGGCGACGAGCGAGCGCAGCACGCGAGCCTCCGCCTCGCCGGCGCCCAGGTAGGCGCCGCGGATGACGGCCCACTTCCGCATCCGCTCTTCGTCGAGACCGCCGGCGGCGAACGCCCGCAGGCGGCGCTCGGTGACGTCGGCTCGTCATCGTGTACGAGAGCGGGTTCCACAGGAACGAGGGCACGTCGAACTCCATCGCACCCAGCATCGGCTCGCGTCGATCGCAAGATGCCCGTCCTCGGCCCGGAGGATGTTGTGGTGGTGGAAGTCGCCATGCGACGAGCACCTCGCGGCCGACGGCGAGCGACGCGTACAGCTTTCGCGCGAGCGGGATCAGGTCGCGCCCGTCCTGGTCGCAATGCTCGGCCTGGTCGAGCCAACGCGGGACGTGGTCGCCGATCCAGCGGAAGGGCTCCGCAGCCGGCCGCCACAGCCGCTTCGCGACGCCGATGGCGGTCGCCGTGGCCTCGTCCTCCGGGAGGGCCGAGAGATCCGTTCCCGGCCGGGCCCGTTCGAGCAGGAGCGCGCGGCGCGCGCGGTCGTGGCGCAGCAGCCGCACGGCTCCGTCACCGCCCCAGAGCGCGAGCGCGTCGGGCTCCTCGTCCGCCTCGTCGTCGGCGCGCGCCGTCACCTTCAGCACGGCGTCGTCCCCCGCAGGCGCGACGAAGGAGTAGTTCGAGAGCACGAAGGGCCGGCCCGGCTCGAGGCCCCACTCGGCCGCGACCTCCTGCGCGATCGCGGCGAGCGGCTCCATGTCGGTCGGGCTCATCGAACAACCCTAGACCGGGCAAGGGCTAGGATCAGGCCATGCGACTCCACCACCAGCCCCGCTCCCGCTCGACACGCGTCCTCTGGCTGCTCGAGGAGCTCGGCACACCCTTCGACCTCACTGTCATGCGGCGCGAGGCGAAGCAGACAGCCGAGTACCGCACCCTCCACCCGCTCGGCCGCTCCCCGGCGCTCGAGACGGACGACGGCCCCGTGTTCGAGTCGGCGGCGCTGATCCTCCACATCGCGGACCTCGACCTCGAGGCAGGGCTCATCGGCCCGCTCGGCTCGTACGAGCGTGCTCTCCACTACCAGTGGTGCTTCTTCGGCATGACCGAGATCGAGAGCGCCCTCATGGACATCGCCCGGCAGCTCTGGAAGGACTCGGGCGATCCGA
Source organism: uncultured Thermoleophilia bacterium (assembly GCA_963736945.1). Classification (GTDB taxonomy): domain Bacteria; phylum Actinomycetota; class Thermoleophilia; order Gaiellales; family Gaiellaceae; genus Gaiella. Next base: position 126,260 of record CAVTQW010000019.1, read on the forward strand.
TCCCGGAGGTCGTCGACCGGGCCACCGCGCGCTTCGTCAAGGCGGCCGAAGTCGTCGAAGGGGCACTCGGGGAGGACGACTATCTCGTCGGCAACAGCTTCTCGGTCGCGGACATCGTCGTCGGGTCGGTGCTCGCGTTCGCCCGGACGGGCGAGATCACGGAGCTGCCGGCGGGGCTGGCCCCGTACGTCGACCGCCTGGAGGGGCGGCCGGCGCGGCAGCGCGCGACCGCGGTCGCCCTGCCCGCCTGAGCACACGTGCACGTCAGGCGCTCCGCGATCAAGGTCGTGAGTCGCGCCCATCGCGACGTCTACCGCCTCAGTGGCGGGCGTGTTCTCGGCCGTGTCGCCGACATGCCGGTGCTGCTCCTGACGACGACCGGTCGCCGTACGGGTCGCCAGACGACGACGCCGCTCACGTACTTCGAAACGGGGGACGACATCGTGGTCGTCGGCTCGAACGGAGGCGAGGACATGCCGCCCTCCTGGTGGCGGAACCTCCACGACCACCCCTCCGCCACGATCACGCGAGGGAAGCGCTCGGAGGCCGTCACGGCCCGCGCTGCGACGGAAGCCGAGCACGAATGCCTCTGGCCCATGATCACCGGGATCCATCCCGGCTATGCCCGCTACGCAGGGCGGACGAGCAGGCCGATCCCGCTCGTCGTGCTCTCCCCCGCTGGGACCAAAGAAAATGCACCGGGTCGGTAGCTCCTTCGTCCAGCTCCCCGGCCGACCGTCGCTTGCGCTTCAGTCGCTCGGGAGGCCTTCAACCTCCGGTGCCCCGTGCTCGGTGCACTGGTGAAGATAGTGGGACAGCGGGCGGCCCCGCAAGGGTCCCCGGCGAGGAAAAATCCGCAAAGAGCGAACGTGACGTCGCCGTGTAGGACTCTGAAGAGGTGTCTCTCATCTCACGACGATGCTGTTTCCTCTGAAACGTTGTGAGACGCCGCACTAGCCGGACCTCTTCAGCTTCCCGTGGCGCTTGGCGTAGATCTCGCCGCGGTTGAACACCCGCAGTCCGAGCGGGATCGAGACGACGCCGATCACGAGCAGCGGCCAGACGTTCGCCCAGAGGAGGCCCTGGCCCTCGAGGATCGAGCCGCGGATCCCACGTAGCGCGTAGGTCGCCGGCGAGATCTTCGAGAGCCACTGCATCCAGTCGGGCAACACCGAGACCGGGTAGTAGACGCCCGAGACGACGAGCAGCATCCCCTGCGCCACGAACCCGAGCTGGGCGCCCTTCTCGGGCGAGATGAGCGGCAGCACCGCCGTCATCATCCCGATCCCGAAGAACGACACCGACGCGATCAGGAGGATCGCGAGCGCTGCCGCGAAGTTCGCGTCGGGCATCGCAAGCCCGAAGAACATCGCGACGACGACGAACAGCAGCGACGCGCGCACGAGCCCGTACAGCACCGCGAAGACTCCCGAGCCGCCAAGGTGCATCGCGCGGGAGAGCGGCGCCATGAACGTGTACTCGATCGTCCCCTCCCAGCGCTCCCAGGCGACCGTCTCCGTGATGAACTCGAAGATGATCCCGAGGTAGGCCCAGACGACGGCACCGATCAGCAGCGCCGTCGTCGTCTGCTCGACGTCGATCGAGCCGCCTGTCGCCTCGATCCCCTTCGCGATGAAGACGATCGTGAGCGTGTTCGCGACCGTCCAGACGAAGAACGCGAGGTCCCACCAGATGTAGCGGCGGGTCAGGTAGACGTTCCGCTCGACGACGCCGCCGAGCCCGATCAGGTCGTGCTTGAGGTTCAGAGCCATGCGCACGCATCAGGCGAACACCTCCCTCTCCTCGTCCTCCTCCGTCACCTCGTCCTCGAAGCTGCGCCCCGTGGCGGCGAAGAACGCCTCCTCGAGTGTCTCCGCCTCGTAGCGGGCCAGGAGCTCGTCGACCGGCTCGAGCGCGAGCAGCTCGCCGCGCGCGAGCACGCCGATCCGGTCGGCCAGGGACTCGGCCTCCGCGAGGTCGTGCGTGCAGAGGAGGATCGTGGCGTCGTGCTCCACGCGCACCTCCTTGATGAAGTCCTGCACCTCGCGCTTCGAGCGGGGGTCGAGCCCAGTCGTGGGCTCGTCGAGCAGCAGGAGCACCGGGCTCGTGAGCAGCGCCCGGGCCAGCGCCACCTTCTGCTGCATCCCGCGGGAGAGGTTCTCCATCGGCTCATGCCGCCGCTCGGAGGCGAAGCCGACCCGCTCGAGGATGCGCGGGATCTCGTCTCGCGTCTCGCGCGACGTCATGCCGTAGAACCTCGACGCGTACCCGAGGTTCTCGGCGGCCGACATCTTCTTGAAGAAGCTCGCCTCGACCGAGACGCGGTTGACGAGCCGCTGCACCGCACGTTGCTCGGTGAACACGTCATGGCCGAACACGCGGGCGCTGCCGCCGTCGTGCAGCAGCAGCGTCGAGAGCAGTCGGACCAGCGTCGACTTGCCGGAGCCGTTCTGACCCAGGATGGCGACGCATTCGCCGCGCTGCATCGTGAAGCTGACGTCTCGCAGCGCGGGCATGGTTCTGTGCTCGCGCCGGAAGCGGCGTTTGAAGCGGCTCTCGTCCTTGCGGGCCCGCCGGCGGAACTCCTTGCGCAGATCGCGCACCTCGACGGCGGGGACATCGTATGGAACAGAGGTCATCTCAGTCGCTCCTCTCGAACGGACGAACCCAGGGCGTGCAACGGCCGGGCCTCTCGAGGGAGGCCCGCGGCAACGGCGGTCCTAGGCGAAGAGCTGCATCGGGGCCACGCTAGCAGGCGAAACTGCCTGCCCGCAAGCAGTCGCTACCCAGGTTGCTCCCACGTTTCTACCCCGTGGCGACGTCGAGCACGATCCGGGCCGGCTGCTCGAGCCGCGTGACGCGAAACGGGCGCTCCTCGTCGACACCGACCGCCCACGTGAGGACGGCCTCGAAGCCGCCCGTGCGGACGAGCTCGACGACGGCCGACGTGTCGGGCGTGAAGCGCGCGGGGCCCAGGTAGGTTCGGGGCGCCGTCTCCTTGGTCAGGTCCGCGTCCAGTGCAGGCTCCATGCGCACGACCAGCACCGAGCCGCCCGCGACGTCGACCTCCTCGCCCGAGCCGTCGGCCTGGACCGGCCGCTCGACGTACCGCACGTCGTAGCCCGGCGCTCCGTTCCGGAACTCGAAGACGACGCGGTCGTAGCCCTCGTGGGACGCGGCGCGGACGGCCGTGAGCAGTGCAACCTCGTCGCTCGCGCTCGACGCGACGACCGGATCGGTCGACACGGGTTGGAGCGGCTCGGTCGCGGTGGTGCCGGTCGTCCGGGTCGTCGTCGCCGCTTCCGAGGTCGACGTCGTGCCGGGCGCCGCCTCGTCGTCGTTCCCGCCGCATCCCGCCAGCAGCAACGCCGTGAAAAGGACGAGGAGCACGCGGGCCGGCATCGGGGGAACAGTAGCCTCAGGCCGAACGGTTCCGGGCTCTCGTTCGCTGTAGGTTCCGTGCATGCCGCTGCCCTCGCACTACGCGGTGTCGGACGGCCTGCTCGCTGGGGCGTACCCCGGCACGCCGACCGGCATCGAGTCATTCGAGCGGATGGGCGTCACCCTGTTCGTCGACCTCACGCACCCGTCCGATCCCCTCGACGGCTACGAGCGGCTCCTGCGCACGGCACGGAGGGTCTCCCACCCGATTCCCGACATGGGAACGCCCACGGCGGGGCACGTGACGAGGGTCCTCGACGACATCGACGAGGCGCGCGGCACCGGCGGCACCGCCTACGTCCATTGCTGGGGCGGCGTCGGTCGCACCGGAACGGTGATCGGCTGCTGGCTCGTCCGGCACGACCTCGACCGCGGTGACGCGATCGCGACGATCGCCGACCTGCGCCGGGACATCGCTGCCGGCCGGCGGTCTCCGGAGACGGCAGGGCAGGTCGCATTCGTCCGCGGCTGGAGGCGCGGCCGGTGAGGACGCTCTGGCTGCTCCGGCATGCGAAGTCGAGCTGGGACGATCCCGCCGTGGCCGATCACGAGCGGCCGCTCGCCCCGCGTGGACGCAAGGCAGCCAAGCGGATGAGGCGATGGGCCTCGGAGCACCGGGTGCAGCCCGAGATCGTCCTCTGCTCGTCCGCCGTGCGGGCGCGGGCCACGCTCGACCTCGTCCTCCCGGCACTCCGCTCACCGCAGGTCGAGGTCGAGAGCCGTCTCTACCACACGTCGGCGGACGCTCTCCTCGAGCGCCTCCGGGAGCTTCGCCCCAGGCGTCGACAGCGTGCTCCTCGTCGGCCACAACCCCGGCTTCCACGGCCTCGCCTGCCTCCTCGCGCCGCCGGGGCCCGACGCGTTCCCGACGGCCGCGCTCGCCGAGCTGCGCCTCGAGATCGACGAGTGGCCGGAGACACGCCCGGGGTGCGGCCTCCTGCAGCAGCTCGTGCTACCGCGCTCGCTCGCGTCGTAGCCCGGCTGCGGGCGTCCCGCAACGTTCGACCGGAAATGCTCGTTGCGGGACACCCCACTCCATCGTGATTCAGTAGTGCGCCAGGGCTAGCTCCACGGTCGCGTTGAGAAGAACGTTGGCGCCGTTGACGCAGTCCTCCCAGCGCGTGTGCTCCGACGGATCGTGGCTGATGCCTCCGACGGAGGGCACGAATACCATCCCGCTCGGCGTGATCGCCGCGAGCGCCTGGGCGTCGTGACCAGCGCCCGACGGCATTCGCAGCGCCGACAGCTCCAGCGCTGCGGCGGCGTGTTCGAACGCAGCCTGGACCCGGTCGTCGGTTGGCGCCGGCTCCCAGCGCCCGAGCCGCTCGACCGTGACGTCGAGGCCGAACCGCTCCGCCTCTGCGTGCGCCCGCTCCGTGAGCGCCCGCTCGAGCGCGTCCTGCTCCTCGCTGTCCAGAGACCGGCATTCCATGCGCAGCCGCGCCCGGCCCGGCACGACGTTGTACGAGCCCGGCTCCGTCGCGATGTCGCCGATCGTGGCGACGCAGCCGGGGAAACCCGTGGTCACCGTCTCGCGCACGCCGAGGACGAAGGCCGCGGCCCCGAGGGCCGCGTCCCTGCGCGCATCCATCGGGGTCGTTCCGGCATGCCGCGCCTCGCCCTCGAACACGACGCTGAACGAGGCCGAGCCGATGATCCCCGTGACGATGCCGATGTCGACGCCGGCGCGGTCGAGCACCGGCCCCTGCTCGATGTGGAGCTCGAGGTAGCCGGCGAGCGTCCCGGGGTCGCGGCGCGCGGCGAGCAGGCCTTCCTCCGTGAGCCCCATCCGTGTGAGCTCCGAGACGAGCAGATCGCGGCCTCCCCTGGGCGCACTGAGGACCTCGGGCGACAGGATGCCGGCCATCGCCCAGCTTCCCAGCAGGCCGACGAGGGTCCCTTCTTCGTCCGTGAAGTCGACCGCCTCGAGCGTGACGGGGAGCTCGAGGTCGGCGTTCTTGACGGACCGCAGGACCTCGAGAGCGCAGAGGACTCCCAGGGCGCCGTCGTAGCGGCCGCCGCGGCGCACCGAGTCGAGGTGGGAGCCGAGCATGAGCGTGCGCGCCGCGGGCTCCCGAGCAGGCAGGACGACCGAGTGGTTGACGGCGGAATCGGTTCGGGTCTCGAGCCCGGCCGCGCGTCCGCGCTCGTGGAACCACGCGCGCGCCGCCAGGTGCGGCTCCGAGAACGTCGTCCGGGCCACACCGCCCTCCGTCGTCGCTCCGAACGAGGCCAGGGCCTCGAAGTCCGAGCGCATGCGGTCGGCGTCGACGCGAAGCACCATCGACGGCCGATGCTACAGAGGGGAGGTTCGACCGGAAACGCTCGTTGCGGGACACCCCACTCCGTGTTGATTCAGTGGTGCGGCGTCTCACAACGATGCTGTTTCCTGTGAACGTTGTGAGACGCCGCACTAGGCGGCGGGGGCGCTCTCGCGCGTCACAGAGACGGCACGAAGCCGTTTCACCCACGTGACAATTTCTCGCGTATACCTGTTGCTATGAGAGGCAACGGAGCGAGTCGGGCAGGGCGGTACCTACGCGACCGATTCGAGCTGGATCGCCATCAGGATTGCGTCGACGGCGACACCGTCACGGAGGTAGTGGCCCTTGCGGACACCCTCGCGCTCGAAGCCGAACGACTCGTAGAGTGCCAGCGCCGGCTGGTTCCACGGAAAGACGTGGAGCTCGAGCTTGCGGACACCCGCCCCGGCTGCCCAGGCGACGGCCTGGTCGAGGAGGGCGCGTCCCACGCCCCGCCGCCGGTGGCTTGCGGCCACCATCAGCCCGAGGTCGGCGACGTGGCTGCTGGCCGGGTGCACGTCACGCGCGAGCGAGAGCCGGCCGACGATGAGCGACCCGTCCTCTGCCACGTAGACGGCGGCGTCCGGGTGCCGTCGGACCGCGCGGAGATAGCGCCGCTCCTCGGCCACGGTCCGCCACTCGGCCGTCGTCAGAAGCCACGCGCCCTCCTCGCCGCCGACCTCGCCCGCGAGCTGAACGAGCGCCTGCGCGTCGCCCGGCTCCGCCGCCCGGATGACGATCACGGGACGACGGCCCCATGACCGCCGCGCCGTGGATCGCCGGCGGCGGCGAGCATTCCGTCCGGCAGCCGCTCGACCGCCGACACGCCCCCGAAGTAGAGGTTCCGGCCCGCCCAGGGATTCACTCTGTGACCCGCGTCCTGAAGCTGCTGCGCCGCCTTCTCCGGCCAGCCACCCTCCACCTGGACGACGGCCTCCTCGACGTGGAGGCGCGGGTGGTCGATCGCCGCACCGACCGGGAGGCGGCCTGCGACGACGTGGTAGATCGTCTGCAGGATCGCTCCGGCGAGCCGTACCGACCCGGCGCTGCCGAGAACGAGCCGCGGCTCTTCGCCGTCGAGCACGATCGTCGGTGCCATCATGCTCGGCAGCCGATCTCCGGCGTTCCTCTCGTCGCTGCCGATCACGTCGAGCTCGCCCAGCATGTTGTTCAGCTGGAACCCACCCGCGAACACGCCCGAGCCCGATCCGAGCGTCGAGGAGAGGGCGGCTGCGTCGCCGTCGCCGTCGATCACGGAGACATGTGTAGTGCCCGTCAGAGCGGCGTGGTGTGCCGGACCCCCGTAGCCCGCGAGCAGCGCCTCGGCGAGCACGACGGCGAGCGGTCTCTCCCTGGGCGAGCCGGCAGGATCGACGGCGGCGAGGCCCGCGGCGACGATGCCGCCGCCACGAGACGGCGGCGGGGCCGTGAGCACCCGCATCCCGCAGAATGACGCCTCGAGCGGCCGGCGGTGGACGACCCGGTATGCATCGAGGTCCGCCGCGAGGTCGGGCCAGAGCTCGCGGACGGCGCCCGGCCCTTCGGCGCGAAGCCGTTCCAGCCAGGGGACCATCGGCCCGGTCTCGGCGCGGACGTGCGAGCCGTAGATCCCGTGCCCCTCATCCGTGCGCTCGAGGATGGGAACGAGGATCTCGAGGAGGAACCGCTGCGCTCCGTTCATCTCGACGCCCGACCGGGCCAGGTCGAGGGCAGGCTCGCAGAGCGCCGCCCACGGGAGCCGCCCATGGGCGTCGTGCGCCTCGGCCAGGCCCGCGACTAGCCCGGGCACCGCGACGGACGAGGGACCGACGTGGAACACCTGTGTCGAGGCGTCACCGAAGTCGATGACGACCTCGTCCATCACCGCCGGCAGCCGGGAGGGAACCGCGAAGAAGCAGTCGAGCAGTGTCGGCTCGCTCCCGGCGTCGCGGAGGAGCAGGAAGCCCCCACCACCGGGGCCCGTCAGCGGGCCCTCGGCGACGAACGCCGCGATCGCGGCTGCTACGATCACGTCCACGGCGTTGCCGCCTTGTTCGAGCGCCCAGGCGCCGGCCTCCGCGGTGTGGCGATTTCCTGCTGCAACTGCTCCACGCATGGCCAGAGCGTAGAGGGTCGAGTTCGCCGCAGCACACAGCTCACGAGGCGGTAGATGTTCGGGTTTTGCATGGATCTCCGGCGTTGGTGCTCGCGCTGCGTCTCAGCAGGCGTGGCTTCCCTGCCCTCCGGTAACGCAGAGCCCGCGCGGCACACTCCGCGGCGGTCGTTCGCGCGCATACTCACCCTCAAGCGCAGGCCGCCACATGCCGAGGAACGGATGGGCGGCTGCGATGCGAAAACACATGACGAGAACGACACTGGGCGATGGCGGCGATCTCGCTGGCCGTTCTCGCGGCGCTCTGCGCGAGTCCCTCGCTTCTCGGCGATCGCGTCAGTCAGGCGGTCGCAGGCCTCGGCGCGGCCGACCCCGGCCTCCTCTGGATCGCGGGCATCGGCTTCGTGGGAACGAGCCTCTGCGGCGCCCTGGCGTGGCGGGCTGCGCTCCGGGCGACGGGATCTCCCCTCACGGTCTTCGACGCCACGACGCGCTATGCCGTCGGCTGCGGCGTCAACGCCATCGCGCCGGCCCACGTGGGCTCTGCGCTGCGGGTCGCGCTGTTCGGCCGCGTCACGAAGGGCGGGTGCTGGACCGTCAGCGGTGCGGCGGCCGCAGTCGGCGTGACCCGGATCGTCTGGCTCGGCGTGCTGATCGCGATCGGCAGCGCAGGGGGCGTGCTCCCGCTCTGGCCGCTCTTCGCCATCGTCGCGATCGTGGGCGGCGCGGCAGCGGTCGGGGTCATGGCGCGGCGAGTCACGCTGCCGGGCCGGATCGAGCAGCTGCTGGCCGCCTTCCGCTCGCTCGCCGCCTCGCCCCGAGACCTCGGCATCGTCTCCGGCTGGGCGCTCGCCGGCGCCGCCGCCAAGGTCGCGGCAGCGGCGGCAGTCGTCGGCGCCTTCGGTATCGACCATCCCCTCCGCGCTGCCCTCGTGCTCGTCCCCGCCGTCGAACTCGCGGCCATTCTTCCCATCACACCGGGGAACGTCGGGCTGGCGAGCGCAGCAGTCGCGCTCGCGCTCGGCTCGCAAGGCGTCGACTCGAAGACCGCGCTCTCGGCCGGGATCGCGTTCGGCGCCGTCGAGCTCCTGACCGGAATGGTCATCGGAGCCGCCGGTGCGCTGTCATTCGCCGGCCCGTCCGCACGCCCGTACATCCGGGTGGCCACGGCCGGCGTCGCCACGTGCCTGGTGGCGATCGCGTTCGGCGCGACGGTTCTGCTGCCGGCCGTGTAGAGCGGCGTCGCGGGCGGTCGCCTGGCTCCCGTCCCTGTTCGAAGGAGGATGCGCGGATGGAGAAGATCCGCGTTCTCGCGCTCATCCGGCGCGGCGACCGGCTCCTCGTCTCCGAGGGATAGCCGTCCTGCCCGTGCAGCCGCGGCGCCCTACTACCGCTCGCGCCGCACGAGAGCATGGAGCCGGCCGTCCTCGGGGTCGAAGAAGGTGCTCGTCTGCACGAACCCTGCCTTCTCGAAGGCGCGCAGCGAGGCGAGGTTGCGCACGTCGGGATCGGCAACGCAGGCTCGCGTGGTCGGGCGGGCGAAGACGACCGCCGCGACGAAGCGGGCGATCGCCTCGGAACCGAGGCCGCGCCCGATGAGCGCGCTCTCGCCGATGAGGATGTCCATTCCGGCTGCACCCTCACCCGCGTCGATCAGATCGGCCCACTCCGGGTAGTCGTCGACGAGGTACGTCTGGATGACGCCGATGTCCCGCCCGTCGGTCACGATCATGTACATGTCCGTCGGGTCGCGTCCCTCGACGGCCGGGAGATATTCCTCCACCGTCGCCTCGTAGCTTCCCCGCTCGCCCCACCAGAGGCTGACGTGCTCGCGACCGAGCCAGTCGTGGACGAGCGGGAGGTCGGCGGCGACGAGCGGCCGGAAGTCGAGCCGGAACCCGAGCTCGGGCACTACGCCTCCGCCCGGCGAGCCTACTGCAGGAAGCTCGGCAACTCGGAGTCGTCGCGGGTCGAGCTGCGCGTCCCGGCGTCCGAGGTGGCGAACGAGGGCGTGTACGACCTGCGGTGGCTTCCGCCGAGGCCCGTGGCGACGACCGTCACCCACACCTGGCCGTTCAACCGCTCGTCGACCGTGGCGCCGAAGATGATGTTCGTCTCGTCCGTCGCGGCGCTGCGCACGACCTCGGCCGCCTCGTTGACCTCGAGCAGGCTCAGATCTTCGCCGCCGGCGATCGAGAGCAGGATGCCCCTGGCGCCGACGATCTCGGTGTCGATGAGCGGCGAGCGGAGTGCGCGCTCAGCCGCCTCACGGGCGCGGTTCGGGCTCTCCGAGTAGCCGATGCCCATGAGGGCCGAGCCTGCATCGGACATGATCGTGCGCACGTCCGCGAAGTCGAGATTGATCAGGCCGGGCATCGTGATGAGGTCGCAGATCCCCTGCACGCCCTGCCGGAGAACGTCGTCCGCGATCTTGAACGCGTCCACCATCGACGTCGAGCGGTCGAGCACCTCGAGGAGGCGGTCGTTCGGGATCACGATCACGGTGTCGCAGGCGGCGCGGAGGGCTTCCACGCCCGCGTCGGCCGCCTGGCGGCGCTTCGTGCCCTCGAATCGGAACGGCGTCGTCACGATGCCGACGGTGAGGGCGCCGAGATCCCGCGCGATCTTGGCGACCACCGGAGCGGCGCCCGTGCCAGTGCCGCCGCCTTCGCCCGCGGTGACGAACACCATGTCGGAGCCGCGCAGCGCGGACCGCACCCGGTCGTAGGCCTCTTCGGCGGCGCGGCGGCCCGTGTGCGGGTCGGCGCCGGAGCCGAGTCCCTGCGTGAGCTGCTCGCCGATGTGGATCTTCGCCGGCGCGTCCGAGAGGTTGAGCTGCTGCATGTCGGTGTTGACGGCGACGAAGTCGACCTGCGCGATGCCGGCGTCCATCATCCGGTTGACCGCGTTGAGCCCACCACCGCCGACCCCGACGACACGGATCACCGCGAGGTACGACGCTGCTTCCCCGCCGACGTTCAGTCGCGGCGCACCCTCGGGCAGAGGCTGGAGGAAGCGGCTCACCGGCGGCTCGTACGGCGCCTCGACCCTCGCGGACGCGACCGGCCGGGCCGCAGGAGGCACGTCCCGGACGGGCTCCGACGCAGCCGAAGCGCTCACGGCCTCGGGCGCGGGCTCGGGCCGTGGCGCGGACTCGCCGGCGGGGGCCGGAGCCTCGTCGAAATCGTGGACGTGCTCGACGGTCTCCTCGAGCGCGACGTCCTCGCGGCGGCGTTGCTTGGGCGGGGCAGGCTCGACGTGCTCGACCGTCTCCTCGAGGGCAGCCTCCTCACGGCGGCGCTGCTCGTCCTCTTCCGGCCTCGTGCCTGTGCCCTGTGGCCCGAGGATCAGCGTCTGCTGCTCCTCGGCGCCCTCCTGATCGTCCGCGCTCGCGGCGGGCGGCAGCGGGTCGTCGGGCTGCGGATCGTCTGTCTCGCCGCGCTGAGCGGCCTCGGTCGCGCGAAACAACTCGGCGAGCGGCCCCTCACGCATGCTCGCGCGTTTCCGCGCCATGGAGCACCTCCTTCGCAAGCTCTCGGTACGCCTCGGAGGCCGTGCCGTTCGGATCGTACCCGAGCACGGAGCTGCCCTTCACGGGCGCCTCGGCGTAGCGCACGGTCTTGCGGATCCGGGTCTTGAAGACGAGGTCGCCGAAGTTCTCCTCCAGGATCTCCACCGCCTCGCGCGCGTGGAGCGTCCGGGAGTCGTACATCGTCGCGACGATCCCCTCTACACCGACACGCGGGTTCAGGTTCTCGCGCACCATCGCCAGCGTGTTCTCGAGCTGCACCAGGCCGCGCAGCGCGAGGTACTCGCACTGCACCGGCACGATCACACCGGTGGCGGCGACGAAGGCGTTGATCGTGAGGAGGCCGAGCGAGGGCGGCGTGTCGAGGAGGATGAAGTCGTAGCGGTCGCGCACCTCGACGAGCGCCTTCTCGAGCGAGCGCTCACGCCCGATCAGGGCGGCGAGTGCCAGCTCCGCGCCGGCAAGGTCGATCGAGGCGACCGCGAGGTCGACCTCGCGCCGCTCGACCACGTCGGAGATCGGGATCTTCCGCACGAGGACGTCGAACATGGAGGTTTCGATCGTGTCCGGGTTGAGGCCCTGGCTCATCGTCAGGTTGCCCTGCGGGTCGAGGTCGATCAGCAACACCCGGTAGCCCATCTCCTTGAACGCCACACCGAGGTTGAGCGTCGTCGTCGTCTTGGCGACACCGCCCTTCTGGTTCGCAAACGCGATGATGCGCGTTCCCGTCGCGCCGGGGGCTGCCGCCTGGGGGACGACGATCGGCGCCCTCGCGACGGGTGTGTAGGCCGTCGTCTCCAGGCTCGGCAGTTCGCCCAACGCCGGCATGTCGTCATAGGCGGCGAGGCCCAACGGGGTCTCCGGCTCGACCTCGCTCACGCTGGCCTCGGGGTCGGCGTCGACGCGCTTGTCCCTGGTGGACGAGCGCGGAAGGAGGCGGGCGAGTCCCATTGCCCCTCGTTCACCGCGGTCCGCCGCTCTCCTTTCAATCCTCACCGTCCCAGTAATCGAGTTGCTCGAGCCGTCCGATGACCCCGACGCCTCCGAAGCTGATCTTCCCGGAGCGAGGGTAGTAGACGATGTCGTTCGGATCGCGCGTGCCGTACGCGAGCAGGGTCATGCCGTCGTCGCTCGCCCACAAGGCGTGCGCCCGGCGCGAGCCGGCCGGCCTCGCGATCGTGCACCCGGCGCGCACGGGAAACTCCTCGATCTCGCCGCCGACGCGCGGGTTCGGGTACAGCTGCAGGGTGCCGCCGCCCTCGAGGATGACGAAGATCTCCTCCGCGGCCGCGTGGACGTGCGGCGGGTTCATGAGCTTCCCCGGCGCGACGACAAAATGCGCGAGCCCGGTTCGCTCCGACCCGGCGGCGTCACCCAGGTGCCTGACGACGCTGCTCACGCTGCCGTGCTCGCGGTCGACCGGCTCGACGTCCGTCAGGTTGACGATGCGCGAAGGTCGCTCGACCAGCTCGTCCCACGTCGGCGGCCCGACATCTGCCTCGCGGGACCACGGGTGGTCGTCGGGCGCACCCTCGAGCACCCAGGTCGGTCCGAGCCAGGAAACCCCGGCGCGCGGCAGCAACGTGTTGGCCGCGTAGTGACGCTGCCCGAACGCGAGGACGACGAGTCCCTCGTCCCCCGCGCAGATCGTGTGCGCGTGCTCGAGCGCGAGGTGAACGAGGCAGTCGCCCTGCCGCACGGCGAAGGCGCTCTCCGAGTCACCGTCCCCCTGATACGAGACACCGGAGCCCGAGAGGACGTAGAAGATCTCCTCCTCCGAGCCCTCGAGATGGAAAGGCGTCGCCCACCGGCCCGGCTCGACCGAGATCCGCTGCACGCCCGCGGCAATCGAGTTCGCTCCCGAGAGCGACTGCCACGTCGCCGCGATGTGCCCCCGCTCCCGCCGTCTCCCCTCGATCTCGTCCCAGTGGGTGATCACGCTGACACCCTAGACGATGGCGAAGTCGGCTCCGGCCTCGCCTCAGGCGGGCACCGCGTCGCGCGCAAGCGCGTCTCTGAGCCGGTTCACGGCCTCGTCGGCGGCATCACCTCCCTCCACCCGCACCCACGCTTCGGCGTCGTGCAGGAGCCCGCGCAGCTCCGCCAGCAGCTCCGCCGGATCGGCAGCTGCCCGGTCGAGCGCCTCGATCCGCTCCAACCGCTCCATGAGCCTGCGCGCCTCGTCCATGCCTCCAGACTAGGGAGAACGATGTGACAGGTCGGTGCCGCCTGTGTGCCGGTTTGGTGTCAGAGTGCGGACACGGCGACGCGCACGGATGCACGCTCGCGCACCCCGAGGAGCGCCTCGTCGAGCTCACGCAGGAGCACTGGCCGCTCGCCATGCCGGAGGGTCTCGACGAGCGCACGCCGGGCGACATCGGCGACTGCAGACGTGGCCGGGCTGCCCGCCGCCAGCTCGACCAGCCCACCGTGCACGACCGAGCGGGCGCCGGGCTCCGTCTCGAGGAGGACCGCAGCCCGGAGCGGCCACGTCTCCCCGAGCAGTGCGGCGAGGGCCGCGCGGAGCTGGTCGGAGCGGAACGGCTCGTTCTGGAAGAGCGACAGCTCCCAGCGGTCGAGCGCCTCCGCGAGCGTGCCGTCGGCATCCGCGAGGCCGAGGCGCGCAAGGAGCTCGGCGGCGAGCGGGCCGCGGAACGTGTCGAGCCGGGTCGCCTCACCGGGCGGCTGGGTGGCGGCGATCGGGAGCACGGGCCGGAGACCGAAGGGACGGCCGTCGAGCGTCTCGAAGAGCACGGGGCCGGCCGAGAGCGGCGCTGCAGCCGCAAGGCGGATCGCGCTGACCGCATCCGCGATCTCGGCCGGCGCGTCCGGCGGGTGCTCCCCGGCGGAGAGCGCCGCCCGCAGCTCCAGCACGCAGTAGCGGTCGGTCTCACGCCCGAAGTCGGGCGGCACGAGCGAGCTCGCCTCGGGCCAGTGGCGGGCAAGCTCGCCGTCCGCGACCGCTCGCACCCGTAGGCCCGGCGCGAGCTCGACCTGCGTCGTCACGGAGATGCCGACGAGAGGAGCCACGGCGGCGTACGTCCGGCGCTCGCCGAAGAGCGAACGCTCGAGCTCGCCGTAGGCACGGTCGAACGACGAGTCGTCCCAGTCGAACCCGCCGCATGCCTCGGCCGTCGAGACGAGCAGCCCGAGCAGCACGGTTCGGAACAGCGCTTCCTCCTCCGACGGCTTCGGACCGGCGTGCGCGCGCGCGAAGATCGCCGCGGCCGGCTCACGGGCGAGCTCCTCGAGCGCGATCACGGCGTCGTCGCGGCCGCGCAGCCGGGACGCGCGCTCCTCGACGAATGCCCGCACGAGCGGGCGGTACTCGTAGAGCGCCGGCCCGCCCGCGTGCTCGTGCTCGACGAAGGCGACCGGCAGCTCGGCGCCGTCGTCGAGCTCCCGCAGAAGGAATGCGAACGCGCCCAGCGTGAACCCGCGCAACGCACGTTCAAGATCTGGTGCCCGGACGGCCACACGTCCGGATACGCGTCATCGCGGCGGCAATCCTGCCGACGACGTCCTCGAACTCGAATCAGAATGACGCTTCGCCGGCTGGGCGCGCTGGGCGCGTGCGACGCGACGGCACAGCGAGCCCCGAGACGATACAGGGCTTCATCTTGATTCGAGTTCCTTGTGACCCTTGCAGCTCTTGTCGACCTCGTGACGGAGGTCCTTGATCTCCTGACGGTCGCCCTGGATCTTCTTCGAGTGCTCCAGCAGGTCCTTGACGCCGTCGCAGCTCCCGGTGGAGTACCGCGCCAGCGCGAGGTTGTACGAGGCGTAGGCCTCGGCGAGCGAGCCGGTGCCCTGGAGCTTCGAGACCGCCTCCTCGAGCAGCGGGAGCGCGCCGGCGGCGTCGCCGCGCTGTAGCAGCCGAAAGCCCTGGTCGTTGAGCGCGGCTCCGCCCTGCGAGGACTGCGCAGGGGAAGGCGACGCGGCGCTCGTCACCTGCGGCGCCGCGGCGGCAGGTTGTCCCTCGACGGTCACGGTCCGGACCTGCGGCTTCCCGGCCACGGTGGCCGTGCGCATCACCGTGATGAATCCGCCCGGCCGCGAGTCGTCGCGCGTCAGGAATGCGGCGGCGACAATCCCGAGGACGGCGAGCGTCCCGAGTGCGAGGATGGGCCCCATCCGGACGGAGCGATGAACCTTGCGGCCGCGGCTCGAGCCGGCGCGGTCGGCGCATCCTCGGGCAGAAGGCGAACGGTCGTGCCGGCGCTCTCCGAGAACACGCCTGTCAGGCTCGCCACGAGCTCGCCGCACGACCGGAAGCGGTCCTCCGGGGCCTTGGCCAACCCGCGCTCGAAGACGGCGTCGATCGCCGCGGGCAGCGAGCCGTCGACGGTTGTCGCCGCCGGGATCGGAGCGGTGGCATGAGCGGCGGCCTCGCTTGCGAAGCTCTCCGCCACGTACGGCCTGCGGCCGGTGAGCAGCTCGAACGCGACGACGGCGAGCGCGTAGCGGTCGCTCGCGGGGGTGGCCGTGCCCCCGACGGCCTGTTCGGGGGACATGTAGCCCGACGTGCCGAGAACCGTCCCGACGCTCGTGAGCGACGAGTCGCCCGCGATCCTCGCGATCCCGAAGTCCGCGACGCGCAGCTCGCCGTCGCCGCTCAGCATCAGGTTCGCCGGCTTCACGTCACGATGGACGACTCCCTGGGCGTGCGCCGCATCGAGTGCTCTCCCTGCCTGGGCGAGCCACGCAAGAGCGAGCGCCGGCGAAACGCGCCCTGCGCGCATCCGGTCGGCAATCGTTCCCCCGGGCAGGTACTCCATGACGATCGCCGGGCGCTCCTGGATGTCCGCGACGTCGAAGATCGTGACGATGTTCGGCTCGTTCGAGAGCCGTGCGGCGATGCGCGCCTCGCGCGCTGAACCGAGCCCGGAGGTCGGGGTCGAGCGCGAAACGCTGGCTCAGGATCTTGATCGCGACCCGGCGCTCGAGCATCTCGTCGGTCGCGGCGTAGACGTCCGCCATGCCGCCGGAGGCGATGAGCTCGGCCCCGTGATAGCGCGACGGGAGCGCGACCGTCAAGGCGGTCATGCCTCCGAGAGTACCCGCGGCGCACGGCGTCAAACCGACCGTCAGCGGCCGACCGTCTCCTGCCGACACGGCTGACAGGACGGGCACCAGTAGGCGGTGCGGTTGTCGTCTCCCTGACCCCGGGACTCGATCGGCGTGCCGCAGCGAGGGCACGGACGGCCGGCGCGGCGGTAGACCCGGCGGCGAGCCTCGGGCGCCGGCGACGGCGGCTCGCATGGCAGATCGCGCCCACACGAGCGCTGCCACGAGCTCCGCGTCCGTCGCTCGGCCAACGGCGAGCCACGGCGAGAGTCGAACTGCCCAGAGCGTCTCCGACATCCACATGTTCCCGATCCCGGCCACGAGGCGCTGGTCCTGGAGGGCCTCTCCCAGAGGACGGTCCGGCCCGCTCGCTCGCAGCCGCGGCACGAGCGCCTCCGGCTCGGTGCGATCCGCCAGGAGGTCGGGCCCGAGCGTCCGCAGCGGCCGCTGGTCGAGCGTCAGCACGGGCCCGTTCCACTGCGTCGCCTCTATTCCGTCTGCCTGCAGCACGAGCCACGGTCGCCCGGCGCGCACCGGCCCAGCGGCGCCGACCCGCCAGCGGCCGGTCATCCGCAGGTGGCTGCGCACCGCCACCCCGCCCTCGAAGCGCAACACGAGATGCTTCCCGCTCGCCTCCACGCTTTCCAGCCGCAGGCCGTCGACCGCCGCCGCCACGCCGGTCGCACGACCGCGCGGATGGGGCGAGCTGGCCGAGACCCGACGGCCGACGAGAGCCTGGAGCCGCAGAGCGGCACGGTGGAGGGCATCGCCTTCGGGCACGTGCTCTGGACGGTAGATTATGTCCAGGAATCGTCTAGTGTCGGCTGCCTCTCCTCAACATCACGGCTCTCTCGCGCCGGACGGGGATCGCGCCGGACACGCTGCGCAAGTGGGAGCAGCGCTACGGCGTGCTCCGGCCCGAGCGCACCCCCGGGGGGCAGCGCCGCTACAGCGAGTCCGACGTCCAGCGGGTGGAGTGGCTGCGCGACCGGATCCGGGACGGCTGGCGGATCGGGGAAGCGGCCCGCGTCCTCGATGAGGCGACCGCAGTCGCCCTCGACGATCCCACCGAGCTGCGCGACGGCCTGATCGCCTCGGTGCGGGCCAACGACCTTCGAGCTGCCTCGGCAGCCCTCGACCAGGCCTTCGCCGTCCTGTCGCTCCAGCAGGCCCTCACCGACGTCGTCACCCCGGCGCTTCGCTGGACGGGCGAGGCGTGGCACCGGGGCGAGCTCTCGGTTGCGCAGGAGCACGCCCTGACGACGAAGGTACGCGTGCATCTGAGCACGTTCGTCTCCGGCGGCCAGGGCGGCGTGCACGGGACAGCAGTGCTGGCCTGCGCACCGGGCGAGCGGCACGACGTCGGGCTGCTCATGCTCGCGGTGATGCTCAGGGGCGACGGCTGGCGCATCGAGTTCCTCGGCGCCGACACGCCCACGGAGTCGGCGATCTCGTTCGCGGAGAGCGCCGGCGCCTCGATTCTCTGCTTCAGTGCGTCACGGACCGAGTCGGTGCACGCGTTGCGCGACGCGCTCGCGGCCTCCTCCTCGTCCGCCGGCCCGCAGCTCGTGTTCGGCGGGAGCGCGGTCACGCCGACGATCGCGCGCCGCCTGCGCGGAACCTACGGCGACGGCAGGCTCGACGTCGCCGTCGCGCGGCTGCGCAAGCTCGCCTCGCGGTGAGCGCGTCGCTTCGCGCTGGTCACGGCCGGAGCACGGCACGCCGGGGCCCAGCGAGGAACCCCGCCTCCACGAGGAGCGGCATCGCCTCCGTCTCGGCGACCGGCCGCCCGTCGAAGCGCTCGACCGCAAGCCGCTTGGCGTGGCCGTCCCGCACCCAGTCGGCGAGCGCCGTCAGGGCGGGACGCAGCCACGCGTCCTCCGGCTCCCGCAGCGGCACCAGCGTGCGGCCGCCCCGCTCGACGTAGAGCGCGGCGGCTCCTCCGAGCAGGACGACGTGGGCGCCCGCGACGCGCGCGGCGCGCGCAGCCGCGCGGCGGGGCCACGGGAGCGACGCGCCGTACGGCTGCGCCGGATCGGCGGCGGCGAGCACGAGCGCATCCTCGTTGTCGAGGCTCCGGAGCTCGCGCAGTCGCTCGACTGCGCCGGGGAGCGCGAACTGCGCCCCGCCGAGCCCCTCGACGAAGTAGCCGCGCCGACAGGCACCGAGGGTCTCGAGCGCACGGAGCTCCCCGTAGACGGCGCCGTAGCCGCCCGCGATCCCCTCGCCCCGGACGCCGTCGCGCACGACGATGCCCTGGCGCTCGAGCAGGAGCTCGGCGAGCGCCCGCCGGTCGACGGCCTGCGGGAAGAGGCGCGAGGTGAGCGACCAACGTCCCTGTGTGGACGTCGAGCCCGCGGCCCGCGTGCGTGAGAAGCGACGCGGCCGGCGCTCCGCGACGGGCGTCCCGTAGCGCCGCGCCGCCCGCAACGGCGCCCAGGCGTCGTTCGTCACCTCGCCCGCCCACACGAGCTCCCACAGCGCGGGAAGCGCCGACTCCGCATCGAGACCGGTCGCAGCGAGCAGGTCGGGCCAGAACTCGGCCGACTGCGCAAGCGTCCGACGCAACGTCTGCGCGATCTCGTCCTCGGGCGGCGGCGCACCCGCCGGCGCGCCGAGCAGCGGCGCGTCGGAGCGGAAGTAGACCGCTACGCGGTCGAGCCCGGCCCCGATCCAGACGACCTCGCCCGTCGCACAGAGCCCGTCGAGCAGGGCGGGCTGATAGCCGGGCACACGGCGGCGGAGGACCTCGCTTTCCCACAGCGACACCGGCAGCGGCAGCGCCTGCAGCGGGACGAGGGCCTCCTGGAGGGTGGCGCGGCGGTCGATGCCGTGCCACGCGGGCAGGAAGCGCCCGAGCACCGCCTGCTCGGCGGGCTCCACCTCCTTGCGGAGCGCCGCGAGCGACGCGCGGCGGATGCGCCGGAGCACGTCGGGCTCGCACCACTCACGTTCGACGCCTCCGGGCCTGAGCTCTCCGCGGACGAGCCTGTCCGACTGCTCGAGCGCGGTGAGCATCGCCTCGACGCGCTCCGGCTCGAGGCCGTAGCGCTCGCTCACGTCGGCGGTGGTGAACGGCCCGTGCGAACGCGCGAAGCGGAGCAGCAGCGCCTCGAACGCATTCGGCACGGCTTCGAGGAATGTTTCCGGGAGCCCACCGGGCGGCATCACGCCGAGGGCGTCCCTGAACAGGCCGGCGTCCTCGGCGGCGATGAGCCGTCGCTCGCCCGCGATCCGCACCCGAAGCGCGCGGCGGTCTGCCTCGAGCACGGCTGCGTGGGCCATCGTCGATCTCGGCGTCGCGCAGGTCGCCGCGACGGCGGAGGAGGTCGTGCAGCTCGTCGGGCGAGCGCGGGCTGCCCGCGAGCTGTGCCTCGACGTCGGCCAGCGCGGCGGGATCGAGCAGGTCGCGCAGCTCGTCCTGGCCGAGGAGCTCGCGCAGCAGGTCGCGGTCGAGCGATAGCGCTTGCGCCCTGCGCTCGGCCGCGGGCGTGTCGTCCTCGTACATGTAGGTGGCGACGTAGGCGAAGAGGAGCGAGGACGCAAACGGCGAGGCGGAAGCCGTCTCCACCTCGACGAGGTCGAGCTCGCGCGACTGGAGCCCGTGGAGGATGCGCTTCAGCGCCGGGAGGTCGAAGACGTCCTGCAGGCACTCCCGGTAGGTCTCGAGCACGATCGGGAAGGAGCCGTAGTTGCGCGCCACCTGGAGCAGGCTCTGCGCCTTCAGCCGCTGCTGCCAGAGCGGCGTGCGCTGGCCGGGGCGCCGGCGCGGGATCAGGAGAGCCCGTCCCGCGTTCTCGCGGAAGCGCGACCCGAAGAGCGCCGTCTGGCCGACCTCCTGCACGACGAGCTCCTCGATCTCCTCCGGCGTCAGGAGCAGGTCCGCGACCGGCGGGGGCACGTCGGCCTCGGGCAGGTGGAGCGCGATGCCGTCGTCGGACCAGATCGACTGCGCCTCGAGGCCGAGCGCATCGCGGAGGCGGGCGCCGAGCGCCATCGCCCACGGCGCGTGCACCCGCGCTCCGAACGGCGTCAGGATGCAGAGGCGCCAGTCGCCGATCTCGTCGCGGAAGCGCTCGACGACGATCGTGCGGTCGGAAGGGACGATGCCTCCCGCCGTCGCCGCCTGGTCGCGCAGGAACGTGAGCAGGTTCTTGGCCGCCAGCGGGTCGAGGTGGTAGTCGTCGCGAAGGCGCTCGAGCGCCTTGGCGTCCGGCAGGGCGACGATCTCGCGCGAGGTGCGGCCGATCCTCTCCCCCAGCTCGACGGGCCGTCCCACGCCCTCGCCCTTCCAGAAGGGCACCGCACCCGGGACGCCCGGGGCGGGGGAGACGAGAACCCGGTCGCGGGTGATCTCCTCGATCCGCCACGTCGAGGCGCCGAGCATGAACGTCTGCCCCTGGCGCGCCTCGTACACCATCTCCTCGTCGAGCTCCCCCACTCTGCCGCCGCCCTCGACCTGGAAGACGCCGAAGAGGCCCCGGTCGGGGATCGTGCCCGCGTTCGTGACCGCGAGCCGGCGGGCGCCCTGGCGCCCCTTCACGGTGCCGCCGGTGCGGTCCCACACGATCCGCGGCCGCAGCTCGGCGAACTCGTCCGAGGGGTAGCGCCCGGCGAGCATGTCGAGGACGTTCTCGAGCTGGGTGCGGGCGAGACCGGCGAACGGGTACGCGCCGCGGACGAGGCCGAAGAGGTCGTCCACTGCGATCTCGTCGTCGGCGCAGATCGCGACGATCTGCTGCGCCAGTACGTCGAGCGGGTTCCGGGGGATCTGCGTCTCCTCGATGGCTCCCTCCCGCATCGCCTTGGCGACGACGGCCGACTCGAGCAGGTCGGCGCGGAACTTCGGGAAGATGCGTCCCTTCGAGATCGAGCCGAGGTCGTGCCCGGCGCGGCCTACGCGTTGCAGGCCGCGCGCGACCGACTTCGGGCTCTCGACCTGGATCACGAGGTCGACTGCGCCCATGTCGATGCCGAGCTCGAGCGAGGACGTCGCGATGAGGCACGGGATCTGCCCCGCCTTCAGGAGCTCCTCGATCTCGACTCGCTGCTCGCGCGCGAGCGAGCCGTGATGGGCACGGGCGATGGTCGCGTCCGCGAGCTCGTTCAGGCGCAGGGCCAGCCGCTCCGCCAGCCGACGGTTGTTGACGAACACGATCGTCGAGCGGTGCTGCTGCACGAGGTCGAGCAGCGCCGGGTAGATCGAGGGCCAGATCGACCGCGCCGTCGCCTCGTAGCCGGACGCCATGACGACGTCGTCCGGGAGGACCGGCTGGCTCAGGCCCGGGTCCGAGCCCGGCTCGCGCATGTCCTCGAGCGCGACCACGACCTCGAGGTCGAGCTCCTTGCGGGTGCCGGCGTCGACGAGCTCGACGGGCCTGCCGCCCGAGACGAAGCGGCCGATCTCCGCGAGGGGCCTCTGCGTCGCGGAGAGGCCGATGCGCTGGAAGGGCCGCTCCGCCACGCGCACGAGTCGCTCCAGCGAGACCGCGAGATGGGCGCCGCGCTTGCTGCCCGCGACGGCGTGCACCTCGTCGACGATGACCGTCTCGACCGAGCGGAGCATCTCGCGCCCCTGCGACGTGAGCAGCAGGAAGAGCGACTCCGGCGTCGTGATCAGGATGTCCGGCGGGGTGCGCAGCATCTGACGGCGCTCCCGCTGGTCGGTGTCGCCCGTCCGGACGCCGACGGAGAGTTGCGAGCCGAGCCCGGCGAGGGGGCCGCGCAGGTTCCGCTCGATGTCGTAGTTGAGCGCCTTCAGCGGGGAGACGTACAGCAGCCGCAGCCCCTCCCCCGGGCTCCCGTTGAGGCGGTCGATGCCGGTCAGGAAGGCGGCGAGGGTCTTGCCGGAGCCGGTCGGGGCCTGCACGAGCACGTGCGCACCCGTCGCGATGACGGGCCAGGCCGCCTCCTGGGCCGGGGTCGGTGCCGCGAAGGCGCGCTCGAACCAGGAGCGCGTGGCCGGGGTGAAGGCTGCGAGCGCGTCCATCCTCGGAGCGTAGTTGTGCCCGGCTTCAGCCGGGCACCGGACCGTTAGGATCAAGCCATGGCCACGTCCACGCCGATCCACTTCACCGGCGACCCGGAGGCCGACGCGTTCCTCGGCGAGAGCCCGCTCGCGCTGATGATCGGGTTCGTGCTCGACCAGCAGGTGACCGTGCAGAAGGCGTTCTCGTCACCGCTCGAGCTGTCCAGGCGGCTCGGCGGGCTGGACGCGAATCGCATCGCCGACATGGACACGGCCGAGCTGGAGGAGGTCTTCCGCGAGAAGCCCGCGCTACACCGCTTCCCGGCCAACATGGCCCGGCGCACCCAGGAGTTCTGTGCGGTGATCGCGAGCGAGTACGACGGGGACGCCGCCCGGGTGTGGACGGAGGCGCGGGACGGCGCCGACCTCGAGCGCCGGCTCCTCGCGCTGCCCGGCATCGGCGAGATGAAGGCGCGCACGCTCGTGGGCGTGATCGCCAAGCGCCTCGGCGTTCGGCCGAACGGCTGGGAGGAGTTCGCCCCGGTCTGGAACAGCCTCGGAGACGTCGACTCGCCCGAGGCGCTGCTCGAGTACCAGGCGGCGAAGCGGGCCCACAAGGCCGCGCTGCGCGCGCAGCAGTCCGCCTGATACGTGCCGATCGAGCTCAGGACGCTGACTGACGGCGGTCAGACGCCCACGGAGATCGCCCGCGAGCTCGCGACCTTCCTCGGGGCCGCACGCACGAGCCTCGACATCGCCGTGTACGACGTCCGCTTCGAGACCGACGCAGGCGCGCTCGTTCTGGCGACGCTTCTGGCCGCGCACCAGCGGGGTGTCGCGGTCCGGCTCGTCTACAACGTCGACCACCCCGGGCCGATCCCGGTGCCGCCGCCGCCGAGCACGATTCCCCAGGCGATCGCGGCGCTGCCCGTCCCGACGCGCGCCATCGCCGGCGTTCCCGACCTGATGCACCACAAGTACGTCGTCCGCGACGGGTCCGACGTCTGGTCCGGCTCGACGAACTGGACGGACGACTCCTGGCGCCGCCAGGAGAACGTCATCGTGCGCGTGCTCGACGCGCCTGCCCTGGCGACCGCGTTCACGCTCAACCTGGACGAGCTCTGGAAGCGAGGCACCGTCGCCCACACCGGACGTGTGCAGCCACGCCCTGTCCGGCTCGACGACGGCACCGAGCTGCGGGCGTGGTTCACGCCGGAGTACGGCGACGCGCTCTCGCACCGCGTCGCGAAGTTCCTCGGGCGGGCGAGGCAGCGGATCCGGATCGCCTCGCCGGTGCTGACCTCGGGCCCGATCCTCGGAACGCTCGTCGAGGTCGTGAACGAGCACCGATGCGACGTCGCCGGCGCGATCGACGAGACGCAGGTCGACGAGGTCTTCCACCAGTGGGCGACGAACGGCGTCAGCGCCTGGAAGATCCCGCTGCTGGACACGGTCCTGACCGGGGGGACGTTCTCGGGCAAGCCGACGACACCGTGGACGCCGCAGTCCGTGCACGACTACATGCACGCGAAGGTCGTCGTCGCGGACGACGTCGTCTTCGTCGGCTCGTTCAACTTCTCGCGCTCGGGCGAGCAGAACGCCGAGAACGTGCTCGAGATCCACGACGCCCCCGTCGCGGACCGCCTCGCGGCGTTCGTCGACGAGGTGCGCGCCCACTACCCGACGACGACACCGCCCGGGATCGAGGGTTCGGGCAGACTCTCCTGAACGGACGACGCAAGGAGGAGACCAGCATGGACGAGGCCGCGATCCACGAGCGCATCGAGCAGCTCGTCGCCGAGGAGCACGACCTCTGGCGGCGCGAGAACGAGGGCGACAACGACGAGGCCACGCGGCAGCGCCTGCGGGAGCTGCAGGTGCAGCTCGATCAGGCCTGGGACCTGCTCCGCCAGCGGAAGGCGCTGCGCAACGCGGACCTCAACCCCGACGCCGCCCGGCTGCGCGACGAGGAGACCGTCGAGCACTACCGGCAGTAGCGCTCAGCCGCGGCGGCGCCGCGCTGAGAGAAAGAGGCCCGTGGCCCGGGCCTCCTTCGAGCGGAGAGGGCGGGATTTGAACCCGCGAAGCACCTTTCAGCACTTACGCGATTTCCAGTCGCGCTCCTTCGGCCACTCGGACACCTCTCCGTGGCCGGAACAGCGTAGCCGCCCCGGAAGCGGGGTTACGACTTGCCGGCGACGGACGACACGTATGCCGCGACGTCCTGGATCTGCTTGTCGCTCAACTGGCCCTTGAACGGGGGCATCGCGCCCATGCCGTTCGTGACGCGCGTGACGACGAGGTCGTACGGCGGCTTGGCCTCGTCGAGGTTCGGGCCGACGGTCCCCGTCGCGCCGGCGTCGGCAAGCGTGTGGCAGCCGACGCAACCGGCCGACATGAAGACCTCCTTGCCCGCGGCGGGATCGCCCTTGCCGCCTGCCGGTGTGGTCTCGCCGGTCGTCTCTGTCTCGGTCGTCCCGGTCTCGCCCGGCGTCGTCTCGGTGGGAGCCGCCTCCTCCGTCTCGACCTCCTGCGTCGTCGTCACCCAGTACACGGTTCCGAGCTGGGCGACGAGGAACAGCGAGGAGACGAGCATGAACGCCGTCAGCGTGGCGGGGAAGTCGGGATTCCGCTTCGGAATCCACATCGCAGTGATCAGCGCCCACGCGATGAAGAGCCCGGCAACGATCAGCAGCGTCACCTTCCCCGTGGTCGTGATGGCGTACAGCATCGGGGTTGGACGCTACCACGGCCGCACGGCCGGGACCGCGGCGAACGAGTGCCCGGTTTGCCCCTGCGGACCGTAGTAGGCTGCCGCCCCGTGACTCCCGAAGAGCGCCTCGATCGCTACGCCCGCCTCGCCGTCGAAGTGGGGTGCAACCTGCAGCCCGGGCAGCTCCTGCGCGTGGTCGCGTTGCCCGCGCATGTGGGCTCGTGCGGGCGATCGCGGAGGTCGCCTACGCGCTCGGGGCGAAGTACGTGGAGGTCAACTACGCCGATCAGCACGTGCGGCGCTCGCGCATCCGGCACGCCCGGGAGGACGAGCTCGAGTGGTCGCCGCCGTGGACGCTGACCCTGGTCGAAGAGTTCGCGAAGGAGCACGGCGCGTTCATCGCGATCACGGGTGACCCCGAGCCCGAGCTCCTCGCCGACCTCGACGCGGGCCGAATTGCGAAGGCGCGCCCCCGGCGGGTCGCCGAGCGCGTGCTCAAGGAGACGGGCGACGGCAACATCGCCTGGACGATCATCGGCTGCCCGAACGCAGGCTGGGCGGAGGCGGTGTTCGGCGAGCCGGACGTCGAGCGCCTGTGGGAGGCGGTCGCCGTCGCGACGCGGCTCGACGAGGACGACCCGGTCGCCGCCTGGCGCACGCATATCGCCAAGCTGAGGGAACGCTCCCTCCTGCTCGACGAGCGCGCGTTCGACGCGATCCGGTTCCGCGGCCCGGGTACCGACCTCACGGTCGGGCTGATACCGCAGTCCCACTGGGTCGCGGGCTCCGAGACGACGACCTTCGGGATCGAGATGGTCGTGAACATGCCGACCGAGGAGGTCTTCACGACACCGCATCGTCTGCGGACGGAGGGGACGGTGCGCTCGACGATGCCGCTCGTTGTCAACGGCCAGATCGTGCGCGACCTCGCGTTGCGCTTCGAGGGCGGGCGAGTGGTCGAGGTGACCGCGTCGAACGGCGCCGAGCTCGTCCAGGCGGAGATGAAGACCGACGACGCGGGCTCCTTCCTCGGCGAGGTCTCGCTCGTCGACGGCGAGTCGCGGGTCGGCAAGACCGGACTCGTCTTCTTCGACACGCTCTACGACGAGAACGCGGCCTGCCACATCGCCTACGGCGAGGGCTTTACGAAGTGCGTGCGCGGAAGCGAGGGCCTCTCCACGGAGCAGCTCCTCGAGCTCGGGTGCAACAGCTCGACGGTGCACACGGACTTCATGATCGGCAGCCCGGAGGTCGAGGTCGACGGCATCGAGCCCGGCGGCGCGGTCGTGCCGCTCCTGCGCGCGAACGAGTGGCAGCTGCGGTAGCGACGCGGTGTAAAGGCGTTCCGGCGCCTGGCTGAGAGCCAGGCGCCCGACGCAGCTAACCCGCCCCGAGCGCCCTCGTCAGCTCGACGCTGGGCGGCGAGACCTCGTCGGGCGGCCCGGCCTCGCGCCGGAGCTCGCCGTCGACGAGCTCGTAGTGCCCGATCGAGGTGAGCGGCGGTGAGTAGACGTGCACGGTCACGGCTCCCTCGAGATGGTCGACCCGGTGGATCCGGTCGCACTCGAAGGAGAAGGAGTCCCCCGGCCCGAAGCACGTGAGGCGCCGCTCACCCTCGACGAAGAGGTACTCGCCCGTCACCTCGCCGGCGATGACGTGGACGCCGCCGCCCGAGCCGCCGTGGTCGTGGAAGCCGCTGTCGCGCGGCTGCCACCAGGTGTTGAGCCATGCCTCGGAGCCGTCCGTCCGCCAGAGCATGACCGCCTCGCCCTCGTGGTCGCGGTCGAGCGAGTCGAGGTCGATCAGCGCAGCGGCCCGAGACGCAACGACGGCGCAGGTCGCCGGATCGAGGACGCCCACCGCGCCGACATCGGCTGGATCGATGCTGATGCCCACGGTCCGGATCGTCTCACGTCCGGCAGCTGTTTTCACGAGGATGTGTGGGTGAGCGCCGTCGCCCGGGTCGAGGCATGGCCGGTCAATGTCCCGCTCGAGGCGACGTACCTGATGGCGCCCGGCGTCTACCCCGGGATGAGCCGTACCGTCGTGCGGGTGACCACCTCCGACGGGGTCGTCGGCCTCGGCGAGACGCCGTCTCCGGACGATGCCGCGCTGCTCGTGGGAGAGCTCGGCGCGTCCTTCGCCGGCCGCGACTGCACCGAGCTGCGCGAGTCGCTCGGCTCGACGGCGGGGCCGGTCGCCGCGGCCCGCTCCGGCCCCGCGATCGTCACGCCGAACGCCGCGGCAGGAGTCGAGCTGGCGCTCTGGGACATCGCGGCGCGCGAGTCCGGCGTGCCACTCTGCTCGCTCCTCGGTGACGTGGTGCGCGAGGAGATCGCCTTCACGGAGTACTTCGCGCCCCGCCCCGGCAGAGAGGAGACGCCGGCCGCCGTCGCGGACTACTGCGCCCGGATGGTCGACGAGCACGGCTCGCCGTCATTCGAGGGCAAGGTCGGTGTGTGGCCGCCCGACGACGACGTCGCGCTCGTCCGACTCATCCGCGAGGCGATCGGCCCCGGGCGGCTGCTTCGCCTCGACGCGAACATGGGCTGGAGCCTCGAGACGGCGCAGAGGATGCTCGAGGCGCTCGTCCCACACGACGTCGCGAACGTCGAAGAGCCCGTCGCAACCTTGGCCGAGATGGCGCAGCTGCGGCTGTCGTCCTCGATCCGGTTCTCGTCACACACGCCCGATCTCGAGGGCGCCGCCCAGCTCGGCGTCCCCGACACGCTCGTCCTCGGCCTCGGCGCCTGCGGCGGCATCGCCGGGACGCTGCGCTTCGTGGACCGCTGCGCGGCGGCCGGCGTCGGCTTCTGGTTCTACAGCGGCGATCTCGGCATCGCGACGGCCGCGCAACTGCACGTGACGGCGGTGGTGCCGGCGCTCGACCGGCCGAGCCAGTCGCTGCTCCGCTGGACGACGGACGACGTGACTGCGGAAGGAGTCCGCCGACCCGACCGCGGCCTGCTCGGCGTGCCCACCGGCCCGGGCCTCGGCGTCACGCTCGACGAGCGCGCGCTCGCGCGTTGCGTGGAGCGCTACGCGCGCGAGGGCCCGTACGAGCTCTACACCGGCCCGCCGCTCCCCCGCCACTGACGCTCTATCGTCGGGGTTGATGGAAGAGCGCCTCAGCCCTGCACTGAAGACGGTCAGCGACGCGGTTCTCGCGGTCGCGGCGGGCCTGTCGGTCGACGAGGTCCTCCAGCGTCTCGTCGACGGCGCCCGCGAGCTCGCCGGCGCGCGCTTCGCGGCGCTCGGCCTGCCCGACGGCGAGGGCGGCTTCCGCCGCTTTCTCACCTCGGGCATGAGCGACGAGCTCGTCGCCTCCCTCGGCCCGCTCCCGCGGCAGCACGGCGTGCTCGGGGTGATGCTGGACACGCCGTCGTCCTACCGCACGCGCGACATCCACGAGCATCCGCGTTTCCGCGGCTGGTGGCCGCCCGAGCACCCCGACATGCGCTCGTTCCTCGGCGTCCCGATCGTCGCCCCGACGGGCGTGATCGGGTCGTTCTACCTCACCGAGAAGCTCGAGGCAGCCGACTTCACAGACGAGGACGAGGAGCTGATCGGCCTGCTCGCGGCACACGCCGCCATCGCGATCACGAATGCTCGACTGCAGGAGCAGGCACGTGAGCTGTCGATCGTCGCCGAGCGGAACCGCCTCGCGCTGGAGCTCCACGACGCGGTGAGCCAGAAGCTGTTCGGCCTCGTCCTGAGCGCGGAAGCCGCCACGATGTTGTTCGAACGCGACCCGGCCGCCGCCCGCGATCAGGTCGAGCGGTTGCAGATCCTGGCCCGGGAGGCGCTCGACGAGCTTCGGTCACTCGTCTTCGAGCTGCGGCCGCCCGACCTCGAGCGGGACGGGCTCTGTGGTGCGCTCCGCAAGCATGTGCAGCTGCTCAGCCGCGCCGGCGAGAGCGAGATCGAGCTCGCCCTCGACGACGAGGTGTCCCCCGCTCCGGCGCGCGGCCTCGAAGTGCTGCGGATCGCGCAGGAGGCGATCCAGAACGCGCTCAAGCACGCGCAGGCGGAGCACGTCGCAGTGAGGCTGCGCGACCTCGACGGCCGGCTGCTGCTCGAGATCGAGGACGACGGCTCCGGCTTCGACCCGAACACCGCCGGGATCCGGTCACGCCGGCTGGGCCTGACCTCGATGGAGGAGCGCGCGGAGCGGCTCGGGGGCACGCTCGAGGTCGTCTCGGCGCCGGGGGCCGGCACCACGGTGCGCCTGGATGCCCCCGATGACTGAGGCGATCCGCGTGCTCGTCGTCGACGACCACGCGGTCGTCCGCGAGGGCCTGCGCACGTTCCTCGAGCTCCAGGAGGGGATCACGGTCGTCGGCGAGGGCGTCGACGGCAACGAAGCCGTCGCGCAGGCGGCGCAGCTGCACCCCGACGTGATCCTCATGGACCTCGTGATGCCGGGGCTCGACGGCCTCGGGGCGATGCGGAGCATTCGCGGGAGCGATCCCGGCGTCAGGGTGATCGTCCTGACGAGCTTCCTCGACGACGCGATGCTGCTGCCCGCGCTCCGGGCGGGCGCGGCCGGGTACCTGCTCAAGAACGCGCAGCCGCAGGAGATCGCGCGCGCCGTGCGGGCAGCGCACGCAGGTGAGGCTCTGCTCGATCCCGTCGTCGCCGCCCGGGTCGTCGAGACGCTCGCGGCGGAGGGGCACGAGGAGCCGCTCGACCGCCTCACGCCGCGCGAGCGGGAGGTGCTGATCCTGATCGGCCGCGGCTTTCCCAACAAGCTGATCGCGCGGGAGTTGGGGCTGTCCGAGAAGACGGTCAAGGCCCACGTCGGCCGCGTCCTTTCGAAGCTCGAGGTCACCGATCGCACGCAGGCAGCCGTGCTCGCCGTCCGCGCCGGACTGGTCGACCCGAGGTCGTAGGACCAATTGCCATCTGGCGGCCGGGACCGGGCGCCTCCTACCGTCGGGGAATGAAAACTCTCTACTGGAATCGTCACAGGAGCGTCCCGTGGACTCGGGCTCGCGCTCACCCGAACCCTCTCCGAGCACGGCTGGAAGCTGGTC
Source organism: uncultured Thermoleophilia bacterium (assembly GCA_963736945.1). Classification (GTDB taxonomy): domain Bacteria; phylum Actinomycetota; class Thermoleophilia; order Gaiellales; family Gaiellaceae; genus Gaiella. The sequence goes on from CAVTQW010000019.1 coordinate 156,409, forward strand.
GTCGACGCCCGCGACGGCGACGCGCTCTGGCAGGCGGTCGCCGGCCTCGACGGAGTAACTGCGCTTCCCGGCGACATTGCCGATCCCGACCACCGCCGCCGCCTCGTCGAGGCAGCCGGAGCGCCGATCCAGCTCGTGGTCAACAACGCGAGCGTGCTCGGCCCGACGCCGCTGCCACCGCTCGGGGCCTACCCGCTCGACGACCTCCGTCGCGTCTACGAGGTGAACGTGCTGGCGCCGCTCGCCCTGGTTCAGCTCGCGCTCCCGCACCTCGCCGACGACGCGCGGATCGTCAGCCTCAGCTCGGATGCTGCCGTCGAGGCCTACGAGGGCTGGGGGGGCTACGGCTCGTCGAAGGCGGCGCTCGCCCAGCTGACGGCAGTGCTCGGCGCCGAGAACCCGGGCCTGCGTGCGTATGTAGTCGATCCCGGAGACATGCGCACGCAGATGCAGCAGGAGGCATTCCCGGGCGAGGACATCTCCGACCGGCCCCCGCCGGAGGAGAGCGTGCCGGGTCTATTGGCCCTGATCGAGGGCGACCTCCGAAGCGGCGCCTATCGCGCCCGCGAGCTCGTCGGAGCTTCGGCATGAGCGTCCCCGCGTTCGAGCCGCCCGTCCTCCTCGAGGCGCACGAGCCGCCCGAGGCCCGTGGTCTCGCCCGTGACGACGTCCGCCTGCTCGTCGCCGACGGATCGGCCGGTACCGTCGTCCACGGTCGCTTCCCCGATCTCCCGACCTACCTCGCCCCCGGAGACCTCGTCGTCGTCAACACGTCGGCCACGCTGCCCGCCGCGTTGCCGGCATCGCGCCCGGGCGGAGGAGAGCTCGAGCTCCGGCTCTCGACGCCTGCCGAGGGCCACGATCCGGGCCGCTACTGGATCGTCGAGCTGCGTTCGGGGCCTTCCCCCTACGGCGGGATCGAGGTCGGCGAGCGGCTCGAGCTTCCGGCCGGCGGCTCGGCCGAGATCCTCGCGCCGTACGCCGGCGTGCGCCTGTGGCTCGCGCGCCTCGACTTGCCGCAGCCGCTTCTCGGGTACCTCGACGAGCACGGAAGCCCGATCCGCTACGGCTACGTGCCCGACCGCTGGCCGCTGTCGGCGTATCAGAACGTGTACGCCCTCGAGCCCGGCAGCGCCGAGATGCCGAGCGCCGGCCGGCCGTTCACTCCGGAGCTGATCACGCGTCTCGTCGCCGGCGGCATCCTGGTGGCGCCGATCACGCTGCACACGGGCGTGTCATCGCAGGAGCGTCACGAGCGCCCGTACGCGGAGCGCTTTCACGTCCCGGCCGAGACCGCCAGGCTCGTGAATGCCGTCCACGGCTGGGGCGGCCGAGTCGTCGCCACCGGCACGACCGTCGTGCGCGCCCTCGAGTCAGTCGCGCAGCCGGACGGCGCCGTGGCGGCCGGTGAGGGCTGGACGAACCTGATCGTCACGCCAGAGCGGGGCATGTGGACGGTCGACGGCCTGATCACCGGCCTGCACGCGCCCGAGTCGTCGCACCTGGACATCCTGCGAGGCCTCGCCGGCGACGAGCTGCTCGCGAAGAGCTACCGCGAGGCGATCGAGCAGCGCTACCGTTGGCACGAATTCGGCGACAGCCAGCTCCTGCTCGGCCCTGCACCCGTGCGCCGCCCGGGAGTGCGCTAGCCTTAGAGCCCTCCCGGGCGCATAGCTCAGCGGGAGAGCGCCCGCTTCACACGCGGGAGGTCCGTGGTTCGATCCCACGTGCGCCCATCAGCGAAAGTCCCTGCAAACGGGCCAGTTGCGTTGTCAAGGCTGAGCTGCTCGGGGCCGTCTGGTGGGGCAATAGTGGGGCAGTTTTTCCGCGTGAGGGCATCGAAAGCGGCCAAAACGCCCCGATTCGCGTTCGGGAAGAGGTGCCCGTACTCGTCGATGCAGACCAGGTCCCAACCGCGCAGAAGGGACGACGGTGGTGGCCATCGTCCGTGCGAGCCGTTCTGCGCCGCTCGTCTCCGCCACCGTCCGTCTGAGACGACCGAGAGCGTGCCGTTGGGTGTGGCGGCTACCCGACGCGGCCCATCTGATCGATACAGACTGCGACGGCGACGATCAGGGCCTCGTTCTGCACCTCCGCTATCTCGATGCCATAGGTGTCGCGGACGCGGAACCAGCGCTTCGACACCTCGGCCACCTTGTCGCCGTCGCGCTCGATCTTGTACTCGTGGTCGACGATGTTGCCCTTGGCCTCGAGGTCCTTGTCGCCCTCGACCTCGATCGAGTAGCGGTCGCGGAGGGGGCTGATGAGCGCCTTCTTGATCGTCGCAACCGTCTTGCCGCCCTGCTCGACCTCCATCGTGTCGCGGATGCGGACCTTCTTCTCCTGGATCGTGTACAGCTCCTCGCCCGTTGGGCTTTCGAGTATCAGTGTGTCACGGATTCGGAGCGCCTTTCCGTTCACCTTGAACGCTCTGTCGCCGTCGTTGGTCTCGACCCAGAAGTCGTCGCCGATCGCGAACATCTTCTCCCGCATCTGGTATTGCGTTCCCCCGGAGCCACCTCGGTTGCGTCGCAGCGGCATGTTGTCTCCTCTCCCGTTCTGGTCGTGTTACGGGTTGATCTCGCCGTCAGGGCTTGCGGGGGCACGCACGATGCAGCGGAAGCCGAGGTGCGTCGTCGACGAGTCGATCGCCTGTCCCTGTCGTGCCGCCGGCCGGTAGCGGAGGCAGTAGTTCGGTGCGCAGAGGTGCGAGCCGCCCTTGATCACGCGGCGCGGGATCGTTTCTCCCGCGCCGACATCCGGCGACGCGACGCGCGGGTTGCGTGGGACGCAGCACGGGCTCTCGACCTCGTCCGGGTGCGGGGTGAACCAGTCGGACGTCCACTCCCAGACGTTGCCGGTCACGTCGACGAGGCCGTAGCCGTTCGGCGGGAAGCTGCCGACCGGCGAGGTTCCCTCGTAGCCGTCGAGCTTCAGGTTCTGCCAGGGGAACTCGCCCTGCCAGGTGTTCGCCATGGCCTTGCCGTCCGGGGAAGTGCTCGTCGCCCCAGGCGAAGACCGCGCCGTCGAGGCCGCCGCGTGCGGCGTGCTCCCACTCGGCCTCGCTCGGCAGCTCCTTGCCCGCCCAGGCCGCGTACGCCTCCGCGTCCTCGTAGGCGATCTGGACGACCGGGTGCTGATCGCGGCCGTTGATCGTGGTTCCCTTCCCGCCCGGCCGCTTCCAGTGCGCCCCTGGCACGTACTCCCACCAGTTGCGATTGTCGTCGAGGTCGACCGGGCCCGAGGTCATCCGGAACACGATCGAGCCCGGCACGAGGAGCTCAGGGTCCGCGTCCGGGTAGAGCGCGGCGTCGAGTGGCCGCTCTGCGACCGTGACGTACGCGGTCTCGCGGACGAAGCGGCGGAACTGCGCCGCCGTGACCGGGGTCGCGTCCATCCAGAAGCCGTCGACCGTGACGCGATGGACGGGGCGCTCCTCCGGGTAGAAGTCGTCGGAGCCCATCGCGAACGTGCCGCCCGGGATCCAGCGCATGCCAGGTGCAGGCGGCGGCCCGTCCGGGTCGGTGCTCGTCGGGGCGGTTGCTCTGGAGGTCACTTCGCTTCTACCGTCACCTGCTCCAGTGTGCCGGTGAACTCGAACGGCGGTTGGTAGGTCGGCGAGACCGGCGTGCCCCAGTCCGCACCGACGTCGAACGTGTCGACGGTCGAGAAGACGACCGGGACGGTTTTCTCGATGCGGCCCCCGGCCACGCGCTTGTCGTTGAGCGAAAGTGTCCCTGTGCCGACTTTGCCCCTGCCGCCGCCGTCGTAGGCGAAGTCGAAGTCGAAGCGGATCGTGCAGGGCCGGCGGGCAAGGACTCTACATCGTGATCGAAACGGCGCTGGTCTGGGTTGCCCGTCGGCATTGGTTGTTGCGGGCGAGCGTGCGGCCGTGATCCTCGAGCCCGGCGAATCGTGGCTGACCAGCGACGCCACAGCGTTGCGCGTCTGGCTCTCGCTGGGGATCGGTGCTGCGCTGGTCGTGGATGCGCTCGTGCGGCTACTTGCATGACCCTTCGGCGATCTGCGCAGGGCGAAGAGATGCGCTTCCGAACCGCGCTAATGTCCCGCTTGTGTCGAACGAGCTCGAGCACTCGGACGGCGGGGAAAGCGACGAGTCGGTAGCCGAGCTCGTCGAGCAGCTCGGGCGCGATGCGAGTCGACTGGCGTTGTGCGAAGCCGCCCTCGGTGCGTCGCGGCGCGTCCCGGAGCCGCGCCGGGTGGCTCTTGGTGCTGCTGCGGTCGTCGTCCTCGTGCTGGCCTTCACTGCCGCGTTCGCCCTGGCGAACTGGGCCGCCGTCAGCGGTCTCTCCTCCATCCTTCCGACCTGGCTCGCGGCGCTCGTCCTGGCGGTGTGCTGGCTGGCCGTCGGTACCGCGCTCCTCGTCGCGCTCGCCCGCAGAATGGGGGATGCCCCGAGCGTCGTGTGGTGGCGGATGGTCGGCAGTGACCGCCCCGAAGCGCTGCGTGCGCTTGAGGAGTCGCGCGACGAGGCCGAGCAGGCCCTACGCGACACTTTTGATCGCCTCTCCAGCGCTGTGGTCGATGCTGCTGCGGGCCAGGTCGCGGACGCAGTCGACTCGCTCGGGGACGCGGCCGCTGAGGTTGGCGATGAGATCCTCGATGCCTCCGAAGACTTCGTCGACGCGATCGAGGAGGAGTTGCCTGCCGGAAGTGCGGTCGGTCAGGTGATCGACGTCGTCCTCTTCCCGGGGCGTCTTTGCCTCAGGATTGCGACCACGGTCTTGAGGGGAGACTCGAAGGCGACATCGAACTAGCGCGGCCAGCACGGCTCGCGTGTGCGCAAACGCTGCGGACCCACATCCCGACAACAACATCGGCAGTGTGACCGCGAACGTGAAACCGCTGCAACGATGAGGGTTGATAAGGGTTCTTGCCGACTTCGCGAACGAACGACGAATGGGCCGTCGTTAGCCGCCGCTCCATGAGCGCCTGTCACTCGCCAAAGCACTCGCCGACCGACGCGAGGTCAATGTCCACGAATGTGGACAAGGTGGCGTGTCCATGCGGTATCAGACTGGACCCGCGTCGTCGGCGGTTGTCAGCAAGACCGTGCGTACCAACGACTGTCCGGGAACGGGAAAGGCCCTCGGAAGGGCCTTTCCCGTTCTACCTGCGTGGACAGCGTTGTTCAGCGGCGGTCGCGTCGATCGTCTCTGCGATCTTCACGACGGTCGTGCCGGTGAGCGACGACCGCGACGGTCGCGACCGTGCCGGCCGCGCGAGCGACGGGCGCGGGGCCGACGACGCCGGGGCCGCCGATGCGCCTGCGTGCTAGGGGCATGTCAGTCTCCTTCCTCGGCCGCGTCGGCCTCGATTGCCGCGAGCAGCGCCTGCACGGGAATCCGGCCGCTCGCGACGAGCTGGCCACCCGCCTTGCGCACAGCCGAACCGAACGGCGCCGCCCACGTGTTCTCCCAGACGAGCACCGCGGCGGCGCTGCCGGGGTCGACGGCGGCGGCCACGTTGACGAGGTCGTCCTCGCTGAGGAGCATCGCCAGCTGCCGTTCGTCGTCGCGCAGGCCGCCGAGTTCCCCGGAATCGAGGTCGGACAGCTCGAACATCTCCAGGTTGCCGTCGGCATCCTTCTTGAGCACGACCAGATCGAGCACCCGCACGATCCCGCGCTTCTCCAGGTCGATCAGGATCGGCATGATCGTGCCGTCCAACCGGGCGCCCGGGAACTCGACCACGATCCAGTCGACCGGGCCGAGCGCGTCTACGTCCTCGGCCTCGGCGGCCGCAGGGAACGTCGCTCAACTCGCTCATTCAACACCTCGCTCTTGAGCTCATGCGTATTCCTCACGTGCACTCCCTTCGGTTGTCTCGTGGACAGGGCTTACTGACGGGCCGTTGCGACCCGCGCGACCTCTTCTGCGTCGATGAGGTGGGAGTGGTCGTCGTCGCCGACATCGATCTGGACGACGTCGATGCGGCCGTTGAATCTGCTCGCGCCCGCATAGTCGGGGCTGACGGGCATTCCGTAGTCGTCGCCGATGTCGGTCGTCTCGTCGGCTGAGAAGATCAGCGGCTGAGTCAGTTCGATGCGGCCGCTGCCGACGGCGCGGCCGTCGTAGTAGAGGGTGAGGTCGCCGCCCTTCGCGAGGCCGCCGCCGTCGTAGGCGAATTCGGCCCGCACCTGGTGGCTGCCCGCGGGTAGCGGCTCGCTTGCCTCGGTGATGAACTCCTGGATGCCGAGCACGTTGTAGACGAACTTGGCGTGACCGTTCTTGACATAGAGGGCCCAGCCGCCGAACCGGCCGCCCTGAGCGATGATCACCCCCTGCGTGGTTCCCTGGTCCGGTGTTTCGATCGCCGCGGTGACCGAGAAGGACCTGTTCTTGATGTCGATGACGCTGTTCTCGCTCAGTCGCTTCATTCCCGGGAACAGGGTCTGGGTCGTTCCCGCGATCAGCTGCGGCCGGCCCGCGATCGTGGCGTTGAGCCGTTCGAAACGGCGGTCGTCGATCGGAAGAACGTTGTACTTGACGGCCTCGATCAGCCACAGGCGTTGGAGGGCTGCGAGTCGCGCAGGATCCTCCGCGGCGAGGTCGTGCGCCTGCGTCGCGTCGTTATTGCCGTCGTAGAGCTCCCAGACGTCATCGTCGAGCGCAGGCAGCTGCTGATTCGGCAACCAGGGTGTGCTGTGGCGGGTGACGGCGCTCCATCCCTTGTGGTAGATGCCGCGGTTTCCGGCCATCTCGAAGTACTGGAGGTCGTGCTGCTCGGGCGCGTCGGCGTGGTCGAAGCTGTAGACCATGCTCGTGCCCTCGATCGGAGCCTGCTGGATCCCGTTGACGAACGCCGGCTCGGGCAGGCCGGCGGCCTCGAGGATCGTCGGCGCAACATCGATCACGTGGCTGAACTGCGTCCGGATCTCGCCTTTGCTCGTGATCCCGTCGGGCCAGTGCACGATCGTGCCGTTGCGAGTGCCGCCCCAGTGCGACGCGACCTGCTTCGTCCACTGGTAGGGCGTGCAGTTCGCCCACGACCAGCCGACCGCGTAGTGGTTGTAGGCCTCGGTCGTTCCGAGCTTGTCCTTGACGCTGGCCATGAACTCCGGCGTCTCGATCGCGGACATGCCGTTGAAGTTGGCCATCTCGTTGAACGCGCCGTTGAGGGTGCCCTCGGCCGAGGCTCCGTTGTCGCCGATGATGTAGTAGACGAGCGTGTTGTCGAGGGCACCGATCTCCTCGACCGCGTCGAGCAGGCGGCCGACGTGGAAGTCGGCGTGCTCGAGGAAGCCGGCGTAGACCTCCATCTGACGCTCCAGGACGGGCTTCAGCTGCTCGTCCATGTCGTCCCATGCCGGTATCTCCTCCGGCCTGCGCGTCAGCTCGGCGTCCGCGGGCACGACTCCGCGCTGCTTCTGCCGCTCGAAGGTCGACTCCCGCAGGGCGTCCCAGCCGTCGGCGAACTGGCCCTTGTACTTGTCCGCCCACTCGAGCGGCACGTGGTGTGGCGCGTGCGTCGCACCCGGTGCGAAATAGACGAAGAACGGCTTGTCCGGCGCGAGCGCCTTCTGCGTCCTGATCCATCCGATCGCCCGGTCGGCGAGGTCCTCGGTCAGGTGGTAGCCCTCCTCCGGGGTCTTCTCCGGCTCGACCGGGGACGTTCCGTCGTAGAGCGCCGGGTAGTACTGGTTGTTCTCGCCCCCGATGAACCCGTAAAAGGTCTCGAACCCACCCCCGCCGGACGGCCACGCGTCGAACGGCCCGACGGGCGAGGTCTGCCAGGGAGGCACCTCGTGGCACTTGCCGAACTGGGCCGTCGAGTAGCCGTTGAGCTTCAGCGTCGTCGCCAGCGGAGCCTTCGTGTTCGGACGCACGCCGCTCGCCCCGGGCGCCGAGGTCGCGGTCTCGGTGATCATCCCCATCCCGACCGAGTGATGGTTGCGGCCGGTGAGCAGCGCCTGTCGGGTCGGCGCACACAGCGCGGTGGTGTGGAAACGAGTGTAGGAGAGCCCGGCGGCCTGGAGTCGCTCGGCCACCGGCGTCTCTACCGGCCCGCCGAAGGCGCTTGCAGCGCCGAACCCGACATCGTCGAGCAGGATCACGAGCACGTTCGGCGCGCCGTCGGGTGGCAGCAGCGGCTCGATCGGCGGAAACGACGTGTCCGGGTCCTTCGCGTCATACGTCATCAGCCCGACATAGGGTCGTTCCGGGATCGGCAGAACGGTGCGGGGAATCTTGTTCGAAGACATCGTGTCCCTTCACTCGCGGAGGTCTACGGCAAGCATGAACGCGGAGGCATCGGCTTTCCTCACGCCACTGGCATGAATTCGCGGCATCACCGCCACACTACGCCTCAGTTCAAGGCGAGAAGAGAGGGCTCTCCAGAAGTCCCACCTCGACGGCACGCTCGATCGCTTCGCTCCGGGACGACGCGACCAGCTTGTGGTACATCGAAATCGCCTTCGACTTGACACAGATGCGAAGGGGCCATGCGTGATCTTCGGTGGGCACGCGCGTAGTCTGCCGTGCCAAGCTCGGGCGTCATTGCCGCGCACTGGCGCAGGAGACCTCTTCGGCTCATTCGCGTTTCGAGCCGGGCGGCGTATGTTCTCGACATCGCTCTGCAGACGCGGAGCCGTCCGACGCACGGAGGACCGATGCCCACCGTTTTCGGCTATCACGACGTGAAAGACAAGGACCATTGGCTCGCCTCGCCCAGGCGTGAGGAGTTCTTCGGCCCGCTCGGCGTTACGAACATCAGGACGTTCGTCGACCCACAGAACCCCAGTCGGGTCGGCGTCCTGATGGACGTGGCGGACATGGATGCCGTCATGGCCGCGATGGAGACGGAGGCGGCTGCCGAGGCGATGGCGTATGACGGAGTCCTCCCGGAGACGCTCGTGATGCTCGTCGAGGCCTGACCGAGCCCCAACGCCTGCTCGCGAGCCTGTCCTTGCTCAGGCTTCTTGGCACCGTGCATCCTCGACCGTGCGCGGCGTTGTGTCCGGGCTACCGTCGCTCTAGACTCGCCTCATCGTTTGCGAGCGAAAGGGCACTGCGATGATGCGCATGTCTTGCGTTGCGGCTCTGGTCGTGGGCGGCCTGGTCGCGGCGTTCGCGGGAACGTCAGCGGTTGCGCCGGCCGGCTCTACCCTCGTGCCGACGAACGTCGACGTGAGCCAGCGGCATCTGAACGAGTCGGAGGAAGCGATCGCCGTCAATCCGACGAACCCGAACAACATCGTCGATCGTCACGAATGTCGGCCACGCCGAGGCGGGCTGACGGCCGGGATGTTCGTGGCCGTCAGCTTCGACGGCGGCGCGACGTGGACAAGGCGGCTGATCGGCCGACACGACGACAATCTCGGCGACGCGTGCTGCGATCCGAGCCTGTCGTTCGACCAGTACGGGAACCTCTTCATGACCTACCTGTACCAGGTCGAGAACACGGTGCCGGTCGCGCTCAGCACCGACGGCGGCCTGACGTTCAACGTGATCGCGAACATCTCGCGCCGCCGAAGCGACGCCGACGAAGGCGAGCCGGCGACAGCCGCGGCCTCTTCCGGTTCGTCGACCAGCCGACGATCACCGCCGGCCGAGGGCGAGGTGTGGGTCGTCTTCAACGCCGGCGGGCCGATGTTCGCCACCGGCGCGCCGGTCACCGGGCTCGGCCAGGTCGGTGCGTTCGTCGCGGGCGAGGTCGTCCCAGGAACCAACAACTGCACCTACGGCGACATCGCGATCGGCCCCGCCGGCCAGGTGATGCAGGTCTGCACGCTGACCGAGAGCGGGCAGGGCGGCGGCAAGCTCTTCGTCAACGTCGACCCGGACGGCCTCGGACCGGCCGGGTTCGGCGACCGCGTCTTCGTCACCGCGACTCACGTCGGCGGATTCGACTTCATTCCGCCGCAGCCGGATCGCTCCGTCGACGCCGAGCCGGGCCTGGCCTGGGACCGGACCGGCGGCCCGCACACCGGCCGCGTGTACCTCGTCTACACGAACGAGCAGAAGAACGAGAGCGACGACACCGACGTCTACGTGCGCTACTCCGACGACGACGGCGCCACCTGGAGCACCGGCGTGCGGGTGAACGACGACCACGACCGACCAATAGCCAGTTCCTGCCGAAGATCTCGCTCGATCCGACGACCGGCAACATCGCGGTGGTCTGGTACGACTCGCGCAACGACCTCGGCACCGGCGGAGCAGGCGACACCGACGGCGTCCCGAACGACGACGCGCAGTTCTGGGGAGCGTTCAGCACCGACGGCGGCGCCTCGTTCACGCCCAACGTCCAGATCAGCGCCGGCACGTCGAACTCGCACGACTCCGGCAACGGGATCGACTACGGCGACTACACCGGGCTCTCGTTCTACGGCGGCGTCGCTCATCCGGCCTGGTCGGACAACTCGAACAGCACCGGCAACAATCCGGATGGCGCGCTGCACCAGCTCGACATCTACACGGCCGCGGTGGGCGTCCCCGGCTGACGCCAGCCACACCGCGAGCATGAGCGGCGGTGGAGCGGACACACAAACCGCTCCACCGCCTCCCTGAACAGCAGCGGCGCCAAGTGCGGCGTGCCGAACGCGTTCCTGTTGCAGGAGACTCCGCGAGGCAGCTACCTCCTGCGCGCGACCACACCCGAGGTTCACAACGTCATCGTCTGCACGCTCTGCTCCTGCCACCGTGGCCGGTCGTCGGGCTCCCACCGCCCTGCTACAAGAGCCCGGCCTACCGCGCCCGCGCCCGCACCGTCGCGGAGCCGCGTGCCGTGCTCGCCAAGTCCGGTCTCGCGACCCGCAGGGAGGAGCGCGTGTGGGACTCGACAACCGAGGTTCGCCACTCGAGCAGCCTGGAGGAGAGCGGTACGCTCGAGGTTCAGCCGGGCGACAGGATGAAAGTCACACAGGAGATTGCCAACGTGCTGGCAGTCGACGCCTTCGGCCGCGCAAGGTGGGGATCTGCGCGGACTCCCGGTCGCTGCGTAGTGGACTCGACCTTGGGTGAGGCGAGTCTCGCGCAGTCTCAATTTCTGTAAATCGATGTGCGTCGTCGAGGATGTCGGTGCACATCTCGTCCTCGTTGACTGGCGGTTACCCGCGACCAGGCCCCGTTCCTCACCGCGCCAGGGACCGCCCTTTCGGGCGGCCCCGACCGCGCGAGTTGCCTCGCCACCTGCTCTAGTGGATATGCCGCTTGAGTAGCACGGCACTGGCCAGGCGATCAAATCGCCGTACTTGAGCGACAGGCCGACCTCCAGCCCAAGCTCGTTTAGCTGCTCGGGGACGAACGCATCCTCGTCCTTCTTGAGGTTCTTCGCCTCTTTGAGCGGCACGACGAGATACTCAAACTGGGTCTCCGGAAGCGTCGGGGCGTCGATCGATGGGAGTGGTCACCATCGCGTAGCACCTCCTTCCTCGTCCAGTTTTCCATTGCGCGGGTGTAGGCGCATCCGTAGAAAGAGGCAGGCCCCCAACACCCGCGACCAGGCCCCGTCGCACAAAGCGCGACCCGAGGGGAGGGGCGGGGCCGCTGCAGGGGCCCCGCGCCAGCGCGCGCTCGGGGGCCGCCGGGGCTTTGCTCACGAGAGGGCTCCCGGTTCATGCGTTTGAGACAATTCGCCGAACCCCAACGGGAGGTGGGCGAACGGGTGGTAGAAGGCATCGAGGGCGGCGTGCTCGCCGGGGACGACGAACGCGAGCCTCTCCTCGGACGCCGGCTGCCAGACCTCGATGCTCGTGCTGTTGTCCGCGGCGCACCAGTAGAGCGTGACCTCGATGCCTCCGCTGGCCCGGCGCGCGAGCTCGCGTTCGGGGTGACAGGTGGCTGGAGGGCTCATCGTATGCTGGCCTTCGGCACCACGGCTTCGCGGCGGCGCGTCGCCGACCGGTCGCGGGTCTTACAGGCCATGCGGGAACGTGATCTTCTCGGGCGCGACGAGTGGGCGGCCTACTTCGAGCTCGATCTGGCTGTGCGCGAGGAGCGGGATCTTGCGTGGGCTGCCGGTGAAGACGCGTCCGTCGAGAAGCGCGGTCACGGCCCCACGGGCGGGGCCGACCTGGCGACGGTCGAGTGGCTGGCCCCAGATGTCGAAGAACTCGCCGAGCGTGTAGGTGCGCTTCACGGGCGATTCGATGTGGACGATTCCGTCGGCTGCGTGCGTGTGCAGCCACGTGACGCAGGACGCTCCGGCGACGAATCGCCCGGCGGGTGTCAGCTCCACTTCGTCGGGCGGGGCGAGGCCGACTCCGGCAGGAACCTGTCGCGACTCGCCGCGGACGACGATTCTGAGATGCGCGTGGATGTGGAACGCGACCTGTTCGCCGCTCTGGCAGGTGATGCCATCGATCTGCTCACCGACGCGAAGCCGACGCGGAGGCGCCAACGGGGCGGCCTTCGGGATCGGAACGTCTTCGGGGCCGAGCGGCCCGGTGGCGGGGGCGGGGTTGAGGTGTCCGAGGGTGGTGAGGGGCGCAACTGGGAGCGCCGGTTGGGAGCCTCCGTTTCGAGTCAGTGCGAGGGCTGCCGTCGCCGCGAATGCCGCGAGGCCGGCGGCGATGCCGATGCGCGTGCGCCAGGGCGGGCGTGACCGATTCACGGCTTGCGCCTCCAGGATGCTCGTGGCGCCGCGCCACGCCGGTACGCGTGAGATCGTCCCGGCGTGACGCGCGCCGACACCACGCCTCCCGTGTCCGGACGAACGTCGCTGCAGACCCGCGGAGGGAACGGGGAGGACGCGTCGGAGACGAATGTCGAGGGTGGTGTCATCTTCATGGCGACGCTCGACTACCAGCCGCCAGTCGACGTGCTATAGCCGCCATAGCCGCCCGAGCCCGAGCCGCCGCCCGCGTCTGAGCTGCTGCTCGCGTCAGCGTCCTGCTCGACCTTGTGGCCGTTGGCAGCGACCGCGTACCACTCGGCGCCGAAGACGTCGAGTCCCTCACCAGCCGTCTGTCCGCTGCGCTTGTCGCCGACGAAGGCGTACAGCGGGTGCCCTGCGTAGGTCACCTGGCGCGCGCCGTTGCCGGAGCGCGCCAGTCTGAGCAGTGACTGATGGACGCCCTTGCCGGCGCGCGGGGTGGCGTGGCTGGTCAGCGGCGGCCAGTTTTTCGCACAGGCACTGGTGCACATGCTGACGCCGTTGCGGTCCTTCTCGAACAGGTAGAGCGTGTGGCCGCGTGCGTCGACGAGGATCGTGCCGAGCGCCGTCTTCTTGAGGCCGACGAGCGCGCCCGTGGCTTTGCGGCTGCGCGACTGCGAAGTTGTAGCCGCCTGCGCGGCGGCAACCAGCAGCAGTGTGGCGCCGAGCGCGACGGCAAGTGCGAGCAGTCCGTGCCGAGAGAAGCTGTTTCATCGTGTTCTCCTTGCGGTTGTGATGGCGGTGATGAGCTGCGGCCCTACGATTACGAGGAAGACGCCGAGGAAGACGGTGGTCAGGCCGTCGAAGACGCAGCGTGAGGACGATCGCGAGCCGGTAGCCGGACTCCATGAAGCCGAAGAGCGGCGTGTACTCGCTGATCAGCAGGCTGACGAGCGTTCCGAGCGCGATCCCGATCGCGCCGAGCGCGGCCAGCGCGAGGATCAGGTCGCCGAGCCGCTGGCCGAGCAGTCGCACCGGCGCGAACAGCACGACGCCGACGACGCCCGCGCCGATGAAGCTGAGCAGGAAGAGCGTGCCGATCGTCGGCACGACCGAGAAGTAGGCGTCGTAGTACTGCTGTGCGTGGATCGCGCCGACGACGAGGATCGAGACGGCGCCGAGGTAGCGGGCGATCTCGCCTGCGATACGGCGACGCCTGTTCGACGCGCTGGGCCTGCCGCGTCGCACTGCCCGCGAACCGCGCGGTTGGGATCGGTGTGGCCGGGTGCGCTAGCCACGGTGGATCTCCTTGCCGGCGGGCGAGATGACCCACCAGGGTCCGCCGAACTGGTTGACGCCCTGCCCGGTGGTCTGACCCGGCTTGCGGTCGGTGACGAAGTAGTAGAGCGGATGACCGCCGTAGGTGACCTCGAGCTTGCCGTCCTTGCGCTTCGTCGTACCGAGCAGCGAGGCGCGCACGCCTGGCCGGCGACGGGCTTGCCGTGGGTGATCAGCGGCGGCCAGAGCGCGGCGCAGGCGCCGTAGCAGACGCTGGTCGTGCCCTTGTCGGGCGGGAAGTCGTACAGCGTGATGCCCTTGCTGTCGACGAGGATCCGGCCCAGCGGCGACTTCGCGACGTTGACGCGCGCACCGCCGGCCGTGGCGCTGCCGGCGAGCGCGACCGTGGCCGCGATGTGGCGAGAACGAGCGTTGATCCGGCCAGCGCCGAGAGCAGTTTGGTCCAGTGCTTCATCGAAACCTCCTAGTTGTCGATCGGCACGCGCGCGAGACGCGTGTCGAAGTGGTCTGCCGCTGCACGTGGCAGGCCGGTCAGCTCGCGAAGGTGGGTGCTGCTGGCGGTGGTGATGCCGGCGAGCAGCTCGGCCGAATCGGTTTCACCGTTGACGCGATGCAGCAGCTCGTCTGCGACTGCTTGCGCGTACCGATCTGCCGTCTGCGCCCATTCCGTGAGCGTCTTGGTTGCGGCGGTGCAGGCCGCAATCTGGATGCGCGCGCCGTGACGGACGAGCGCCAGGAACGCCTGTTTCGGCGTGTCCGCATGCGCAGAACGTCCCGCGCCGCGCGTTGTTGGATCAGAACGATTCGAGGCCATTGCCCTTACCTCCCGGTCGAAGTAACTCGGAAGAGGCGGCCTTGGCCTCGCGCGGTGTCGTCTCGAACGCCGCAGAGTGAAGCTAGCAGGACCGCTCGGGTCTACGCGTGAGCGCGTTGCGGCGGCTAGTTCGTTGCTGCTCGTTTGCGCTTCGGCTCGAGCAGGCTCTGCTGCTCGACGATCCGCGCGGCGACGTCGGCGAGTCGGAGGTTGCGTTCGCGTGCGGTCAGCTGGAGCCGGCGGAACGCGTCCTGCTCGGAGAGGTTCGAGCGCCGACATCAGCAAGCCTTTCGCCCGCTCGACGAGCTTGCGGTCCTCGAGCGCCTGCTGGGCACGGTCGACCTCGGCCTCGAGCGCCTCGAACTCGGCGTGCCGCGCCGCCGCCAGCTCGAGCGCGGCCTGCAGCTCTCGGGTGTCGACCGGCTTCGTCAGATAGGCGCTGACGCCGCTTGCGATCGAGCGCTCGATCAGGCCCGGATCGTCGACGCCCGGTGACGACGACGACCGGGCGGCGCAGCCCCTCGCCGGCGAGCTGCGCGGCGGCTTCGAGGCCGTCGACGTTCGGCATCTCGATGTCGAACAGGTACAGGTCGGGCGGGCTGTTCCGTGCGAGCTCGATCGCCTCCTCGCCGTCGGCGGCGGGGCCGATCGGCTCGTGGCCGAGCGAGCGGAGGCGCTCGCCAGGCCGAGCGCGATCACCGGATCGTCCTCGGCGACGAGGACTCTCACTGCGGCCTCGTCGGGAAGACGACCTCGGCGCACGTGCCGCAGCCGGTCGCGGCGGCGCGCAACTCGAAGCGGCCGTCGAGTCCTTGCTCGACCATCCGCCGGACAAGGCTCGAGCCCGAAGCCTGCCCGCGCGCGGCGTCCCGGCTCCGCCGTCGTCGACGCGCAGCCGCGTCTGCGGCGCCGCGCTCGAGCCGCACGACGAATCGGCGGTGCGCCGTGGCGAAACGCGTTCGTGACCAGCTCGTTGGCGACGATGCCGAGCTTCTGCGCCGTCGCCGCGTCGAACGCGACCGGCTCCGCCTCGACCCTCGACCGGCACCGGCGCGCCCGCGGTGATGCTGCGCAAGAGCGCCCCGCCGTCGACGCGGTCTCCGCTCTCGGTCAGCAGGCGGTGAACGGTCGCGATCGAGCGGATCCGCGCCGCCGTCTCGTCGAATGCCTGCTCCGTCTGCTCCGTCGGGACGGCCGAGCAGCAGCAGATCGGCCGCCGTCTGCAGGTCGTTCTTGATCCGGTGGTTCGCCTCCTGCGCAAGCGTCCGCTCGAGCTCGGCGCGCGCGGCGGCGCGCCGGTGCGCGGCGGCCTCGCACGCGGATCGCTCGCGCGAGCACGAGCGCGACCGCGACCGCGGCCGCGACCAGCGTCGAGCCGCATCGCCGTCGCGCCGGCCGAGAGCGGGACCAGCGCCGCAACGACCGCGCAGGTGCCGGCGCTTACGGCGAGCCAGAAGCCGCGACGCCAGCCGATCTGCACGACAGCGATGAACGGCACCACGAGAAAGAGAAGCAGCGTGAAGTTCGAGCCGCGCGCTCGTCACGAGCAGCGCCACGAACGCGATCAAGCCGCCGCACCAGACGTCGAGCAGCAGCCGTCCGCGACGGGTCGCCAACCACTCGCGCCAGGGGATCAGCATCGCCACGGTGTTGCCTGCCGCGGCCGCAAGCGTTGCGCCCACGAGCAGCCATCGGTGCCGCGCACCGCCGTCAAGCGCGAGCCCGGCGAGCACGACGACGATCGAGGCCCAGCCGAGCCAGTAGCCGACCTGCACCGCGGCGAAGCGGAACCCGACCTCGAGTTCGGCGTCGTTCTCGGCGACGGCTGCCTCATGTAGACCGAGGCGTGGCAGCAGGACCGCTGGCGCAGGTGGCCTAGCAGCGGTCACGTGGTCGGTGGGGACGCTCGACACAAAGGGCCCTGGCTAGGAGTAACGACGGCGGCGGCTTCCGTAGTCCCGTCGGCGGTCATCGAAACGTCGTACGCCGGTAGACGGGCGATCGGTTTCGCACGAGCCGCGCGGCGCAGCCTGGGTCGGTCGTGCTAGCGTCGTCGTACGGCGTTCTCGACGACGCCGTTCGAGGCCAAGGTCGCCTCTCCCCGCGAAGCCAATCGGCTAGCGCGACTCGAGTGGGAGAGAAGAGGACCTGGCGCTCGACGATCTCTCCGGACCGCTTCGCGGGTGTCCGACCTGCGAGAGCGGTCTTCGCTCTCGTCACCCAAGCGAAAGGAGCGCACGGAGATGTCGGTAGTCGAGAACACGAAGGAGCAGTGCTCTGTATCTGGCTTGCGCGCGCGTTCACGACCCCACGACCCGCACATGACCGCAACCACCAACGCAAGAAGGAGCAATGTGATGAAACGATTTTCTCTCCGGCTGTTCACCGTCGGACTCGCGCTCGGCGCCCTCGGCGCAGCCGCCGCGCTCGCCTCCAGCGCCTACGCCGGCACGACGCCGGAACCGGACCGGACGAACAACGGCGGTTCCGTGAGCCGGGCGCCGCACGGCCCCGGCCCGTCCGGGCAGCCGGTGATCGACTGGAACCAGGTTCTGCTCTCGATCGTGACCACGCCGGGCGCGCAGCCGGCGACGATCCAGCCGACCCGCAACTTCGCGATCCTCCACGCCGCGATCTACGACGCGGTCAATGCGATCGACCGCGGCCACGAGCCGTACCTGATCTTCGTCCGTGCGCCACGCGCAGCGTCGGAGACCGCGGCCGCCGACGCGGCCGCGCACACGGTCCTGCTCGGGCTCTACCCGGCGCAGCAGAGCGTCCTCGACGCCGACTACACGGCCGAGCTCGCCCAGGTGCCGGACGGCCCCGCCAAGGACAAGGGCGTCCGCCTGGGCAAGCAGGTCGCAGCCGACCTGCTCGCGATCCGCGGCAACGACGGGTCGAGCGTCATCCCGCCCCCGTTCGTCCCCGGCACCGACCCGGGCGACTACCAGCCGACGCCGCCGAACTTCGCGGCGCCGGCGTTCACCACCTGGGGGCAGGTGACCCCGTTCGTGCTCGACCGCGGCGACCAGTTCCGCCCCGCACCGCCGCCCGCGCTGACGAGCGACGCCTACGCGGCCGCGCTCAACGAGGTCAAGAGCCTCGGCTCGGCGACCAGCACCACCCGCACGGCCGAGCAGACGCAGATCGGCACGTTCTGGAACCCGCCGATCCAGAACTTCTGGAACCAGATCGCCCAGACGGTCGCAGCCGCCCGGCACAGCGACCTGCCGACGACGGCGCGGCTGTTCGCGGCGCTGAACCTCAGCTTCGCCGACTCGGTGATCGCCTTCTACGACGCCAAGTACACCTACCGGCTCTGGCGGCCGGTGACCGCGATCCGGCTCGCCGACACCGACGGCAACCCGGCGACGGCCGCCGACCCGACCTGGCTGCCGCTGGCCGGCAACACCGCGCCCGACCCGTCCTACCCCGGCGCCCACAGCACGATCAGCGCCGCCGCAGCCGACGTGCTCGCGAGCTTCTACGGCGACGACCAGTCCTTCTCCGTCAGCTCGCCCGCGTTGCCGGGCGTGACCCGCTCGTTCGCGAGCTTCGGCGCAGCGGAGGAGGAGGCCGGACTGAGCCGGATCTACGCCGGGCAGCACTCCCGCTTCGACCACGTCGCCGGCCTGACGCTCGGCCACGACGTCGCCCGCTTCGTCCTCGGCAACGCGCTCCTGCCGGCGCACGACTCCTCCGGCCGGCCCACGGGCGTGCGCTGAGGCCGCCGACGAGATCGCGACCGCCCACGAAGACCGCAGGAATGGTCGTCGACGAACCCGGCCCGATCGCTCGGGCCGGGTTCGTCTCCGTCGTCCGCCGGCGGCCGGCGACGACTCCACCGCAGCGACGGCCGGCGGTCGCGGGTTCGAGCCCCGTCGCTCCCGTTCCGCATCAGACCGCACGTTGCTGTTACCCGCGCCCGCGCGGGCGGATCCGCGATCGCCCTTACCCTCCCGATCGTCAGCGTGACGATCAAGCATCTCGCGGGGAGTGGGGAGTGGGCGTACGATCGCCACGGAGATGCGAGCAACTGTTGAGCTGGTCGCGGACGAGGACTGTGCTTCTCGGCCTTTCGCGGCACCGGTGTGCACGGGTCGCGATGCGACGGTGATGCAATGGATGTTGGAGCGGCTGCGCGAGCTTGCGCGCGGCTGGACCAGGGACGGCACGGGCTTCCTTCTCTGCGAACCGGATTTCGACGGGCATCGCCACTGGATCCGTGTGCCCGACTGCGCGGCGCTCCTGGGCGCCCGCGAGCTTACGGCAGTCGGGTTCTTCGGACGAGCGCGAGCCGACGTCGACCAGTCGCCGATCCACCATCTCGAAGCAGGCATCGTCGACACGCTCGAGACGATCCCGGGTGTCCTCTGTTACTACGACCTCGCGCTGGCCGAAGGTGGATACGGCAACCTGATCCTGTGCGCCGCACCTGACTCTCCGACGTACGTGCACGCTCATCCTCTGCATCAGCGTGCTGTCGAGCTCACCCCGCGGCACTACCACTGCGTTCGGCTCCACACCGGCGTGGTGCCAGGGCGGTTCATGGGCGATGCCAGCCTTGTTCTCGAGTGCACGCGCTACTACGACTTCGACAGCGACCCTCCATGGCTCGCCATCCGCAACGTCGTCTGACAACGTCGATCGCAACCCCGCCTGCATAAGGCGGCATTCGACCTACCGCCCCGTCCTCTGAGATTCCGCAACCCGAGGAACCCAGCGAAATCGAGCGCTCCAGGCCAACGGTTCAGCCAATAGCCGTGAACACTCAGCCCCCTGAAGATGAGATCGACGATCGGGATGCTCAGAGGCTGTCGGTTTCGCGCGGTATAGCTGACGATTGGGCCGCCGGCCCTCAAGAGGGAAGCGAGCTTCGCCACGGGCTCGCCGGCGACCGCGTCGATGATCAGCTCGAGCGGCGCGTCGCCGATCGCTTCGGCGGCCTGATCGGTGAGATCGCCGCCCTCGACCAGCACGACATCGGCGCCCGCGTCCAGCAGGGGCCTGACAGAGTCTGCGCGTCGCACCACGTTGGGCGTCCGCAGGCCGGCGTGCTTGGCCAAAGCGACGACATAGCCGACTGTCGCCGAGCTCGCACCGGTCTGCGCGACCCACGCACCGGGCGCGAGCTTCACGTAGCCGTGCAAGAGGCAGTACGCCGTGATCGGGTTGATGCCGAGCATGGCCAACTGCAGCGGGTCGCCGTCGGCGTCGACCGGGACACCGTTGCCTTCGTCGAGGACCGTCTTGTGCTCCTCGGCAAGCTCGCCCGCCGCGTCGCGCCCGCCAGCGTCCGCAGACACCTCGCAGAGCAGCAGACGAGCCACCCCCGCGACGACACCGAGGAGGCACTCGACGAGGCAGCCTGAGCGAACAGCAACCGTCCGCCCCACCACCTACTACCCTCGATAGGAAGTGAGACACAGATGCACCCTAGGGTGCGCCATTGGTGTATCGGTGGTAGACATGTCCCGTCGTCGGCATGAGCGGAAGGTCGAGAAAGCCCACCGCCACGCCACGCCCGCACGGTCGGTGCGCCAGGCCGACAGGGTGGAGCGGCTCGCGTATTCGATCGCGCAGGCCGCAGAGGCGCTCGGAGTCAGCCCATCGACGGTGCGCCGCAGCATCGTGCCCGCAGTGGAGACGGTCGAGACGGAATGGGGACAGCGGCTGATCCCCGTCGACGCGCTCGAGCGATACATCGACGAGCGACGGCGACCCGCCCGACCGCGACCGCGGGCGGCGCCGGTCGGTCGACCTCCCGCGGTGCCACCCACTATCGTCGAGCGCATCCAGGCAGAGCACGACGCGGGGAAGACGCTCGGCCAGATCGCCCGCGACCTCGACACGACCAGGTGCCGACCGCGCAGAACGGACGACGGTGGTGGCCATCGTCGGTGCGAGCCGTCTTGCGCCGCTCGTCTCCGCCACCGTCGGTCTGAGACGACGAGAGCATGCCGTTGGGTGTGGCGGCTACCCGACGCGGCCATCTGATCGATACAGACCGCGACGGCGACGATCAGGGGGCTACGTTCTGCCCGCCGCGCTATCTCGATGCCATAGGTGTCGCGGACGCGGAACCAGCGCTTCGACACGTCGGCGACCTTGTCGCCGTCGCGCTCGATCTTGTGCTCGTGGTCGACGAGTTGCCCTTGGGCCTCGAGGTCACTGTCGCCCCTTGACCTCGACCGAGTAGCGGTCGCGAAGGGGACCTAGGCTACAACCCGGACTGCGTGTTCCCGACTTGAAATACGCCCGCTGGTCCTCGACGGCTAGTGGCGTTTCAAGTCTTCGGCCGGCTGGCGGGCCCGCTGACCTAGGCGTTGTGTCGCCAGAACGAGTGAGCCGCCGATGGGCATCATCTGCTGGGTCGACGCGGACCAAGAGCGACACCTGCCCTGACGCCTGCGAAGGCGAGCACGACTGCGAGCGGGTCTTGCCGGTCGGCCTGGCGGTGGTACGTAACCCTTAGGGAGAAGACTCCGCCTCCGCCTTGTAGCCACTGTGGAGCCAGACCGCGCGCCCGAGCGCGAGTCCGGCGATCAGGCAGCCGGAGTGATAGTTCCTCACCAGGAGAGGCCCTCAGATGAGGTGGGTGACGAGGACGTACAGGTAGGCGAGCGCCCACAGAAGCGCGATGGCGCTCGCGGGGAGACAGGCCCTGCCATCACTGCCGCGCCGTGGCGCGGGTCGCCTCGTAGAGGGCCATGTCGTTGACTCCGCTGAGGTTCGCCATCACACATCCACCGACTGCTGTCTCGACGCAGGCGTGATTACCATGAGTCCAGGCCTACGGCGTGCGGTCGGCGCGCTCGACGGCACGGGCTACTTCTACGCGCGATGTGACGCCGAGCTTGCGGAAGGTGTTGCGCAGGTGGGTTTCGACCGTCTTCGAGCTGAGGAAGAGCTCGGCCGCGATCTGAGGGTTGGTCTTGCGGTCGACGACGAGTCGTGCGATCTGGAGTTCGCGCTCGGTGAGCGAGTCGACGCCGGACCCGTCTCCCTTGCCCGGGCGCGTGCGCCGGTGGATCGAGCGTCCGAGCTTCCGGAGCTCCCGTTCGGCCTGCAGTCGGTAGCGGTGCGAGCCGAAGGATTCGAACGCCGCGGCTGCGAGCTCCAGCTCGGCCGCCGCCTGGTCGCGCTTGCCCGCCTCGGCGAGCGCTCGTCCGGCGAGCAGCCGCGACGTCGCGGCGTCGAAGACGTTCCCGACTTCCTCGAGTGCCGCTGCAGCGCTCAGCGCCCGCTCGGCGGCGGCCGACGGCTCGCCGCCGTCGAGATCGAGCGCTGCGGCGGCGAGGGCTGCCATCGCGCCCGCCATCGGGAGGCCCACGGCTTCGGCGCACGCCTGCGCGGCGGCCGCGGCGTGCTCGGCTTCGTCGCGCCGACCCGCCGCAAGGAAGGAGCGGGTGAGAAGCTCGAGGTACCGCGCCCGCCAACCTCCTCCGATCAACCGCAGCTCGTTCCCGCCGCCGAACTCGACGAGCAGCTCGGCGCACCGCTCTGGATGACCTGTCTCGAGCCGTGCGTAGGCCAGCGCGACTGCCGCGTGCGCGCGGACGGGACCGTGGTCGAGCTCCTGCGCGAGGTCGAACGCCTCCTTTGCGGTCGCGAGCGCCAGGTCGATGTCGCCGGCGGCGAACGCTGCGTAGGAGCGGTTGAAGAGGTTCCAGGCGAGGCCTTGGGGGTTGTCCACCAGCCGCGCGGCTGCGATCGCGCCGTCGAGCACCTCGCCTGCCTCCGCCATCCTGCCTCGAACCCAGAGGCTGCCTCCGAGCATGGGGACGACGAGCGGGAAGAGATCGCCCTTCCCGGTCGCGCGACCGATTCGCAGCGCGCGCTCGGCGTGGGGCCCTGCCGCCGTGAAGCGGTCGAGGTAGAACTCGGCCGTGGCGAGATGCGCAAGGGCGTCGAGCCGACTCGCCGAGCTCGTCGTCCGCGAGACCGTCGATGAGCGTGGCGGCTTCGGCGCAATATGCCTGTCCCTCTGCCGCGCGACCGCCCACCGCACTCGCGAGGGCACGTACGGCGAGCGCCGCCGCGATCAGCGCCTGGTCGCCGAGCAGCTCGGCCGCATCGACCGCCCGGCCCGCCCAGGCGCGCATCGCGTCGTAGTCGCCGCGGTAGAGGCTGTCGCCGGCGAGCTCGATCATGAGCTCGACGCCTTGCGCGGAGTCGGGGTCTCGGAGCTCGGCGAGCGCGGTCTCGAGGTGGGCGTGCGCCTCCTTGTACCGGCCGAGGAGGTGCTCGACGCGCGCGCACGCAGCGGTGAGGCGGACGCGCAACGACTCCGCTTCCTGGGGGACGATGCTCGATGCTCTCGAGCGAGCGCTGCATGGCTCTCGCTGAGTTGGCCGGTGGCGGCGAGCGCTTCGGAACGGGCCAGCAGCAGCTCGACGCGCCGGTCGCCGGGCGCAGCCGCCGGGAGGAGACGGAGGGCCGCGGCGAACCAGCGTGCGGCGCTCGCCGGTGCACGCGGGGCCGCCGCCTCTCCAGCCTCTCGCAGTAGCGCGATCGCAGCCTCGTCGCCCTGACGTGCGGAGCGTTCGACGTGGTGGGCGATCGCCGTGGCCAGCGAGCCTCGGAGGGCGAGAGCGTCGGCGCAGCGCTCGTGCGCGCCGAGCCGCCAGCCGCCGGGCATCGACTCGTACACCGCGC
Source organism: uncultured Thermoleophilia bacterium (assembly GCA_963736945.1). Classification (GTDB taxonomy): domain Bacteria; phylum Actinomycetota; class Thermoleophilia; order Gaiellales; family Gaiellaceae; genus Gaiella. Next base: position 179,741 of record CAVTQW010000019.1, read on the forward strand.
GGCGGACGAGCGGGTGCCGGAAACGGAAGCGCCGGGGAACGTCCGTCTGGCGGATGAGATCCAGGCGCAGCAGCTCGTCGATCGCGTCGATCGCCGCCGCCTCGGCGGCTCCGGCGGCCGCGGCGGCCAGCTCGGGATCGAAGGGCTCTCCCGCGACGGCGGCGCCCTCGAGGATGAGGCGTGCCTGCTCGGAGAGCAGAGCGAGCTCCTCGGCGAGCGCGGCGGCGACCGCGGCCGGGACGTCGACGCCTGCGAGCGAAGGCTCGTCGGCCGGCGTCGGCGTGTCGGGACGGTCGGCCGACCGCGCGAGCTGCTCGAGGTAGAAGGGATTGCCGCCGCTGTCCTCGTAGAGGCTCGGTCGCGTCCGCCCCGTCGCCGATCAGCTCGCCGGGCCTCCTCGGGGCTGAGCGCACCGAGCTCGATGCGCGCGATCGTGCCGGCGCGGTGCGCCCGCTCGACCGCGGCGCTGAGCCGCTCGCCCATCTGCCGCGGTCGCGCGGCGAGCGCGACGAGTACCTGCGCGGCCGGCGGTCGGTGGAGGAGCGCGCCGAGCAGCTCGACCGACGCCGGATCGGCCCAGTGGACGTCGTCGAGCACGAGCACCACCGGCTGGGTCTGCGCGAGCGTCTCGAGCAGCACGCAGACGGCGCGGTGGCTGCGGTAGCGCTCGTGCTGGATCGCCGTCCTGCGCCCGCTCGCGAGGCCGGTCAGTGACGGGAAGACGGTCGCGAGTTCCGCCCGGACATCGTCGTCGAGGCTTTCGAGGCGGTGTGGGTCGAGGCCGTGGACGTACTCGTCGAGCGCGTCGACGAAGACCCAGAACGGCAGGTCGAGCTCGAGCTCACCGGCCCGGCCGGAGAGGACGAGGTACGCGCGTGCGTCTGCACGGGCGGCGAGCTCGGCGAGGAGGCGCGTCTTGCCGATTCCCGGCTCGCCGACCAGCTCGAGCGCCGCGGAGTCTCCCCTGCCGATCCGGGCGAGGAGACGGTCGACCGAGCCGAGCTCGGACGCACGGCCGACGAGATGGGTGGCAAGTGCCATCTGTCGCTTTCTGGCTCCACCCTAGATCAGGGCCCGTAGATCGAGAAATCAGGGTGGCCGATTCAGGGTGGCCGCCCGATGTCGGGACGGCGCCGCCGCGGCAGGGTCGACCCATGTCCCGCTACCTGCTCCACCACCACCACGAGCCGAACGAGTGCGGCGTCGTCTTCGCCGCCTTCCGCGGCTTCGAGAGCCCGCTTCGCCGCACGCGCGGCGCTGGCCTCCTGCGGTTCCGGCGGCCACTCGATCTGGTGGACGGTGGAGTCCGCAAGCGAGGAGACCGCGCTCGCGCTGCTGCCCTTCTACGTCGCCGAGCGCACGACGGCTGTCCCGGTCAGCGAGGTGCAGATCCCGTGACCGGCGCAGGCAGTCCCAACCCGGACGGAGGAGCCATGAGCGCATCTTGTCAGCGTCACACCTGGAGCGAGCTCGCGGTCCGCGAGAACGACGGCCTCGCCGTCTCGCTTCTCTGGAGCAGGGCCAGCGGCCGCGTGAAGGTCGCGGTCGTCGATGGCCACCTCGACGAGCAGTTCGAGTTCCACGTGCCGGGCGCGGACGCGCTCGCCGCCTTCCACCACCCGTTCGCCTACGCGGCGACGCTGGGCGCCTCCTTCGGCGACGCCGGCTCGCGCCGCAGCCCTCGTCTCGCACCCGAAAGGAGCGCGGTCTGATGACGACCGACCCCGTCCAGTACGCCCGCCGCTGGAAGACACTCGGCGTGCTGTCGCTGAGCCTCGTGATCATCGGGCTCGACAACACGATCCTCAACGTCGCCCTGCCGACGTTGCAGCACGAGTTCGACGCCTCCCCCTCGAAGCTGCAGTGGATGGTCGACTCCTACTTGCTCGTCTTCGCCGGCTTGCTGCTCGTGTTCGGCGTGCTCGGCGACCGCTTCGGGCGCAAGCGCGCGCTCCAGGCCGGCATCTCGATCTTCGGGCTCGCCAGCCTCGGCGCCCTCGTCGCAGACTCGGCCGATCAGGTGATCGCCGTGCGGGCGGCGATGGGGGTGGGGGCGGCGCTGATCATGCCCGCCACGCTCTCGATCATCGCCAACGTGTTCACGGGCAAGGAGCGCGGCAAGGCGATCGCCATCTGGGCCGCGCTGGCGGCGATCGGGATCGGGCTCGGCCCGCTGACCGGCGGGCTCCTGCTCGAGTACTTCGACTGGTCGTCCGTCTTCATGGTCAACGTGCCGTTCGCCGTCGCCGCGCTGCTGCTCGGCATCCGCTACGTGCCCGAGAGCCGCGATCCTCGGCCCGGCTCGATTCGACCTGCCCGGGGCCGCGCTGTCCACGGCCGGCTTCAGCCTCCTCGTCTACGCGATCATCGAAGCCCCCGGCCGGGGCTGGACCTCCGGTCTCATCGTCGGGCTCGCTCGCAGCGTCGGTGGTCCTGCTCGGCGCCTTCCTGTGGTGGGAGCGTCGCATCGACGAGCCGATGCTCGACCTCGGCTTCTTCCGCAGCGCCGGCTTCAGCGTCGGCACGGCGGCAGTCAGCGTCGCCTTCTTCGGCCTGCTCGGTGGGATCTTCGCGCTGACCCAGTACCTGCAGTTCGTCCACGGCTACAGCGCGATCGAGGCGGGCGCGATCATGAGCCCGATCGCGCTCGGGCTGATGATGGGCGCCGGCTCGTCGAGCAAGGCCGCCGAGCGGCTCGGCGTCTCCAGGGTCGTCGCCGTCGGCCTGACCGGCCTTGCGGTCATGCTGGCACTGACCGACCCTCTGGGAGCCGCAGACGGGCGCAGTCACGCTCGCCCTCTGGTTCTTCGGCCTCGCCCTGGCGATGGGCTGGGTCATGGCCCCGGCCACGAGCGCGGTCGTGGGCGCGGTGCCCGCAGCCAAGTCCGGCATCGCCTCCGCCACCAACACCGTCGCCCGCATGGTCTCGGGAGCCCTCGGCGTCGCCGTCATCGGCTCGCTCGTCAACTCCCTCTACTCGAACGACATGGACGGCTCGCTCGTCGGGCAGCCGGCCCGGGCGCAGGCCGCGGCTGAAGACTCGGTCGGCGCAGCGAGCGTGATCGCCGCGCACCTGCCCGGCGACGCCGGCTCCGACGTTGCTCGCCACGGCCGGTGAAGCCTTCACCCAGGCAATGGGACTCGGCCTGCTCGTCGCCGCGGCGCTCGCAGCCGCGGCGGCGATGGTCGTGCTCCGCTTCCTGCCATCCCGCGAGTCCGCCGCCGCACCTGCGGACCGCGAGTCCCTCGATCTCCAACCGCAGAACTGAAAAGGAGCAGTCATGTCGTTGAATCCACGCCAACGAAACGTCGCCGGCTGGACGATCCTTACCGCACTCGTCCTCGGATCCAGCTCGTCGAGGATGGCAAGGTCGAGCTCGACGCGCCGGTCCAGCGCTGCCTGCCCTGGTTCCGCGTCGCCGACGAGGACGCTTCCCGCGCAATCACCGTCCGCCACCTGCTGAATCAGACGAGCGGCCTCTCGACCAAGACCGGGCGGTCCTACCAGGGCAACGGCGACACGAGCGACGCCGCGCTCGAAAAAGCGGTTCGCAAACTGAGCACCGTCGCGCTGACGGCGCCAATCGGCACCAGCACCAGTACAGCACGGTCAACTACTCGGTGCTGGGGCTGATCGTGCAAGCCGTCTCCGGACGCTCCTACGAAAGCTACGTCCAGACGGAAATCCTCGACCGGCTCCAGATGCGCGACTCGTTCACGTCCGAAGCGACGGCCGAGCAGCACGGCCTCGCGACCGGCTACAACTTCTGGTTCGGCAGGCCGAGGGCAGCCGAGGTCGCCTACAATCGCGGGCTTCTTCCGGCCGGGTACCTGATCTCCAGCGCCGCAGACATGGCGCACTACCTGCTCGCGCAGCTGAACGGCGGCCGCTACCGCGACACCTCGGTGCTCTCCGTCGCGGGAGTGGACGAGCTCCATAGACCCACAGTCGCAACGCCCAAGACCGGCACGTCCTACGCCATGGGCTGGTTCGTCGGGCCGATCAAAGGGATCCCCGCGATCCACCACCAAGGCAGGCCCCGCTAGCTCGATGTCGCCTTCGAGTCCCCCCTCAAGACCGTGGTCGCAATCCTGAGGCAAAGACGCCCCGGGAAGAGGACGACGTCGATCACCTGACCGACCGCACCCCCGGCAGGCAACTCCTCCTCGATCGCTTCGACGAAGTCTTCGGAGGCATCGAGGATCTCGTCGCCAACCTCAGCGGCCGCGTCGCCGAGCGAGTCGACTACGTCCGCGACCTGGTCCGCAGCAGCATGGACCACAGCACTGGAAAGGCGATCAAAAGTGTCGCGTAGGGCGTGCTCGGCCTCGTCGCGCGACTCCTCCAGCCTACGCAGCGCTTCGGTACGGTCGGTGCCGACCATCCGCCACCACACGACGCTCGGGGCATCTTCCATTCTGCGGATGAGCGCGACGAGGAGCGCGGTACCGACCGCCAGCCAGCACACCGCCAGGACGAGCGCCGCGAGCCAGGTCGGAAGGATGGAGGAGAGGCCGCTGACGGCGGCCCAGTTCGCCAGCGCGAACGCGGCAGCGAAGGCCAGCACGAGGACGACGACCGCCGCAGCACCAAGAGCCACCCGGCGAGGCTCCGGGACCCGCCGCGACGCACCGAGCGCGGCTTCGCGCAACGCCAGTCGACTCGCATCGCGCCCGAGCTGCTCGACGAGCTCGGCTACCGACTCGTCGCTTTCCTCGCCGTCCGAGTGCTCGAGCTCGTTGTAGGACATCGCGGCGCCTCCCTCGTAGTGTTCGTGTTTTATGTCACACGTGATGTCTGGCTGCAGGACCGCCCCGAACTACTGAGAATCCTCGCTGTAGGGGCCAGCCCGAATTCACGCTGACAGCACTCCGGTAGAACCCGCGGGGCTGCGCTCAGTAGCGGCGCAGCCGCTCGCGCGCCTGCTCGTATTCCTCGTCGCTGATGGTGCCGCTGTCGCGGTCTTCGCGGAGCTTGGCGAGTTCATCCGCCGCCTGTTCGGGCGTGACGGGGTCGGGCCGCTTGGGTGCGACGCCCTCGGGTCGCCCGCTCGCGGACGACCGGTCGGGATCGACCCCGAGCTGGCGCAGCCGTACGCGCATCCGTTCTATCCCGAGCCCGCGAGAGGGAAAGCGGTGGGCATCCGGGCCCGACAGAGGCCGCCGCTGCACCCACCGTCGGTAGGCCGCCAGGATCACGATCGCCGCTCCCACTGCGAGCAGTAGCGTCACGAAGGCGTGGTTGGAGTTGTCGAACGTATGGCTCGCACCGTAGATCGCGCCCGCGATCGCGCCGCCGATGATCGAGCCGGCCATTCCGATCAGCACCGTGAACCAGAACGGCATCGGGTCGGGCCCGGGCACGGCCAGCCGCGCCAGGGCCCCGATCATGAAGCCCACGGCGATGACAGAGAGAATTCCACCGAGCACGTCATCGACAGTCTGCCAACGTCCTCGACCCCGAAAACTCCCGCCGCCAGCACGCCAGGAGAACACCTGGAGCCCCTCTCCCGTCTCAGCGGCGCTCGGCGCGGGGCTGCCTCGCGAACAGACTGTGGCAGAAGAGGGGTCGGATGGACGAGTGTTGTCACGCTGGCCGACGGCGGTCCGGGGCAATGTGGGGCAGTTTTCGGCGGGAGGCGTCGAAGCGGCCAAGACGCCCCGATTTCGCGTTCGGGAAGAGGTGCCCGTACTCGTCGTAGGTCGTGCGGATCGACGAGTGGCCCTCTGCACCTGGATGTACTTCGGCTCGGCGCCGGCCCGTCCTGAAGGAGCGGGAGCACACTGTGACGGTTCCTCAAGCAGCGGTGTCGCTGAACAGCTGGTCCGTCTTTGCCGCCATGACGAAATCGTTGCGATGCAGGCCCTTGATCTTGTGCGTCCACCACGTGACCGTTGTTCTTCCCCACTCGGTCAGCACCGCAGGATGATGCGCCTCTGCCTCCGCGAGCTCGCCGATCTTGTTCGTGAACGCCAAGGCCTGCGCGAAATCGTCGACGCCAAAGGCGCGTCTCAGGCGTCTGATTCCATCGATCTCCACGATCTCCCAACCAGGGACTTGTCCGCGGAACTCGGCGATCTCAGCATCCGTCACCTGGGGAGCGTCCTTACGGCAGGCGACGCAGTGCATCCCCACCAGCGTCTGCATCGGTCGTTCCCTCCTCTCGCACGGTCCCAGCCAGCGTACCGCTGCGCCTGCTCAGCAGGGGCGCGTCGCGGCCCCACCTAAAGTGACCGGTGTGACCGACCCAGATCTCCGTGCCGTCATGCACCGGTTTCCACACGGCGTCGCGGTGGTTACCGTCGATGCCCAGGGGCAGCAGGTCGGCCTCACTGTCAGCTCGCTGATCTCGCTCTCGATCGAGCCCCCACTGGTGGGGTTTGCGGTCGCACGCCAGGCGGCGATACACGAGCTGCTGCTCGAGGCAGGCGCATTCGCGGTCTCACTGCTCGCCGAAGGTCAGGAAGGGACCGCCGAGCACTTCGCGCGCGGGGTGCCACCCCTCATCCACTGGCGCGGGATCGACCGGGTGCCTGATGTCGAAGATCCCCCACTGCTCGCCGGCGCCGTCGGATGGATCCGGGCAGACATCGCCTGGAGCACCCCTGCGGGCACACACACGCTCGTCGCCGGCGCCGTCACCTGGACGGAAGTCGGGCCCGGCGAGCGCGCACTCACGCGCGCCCGAGGAACATGGAGCGCGGTGTAACCGAACGCCGAAGTGCCCCCCACCGAGGGCGGCAAGCTCGTCGTCTTGAAGATGAGCCCGGCATGTCAATGCGTGGAACCGGGAGGCCCGCCGGGTGGCGGGCCTCCCATGTCCGTTGCGCCTCGGCCCGAGAGCTCGGGCGGTCACTCAGTCGGATTGTCGACTATGCGTGGGGGGCACTCGCCGACCGAGTTGCCACCGACCACGTTCGGTTGACCTCCGTCGAACTGGTTGACCTGAGCGGTGGGCGTGTTGCCGAGGCAGATCAGGTTTCCCTCGATGACATTCGTCTGCACTTCACTCGAGTCACTCCCCGGGACAACAGACGTGTCCAACGCGCTGTTCCTGGAGAAGATGACGTTCCCGCCGACTTGGTTGCGAATCGCGCCAATCCACAGACCACTCCAGCCCTGAAGGATCAGGTTTCCGCCGATCGTGTTGTCCTTGATCGGGAAGTTGCGACCCGGACCGCTTCCACCGTTCGAGACGAGATTCCCGTGGATGGTCATGCCGCCGAGATACAGCGTCGCCGGATCGTTCGCGACGACGTTGCCGTCGACGACCGCACTCGTATGCGGCGGCGCCGGGTTGTAGTTCCCGAGGCCCAGGACGCCGGCCTTGCCGACCTTGACGTTCCCAGTGATGTGCACCGTCGCCTGACCGCTCGCGTGGTCGTTCAGAATCCCACCGTCCGCGACGGTCAGGTGGCCGTTGATCGTCATCGTCCCCGGTCCGAAGACGCAGTTGCCGGTGACCGTAAACCCGTTGTAGGTGCCCGCCGGAACCACCTGCGGAGCACCTGGTGTACCGCCCGAGCACGTCCCCGCGCCCGGCTTGGCCGCGACTGCGGACGAACCAGTGAAACCCAGCGCGAGCAAGATGCCCGAGCCGAGCAGAAGTAGTGGCTTCATGTCGCTCCCCCGTTGTTGTGCCTGCCTTGGGTCCAGCCGCGGCATCATGTCCGAACTCGGCGGCCTCGTCAACCAACCTACTGCGTCCACCGCGATGGAGATCGGGGCGAACAGGACGGGTCGATCCGAAATGAAAGAGATGGGCGTCCCGTTCGTCTGCTCCTCGTCTCCGCGCGCGAGCAAGGTCGTGCACGGAGAGCTTCGCGCATGGCTTCGTACACGAGTGCACCGCCTGCACCGGGAGTACTAGCTATGCATCAACGAGTGAACCGGCAGGTCAGACTGAAGTCCAGGCCGTCCGGCATTCCCCAGGCCGAGCACTTCGAGATCGTCGATGCGCCTGTGCCGGACCCGTCGGATGGCCAGGTTCTGGTGCGCAACATCTACCTGTCGGTGGATCCCGCGATGCGCGGTTGGGTCAGCGCGGTCGCCAACTACTCCGAGCCTGTAGCGCTTGGTGCGGTCATGCGCTCGGGTGCAGTCGGGCGGGTCGAAGAGTCGCGAAGTGCCGATTTCCACGCAGGCGACTACGTGCTTGGCATGTTCGGCTGGCAGGACTTCGCTGTGGTGGACGCCGAGGCGATCGAGCGCAAGGTCGGCAGCTCAGGCTTGCCCATCTCGACCTCGCTTGGCGTCCTCGGCCTCAATGGTCTGACAGCCTATTTCGCCCTGCTGGACATTGGTCAGCCCAGGGCGGGTGAGACCGTGGTCGTGTCCACGGCGGCGGGAGCGGTCGGGTCATGCGTCGGTCAGATCGCCAAGATCAAGGGCTGCCGGACCGTCGGCATTGCCGGCGGGCCCGACAAGGTGCGTATGTGTCGCGAGGACTTCCGCTACGACGCTGCGGTGGATTACAGGGCTGACGATCTCGAGGCAGCACTCGATGTCGCCTGCCCAGAAGGCGTTGACGTCTACTTCGACAACACGGCCGGCTCGATCAGCGATTCCATCATGCGACGTCTCAATGTCGGAGCACGGGTGGTCATCTGCGGCACGGCGTCCATCGCGAGCTGGGACCCGCCACCCCAGGGACCGCGGGTCGAGCGTCATCTTCTCGTCAAACGCGCGCGAATGCAGGGCTTTCTGATCTTTGACCATGTCCAGCGCCATGCCGAGGCACTGCGGGACCTCGAGAGCTGGGTGCGCAACGGACAGATCCGCTATCGAGAGGACATCCTCGATGGCCTCGAGCAGGCACCGGGTTCGATCGCGGGGCTGTACCGCGGCGAGAATCTCGGCAAGCGCCTGATTCGGATCGCTCCGGATGTCCCTGCCTCGACCTAGAGATCCACGCCCGGCAGAACGGTGTTGGCCACCAGGCGCCGCTGGGTGGGCCGCGCAACGGCACGCTTCAGTGGGTCTGCCGGCGTCGAATCCGGTCGCGGAACAGCCTCGTCCGAGAGCCCGGCGCCGTCGCAGGGCAGGTCACCGCCGTCGCTCAGTAGCCGGTGTAGCCGGAGGCAATGACGTTCTCCTCCTTCACTCCCGCTTCGCCCAGTGCCTTTCCCATCGCTTCGGTCATCGCCGGAGGGCCGGCAACGAGGAACGTGTACCGGTTCAGATCGCCTTCGAGGTACTCGTCGAAGAACTGGGCGTCGATCCTCCGCGATTCGCCCTCCCAACCAGAGTCTTCGGTCATCGTCAAGACGAGCCGGAAGCCCTCCAGCTCCCGTTCGAGATCGAGTAGTTCCTCGAGGAACGCCGTCGACTCGCGGTCGCGGTTCGAATAGATCAACGTCACGCGATCCGGCAGGTGCTCCTCGGCGATATAGCGAAGCATGCTCCGAAACACGGTGATCCCGATGCCGCCGGCGACGAAGACGAGCGGGCGCAAAGTGTCTTCGGGCAGCATGAACTTCCCCTTGGGCGGCTCGACGTCGACCTCGGAGCCCACCTCCAGTTCGGCCAGCGTTTGCTTGAAGGCGGTGTCACGCATTCTCGTGGCGAGGCCGAGCACGCCCTTCTCGTTCGGAGACGTCACGACGCTGATATGTCGGCGAAGGCCCTTCTCATCCTGGTGGCCGACGTCGGGCAACGTGACGAAGAAGTACTGCCCCGGCGTGAAGTCGACCTCCTCGCCCTGAAGGTCGAAGGTCACGAACAGCGTCCCCTTCGCGACCTCCCGCTTCTCTTTGATCGTCGCCCGCATCGTCTTCTCGCCTTAGAGTTCGTGACCGTCGCGGCGTCGGATTCCCGTTGTCCCGCTGGAACAGTAGTGCCCTCGGAGACCCGACTCTAACCCCGGTCGCCAGGATCGACACCGCAACGTCACGCCCGTCCTCCTAGGATCGCCTCACGCGCATCGTCCGCGAGCAGGACCTTGGACGCATACTCGTACCCGGACGCGGCGATCTGCGCGAAATGCTGCCAATCCATGAGCGAATATCCGCTCGCGGGTGGCTGAAAGATCCAGTCGGCCATCTGCATCGTGCTTCTCTTCGTTCGCGCGTCGGCCACCAGCATCGACTGCATGAGGATGTCCATCGCAGACGGCATCCCGCTCGCCTTCCGGGCGAGCCGCGCGCCCAAGTGCCCGCCAGCCGGAAAGGTAATAGCCGAACGGCTCCTGAGACGTCCGCTGCCGTTCAGGCGAGACGCTGACGGCCAGAACCCGCCCGACCCCTACCTGGGCTCGGGCGAGGTCGATCGGGAAGGTTGTTCAGCAGGCCGCCGTCCACGAGGAGGTCGCCGTCGTGCCAGACGGGCGGCAGGATCCCGGGAATCGCAGTGCTCGCCCGGACGGCATGCAGGAGCGACCCCCGATCGTGCACGACGAGCTCTGCCTCGGTCAGGTTGACGGAAGTGCAGAAGAACGGGAGCAGGAGGTCTTCGATCTGCGTCTCGCCAAAGAGCTCCTCGAGGGTCGCCGACCAGTTCTTGCCCGTCGTCAGCGCGTAGACAGGCACGGTGTAGTCGATCCGGCGAGCGGCCCGGGAGCAGCGAGAGACGACCTCCTCGTAGGAAAGGCCCATGGCGAACAGGCCGGCCACCATCCCGCCCGCGCTGACTCCGCAGACGGTGTCGATGGGGCTCCCCGCCTCGGCCAGGGCGCGCGCGACACCCGCGGCGGCGAACGCGCGCGCTCCACCGCCTCCGATCACGAGCCCGACGCCTTCGCCGGCGAGGAGTCGCGCCAGACGCGACGCGTCCCCGTCAACCCCTCGGCGCACGTGGTACACGTTCGAGCCTTCGCCAGCGTTCCACGCTGCCGCGGCTCCGGGCCGCACCACACCGCCCTCGTGGAGCAGGACGACGGACGTGCGTCGGGGAGTCCGCGCCGCCGCTGCTCGACAGCTCCGGAGTGTCCTGGCGCGGGAAGGAACTGCGGGAAACGAGGACGACGTGATCCGCCTGTCGGATCGAGAGGGCATTCCAGCGCGTCGCGCCGGGATCGGGACAATAGACGACGAACCGATTCGCACGCTCGTGCCCGCCGATCCAGCGCACGAGGTTCGCGTCATCCTCGGCCGTCAACGCCTGCGTGGTGGCGCCCGCTCTCCCGAGCATCGCATCACCAAGTGAGGACGTGAGCACGACGGTCGGACCCAAGGCCCCCAGATGCCGGGTGAGGTCTTCGGTGAACCCCGCGAGTCGCGCTCCCGGGTCGGCGGAGACGAGCGCGATCGAACCCCGAAATCCGGGCGGCGCCAGTTGCTCCCCGCGAGCCTCCCGGAGCATGCGACGCAAAGTGCCGCCCGCGAACCGCTCCATCATGACCTTCGGCTGTCGACGGCAGAGGGCCTCGAAACTCTCTCGCGTCAGCCGGGCGAGAATCGCATCGCGAATGGCGTAGACGGTGGCTGACCGGCGGTCGCCCGTGATGAGGCCGGCTTCGCCTACGGTCTCACCACGACCGAGCTCGGCCAGTACCCTTTCCGCGCCGGTGTCCGGGGCCTCGAGCACGACCCTGAGCCGACCGCTCACCACGAGCAGCAGGTCGTCGCTCGGATCCCCGCGCCGGACGACAACCTCACCGCCCTTCGACGACGACGGTCTCGAGCTCGCTGATGATGTCGCTCAGGACAGCTTCCTCCCATGCCACGTCCCCGAACAGGGCAGAGGTCGTCAGAACCTCGCGCAGTTCGTCCTCGTGCGCCACCACGGTCTGGAACGTTCGCTGGGTGCCGATCCTAGAGCCCACTGCGCCTGCTCTTTCTTCGGACGTCGGCGGTCATGGCCGGCCCGACCTCGCACCCCGTCGAAGTGCGCCTTGATCCGCTCGACCTCGTCGTCGACGGTGGCGTCGGGCGTGACGGTGAGCATAGGGCCGATCCGCATCGTGCGTCGCCCCCAGTCGAATGCGATCGAGCAGCATCGGAACCTCGGCTCCCTGCGCGATGTGGTAGAAGCCCGAGCGCCACCGCGACGTGCGGATCCCGCCCTCCGGCATCATCGCCAGGTAGAAGCGGTCACGTTGTCGGAACTCCGCGACGATCTCGGCGACGAACCCTTCGGACGTCTCACGGTTCACGGGGATACCTCCGTACCACCGCACGAGCGGGGCAATCGGCCGTGGGAAGAGCGACTTCTTGCCCACCCACGACAGCCGCACGCCGACGGCCCACGCGGTCAGCTTCGTCAGGACGAAGTCGAAGTACGACGTGTGCGGTGCGCCGAGGAGCAGGAGTTTCGGCTCGTCGGGGACAGTTCCATCGATCCGCCATCCACCCAACCGCAACAGGGACTGCCCGAGCCCACGTGTGAGCGCGTTCCCTGAGCGCGGTTGTCTGGAGCGCTCGGCATCGACGGGGGCATCAGCCATCCCCGCTCACACCCCGCTGCTCCCCATCAGCAGTACGGCCGACCGTGAATGCCGGCCCGACAGCGGCGCTAGCCTACCCTGAGAAGGCGATGGAGCCGGGACAAGTCGCAGGCGGAGGTCACCGGTGACGGGGTGCATCTCTCCCGACTGTACTGATGACGACAGGCCTCGGCACGACCCGCGTGAGCTACCCTTGGGAGCCATTCCCGGAGAAGGGGTCTCTGGATGATTCGGCGCGCGATCCTCCTCGCTGTGCTGGTGGCCGCCGCGACGGCGACAGGCGCCGGCGCAGCAACGACAACGCGCGACGCGAGCGGCACGGTCCTGCTCGACGGCCGCAAGGTCTTCCCGATCGTGCTCGCAAAGGGGCCCGACCGCGGCGGCACGACCCTCGACGGCCACGACGCTATCGCGGAGGTGATCGGCGCCGGTGTGACGTTCCTCAAGATCGGCCCCGCGACCGTGCCGTGGACAGACGCGGACATCGCGGACGCGAAGCTCGACGACGCGGACGCGGCCGCGAAGGGTGCCTACACGTGGGTCAACCTCAGCACCGTCAGCCGCGCGACCGCGGGCTCGGCGAGCGACGCGCTGCTGCAGAAGGTCGTGGGCGCGCTCGAGGGTGATCCCGCGGTCGCGATGTGGAAGGGCGCCGACGAGCCGTGGTGGAGCCATTTCGACCCCGCGTCGCTGCAGTTCTCGTACTGCCGGTCGACCGGTCGCGGGCAGCCGGGCTGGTGCGGCGGGGAACCGGTGCTCGACCGTGAGCACGACTGGGTGACGATCCAGGCGCCGCGCGGGCAGAGCACCGACCTCGCGCCGTACAGCGGCGTCACCGACGTGCACGGCGTCGACGTCTATCCCGTCACGCTCCGCGCGACGGATCCGAATCTCCACGACGTCGGTTCGTGGACGAGCGCCATGGCGTCCATCACGCCGAGCCACTCGGTGTGGACGACGCTGCAGATCTGCGCGAGCGGCAGCTACGACACGAGTACGGGCGAGTTCGTGCTGCCGACGCGCGCCCAGGAGCGGTACATGATCTACGACGCGATCATCAACGGCGCCCGGATGCTCGCGTTCTTTGGCGGCAACAACCCGCGGTGCTGGAACGCGGAGGACGCGGATCACGCGTGGAGCTGGACGTTCTGGAACACCGTGCTGAAGGGATTGATCGGCGAGATCAACGCGATCAGCCCGCTCGCACCCGCGCTCGTCAATGTCGGCACCACACAGGCGCTGCATTCGTCCGACGCGACCACGCAGGTCATCAGCCGTGCGGGGAACACGAACGATCTGTGGGTGATGGCAGCGCGCGGCGGCACGGGTACCGCGAGCGTCACCATCGACGGGATCCCGCCGACGGTCACGAGCGGCACCGTCTATACCGAGGGCCGATCGGTCTCGGTCGCAAACGGCTCGTTCACCGACACCTTCGACGGCTGGGGCGTGCACGTCTACCACTTCGTCGTGCCTGCGCCGCCGCCGCCGGCGCAGCCGACGATCTCGTCGTTCGCGCCGACCTCGGGCGGGGGCGGGACGCTCGTCACGATCGCCGGGACGAATCTCGCCGGCGCGACCTCCGTCACCTTCGGCGGTTCGAGCGCCGGCTTCACGCAGGTCTCGCCGACCGAACTGACCGCGACCGTACCGGTCGCGGCGACGACCGGGCCGATCGCGGTCACGACGCCGGGTGGGATGGCGACGAGCTCCTCGGCGTTCACGGTCACCGCGCCGGCGCCGCCGTCCGAGTCGCCGAACCCCGGCGGTAGCTCGGGCGGGCAGGCCGAGCCCGCTCCGGCGCCGTCCGTCGCCGACCCCGGGCGGTAGCTCGGGCGGCCAGGCCGGGCCCGCTCCGGCTCCTCCGCCGCCGGCAACGGCGTCGGCGGCGCCGACGGAACCCGCGCCCACCGCTCCCGAGCCCGTCGCCGTCCGGCAGACGAGGCGCGGGCGCGCGACGTCGCACGCCGACCGTCTCGTCGGCACGCAGCTCCGCGACACGCTGCGCGGTCTCGGCGGCGGCGACACGATCCTCGGTCTCGCGGGCGACGACCTGCTCGACGGCGGCGCGGGGAACGACACCCTCGTCGGCGGCAAGGGGCGCGACCTGCTCTACGGGCGCACGGGGGACGACGTGCTCAGCGTCCGCGACGGCGTGCGCGACCGCGTCTCGTGCGGCAGCGGACGTGACCGCGTCGTCGCCGACCAGCTCGACGTCGTCTCGCGGGACTGCGAGCGCGTCGTGCGCGCGTTCGCGTCTCGTCGACCGGAACGAACGCCTTACCGGAGGGCGATGTCGGTTGATCCGTGATGCAGCCTGAGCGTGACGCGGGATGCCCCTGCCAAGAATCGAACTTGGCTCACGGTGTGGTTTAGGAACCCGCGAGATGGGGGAGGGATCGTCCCGGATCGCCTCGTTGCGTAGCGAGCATCGGATGCGAAAGTGCACCGGCGGCCGCGGCCGTCGTCGGGGCGGGGGCGTTCGGAAACGGTCGCAGACAACAAGGGAGGTCAATGTTGTGAGAGGTTCTCACGTGCCTCTGCGGTGGTGGTGCATATTCGCCGTCCTGGCTGTTTCCATGGTCGTGTTCGTCGCGTCGGCGGCTGCCGCGACGGAGGCGCGCGTGACGGTCGGAAGCCCGCCGACGCCGTTTCCGCAGAACAAGCAGAACGAACCTGCGGTCGCGATCGATGCGTCACGTCCGACGCATCCTCGCCGCGGGCTCGAACGACGAGATCGATCTTGCTCCTTGCGGGACGACGGTCTTCGCCACGGATGAGTCACCGTGCCCGTTCACGCCCGGCGTCGGCGTTTCGGGTGTGTACTTCTCGTTCAACAACGGCGCCAGCTGGGTGCAGCCCACGTACACGGGCTGGAGCGCCCGCGACGGCACACCGAAGGTGGGGCCGATCGGAACGCTGCCCTGGTACTACGAGAACGGCCTCGTCTCCGACGGCGATCCGGCCGTCGCGTTCGGGCCGATCCCGCGCAACGGGGTGTTCTCGTGGTCGAACGGGTCGCGCCTCTACTACGCGAACCTGACGTCGAGCTTCCCCGCGGGCCTCTACGCCTCCGGTGCGACACCGCGGGAGCTGGACGAGGAGGAGGCACCCGAACGGAACCTGGCGCTGCGCGAGCAGGGCTTTGCCGAGCCGGGGCCGGTCAAGGGCGTCGAAGCGATCGCAGTCTCCCGTGCCGACAACGTGACGGCTGCCAACTACAACGACAAGAACGTGTGGAAGCCTCCGGTGATCGCGTCGAAGGCCGCGAGCAACACGCAGTTTGCGGACAAGGAGCAGGTCTGGGCTGACAACGCCGAGTCGAGCCCCTTCTTCGGGAACGTGTACGTCTGCTACGGCTCGTTCGTCGGCGGCGGCGCCGAGCCGCTGGTGGTCGCGACGTCGCGTGACGGCGGCGAGAGCTGGCAGCAGAAGCACGTGTCGAGTGCCGCGGCCCGTTCGCCGAGCCACTTCGGGCAGTCCGGCTGCACGATCAGGACGAACAGCCACGGCGTCGTCTACGTCATGTACCAGAGCTTCGAAGTCGGTCTTCCCGGTCAGTCCGGGCACTACCTGGTGCGGTCGTACGACGGCGGTGACAGCTGGACGCGGCCGCAACTCGTCACGCAGCTGACCGACAACTGCTTCTTCGTCGATCCGGTGATCGGCCGCTGCGTCGAAGACGGCATCGCCGGGGCCCGCAACGACCTCAGCGGCTCGCCGAACATCGACATCGCCAACGGCGCCCCCTCGGGTGCCGGAGCCACCAACCGGATCGTCGACAACTACGTCACCGGGCCGGCGCTCAATCAGGAACGGGTCTGGCTCACCTGGGCGGTCGCGGACGAGCAGGCGGCGCGGACTCCGCCCGGCAGAGCGCCAGAGCTGAGCTGGAGCGATCCGCAGCAGGTCTCGACTGGCGACGACCGCGGGTACTACACCGCGCCTGCGTTGTCGCCGGACGGCAGCAGGCTGTACGTCGTCTACAACGCCTACACGACGCCGTTCCGCGAGACGACGTTGACGCCACGCGGCCTCGTCGGCGTGTTCCGGAGCGCGACGATGAGCTCAACAGGGCCGTCCGCATGGACGACGCTGAACCGAAGCCCAGTCGGTGACCCACGGGCCTCCGCGCAGAACAACCTGCAGGCCGAGTTCCTCGGCGACTACGTCTACGCCGACGCAACGAACAGCTACGGCGTCGGCGTCTGGAACGACGTGCGGGCGGGTCAACCGTGCGCCGCGATCAACACGTGGCGCATGGCGCTCCACACAGAAGACGACGCCGGCGACCCGCCCAATCCGATCGAGGATTGCCCGGCGGGGTTCGGCGACACGGACATCTGGTCGTTCACGACCGGCTGAGCAATCAAACCGCAACACGGGGTGGGGAGCTCGACTCCCCACCCCGGCCTCGCCCTGAGGTGACCGCGACCAGGCCCCACCTCGGAACTCCCGACTTTTACGCGTCCCTCGAGCGGAGCAGCGATCCCAGAAGGGGAACGAGCTTCGCCTCGATGTCGGAGGTCAGATGCGTCCCGTCCCTCCAGACCGGTGCCCCGTCGATCACGGCTGGGCAGAGACGCCGTCCCTGGAGGTCGGTGCAGAGCCAGTGTGACGTATCGACGAACACCGCCCCACCCGCGACCGCAAGCGCGCGTTCGCGGGCGGTCTCGGCGCGATAGGAGCCGGGCACCTCGACGACGCAGCTCGAGATGTTCGACGAGCCCGAGAGGCAGACGTCGAACGAGGGAACGGTCGGGGTATGCCCGAGGACGACGACGCGGCCCGCGAGCGGCACGAACGTCGCGAGAGCGGACGACATGTCCGTCGCCGTCCGATACGGCATCACGCCGTCGGCCTGCGAGAGGACGAGGAGCTCCGGTCGCAGCGCCCTGATGCGCCTCAGGGCCGACGCCTGGTAGGCGCGGCACTCGGCCGGAGACACGGGCACACCCCGCCCGACACTGCCTGCCCAGCCGCAATGCCCGCGCTGGAACACATGGATGCGCCACGCCACGCGGCCGAGGCCCCGCGAGACGGCGACCTGGAACATCCCCGCGTGCGAGTCCCCCGTCAACACCGCGACATGCGCCGCGCGCAGGCTGCCGACGACGCATTCCCCCGCGACGATCCCGGGGGCGCGCGGGTTGCAGTAGGGCTGGACATAGTCGACGAGATGAGGACGCAGCGGCCTCAGGCTCGGCGGAAGCGTTCCGACGCGGAGGCCCGCGCGTACCATCGCTTGCCAGGCTGCCAGGGTCGTCGCGTATGCTCCGCCGCCGGGGTGGGCGTCGATCGACCCCCTCCCCTGGAGCGCTCGCCCGGACGGCGATACCCCCGCGGACCGCAACATCGCGCGGACGAGCGGGACGAGCCTGAGCTGGTACTCGGCCGCGACGTGGGTGTCGTCCTTGAACGCGGGAACGCCGTCGATCACCGGCGGGCACTGGACCTGCCGGCCTGTGGGGGCGCAGAGCCAGGGGGAGGTATCGACGAACGTCGCGCCTGCCTGCGTCGTAAGGTGGTGCTCGAGCTTCACGGAAGCGAGGAAGGAGTCGTCGAGGGCGACGGTGCAGCGCGAGATGTCGGCCGAGCCCACGAGGCACGTCTCCCACGGCTTCGGCAACGGCGTGTGTCCGAGCACGATCGTCGTCACGGCCGACTTCGTGAACGTCGCGAGGCTCGACGCGATGTCCGATCGGGAGCGAAACGGCGTCACCACGAGGTGCTCGCTCAGCAGCAGCACGTCGGGATGGATGGCCCGGATCCGCTGCCTCGAATCCGCCTGGTCTCTCCGGCAACCCGACGCGGAGACGGTGCCGTTCGCCTCGCCCGCCCAGCCGCAGCCGGAACGCGCAAAGATGTGGATCCTCCACGCCTTCGGGTCGAACGCCCGCCAGACGGCGTTCCGGAACATCTCCGCGTGCGAGTCTCCGTCCAGGACCGCCACGTGTGCCGCGGCAGGGTTGCCGACGATGCACTCGTTCGGCAACGTGCCGCTCAGGCCGTGGCTGCACGGCGGTGGAAACGCCATCGACAGGTGCGGGGAGAGCGGCTGAAGGGACGCCGGGAGCCGCCGGAGCCCCAGCCCGGCGCGAACCTTCGTCTGCCACGCGCGGAGCGTGTTTGCGTAGCTCTGGTCCGCAGGGGACTTCCCGGCGACCGTCATCACCACGGGCCAGCGCGCCGCCCTCGTGCCCTTTCCTGCTGTCACCTGGAGCGGGGCCGCCGTCGACCTCTCGGGCCGGATCGCCGAGAGAGCGCCGACGAAGACGGCTACGAGGACGCATGTCCCGAGGGCAGCGGTGGTGAGGCTCCCCACACGCCCCCATCGGCGCCTCGACGCCTGCTCGCGCCGGCGATCGAACGTGATTCGTCGTCCCGGACGCTCGACCAGGTGGAAACTGAGCGCGGAGACAGCAAGTGTGATGACCAGGATGAGAAGGCGCATCTGAGCCGTCTCGCTCATTGTGGGGTACAGGGCGACTGCGAACACGATGAACGGCCAGTGCCAGAGATAGATCGAGTAGGAGATCCGGCCGAGGAACCGCACCGGCGGGATACAGAGCGCACGGTTCGGGAGCGGCTGCGCGGCGGTGAGCCCGCCCAGGATGAGCAGCGCGGCGGCGAGCGTGGGCAAGAGCGCCGCAACCCCGGGGAAGGGCGTCCCCGAGTCGATCACGACGCAGGCGGCCACGAGCAACACCACCCCCGTATAGGACGCCGGCCGGGCGAGCCCGCGGGGGAGCTGCGTCAAATGCGTTGTCGCGATCCCGATCAGGGCTCCAAGCGCAAGCTCCCACGCGCGCGTGAGCGGGGAGAAGTACGCGCTCGCCGGACTCGCGGCCGTGGCCGTCACCGACCAGACGAGGGATGCGATGCCGACCGTGCTAATCGCCAGCGCCAGCCGCACCCGCCAGTGCACGTCGGCGCCTACGACCCGCGCGCCCGCCCTCCGGGTGACGAGGAGGAAGAGCGCCGGCCAGACGAGGTAGAACTGCTCCTCGACGGCGAGCGACCAGTAGTGCTGGAACGGGGACGGGGCCAGACCTGCCGAGAAATAGTCCGTCGCCTGGCTGATCGAGTTCAGGTTCGAGCCGAAGCAGAGCGCCCAGAGCGCATCGTGCTGGATCTGGACGCCGCGGAGGTCGTTCAGGAACAGTCGCGAGCCGACGAGAACTGCAACGATCACGGTGAGCGCGGCGGGGAGGATGCGCCTCGCCCGCCTGAGATAGAAGCCGGAGATCGAAATCATGCCGCTCCCGGCCTCTACCGTCCTCGCGTACTCGGCGGCGAGCAGACTCGTGATCAGGTAGCCGGAGACGACGAAGAAGACATCGACGCCGACGTAGCCCCCGGGAAACCCTGGGACGCGAAGGTGGTCGAGGAACACGAGCAGGACGGCCACTCCCCGCAGGCCCTCGATATCGGTGCGGAACCGGATCACGCCGGGCGCCCTTGGCGAGGGTTCATGCTCGGGGGGTTTGTCTTCGAGCCGGAAGTGAAGTGGGTCCAGATGTTCTCGACGAGGCGTGCGACCGCCTTCTGGCGGATCGAGCCTGCGAGTGAGAAGGCGCCTGCGGAGAACACCTGGGCGCCGCGCGCCGTCGAGTAGTAGGTCATCTGGCCGGTCATGCCGGGGCCGAGGAGGTTGGGAAGCTCCCCGATCACCTGGGTGCCCTTGGGGGAGCTCGAGTTGGTGTGGTCGATCTCGATCCCGGCGTTGGAGAAGGGCCGGTTGGCGCCGGAGCCGGTGCCGGAGAAGAGCCACGCCGACGCCGATGCCTTGCGCAGCAGCCAGGCGCCGCGGTGCTCGCCCATGTCGTTGCCGATGTACTGGACGCCGAGGAGTGCGGCCTCGGGGCGGTCGAGCTCGCGCCACATCGCGACGCGAGTCATGACGCCGCCCCGGATGTCGATGCGCCAGAAGAAGTTGTCGGCAGACAGCATGATGAGGCTCCCGCCGCGGTCGCGGAAGCCCTCGACGGAGTCGTACTCGCCCGTGGTCACGTATTCGTGGTGGCCGGGGAAGACGAGGACGTCGTACGCGCTGCGAAGCGCCGAGGGGCTGATGCCGTCGAGCTCGGCCTGGGAGAGGTAGTCGACGCGCTTGCCGGTTCGGCTCAGCCAGTGCAGGAAGTACAGGTCGTAGGCCCGGAAGTGAGGCGGGACACCGCGGTTGAGGAAGGGCCGGTAGAGGCGCGCAGTGTTGTGGCCCGCGGTGGCGTACCACGTGTCGCCGTGGCCGTCGCGGTCGTCGTCTCGGAAGTTGTAGGCCTGCCACGTGCGTGTCGGCATGACCACCGCAACCCGATTCCGTCCGAGCTCCTTCGGCGGGACGACGAATGGGGCGTAGCCGATTCGACCGCCGGCGGCGGTGAGCTGTGCGAAGTAGAGGCCGCTGGGCCAGTTGCCGATGCGGACCGTGGTCGCGGCGGAGGGTGAGACGCGGGCGATCCGGATCGGAGCGGTGACCGGGAGGCCGTGCATGACCTTGTCGCCGACCGACTTCTGCCATTCGGGGCCGACGTGGAAGATTTGCAGGCGGACCGAGCGGAGCGTCGTGGCGAAACGGAGGCCGGCCGTGGTCCCCGGCCGGTAGCTCTCGCGCCCAAAATAGGCCTCGATTGCAAGCGGGTCGTTCTCGCGGGCCTTCAATCCCGCCGTCGCGGATCCTTCACCGACCTCCCACTGCTCGTCGCTCACCGATTCGATCGGGCCGGCGACGGAATCCGTGGAGGTGAGGAGGACGACGACGAGGACGGGAAGACGACCAGCAGGACGAGCGCGGCGAGGCACCAACTGCGGTTGATATGCGGGGTCTTGGTCATGACCCCACGCTCGATCCGGCCCCTAACCGGCTCCCCACCGTCCGCCAACGGAGCGCTCACGGGCGCGGCGTCCTATCAGACCCGCGTCCAGCTCGAAGGCTGATCAGCCGCCTATAGTCGGCCGGGCGGATCGACTCGTAGCTGCAGGGGCGTTACGATCGCCGCTAGGCGGAACAGCATTTCCACCGTCGGTGCCCGACAGGTCAAGGTGAAAGCAGATGCGTGAGTTCAGGATCCTCGGGCCCCTCGAGGCTCTCGTCGACGGCCGGCCGGTCGATCTCGGAGGGCAACGGCAGCGCGCGCTCCTCGCCGCGCTGTGGTGCACCACGGTCAGGTCGTCTCCACCGAGCGGCTCGTCGACCTCCTCTGGGGCGAGCAAGCCCCGAGAACGGCCACGACGTCATTGCAGAACGGCATCTCCCAGCTGCGGCGGATGCTCGGCGCCGACGTCGTTGAGACACGTGCTCCCGGGTACGTCCTCGCAGTCGACCCTGCGACGATCGACGCAGTCCGGTTCGAGACGCTGGTCCTGCAGGGGCGGAGCGCACCGCCGCCGGAGCGCGCAGCGCTGCTCCGCAGCGCGCTCGCGCTGTGGAGGGGCGGAGCGCTGGCCGACCTCGCCGGGGAGGAGTTCACACAGGGGGAGATCCGTCGCCTCGAGGAGTTGCGGCTCGATGCACTCGAGGAGCGCATTTCCGCAGACATCGAGCTTGGGCTCCACCGCGACGTGATCGGAGAGCTCGAAACCCTCGCTGCCGCGACCCCGTTGCGCGAGCGCGTGTCCGCGTTGCGCATGCTGGCGCTCTACCGTGGCGGACGGCAGGCAGAAGCGCTGCAGGTGTTCCGCGATGCCCGCACGATCTTCGTCGGCCAGCTCGGGATCGAGCCGGGCGCGGAGCTCCAGGAGCTGCACGCCCGCATCCTGCGGCAGGAGTCGGGACTCGAGGCAACGGGCAAGGGGCAGGTGAATCGCGACGTGGAGAGTGAGATCCTGCGGGCGCTTCTGAGTGGGCGCGTCGTTCCGGTCCTCGGGCTGAAGGGCGCAGACGAGATCGCACGGAGGCTCGGGGAGACATTCGACGTGCCGAGCACCGTGGAGGGCGCACTGGGCCGTGTGACGCAGTACGTGGCAGCGATGCAGGGCCTCGGCCCGCTGCACGACGAGCTCCACCTGATTTACGGAGCGGACGCAGGCCCCGCCGCAGTCCACCATCTGCTGGCACGCCTTCCCGCGCTCCTGCGCGAGCGCTCGGCGCCATGTCAGCTGATCGTGACCACCGCATTCGATCGAAGCATCGAGGACGCGTTCGCCGCGGCCGGTGAGGAGCTCGACGTCGTGACATACATCGGATCCGGCCCTCTGCGCGGACGGTTCCTCCACTCTCCGCCCGACGGCGAGCCACGCACCGTCGACGTACCGAACGCCTATGCGGACCTCTCGCTGGAGCGGCGCACGGTCCTGCTCCGCCTGCGAGGGACCGCCGATCCGAGCCCCGAGCGGATTCTGGGGGAGCCTCGTCGTGACCGAGGACGACCACATCGACTTCCCGGGCCCCGGCGAGCTCGAGGCCGCAATTCCCGTCACCCTCGCGGCGCGCCTGCGACGAAGCCACCTGCTGTTCCTCGGCTACGACCTCACCGACTGGAATCTGCGCCTGGTCGTCAACCGCCTCCGCGGCGGAATCGGCGCGCCGTATGTTTCCTGGGCCGTTCGGGAGGCTCCGTCGAAGCTCGAGCTCGCCTTCTGGCGCCACCTCGACGTCCAGGCCGTCGAACTCGACGAGAACGCCTTCGCTGTCCTGGTCGCCGGGAGCCTCGACGGCATGGTGACCGCTTGAGCGAACCCCTTCCCGCCTCGCCGTACAAGGGCCTGGCACCGTTCGCCGACACGCCGATCGACGCGATGCTGTTCTTCGGCCGCGAGCGCGACATCGAGATCGTGTCGGCCAACGTGATCGCTTCCAGGCTCACGGTGTTGTACGGGCCAAGCGGCGTCGGCAAGTCCTCGCTCATCGCCGCCGCGGTCGCGAGGCAGCTGCGGGACCTGCCGGAGCGACCGGTCGTGGTGGTTTTCGCGACCTGGGCCGAGAGCCCGGCTGACGCGATCGCGCACGCCCTCTGCGGCGAGGCCGGTGTCGAGCCGTCGGACTCGCTCGAGACGGCGGTCGAACGCGCGTGCGCAGCGCGGGGTGACGTGTACCTCCTGCTCGACCAGGCCGAGGAGTACTTCCTGTACCACCCGGAGGGTGGACCGCTCGAGCAGGACCTCGCCGCGCTGGTCAGCGGCTCTGCGAGGGTGAACGTCCTGCTCGCGCTTCGCGACGATGCGCTCGCGAAGCTCGACCGCTTCAAGGCTTCCATCCCGGGCATCCTCGGCAACTACCTCCGGCTCGACCGGCTCTCCCGCGAGGCGGGACGAGCTGCGGTGGTGACGCCGCTTCTCCGCTGGCGCGAGCTCGGAGGCGATCCGATGGCGATCGAGCCCGAGCTCACCGAGCAGGTGCTCGACCAGGTGGCGGCGGGCCGGATCCGGGCCGGTCTTGGCGGCGCGGGAGAGGTTGCGGCCGGTCCGCAGGAGGAGCGTATCGAGGCTCCCTACCTGCAGCTCGTGATGGAGCGCCTGTGGGAGGTGGAGGGGGAACAGGAGTCGTCCGTGTTGCGCACGGAGACGCTCGAGGCGCTCGGTGGAGCCGCCCAGATCGTCGCCGCTCACCTGGAGCGCGCGATGGACGCCCTTTCGCCGGGACAGCAGGAGACCGCCTCGGAGTTGCTGAGGCAGCTCGTGACGCCGTCAGGCGCGAAGATCGCCCACGCCGCTTCCGACCTCGCCGGCTACGCGAACGTGCCGGAGGACGAGGCGACTGTCGTGCTCCGGGCGCTCGCAGAGCGACGGATCCTGCGGCCCGGCGACGACGGGCGGTTCGAGATCTACCACGACGTCCTCGCGGCACCGGTCCTCGCCTGGCGCGCCCGGTACGTCCAGTCGCGAGCGCTCCTGGAGGCACACCGACGCAACCGCCGGCTCGCGCTCGTCGCCGGCGTCTCCCTCGCGGCGCTCGCGCTCACGGTGCTGGTGGCGGTGTTCGCGCTCGTTCAGCGCAGCAATGCCCGTGACGACGCCCGTACCGCGCACGCGCGTGAGCTCGACGCAACGGCGGCGTCACTCTTCCCCACCGACCCCGAGCTCGGTCTGCTGCTTGCCAGGGACTCGGCGGTATCGTCGCCGACCCCGACCGCCGAAGATGTCCTCCGGCAGGCCCTGACCACCTCGCGCCTGCGGCGCGTGGTCAAGGTGGGTAAGCCATTGTTCGCGGCTGCGGCCGTCGGAGCGGATGTCGTTACCGCTGCGGCCGATGGATCCGTGTTCGTCTCCGGTCGCCGGACGAGCCGGACCGTGGCAACAGGGCACCCAGTTGCGAGTGCGTCGATCTCTGCGCGCGGCAACGTCCTCCTCACCGGAGTCGACGGTCGGCTGCGCCTCGTTTCCCGACGCGAAACGCGACTCGTGCCGAAGGTGGCGGGTGCACGAGGAGCGGAACTGTCGGCGGACGCGAGGTTCGCGGCAGTACGGTTCGCGGCTCCGGGCGGGAAGGCCTCGACGAAGGTCCGTCTCGTCGACACCGACTCGGGCGCCGTGGGGCTCGAGGTCGATCATGGTGCACCCGCGACGACCGCCTCGCTCAGCGCCGGCGGTACGTTGCTCGCCACCGGGGGCGTCGATCGGCTGGTGCGGGTCTGGCGGGTCTCGAACGGCAGGCTCCTGCGGGTCTTCCGAGGCCATGTCGGACCAATCACCGCGATCGCGTTCAGCAGGCGCGGCACACTGCTCGCGACGGCGAGCACCGACGGCATCGGACGCATCTGGGATGTCGCGGACGGCCGGCCGGTCTCCGTCCTCTCGGGACACACGAACTACCTGAGCGACATTGCGTTCAGCCCGGACGGTACCCAGGTGGTCACCGCCAGCCTTGACAGAACGGCGAGAACCTGGAAGGCCGAAACGGGCGCCGCGCTCGCGACGCGTGCAGGCGCCACCGACGCGGTACTCTCTGCGGCGTTCACCCATTCGGGCCACGAGGTCGTCACGGCAAGCCTCGACGGCAGCGCCCGCATCTGGGACGTCGTCGTGCAGCCCGAACTCGCGGTCGTCGCCGATCTTCACGCACCGGTGGCGCGGCTCGATCCGCACGAACTGACGAATACAACAG
>CAVTQW010000020.1:0-119730 GCA_963736945.1 uncultured Thermoleophilia bacterium
GGAATCATGATCACCGGGTCGAGACTCCCATCTTCCTTGATGGCTAGGTTTTCGATCTGGATGTTCGCGTGTGACACTTGAAGCCCGATGGGAGTCTCACCGACATCGATCGCGTACCCGGCATCGACCGCGACAGTGCCGTCGGTGACGTCAAAGCGGAATTGATCATGGAGGTATTGCCACAGCCTGGGCAACTTCACGCCCGAAAGGGAAAACTTGCCGGAAGATCGTAGCGGTTCGAGCGAGACGGTGCCGGCCCACGAGAGGGTTTCGCCCTTGTCCAACTCCGCTGTGAAGGCATACGAATTGTCTCCGCCCGGCTTGGTATGAAAATTCTTGAGCACAATATGGATTGGGACGACTCGAGCACGTAGGGCTTGGGTTTCGATTCATCGCGAAATTCGACGATCGCCTGCGAAATTTCGAACTCTCCGATTTCGACGGCGGGAATCTCGGCTGGGTCTTCCCGGCCTGCGGCGGCTCTGGCGCTTGCGACCCATCGTCCGGCGGCACAAGTTCCGCCAGATTCATGCGCCCGTCTTTGAATATTCGTGCGGACACATAGGGCATCGCGAGCCGGATGGTATCGAACACATAGGCCCGACGAATGAGGGAGCTTGCCTGAAGATTGACGTAGAACTCCTCAAACCCGAGCAAGGCAGACTGATCCGTCTCCCGAATTTCGAAGCCTGTCAACCGAAACGACAGCGCGAAGGGATTCAGCTCCACATCTTTGACCAGCACCGGACGCTTAAGCTTTTCGGCAACCGCAGGGATCGCGTAGGCTTTAATCAGGTAAGGAACGAGAAAAAAACCGACGAGCGTGTAGACGAGCACCAAGCCCAAGGCAAGGATCGCAAGACGGGAGGGGCGAAGCAACCAGCGCATGGCTCTAAACAACCCTGTGGTGCGCCCGGCTGGAATCGAACCAGCGACCCTCAGCTTAGAAGGCACATCTGAGGAGAAGGTCATAGAGTGTGACAGAGTGAGAAAATATTTTGCAACTCCCGCGAGTTAAGCCTCTCGGCATGGTGAGGGAGTGTGATCCAGAACATCTATGAAACCCTGAGAGGGCTTTATGGACAGGGGCGACAGCCGATGGTCACTCTCACCATCCAAAGGCGTCTGAGCGCCTTGACACCGTCCCACGGACGGCCTAGCCTGGACGCGCAAACGGCGGTTTAAAGAATGGGGCAAGCAGATCGAGCAAGGCAATCGTTAGCAAGGAGGGATGAGCTATGCGCTACATCGGCGTCATAAGTGGAGTCGTTGCCGCGCTCGCCTTCGCTGCGACAGCGAGTGCGGGGTCGATTGAGGACAAGGCGCACGTCACGGTTGGTGGGGCCGAATCAAGTGATGTTACCGTGGCCATTGATATCAGCGAGAAAGCCTTTCACATCACAAAAGGGGGGACAGATCGGGGTATTACTCTCATCGCAGGGATGCCGACGGTCATTCAACTGCGCAACCGGGATCTCGTGGCGCATGAGTTTGTGTCCACACTCTTCCGCGATGTCCCGTTCCGCATTTCGGGCAATGCCACCTTGGTCAAGGCAGCACGAGCCTCCGGAGTTCGCGTCGATCCAGGGCAAACGGTGACCCTTGAGTTTAACGCCCCCATGGCGAAGGAGGACCAATATGGCGCCATGGAATCCATCTATGATGTCTTCTGGTGCAACGTCCATGGGAAGGAGCATGGACAAAAGATGCGCGGGGAATTGGTGATCATAGAGACCAGGGGTGATATCGGCTGGCGGATAATGTGATGCAGGCTCAGGTCACCTGACGCCGGGTCGTCCGATCGATTCGGGCGACCCGATTTCCTTCACGCTTCCCATTGCCTCGTCGGTCCCTCTGGTCAACCTCAGAGGGAAACATCTTGCCCTATGATCGGCATGGTCTCTGAGAGGGAGGGGCCGGTACAATACAGTGGCTAAAACAAACCAGCGCAGGCTCTTCACCACGGAGTGCGTTCGTGAAAAACAATGAAGAGGCGAAATAGTGCTGTCACGATTGTCATTGACAGCATTCGTCATCCCGCTCGCCCTAGGGCTAGGAATTGGCGGAATCAGTTCGGCCGAGGAGTCGCTGTATGACCCCGATGTGATCCTTGTGATGAAGGACAAATACTTTCACGTGATCAAAGGGGCACAACCAGGGAACCCTCTGCCGAATCCAGCCTTCTCGTTACCAGTTGGGAGGGACATTGTCATCGAGCTCCGCAATGAGGACAATGTGGCGCACGAGTTCATCTCGCCGTTGCTCCTAAAGGCGGAGGACCTTCAGATTTCAGGCCGGGCTACCCTCGTATATACCCACACCGCGGTCGGGGTTCGGGTTGAGCCGAAAGACAGCGTGACGCTTCGCTTTGACATCCCTGACGCCGGCTTTGATCAGTTTCATTTCTGGTGCAATATCCATGGGAAGTTTACTGATGACACCATGCGAGGGGAGATCTTTATGCTGCATGCGAAACCGTCATCCCAGTAACCGAACTTCGAGACTTGTGAGGGCCTATTGGCAGAATCAAGGAAGTCAGGAGACGCGACGGAGATGGGCGGTGAGGGAGGCCATGACCCCGATAACGATGTGCTTGTCTGAAGCAGGTTCTGCCTCAGAGAGCTGATGAAGAGGATTGCCATGATCAAGAGAGCAGCGGGACGGATCCTTGGTGGACTCTGCGCCATCATGCTCGCCGGTGTCGCAGTAGATGTCGCGCAGGCGGGAGAGACAGCGGGAATTCCACCGGAAGTGGTGGCAGAGTACATTCATGCGGTCATTCAGGCCGATCGCACCATCTATTCCACCCATGTCGTGGAGCGGCTACAGGATCTCAAGATCCCCGTGGCGGTGGAAGAATGGAAAGCGAGGGGGACGTTGCCTCTTCCGGCTCAAATGCTACAGATGGCTGGTCAAGAGATTCAGGGGCTCGGACTCGGGCTTCGTATCCGGTTGGCCAGCCTGGGGCCGATTTACAAACAAAACGGGCCGGCGGATCAGTTCGAACGAGCGGGTCTGGAAGCGGTGGCAAAGAATCCCCGGAAGCCCTATGCGGGAATCATTACCGAAGGTGGCAAACATTTTTTTAAGGCGATATTTGCGGACAGGGCCGTCTCCATAACCTGTGTAGCGTGCCATAACAGCCATGAGCTGAGCACCAAGCGGGACTACAAGCTCTATGATGTGATGGGAGGGATTATCATTTCTTTTCCAGTCCAATGAGGCCACTTCGCCCCTACGATCCGTAGAGGCCTGTCTCCCCTTGTGCTGCTCTGGTTGGCTCCGAACGACCCCATAGGTGGGCTCGGCGTAACAGCACGGGCCCCTTGCCTACGACCAATTGTGTGATTCGGAGTCAACCCGAGAGGGACATCTTCCCTTTTGCAGAACTCCCTGCCCAAAACTCTCCACAGTCTCCATTGTTCAGGCGGTAGTTTGCTTCTCGTTTCAGGCATCCCGTTACCAGTGGTTCTTCAATCATCTGACTTATGGACGGGCGGTGAGTGCTCGTCGTGCAATAGCACCCGACGAGCACAGCACCCGGTGCGGCCGATCACATCTCTAAGAACAATCAGAGGATTATGCCTCGACCCGCGGAGGGGCAACCTGTATCCCGCATCGTGCGGGTTTGTTGCAGAACTGTCTACGGTTCGGGCAGAACCTCACTCAGGGAAACCGGGGATGTTGCCGGGAGGTCGTAGCCTTGGTAGGAAAGTTGAATACCGCCGATCCCGATGATCAGCGCAAAGAAGGTCAACAGGATATAAAAGGTAAACTGGAACGCTCTCCGATTGGTGAACACGCCGGACACATAGAGGTAACGGGTCACGAGCACGAGCGGTAGCAAAAACATGGTGGTGACAAAGATGTTCATTCTGGGGGGCTTTCTTCCACGGCATTGCAGAAGCCGTGATATGAGCTAACCAAATATCCAGCAAGCCACATGCCTAATCTAAAATGCATCTGTCCTCGGTCGCAGACTGCGATTTTTCACGGAATTGCGTCTGCCCGAAAGCTGCTCCACGAGGATGGAACTCGGTCCGCGTGAATCGAAAACGATTCGGTGCTGAATCAAATTTGATAGGACCGGTGAAGCCGCACGCAAAGAAGTCACGCTTCAGACACACGGCCTCGACAAGTACGGGCGCACCCTTGCCGCTATGCTGCTACTGGATGGCACTAACGTCAATCACACGCTGGTCAAAGACGGTTGGTGTTGGTGGTATAGGAAGTATGCGCCGGGGAGTACGACGCTAGAGAGGCTAGAAGTCGAGGCGCGAGAGGTGAGAATCTCTGGGGTATTGCGGAAGGCACGAGTCCCCACCCGTTGAGACGCTACGTGGATTTTCTCTGCTCATCTATCTCCTTTGCGCCTCCTTAGGCTCCCTCCTATGCGGTCGCGCTCGTGCTCGAAGCCCACGGCGACGTAGTACAGCGCGTGATCGAAGAACTGGCTGAGCAGGTGCAGCAGCTCCAGCTCCCCGTGCAGTTCCATGGCGTTATCGGACAGACCTTCGCGCTGGACGAAGGCGCGCACGTGCTGCTTGGTGGCGGTGATGGCCCAGACGAAGTGGCTGTAGGCCACGCCCTGCTGGGCGCGCGCCGCGCCCAGCTCGGTGTAACGCCGCTCCACCTCGGCCTCGGCCTTGTCCAGCAGCCAGTCACTCAGGTTGCGGTAGATCTCGCGGGTGCGGGCTTCGAGTTCGGTCGCCGGGACTTTGTGCAAATCGCTGCACCGGGGAGAGCTCCAAACCTTCTCGCTGAGCTCGCGGGAAAGCTGTTCGATGTGATTCTCGATAAGCCTGCACCAATCGGACAGCCAGCATGGCGCACCTCCAGGTAGAACAATCGTCTGCGTAGGGGACTTCGCGGCCCCCTAATTCTGGGGGGAGACCTTACTTGATAGATGGCACCAACGTCAATCACACGTTGGTCAAGGACGGCTGGTACTGGTGTTATCGGAAGTATGCGCCGGGCATGCCGTCCCTGTCGACAGCGGCAAAATCGACGGGAACGGACCGCTGGCCCTGTTCGGCCCTGGTTCGTTTGCCGGTCAAGATGGCCCCGTGGAGGTACGCTGGTAGCGGAGCCTACATATACAATAGTGTAATAACACTAGGTTATAGTTCTCCCAGCGCAAGTACTCAGTTATTGATTACATGGTGCGCCCGGCTGGAATCGAACCAGCGACCCTCAGCTTAGAAGATGTATCAGATGAAGAGGAAACATTGGGATAACCGCAGAAACGGCCTAAGACGAGAGACACGAAGAGACAGGAGCAGGCCATCCAACAGCAACGACGCAACCCAGGTGCAACCTAGGTCGTTTACCTAGCCGGGGGATACCCTTGCGACGAGGACCCGGGGGGGGTGCCCGTGGGTACGAGGTACTTCGTGTTGCGGTCTCGTTTATTTTTCAGAACCCGAAAAAAGCGGTGTTCGCTTCAAGCCTCGTTCGGTCGTTTCAAATCCACCTCGTTAAACTGCTAATTTCCACGGGTCGCTTCCCATAGCGACAAACTGATTTAGGCGCGAGCGATACTTCTCGTCTATCGTCAGAAACTCGACCCCAAACAGGGTCGCCTGAACCCAACGTACGACGGCCAACGAGGCACACACGGACTGGTCGCTATCAGGAAGAAAGAGGCGAAGCAAGGAAGATCGGTACCGGCCTATTTAGGCCCTCTCTTTCTTCTCTCTTCTCGGAAGACGCAGCCACACAAAATAAAGGCCCGGTTCCTCTCGGAGCCGAGCCAGCTTCAGATTCCGCGAGGGTCGCGCTGCGCTTTCACCACGTTTCCGTTGTGCATGCGCAGTTTTTCCATCGCGGTTTCTAAAGCAACTTCACTTTACTGTGTCCACGGAACAGAGCCTACTAGGACAAGCCCTAGGGAGGGAGGATCGGTGGTTGAATAGAACTCCTGTCCCTGAACAGTCAATGTGCGCCTTGAGCCACGCCTTTCAGTCTGATCTGATAGGTCGAGTACCCGATTTGGAGAAGCGACAACCGTCCGTTTCTCGACATCCGATCAACGGCGAGGAAGATTTCTCCCCAACTGGAATCGGGAAGGGACGTGACGACATCGTCGAGGCAGCACGGACCGCCTTTCTGCAGCTTTTCAACAATCGCCTCTTCAATGCGTAGCATGGTGTTGAACCTCCGTCGGTTGGAGTGTTTATCAAGGGGGCGGTTTGTCGGCTCCTCTGTGCGGTTGTTATAGCCCTGTGATGGTCGAAGTCCTATCGACACACCTAGGATGTTTCTGTAGTTTAATATAAGCTAGCATTGTCGTGGTTTGTACGTCAGCGGCGATTGATTCTTTCTTAAAGTACTGTTCTAATTCCTGCCCCATTCAAAACCGGAGTGTGCAGCGATGCTGACCAGCCCCCTATAAACCAAGCCGGATCTGAGAGTTAAGATTTCGACCGGCGAAAGGAGGGGGCATGGCACGAAAACGGTATACGGCGGAAGAGATCATCGGGCAGTTGCGGACCATTGAGATCGAGCTGGGCAAAGGGCTTGCGGTGGTCGAGGCCTGTCGGAAGCTGGGGATCACGGAACAGAATTGCGGGATGAATTGCTCAACGGCGAACTCTTCTATACGCTGCACGAGGCGCGGGTGATCGTGGAAGGGTGGCGCCAACGCTACAACACGCACCGCCCGCATAGTGCGCTGGGGTATCGGCCACCCGCCCCAGAGACTCGTACCTTCGCACCGATCAGCGTGTCGGCGTGAAGGAACTTGAACGGTGGCCTAACAACTGGGGGCTGGTCACCCAGCGTTGAGTACGCCACCGGAGGGACGGTCCAATTTCTCCCACTATGGCCCTCTCACTCTCTCCGTTGATCCGGTTCGGTACCTCCACCTGGACCTACGAAGGCTGGCAAGGCCAGGTCTACCATCGGCAGTACGCCAAGAGCTCGTTTAGCCGCGAGTGCCTGGGGGAGTACTGTCAGTATCAGTACCAGGGCGAGCCGCTATTCAAGATCATGGGGAGCGAATCGACGCGACGCTACTCTAGCAAAGCATAGCAACAGGCGGGGGGTTCCGATGTACAGCGAGGAAGGAAGGGAAACCACTGCAGCCACTATATGACGATTGCACGGCGGGGAAGTGCCAGTTTTTTGACGATGCACGTGGGGTTGCGCCTGTGATACGGCAAGCAAAGAATGTGGGTCTTCTTTCGAAGTAAAGGCTGAATGCGGGTAGGCGTGTAAGTGTGAAAATGGGTTCGTTGTCTGCACCGTGTTCCACAGCTCTTCTAGACGGATGACTGTCCGGTATTTCCCTTTGGCCCAGAGGACGGCCACCATTTCTCCAAGCACGCGAAGCCGAACAGTTTGACGGGTCTTTTGAATCCGGCTTCCGAGCACCCTCATAAACTTGGGCTGATTCGGCCAGTCATCACCCATGACTTTCGTTAATAGAGAGGTCGTATCAAAAAACATCAAGTGTTTATTCGCCAATTCATCTGGTGTGAGCACCTTGCGGAGAGCAGTACGATGTGAGGCGGGTACCCTAACGATCAGCGTATCATTGAGCTGCAGCCCCAGTTTGATGAAGCTCGCTACTGCTTCAGTCAGAAACACGTCATTTTCATAAAACCGCACCATGTGCTGTCGGGGAATCATTCGACAACTCCAGTTATCAAATTGCCTATCGAACTACCAACTCTTCTCTATGTTGACAGGAATGCAGTGCGTGTAACCTAGGAAATGTCCCAGCAGGGGTAGGGGCTTCGACCCAGGAGTTTCCAGCGATGCCCCGAGAGGCGGTGCACTCTTCCAATGGATCGACTAACGCGTCTCTACTGGGGTAAACCCACTAACAGCTCTGCGATCACCTGGCGGAGGCGCGCTTCCTCGTGGGTGGGCGCGCTCCTCGGCGATGACGTCGTCGAGGCCGGCCCGGGCGACCTCGTCTTCAAGCCGCGCAACCAGTGGCATACGTTCTGGAACGCCGGCGACGTGCTGGTGCCGCATCCTCGAGATCATCTCGCCGGCGGGCTTCGAGCACTTCTTCCACGAGCTCGTGGCACTCGGCGGGGTGGAGTACCCGCAGGCGAGCGCGGGCGCGCTCGCGCAGCTCAGCGAGCGCTACGGCCTCGAGATGCAGCCGGAGACGGTCCCCGGACTGCTCGAGCGCTTCGGGCTGCGCCTCGGCGAACCGGTCCCCGGCGGCTGGACGCCGTGATCCGCCCGGACAACGCTCTTCGAGAGGCCCGCGACAGCGGGCCTCTCGCTCTCGCGACGCTGATCAGCGGTCGATCAACGCCTGCTGGGCCGCCGCATACCGCGCCCCCTCCGGTTCGATCTGCGCCGCAGCGGTCTCGATCTCCTTCAGGTCGTCCTCGGTGAGCTCGACGTCGGCGGCCGCGATATTCTCGTCGACGCGGTGCAGTTTCGCGGCGCCGGGGATCGGGACGATCCAGGGCTGCTGGGCGAGCACCCAGGCGAGCGCGATCTGCGCCGCCGTCGCGCCCTTTCGCTCCGCGACCCGCTCGAGGAGCTCGACGAAGGCGCGGTTCGCCTTGCGTGCCTCCGGATCGAAGCGGGGAATCGAGTTGCGGAAGTCGGAGCTCTCGAGGGTCGTGGTCTCGTCGATCCTCCCGGTCAGGAAGCCCTTGCCGAGCGGGCTGAAGGGCACGAAGCCGATCCCGAGCTCCTCGAGCGTCGGCAGGATCTCCGCCTCCGGCTCCCGCCACCAGAGTGAGTATTCGCTCTGGAGAGCGGCGACCGGCTGGACCGCGTGTGCGCGGCGGATCGTGTGCACGCCTGCCTCGGAAAGCCCGAAGTGTCGCACCTTGCCTGCCTCGACCAGCTCCTTCACGGCGCCCGCGACCTCCTCGATCGGGACGCTCGGGTCGACGCGGTGCTGGTACAGCAGGTCGATGGTGTCCGTTCTGAGCCGGCTCAGCGAGGCGTCGACCCCGCGCTTGATCGTCTCGGGGCGGCTGTCGAGGCCGCCGCGGTTCGGCTCGTCTGCAAAGTCGAACCCGAACTTCGTGGCGATGACGACACGCTCGCGAACAGGCTCGAGCGCCTCGCCGACGAGCTCCTCGTTGGTGAACCGCCCGTACACCTGGGCGGTGTCGAAGAAGGTCACGCCGCGGTCGACGGCGGCGCGGATGAGGCGGATCATCTCCTGCCTCTCGGGAAACGGCGGGTAGCTCTGGCTCATGCCCATGCAGCCGAGCCCGATCGCCGATACTTCGAGCTTGTTTCCTCCGAGCCTGCGCTTCAGCATCATCCCTCCTGAGGTTGTGCTGCGAGTTCACTGCAGGCAACTGAAGCACGTCCGGCAGTGGAGTGACAGGCCCTGTTGATCCAGATACTGGCAGACCCCCTCGCGCCGAGTTAGCCGTCCGGAGGAGACCTGCAGGGACGGCGAAACGCGTGGTGGGGGTCGGGTTGCACCCGCGAAAAGCGGGGAGTATGGTCGGCGCTAGCCAAGAGTCAACTGGATGCCATCCGGCATCGTTGCGGCCGCCGCCGGACGAATCGCGTCCACTCCACAGGGAGGGCGCATGCCGAGCGTGCCAGATCGAGGCGTAGACGCCTCTGAGGTCCTATCGACGCGGCTCGTGCGTACGAAGACCTTCGTTCGACTGGTCGTCGTCGGCTGAGCCGCATGGTGGCTCACGCGGGTCCGAATGCGCAAGCTTCCGCATCTCCGACGTCGTTTTGCACCTGCGCTATACGGCACGCGAGGCGGGCCACCTGCGCGCCGATGCCGCGTTGCACGTGAAGGAGGATGTTTTCCAGCACGGTCGCCCTCGCGGGCGACGCGGACAGCGGCTGGACACTGAGCGTGGACGAGGACTCACCGGTGTTCGCGTTCCTGAAGAAGAACCGCGCGAACAGGGTCTACATGGCGATCTCGTACATGATGGAGTGAGCCTTCAGGGTTGGGAACTCCCTCAGCCGGTCATGGCTGCCCGCCCGACGCGGTCGGATGTTTGCTCGCTCCAGGAAACCGCGGCGTCCTGACCCGGGGCTGAGCCCCCTGGGCGGCGGAGCGTTCGGCGCGAGGCCTGCTTGCGCCGGAGGCTCACAGGAATCCCACAGCCGCCTC
Organism: uncultured Thermoleophilia bacterium; assembly: GCA_963736945.1. Lineage (GTDB taxonomy): Bacteria > Actinomycetota > Thermoleophilia > Gaiellales > Gaiellaceae > Gaiella. Next base: position 10,076 of record CAVTQW010000020.1, read on the forward strand.
TCAGACGTGCGACCTATGGTGGCGGCACATCACGACTCGGAAAGGACTGCCGACATGCAGACAGAGCTCAACAGACGGGGCGTTCTCAAGGCCGCAGGCGGGGCCGGCCTGGCCGCGGTGTTCGGAGCCAAGGCGCTCCAGTTCCTCGGTGACGACGCGGAGGCCGCGACCACGACGACGTGCCTTCTCACCCCCGAGGTGACGGAAGGGCCGTACTGGGTGGAGGAGAACCTGACGCGGCGGAACATCACCGAGGGCAAGGCGGGTCTCCCGCTCGTGATCCGGTTCACGATCCTGAACGCGAAGACGTGCACGCCGATCCCGAACGCGGACGTCGAGATCTGGCACTGCGACGCGCTCGGCAACTACTCGGCCGTCAACGGCGCCACGACGCGCTACCTGCGCGGCCATCAGAAAGCCGGCGCGACCGGCAAGGCCGAGTTCCTGACGATCTTCCCCGGCTGGTACCGCGGCCGCACTCCGCACATCCACATGAAGGTGAGCGTCGGGGGCAACGCCGTCCACACCGGCCAGGTCTTCTTCAACGAGCCGATCACGCGAGCGGTCTACAAGCTGAAGCCGTACTCGGTCAACGGCCAATCCGACACGCCGCACGCGCGGGACATGATCTACGGCCAGGCGGGCGGCTCGACGGCCGAGCTGAAGCTGGGCAAGCGCGGCGCCGGCCTCAAGGGCTATCTCGGGACGATCGCGATCGGCGTCGTCACGTAGCGCTCACGGCGGCACGCCCCGGTGCCCGGGCAGGTCTCCACGACTCGAAGGCACCTGGCGCGCAGCGAGTGCGAGCGCTCGGCGCTCGTCGTCTGCCGGCTTCAGGCGGCCGCTTCGACCGGCTCGCCGGCCTCGATCGGGTTCTCGGCGGGGTTCCTGCTCCACTCCCACCAGCCGCCGTCGTAGACCGCGATCCGCTGCCAGCCCATCAGGAACGCGTAGAGCCAGGTCTCGCTTGCCCGCCAACCGGTGCCGCAGTAGAAGGCGACCCACTTGTCGGGCGTGATCCCCGCCTCCTCCCAGTGGGCGGCGATCTCCGGGTAGGGCCGCATGGTGTTGTCGAGGTTGCGGTAGTGCTGCATGTGGTAGGCGTCGGTGCCGCAGTTGCCCCAGACGTCCCCAGCGATCCTGCCGGCCGGGCCGATGTAGTTGTAACCGCTGACCTTGCCGATGTGCTCGTTCCACGTCCTCACGCTCACGAGCGCGGCGCCGTCCGGGTCGGCCAGGATCTCCCGCGCCTCCTCGATGTCGACGATGAGGTCGGGCTGGACCGGGATGTCGGTACCGAAGAACGGCACCGAGGCGGGGAAGTGGAGCTCCGTCTCCAGCGGCTGGCCGGCCTGCACCCAGGCGTCGTAGCCTCCGTCGAGCAGGCGGACGTCCTCGACGCCGGCGTAGAAGAGGATCAGCGCGGCCCGGGTGGCGGCGATCTGGCCGGCCCGGCGACCGGGCCACTTCTCGTCGGCTTCACCCTCGGTGTTGCGGCCGTAGAGGATGACGGTGGTGTCGCTCGTGATCCCGAGTGCGCGTAGAGCCGCGTCCAGCTCCTCCGGTGAGCGCCGGTTCCAGCCACGCGGGCTCTCGAGCAGATTCGTGTCGAGGTAGAGCGCGCCCGGGATGTGGCTGTCGGCGTATTCCTCCGGGACTCCGAAGTTCACGTGGAACAGGAGGAACCGCCCTGCCGGCGCGGCCTCCGGTGTGCCGCCCGCGAGCAGCTCCGAGAGCCAGGCGGGGTGGACGAGCTTCTCGTGGCGGGGCAGCTTGTCCACGGGCCGGCTCCCGTCGGAGATCCAGTCGGCCAAGCCGTCGGCGTACGTCCGCAGCGGTGCCTGCAGATGGGCCTCGGCGCGGCTCGCGGAACAGCGAGGTTCCGTCGGGATCGCCGTAGACGACGATCTCGCTGCTCATCGTGAGCCCCTTGTCCTCGAGCAGCACCTGGAGGTCGGGCCCGTCGAGCCGCGAGAGCCACGCGGCGGGCAGCGCGACAGCGCCCGGGATGTGGCCTCCTCGGGGGGCGTCCGCCTCTCGCCAGCCGTTGAACAGCGGTAGCGGTCGCACGTCGACGACGCCGAGGCCGGGCTCGCCGAGCCGGCGGTGCAGTTCCTCGGTCGAGATCTCCCGCTCCCGTCTGTTCCACCGCGATCGGCGTCGTCGCCATTCCTTCCTCCTTGTCCGGCCGGAGCCGCCCCGGCTCGTAAATCTTTACGAAGTATAGTGACTCTACAAAAGGAAGTGGAAATGTCAAGTGCGTCTGTCGCGTCTGTGCAACCGGTCAGGTTTCGGCCCGCCAGGAGGCTGGCCCCTTCAGTCGGCGAGGGCAAGTGCCGATACGCGAGCGCCGTGTCCACCGATCCCGCGCCGAGGCTGGATATTCGCCCGCAAATGGGTACACTCTGGTGCCCATGCGGCGGTCTCATTTGCAGCGAAGCAGCTGCCTCAGGCTTCTGGCCTCGGGCGTCGGGCTGCTCGCCGCCGCGATGCTGGCGGCGGGGGCGAGCGCAGGCAGCTCTCAGCTCGCGGTCGGCGTGACCTGTCCCGTCACCGTGGCAGAGCTGAATGCGCTGGTCGGCAAGAGCATGCAGCGCGTGAACCTCAGCGATGACGACGGCGATCCGGCTTCCCAGTGCGCCTTCTCGGCCGTCAGGTCGACGCCGCGACACCTTGTCAGCCCGCAGGTCTTCCTCTCGGTCGACCCGGGCGGCGCCGGCGATCTGCGCGACCTGTACCAGTACTACGTGCAGTCTCGCGGCAAGCTTGCAACACGGCCGCGTGTCGCCATGCGCCCCGATCTCGGCGCCGGCGCTTTCACGCTCGCGGCGACGACGACGCCGGTCACGACGGCCTTCTTCCTCCTGGCGAAAGGTGCCATAGGCACGCTCACCGTCGATCTCGACGATGCGGCAGTCGGCAGGCGCGATCAGGCCACGGCCGACAAGATCTTCGCGCTCGTGCGCAGCCGCCTCCACTGACGACGCGCGGCCGGCTGCTGGAATGGCCCGCAGGGGTTTGGGACATTCCACACGTGGGTAGAGGGCGCCAGTGCCTGAAGCCGGCCCGAGCGAGCGTCTGGCGCTGCTCGAAAGCGAGCAGCGTCGTCTGGAGGCGCGCCGCCACGACCTGCAGGAGATCATCGAGATGCTCGAGGGGGCGCCTGAGCTCCGCTCCGACGCGGTCGCGCGCCTCGGCGCCTACAGGCGGTCGCTCGAGAGCGCCACGTTCGAGTGCCGGCAGATCGCGTGGGAGATCGCCACGCTGCGACGCGAGCTCTCGGCGGCCTGATTCTCGTCAGGGCGCGCGACGGAGGTACGGCTCCAGATCGAGGCGCTCGGCTGCGACGAGTGCCTTCTCGGCTGCGCGGCGGGTGTCGCGGCCGAACGCGCCCTTGAAGAGCCACTTCTGGAGCAGGCGCCTGAGCGGGAGCGGACGCTCGGTGCGCGCGGGCGTCCGGCGTGGCGAGAGGTACAGCTCGAGGGCGAGGCGCTGCACCAGATCCGGGTCGGCCGGGCGTCCCGTGGCCTCCTCGATCCGGTACGTGAGCAACGAGCCGATCGTCTGCACTTCGCGGATGCCCGCCTTCAGGGTCGAACCGATCGAGAACGCGGTGGTCGCGACGAGCACCCACGGGATGCGCGTGAAGCGCGCCCCGCGGGCGAGCGTGCGCACGATCGGCACCGCGAGCATGACGACACGTTGCACGTGATCGGCCATCGCCTCGGTCGTGTCCTCGGCGGTGAGGAGCCTCTTCCCGTCGGCCGCCGACGTCACCCGGTACGAGCCCGAGAGCACGCGGCGGATCGCGTCGTCGTAGAGCGAGCCGATCGCGTCCACGAGCGGAGGCGGATTCGAGCATGCGCGCTGTGCGCGCACGAGGGCTGTCTCGTCGCCCGGTCGCCGTTTCCCGCCCATCAGCTCGCGGCGAGCCACGGAGAGGGACGCGGTGAGATCGGCGACGAGGTTGGCGACTTGCGCATCGTCCCGACGATCATCGTCTCGTAGGCGACGATGTAGCCCTCGACCATGCGCTCGACCGAGAAGCGCTCTTCGGCGTGCCTGCCGCAGCTGCGCCGGGTCGAGCTCTGTCGCCCGACTCGACCGCTGCGACCATTCCGGCGAGGTCGTCGGCGATGAACGCGGTGCGGCCGTGCTGGAGGATCTCGGGCACCGAGCCGCGGCGCATCGCGATGATCGGCGTTCCGCACGCGAGCGCCTCGATCATGACGAGGCCGAACGGCTCCTCCCACTCGATCGGGACGAGCAGCGCGTGGGCTTCGGCGAGGAGCGCGCACTTCTCGTCGTGGCCGACCTCGCCGACGTACTCGATCGTGTCGTCGAGGTGGGGGGCCGACGTACTCGTCGAAGTAGGCGATCTCGCCCGGCTCGCGGCACTTGGCGGCCAGCTTGAGCGGGCGGCCGACGCGCTGCGCGATCCGGATCGCCCGGTGAGCGCCCTTGTCGGGGCTCATCCGCCCGAGGAAGAGGAGCGAGTCGCCGGGCCGGCGGTCAACCGTGTAGCGCGAGACGTCGATCGCGTTGTTGACGTTCGCCACCCACGGGAGCGACGGGCAGGGTCGCCGCTGGTTGAGCGTGAGGGACACGAGCCCGACCTCGTCGACGGCTCGGCAGACGGCCTCGTAGACGTCGCCCGGCTCGCCCGTGAGCGGGCCGTGCACGGTGTGCAGGGTCGGGCAGGACGTGAGGCCGAATACCGTCAGCCCGAGCGAGGCCCGAATGGTCGTGGACGAGGTCGAACTCGTCCCGCAACTCGAGGAACGGCAGCAGATGCTGCAGCTCCCAGTAGCTGTGGCCGATGTACTCGCTCGGGGCCGTGTCGAAGGCCGACACGAGGTCGGCCTTCGTGACGGAATCGCCCGAGGCGAAGAGGGTGACATCGATCCCGGCGTCGACGAGGCCGTCGGCGAGGAGCTGCACGATCGCTTCGATGCCGCCGTAGCGGCGGGGCGGAACCGGGAACCAGACCGGGCTGAACAGCGCGACCTGCACTCTCAATGACCTTTGCGGCCGGATGGGCCGCGGTCGTCCTTAGCTTCAGCGGGCTGCCCCTCGGCGGGGCGTGTGCTTCCGAGCGCGGTCATCTGCGTTCCTTCCGGCATGGCCTCGTCTGTCTCGAGGCCTGGATGGTCGGCCAGCGTCGGCGAGCCGGTGGGCCGCGACTGAGCGGCATCCGCCTCGGGGCCGAGACTGCCGACCCCGGTCATCATCTTACCCTTGTCGGTGACCTCGTCGGTGTCGAGGCCGGGATGGTCGTCTCGACTTCGGGGCCGTCTGACGGCCCTGTTCCTCGTCGCTTCGGCATGAGAGTGTCCTCCTGTTCGAACAGCGGTGGCTCCGGCAGTCATTCCCGGTCCAGCCGCTGCGCAATCCTGCGGCAGCATGTTTCGCGCCGATTTCCAGCGGGAACCTCCGCCTGAATGATCCCGGTCTCGCTCGTCACCGGCTGGGTGCACAGCGTCGTCTACGTCTCGGCGCTCTCCCTCTGGGCGCTCGTCTCGGGGCACTGGTCGGCCTGGCAGGCTGCCCGGGTGGAGTTCGGGTGATCTCGTTCCTCTCGAGCGCTCGACCGCCCCCTTGGTCACGTCGTCGCCTCGGCTGTCTGCAGCCATCATGAGCGCCGCCTGAGGCGGATCGGGAAGCTCGCGGCTCTGCACCCGCCGCCGGGGGGATGGACCGCGGCCGGCGCGCCGCCGAGGGAAGGTTGCGGCCTCGACATCCTCGTCGACGGCGAGACGGCCCTGCCCCGAATCGCCGCAGAGATCGAGGCCGCCAGCTCGCACGTCTATCTCGCCGGCTGGCACTTCTCGCCGGACTTCGCGGCTGCGTCGGGACGGGGCGCCGGTCGTCCTGCGGAACCTCTTGGCCGATGTCGCCGAGCGGGCCGACGTTCGCGTCCTCGCGTGGGCCGGGGCCCCGCTGCCCCTCTTCCGCCCGACGCGCCGCTCGGTGCGCGCCACGATCGACGAGCTCTCCCACGGCACGCGCGTCCGGTGCGCGCTCGACGCACGGGAGCGCCCGCTCCACTGTCACCACGAGAAGATCGTGGTCGTGGACGACCGGGTGGCGTTCGTCGGCGGCATCGACCTGACCGATCAGGGCGGCGACCGGTACGACGGAAGCAGCCACGTCTCGCGGGCGCGCGCCGGGTGGCACGACGCGTGCGCCAGGCTCGAGGGCCCGGTCGTCGGCGACGTCGCTGCGCACTTCCGGATGCGATGGCAGGAGGTCACCGGCGAGGAGCTCCCTTCTCCCCGGCTGTCCGAGCAGCAGGTCCCGCGGGCCGTACACCGTCCAGGTGGTGCGCACCGTCCCGGAGCATGTCTACGACGCGGTGCCGAACGGCGACTTCGGCATCCTCGAGTCGTACGTCCGGGCTCTCGAGTCGGCGACCTCCTTCGTCTATCTCGAGAACCAGTTCCTCTGGTCACCCGAGATCGCACGCGTCTTGCGGGCGAAGCTCGAACGCCCACCGTCGCCCCGCTTCCGCGTCCTGGTCGTGTTGCCCGCACGGCCCTCCTCGGGCAGCGACGACACGCGTGGGACGCTCGCCGAGCTGATCGAGGCCGACGACGGCGCCGGCCGGATCCTCGCCTGCACGCTGTACGCCCGGCACGGCGCGCTCGCCGACCCGGTGTACGTGCATGCGAAGATCGGCATCGTCGACGACTGCTGGCTCACCGTCGGCTCCGCGAACCTCAACGAGCACTCGCTCTTCAACGACACCGAGATGAACGTCGTCTGCCACGACCCCACGCTGGCGCGGGAGACGCGGCTGCGTCTCTGGGCCGAGCATCTGGAGCTCGACCCAGGGAATATCACGGGTGATGTGGACGAGGTCGTCGACGGGGTCTGGCGGCCGCTCGCCGAGGAACAGTTGCGGCGCCGTCACGACGGCCGTCCGCTCACCCATCGGCTCGTTCTCCTCCCGAACCTCTCGAGGCGCTCGGAGCGGCTCCTCGGCCCCTTGCAGGGGCTCCTCGTGGACGGCTGACCCGCTGCGCGGGGCGCGATCAGATGCGCCGGTAGCGCGCGTCGCTCAGCGAGTAGAGCGCGAATGAGATGAGGCCGACGGCAACGACGCCGAGGAGCAGGTGGCCGTAGGTCTGGTGCTGGAGCTTCGCGAGGGCGCCGTCGAGGCCGACCGCAGCTACGCGCGTTGTAGTCGAGCGCCGCCTTGACGAGGAAGACTCCGATGAGCCCGAAGACGACGAACCGCGCGAGATGACCGACGGTGCCGATCCGCGCGATCCAGTCCCGCACCTCCGGCGCCATCTCCTCCGTCTTCGAGTCCTCGAGGAAGCTCTGCGTCAGGCCGCGGTAGCCCTGATAGAGGCCGACGCCGATCAGCACGATCCCCGCGAGCAGGACGAGCCACTTACCGGCCGGCAGGTCGAAGGCGTCCGCCGTCGTCTTCTTCGCGTTCCCCCCGGCGCCGCCGCCGGAGCCCCGCAGGATCTGCACGGCGGCGAAGAAGAGACCCGCGTAGACGAGGCCGCTCCCGAGCGCTGCGATGCGGTCGAAGCCCTTGTCGGAGCCCTCCGGCCCCCGGCCGAGCGCGGCCCGGGTGAGGCGCCAGACCGCGTAACCGGCGAGGCCGGCGGCCAGGAGGAGCAGCAGGACCTTCCCGAAGTGCTGCTCCGCGAGGCGGCGCATGGCACCCTGCTGGTTCGTCGTCTCGCCGCCGCTGCCGAGCGCGAGCTTCAGCGCGAGGATGCCGATGATCCCGTAGACCACGCCTCGTGGCGATGAAGCCGGCCCGCGCGAACCATTCGAAAGGCCTGCTCTCGACGAACCCGTCGGCAACTTCCGCCGCCTGAGGGGATCGCAGTGGGGAGGGGGTCGACGTCGTCACCGGATGAGTCTTGCTCGTGCGGCCGAGGCCCAAACCTCGACTGTCGACTCATGTCCTGATCAGAGCGGATGCGTGCGACGGTCGGCGAGCGAGTCGGCCTCGTCGCCGGCGTCGCCCAGCTTGCGCACGACCCAGTAGCGGTCGGCACGCTCGACGACTTCCTCGATCTCCGGGTTCGTGTGCGATTCCTCCGGAAAGACCAGAAAACGCCTGTCGGAGGCGCGCACCGCGCCGTACTCGTCTGCGGTCAGCTCGAGGACCCGCGAGCACGAGGTGTGGGAGCATTCGCACACGAAGCGCTCGAGGGTCAGGTCGCCGTCCGGCGTCGCGACCGCGGTCGGAGAGCGCCCGATCCCTGCCAGCGAGTGCAGCCGCTCGTTCAACCTGCGAAAGAGATCCTCGTTCCTCGCGGCGCGCAGATCCCGCTGACTGCTCATCGCGTCGTCACGATTCGGAGGGGGATGCCGTCGATCATCCGGCGGCCGCCGGGCCCGTCCGCCTGGATCGCCTCCTCGAGATCCTCGTCGTCGACGTCCACCGCGACGACGATCTCGTCGGCCGGAAACGTCGCGAGCGCGTCTCGGATGGCGAGACCGATATCGGCCTCGCCCGGCCGCGTCTCGACGGTCTCGCCCGGCAGTTGCTCCGCCACCTTCTCCGCAAGCGTCTCGGCGTGGGAAAACGCCTTCTCGTCGTTCGCCAGCCAGTCGAGCAGTCCCTGCCCGACGACCGGCACGACGACCTTCACGGCATCGTTCTCGTGAAGGTGCGACTTGAGTGCCTTCGTCACGTCCTCGACGGTGCTCACGACGAGGACGTTCCGCCCGCCCTGTCCGTTGCCGTCCGTCATGACCGGATCACGCGCGCGCAGCGACGAGAGCGAAGACGACCGCCAGGATGAGCAGCAGGAAGACGAGCGGCGAGAGCGCCACTCCCCCTGCGACGGCGAGGATCACGAGGATCAAGACGAGCAGCCAGAGCACGGGACGTCCCTCCAGTGTGGTTTGAGTTGTCCGAAGTATCGGCTCCCCGCATACCCCTGCTCGGTGCGCACAAAACGCAGCAAGGGTGACGACGCCCCTGGCGTTTGTCGACGTTGGCGCCCGGCAAGCCCCAGAAGAGTCGACACGAACTCGTCGCCAGGAACTCCAACTGACCCGGTTTGTCAGACCCCCACTTGGGGTGCAAGCTGTCGGGGTGCATACGCCTCTGGATCCCGGGCCTCACGGAGACCTCGGCCCGCACGCGAGGGGACGGTACACCGGCATCCTCGCGGGCGCGGGCATAGGGCTCGTCGGCGCCCTGGTGTGTTGGCTCCTCCTCGTCACGGCGAGCGGCGATCCCATCTACGCCCCCCTTCTCGGCGCTGTCGCCGTCGCCGTGTGGGCCGTGGGCGTCGAGGGAGCCGTTGCCTCCATCGTCGCGGGGTGGGCGGTTTCGGGATGGGCGTTCACCGAGCCACGATTTTCGTCCCGGTTCGAGTCGTCCGATGATCTCCTTCGCTGGGCGGCGTCGCTCGCAATCGGCCTGCTCATCGCGGGTGTGGGCTATGGCCTCCGGCGAGGACAGGAGCGGGCCGCCCTCGCCGCGGAAGGCGAGGAGCGCACGAGGCTCGGTGTCGAGCGCCTGCAGGCACTCGCCGCGGCGCTCTCGGCCTCCCTCACAGTCGAGGAGGTGGCCGCGGCGATGGTCGAGGGCGTTCCTGCAGCGCTCGGCGCCACCGGCGGGGCGCTCGGTCTCGTCGAGGGTGACGAGCTCGTCATCATCGACCCGCGTGGTGCGCACGGGCTGACGCTTCCCCCGGGGACGCGCCTGCCGCTGAAGACGCGCGCACCGATCACGACCGCCGCGAGGGAGGGCAAGCCGGCGTGGGCTCAGCGGCGGCAGGAGCTGGTCGCCCGGTTCCCGGACAGCCCGCCGCTCGCTCCGTACGCGTCGGGCGCGCTTGGCGTTCCCGTCTTCGTCGGCGAGCGTCTCGCAGGGTCGATGGGCTTCCCCTTCGTGGAGCCGGACGCGATCACCGCCGAGGTGCGCACCGTGGCGCGCATCGCAGCCGATCTCGGAGGGCAGGCGCTCGAGCGCGCCGGGCTGTACGAGCTCGAGCGGAGCTCCCGCGAGGCTCTCGACCGGATCCTCGCGGTGGCTCCGCGCTTCCAGCAGGACGCGACGCCGGAGGCGGTTGTCGTCTCCATTTGCTCCGAGGCCAAGCGGGCGTTCGGCTGCGACGTCGTCCAGATCTGGGCGCCGGTCGACGACGAGTACCTCGAGGTCACGTGGCGCGACCCACCGAGCGACGTCATCCCGCCCGGGACACGCGTCGGCTGGGACGACTTCCCGGGACTGCTCGAGGAGATGCGCTCGTTCCGGACGATGTTCGTGCCGAACGCCCAGGAGAGCACGCGCGGAGCCGCGCACGGCCACGCCACCCGGCTCGGCCTGTTCTCGTCGCTGCGCATCCCGATCGTGATCGGGGCCAAGTTCGAACGGATCCTCGCGATCCAGTGGGAGCGCATCGTGCCCGAGCCGGCGCCGTCGGTGGTGGCCGTGATGCGGAGGTTCGCGGACCAGGCCGGCCTGGCGATCGAGCAGGCGGCCCGCCGGCAGGCGCAGGAGGAGACCCGCGCCCTGCAGGCCGTGACGGAGGCGCTCGCGGCGGCCGCGACGCCCGGCGAGGTCGGTGTGGCGATCGTGCGCGAGGGCCTGAGCGCGATCGGCGCGAGCGCAGTGGCCGTCTACGCGGTCTCCGAGGACGGTCGGCGCCTCGACCTCGTCGCCGGGGAGGGCTACGACCCGGAGACGGTGCAGGGCCGCGAGCGCCTACCCCTGGACGCTCCTGCGCCCGTCGCCGATGCGATTCGCACGGGGGAGATCGTCGTGTGCAGCTCGCACGACGAGATCGCGACCCGCTATCCGGCACTCGCGCGCAACGGGGAGTCCCTGGTGGCGGCCCCGTTGATCGCCGCGGGGCGGCCGATCGGTGGCATCGTCGTGGGCTCCGGCGAGCCACGGCGGTTCAGGGATGACCTGAGCCTCATCGTCAGCCTCGCGCGACAGGCCGCCCAGGCACTCGATCGGGCCCAGCTGTTCGAGCGCGAGCGGGAGTCCGCGGGGCGGCTGCTCAAGCTTCAGGCCGTCACCGCGGCTCTGTCGCAGGCGCTCACGCTCGAGGACGTGAGCCGCACGTGTCTCGAGCACGCCGTCATGGGCATCGGCGCGTCCGAAGGACTGGTGGTCCTGCGGCGCCCCGACGGCAACCCCGGGGCGGGCGCGCTGTCTGTCGTTGCCTCGATCGGGCTCGAGGCATCCGACGGCGAGGTCCCGGCTGCCGCTGCGGCTCCGATCGCGATCTCGATGCGGACCGGCCGTCCGGCGACGAGCGCCGACGGCTGGATGACGCACTCGATCGGAAGCGGCGCGCTCGCCGTGCGGAGATCGTCGAGCCGTCCGCTTTCCGATCCCGACCGCGAGTGGCTCGTCACGCTCGTGAGCCAGGGCGGGCAGGCGCTCGACCGAGCCGGGCGCTACGAGACCGAACGCGCGATCGCCGAGACCATGCAGCGGAGCGTCCTGCCGGAGCGGCTCCCGGCGATCGGCGGCATCTCCCTCGCCGCCCGCTACCTGCCCGGCACGATCGGTGTGGACGTCGGCGGCGACTGGTACGACGTCGTCCACCTCGACCACGGCCGCATCGCCCTCGTCGTCGGCGACGTGGTCGGCAAGGGTGTCCAGGCGGCGGCGATGATGGGGCAGCTCCGGAACGCGCTCCGCGCGTTCGCCTTCGAGCACGACGACCCTCACGCCGTTGTCTCCCGGCTCGACCAGCTCGTCGAGTGGACGATCGAGTCGGCCTTCGCGACGCTCGCCTACCTCGTCGTCGATCCTCACGAGCGACGCATCCGCTACGTCATCGCGGGCCATCCGCCGCCGCTCGTCAAGCGCCCGGACGGCTCGACGTTCTTCCTCGAGCACGGTCGCGCGCTCCCGATCGGCGTGGACGCTTCGATCGGGTTCGAGGCGGGATACGCCGAGCTCGAGGAGGGATCGACGATCCTGCTCTACACCGACGGGCTGGTCGAGCGCCACGGAGTGCCGCTCGACGACGGCCTCGGCCGGCTCGCGGACATCGCGGCAGTCGCCGATGACGATCCCGAGGAACTGGTCGACAGCGTCCTCGCCGCGCTGATCGGCGACAACGAGCGGCCGGACGACATCGCCGTGCTGGCCGCCCGATTCGCGACGGCTGTGGTCGACGACCTCCGGCTCGAGCTCCCGTCCACGCAGGACGGCCTCGTCGAGATGCGGGAGGGCCTGCGCTCGTGGCTGACGCAGGGGAACGTGGGAGCCGACGACGCGGCCGAGGCGGTCCTGGCCGCCTGGGAGGCGTGTGCCAACGCGGTCGAGCACGCGCAGCGCCCGTCGGAGTCCTCGTTTCGCCTCGATGCGCGGCTCGACGACGCCGGCCGCATGCGGATCCTGGTGCGCGACTCGGGAGAGTGGAAGCCGGGCGACGGGACCGCCGAGCGCGGCCTGGGACTGGGGCTCATGCGCTCGCTCATGGATACGGTTCGGGTCAGCCCGAGCGACGACGGCACCGAGGTCGTGCTCGAGCGGAACGTCCACATCTCCAGTCGGGTTTAGCGGCAACGTGGAAAGGGGTAGGGAGGCAGCACATGCATAGGCCGTACAGCCCATCGGAGGCGCACCGTCTTCTCGTCGACTCACGCCCGATGGAGGACGGTATCGCCGTCGTACGGCTGCGTGGCGAGGCCGACCTGCACACGGCACCCATCCTTCGCGAGGCGCTGAACGAGGCCATCGAGCAACTGCCGACGACGCTCGTCGTGGACATGACCGGCGTCACGTTCATCGACTCGATGATGCTCGGCGTTCTCCTGAGCGCGACGAGGCGGGCGCGGCCGAACGGCACCGAGCTGCGGATCGTCGTCGACGACCCGCACGTGCGGCGGATCTTCGAGCTCACGCTCCTCGACCACGTGATGCAGCTCTACCCGAGCATGGACGCCGCCCTTGCCGGCGAGCGGCCCTCAGGCAAATGAGGTGACGGCCTCACCGACGGTGCCGAACACCGGGACGAAGCGGTTGAGCGTCGCGATTTCGAGCACTCTCCTGGCAGGCTGCGACGGCGCTACGAGCGCCAGCTCCCCGCCCAGGTTGCTGACGAGCTTCTGGGCCCGAACCAGGGCGCGCAGCGCGGAGGAGTCGATAAAGGTGCAGTCGGCAAGCTCGATCACGAAGTTCTTCACCGCGAGCGACCGTTCGAGCTCGGCGTCGAAGTCGCCCACCGTCGAGAGGTCGAGGTCGCCGCAGACGCGAATGAGGGCGACCCCTTCCGACTGCTCGGTCGAGAGCGTCAAAGGTGATTCCGCCATGCGTTCGATAGTAGACGCAGCCGTGGCTCGCATTGCCGCGCCGCCGACGCGGCGCCGCACGACCGAATCAACATGGAGTGGGGTGTCCCGCAACGAGCATTTGCGGTCGAACCTTGCGGGACACCCCACTACGGTTCGATGACGGACACGATTCGTCTCACGGTGCCGGCGGGCCTGCGCGGCGCAGGCGTCGTTGCCCTCGTTCTCGGGGGCCTCGGGTCACGTCTCGACTTCCAGGTTGACCGCATCGACGAGCTCGCCCTCGCGGCCGCGACCGTTGCGCCGTCCGTGGACGGTCCGGATCTTCACCTCGAGGTCGACGTCCACGACGACCGGCTCTTGCTCCGAATGGGGCCGCTCGAAGACGGCGCCGGAGGGGATGCCGCGACCCGTCGGATCGTCGACGCCCTCGTCGACCGGGTCGCGGCGGTGCGCCAGGACGGCCGCGAATGGCTCGAGCTCGAGCTCGTCCGTGGTAGGGCGGGCCGATGATGGTGGCCGACCGCCGCGCCCACATAGACCTCCTCGAGGCATACCGGGCGACCGGGGACCGGAATGCGCGTGACCGGCTCGTGGAGGAGCTCATGCCACTCGTCCGCTCCCTCGCGCGGCGCTACGCCGGCCGCGGCGAACCGGTCGACGACCTCGTCCAGGTCGGCGCGATCGGGCTGATCAAGGCGATCGACCGCTTCGAGCTCGAGCGCGGCGTCGAGCTCTCCACGTATGCGGTGCCGACCATCGTCGGAGAGATCCGGCGTCACTTCCGCGACCGCTCATGGAGCGTCCACGTGCCGCGGCGCATGAAGGAGCTGTCCCTGAGGGTCTCGCGCCTGGTCGACGATCTCTCGTCCGAGCTCGGCCGCGCGCCGACCGTCGCCGAGCTCGCACAGGCAGCCGACGTCGAGGAGGAAGATGTGATCGAGGCGCTCGAGACCGCGCGCGCACATACGCCCGCGTCACTTTCGACACCGGTCGATGCGACCGGAGAGCTGACGCTGATCGACCTGATCGGCGAGGACGAGGAGGGCTATGCAGCCCTCGAGCGGGGCTCCGTCGTGCGCACCGGGCTCGAAGGGCTCGAGGAGCGAGAGCGGCGCATCATCGTCCTCCGCTTCCTGCACGGGTTGACCCAGTCCGAGATCGCCGCGGAGCTCGGCATCTCCCAGATGCACGTCTCGCGGCTCCTGCGCCGGGCGCTCGCCGCAATGCACGGCCGGCTCGACGACGGAGAGGGGGCGCCGTTATGACGACAGCCGACCGCTACACGCTCGTGTTTCCGGCCCGGCCCGAGTACCTGCTGCTCGCGCGGCTCGCCCTGACGGGCGTGGCGCGGCTCGTGCCGGTCGACGAAGAGGCGCTCGCGGACCTGCGGCTCGCCGTCACCGAGGCTGCGGCCAACGCTTGCCGCCACGCCTACGACGACCGCGTCGGCGACGTGACGGTTCACCTCAGCCTCCGGGGCGACGACGTCATCGAGGTGGTCGTCGAGGACGACGGCCCGGGGTTCGACGATACCGCGGTCGACGAATGGGATGCGTCCTCCCTCGACGAGGACGGGATGGGCCTCGCGATCATCAGAGCCGTGGCCGACGATGTCGAGATCGGGACGCGCGACACCGGCGCCGGCACCCGCCTCCGCTTCACGCGGTCGCTGCGCTGACCGCCGCTTCCCGATCGGTGTAGAGGTCGAGCACGCGCGTCCAAACCGGTGTGCTCGAAGATCCGGCTCGCTGCCGAACGGGGCTGCACGATCCGGAGCTCACCGTCACGCTCGTTCAGGCGCCGCAGCGCGCCGACGACGGCGCCGAGCCCCGACGAGTCGAGGAACGTGACTGCCGAGAGATCGATGACGAGGGAGCGTGCACCGAGCTCCTCGATCAGGTGGCGAAGGTCCTCACGAAGGGAGGGCGCGCTGAAGGCGTCGATCTCGCCGTTCGACGTCGCGACCCAGACGTCACCGAGTTGTTCGATCGTCGTCGCAGCTTGCATGGGGACACAGTACGGGGCCGGCTCAGGGCCGGCCCCGTCGATCCTGTGCTCGTTTTCCGTTTGTCAGCGCGGGTACGGGTCGTCGCGGACGACAGTCGTATCCGTTCGAGTCGTGTGGAAGCCGCCCCAGCTCGACCAGAAGAGCATCGACAGGATGAGACCGGCGGCACCGACGATCATCAGGATCACGCCGACGACGTTGAGGTCGACACCCGAGGCGGTCGCGGTGACGGCCCACGTGAGAATCGCTCCTACAGCGATGAGAATCAGACTCACGGAGATGCCCATTTTCGACTGTTCCTTTCGTTGGAAGACGTGCCAGTTCGGTGTCTACCCACGCCCCCCGGACTACAAACGTTGACGCCGAGTGCGGCGTCTCACAGCGTTGCGGGACACCCCACCAGTGCGGCGTCTCACAACGTTCGACCGGAAAAGCATCGTTGCGAGACGCCGCACTACAGCAATCAACATGGAGTGGGGTGTCCCGCAACGATCATTTCCTGTGGAACGTTGCGGGACACCCCACTAGGGTCTCGCCGTCCGGTAAGGATTGGATCCTATGCTGACGATCCTCGAAGGTGACACGTTCTGCATGAGCGACGCGGTGGGGGACATCACCGAGATGACCCACGGCCTCTTCGCGAACGACACGCGGATGCTCTCGCGGCTCCGCCTGCTCGTCGACGGCGCGCAGCCGCTCCTCCTGACCTCGAAGGCGGTCGAGTACTTCACGGCGGCGCACTACGCGCGCAACGCTCCGACCGACCATCTCCCCGCGGACACGGTGTCCATCTCGCGCGAGCGCTTCATCGGCCGCGGGCTGACGGACCGCATCGTCCTGCGCAACGAGGGCATGAGGACCGTCGCGTTCCCGGTCGACGTCGCGGTCGGGTCCGACTTCGCCGACATCATCTCGGTCAAGAGCTACGACTTCTCGTTCGGAGACCCCGAGCACGCCGCCGTCCTCCCGCCGGAGCGCAAGCCGATGCCGGTCTCGCCCGAGTCGCTCCGGATCGAGGACGACGAGGGGTTCGCGACGTTGCTCACCTTCTCGCCGACGCCCGTCTTCACGGCCGACGGGGCCCGCTACGAGCTCGTGCTCGCGCCCCATGCCCGCTGGGAGCTGACGATCGAGATCAGCTTTCCGACGAACGAGGGCGAGGTCGTGCACCCGGCGCCGAACTTCGGCACGGAGCTCGAGCACGTCAGGGAGTCGCTCCGGGCCTGGAAGCTCCGGGTGCCGCGGCTGACGACGGAGGCGCTGGACCTGTCGCAGTCGTACCACCGCTCCCTCGCCGACCTCGCGTCGCTGCGCATCAGGGGACACGACGGCATCGGGGAGCTCCCCGCGGCGGGCATGCCGTGGTTCATGACCGTTTTCGGCCGCGACACGCTCATCACGTCGCTCCAGACCCTGCTCTACGGGCCCGAGCTCGCAGCCGGCGCCCTGCGCGCCCTCGCTGCGCTGCAGGCCACCGAGGATGTGCCCGAGCTCGATGCCGAGCCCGGCAAGATCCTGCACGAGCTCCGCCGCGGGCGGGCCGCGACGATGTGGTTTCCCGTCTACTACGGCTCGATCGACGCGACGCCGCTCTTCCTCGTCCTGCTCTCCGAGCTCTGGCGCTGGACGGGCGACGACGCGATCGTGGAGGAGCTGAAGGGGCCGGCGCTCGCCGCGCTCGAATGGGTCGAGCGGCACGGCGACACGGACGGGGACGGCTTTCTCGAGTACAAGCGCCGCACGCAACGCGGGCTCGAGAACCAATCGTGGAAGGATTCCGGCGATTCGCAGCGGTTTGCCGACGGACGCATGGCCGAGCCGCCGATCGCGCCGGTCGAGGTGCAGGGATACGCCTACGACGCGCGGCGGCGCACGGCCGAGCTGGCGCGGGCGGTCTGGGGCGAGCCCGAGCTGGCGCGGGCGGCTCGACGCGGACGCCGACGTGCTCGCGCGCCGCTTCGACGAGGCGTTCTGGGTCGACGAGAGGCAGATGTACGCGCTCGCTCTCGACGGATCGAAGAACAGGGTCGACTCACTCTGCTCGAACATCGGCCATCTGCTCTGGTCGGGGATCGTGCCCGAGGGCCGACGCGCGGCGATCGCGACGGCGCTCACGAGCGAGGGCCTCTGGTCCGGCTGGGGGATCCGCACGATGGGGCTGGCAGAGGCCGCCTACAACCCGCTCAGCTACCACAACGGCACGGTCTGGCCGCACGACTCGGCGCTCGCCGCCTGGGGCCTCGCCCGCGCCGGGTACTGGGAAGACTGTGAGCGGCTCGCGCGAAGCCTCATCGAGGCGTCCTCGTCGTTCGACTACTCGCTGCCGGAGGTGTTCGCGGGCTTCGCCCGTGACGAGACGGCGTTTCCGATCGCCTACCCGACCGCCGCACGGCCGCAGGCATGGGCGGCCGGGGCCCCCGTTCTCTGCCTCACGCTGCTGCTCGGCTTGCGCCCCGACCCCGCTTTCCGGCGGCTGGTCAGCGACGCTCCGTCGCCGCCGCCGCGTTGGCTCGCCGGCACCCGACTCGACGGAGTCCGCGCCTTCGGTGAGTCGTGGAGCGTCGAGGTCGGGGCGAGCCGCATCGAGATCGAGCGAATGTCGCCGAGCTGAGGTTTGGCAGCTTGGGGCTGTGGGTACCGAGGCCCCGTGGAGGCGATCGCCAAGCGCTTCGCCAGGCGCCTCGGAGAGAGCACCCGCACATAGAGGCTTGGGGAGCGCCCCGATCCGTCGCGTTCCGCCCTCCTTCCGCGACGGGTCGGGTTCCCCGAGGAACAGGAGTCACGCATGGAACTTGGATACGCACTCTCGAGTGAGGAAACGACACCGGCGGATCTCGTGGAGAACGCGGTTGCCGCGGAGGCGGCAGGGATTCCGTTCGCACTGATCTCCGACCATTTCCATCCCTGGATCGATCGGCAGGGACAGAGCCCATTCGTCTGGTCGGTGCTCGGCGGGATCGCCGCCCGGACCACGGAGCTACGGATCGGCACGGGCGTGACCTGTCCGCTGATCCGCATCCATCCTGCGATCGTGGCCCAGGCGGCAGCGACGACCGCGGCCCTGTTCGAGGGCCGATTCTTCCTGGGCGTGGGGACCGGAGAGAACCTGAACGAGCACATCACGGGCGAGCGCTGGCCCCCGGCGGAGGTTCGCCTCGGGATGCTGGAGGAGGCAGTCGGCCTGATGCGGCGGCTCTGGGAGGGCGACCTCGTCAGTCACCGCGGCCGCTACTACACCGTCGAGAACGCGCGCATCTACTCGCTTCCTGACGGACCGATCGAGGTCATGGTGGCGGCGGGCGGGGAAGAGGCTGCCCGGCTGGCAGGCGAGATCGGCGACGGCCTCGTCTCCACTGCTCCCGAGCCCGAGCTCGTCGCCGCCTTTACCTCGAGCGGCGGAGACGGGCCGCGCTTCGGCCAGCTCACGGTCTGCTACGCCGGCTCGAGGGAGGAAGCAGTGCGGACCGCACTCGAGTGGTGGCCGAACGCCGGGCTGCAGGGGCCGCTCTCGCAGGAGCTGCCGCTCCCGAGCCACTTCGAGGAGTCGGCTGCGATGGTCTCGGAGGAGGACATCGCCGACGCCGTCGTCTGCGGCCCGGACCCTGCGCCGATCGTCGAGAAGGTCGAGGCATTCGTCGACGCCGGGTTCGACCACGTCTACCTCCACCAGGTCGGGGCGGACCAGCGTGGCTTCCTCCGGTTCTACGAGCGTGAGCTGCGATCGGAGCTCGACCGCATAACCACTCGGCAGGCCGCGTAGTTCGTGCCGCGCCGGGGTGGTTGGCGCCGGCGCGGCCGCAAAGGGGCGTTTCGCTATGAGGATGCCGCCGGTGGCCGCATCCTCGACGAGGCCAGGCTGGCCCGGATCGAGGGCCTCGTCATCCCGCCCGCGTGGACCGACGTCTGGATCTCGCCCAGCGCGTCTGCGGCGCTGCAGGCGACCGGTGTGGACGCGGCGGGACGACGGCAGTACCTCTACCACGCCTCCTACCGCGCGGCCCAGGAGCAGGCGAAGTACGACCGGCTCGTGCGCTTCGGCGAGCTTCTCCCCGATCTTCGCAAGACGGCCGCGCGGCACGTGCGGCGCGAGCCGTTGACGCCGGAATGGACGCTCGCGCACGCCGTCACGCTGATCAACCGCGCCTGGTTCCGGGTCGGTTCCGAGCAGTACGCACGCACGTCGCGCACCTACGGGGTGACGACGCTCCTGAAGCGGCACGCGTCCGTCCAGGGACGGACGCTCCGATTCACGTTTCGCGCCAAGCACCGCACGCTCGTCCGCACGACGCTCGTCGACCCCGATCTCGCCGTCGGCGTGGCCGAGCTGCTCGCGCTGCCGGGCGGCTCGCGCCTCTTCCGTTTCCACGACGACGGTGCGTACCGCAACCTCACGGGGCAGCTGCTCAACGACTACCTCGCCGAGCACCTCGGCGGCGGCTTCACGGCCAAGGACTTCCGGACGTGGGGCGGGAGCCTCACGGCCGCGGTCGCGCTCGCCGAGCACGGGCCGCCCTCGTCCGAGACCGAGGCGAAGCGGGCGATCGCCGCGGCGATGCGCCGGGTGGGGGAGCAGCTCGGCAACACCCCGGCGGTCGCACGCGCGTCCTACGTCAGCCCTGCCGTGCTCGAGCAGTTCCGCGCAGGCCGCACGCTCGAGCACTTCCGTCCCCGCGGCGAGCGGGCGCTCTCCGCCGGCACGGGGCGCCTCGATCTCGAGGAGGAGAGCCTGCTGACGCTGCTTCGTTCGTGGCGCGTCCGGAGCAGCCGGCCGCAGGCGACGAGGATCAGCAGCGGAGAAGCGCGAAGTCGGCGCCGACCACGTGGACCGCGACGTTCCTGACCGGCACCTCGCCGATCAGGCCGTCGGGGGAGCCGTGGTGGGCGTGGCCGTGGAGGACGAGGTCGGGTCGGTGCGCACCGATCGGCTCGGCGAGGCGGCCCGAGCCGAGGAAGGCCCAGATCCGCTCCGGCTCCCCGACGAGGGTTTCCGGCACGGGCGCGTAGTGGAGGAGCACGATCCGCCGTTGGCAGCCCGCGATCGCCTCGAGCCCTTTCTCGAGCGCTGCCACCTCGTCGCTCGTCTCGTGGTAGACCTGCCGCAGCAGGGATTCGCCGAAGTCCGTGATCTCGGCGCCGGGGAAGCCGCCGACGAAGCCCTTGCAGCCCACGATCCCGACGTCGAGATCGCCGATCTCGAGCACGGTGTACGCACGCTCGAGCACGCGGACTCCGGCGTCCTCGAGGACCGCCGTGACCTCTGCGCACCGCCCGGCATGGTGGTCGTGGTTGCCGAGCACTGCGAGGATCGGGATGTCGAGGTCGCGGCAGGCGTCCGCGAGCACGCGCGCCTGGTCGGGCTCGCCCCGGGTGGTCAGGTCGCCGGCGAGCAGGACGATGTCGGCCTCGTCGCGGATCGCCTGGAACGAGCGCGTGATCCGCTCGCGGAGCGCCTCCGTGCAGTGGAGGTCGCCCGCGGCGGCAAGCCTGATCTGCACGTCGTCCATCGAACGCTGATACCCCGGTGCGATGTTCCACGAACGCGGCCTGAGGGTACGACCCGTCCGTGGGTTACACGCCGAGCGAGAATCTGCCCCAGCTCATCGACACGATGAAGCGCGCGTGCGCCGCCCTGGATGAAGCCGGCGTCCCGTTCATGCTGGGCGGCGGGCTCGCAACCTGGGCCAGGGGAGGCCCACCCACCGACCACGACGTCGACTTCTACCTCAGGGAGGACGATGCCCTGCGCGCGCTCGACGCGCTCGCGGGGATCGGCATGGAGACCTCGACCCCGCCGGAGGGCTGGCTTCTGAAGGCCCACGACGCCGATGTGCTCATCGACCTGATCTACCGGCCCGCCGGCGGGCCGATCCAGGACGATCACTTCGAACGCGCGACGGCCATGGAGCTGATGGCCCAGCCCGTCCTCGTCGCGTCGATCAACGACGTGCTGGCGACGAAGCTCATGGCGCTCACCGAGCAAGAGCCGGACTTCCGCTCGGTACTCGAGCTCGCGCGCTCGTTGCGGGAGCAGATCGACTGGGAGTTCGTCCGCCGCCGCACGGAGAGCTCGCCCTTCGCCGCCGCCTTCTTCACGCTCGTCGAGGCGCTCGGGATCTCTTCCGCAGCCGCGCCGCCCGCCGCAGGGGTCGCCCGGCCGATCTCCATGAGCGTTTGACGCCCTGTGGCGAGGGGTACCTCGCTTCCGTGAGCGAGTCGAATCGTCCGCCCGCCGATCCCGACCCCGACGACGTCACCCTGGCCGGGGCGCGGACCCGCGAGGTCGAGGTCGAACGCGTCGTCTCCACCGGCCCACCCGTGCCGCCCGATGACCAGGCGGTCAGCCCGCGCATCGTGACGGAGAACGAACGCGTGCGCGTCGAGGACGACGGCACCGTCAGCCGGCGCGTCGATCGCGTCGAGCAGGAGCCTGTCGTCCGCCGGCGCAGTTCGGGTCTCGTCCCTGCGCTGCTCATCATCCTCGCCCTCGCGCTCGGGGTCATCGCAGCGGCCTGGTACTTCTCGAAGTCCGACACGAAGGAGGTTCCTTCGGTCGTCGGGCTGCCGCTCGACACGGCGGTCTCCCGAGTGCAGGACGAGGGCTTCAAGTCCGACATCGTGAGTGAGCCGAACGATGCCCAGGAGGGCACGGTTTTCCGGCAGAGCCCTGATGGCGGCACGGAGCACGACGAGGGCTCCACGGTGCAGCTGCTCGTCTCGAAGGGGCCGGTCGAGGTCACGGTTCCCAACGCAGTCGGCGTGAGTGAGACGGACGCCCGCGACCGCCTCGCCGCGGTCGGACTGAAGGCGAACGTCGTGGACGTGTTCGCGGACGCTGATCCGGGTGAGGTCGTGGCTCAGGCGCCGGCCGCGGGCGAATCGGCCGCGAAGGGCTCGACCGTGAGGCTCAACGTCTCCAAGGGCTCGAAGCTCGTCACCGTTCCGACCGTAGTCGGCAGCACCGAGGTCGACGCCACGACGCAGGTCAAGGATGCCGGACTCGTGCCGAACGTCGTGTCCGTGCCCTCGGATCAGCCCGCAGGCACCGTGGTGGCGCAGCATCCCACCGGCGGCCAGGCGACGCGGGGCTCGACGGTCAGGTTGAACGTCTCGACCGGGCCCCAGTAGCGGCCCCTCAGGACACGGCCTTCAGGACATCGGCCCCGGAGGTTCTCCGGGAGGCGGCTGCGGCGCCGGAGACGGGTCCGGGCTCGGGGCGGGCTCGGGACCGGGAGGCGCGGGCTCGGGGGGAAGTGGCTCACTCATTCTGCCCTCCTTCCCCGGCGGTGACGCGCTCAAACGAGCGCGGGGAGTACGCGCCACTGCTCTGTCGTTGTCCCCGACCCGCCCGGCCGCAAGGACGCGCCGGACCGTTTCAACCCTCCTGCATCCGGGCCGGTACCGTCCTCGGCACACAGAAGGCGTGAACCTGAGCAAGGAGGGGCCGGCGCGGCATGTCGGATCGATTCACGGGCGGCGAGGAGCCGTCCACCGGGCGGACGTCGGAGCCAGCCGACGCCACCGCAGGGCAGTTCAGAGTTCCGGGCTTCCTCGACGAGGCCACCGTCAAGCTGGGCCACGCCCTCGGTCGCGGCATCGATCGGACGATCAGCGGCCGGCATCGCCGGCGACTTCGCCGGGTGGGGTGGGACCATGCCCTGGACGGCTCGGGCCTCGAGTTCGCCCGCGGGACCTGGCCGGCGCGTGAGGGCAACTCCCTCGAGGTGCTGATCGACGGGTCCGAGGCGCTGCCACGGATGGCCCGGGATATCGCGGAGGCGACCTCGCACGTCCACCTCACGGGGTGGTTCCTCTCGCCCGAGCTGCAGCTCAGCCGCGAGGAGGAGCCGCTCGTCGTCCGGACGCTCCTCGCCGCGATGGCCGAGAAGGTCGACGTGCGCGTGCTTCTCTGGAAGGGCGCGCCGATCCCGCTCTTCCGGCCGTCGCGAGGTGACGTGCGGGAGGTGCAGCGCAAGCTCACCCGGCATACCGAGATCCAGTGCACCGTCGACTCGTGCACGGGCGCGTCCCACTGCCACCACGAGAAGACGATCGTGATCGACGACCGCATCGCCTA
Organism: uncultured Thermoleophilia bacterium; assembly: GCA_963736945.1. Taxonomy (GTDB): domain Bacteria; phylum Actinomycetota; class Thermoleophilia; order Gaiellales; family Gaiellaceae; genus Gaiella. The sequence goes on from CAVTQW010000020.1 coordinate 33,406, forward strand.
TGTCGGCGGCATCGACCTCACGATCGACGGCGGCGACCCGTACGACACCCCGAGCCACCGGGCGCGGGGCGGCATCGGCTGGCACGACGCGGCGGTGCGCATCGAAGGGCCGGCCGTCCATGACGTGGCGGAGCACTTCCGGCTGCGCTGGCACCGGTCCACCAGGCGGGCGCTGCCGGCGCCTGCCATGCCGGCGCCGGCCGGAGACGTCACGCTCCAGGTCGTCCGCACGCTGCCGGCAGGCACGTACCGGCCGGCCCCCAAGGGCGACTACTCGATCCTCGAGTCGTACGTGTCCGCGCTCAGGTCGGCCCAGCACCTCGTTTACCTCGAGAGCCAGTTCCTGTGGGCGCCCGAGATCGTGAACATCCTGGCGGAGAAGCTCACGTCGCCTCCGTCGGACGACTTCCGCGTCGTCGTCCTCCTGCCGGCGAGGGCGAACGACGGCGCGGACATCTCCCGCGGCCAGGTGGCGGCGCTCATCGAGGCCGACGGCGACGACGAGCGCTTCCTCGCGTGCACCGTCTACGCCCGGGAAGGAACCTTGCGCGACATCGTCTACGTGCACGCCAAGATCGGCATCGTCGACGATCGCTGGCTGACCGTCGGCTCCGCCAATCTCAACGCGCACTCGCTCCTGCACGACACCGAGATGAACGTCGTCACGCACGACGAGGCGATCGCGCGGGCGACGCGCCTGCGGCTGTGGGCCGAGCACCTCGAGCGCGACGAGGAAGCCGTGGCCGACAGTCCGCCGTCGGTGATCGTGGACGAACTCTGGCGGCCGATCGCGACCGAGCAGCTCCACCGGATCGAGCGGCAGTTGCCGCTCACGCACCGTCTCGTGCGGCTACCGGGAGTCTCGCGCCGGCGCCGGCGCGTCTTCGGGTCGCTCGAGAGCCACCTCTACGACCTCTAATCGCGGCGCCTCGCGCCGGGCCGATGCGCGGCCCTCCCCGTCCTCGGAAACCGCCTCGGCCACCTCGGCGGCACGTTCCACGGGGGCGCCGAACTGGAGGAACCGGCCGCCGAAGGCAATCGCGCAGATGGAGAACCAGGCCCAGCCGAAGGCGACGCCCGCGACCACGTCGGAGAGCCAGTGAACGCCGAGCATGACCCTGCTACAGGCGACCCCGGCAGCGAGTGCAGCTGCCCCGCCCGCGAGCAGCGCCCGCACACGCGGCGACCGCCCGCGAACGAGTACGAGCGCGACGGATGCGTACAGTGCCGCCGCTGTGGCGGAATGGCCACTCGGGAACGAGGGGCCGAGCGTCTCGGCGATCGGGTTGAACGTCGGGCGCACGCGGTCGAGGAGTTGCTTGATCGAGTTGACGAGGACCACCTCTCCGAGCACGACCGTGATGAGGAACGGCGCGATCCACCTGTTCGGCTTCCGGAACGTCTCGACGACGGCGACAACGAGGATGACGGCGATCGCGGCGGGGGTGCTTGCGAGATCGGTGACGTGCTGCAGCATCTGCGTCGACCAGTGCGTCGCGTGATCCGCGCCCCACTGGCCCACGCTCCGGTCGAGCGCGACGAGCTCTCCGCTCGATCGCATCAGGTACGCGAGCAGGCCGAGAACGATTCCCCCTACGATCGCGACCGCGAGGGCGAGCGTCAGAGCGAGCCCGGTTGCGGTTTCCGGATCGAGGCGGCCCTGCAGCAGCCGTGCCAGCCACGGGTTTCGCGCGGTGGTCCGCGCCAGGCCCTCCTCCGCCGCGAGGCTGGCGTCCGTCGCCGGCTCGCCGCTGCGGGACTGGACCCTCGACGCGGCGAGGAAGACGGCTAAGCCGACGGTGAAAGCGACGATGAGGAGGACTACGAAAGGCATCTGGTGTCAGCACGTCCGGTTTACCCAGTGATGGTTTCCGGGTAAACGAATGTGGTGGCTGCGGACACTGCCTATGCGGAGCCGGTCGAAACGATCGAGCCTCCCCACGAGTCGAGCGACACGTACGCGGCCTCATGCCGGCAGCCACCGCTGCTCGAGCCGGCACCGAGCGGCCCGGCAGCGCGCTTCGCGGACGCCGTCGGGCCAGGGCATCCAGTGCGGGTGTTCCTCGCTGCCGCCATCGGCGGCTACGTGCTCCTCGTTGCCTTCATGGTCCTCCTCGGGCTGCTCCTCACGCGTGTGATCCTGCACATCCACGCCGTCTCCGCGTGGGACGAGAGTGCGAGCAGGTGGCTGGCCGGGACCCGCACGTCGACGCTCGTCGACCTGTCCTGGGTCGGCTCGACGCTCGCGGGCGGAGTCGTCATCCCGATCCTCGTCGGCGGGCTGCTCCTCCTATTCGTGCTGCACCGCCGGTGGCGGCTAGCTGCGTTCACGCTCTTCGTGATCTGCATCGAGTCGGGCGCGTATCGTGCAACGTCCCTCGTGATCCACCGCGACCGGCCCGACGTCCACCGGCTCGAGACGCTTCCCGTGAACGCGAGCTATCCGTCGGGGCATACCGCCGCCTCGATCGCGCTCTTCGGCGGGCTGCTGCTCGTCCTCGCGTCTCGCGTCGAGAGCCTGGCCCTGCGGATGATGCTGTGGTCGCTCGTCATCGTCATTCCGGCCTTCGTGATGTGGGCGCGGCTGCTGCGCGGCATGCACCACGTCACGGACACCGCCGCCGGAGTGATCCTCGGGATCCTCGCAATCTGCATCACGGTCTTCGCCGCCCGGGCGGCTGGTGCCGCCGCCGCGCGGCGCGACGGACTCGAGGCGGAGGGACCGCAACGGTGACGCAAGTCGCGGTGGTCGCCCACGCGGGCAAGTCGATCGGCGGCGGGCTGGAGGAGCTCCGTACGACCCTGCACCGCGCCGGCGTCGTCGAGCCGTTCTGGTCGGAGGTTCCGAAGAGCAAGTACGCGCCGAAGCGCGTCGAGCGGGCGCTCGAGGACGGTGCCGAGCTCGTCTTCGTCTGGGGTGGCGACGGGATGGTGCAGCGGTCGATCGACGCTCTCGCCGGCAGCGGCGTGACTCTCGCGATCGTCCCCGCGGGGACGGCGAACCTCTTCGCCTCGAACCTCGGCATCCCGTCGGACATCGGCGAGGCCGTCGAGATCGGCCTCAACGGCCGCGACCGAAAGCTGGACGTCGGCAGGATCAACGGCGAGCGCTTCGCGGTCATGGCCGGCGCCGGGCTCGACGCACACATGATTCGCGAGGCCGACGGCGGCCTGAAGGACCGCTTCGGGCGCCTCGCGTACGTCTGGACGGCGTCGAAAAGCCTGCGTCAGGAGCCCTTCAAGGCCCAGATCGACGTCAACGGAGAGCTGTGGTACGAAGGCAATGCAACGTGTGTCCTACTCGGGAACGTCGGCTCGCTGTTCGGCGGGATCGAGGCGTTCGACAACGCCAAGCCCGATGACGGCCTGCTCGAGGTCGGCGTCACGAATGCCGACGGGCTCGGCGACTGGGCACGAACCGTGGCCCGCACGGCCATCGGCTCGACGGCGAGGTCGCCGTTTGTCCAGGTGACGAAGGCGAAGAAGATTCGCGTCGAGCTCGATCGCAAGGTTGAGTACGAGCTCGACGGCGGCGCCCGTGGGAAGGCGAAGCTGCTGAAGGCGAAGATCGAGCCGGGCGCGATCACGGTGCGGGTACCGGACCTTCGCTGAGTACAGCGCACCGCTCCGGCCGGGGCGTGGGGGGACGGCGGCAGGCGCGCGGGAGTTTCCCCCGCGCGGCATCTATCGTGCAGGTGTCTGATGGACGCGTCTTCGCCAGAGGCCCCCACGGGGAGCTTCCCGTGTTCGCCTTCGCCAACCGCCTTCCCGTCCGCCGTACCAGGAATACCTGGAGGCTCTCCGACGGCGGGCTCGTGGCGGCTCTCCGCCCCGCGATGAAGGCGCGCGGCGGAGTCTGGGTCGGCTGGGACGGCGGCACCGAGACCCCGCGCCGAATCCCGGGGCTCGACTTCGAGCTCCGGCCGGTCTCGCTCTCGCGGCGCGAGGTCGACGCCTACTACCACGGGTTCGCGAACCGCACGCTCTGGCCGCTCCTGCACGGGCTCGTCGAGCAGCCGGTCTTCGACCGTGCCTCCTGGGATGCTTACCGCCTCGTCAACGAGCGCTTCGCGTCGGTCGACGATCCGGAGCTCGTGGGGATGCGCTGGGTGCACGACTACCATCTGCTGCTGCTCCCGGGGCTGCTCCGCCGGCGCGGCTCGCCGGGCCGGATCGGGTTCTTCCTGCACGTGCCCTTCCCGCCGCCCGAGGTGTTCGCGCGCCTGCCCTGGCGGACGAGCGTGCTCGAGGGCATGCTCGGAGCCGACGTCGTGTCGTTCCACACCCAGCACTACCGGGGCAACTTCCTGCGCGCGTGCGCCCAACTGCTGGACGATGTCCACGTCGACGGGACCGTCATTCGGCTCACCGGCGGTCGCGTCGTCAGGACGGCCGCACATCCCATCTCGATCGACGCTGCCGACTTTGCGCGGCGGGCGCGCGCGCCGGCGGTCGAGCGGGCCCTGTCAGGCTTGCACGCGCAGTTCGCCCCGCGCCGCCTGCTGCTGGGCGTCGACCGGCTCGACTACACAAAGGGCATCCCGGAGCGGCTTCGCGCGATCGAGCTCCTGCTGGAGATGAGGCCGGAGCTCCGCCGCGAGATCACATTCGTCCAGGTGGCGGTTCCGAGTAGAGGCGAGATCCGCGAGTACAGGGAGCTGCGCGCGGCGGTCGAGCACCTCGTCGGGCGGATCAACGGCCGCTTCACGGAGCCGGGCCTCGACGTCCCCGTCCACTATCTGTATCGCGGCGTCACGCCCGACCGCCTGCTCGCCTACTACCGGGCCGCCGACGTGTGCCTCGTGACACCGCTGCGGGACGGGATGAACCTCGTGGCCAAGGAATACGTCACGGTGCAGGACGCGACCGACGCCGCCGGGGTGCTCATCCTGAGCGAGTTCACGGGCGCCATCGAGGAGCTGCGCGAGGCGCTGCCCTGCAACCCGTTCGACGTCGAGGGCCTGGCCGGCACCATCAGTCTCGCGCTGGAGCTCGACGAGGAGGATCGGCGCCGGAGGCTCCGGCGCATGGCGACCACCATCCAGCGGCACGACGTCTTCGCCTGGCTGGATCAGGAGCTCGCGGTGCCGACGCCAAGCCGACGGCTCGTGGAGAGCGCACGCACGTCCTGACGCCGGAGCGTCGGTGGTTCAGATGATCGGCTCGGGGATCGGGTCCGGCTCCGACGGCGGCTCCGGATCGGGGTCCGGCAGCGGGTCGGGACCGGGGATGCCCGGCGTGGGCTGCGGGGGAAGATGATTGCGCACCGGTTCTCCATACCCGGCGTGTGGTTCCCCTAACCTGCCCTCCCGCGCGAGGTTTCGGGGCGGGACGTGCGAGGCACAACGCCGGTTGAAACCCAGAACCGAGAGGAGCCGAAATGCCCCCGCGTGGAGTGAAGAAGGGCTCGAAGCGAGGACGGCAGTACGAGCACATCAAGGACTCGCTGGAGCAGCGAGGGAAGTCGGAGGACCTGGCCGAGGAGATCGCTGCCCGAACCGTCAACAAGGAACGGGCCCGGCACGGCGAGGCGCGTGAGTCCTCGCGCCTGTCCCGCGAGGATATCTCGTCGGGCCGGCGTGGCGGGCTTCGCTCCCATCGTGGAGCGGGCGGCCGGACGAAGGAGCAGCTGTACCAGGAGGCACGCTCCCTCGGGATCAAGGGCCGTTCGAGCATGAACAAGGCAGAGCTGGAGCGGGCCGTCTCGCGCAAGCGTTCGCGGTAGCGGTCGCTTCCGGCCTGCCCGACCCCAGGAGGAGTACATGAGCACGACCGAATGGATCGTCATCGGAGCAGGCATCGCCGTCCTCGTGTTCGTCGCCCTGCTCCTTGCCGCCCGGGTCTCGAGCTCGCGGCGCCGCGCGCATCTGCGCGGGCAATTCGGCCCGGAGTACGACCGGACGGTCGAGACGGCGGGCTCCCGCCGCCAGGCCGAGCGCGAGCTCAGCGCTCGTGAGAGCGAGCACGCGAAGCTCGACCTGAAGCCGCTCTCCGAGGCCGCGCGAACGCGGTTCAACGACGAGTGGCAAACCGTCCAGCAGCGCTTCGTCGACGATCCGGAGGGCGCAGCGGCCCAGGCCGAGCGTCTCGTCCGGCGCGTCATGGACGAGCGGGGCTACCCCGCGGACAACGACACGACCGAGCGCACGGAGCTCGTCTCGGTCGACCATCCGGACGTCGTCGACCGGTATCGCAACGGGTGCGAGGCGCTCGAGTACCAATCCTCCGCCCGCGAGGACCGGACGGAGAACCTCCGCGTCGCAATGGTCGACTTCCGGGCCGTGTTCGAGTCCCTGCTCGAGACCGACAGCGAACTCGCCGCCCTGCGCTGAGATGGCGAGCGACGGACGGAAGACCGAGAAGGCCGCCCCGAGTCAGATCCAGGCCGGGCACGACGAGCGGACGCCATTCGTGGCCCTGGGAGGCACCGCCCTCGTGATCGCGGTGTTGTTCGGTCTCGCGCTCTGCCTCGTCGTGGTTGCGTACCTGATCGGAGGCTGAGCGCTCGGCGGCTCCCGCCCGCCGGACTGCGTCCGGCGGGCGGGAGCGCGGCGCACTTTCGTCTACGCCGTAGTCGAGGCGGGACGGGTCCCGAGCTTCGCGGTGACCTTGACAGTGGAGCCGTCGCGCTGCACCGTGATCTGGAGCGTCTCCCCCGGCTGATGCTCGGAGACGACCGCCGTGAGAGCGTTCGCGTCGGCAATCGGGTTGCCGTCGATCGCCGTGATCACGTCGCCCGTCTGCAGCCCTGCCGTGGCGGCCGGACTCCCGGACCTGACCGCGCCGATCTGGGCGCCGCTCCCGGACCGGGAGTCGCCGACCGACACGCCGAGGTAGGCGTGCTGGACGGCCTTCCCGCCGATCAACGCGTCCGCGACGGACTTGACGGTGTTGGACGGGACGGCGAAGCCCACGCCGGCGTTGACGCTGCTCGCCGACTGGTCGTCCACCGCGATCTGCACGTTTGTGCCGATCACCTTGCCGCTCTCGTCGATCAGCGGGCCGCCCGAGTTGCCGTGGTTGATGGCGGCGTCCGTCTGGATCGTGTTGGAGATCGAGTACCCGTTCGGCGCCTCGATCGTGCGATCGACGGCGCTGACGATACCCGCGGTGATGCTCTCCTCGTAGCCGAACGGGCTTCCGATCGCGACCACGCCTTCACCCGGCTCGACGGTCGAGCTGTTCGCGAGCGCGAGCGGGGTGAGCCTGCTCGAGGAGACGGAGACCTTGATCACCGCGGTGTCCGTCGAGGCGTCCGTGCCGACGAGCGTCGCCGCCGCGGTCGAGCCGTCCTTGAACCGGACGCTGATCTTGCCGCCGCCGCTGACGACGTGGGCGGCGGTGATGATGTGGCCGCTCTTGTCGTAGACGTAGCCCGTGCCCTCGGCCGTTCCCTGCTGCGAGCCGCCCGGCGCGAACGGCGAGACGCCGCCCTGCGAGGACGTCTGCGTGACGGTGATATCGACCACGCCGGGGCTGTCCTGCTCGTAGATCGTCGCCGCATCGAGCGAGGCTGCCGTCTGGGCGATGCTGCTCGCCGATGCCGAGACCGCCGGAGCCGCGCTCGGCGTCGAGCTCGACGAGCCTGTGACGCCGAGACCGGTCAGCGCTCCGACAGCAGCCACGGCGCCGGCGGCGAAGGTCGCTGCGATCAGCAGCACCCGTCGGCGCTTCCTCGTCGGCCTGGGTGGTGTCATTCCCTCGGTCGTGTCCATCTGGCGTGTGCTCCTTTCTGAATCTGTTGTCGGTTTCCAGCGAAGCAGCGGTCGCTGTGAGCGGGCTGGGAATCGCGCAAAGGGGCGGCGTAGCTCATGTGAAGCTCGCGTGAAGAGCGGAGTAGGCTGCGTTTGTGGAACGGGAGCGGTTCGAGGACGTCGTCGACGCAACGCGACGGACGCGGCTCGCGAGCGAGCGCACCTACCTCGCCTGGTGGCGAAGCGCGCTCGCTGCGTTCGCGGTCAGCCTCGGCGTCGGCAAGCTCGTGCCGGAGCTGACGACCTCGGGCCGGACGCTCGGCTACGAGATCGTCGGAGTGGGGTACGCGCTGCTCGGCATCGGCTTCATCGGCTACGGGTTCTGGCGGCAGCAGCTGCTCGAGGAGGCTCTCGTGGAGGGGCGGTTCGTGCCGTTCAGCAAGCGTGCGGCGCTCACGTTCACGATCTCGGGCGGCCTTCTCGGCGTCGCGACGCTCGTCGTGATCGTCGCCTAACGCGGCCTCGCAAACGCTCTCCTTCGAGTTCCGACGCCCCGGCACGAGGCCGCGGTAGATGGGGATTTTTATACCCTAATGGGGTATAATGACGTTGTGACCGCGGTGGAAACCCAACGGAGCGAGTTGGTGCGCCTCGAGCTCGAGGGCATGTCGTGCGCTTCGTGCGCCGCCCGGATCGAACGCAGGCTGAACGACCTCGACGGCGTCGAGGCCACGGTCAATTACGCCACCGACCAGGCCGCCGTCGTCTTCGACCCGGCCGTCCTCACCGTCGACGACGTGCTCGCGGCGGTCGAGGGGGCCGGCTACCACGCCTCGCTCGAAGCCGGCGACACGCCGGGGCGGGAAGACGCCGGATCCGTCAGAAAGAGACTCGTCGTCGCTGCCGTGTTGACAGTGCCGCTCGTTCTCGTCTCGATGGTGACGCCGCTCCAGTTCGACGGTTGGGAATGGCTGGCGCTGGCCCTGGCCGCCCCCGTCGTGCTCTGGGCCGGCTGGCCCTTCCACCGCGCCGCACTCGTCAACGCGAGGCACGGCGCCGCCACGATGGACACGCTCGTCTCACTCGGCACGCTCGCAGCCTTCGCCTGGTCCGTCGCCGTCTTGCTCACGGGAGCCGACGCGGACACCTACTTCGAGGTCGGCGCCACGATCACGACGCTGATCCTGCTGGGACGGTTCTTCGAGGCGCGCGCCCGCCGGCGCGCGGGCGATGCCATCAGGTCGCTCCTCGAACTGGGCGCCAAGGACGCACGCGCGCTGCGCGACGGCATCGAGACGAGCGTCCCCGTCGAGGCGCTCGTCGTGGGAGACCGCTTCGTCGTCCGTCCGGGTGAGAAGATCGCGACCGACGGCGTCGTCGTCGACGGCGAGTCGGCCGTCGATCTCTCGATGCTGACCGGTGAGCCCGTTCCCGTGGAGGTCGGCCCCGGCGCCGAGGTCGCGGGCGCGACGATCAACACGTCCGGCCGCCTCGTCGTGGAGGCGACGAGGATCGGAGCCGACACTGCGCTCGCGCAGATCGCCCGTCTCGTGACCGAGGCGCAGGCGGGGAAGGCGCCCGTGCAGCGTCTGGCCGACCGCGTCTCCGGCGTCTTCGTGCCGGTCGTGCTTGCGATCTCGCTCGCCACGCTGGCAGGGTGGCTCCTGCTCACCGGTGACGCCGGCGCCGCGCTGACCGCCGCCGTGGCGGTGCTGATCATCGCCTGCCCGTGCGCTCTCGGCCTCGCGACGCCGACCGCGCTCATGGTCGGGACCGGCCGCGGCGCCCAGCTCGGCATCCTCATCAAAGGCCCTGAGGTCCTCGAGCGGACACGCTCCGTGACGACGATCGTGCTCGACAAGACGGGCACGCTGACAGAGGGACGGATGTGGGTCGAGCGCGTCGTTCCCGCCGAGGGCACCGACCGCGGCGAGCTGATCCGGCTCGCGGGCTCGGCCGAGGACGCGAGCGAGCACCCGGTCGCGCAAGCCGTCGCTGCGTTCGCGCGTGCCGACGGAGCGGTGCTGCAGCCTGTCGAGCGCTTCACCGGCCGAAGTGGCCTCGGCGTCGACGCGGTGGTCGCCGGTCACAGGGTCGTCGCCGGAAGGCCGGCGCTGCTGGCGGAGGCGGGTCTCGAACTCGGTCCGCAACTGCAAGAGGCGTTCGCCGAGGAGGAGGAGCTCGGGCACACGGTGGTCGCGGTGGCGGTTGACGGTAGGATCGCGGGCCTCTTTGCTCTGGCAGACCGCCTCAAGCCGACGTCGGCCGCCGCAGTCGAGGACCTCTGCAGGCTCGGCCTCAGGCCGGTGCTGCTCACGGGCGACAACGAGCGGACCGCGAGGGTCGTGGCCGCGGAGGCAGGGATCGAGATGGTGATCGCGGACGTGCTCCCCGGCGAGAAGAGGGCGATCGTCGCGCGCCTCCAGCGGGAGGGGGAGGCGGTGGCGATGGCCGGCGACGGCGTCAACGATGCGCCGGCGCTCGCGCAGGCGGATCTCGGCCTCGCGATCGGGACGGGCGCGGACGTCGCCATCCAGGCGAGCGACCTCACGCTCGTGTCCGGCGACCTGCGCGCGGCGGCCGACGCAATCCGGCTTGCTCGCCGCACCCTCCGCACTATCGAGGCCAATCTCTTCTGGGCGTTCGCCTACAACGTCGCCGCGATCCCGCTGGCTGTCGCGGGCGTGCTGAGCCCGGTCGTGGCCGCGGGTGCGATGGCGCTCTCGAGCATCTTCGTCGTCTCGAACAGCCTGCGCCTGAGGCGCTTCCACAGCGAGAGGGAGGACTCCTGATGCATGGATATGCCAAGGACAAGGGCCTGCTCGTCAAGCGCCTGCACCGGATCGAGGGCCAGGTGCGAGGCATCGAGCGCATGGTCGAGGACGACCGCTACTGCATCGACATCCTCACCCAGATCGCGGCGGTGAAGACGGCGCTCGAGCAGGTGGGGGCGAAGCTGCTCGAGGACCACGTCAGCCATTGCGTGCGAGATGCCATCGCGTCCGGCGACGAGCGCGAGGCCGACGAGAAGACCGCCGAGTTGCTCGGCGCGGTGCAGCGGTTCGTCAAGACGCGTTAGCCGGACCCTCACCGTCTCAGCGCTCGCGACGCCGGAACTGCTCGATCCGGCGGCGGTCCTGCTTCGTCGGCCGCGCGCCCAGGTCCGCGCCCAGCGAACGGGACATCCTCAGCTCGAGCGTGCGCTGCGCCCGCTCCGAGGCCGATGCCGCAGTCTCCTCGAACAGCGTCACGGCCACCTTCGCCGGGCCGCGCTTGTCGGAGAGGGCCTGCACGACCACCGTCCACTCGAGCTGCCCGATCCTGACGACGACCGTGTCGCCGATGCGAACCTCCCTGGCCGGCCTCACCCGCGCGTCGTTCACATGGACGCGTCCGCCGCTGACGGCATCGGTCGCCGCGCTCCGCGTCTTGAAGAACCGTGCCGCCCACAGCCACTTGTCGATCCGAACAGCTTCCATAAGCGATTCTAGAGCCTCTCCAAGGCCCTATAGTGGGGCGTTGGCCATTTAGTTGGCCAGTGCCGTGGTAGGTTCCAGGGTGCCAAGGCAACTAGGGCGAGCGCAGCTTGAACTGCCTCGCCCGCGAAGCAAAGCCGGGATTGCCGACAGGCGTTTCCGCTGTTCATTCGAGTGCGTGTGCCACCCAGAAGCGGTGATCCACTCTGGGTCTGTTGGAGGCTCTGGTCCAGCCCCGGTTCCGTAGGGTCGTGGTTTCTAGACTCGGGCGGCCTCGACGATGATCCGGGAGGTCGTTCATGGCACGGAAGGGATATCCGGCTGAGTTCCGGCGGCGGGCGCTGGATCTGGTCGCCGCGGGCAAGCCGGTGCGCGAGGTCGCGCGCTGCTCGAGGTCAGCGACCAGTCGATCTACAGCTGGCGACGGCAGCAGTTGATTGATCAGGGCGAGCTGCCAGGGCTTTGCGTCGCAGGAGCGAGAGGAGCTACGAGAGGCTCGCCGGCGGAATCCGGGAGCTCGAGACCGAGCTGGCGGTGCATCGGCGGGCGGCGGAGTCTGTTGAAGGAGTCGGTGCGCCCAAAAGGCGGTTCGAGGCGATCGCAGTGATGGCCGGCGAGGGACTGCCGGTCGAGGTCGCCTGCCGGGTGCTCGGTGTCTCCTGCGCGGGCTACTACGCCTGGCGGTTCCGGCCGCCGTCAGCGCGGGCGGTCCGGCACGCGTGGCTGACCGATCTGATCCGGGAGATCCACGCCGCTTCGTACGGCAGCCTATGGCGCCAATCGGGTGCACGCCGAACTCGTCCTCGGCCGCGGCATCCGCGTCGGGCACTACTCGGTGGCGATGCTGATGCAACGCGCCGGGATCAAGGGGCGCACCGGGTCCGCCGAAGCGCAGGGGGATGCCCGGTGTCGCGACCGCAGACGATCTCGTCGACCGCGTCTTCCACCGCGACGCCCCGAACCAGCTCTGGGTGACCGACGTCACCGAGCACCCCACCCGGGAGGGGAAGGTGTACTGCGCGGTCGTGCTGGACGCGTTCAGCCGCCGCGTGGTCGGCTGGTCGATCAGCCACAACCCGACCGCGGGGCTGACCACCAATGCGCTCGGGATGGCGATCGAGCAACGCGACGCCGCGCACGGCAAGACGATCATCCATAGCGATCACGGGACGCAGTTCACCGCCTGGGCGTTCACCGACCGCGCCCACAGGTCTGGCCTGTGCCCTCGATGGGCTCGGTTGGTGACTGCTACGACAACGCGATGATCGAGGCGTTCTGGTCGCGGATGCAGGTCGAGCTGCTCGACACCCGCCGCTGGAACACCCGGGTCGAGCTCGCGAACGCGAGCTCTGCGAGGTACATCGATCGGCGAACTGCGTTCCATCGAACCGGCCGCAGCAGCCAGCGGCGACCGATCCTCTGGAGCGGGACCGTCCGGGCGAGCTCGCCTGACAGCCGATCAGCACCTTGAATTGAGGTCACGCGACCGGCGGATCACGGACACGCCAAGACCCGGCTGCAGGTCGCGAGTGGCCGAGACACAGCGCGCGCGTCGGCCTCGGAAGGACATCGAGGGATACCAGCCTGGCCGGAGCCTCCAACTTTCCCAGGGTCCTTCAGTCGAGCAGTCCGCCGTCGATCGGGTTGCCGCGTTCGGGGGTCTCGACGATCACGAAGCCTTCGGCGGTGTCGGCCACGAGGGCCTTGTAGCCGAACTGGGTCGGCCGGGCCGGGCTCCCCATCCGGATCGGGCGGGCATCGGGATCGACCAGCGAGATCCGCCGGTCAGGGATCGTGCGCTGCCCTGTGAGGCGGAGATCGGTCTGGGCTAGCACCTGCTCGGCCGCTGCCAACTCACGCTCGAGCCGGTCGACCAGGGCGGCGCTTCGCTGGCTGCGGCGCGCTTGCCGGCGGGCTCTGCGGGCAAGCTCGTGCGACTCGAGAACGGTCTGCTTCGCGCGCGCCGCGATCTCTCCGGTTAGCCGGTCGAGCCTGCCGAGCTCCTGGCGGCCACGCACCCGCGCAGCCGAGATCAGGCGAACCCGCTTGCCGACCGAACGACGCCGGTCACGCACCCGCACCCGACGGCCGAGACCGGCAGCCTGGATCCGGCGGCTGAGACGGGTAAGGCGCGACACAGCATGCGCGCACAGGCCGGAGTCGGTCGGGCTGCGGATATCGGCCTCGACGATCGTCGTGTCGACTCGCAGACGCCGCGAACGCAACACCTTCCGCTCGACCGCGAACGCGAGCAACTCCGCGTTCAGCTCGTCCACCAACCCAGGGCCCAGGCGCTTGGTCAGCTTCATCAGCGTCGTCGCGTCGGGCACCCGCCCATCGATCGAGATCCGGCAGAAACGCCGCCACGTAAACGAGTCGGATACCTCACGGCAGAGCGTCTCGTAACCCATCCCATACCGGTGCTTGAGGTACATCAGCCGCAGATACGTCTCCATCGGGATCGTCGGACGGCCGATAGTCGCCCTCAGCCGCGACCGAAAAGGCGCCAGAAACCGATCGTCGTCGAGCACCGCATCGACCTTCGCGAGCTCCGGCGGCAACTCGCGCAGCTCCGCCGGCAACACCGACTCCCACAAACTCTCCCCGACCGACCGCTCACGCAACATCCCGCACCCCCAAATCGCCGATTACAGCGACTTTAGGACCGCGACCGGACAAACACGCTAACCGTTTTTCAGGGGGAAGTAGCTACGCCGCCAAGGGCGGCACGCTGACCGTGCCCGCGCCCCGAATGGATCGTGCCTACTGCGCGCCGGCCGGTCTCCCACTCGTGGTGGGGCAATGCTTCATAACAGGATCTCCAACGGGCATCTGGGACTTGGAGGCAAGCAGCGGGCCGCTGGGGGAAAACCCGACGGGCGCGTTCCGCGTAGGCTTGATGGAGAACTTCTATGAAATTCAGATCACGTGCCTGCAGGTGACGGGCAACCGCGCCTCATTCGGAGGCGTCGTCACCGACTCGAATTATGTTCCACCAGGTAGTGGCCTCGCCTTTACGGTGTTGGACACCACACCTCAAGACCTGATCTCGAGATTCGAACAAATTACGGTTCCAGCGGCAGACACGCCGAATTGCGGCAGCACAGCCGCACCTATTTTGCCGCTGACGGGTGACATCGTCGTCGAGGACAACTAGAGCCACAAACCGCGAGCAGATCATCGAGGAGGGCGGCTTTGGGGCCGCCCTCCTCCATTCTCAGCGTTCCCAGGGGTCAAGACGCTGACGCGCCGCTCGCTGACCGGATCATTGCGACAGCGCTCGACCCCGAGGGCGGTTCTGCCGCCGCGAACGTGGCCCTGCGGTGCTCGATGCGGTCGATCCGCTCGTCGAGGTCCGCGCGATCACGACCGTGGACACCGTCCTCTCGAAGATCGCCCGCGGCGAGGAAATCCGACGTGGTCAGCTCAACGCGGTCTTCGGCCCCGGCGGCTCGCATGAGGCGAAGGCCGTCGAGGCCCCTGCCAGCCCCGACAAAGCCTGCCGCCCCAGCAGCTCAGACTGGGGCTCACCTCGCCAGAGCGCAAGAACAGGCGGCTCAGGCTCCGCCGGACGACCTCGGCGCGTGGCTCGTCGAGAACGAGTTCGCGACCCGTTTCGACGGGCGGCTCGCCACGACCGACGCGTGCGTCGCGCTTGCCACCGCCTTCGACTGACGGGCCGGTAGCGGCTTGAAAGCGACTCGGTAGCGGCGAGGCCGATGCTCTCGTCAATCGAGAGGAAGGAGGACGGACATGACGAGTCGGAGGTTTCTTCTCCCGCTCGCGCTGCTCACCCTTGGGGTCGTCGCTGGCACGGTGGCTGCTCCCGCCGCCCGGGCGGCCGTCCGTACGTAGTCGACATCCAGGAGTGCGCTCGCGACGGCGGTCAGGCGACGGTGCCGGCCGGCGTGCCGGTGAGCGTGCAGAACTTCGCCTTCGTGACGGGCACCTTCGGCCTGATGCAGGGCTTCCTGATCAAGCAAGTGACGACTAAGGGTCTCCTGCGAGACGGCGAGCTGACCATCGTCGACGTCAGCAATCAGTGGTCGAAGCCGCAACAGCTTGGTAGCAACCCGAGCGACGGATGGATCACGCGACTGCCGAACACCGAGCTCCGCGCGTTGGCGCCGGGCGAGGTGGTTCTCGTCGGAAGCCTGATCGAGTTCACCGGGCCGATCCAGATCGTGTTCCCGCCGGTCGGGCTGATCGGCTTCGGCCCGTTCCACAAGACCGCCGGTGACACGTTGCTCCAAGCGTGCGAGATCACCGCCGAGTAAGGCCAACTAACCGCGAGTGGGCCCGCACGGGCAGGCCCACTCGCCCGACGACGAGGCCTCGCAGAATGCGACTTCGTGTCCGCGCCGCTAACTCGGCAGCAGCCTAGTTCACCGCGGTAGCGGGTTCGGGCCGGTGGCGGTGACGAGGCGCTGTGGGACCCAGTCGTCGACGTGGCTGAAACCCTCGAAGCGTCCTTCCTCGTCCTCGACGACGTCGAAGAAGGAGCGCCGGTAGAACTTCGCGTGGGTGAAGTCCTCGAACAGCACGTAGACCGGCTCGACGTCGGGACTCTGGAACTGCTGCCCGGTCAGCACGGCCCGATGCACTCGCGAGAACTCGTCGAGCTCCTCACCGACGACGACGCCGAGGTGCTCGAGGCCCATCCGGTAGACGCGCTGGTGAACGGGCGGGATCAGCTCGATGCGCGAGACCGGAGTCCCATCGAGGACATCGAGCGGCTCGGCGAGCACGATCAAGGAGATCGGACGCCCGTTCCAGACGCTCTCGCGGTTCGCCCTCGCATGGCGCTCGAGAAGCGTCCGCTGGTGGACGTACAGGTCCCAATCGGCGACGCGGACGGCAAAGTGGCTGAGTGCGTACGGTGAGATGTCGATGCCGCGGACAAGAAGACGGTCGCGCTGCATCGCCGCGAACGCTCGATAGTCCCCGATGATCTCGGCGATCGGATCAGACGTCGCCACGTGGCATCCTCCTCCGCCATCGTACGAGACGCACGGCCGGACACACTCCCGCGTTGGTCTGGGCTCCGCACGCTGGCCCCAGCAGGGCGTCCTGCGCCTGACTACAGAGTTGTCTTTGTCCCTGACGGCCTCAAGGCAGTTGTATCGCTGCCGGACCGTGTTACGGGGTTCTCGACCTCGCAGGCTGTACCCTTCCCGCCCTGCGAGCTTGGGCGCGACCCTTTGACGCTGTTCCTGTCAACGTTCCGCTGGGATGACCTGCTCGAGCGGGCTCGGCTTGACGCCGAACGGGCCGCCGAACGGCCTATCCTGGGAAACGATCAGGATCAGCGAGACGGAGACGGCCGTCGCGAAGAGGCCCATCGCGATGGCAGCGGTCGATCGCCTTCCCGCGTGCACGCAGGCGATCGCGACGAGCGCGATCACAGCCAGTGCGACGACGCCCCCCATTTCGCCCAGTTGACACGTGACTGACTGATGATGATCCGCCGACGACGTGCGTCCAAGGCGTTCTCGAGGGAGACGGCGAGTTCGCGTTGCGCGACGCCTTGCCCCGCTGTATAGGGGCGAAGCTGCAAGGCGAGTCTCAGAGCGTCGGCCAGCGCCGTTGGGATGACCGTGAGCGTCTCCTGCTGCCTCGCCATCGCGGGCCAGTCGCGGACGACGTCCTGCACGATGTGGGCCCGGAGAAGAGCGCGCATTCGGGTTGCGTCGCGCTCCGGGAAGCTGCCGACAAGCAGGTCGGCGGTGCGCAACGCACTCGCCTCGTCGTTGACAGCAACCCGAGCATTGGAAGCATCGTTCCAGACACCCACGGCAAGGAAGCCGACGACGAACGCGAACACGATTCCGAGCGGGGGCAGCAGCCCGGGAGAGAGGGCGGCAAACGTGTCAGCGCGTTGCCCGCGCGCAAGCCTGCCGATGACGGTCCAGATGAGGGCGGCAACCGCAAGCGTCCCGGCGAACACGACGACGATCGACCACGCGAGCGGCAGGCCGTACACCCACTCGATCACACTCGCACCTCCTACTCCGAACATCGTCGGACGAACGGTCGCAGAGTCGCGCCCGAGGTCAGACGAACACGCTACTGCCTAAGGTGGGAGCGCAACGTTGCGAGCACCCCAACCCCGACTTCAGGTGGTAGTCCCAAACACTGGCGCGGGCCACGCGGATGGGTCCTGAGGGTGCTTGCAGGATCGCCGACCTCTCGAAGGCGCCCGACCGGGTCACCGGCGAGACTAATGGCCGGAGCCTTCCGCACTCAGTCGTCGTCAACTGGGAGGCCGTCGTCGCCGCGCGAGGTCCCACGCCAAGAATCGCAGTAGCTTCGGCACATGACGCTGCAGACAGCTCGCCAATCCGGCTAGTAGATGTGCAGCTTGTCCAGGAGCGCGAGCGGATCATCGAGCGACTCGAACAGAATCCTTGTTGTGCTTGATCATCCCTGCTTCGCATAGACGCGGAGCCACTGCTTGTAGATGTACAGCTCATAGCGATCGAGCATGCCGCCGAGTGGCAGGTCACGCTGCCCGATGAGCCCGGCCAGAGATATCGCGCATTCGAAACCGAGCGAGATCGACTGAAAGTACGGGGAGCCGATGGCCGAATCGCCGGCGAGGAACACGGGTGAGCTGGCAAAGGGGTTGTCGCCGGACTCCGCCGTGAGCAACTGCCGGCTGGTCGCGTTGCGGGCCCGGTACAGATCAAGAGGTATCCGGACGATCTCCAGGTCGCCGATTATCTCGCCGTGCGTTTCCTGCTTGATCTTGTCGATGAACCTGGTTCGCGAAGACAGGAGAGAAGCCGCTCAGCTACACGACATTCGACTACGGCGACCTGCGTTGTGTCGGGTCCGTTACTTCCAGAAGTAGTAGTCGGCGGTGTAGGGGACCTCGGCCACGGTTCCGCCCTCATCGCGTTGCAGTCTGCGGCAGGGGGAGCGAGTCCGCCGGTGGTTGCGATTCGTTGGATGTCCGTGGTGTTCCCGAGCTGGCCCGGAGTCGTTGAAGCTGCGGACAGCCGCACCGATGGAATGGCGGTGGGATCGACGCTGACGCTGGCCTCGGCGTTGCCGACGACCATGCTGCCGTCCTTGGCCTGCCACGTCGGCCCGGCGGCGTGCGTGATGATGAGTTCGCCCTGGTCGTCGAAGAGGTTCGCGCGGGGTGCGACGAAGCTCCAGCCGGTGTCCTTGCACGAGTAGGATCTGGACGCCGACTGCGTGGCCGATCAGGAACACCTTGCTGCCGTCGTGTACCTGGATCGGCTCCGGGACCGGACGGCGGGCGGCGGTTCGGCCTGGGCCACCTGCGCGAGGGACGCACGACCTGCGCGCTCAACGCCAAGGCGGCGCAGCGAGCGTTCGAGCTCGGGTACACGTGCTCGGATGCGCTCGAAGTCCTGACCAGAGAGCGAAAGGAGCCGCATTGGCGTGCGCGCCACGACGCTGGCCGTCCGCTCTCCCGTGAGGAGGAGTGCGATCTCACCGAACGTGTCGCCGGGGCCGAGAGGTTGGGTCGCCTCCCCACCGTCGGGCAGAACATCGGCGTTACCCTGTTCGATGAAATAGATGGCGGTTCCGTAGTTGTCGAGCGAGATGACCTTGGCGCCCGCTTCGACGTCGACCTCACGCGCCGCGCCCGCGAGTTCATCGAGCTCCGCCGCAGGAAGATCGGCAAGGAGCGAAACTGCGGCGATCCGAGTCTTATCCACGGTTTGCGGATCGTGCCACAGGGCGCAACCGACTGCTACTCACCGCCGCACGCGGGCCTCGGGAGCGGCCGTCTGTAAGAGAATCCCCTCCGTCACTACCGGACCGACACCGGGACGGAAGCGTTGGCCCGCGCTAGCGTGGCTCAGAGCCGACCCTCCCCTCGAGTCGCGCTCCGAGAGCCGGGGCCGGTCACGGGTTGGGGGTCGCTCGCAGCACGGTCGGCGCTCGGATTCCGCGGCGTCTTGTTGTTGACGGCGGTAGAGCGGTGCGCGATTCTCGTATGGCAGTGACGGGATGAGCATGCGACAGCGAATCGAGCTCGCCGCCGCCTGCGGTGGCGCCGTCTTTACGATCCTCGTCGTGGTGGCGTCCTGATCGATAGGCGACCGCCGTCGAGCGCGGGCGTTGACGTGGTCGCGTACTACTCGACGCACGCCGGCACGGCGCTGGCGGCTTCCATCCTGATCGGGGTGGGCGCCACGTTCTTCATCTTGTTCGCTGAGACCTTCGCCCGCCGGATGGGGTCGCTCGCGGGTCTGGTCGGCGCCGCCGCCGCAATCGCGGCGTACTCGTCGCAATCGGCTGTTGGGAGACGCTCGCGGAGAGCTACCGGGGGGTCGACATCGTCGATGTGCCGCGCGAGTCGTACGACAACGCGCACGTCATCGACGTCGTCGGTATCGGCGCAGAGCACATGGGGCATTTCGCGGCGGTAGCGTTCATGGCGGCAACTGCGGCGGCGCTCTTCTACACGCCGGCACGCAAGGTCGCGTGGCTCGGAATCGCGCTCGCCGTCTTCCGCCTTGGCACCGCTGTCCTCGAGCTCGCGACGAACTCCGACTGGTCCGACGCCGTCGTCGCGCTCGGCTTCCTCTCCTTCCTTGGTTGGACGTTCGCGGCGAGCGTGACCCTGGCGCTGACGTTGCGCCGCGGCTACATGAGCGAGAACTCCGCCTGAACCACAAAGGTCTCTCGTGCAGCCGCGCGAGCCCGCCAGGCCCCAGCCTGTTCAGGGGTGCACCGTTGCCGCTACGCAGCTCTAGCACCAGACTCGTACGTCCACCGTAGGTGCGGGCGGCGGGTCCGCGTACCCACACGTTTGGGTCAACTCCGGCCCGGCCTGGCTGGCAGCCGGGTCTTGTCGGGCAGATGGTGTGGGCGTACTATCGGCGAGTCGGGGTCTAGCGAGCTTCCTAGGAGGCGGGCAGATGCGACGGTTTTCCCTTCTCACGCTCCTTGCGTTCGGCGTCCTTGCCGCGGCTTCGCTCTCGGCTAGTGCAGCGTCGGATCGAGCGTTCAAGGCCCAGTTCCACGATGACGAATGCGTGACCCATTTACTCTGCGGGACGGGCCTCGTCGAAGGCTACGGCCCCGTCACCACGACGGCGGACATAACCGGAGCTGACTTCGATCCAGCCACTGGCTGTTTGATCAACGTCACGGCGGTTCGAGATATGCAGCTCATCGACGACCCGGCCAGCACCCTGACGCTCGATCTGTTCGATGGAGTGATCTGCGATAACAAGGGTTCGGCGACGTTCACGATCTCGGCTGCTACAGGCGCATTTGCGGGCCTGGCCGTCTTGCCTGGCACGGTCAGGGTCACTCTCATCCCTGGCATCCCGGCCGACTCCGCGCAGTACCGCGCGACGATCGCGCCCTAAGACACGGACAACCCTTACCTCGTCTGGCCGAGCGCGGCGCTCAAGGACGTGTCAAGCGGCGGCGACGCGGCTCCGCGTCCTACCTTGAACCAGCAAGCTGATGCCGCACGCGTGTCTACCGTCGTGGAAACGGATAGTTCCGCGATAACATTTGAAAACGGGGCGTCAGCAGGTCCGGGGGAACGACGATGCCAGACGGTTCGAGACCCAGCGACCGTCAAACGCAGCTCGAGACCGAGCATCTCCGTGTATCGGAGCTACTCAACTATCTTCAAGACGTGATTGGCTACCTGGAACGCGCCCCGTCTCTCAAGGCGGACGAGGCCATGCGGCTCGACAAGTATCGGCAGAACCTCACCCGTCGGCAGAATGACCTCGGGTGGCTCGAGTTAGAGCTTCATAAGCTGCAAGGCGACCCCGACATCGACGATAGGGCGCCGACGCTGCACGACGAGATGCTCAGGCGCCTGTGGAAGGACAGACGGGCCTAGGCCGCGATCGTGAGCTTACGTCGTCTGGGCGAGCGTGGACCTCGAGGAGGACCTCGCGCGTCGAGATGCGAGAGATCGATCAGGCCAGCGCGCCGAGCGTGCAACTGCCGTCGCGGCATCTCGATTCTTAGGTAGCCCCCGCTTCCCTGACCCCGCCCCGCGCCGCGCAAAAACGGCTCAGGTCATCCCCTGCCGCACTCGCCATTCGTGCTGCTGGAGGAGCACCGCGCGGAGCTCGCGGAGCCCGTCGGGGCAGTCGACGAGGACACCGAGGATCTCGTCGCGCTCCTCGACCGAGAGCGCGAGCAGTTTCGCCTGGTGTTCGTAGCCGCTCTCGAGCCGTGCGGCGGTGTCGTCGCAGCCGGCTTTCCGGAGCATCCGTGCGAGCTCGAGCACGTAGCGGTCGACGACGTTGAGGCCGGCGAGCATCATCGGCCGAGCGTACACCCGAACGTGGGTTCGTACCAGTCGTTATCGCCCATTCGATCCACGCTACTTAGCGTGGATCAATAGCGCAGCCAGGGAAGCAGACCGGCTCGGTTTGAAAGCGGTCGCGCCGGGGTACAAGACAGTGGTTAGGAAGTATCTGTGCTCCGAGTGCGTGGAGTGTGCGCGCCAGGGGCTTCCTTAAGAGGCAGTCGTTGCCCGTGGGCTGGATGTGGGGAGCGATGGGACTCGGAGCACTGACTCTCGACGTGATTACCGCCGAGGACACTAGGTCAGCGGCAAGACAAAAAGGAGTAACTCATGCAGCAGGTGACAACGAGCGTGTGGACGTATCGCGAGGGGATCGTGGAGCCGGGCGTCGCGCCCCGCAACGTGGTCGGGTACGGGGTCGAGGCCCGCGACGGGTCGATCGGCAAGGTCGACGACGCAACCTACGAGGTTGGCTCGTCGTATCTCGTCGTCGATACCGGCCCGTGGATCTTCGGCAAGAAGGTGATGCTTCCGGCCGGCGTCATTCAGAGCGTCGACCACGAGAACGAGAAGATCTTCGTCGACCGGACGAAGGACGAGATCAAGAACGCCCCCGAGTTCGAGGATTCATTCATCCGTGACGAGGAGTATCGGGGAAAGCTCGGCTCGTACTACGGTGACACCGCCGGCGTCCGCTAGTTCGACGGTTACATCGCTGACTGTGAGAAAGGCCCGCCAGCGCGGGCCTTTCTCGTTCCCGTGAGCGGCTCTGTCGCCGTTTGCTAGAGCCGAGGTAGCCGCACATGCTCCTCCGCGCGGCAGGCACACGAGCGATGTCAGGCGAGAGCACACTGGCCCAGGCGAGTGTGTTCTGGCCTATTTGATCCACGCTACTCAGGCGGTAGCGGCCTGACGTGGGCGGATCGGCATCCACACCGGGGACGCGCTCCGCGAAGGCGAGCAATTCTTCGGCACAACCGTCCACTACGCCGCCCGGGTCGCCGGCCATGCGCTCGGCGGCGAGATCCTCGTATCCAGCGTAGTGCGCGACCTGGTCAGCGGCTCCGATTTGACCTTTCTCGAGGGAAAGAAAGTGGAACTGAAGGGGATCGACGGGGTACACCGACTCTTCGCCGTCGATCCCGAATCAGCATCAAGCGTGAGTTGATCGCCTAACCCACCCGGACACTCCCGAGCTCGGGCAGGGCCGAGACACATCTCGGGTGACTGTAAACGCTCGCACAGGCGAGTGTGTTCTGGCCTATTTGATCCACGCTACTCGGTTCGTTTAGTCGAGTAGCTGGAAGTGGCGTTCGAGGTCGTCCATGATGGTGTCCGGCTCGGTGGATCGTCTGCTCGTCGAGAGGGGTGCGCTATGACAACTCAGAGCGTCCTGATCAACGGGTTCGGGGTGCTGTTCGTAATCTTGAACTCGTTCGGGTTGGGCCTCAGGCTTTCGATCGGCAAGCTGCTGGGAGAGGCCGTCGCTCATTGGAAGATCGCCGTGTGGGCGTTGGTGATCAATTTCGTGATCATCCCGCTCGTGTTCATCGGCTATCTGCTGACCATAGCCTCGTCCATTCCCGATGAGATCAAGGTCGGGTTCTGCGTCGCAGCCCTGTGTGCGGGTATGCCTTTCGCTCCTCTCCTCGCCCGGGTGGCGAAGGCGGATGTCAGCATTGCCACGACGCTGTTAGTGGTGTTGAGTGCCGGAACGATCATCGCCCTCCCGATAGGTTTGCCCCTCGCCATCGATGCTGTTGACTCGCAACTCACAACATCTGCCTGGGACGTTGCGTGGCCGTTGCTGCTCTTTATCCTCCTGCCGGTGGTTCTCGGGTGCGGCTTCAGGGTGTGGTGGCCCGACCTGACGCCAGAACTAGCGCAGTGGGCCGTCCGGGTTTCAATTCTGTGTCTGCTCTTCAATCTCAACTTCACGCTGGTCGCGTATTGGGATCTGTTCAAGCAGACCTGGGGCACCGAGAGCTACATCGCGGCCTTTGCCGGCCCATTCATCGGCCTCGGGTGCGGCTACCTTCTCGTTTCCAGTCTGCGAGTTAAAGACGCGGGAATCAGGCATGCGACGGAGGCGACCACGGCGGTACGCAACATCGGGCCGATGCTCCTGATGATGATCTATCCCTTCGCAGCCGACCCGCTGGTCACGGTGTCGATCACGATCCTCAACACTGTCGGCCTTACGGTCGTTCTCCTTTTCGTCCTGATGTGGAGGCGGGCCAGCAGCATCCCTGTTCTGTCCTAACGCTCCACGCTACTCAGTCGGTCAGGGACGCTTGGCAACGCGTGCGGTGGCTGCGAAGCTTTCCCGGATGCCGACCCAGAACTTGCCGTGAGCGAACCGAGCCGAGAGCACCTGGGGTGGGTGCTGCACGAGACGGGGCCTGGGGACGCCGAACGCCGAGTCCTCCTTCTTCCGGGGGCGCTGGCGACATCGGCGTTCTACGAGGATTTCCTCGCGGAGCCGAGCATCCGCGAGTCGGGCATCAGCTTCATTGCGACGACGGTGCCCGGGTTCGGCGGTACCACAGCTCCCGCCGACTTGAGCATGGAGAGCTACTCGAGCTCCGCATCCCGCCTCGCGGCCGATCTCTCGTGCGACGTCGTCGTCGGGCACAGCTTGGGTGCGAACGTCGCCCTCGAGATGGTGTCGGCAGGCGAGTTCTCGGGACCTGTCGTGCTGCTCTCCCCGAGCTTCTCACGCAAGGACGAGTCGATCTTCCCACGTGCGCTCGACCGCCTGAGCCGCGTCTTCGGACATCTGCCGTACGCGCTCATGATGAAGTTGATCGGGCCGGCCTTCGGGAGCAGCTTGCCTCCGGCTCGACGTGAGTTCCTTGTGAACGAGTTGAAGAAGAACGATCCGCGCTTCCTCCGCGCTCAGACCCGCTCCTACCTTGCGTATCTCGACCGCCACGGCTCCCTCGCCACGCGATTCTGCGATTCAGGCGTCCGAGCCTGGGTTGTCTTCGGTGAGAAGGACGACATCCGCCTCGCACCCGCCGAACGCGAACTGCTCGCGGCGGCTCCGCACGTGACCCTCATCGAGATCGCCGACACCGGTCACTTCGCGCTCAACCAGAAGCCGGACGAGATCGCAGCCATCGTTCTTCAGGCCGTTACGAGCGCGACAGGCTGATCCGGGACCGGTGCGGCGTCGTGCCGACGCGGCCGCGGCACCGTCAGTGTGCGATGTCCTCTCGTCTGAGAACGTTCTGCCCTTAGTCAACTAACTACTTAGCGCCGCGGCCCTCCGAGCGATGTCATGCGAGAGCACGCGGGCCTAGGCGAAGGTTCTTCTTCCTAACAGTTGTCTCCTCCGGCGAACTTCGGCGATGCGCCGAACTAGCCGGGGGAGAAAGGCTGGTCGCTCACGGGCGTGATCTCGGAAGTCGTCACGCCTGAGCCTGGCAACAGAAACGCCTGAAGGTGGACGATGTCGTCGGTCTCGACGACGAGGTACGTCGTGTGCTGCGGGAAGGCCAACCAGTAGCCATGGATCTTCACGTCCTTCGACTCACCGTCGAAGAGAGAGCGCGAGCCGCCATTCCCGTACGGACAGTCCTGAGGCGCGTGCGACTGCTTGATGTGGAAGAGCATGTGGCCGTTCCTCCTGTCTCTTGGTTCCGCGACGCACGCACACTAACCCTTTGAGGCGCGGTCTACGTGTGAGCGCGCGGACCTGCCCGGAAACACTCGCGCATCCAAGTGTGTGTTCTGGCCTATTTGATCCACGCTACTGAGGTTGTAGGCGCTCCCACCTCCTCAGCGAACAATTCGCGAACGTCGCGGCTAGCCCCACGCAGGAGCCTCGCGCGAGGAGAGCCGCCGCGAACACGGCGTTCTCCCCGCGCGAAGTCGGGCTACCCGAGCGCAGCCAGGCAGGCCTCGATGCTTCCCTCGTGCAGCTGGCCACCGGGCGCATCGACAATGACACCTGGCGGGAACCCGAGATCCTTCGCGATCTGATGGAACTCGCGCGTCAGGGCAGCGACCTCGCCAGCATCGCCAGCCAAAGACGAAACTAGTATGCCGTTGCACGAAGCATTCGGATTTGCCGCCGATCCGCTACCGGCCGCGAAACCCAGCGCACCTATAAGCATGACGATCGTGATAAGAGCTGCTCGCCGCATGCTGTCTCCTCCGTGGGATTACGTTCGAACTATCGAACCTACTATCGACGAGCCGCCGTCAGAAGGCAACCCCAGCCTCTCCTGTTCTGTCCTAACGCTCCACGCTACTCAGCGCGGCAGGCACACGAGCGATGTCGGCGAGAGCACACTGGCCCAGGCGAGTGTGTTCTGGCCTATTGGTCTCACGCTACCGAGCGTGGCGCATTACGGCGTACTACGGATGCCCCCGCCCCGTACAGCCACCTCTGTCGGTTGCATTGGGTGCAATCGAACGTCATAATCGCCGCCAGTCCGACAACGAGGGGGGAGACCATGGCACGAGCACTTGCTGTCTTCGCGGCGCTCCTTGCGTTCGCCGTTACGTTTGTGGGGTCAAGCAGCGCCAGCGAGGAGACCACGTTCAAGGGCAGCCTGGAGGGGACGGTGACCGTCACGCCGATCAATCCTCCGATCGCATCGGTACTCGTCGAAGCCACGGGGAATGCCACAAAACTCGGTCGCTTCACCGTGGAAGTCCCACATGTCGTCAACCAGGCGGCTCGCGTCGGTGCCGGGTCTTACATATTCACCGCGGCGAACGGCGACACTCTTACGGCGAGCTTCACGGGGGTCGGAACACTCGTAGCGCCCGGCGTGCTTTCGACCACGGAGACGGCGACAATCACGGGGGGAACCGGCCGGTTTGCAGGCGCGACCGGCAGCTTCACCTCTCACCGCACGTTCTTCATCACGGCAGGCGAAACGGTGGGTTCGTTTGAAGGCACGATTTCCTCGCCGAGCCAGGGCTGAAGCAACGCCTTCACCCCGCGAGTGACTTGATTATGTTCAGCCTCCGCGTTCGTTCGGGTCGCTAGACGCGGGGGCTGAACACCGCCTGTTATTTGCGCGGCGTGGTGCGGGTGTGGCGGAGCCGTGGCAACTCCGGGGTCTGATCTAACGATTCACGCTACTCAGGTGATTGATCCACTCTGGGTCTGTTGGAGGCTCGGTTAGGTGGCGGCCAACATTGGGGTGTTGTCTGTCTTGATATTCGATCGGTAGTAGTCGTGCTCGTATTCTGCTGGAGGCACGTCGCCGAGGGATTCGTGGAGTCTCTGGTCGTTGTAGAAGCCGATGAAGTCGAGGACCTCGTGTTCTGCGTGCTCGAGGGAGTGGAAGCGGCGGCCGTCGACGGCCTCGCTCTTGAACGTCGCGACCAACGCTTCGGCCATCGCGTTATCGTAAGCGTCGCCTTTCGAGCCAACAGACGGGGCGATCCCGAGTTCGTCGAGCCGGTCGGTGTAGGTCAGGCTCGTATATTGACCGAACTCAACCGATGGTCGCAACACTTGTTTGTTGACTTGATAGTAAATACTCGTTCAGTGCTTCTGCCGGTGTTCTCCAGCCGAGGGTCTTGCGGGGTCGGCTGTTGAGCGCTTTTGCGACTGCTTCGATCTCGTCGGCGCTCCAGCGAGCGAGGTCGGTTCCTTTCGGGAAGTACTGGCGGAGCAGGCCGTTGGTGTTCTCATTCGTGCCCCGCTGCCAGGGGCTCTGGGGGTCGGCGAAGTAGACCGTGATGCCGGTCTCGACCTTGAACGCAGCGTGCTGGGAGAGCTCCTTGCCTCGGTCCCAGGTCAGCGATCGACGCAGCTGCTCAGGCAGGGTCGTCATCGTCGACGCCAACGCGTTCTTCATCGTGACCGCGCCGTAGCCGGCCAGCGGCGGCCCGTTCTTCGTGGGTGGGATCGTCCCGAAGCCCGCTTCCCGTGGCAGATGGATCAGCATCGTGAACCGTGTGGTGCGCTCGACCAGTGTCCCGATCGCGGAACGCTCCAGCCCGATCAGCAGGTCGCCTTCCCAGTGGCCGGGCACAGCGCGATCGTCGGCCTCGGGAGGCCGTTCGCTGATCATCACCTCGGGCGTGACGTGCGCCCACGCCTTCCGTTTCGTCCGTGCTCGAGGCACGCGCAGCGCGCGCCCGGTGCGTAAACACATGACCAGCTCCCGTTTCAACGCGCCACGAGCTTGCACGTAAAGGGCCTGGTAGATCGCTTCGTGGCTGATCCGCATCGACTCATCATCGGGGAAGTCGATCTTGATCCGGTTCGCGATCTGCTCAGGGCTCCACGCGTTCACCCAGCGGCGATCGCCCCGATGGGGCTTGTTCCGTCCCTTCCACGACGGCTGCGCCGGCCCCACTATCGACGTCCCGTCGGGATGACGAATCTGGCCCGACAGCCGTTGCTGAACGTACTCGCGAAGCCGCGGGTTCGCGACCAGCTTCGCGGTCTTCGGCCGGCGAGCGACGATCTCGGCCTTCCACTGCGCGACCGAAGCCCGGTAGTTCACGCTCGAGCCGGTCGACCAGGGCGGCGCTTCGCTGGCTGCGGCGCGCTTGCCGGCGGGCTCTGCGGGCAAGCTCGTGCGACTCGAGAACGGTCTGCTTCGCGCGCGCCGCGATCTCTCCGGTTAGCCGGTCGAGCCTGCCGAGCTCCTGGCGGCCACGCACCCGCGCAGCCGAGATCAGGCGAACCCGCTTGCCGACCGAACGACGCCGGTCACGCACCCGCACCCGACGGCCGAGACCGGCAGCCTGGATTCGGCGGCTGAGACGGGTAAGGCGCGACACAGCATGCGCGCACAGGCCGGAGTCGGTCGGGCTGCGGATATCGGCCTCGACGATCGTCGTGTCGACTCGCAGACGCCGCGAACGCAACACCTTCCGCTCGACCGCGAACGCGAGCAACTCCGCGTTCAGCTCGTCCACCAACCCAGGGCCCAGGCGCTTGGTCAGCTTCATCAGCGTCGTCGGGTCGGGCACCCGCCCATCGATCGAGATCCGGCAGAAACGCCGCCACGTAAACGAGTCGGATACCTCACGGCAGAGCGTCTCGTAACCCATCCCATACCGGTGCTTGAGGTACATCAGCCGCAGATACGTCTCCATCGGGATCGTCGGACGGCCGATAGTCGCCCTCAGCCGCGACCGAAAAGGCGCCAGAAACCGATCGTCGTCGAGCACCGCATCGACCTTCGCGAGCTCCGGCGGCAACTCGCGCAGCTCCGCCGGCAACACCGACTCCCACAAACTCTCCCCGACCGACCGCTCACGCAACATCCCGCACCCCCAAATCGCCGATTACAGCGACTTTAGGACCGCGACCGGACAAACACGCTAACCGTTTTTCAGGGGGAAGTAGCACCTAGAGGCGGCTGTCGCGCTAGGAGAGATTGGCGAACGCTCGTGTCTCAAAGCATGTCCGTTCGGCCACCAGTCTTGGTCAGCCGTAGGTCGGTGCCGGCGTTTACGGCGGCGTTGCGGGCTGCTGCGGTGAAGGCGTTGAGCGCTTGCGAGGTGGCGCGTTCGCGTAGCCAGGCGAGGGTGATGCTGCGTGGTCGGAGTGGGGGGTCGATCGTGACCGCGCGAACTCGTCGGTCGGCTGGATCGACGCTTAGTCGGGGGACGACGGCGACGCCGATTCCCGCTGCTACGAGTGCGTGTACGGTCGGGTCGTCGTCGGTTCGGAATACCACGTGGTGTTGTTCGGGGTGGGGTAGCTGCGACAGCGGCAGGAGCTCGGGACGGAGCGAGCGGTAGCCGATCAGCGGGAGTCGGGCCACCTCTGCGGGGCGTACGGCGGCCTCCTGGCCGAGCGGATTGTCCGCGGCCACGAGTAGGACGTAGGGGTCTTCGAAGAGCGTCGCCGTCTCGAGCGCTGCGGGGGCACGGGACGGGCTTCCGAAGGCGACGTCGAGCTCGCCCGCCGCGACCGACCGGAAGAGTGCCTCTGGATCGACCGACTCGGCGAGCACGAGCTGGAGGCCCGGGTGCTCGAGCCGCAGTGCTTGCACGATTGGTGGCAGGAGGCGGACCGAGGCGCTGGGGAAGATGCCGACCCGGATCACCTCGCCGCCGGTTGCGGACGCGCTCAGATCGGCACGGCAGCCGGCAAGGACATCACTCACGTGTTCGGCGCAGCGGAGCACGATCGCACCTGCTTCGGTGGGCCGCACGGCCCGCGCACCGGGCGAGCGCTCGACAACCCGCGCGCCCACGATGGCCTCGAGCGCGGCGATTTGTTCGGAGACAGCCGATTGCGAGTACCCGAGCGCGCGCGCCGCTGCTCTGAACGAGCCTGATCGGAGGACCGCGTCGAGCGCCACGAGGTGGCGTACCTCGAGCCGGTGCCACGAGCGATCGAGATCACCGATCATTATGGTCAAGTATTCCCGTTTGACCTGACATGGTGTGCCGGGGAGAGTATCCACGTGACCGGCCTCCGCCTCTGGAACGCTCGTGTCGTCGATCCCGCAGCGCACCTGGTGCTCGAGCACGCGACGGTCGCGATCGAGGACGGCCGCATCACCGAAGTCGTCGCTGCACGCGGCGACGCCCCGGAAGGTGCGGTCGACGTCGGCGGCCGCACCGTCCTCCCCGGCTTCGTGGACGCCCACACGCACCTTGTCTCCGATGTCTCCCGTTCGCCGGGCTTCGGGCCGCCGCCCCAGCTCAAAGGCGAGGACCCGCGGCCGCGCGAGCTCGGCTACCTGCTGCTCGCGAAGTCTTGCGAGGCGCTCCTTCGCGGCGGCATCACGACGGTCCGCGACGTCGGCTCGTTCGACGACGAGGCGATCGTGATGCGGCGCGCCGTGGAACTGGGCCTCGTGAACGGGCCGACGATTCTCACCTGCGGACGGATCATCTCCGTGACGGCTCCCGGCGGACGCATCTTCGGGACGATGTACGCGGAGGCGGACGGACCCTGGGGCATGCGGCAAGCGGTGCGCGAGCAACTCCGCCGCGGCGCCGACTACGTGAAACTGATGGCGACCGGGGCACGCTCGGTCGAGCGCGAGAACCCCGAGCCCGCGCAGATGACGCGGGAGGAAGTCGCCTCGATCGTGGACGAGGCACACCGGCTCGGCCTACGGGTGGCAGCCCACGCAGAAGGGCTCGACGGCGCCCGGATCGCGATCGAGGAACGGGTGGACACGATCGAGCACGGGTTCTCGCTGCACCGCGAGCCCCGACTTCTCGAGCTGATGGCGCAGCAGGGCCAGGTCCTCGTCCCCACCCTTTCGACCTTCCACGACCTCGCGGAGCGCTTCGCACACGAATGGCTCCCCCACCTGGTCGACCAGGCGAAGCGGCAGCTCGAGGAGGCCTACCTCACCCTCGCCGCCGCCCGGGACGCCGGCGTGACCATGGCAATGGGGTACGACTCGGGCCCGCCGGGCCGGGCACACCTGCGGGAGCTGATACGCATGGCCCAGGGAGGCCTCGGCGCCTGGGAGGCGCTCACCGCCGCAACGGCCGGCGGCGCCGCAGCGATCGGCCTCGCCGACCGCGGCCGCCTCACCCCCGGCTCACGCGCCGACCTCGTCGTCGTGGAAGGCGACCCGCTCGCCGATGTGACGCTCCTCACCAAGCGCTGGCACGGCCTGGCTCGTGCTCAAAGAAGGGCAGGCCCTGGCGGGGCGCGCCCTCGACCGGCCGACTCCCGGCAGGCAGGAAGCCGACGTGGACGACGACGAAGACGCGTTCGAGCCGCGCGCTGCCCCCTGCTGCGGCCTCTCCCCGACCGCCACCTGAGAACACACCCGGAAGGCACCCGGGAATCAGGTTAGCCTCCCGAGAGGCGGCGATATCCGCCGTTGACCCAGTCGACGACGAGACGGCCGTATTCGTCCGCTGCTTGCTCCCACGCAAAGTGACCGGCGTCTCGAAGCCTTCTGACGGACTCGAACCGTCGACCCCTCCTTACCATGTCCGTTTCGTGTCCGCGGTCGGTTGCTCAACTAGACAACGAAGCTTGCTGCGGCCTTGGTACTGTTCTCAGCGACTCCAGACGGTGCGCTGCTTCGCGTCGGTGCGCCACCGCTGGGGTAGAGAAGGGGTCAGGTAACCCGATCTTCGTAGCGTCTGCAGGAGCTGCCATGACCGCATCACATCCGGGCTATCAGACCGATCCGCGCGTCGACGACTACATCGACGCGCTCCCCGACTGGCAGCAAGCGATCTGCCGCCAGCTACGCGATCTGATTCACGCCGCCGACCGGGAACTGATCGAGACGATCAAGCGGACCGTGCAGCCCTACTTCGTGCTCGAGGGCAACGTGTGCGCGCTGCTCGCCGCGAAGGACCACGTCAACCTGTTCCTCTACGACGGCGGGATTGTCCCGGATCCAGAAGGGATCATCACCGCTGGCCACGAGAACAAGACCGCCCGGATGATCTCCTTCTACCGCGGCGACACGATCAACGAGCCGGCCCTAACCGCGATGCTGAAGCAGATCATCGCCAACAACCGCGCCGGCGGCTGGCGCAAACTCAAAGCGCGCAACACTGCCCGTTGAATCGACAACTCAAAGCGAGGTCAGGATTGTCCGCCGAAGACGTTGACGAGTATCTCCGAGGGATCGAGGAGCCCAAGCGCAGCACGCTCGAGGCGCTGCGGGGCACGATCCTCGAGATCGTCCCCGACGCCGAACAGGTGATTTCGTACAAGGTCCCCGCCTTTCGCGTCGACGGCCGGATCGTTGCCGGCTTCGCGGCCTTCAAGGATCACCTCAGCTACCTCCCCTTCAGCGGCTCGGTGCTGCCGGAGCTTGCAGGCGAGCTCGAGGGGTACACGATGACCAAGAGCGCACTGCACTTTCCCGTCGACCGTCCACTGCCCAAGACGCTCGTCAGGAAGCTGATTGCGGCACGTCGTTCCAAGGCCGCGAGCTCGTAGCGTGATGGTCGCCGTCGAGCTGCTGGCCTTCGTGCGCGCGAACCTGCCGGCACCGCCAATGCGCCTGCTCGAGATCGGTGCGGGTGACGGTGCGCTCGCCCGAGCGCTTGCCGACGCCGGCTACGAGGTGCTCGCAATCGACCCGGAACCCACTGGAGCAGAAGTTCGTCCCGTCGCGCTGCACGAGCTGGACGAACCATCCGCATCGTTCGACGCGGCGGTCGCAGTAACCTCGCTCCACCACGTCGAGCCGCTCGAGGACTCAATCGGGCGCCTCGCACAGCTGCTCAAGCCTGAAGGAGTACTGGTGGTGGACGAGTTCGATGTCGCCGCCTTCGACGAGCGCGCCGCCGCGTGGTGGCTACGGCAGCGGCACGCCCTCGGAGCCGCAGAGCACGCAAGCGCCGAGGAGCTCGTGGGCGAGCATCGCGCGCACCTGCACCCGCTCGAGCGGATCGTCGCCGCGCTCGAGCCGCACTTCCACGTCGGCACGCCGCACTACGGCCCTTACCTCTACCGCTGGGACCTCGACGAGTCCCTCCGCCACCACGAAGAAGACGCGATCGCACGCGCCGAGATCCCCGCAGTCGGTGCACGACTGCTCGCGCAGCGACACGCGTAACCGAGCGTTGGCGCTCATGTGTGCGCCCGCGCGGCAGCGCCAGCGCTTGTCGGGTCTCTCTACACCACTTCGACGAGTCTGCCGTTCTTCGCTAGATCTGGGTCGGTGCACGCTGCGAGATCGAAGCAGCAGGGCCGTCGCTTACCGGATCGAAGCTTCGAGATACCAACCTCGACGCGGCGTTTGCGAGTTTCAGCGTTCTTGGTGGCATTGATCCAGCGCACCCACTCCCAGCGCGCCATCGGTGTGATGTCCTCCCACACCTCGGAAACATCGGGCGCGTCGGCCAGAGCAGTCTGAAAATCCTCCGGTATGTCGGGCTCTGGCCAATCCTTGGTCGGTTCAACCTCGACCGCCACGGTGTCGCCCTCACCCAGTGCAAGAGCTTGTCGCAACCTCTTGTCGACCTTGAGCCAATGGCCCCGTCTGCCATCCGGTTCTAGAACTGTTTGAAAAGCACGTCGGTTCATCATTCCCTTGACTGCGACTTGGCCGCGGGACGGCAGCTTGGCGCTCGCATCGTCGGGCAACCTCAATATCGTCCAGCGACCCACTTTGCGCGCCTGCACTTCAAAACAGATCGCCGACGTTGTCGGAGCCGTCCATGTAGGTGTTCTCTCAGCCATTGCGCAAATTCCTGGATGCGGAGGTCGCCGTCCCCAGCCTCAGAGTCAAGCACGAAATAAGGGTGGACGGACGAGCCCAGCCGCAGTGACGGAGGTAGGCTCGCTCGAGCAGGACGACGTGTTCGCAGCCCTCGATCACGCCCGGATCGCCGAAGGTCCCGGTGGACCCGCGGCCATGGCGCCGGGCCGCCATCACGCCGACATGACCATATCCATCGCCCCGGCACGAGACGGCCGCTTCGAAATCGTCGAGAACCTCGGGGCGATCGACCCGCAGGAACCCTTGGTCGACACGCAGGTTCTGACCGGCTGAGCGCGATCGGGCGCTGCGAGTGAGCATGCTCGCCGCGGGGTGGCGAAGGAGCGATCCTCCGCGCGTATCTGAAGCGCTGGAGTGGGAGGTCGGCGCGCGTTTCCCGAGCAGGAGTCGACCCTTGCCGGCCGTCGGAGGTCACGCACGTCCAGATGATTGAGCTCGCCGGCGCGCTCGAGCCGAGAGGCGCTGGTCAGGCCTTGCATCGGAGCGCCGCTCGGGCAAAGCGACGGGTGTCTTGTTGACCTGATACGAGGCGAATCGGGCTCGCCCGGTAGGATCGCCCGGTCCGAGAAGCACGGCCGGCGAGGCCGCTTGGAGATCACCGGTCGCATCGGAGAGGCCTTGTATGCAGTCCCAGGAACGTGTTCATTGCTCTGGCGCGCCATTGCCTTTGGGCGGTCCCGTCATGAAGTGCCTGATGCTCGCCGGTGGGGCAGGATCCCGGCTCGCGGCGCGAGGTGGTTTGAAGCCCCTGGCTGCGGTCGCTGGCCTTTCGCTCGTCGAGCGGGCCATCGTCACGGCTCATGCGGCCGGCGCCGACGAGTTCTACGTCGTATGTGGTCACAACTGCCGCAAGCTCGTTGCTCATCTCGAGGACGTAGCCCGGCGCCGGTCGCTAGTGATCCATCCGGTCTTCAACGCTGACTACCGGAAGGGCAACGGGCTCTCGGTGTTGTGCGCTCGCGAGTTTTTCGCGGCCGAGCCGCGGTTCGTGTTGCTTATGGCGGATCATGTGTTCGAGCCGGAGCTGCTCTCCGGCCTGTTCAGAGAGGATCCGGGGCCCGACGGGGTGGTGTTGGCGGTCGATCGCGACCTGTCGAACCCGCTTGTCGAACTCGACGACGTCACACTGGTCGAGGCGTCAGGGGGCCGGGTTCGAGCGATCGGCAAAGGCCTGGATCGGTATGACGGTTTCGACACCGGGGCGTTCGTGTGCACGCCGGCGGTGTTCGAGGCGCTCGAGGAGAGCGTGGCCAGTGGAGACACGTCGCTGTCGGGAGGGATGAGGCTGCTGGCGGCGGCCGATCGGCTGCGAGCTCGTGATGTCACTGGTCACATGTGGATCGATGTTGACACTCGCGGCGACCAGCGCCGAGCCAGGAACTGGCTCCACGCGGAGCTGCGCAAGCCGGACGACGGGTTCGTCTCGAGGCGGCTGAACCGGCCGCTGTCTCTTGGGGTACTCACACCGGGCTTGTTGCATGTCTGGGGGGGCGTCACGGCCAACCAGGCGTCAGTGCTGGCGTTCTTGGTCGGCGCGACGGCCGGCGCCGTGTTCGCAGTCGGTTGGCCTCTCGCGGCCGGGTTGCTGGTGCATCTGTCGAGCGTCCTGGACGGAAGCGATGGGGAGATCGCCCGGCTCAAGCGGCTGGAGTCGGGGTTCGGCGGGTACCTCGATGCAGTGCTCGACCGGTTCGCCGACAGCCTGATGTTGCTCGGCGTCCTCGTCTACCTGGTCGAGTCGTCATCGCTGCGAAGCGTCTTGGGCGACAGCTGGCCCCTCGGCGTGGTCGTGCCGACCGTCGCGGCGATCATCGGGACGCTCATGGTCAGCTACACGTCGACCAAGGCCATGGCCGATATGGGCCACCGCTACCTCGGACCGGTGGTGGGTGCCGGTCGCGGTCGCGACCTCCGACTGTTGATCCTGTCCGTCGCTGCCCTGCTCGCCGTGGTACATCCGCTTTTCCTGTTGGGCGGAGTGGTCGTGATCGCGGTGCTGACCCTTCTTGTCGTCGCGTGGCGTCTGGTGTGGTCCCGAGCCGCCACATGGGTTGGTCGGCCCATCGACCTCGGGTCGGTTCAGGCCGTCGTCTTCGACTTCGACGGGACGGTGGCCGACACCATGGGGGTGCTGTCTGACGCCGCGGTGGCACTGCTCACCGAGACGTATGGCATGTCGGCGGAGACAGCGTGGCAGGCATACCGTCAGACCACGGGCATGGATTTCGCCGCCCAGCTCGAGCGGATCGCCCCTGGCGGTCGCTGCAATGCCGAGTTGGCCGACCGGTTCGCCGACCGCAAGCCTGACCTTGTGCGTGACTGCCTCACCTTTCCGCGCACCCTCGACGCACTCGCTCGCCTCAGGAACCTGGGCGTCGCGGTATTCATCTGCAGCAGCACCACCCATGAGATCGTCGAGCGCTTCTGCGCCGACACCGGGATTGACGATCTCGTGGACGACGTGTCCGGACTGCGACCCGAGCATACGAAGCTCGACCAGCTGCAGGCGGTGGTGAATGGGACTGGTCTTCGGCCCGATCAGGTGCTGTTCGTGGGTGATTCACTCTACGACGTCGAGCTGGCCAACCAGACGGGTACCCGGTTCACTGGCGCCACCGGACTGTTCACCGCTGAGGAGTTCGCCCGCGCCGGTGTCACCACGATCGTCGACCTGCCCGAGCTGGCCGCCCTGGTGGCCGCAGCGCACGCCCGCCGGCAGCTGCTCGAACGGCCGGCCCGTGAACCGACCGGCCTCTCGGGGCGCCGACTGCGCCGGGCTACAGTCGCTCATACTGCCGCCGGTCAGACGAGCGACACCGCGGTGCAGTACGTTCGGATGACAACGACATCGGCGCCAGCCCGCGGCGATCGAACGACCCTCGACGGCCCGCCGCTGGAAGATCGGCGGTAGTGCACTCCGCACCCCGCCCGCTTGACTCGCGGAAGCGGCTGCGGGAGCTGCAGGTCGGCTCGCTGTCGAGCTGGAGCTCGCGCTCACCTGGCCTATGCCGACCGTCAGGACGCAGGCGCCGTCGAGCCCCTCTGCTATCCCCACCCGGTCGGTGCTCTCCGCTCGGTCTGTCAAAGCCTGCATCCGACGGCCGGCCTTGACGGCAACTGGGGCATCGACTTTTGCGCCCCGCGGCGGCACGCCTGTCGTCGCGACGGACGTGGTGGTCGGTCGCGATGACGTAGAGGACGCTCGGCCAGCGATGCGTGTGGAGCGGGACGGTCTCCCCCGGGCGGATCGTCGTCTCGAGCACCCGCACGTCGTCGTTCTCGAACAGGACGCGGTGGGACTCGGGTGCGGCCACCATCGCGTCGAGCGAATCGGGGTACTCCCAGCTCTCCGTGTCCCCAGGTCCCACGACGCCTACCCCCAGACCTCTTGCGCCACGTCGACGACGAGGCGCAGCTTCGCCCACTGCTCTTCCTCGGTGAGGGCATTCCCCTCCTGCGTGGAGGCGAATCCGCACTGTGGCGAGAGGCAGAGCTGGTCGAGGGGTGCATGGCGTGCAGCTTCCTCGATCCGCGTCAGCAACTCGTCTCTGCTCTCGAGCTCGCCGCGCTTCGTCGTGACGAGACCGAGCACGACCTGCTTGTCGCCCTTCGGCAAGAAGCGCAGTGGCTCGAAGCCGCCGGACCGCTCGTCGTCCCACTCCATGAAGAAGCCGTCGACGTCGAGGTCGTTCAGCAGAGCCTCGGCCACGAAGTCGTAGCCCCCCTCGGCCGCCCAGGAGGAGCGGAAGTTCCCCCGGCACAGGTGCGACGTCACCGACATCCCGTCCGGACGGCCCGCGAGCGCCTCGTTGATGTGCGCGATGTACTCGAGATGCTGGTGCTCCGGGTCGCCACCGATCGCGGCGACATGCTCACGCTGATGCGGGTCGTTCATGTACGCGAGGCTCGTGTCGTCCAGCTGGAGATAGGTGCAGTCGAGCCCACCGAGTCGCCGCACCTCCTCGCGGTAGGCGGCCGTGAGGTCGCTCCAGAACGCGTCCATGTCCGGGTAGGCGGCAGGGTCGATCGCCGCCCTGCCCCCGCGGTAGTGCACCATGCTCGGCGACGGGATCGTCAGCTTCGGGACGCCCGTGGTGGCCGTTTCACGAAGGAAGCGGAAGTCGTCTCCGAAGATCGTCCTCGAGACCCCGAGCTTGCCGCCGACGTGGAGCGCGGCCGGCGTCCACTCGATGTCGCCCTCCTCGTTGTGGAAGGTGACGGCGAGATTGCCGGCCTCCTTCGAGACGCCGTCCAGCTGGTAGATGAAGTCCATGTGCCACGTCGCGCGCCGGAACTCCCCGTCCGTGACCGACCGGAGGCCGACCTCCTGCTGGCGGCGCACGGCCTCACGGATCGCGTCGTCTTCGAGGCGCCGGAGCGTGTCGCCGTCGATGCGGCCGGCCGCGGCGTCTTCACGAGCCTGCAGCAGCGCCGGCGGGCGCAGTAGGCTACCGACGTGGTCGGCGCGGAACGGTGGGCGCGCGCGGGCCGTCACGGGTACACCGCGTCCGGCTCCTGGGTGTGACCTTCCGGCCAGTCGAAGATCTCCGTGATCACGCCGAGATCCTCGTCGGTCGACAGGTACGAGAAGGTGACGCCGTTGTAGACGCCGGCCTGGAGCACGCGGCGCCCTTTCTCGCGCACGGTGCCGAGCGCCTCCGTGTAGCTCGGGGACGCCCACGGCGACGTGATGGAGACCTTCTCCCTTCGTGGCGAGGAACTCCGCGTACATGCTCTTGTCGTCCAGCGGCTCGATCAACTCCCACTGCACGCTGCCGACCATGGTCAGGGCGAGCCGCCATGCGCACTCGGCAGGCTCGCCGTCCTTCACCATCTCGGACACCGTCTCCGGGTTGAACTCGTAGATCTCCCAGGGGCCGATGCCGTACTCGTGGACGTAGGTTCGCATCGCTGCGTCGAGGTCGCGGACGACGAGCGAAACCTGCATCGTCTCGGTGAACATCGGCTCGCGCACATCACTCCCTTGCTCGGTGTCGGCGTTGCGCGAGCAATGCTATTCGCTCCGCGCTCGTTGCACGCCGTTGCGCTGCGTGATTCGATCCCGGCATGGGTCGCATGCGAGCCGCCGTCACTCGTGCGAGAGCGTCGATGGAAGTCGTCGACGTCCACGAGCCCGAGTCACCCGGCCCAGGCGAGGTGCTCCTTGCTCCGGAGGCGGTTGGCCTGTGCGGCTCCGACTTCCACTACTTCCTCGGTGACATCGGCACGATCGACGATCCGGCAGCGCTCTATCCGCGGATCCAGGGGCACGAGGCCGCGGCCGTGATCGTCGAGCTGGGGGCGGGCTCGCCGTCCGGCCTCGAGCCCGGCATGCGTGTCGCCATCTGGCCCGTCAACTCCTGCGGTAGCTGCTATCCATGCCGCCTCGGTCGCGGAAACGCGTGCGTGCAAATCTCCCTGACGGGCATTCACGCCGACGGGGCGCTCCAGGAGCGGCTCGTCGTCGCGTCGTCTCACGTCTTCCCGGTGGGAGATCTAGGCCCGGCCCTCACGGCGCTCGTCGAGCCGGTCTCGATCGCTGTGCGTGCCGTGGCGCGCGGTCGCGTCGAGCCGGCCGAGCACGTGGTGATCCTCGGCGCAGGCCCGATCGGTCAGGCCCTGGCGCTGGCGGCGACGGACCGCGGGGCGTCCGCCCTGCTCGTCGACAGGATCGAGAGCCGCCTCGCCCACGGCGATGCAGTCGGCGCCGACACGCTCCACGTCGCACCGGCAGACGACCTCGCGGCCGCTGTCCGCGAGTGGTCGGGCGGGGACGGGCCCGAGGTCGTCTTCGAGGCAACGGGTGTCCCCGAGCTCGTGCAGACGGCCGTCGAGCTCGTGGCGCCGGCTGGCCGAGTAGTCGTCGTCGGGCTCTCGAGCGAGCACGCGCCGGTGCGCGTCGGCGACCTCCCGTTCAGGGAGATCGATCTGATCGGGACGAGCTGCTGCGGCTCGAGCGACTTCGCCGGAGCCGTCGATCTCGTCACCCGGCGGCGCGATGCGGTGGCCGGCCTGGTCACCCATGAGTTCACCCTCGAGCAGGCTCCCGAAGCCATGGCCTATGCGATCGAGCATCCCGCAGAGGTCATGAAGGCGGTCGTACGGCTCGAAGGACCCTGACCCCGTAATCGGCGCCTCAGTCCGCGAGTCCCAGCCCCCAGCCGCCGTCGATAACGATCTCCTGCCCGGTGATGTACTCCGAGGCCGGTGACGCGAGAAACAGGGCGAGCGCCTTGATGTCGTCCGCCCGGCCGACGCGGTGCATGGGAATGTCCTTCGCGAGCGCCGCCTGCAGCTCGGGGTCGTGAGCGTGGCCGCCGCCGATGTTCGTGACGAAGAATCCCGGCGCGATCGCGTTCGCCGTGATGCCGTACGCCGCGAGCTCGAGCGCGATGCAGTGCATGAGGTGCCTTGCGCCGGCCTTGGCCGTCATGTAGGCCGAGCCGATCGCAGGCTCGACCTTGGTCGCCGCGAGTGATGTCGTCACGATGATTCGTCCGAACCTGCGGGGGCGCATGTGGCGGGCGGCGGCGCGCGCCGTCGCGAAGATCGCCGTTGAGGTTGATGTCGATCACGCGGTTCCAGCGCTCGTCGCTGTAGCGCTCGAGCGCGCCGTCCTCCATTCGCGGCCGCTCGCCGCCGGCCCAGGCGCCGACGAAACCGACGCCCGGATCGATGCCGGCGTTCGCGAACGCGACGTCGAGCCGGCCGTAGGCCTCCGCCGCCTCGTCGATCGCACGATCGAGGGCAGCGTGATCGGTCACGTCGGCGATCGCGCCCCGCACGTCGAGCCCCTCGTCCTGCAGGCGGGCGGCTTGCGCTGCGACCGCGCCGGCGTCGACGTCGATCAGCGTAACCCGGGCGCCGTGCGCCGCGAGCACCTCGCCGTACGCGAGCCCGAGCCCGCTGGCACCGCCGGTGACGATCGCGCCGAAGCCGGCCACGTCGAAACGCGAGGAAACGTTCACGCGCAACTCCTCCTGTGAGGTCGATGGTCGGCTGAGCCTATCGCGCCGCAGGGCGAACAACCATGCCTGAGCTCTCTTGAGGACTGCGGCGACCGTTTCGATCCGCGACGGACTCTCTACGCGAACGGTAGGTCGGCGACCGCGCTGGACACGACATCGGGCCGGCGGTCGGCGGAGCCGATCGACGTCGGCACGGCTCGAGATTCCCGTGAGGACGAGGGCAGTGCGCGCTCCGGCCCGACGGGCCATGACGATCTCGAGGTGCGAGGTCGTCGCCGACGACGAGCGTGCGGCGCGGCGTCGTTCCGAGCGCGCGGCACGCTTCGCGGAGCGCGGCCGGTGACGGCTTGCCGAGGTTCACGGCCTTCACGCCGGTCGTCTGGCGGATCCCCGCGGCGACGGCGCCTGACCACCCGGGCGCAGGCCTGCCGTTGACCGAGAAGACGGAGGCGGTCGAGGTAGCGAGGAGGAGAGCACCCGCCCAGATCGACTCGCACGCTGCCCTGAGCTGCGCGTACGTGAGCACGTCGTCCCACCCGACGAGGACGACGTCGGCCCGCTCCTCGACCGTCTCGATGCCGAGGTCGTGCAGTGGCGCGACGACGCCGGGGCCGCCGAGCACGAGCACGGACTCGCTCGGATGACGCCGCGCGATCCAGCGGGCGGCGACGACGGCGGGGTTCATGAACTCGTCGTCGGCAAGCTCGAAGCCGACAGCTGCGCAGATCGGATGCGTACTGGACCGGAGGCCGGCCGGTCCCGTTCGTGAAGAAGAGGACAGCGTCGCCCGGCCGCCCGGACGCGAGCCACTGCCTCGACGGCGCCCGCGATCGGCCGCGCGCCGCGCACGCCGCCCGGGTCGTCGGAGTGGAGGAGCGTTCCGTCGACGTCGAACACGACGGCGTCGATCCCGTCGAGCAGGGTCACCGACGAACCCGAAGCCGCAGCCCGGGCGCCTCGACCTCGATCTCACGAAGCGGACGCGTCGCCAAGCCCTCGATCAGGTCCACGATCGGGCTCCGGAGCCGCGTCGGCCTATAGCCGGATCGCATTGCGTCCACCTGCTCGGCCGGAAGCGTCATGCGCAGCAGCAGCTCCTCGTCGCTGATCCGGTCGCCGTAGCGCGCTCGAGCATCTCCGAGGTCGAGCCGGTGCTCTTCGTCGCGGAACTGCGCGGCAG
This sequence comes from uncultured Thermoleophilia bacterium, assembly GCA_963736945.1. Taxonomy (GTDB): domain Bacteria; phylum Actinomycetota; class Thermoleophilia; order Gaiellales; family Gaiellaceae; genus Gaiella. The sequence goes on from CAVTQW010000020.1 coordinate 75,146, forward strand.
CGGGCGAGGCAAGAGCTCTCGCCTCGACCTCGGGATCGATCTCGCCGGGCGGCGGCCCGTACTGGCCGAGGACGTACTTGACGATCTCGTCCGGGATCTGTGACCAGCGCTCGCCCGTCGTGACGTTGAGAAACGCCTGGACGCCGATGAACTGGGAAAGCGGCGTCACCATGATCGGCCAGCCCAGTGCCTCGCGCACCCGGGGGAGCTCGGCGAGCACGGCGTCCCAGTGGTCTTCCATGCCTACCTCGGCCAGCTGCCGACGCAGGGTCGACGTCATTCCGCCCGGCAGCTGGTGCTCGTAGACGCCCACGTCGTACTCGAGCGGCACTCCGACCGGGCGCCCGAGCCGGGCCGCGAGGCGGGTGAAGTACGACGACATCTCAGCCAGGGATTGCTCGTCGATCGCCGTGTCGTAGCCGGCGACCTGGAGGTTCTCGAGCGTCTGCTCGGCCGAGGGCTGCGAGGTGCCGTTGGCAAGCGGACGGACCGCCGTACAGACGGAGGAGGCGCCGAGACGAACGGCCTCGAGGTAGGTCGGCCCGGCCATCGTGACGGTGTTGTGCGAGTGCACCTCGAGCGGCAGCGCCGGTGCGGCTTCGCGCAATGCGGGCACGAGCGTGCGGATGCGCTCGGGCGTCAGAAGCCCGCCCGGGTCCTTCAGGTTGAGGATGTCGACGTCCGGGCTGAGCGCGACCAGGCGCGCCCGCTCGGCGTAGTAGGCGTCAGTGTGAACCGGGCTGATGCTGTAGACGAGCCCGACCAGGACCTCCTCGGCGCCTTCCTCCCTGGCGGCCCGAGCCACCCGGAGATCGGTGGCGACGTCGTTCATCGATTCGGCGACCCAGATCCGGCGGACGCCGTTCCGGACGACGCAGCGGAGCGCGAGCCGCATCACGTCGACCGGGGCGCGCTCCCACGAGATGAAGCGCATGCCGGGCGTGATGAAGCCGAGCGGCGTCTCCGGCATCAGGTCGCGCACGACGCGGATCCGCTCCCAGGGATCCTCCTGATGCCACTTCAACGTCATCGCCATGTGGGTGCTGCTCGTGAAGTCGATCGCCCGGAAGCCGACCCGGTCCATCACCGGTGCGATGTCGGCGATCATCGAGGTCGTGAGCGCTGTGGCGCTCCAGAGGCTCTGGTGGCCGTCCCGAACGGTCGTGTCGACGAGCCCGATCATCGGGGCCGGACGCGGAACAGCACGGTCTCCGTACTGCACCGGGTCGCGTTGTCGAAGCAGACCTCGACGATCGTGCCGCTGACGCCGGCAGGAATCGAGCTCATCAGCTTCATCACCTCGATGAGGCAGACCGTCGTCTCCTCCTCGATCGCGCTGCCGACCTCGACGAAAGGTGGCTCGCCCGGCGCGATCGCCCGGTAGGCCGTGCCGACCATCGGGGCCGTCACCTCGATGACGTGGTCCGCGTCCACGCCCGGCAGTGTCTCGGTGTCAGCCTCTGCCCGCGGCTCCTGGAGCGCCGGGTCGCCCCCGCGACGGAAGCGGACGGTGAAGCGCGGCGTCTCGAGCTCGAGCTCCTCGAGGCCGGACTCGTCGACGAGACGGAGGATCTCCTTCACGTCCTCCGGCGTGAGCTCGGGGCCGTCGTTCACCGCGTCGACTTCCCGCCCATGAACGTCGCGGCGATCGCCGCGAGTGGGCTCTCGGCGACGACGGGCTTGCGCTTCTGCGACCACACGGTCTCGGGCCGGGCCTGGAGGAGGAAGATCTCGTCGAGCCTGCGATCGATCGCCCACTCGAGGTCCTGCGCCCGGCTGTAGTGACGCTCGACGCGTGCGGCCGAGGTCGGCGAGCCGGCCGATCTCGTCGGGTGTGAGGCAGGACGTCCGCGGCGCTCCTCCTCGACCTCGCGGTTCCTCGTCCCGCCCCGCTCGTGGTCGGCCACGCACTCGATCTCCTTCGCTCCGATCTCGCTGCGCGTGAGCTCGCGGGTCACCTTCGAGAACAGGTACGAGTCGGGCGTCACCTCTCCGCCGACGACGGTCACTCCGAGCCCGTAGCTCGCGTCGATCGCGATCGAGGACGGGTCGCCCGAGACCGGGTTGAGGGTGAACATCACGCCCGCGACGCGCGCGTCGACCATGTACTGCACCGCCACGCTCATCCCGCTTCGGCCGCCGTGCTGGGCGCGGTAGGAGAGCGCCTCCGCGTTGAAGTAGCTCGCCCAGCAGCGCCGCACGCCTGCGAGCACCTCGTCGACCCCGCGCAGCCAGAGGTACGTGCTCTGCATGCCGGCGAAGCTCGCGTCGGCTCGCGTCCTCGGCCACCGCGCTCGAGCGCACCGCCACCGGCGGCTCGGCGAGGCCGAGGTCGGCCGAGAGCTGCTCGTAGCCGCCGGCGATCGCGTCCCTGAGCTCCTGCGGCACCTCGAGCGACTCGACGACCGCGCGAACGCGCTCGGCCTCCCGCTCGAGCGCCGGGACGTCCTCGGGATCGATACCTGCGAGCAACTCGGCGAGATGCCCCTGCAACACACACCTCGAAGCCTTCGGTCGTGACGGCGTATCCCGGGGGCACGGGGAACCCCGCCTGGATGAGGTCGCCGAGGTGCGCGCACTTGCCGCCCACGAGAGCCACGTCGTCGAGGCCGAGCGCGCGGAAGGGGACGACGTACACGTCAGTCGAGGATCGTGACGACCCCGGTGTCGCCGTCGACGCGGACCCGGTCACCGGTCTTGATCTGCTTCGTCGCATGGCCGGTGCCGACGACGGCGGGGAGGCCGTACTCGCGGGCGATGATCGCCGCGTGGGACATCATCCCGCCGATGTCCGAGACGGCGGCGGCGATCTTCGGGAACACCGGCGCCCAGCTCGGCGCCGTCACCGAGCAGACGAGCACTTCGCCCTGCTGCACCGTCCCGATCTCGTTCACGTCGCGGACGACGCGCGCGAGCCCTTCGGCGACGCCGGGCGAGGCCGCGTACCCGTTCACGCCGCCCTCGCCGTCCGCTCCGCTCGCCCAGTCACGCAGCCGCTCGGCGGTGACGCCCCAGAGCAGCTGCACGGTGGGATCGTTGATCACCTCCGGCACGACGCCGAGCGCCGGCGGCGGCACCCACTCGGCCAACCTCGCCAGGATCTCCTTGCGTCGAGCGACGCGTTGCGGCCAGTAGACGGTGCCGCGCCCGGGCGCTCCGCCCGCCCACGCGAGCCCCACGTCGGAGAGCGCCTCGTGTACCTCGTGGATGTTGAGGTAGAAGATGTCGTCCGCCTCGGGGAAGAAGCCGTTCTCGGCCAGGACTCCGCCCACCTTGCGGATCGCGTTGAAGAACAGCGAAGTGCCCCAGTGCTCGATGAAGAACTTGTGCGACTCCGCGTGCGGGAACACGTGGCGGCAGAGGCCGAGCATCTCCGTGAACTGCGTGCGCTCCTCGTCGGTCGTGAGGAGCTCGCGGTACTCGTCGGCGATCCGCTCGCGCTCGGCGAGCAGCCGCTCGCGGGGCCGGTCGAGGTCGTGCCCGTGACGCAGCTGCGCGACGTACCCGACGATCGCGGTGAACGGCAGACGTAGGTCGTCCGCCCAGGCGCGATGGTGGTGGTAGAAGCCGTCGCCGGTCGACATCATGAACCAGGGGTGCTTGCGTGCCTCCAGGTCCGCGATCCATTCGCGGCCGGCCTCGCTCGCCCACAGCTCCTCGAGGATCTCCTCCGCGGATCGCCCTTCGGCGAACGTGCCGTCGACGCCGAGCTCGATCGCCTTCCCGGCAAGCGCTTTCAGCTCGTCGTCGGGGCGCATCATCGTCGTGTCGAAGCCGGCGATCATCTGCGACATGGTCTGCAGCCCCATATCGGGGAAGGCGCTCTGGCAGAACTGGAAGAACGTCAGGTAGGCGCCGTACGCGAGCAGCAGGAGCTCGAAGTGCAGCTGGTTGAGCTCGTTGTAGAGGTGGAGTGCCTGGTCGTAGGCCGCCATCAGGCGGTAGTTCGAGCCGAGCTTGTGGTCGTGGATCAGCTCCTGCTCGGTCTCGAGCTCCGGCAGTCGCGGGATCTCCAACGCCGTCAGCTCCGCGATCCGGCTGTCGACCTCCACCTGCCAGCGGTCGACGAGCGTGTCCCAGTTCGCGTAGTAGTAGCCGATGCGCGGCAGGAACGTCTCGAGCCGTTTCTCCATCTCGGCCGGGTCGCTCACCTCGTTGGAGGTGATGTACACGTAGCCGTTGACGACGCGGTGCTCGATGCCGAGCACGGTGGGAATCGAGAAGACGCGCCCCTGGTAGAGGCCGATCGAGAGGTAGCACGACTCGGCCGTGATCATGTCGAACGCCGGCATCGGCTCCGGGAAGTGCATCCCGTTGTAGAACCAGAAGCGGTTCTCCTCTTCTTCGCGTCGGGCCGGGTCGAAGAGCAGGTAGTAGGGGTACATCTCCTCCCAGCCCTCTGCGCCCGCCGGTGTCTCCACATCGAAGGGGCTGGGGAACTCGTTGCTCATGCGTTCTCCTCGATTCGTGTCAGCGCGGGCTTCCTCCGGAGCGTGAAATGGTCTCACAGCGCGGTGCGGTGCGAAAGGTCGTGCTCGAGTGCGCGCCCGCAGCGCAGGAGGACGGCGCGGAGCTCGGCCGCCTCGTCGGCGTCGAGGTCGGCCAGCATCTCCCGCTCGACCTCGTCCACGGCGCGGTCGCCGCGCTCGAGCGCGCGGCTTCCCGCTTTCGTCAGCTCGATCCGGATGACGCGGCCATGTCCCGGCTCCGCCCGCCGGCGAACGTAGCCCTTGGCGACGAGCAGGGCGAGCACCTCGCTCATCGACTGGGGCGTGACGAGCGAGAGGCGCGCGAGATGCGCGTTGGAGAGGCCGTCCTTCACCCGCAACACCGAGAGGGCCGTGTAGGCGGGCAGCGTCAGGCCGACGGGCTCGACCGCGGCCGAGAGGCGGCGGCGCAGCACGCGGTCGAGGCGGCCGACGACGTAGCTGAGCCTCGGCTCCATCTCAGGACGGTGCCAGGCCGTTCATAGGTCTGCAGGCCCGGCTTGATTCGCTTCTCGTCGAGGAATTGCTCGAGCCCCTGCTCGCGCCCTCGCTCGGTGTCGAGGAACTGCGACTGCTCGAGCTTCGCGTAGAGGTAGTCCTCGGCCTGGTCCCAGCTCATCGCGCCGCAGTGCTTGTAGCCGAGCTTCGCCGCCCGCAGGACGACCGGATTCTTGCCGAGCAGCTCGCGCGCGAGCGACTCGACCTCGGCGCGGAGTTGCGCGAGCGGGACGCTCGCGTTGACGAGGCCCATCGCCGCAGCCTGCCGGCCGCCGAAGGTGCGGCCGGTCATCACGTAGAGCAGGCCCGCCCGCGACCCGACGGTGTCGGCGAGTGCCTTGCTGACGACGCTCCCGGGTGGAATGCCCCAGTTGATCTCGGACAGGCCGAAGGTCGCCTCGTCCGCGGCGATCGCCAGATCGCACGCGACGAGAGGCGTGAAGGCGCCGCCGAAGCACCAGCCGTTGACCATCGCGATCGTCGGCTTCGCATAGGTCCGGAGCATGCCGCCACTGCCACAGCGCCGCGTCGCGCCGCACCCTGCCGCTGAACGTGCTCGGGCTCGCCGTCGACCTCGCGGAAGTACTCCTTCAGGTCCATCCCGGCCGACCACGCCTCGCCGGCGCCGGTGAGAACGAGCACGCCGCAGTCGTCGTCGGCGTCGATCGTCTCCAGCACGTCGACCATCTCGGCGTTGAGCGTCGGGCTCATCGCGTTGCGCTTCTCGGGCCGGTTCAGCTCGACCCAGGCGATGCCCTCGTCGACCTCGACCCGAACCGTCGTCCATCGGTCTGCGTACGACATCGTGCCCTCCTCTCGCTCTCTGTCGACGCCCGACAATATCAGGCAGCCTGAGATAATGCGATGCTAGTCCGGGGCCTGATCGTCCCGAGTCGTGTGGTCGCGGCCGAGGAAGGTGTTCGCCCAGGCGCTCGTCCCCGTCAAGGGCGTTGTCCTTGACGATGACCGGGCCGTCGAGCATCGACTCCTCTTCGCCGTACGCCTTGAGCCGCTCGTAGGCCTGCGACCAGATGCACTCGGTGTCGTAGACCTCGCACAGGCCGTCGCGGGTGCCGCCGCACGGCCCGTTGCGCTGGTTCTTCGCGCACTGGGATTCCGGGCAGACGTAGGCGATCTCCGGCAGCGAGCAGTCGCCGCAGTCGCGGCAGCCGAAGAGCGGCACCTTGACGACCTGCTCCAGCCCGTGCGCCACCTTCGCGACGCCCGACGCCTTTTCGACCGTCCGGTAGAAGGAGCGTCCTGCCGGGAAGAGCGGTGCCTCGGGCTCGAACGCGGCGGCATGAAGGCGCCGGCTGAAGCGGTACTTGAACGGCACCCGCAACTCGGTCTTCCGGCGGCGCTTCGACTCGAGGTACTCGGCGTTCACCTCGTCGGACGAGAGCTCCGTCGCCGGGTCGGGCTCGAAGAGGTAGAACTCGTCCGCGAGCGGATAGTGGATCTCCCGCGCGAATGTCCGCCAGTCGTCGTCCGCGAAGCGGCCGGCCAGGTCGAGAATCTCGCCGAAGGTGGGGGCCGGCATGTGGCCTCCGAGGTAGACGCCGTTGAAGCCGAGCCCGCGCGCGACCGCGATGTGCTTGGCGGCCAGGTCGAAGAAGAACGCTCGGCCCTTGTCAGGGCTCGCACCGTGTCGTTCGGCGAGGCGCGAGCAGCTCGTCCGTGACGACGACTCCCGGGATCTTTCCCCGATTGAAGGCACGCGCGGCCGGCGGCGAGAGGAGGTAGACGTTCGCGAGCATCGAGACCGGTAGCTGCGTCGCGCCTGACCCAGCGGAGCAGCTCGTCGTCCTTGCGCGTGTTCCAGCCGATCTGGTTGATGACGAACCGCGCACCCGCCTCGACCTTCTTGCGCAGCTTGAAGTACTGCGGCATCACCTCACGCTCGTGACGCTTGTGGTTCGTCACGACGCAGCCGAGGAAGAAGTCCGTCTGGTCGAGGCGTGTCTCGGGCGCGCGCGCATCCGGAAGCCCTTCGATTCATCTCGGCGAAGAGGCTGAGCAGGCCGACCGAGTCGATGTCGAACACCGGTGCGGCGAGTCCCTTGTGCCCCGTGACCGGATAGTCGCCGGAGAGCGCGAGGACGTTGTCGAACCCCTCCGAGCCGAGCTTCCAGCCGCGACTCTCGAGCGCGTTGCGATTCCAGTCCTTGCACGAGAGATGGATGATCACCTCCTGGCCACGCGAGACCAGATCGGTCCCGAGCGTGTCGGGCGAGAGCATCGCGTTCCCGCCCGGATTGTCGGTGATCGACAGCACGTCGATGCGCGGGTCGGCCGCAAGCTCCCGCGCCATCGTCATCACCCGGCGGCTGCTCTCCGCGGTGATCAGCCCGCGGCTCGTGACCACCTCCGCTGCGACGACGAACGCACCTGGACGCGCGAGCTGTTCACGGAACGTGGTCACTGTGGCGCCGACTGCATTTTCGATATCAGTCTGCCTGATTTATCATCGTCGTATGGCCGACCGGCAGGTGCTCGACGACGAGAAGGCGCTGACGGTCGAACGGGTCTGCGAGGCGATCGTCCCGGGCTCGGCCCGCGTGCGCCCGGTGGTCTATGTCGACGCGCTGCTCGCCCGGATGGACGAGGGGACACGGGGAGCCGCGCTGGCCGCGTTCGCCACCGTCGCGACCGGCGAGATCGAGCAGCATGTGCGGACGCCGGAGTTCGCGTGGGTTCGGGCGCTCGCGATCGAGGCGTTCTACAGCGACTTCGTCGCACCCGAGGCGGATGCGACCGGCGCGTGGGCCGAGATTGACTTCAACAGCCCTCTCGCCACGCGGTTGGCGAAGGACTGGTCGTACCTGGGGATCGGATGAGCGAGCGCTTCGACGTCGTGGTGGTCGGCTCAGGCGCGGGTGGTGGAGTCATCGCGGGCGAGCTCGCGGATCATGGTCGTCGCGTCCTGTTGCTCGAGTGCGGCCCACACAAGACTGCGGCTGACTTCACGCGCTGGGAGGCGAAGGCGACGCACGACCTCTGGTGGCCCATCCGGTTCGCGGTGATCGACGGTGGCGCCGGTGGCGCGATGCCGTTGCTGGCCGGGCGTTGCGTCGGCGGCACGACGACGATCAACACCAAGGTCGCGCTCCGCGCCCACGAGAAGGACTACGTGAAGTGGCACGAGGCGAGCGGCATCGTAGGCTCCGGGGGCGCACCCTTCGGCGCGTCCGACCTCGACTCGCATTACGACCGGGTCGAGAAGCGGCTCGGCGTTCGCGAGCGCAGCGACTGGCGCAAGAGCGTGCGTACGGTCGAGCCGGCGTTCCGCGCGCTCGGCGCACCGCTCGAGCCCGTCATGTCCTACACCGACGTGAACTGCATGAGCTGCGGCTCGTGTCTGCAGGGCTGCCCCACGAACGCCGGCAAGTCGACGCTGAACACGTACATCCACGACGCCTGGGCTACCGGCCGGCTCGAGCTGCGCGCCGGCGCGCAGGTCGAGCGCGTCGTCATCGAGAACGGAGAGGCGACCGGGGTCGAATACGTCAGCGACGGGGTGCTGCGCCGTGTCGGCGCGGGAGCGGTCGTGGTCGCGGCAGGGACCCTGAACACGCCGCAGCTCCTCCTGCGATCGGGGCTGCCGGACAGCCCGAGCAGCCGGCTCGTGGGCCGCAACCTCGGCTTCCATCCGGTACGTCTCGTCTTCGGCCTGTTCGACGAGCCGCAGGACGCGCACATGGTGTACCCGATCACCGCGCACGCGATGGCACACCAGCACGACGAGGACGGCGGGTTCGTGATCGAGGCGACGACGATGATGGACCCGATCGGCTTCGCGACCAGCGTCGAGGACGAGGCCGGGCCGCTGTGGGGCGACCAGCTGGTCGAGACGTTGCGGAGCTATCGCCACTGGATCGGCATGCTCGCCATGGTCAACGACGACAACAACGGCAGCGTGGCCGTGGGGGACGACGGCGTCGAGTCGTTCGCAGCAGCGTTCTCCGACGCCGAGCTTTCGCGAACGAACGCTGCGCTCGACTTCGCACGCGAGGTGCTCGTGGCCGCGGGCGCGACGAGTGTCAGGTGGACGGGGCTCATCAGCACCCACGTCCAGGGGACGTGCCGCATGGGCAGCGACCCGGAGCGGTCGGTCGTCGACGCCGACGGCCATTCGTGGGACGTGAAGCGGCTCTACGTCGGAGACGGCTCGCTCGTCCCGCGAACGCTTTCGGTCAATCCCTCGCTCACGATCATGGGGCTTGCGGATCGCCTCGCCGACCACCTCCACGCAGACCCGCACGGGTACCTCTCGTGACGGAGCCGGTCCGCGATCTCGCCCACCTCTCCCACGCCGAACTCCTGACGCCGACGCCCGACGCGACCCGCGCATCGCTACCGCCAAGGCGGACCGCTCGAGCAGCTGCGCGACGCGAGCCGACTAGCCGACCTCGATCCTCACGAAGCCGTAGGCCTCGAGCGCTCCGAGCAGCTCCCGATGGCCGAAGGCCTCGCACGGCGACGCGAAGCCGACCTTGCGCGGTTCCGCGTGGACGAGGTGGTGCGCGGCAAACGCCTGGATCAGGCCGGTCTGGAGGTACGCGCCCTGACCGTGTGCGACCACCCGGACGGTCTCGAGGCCGCCGCGCCCCACGACCACGTCGACCGTGCGCTGCTCGCGGCGGTTCTCGCGCGGCGGCACCCCCGGCTGCATCGAGTCGGCGATCTCGGCGAGGACCCGCGTCTGCTCCTCCGGCGGCAGTTCCTTGATCGTGTCCTGATAGCTCTGCTGGCCTGCGACGATGCCCTCCATGATCGAGCGGTCGAGCAGGCCGCCGAAGGCGCGCACGTTCGCAATCTGCGGGTGATCCTTGAACCAGACCGGATGCGGGAATCCGCCCCAGGGCAGGGCGAGCTGGGTCGAGATCGCGCTCGGGATCGTGACCTCGAGCGTCGTCACCGGTGGCCACTCCCTGTACTCGTTCTGCTCGAGGTACAGCGATTCCCATTGGAGCTGGCCGAAGATCGTCTGCGTCGACCCGTAGGTGGGGAAGCCCTTGAACATGGTGAGGATCTCGAGCGAGTCGATCCCCGGCGCCCGCTCGATCGCGATCCGCGCGCAGGCATCCGCGACCGCCGACATGTACGCGGTCGCCGGGGCGAGAAGCAATCCGGCGGCGGCGAACTTCTCGCCCCACTCCTCCTTCGCAAGCTTCACCCACGGCGTCTCGCCGCCCGTGTCGATGTAGTGACACCCCGCCCTGAGGGCGGCCTCGGCCACCGTCGAGGCGTGGTAGATGCACGGGCCTACCGTGTTGCAGACGACTCTGGCGCCCTCGAGCAGCGAGGCGAGTGCGTCGACGTCGTGGTCGACCTGGACGATCTCGTAGTCGGCCGTGCCGATCCCCGGCACGTGGGAAAGCACCTCTTCGATGTTTCTCCCGGCTCCGCCCCGCGGCGACAAACGGGACGTCGTATTCACGCAGGAACTCGATGATCAGCCGGGCCGAAAACCCGCTGGCGCCGTAGACGACGACCGGACGCTTGTCGCTCACAATTCCTCATCTGGAGAGCCCAGCCCGAGCAGGCGCATGGCGTTCTCCTTCAGGATCAACGGCAGCACCTCGGGCTTGATGTCGAGAGTGTCGAAGTCCGCGAGCCAGCGGTCGGGCGTGATGAAGGGGTAGTCGCTGCCGAACAGCACCTGATTGCGCAAGAGCGTGTTTGCGTAGTGGACGAGCTGGGGTGGGAAGTACTTGGGTGACCATCCGGAGAGGTCGATAGAGACCTGCGGCTTGTGCATCGCGATCGAGATTGCCTCGTCCTGCCATGGGAACGACGGGTGCGCGAGGACGATCTTGAGGGTGGGGAAGTCGACCGCGACGTCGTCGACGTGGATCGGGTTGGAGTACTTGAGCCGGATGCCGCCGCCCCCGGGCAGGCCCGAGCCGACGCCCGAATGGCCCGTGTGGAACAGCGCCGGCAGCCCTGCCTCTTCGATGACCTCGTAGAGCGGGTACGCCATGCGGTCGTTCGGAAAGAACCCTTGCACGTTGGGGTGGAACTTGAAGCCTCGCACGCCGTGGTCGGCGATCAGGCGACGCGCCTCGTCGACGCCGCGACGGCCCTTGTGCGGGTCGATGCTCGCGAACGGGATCAGGACGTCGGCGTTCGCGCGTGCCACTTCCGCGATCTCCTCATTCGGCACTCGCGGCTGCCCGGTGGTCGACTCCGCGTCGACGGTGAAGACGACGGCCATCAGCCGCCGCTCGCGGTAGTAGTGAGCCAGCTCGTCCGCCGTCGGCCGTGCCGACTGGCCGCGGAAGTGCTTCACGGCGGCGTCGCGCAACTCGTCGGGGAGGGAGTCGACACCCGCTCTCGACATCTCGACGTGTGCGTGCACGTCGATGGCGACGACGTCCTCGAGGGATAGGCGCTCGCTACCGGCCACGGCCACCGTCCGACGATAACGACGGCTCGCCGGCCACGAACGAAGCGAAGAGGTCGAGGGCGGCGGGGTCGAGGAGCGAGTCCCGGCTCGCGACGGCGTCGACAGGATCGCCGCGGAGGATGCGCTTGACCGGGGCCTCGAGCTTCTTCCCGGTCAGGGTGCGGGGGATCGCCGGTACGGCCCGGATCGTGTCCGGCACGTGGCGTGGCGAGAGCTGCGAGCGCAGGCTGCGGCCGATCGTGCCGCGGAGCTCGTCGTCCAGCTCGATGCCGTCGGCGAGCACGACGAACAGCACGAGCTCGCCGGCGCCCCCCTCGTCGTCCTCCAGGTGAACGACGAGGGCATCAGTGACCTCGGGTAGCTCTTCGACGACGCTGTAGAACTCGCTGGTACCGAGACGCACGCCGCCGCGGTTGAGGGTGGCATCCGAGCGACCGGTCACGACACAGCTGCCGCGCGCCGAGAACCTGATCCAGTCGCCCTGGCGCCAGATTCCGGGGAACATGTCGAAGTACGAGCTGCGGTAGAGAGAGCCGTCGGTATCTCCCCAGAGCTCGACGGGCATGGACGGCATCGGCTTCGTGATCACGAGCTCTCCCAGCTCGCCGACAACCGGCTTTCCGTCCTGGTCGAAGGCTTCGGTTGCGACGCCGAGCAGGCGCCCGGAGATCTCGCCCTCGTACACGGGGAGGAGCGGCGATCCGCCCACGATCCCGCTGCAGACGTCGGTGCCGCCGCTGCCGTTGATCAGGAGCACATCCGGCCCGAGCTGCTCGTAGACGTAGCGGTAGCCCTCGGCCGGGAGTGGAGAGCCTGCGGTGCCGAAGACGCGGATCGAGCCGAGGTCGTACTCTCGCCCGGGCTCGAGGCCCGCCTTGCGGCACGCCATCAGGAAGGTGGGGCTGACTCCCATGAAGGTCGGTCGTGTCTCCTCGGCCACCCGCCACTGCCAGCCGAGGTCTGGCCAGCCCGGGTCGCCGTCGAGCATCACGATGGACGACCGCACGAGGAGCGCCGCGACGAGCGCGTTCCACATCATCCACGAGGTCGTGCTGAACCAGAGCAGGCGTCCGCCCGGCTTCAGGTCCCAGCTGAAGGCGTGTGCCTTGAGCAGCTCGAGCAGGATGCCGCCGTGCCCGTGCACGATCGCCTTCGGACGACCGGTCGTGCCGGACGAGAAGAGCACGAAAAGCGGGTGGTCGAACGCAACCGGGAGAAACTCGAGCGGTCCGGGCTCGGCGAGCAGCTCGTGCCACGAGACCCCGTCGGGGACGACGTACTCGCCGAAAGGGACGTGCACGACGTGGCGCAGTGTGGGGAGGGCGGTGCGGATCGTCTGCGAGCTCCTGCCCGCGGTCGATCGAACGGTCACGGAAGCCGTAGCCGCCGACCGTGAGCAGCACCGTCGGGCCGAGCTGCACCAATCGGTCGACGACGCTGCGGGCGCCGAGCTCCGGCGCGCAGCTCACCCAGACCGCACCGAGGCTCGCCGCCGCTGCGAACGCCACCAGCGTCTCGGGGATGTTGGGCATGTAGGCGGCCACCCGGTCGCCCGGCCCGACGCCGAGCCGCATGAGGCCGGCGCGGGCGCGTGCAACCTGCTCGCGAAGCTCTGCGAACGTGAGCTCGATCGGGTCGCGAGTCTGGGAGCGTGCGACGACGGCGACCTGCTCGGCGTCGTCGTCCGAGCCCATCAGGTGCTCCGCGAAGTTCAGCCGGGCGCCCGGGAACCAGATCGCGCCGGGCATCTCGTCGGAGCCGAGGACGGTGCTGTACGGAGAGTGCGCCCTGACCTCGAAGAACTCCCAGATCGACGACCAGAACGCCGGCAGGTCGTCGACCGACCAGCGCCACAGCTCTTCGTAATCGGAGAACGCGAGCCTTTGCTCGCGCTCGAGCCAGGCGAGGTAGCGCCCGATCTCGGTCGTCTTGCCGCACGTCCGACGGCGGCGACCACAGGATGCCCGGGTCGTCGTTCCGCACCGTCATCGGGACGGCGCGAGCCTGTGCCCCATGCCGAGCGAGATATCTCGCGCGGTCCGCGAGACCGCCGGGCCGTAGTTTGCAATCAGCTCGTCCATCGCGACCATGGTGCGGTGGACGGCAAGGTTGAGCGCGGCCACAACCTCTCCCGCATGCGAGTGGATGGGGGCTGCGATCGAGCGCAGGCCGTAGGCGAGCTCCTCGTTGTTCACCGCGATGCCCGACTCGCGGATCCGGGCGAGCTCTTCCCGGAACGCGCCGGGGCTGGTGAGCGTGTTGGGTCCGCGCGGAACGAATTCGATGCGGTCGATGATCTCGTCGAGGCGTGACTCGGGAATGAAAGCAAGGATCGCCTTCCCAATCGCGGTGCAGTAGGCGGGGAGCCGCGCTCCGACGTGGAGGTTGAGGTCGATGTCTCGCTGGCCGGGCCTGGCGGTGCGGCAGCGCTCGATATAGACGACGTCGATACCGTCGAGGATCGCGAGGTTGACCGTGTACCCCGTCTCGTCGCTGAGCTCCCGCAGGAACGGAGCCGCGATCTCGCGGAGATCCATCGAGTTGATCGCCGAGAACCCGAGGTCGAGGACCCTCGGGCCGAGCCGGTACCGCTTCGACTCGGGGTCCTGCTGCAGGTAGCCGAGCTGGGCGAGCGTCGCGATGTAGCGATGGGTCGTACTCCGGCTCAGCTCCAGATCACGAGAGAGCTCACTGACACCGATCAGAGGGCGGTCGGAGTTGAACGACGAGAGGATCGAAAGGCCACGCTCCAGTGACTGCGAGGTGCCCGTGCTTCCGTCCGACGGCGGCATCCCGCGATTCTACCGCCTTGTTCCACCAATTGGAACACCGTCTTGACAGGCGGGCAGAACACTGAGAACGTCGGCTCGATCGCGGCCGGAGCTCGCGCGTGAACGCGTGATCACGATCGGGGTCGGAGTCTTGCACACGGACCGCTGTATCGTTGACGGTCGCCTGCCGACAGGAGGAGTTGCTCGCCGCCATGAGTGCCGAAAGCGTCGAGAGTCTATTGCAGACCGTCGGGAATCCGGTGTCGCTGGCCCGGAACTCCCAGATCGGCCCCTACGTGTATCCCGGGTACGCGAGCGAGTTCACGAACTGGCGGGACGAGCAGCACACCTGGCGGGAGCCTGCTGTCTCTTCGACCAGTCGTACCACATGACGGACATGACTATCCAGGGCACGGACGCGCTCAGGCTGCTCTCGGCCGTCGGGGTCAACAGCTTCGAGAACTTCGCCCCCGGTAAGGCGAAGCAGCTCGTAGTCTGCAATAGCGACGGGTACGTGATCGGGGACGCGATCCTCTTCTTCCTCGAGGACGAGCTGCTCAACCTCGTCGGCCGGCCCTCGGCGCACAACTGGGTGCAGTACTACTGCGAGACGGGTGGCTACGACGCGACCTGCGAGCGCGACGAGCGTGATCGGCCGGAATAGCTCAGAGATGGCCGGTGACGTGGAGCTGCTCGGCCTCTACTGGACCGTCTCCGGCCCGGTCGTGGTGCACTTCGGGCGAGAGTGGAGCTTCTTCAGCTGGGCCGACCGCTGCGCCGAGGCGCGGAAGGTCGGCTTCGCTGGGCTCGGAATTTGGCACGCTGACCTCGAGCACGTCCTCGAGACCGAGACTCTCGCCGACATGAAGCAGGCAATGGATGACAACGGGCTTACCCGGCTCGAGCTCGAGTTCCTGCTGGACTGGTTCCTCGATCCCGACGACGAGCGCCGGCAGGCGTCGGACAAGACCCGCGACCTGCTGCTCGAGGCCGCATCCGTGCTCGAGGCGCATCACGTCAAGGTGGGAAACATCCCGGGCACGCCCGCCTCGCTCTCGCTGCTCACCGAACGTTTCGGCGAGCTCTGCGACATCGCCGCCGAACGCACCGATGCGAAGGTCGTCTACGAGTTCATGCCGTTCGACACGAACGTACGGAGCCTCGACGCCGTCCTCGAGGTGGTCGGCGGCGCGGCGCGCCCGAACGGGGGCATCGCGATCGACACATGGCACATGTCGAAGCTCGGCATCGCGCCCGACGACCTCCGTCGGATCCCGCTCGAGTACATGAGCTGGATCGAGTTGAGCGACGGACAGTTCGCCGACATGGACGACCCGATCGACGAGGTCATCAACCACCGCAACCTCCCCGGTGAGGGCGAGTTCGACGTGAAGGGCTACGTCAAGGTGTGCCAGGATCATGGCTACGCGGGGCCTTGGGGCGTCGAGACGCTTTCCGAGGAGCTGCGCAACAATCCAATCGATGTCATCTTCCGGCGGGCGTACGAGACAACCGCCACCCAATTCGCATAGGAGGACGCTCAACGTGAGCGCATCGGCACCACAGGAGCTCGACCGTGACCGGCTCGTCTGGATGTATCACCAGATGCTGCGGATCCGGGAGTTCGAGGAGAGAGTGAAGCGCACGTTCGAGGAGCATCCAGGCGTGATGCGCGGGCACACCCACCTCGCCGACGGCGCCGAGGCGTCGATCGTCGGCTCGATTGCAACGTTGGGGCCCGACGACCAGTTCTTCGCCACGTACCGTTGCCATGGCTACCCCATCGCGCGCGGCACCGACGTCAACGCGATGATGGCGGAGATCTACGGTCGCAGGGACGGCCTCTGCAAGGGCATCGGCGGCTCGATGCACCTCTGCGACCCTTCGAACGGCTTTCTCGGCACGTCGGGGATCGTCGCCGCCGGGATTCCGCACGCGGCGGGCGCGGCCTGGGCGGCGCAGATCCGGAGTCAGGGCCAGGTCGTCCTGTGCTTCTTCGGCGACGGCGCCTCCAAGCAGGGCGTGTTCGCCGAGACGTTGAACATCGCGTCACTGTGGAAGCTCCCGATCGTGTTCGTGATGGAGAACAACGGCTACAACGTCCACACGCGCACCGAGCAGGAGGACGCCAATCGCGCCAACGGCGAGGACCTCTCGGTCAAGGCGAGGGCGTACAGCATGCCCGGCGTCACGATCGACGGCCGCGACCCGATTGCCGTGTACGAGACGGTCGGAGCCGCGGTCGCCCGCGCCCGTGCGGGCGACGGGCCGACGCTCGTCGAGTCGCAGATGTACCGGCTCTCGGCCCACGGCAACATCATCGCCCCGCCCGGCGTTCCGTTGCACTTCCCCGAGCACGAGGCGATCGAGAAGTTCGGTGCGCCGGAGGAGTACGACGCCGCCTTGAAGGGCGACCCGGTGCCGGCGTTCCGGGGCCGGCTCGTCGCCGACGGGACGCTTACCTCCGAGGAGGCGGACGCACTGGCGGCGCCGTCCGAGAGGAGATGCAGGCCGCGGTGACCTTCGGCCTCGAGAGCCCGTTCCCGGACGTCGAATCGGCCCTCGAATACACCTACGCCTAGGAGGGCGACGGACATGGCACACGAACTGCCCTTCATCGCCGCCATCAACGAGGCGATCATGCTCGAGATGGAGCGGGACGAGACCGTCCTCTACTTCGGCCAGAACATGGCCACGACCGAGAACGAGCCGTACGTCGACGCGTTCGGCAAGGACCGCGTCCGCGTCACCCCGATCTCGGAGACGGCCGAGATCGGCATCGCCATCGGCGCCGCCCTCGCTGGTTTCCGGCCCGGTGGTCGAGCTCTACATGGCCGAGTTCATGCTCGTCGCGATGGACCAGGTGGTCAACGAGGGAAACCGATTCCGCGCGATGAGCGGCGGTCAGGTGAAGGTCCCGCTGGTGCTCAAGGCTGGGTACGGCTTCACCGCGGGCTGGGCGGGCCAGCACACCGGCACGATCAACGCCCTCTTCATGGGCGTCCCCGGCCTCAAGGTTGTGGTGCCCTCGACGGCCGCCGATGCGAAGGGCCTGATGGCGACGGCGATCCGCGACGACAACCCGGTTGTGTACTTGCACAACTACCTCCTCACCCTCGAGCACGGCGAGGTCCCGGACGGCGAGTACCTCGTCCCGTTCGGCCAGGCCGCGATCCGGCGCGAGGGCGGCGACGTGACGATCGTCGCCACGGGCTGGACGGTCGACCGGGCACTCGGCGCGGCCGAGCTGCTCGCGACGGAGGGCATCGAGGCCGAGGTGGTCGACCCGCGCACGTTGAACCCGCTCGACATGCCCACGATCCTCGAATCGGTCGCCAAGACCGGACGCCTGGTGCTTGTCGATCAGGCGACGCGGCACGCATCTGCGGCGACCGTGATCGCCGGTGAAGTCGCCGAGCACGGGTTTTCGTCGCTCAAGGCCCCGATCGTGCAGGTCACCGCGCTCGACGCGACGGTTCCGTACAGCCAGCCGCTCGAGGCGTGGATCATGCCGAGCGACGAGAAGGTCGCGGCGGCGGTGCGGCAGGTCGTCGGCACAGCCGCAGTACCCGCGTAGTTGGAGGCTTCCGTGCCGCTTGGTGGTGAGCGGGCCCTCCGCCTGCTCACCACGATGTGGCGGATCCGCCTCTTCGAGGAGCGCGTCCGGCGGCTCACGCGCGACAACGAGCTCCACGGGCTGATTCATCTCAGCACCGGGCAGGAGGGTGTCGCTGCCGCGGTGTGCTCCCAGCTTCGCGACGGAGACGCCGTGTATTCGGGACACCGCGCGCATGGGCACGCGATCGCAAAAGGCGCCTCGCTCGAATGCACGATGGCGGAGCTCATGGGACGCGACAGGGGGCTCTGCCGTGGGCTCGGTGGTTCGATGCATCTCGTCGATGTCGAGCACGGGTTCATGGGGGCGACCGGCGTGGTGGGCGGCAACATCCCGATCGCGCTCGGGAGCGCGCTCGCTGCGCGGCTGCGAGGGAACGACTCAGTGGTGGTTGTGTTCTTCGGCGATGGTGCTGTCCAGGCAGGGCACTTCAACGAGACCGTCAACCTGGCCACGCTCTGGAACCTGCCGCTGATCATGGTGTGTGAGAACAACGGTTTCGCGGAGTTCACGCCGCGCTCGGCGCACACCAACGTCGAACGTGTGAGCGACGTGGTCGCGCCCTACGACATCGAGCGAGCCACCGTCGACGGCAACGACGTACTGGCCGTGTGGGCTGCCTTCGGGGGCTATGTCGCCTCGGCGCGAGCAGGTAGCGGCCCATTTCTCCTCGAGTGCTTGACGTACCGGCTCGGCGGGCACTACGAGGGCGACGCCGCCAAGTACCGCGAGGCGATCGCCGAAGCCGAGTGGCAGGCGAGGGATCCAATCCTGCGGCTCCAACGGCACGCGCTTGCGGAGGGCTGGTTGACCGAGGACGCGTTGGCGACCATCGAATCAGAGGCCGCCGAGGCAGTTGAACGGGCAGTGCTCTTCGCACGGGAGAGCCCGTTCCCACCGGTCGAGCTGATCGACGAGATGGTCTACGCGGATGGCTGAGATGACGTACATCAAGGCGATCACCTCGACGCTGGCCGACGCGATGCGCTCGGACGAGCGCGTGTTCGTCCTGGGGGAGGATGTCGCCGAAGGCGGGCCCTACACCGCTACCGCCGGCCTGGCGGAGGAATTCGGGACCGAGCGCGTGATCAACACGCCGATCAGCGAAGCGGCGATCACCGGGGTGGCGATTGGAGCAGCCCAGTCGGGCATGCGTCCGGTGCTCGAGATCATGTTCATCGACTTCATCGCCCTCGCGCTCGACCAGCTCGTCAACGGCGCCGCGAAGGCGCATTTCATGTCCGGCGGCCAGCTGACCGTGCCCATGGTGTTGCGCACCCAGGGGGGCGCCGGCTATCGCGGCGCTGCGCAGCACTCACAGAGCCTGGAGAGCTGGCTCACCCACGTGCCCGGTCTCAAGGTCGTGGTGCCGAGCCGTCCGAGCGACGCTGCCGGGCTCCTCGCGAGCGCGATCGCGGTATCCGGGCCCCGTCGTCTACATCGAGAACAAGACGCTCTACTTCCGGACGGGCGAGGTGCCCGACTCGGTCGTGCCCGTGTCGATCGGCGAGGCCGCCACCCTTCGCAGCGGCAGCGACGTCACCGTCGTCGCCTTCTCGCGTCTCGTGCACGACGCGCTCGCGGCGGCCGACCGCCTCGCTGTCGAGGACGGCATCAACGTGGACGTGATCGACCCGCGGACGCTCGTGCCGCTTGATCTCGGGGCGATCGTAGAGTCCGTCGAGCGCACCGGGCGGCTCGTCGTCGCGCACGAGGCAGTCACGCACGGCGGCTTCGGCGCCGAGATCACGGCCCAGGTGCAGGCGGCAGCCTTCGACTACCTCGACGCGCCGATCGGCCGAGTGGGCGCGCCGTTCGCCCCGATCCCGCTCAGTGCCCCGCTCGAAGACGCGTACCTGCCGGGTGCGGACGAGGTTGTTGCAGCCGTGCGCGCGGTGTGCGTGTGAGGTTTGATCTCCCCAGCCAAGCTGGCGTAGTATCAGGTGGCCTGACAATGAAGGAGGTGCGGTGTACGACTACGTGATCGTCGGCGCAGGATCGGCGGGCTGCGTGCTCGCCGCGCGGTTGAGCGAGGATCCGGACGTCAAGGTCGCGGTGCTCGAGGCCGGGGGGCAGGACAGCCGGCCGGAGATCGCCATGCCGGCCGCCTTCCCGATGCTGCTGAAGTCGAGCGTCGACTGGGATCTCTTCGGCGAGCAGGAACCGGGTCTCGGCGGCCGGCGGCTCTACCTGCCGCGTGGCAAGGTGCTCGGCGGGTCGGGCTCGATCAACGCGATGATCTACGTTCGCGGCAACCGCGCCGACTTCGACGGGTGGGCCGCGGACGGCGCCGCGGGCTGGAGCTATGACCAGGTGCTGCCGTACTTCAAGCGCTCCGAGGACAACGAGCGCGGCGCGGATGCGTTCCACGGTGCCGGCGGGCCGATGAGCGTGTCCGACAGCCGCTCCATGAGCCCGTTGATCGAGACCATGATCGAGGCATGCGTGCTCGCCGGCCTCGAGCCCAACTCCGATTTCAACGGCGTCAGCCAGGAGGGGGTCGGGCGCTTCCAGCTCACACAGCGCAACGGGCGCCGCTGCTCGACGGCGGCAGCGTTCCTCCACCCGTCGGCCGGGCGGTCGAACCTCGACGTCATCACCGACGCGATGGCTCTGCGGATCCTCTTCGACGGCTCGCGCGCGGTGGGCGTCGAAGTGGCCCGCGACGGCAAGGTCGAGGAGATCCGTGCCGGGCGCGAGGTGATTCTCTCGACCGGCGCCTACCACTCGCCGGTGCTGCTGATGATCTCGGGCATCGGCCCGGCCGAGGATCTCGAGCCCTACGGGATCGAGGTTCGCGAGAACCTGCCGGTCGGGCACAACCTCCAGGATCACCTGATGGCTCAGCTCAACTACGAGACGGACGAACCGACGCTCTTCGGAACGTTCACGCCCGAGAACTTCGAGCTGTTCGAGAAGGAGGGCCGCGGGCCTTTGACCTCCAACATCCCCGAGGCCGCGGCGTTCTTCCGCACGCGGCCCGAGCTCGAGGCTCCCGATATCGAGTTCCACTTCGCGCCCTCGATGTTCTACGACCAGGGGCTGACCGCGCCGCACGGCGCCGGCTACTGCTTCGGCCCGGTCGTCGTCAAGCCGGGCAGCCGCGGGTGGGTCAAGCTGCGCGCACCGCTCCCCGACTCGAAGCCCCGCGTGCTGTGCAACTTCCTCGCGACCGAGGCGGATCGTCGGAGCGTGATCGACGGTGTCCGCGTGGCGCTCGAGATCGCCGGGCAGGAGCCGCTGCAAAAGGTGATGCGCACGCCGTTCAGCGTGCCGGCCGGCGACTCGGACGAGCAGATCATGGACTGGGTCCGCGAGGCCGCTCAGACCGTGTACCACCCCACCTCGACATGTGCGATCGGGGCGGTCGTCGACCCGCAGCTGCGGGTCTACGGCATCGAGGGCCTGCGCGTCGCGGACGCGTCCGTCATGCCGACGATCACGCGGGCGAACACGAACGCGGCGACGATCATGATCGGCGAAAAGGCAGCGGACATGATCCGCAGCGAGACTCCATAGACAGAACAGAGGAGAGAGCTCATGAGCGCGACTGAACTGACCGTCGGGGTGCTCCTCAACGAGGAGGACTGGACGGCGAAGATCTTCAGCGACGGGTGGGTCGACGCGCCGGAGACGGTCGAGACGATCAATCCCGCGACCGGTGAGATGCTCGGGGTCGCCGGCGTGGGGAACGCCGCGTCGGTCGCCGCGGCCGCGACGTCGGCAGCGCGCACCCAGCGCGCCTGGGCGGCGACGCCGATCGCAGATCGCGCGGCGATCGTCCGCCGTGCCGGAGAGCTGCTGGAGCTCCATCGGGCGGAGATCAGCGGCTGGATGATCCGCGAGTCCGGTGCGATCGACGGGAAGGTGGCACACGAGATCGGCGCCTCGATCGGCCAGCTCGAGGAGGCGGCGTCGCTGATCTCGGAGCAGCTCGAGAAGGAGCTGCCGTCGCCGATTCCCGGGCGGACCTCCACTGCGCGCCGCGCGCCGATCGGCGTCGTCGGCGTGATCACGCCCTGGAACTTCCCGATCGTGCTCGCGATGAGGTCGATCGGCCCGGCGCTCGTGCTCGGGAACGCGGTCGTCCTGAAGAGCGATCTCAACACGCCGGTGAGCGGCGGCGTCGTAATCGCACGCGTGTTCGAGGAAGCCGGCTTGCCCTCGGGCGTCCTGCACGTGTTCTCGGGCGGCCCCGAGGTAGGGCAGGCACTCGTCGAGGATCCGAACGTCCGGATGATCTCGTTCACGGGATCGACGAAGACGGGTCGAATCGTCGGTGAGACCGCGGGTCGCACGCTGAAGCGGGTCGTGCTCGAGCTCGGCGGAAACTGCCCGCTGGTCGTGCTCGAGGACGCCGACATCGAGGCGGCGTCGTCGGCCGGTGCGTGGGGCTCCTTCCTGCACCAGGGCCAGATCTGCCTGGCGGTGAGCCGGCACCTCGTGCACGAGTCGATCGTCGAGGAGTACCTCGCCGCGCTGACCGCGCGGGCGGAGCATTTGCCCGTGGGCGACCCTTCGACGGGCCAGGTGGCCCTCGGCCCGCTCATCAACGAGAAGCAGATCGAGCGCGTTCAGTCGATCGTCGACGAGACGGTCGCGGCGGGTGCAACGGTGCTCATCGGCGGGAAGCGCGACGGTCTGTTCTTCCCCGCGACGGTCCTGCGGGACGTCCGGCCCGGCATGGCGGCCTTCGACGAGGAGATCTTCGGCCCGGTCGCGGCGGTGACGACCTTCAGCACCGACGACGAGGCGGTCGAGCTCGCGAACCAGACCGAGCACGGGCTCTCGGCGGCGGTCCAGTCCGGCAGTGAGGAGCACGCCGCCGCCGTCGCTGCGCGCCTCGACGCAGGCATGGTCCACGTCAACGACCAGACGATCAACGAGGAGCCGCCCGCTCCGTTCGGAGGGTTCAAGTGCTCGAGCAACGGCGGCCACTTCGGCGGCGTCGGCCAGCTCGAGCTTTGGACGGAGTGGCAGTGGCTGACGACGCGAGAGAAGGCGGAGCCATTCCCGTTCTAGGAGATCAGGAGGATCGCCTCGAGCTCGGGCAGTACGGACGATCAGGTGGATGTGCGCCGGGCGCCACGAATGCCGGCTGCTGCGACGATCATCACCCCGACAGGCCGTCGCCCGGAATCGTGTAGGGAACCGGGCGCACCGCGAGGAACGCATAGCTTCCGTCCTCGCGGGTCGAGAGGCGGCCGCGTAGGTGCTCCTGCGGCGATGCCGGCGGGGGCGGTGGGCGCCTTCCAAAAACAAAAATCAAATCATTTGTGTATAGGCTCTGGGGCGTGGCTCCCCAGACGGTCCGTGAAGCGACGTTCGACGTCTTCCGCGAGTACGAGCTCACGACGCTCTTCGCAAATCCCGGGTCGACGGAGATCTCCTTCCTCACCGACCTTCCCGACGATCTCCGCTTCGTGCTCGGGCTCCACGAAAGCTCGGTTGTCGGCATGGCGACGGGCTGGGCGATCGGGCGCCGCAAGCCGGCGCTTGCGATCCTGCACACGACGCCTGGGCTCGGCAACGCGGTCAGCGCGCTGGCGACGGCCCGCGCCAACCGGGCGCCGCTCGTCGTCGTCGTCGGCCAGCAGGACAGACGCCACATCGCGACGGAGCCGTTCCTGACGGGCAGGCTGCACGGCCTGGCGGGCGACTACCCGGTCTGGGTCGACGAGCCCGTGCGCGCCCAGGATGTGCCCGGCGCGATCGCCCGCGCGTACCACGAGGCGACGACGGGGCACGGGCCGGCCGTCGTCATCGTGCCCATGGACGACTGGACGGCGGAAGCATCGGATCCGGGCGAGCGGGCCGCGGCCCGTCGCGTTGCTCGAGCCCGTGCAGTTGACGAGGACGTCGTCTCGGAGCTCGCGGAGCTCCTCGCCGGGGCAGACAACCCCGTGCTCGTCGCCGGGGCGGGGGCGGACGATCCCGGCACCTGGGTCGCGCTCGTCGCGCTGGCCGAGCGACTCGCCTGCCCTGTCTGGCAGGAGCCGTTCAGCGCGCGCGCCGGCTTCCCGCAGGATCACGCCCTCTTCGCGGGCCACCTGCCGGCGGACCGGATACGGCTGCGCCAAGCGCTCGCGCCGCACGACGTCGTGCTCTCCGTCGGCGCCCCGGTGTTCCGGCAGTACCCGTTCGTGGCGGGCCCGTTCGTCGAGCCGGGGACGCGGGTCGCGATGGTGAGCCAGGATGTGGCCGAGGTGCACCGGAGCACGGCCGACCTCGCGGTGCTTGCAGCACCTGGGCCCGTGTGCGAGCGGCTGGCGCGAATCGTCCCAGCCCGTGGGACGGCTCCCCCGGGGCCGTTCCCGCTTCCGGCGCCGCCGGAACCGCCTGCCGCAGGCGAGCCGCTTCGTGCCGCCCACGTCTTCAGCGCGCTGGCAGAGCGCCTGCCGCGCGATGCGATCGTGATCGAGGAGTCGCCGTCGAACCGCCCCGAGCTGCTCGTGCGGCTGCCCGCGCGCGAGTCGCTCGGCTCACTCAGCCCGGCCATGGGAGGGCTCGGGTTCGCGCTTCCGGCGGCGACCGGGCTCCGGCTGGCACGGCCCGACCGCCCGGTCGTGGCGATCGTCGGGGACGGGTCGTCGCTCTACTCGATCCAGGCGCTGTGGAGCGCCGCCCAGTACCGCGCCGGAGTGCTGTTCGTGATCCTCTCGAACGGCGGCTACGCGATCATGGATCGCCTCGCCGAGCAGCAGGGCGGCACCGCGCCGTGGCCGAGCTTCGATGTCGACGTCGCGGGCCTCGCCCGGGCATTCGGGTGCCCCGCTCGGACGGTTGCGACGCACGCCGAGCTGGTCGGTGCCCTCGACGACGTCGTGCCGGACCTGGTGCGTCGAGAGGAGCCGCTTCTCCTGGAGATCGCAGTGGCGCCGGACGAGAGCTTCGCCCCGTGAGCCAGCGGTTCGCGTCGCAGCGCCGGGATGCGAGCGAGCAGGTCGCCTTCGAGATCCGGCGTTACGTCTCTGCCCGCGGCCTTCGCCCAGGCGAGCGTCTCGGGACCGAGCAGGAGCTCGCTGCCGAGTTCGGCGTCAGCCGTCCCGACCCTCCGCGAGGGGCTCCGGCTGCTCGCAGGCTCGCACCTCGTCCGGGCCGCGCAGGGACCGGGTGGAGGCATCTTCGTCGACAGCACCGAGAACGAGGGGATGGGCCGCAGCCTCAGCGACTCGATCGCGACGATGCTGGAGGCGGACAGCGTCTCGCTTCACGAGCTGCTCGACGCGCGCGTCTACCTCGAGGTGCCGCTCGCCGGTCTCGCCGCGCAGAATGCGACCGACCGGACAGCAGCGGAGCTCCGGGAGGCGATCGCGGCAGCCGAGGGGCATCACCCGGCCGCCGAGGCGTTCCGGATCGCGGACGCGCGCTTTCACCGGGTGATCGCCGCCACGGCCCGAAACGAGTTGCTGCGCGCATTCACGAGCTGGACGCTCGACGTCCTGCAGCCGTCGTTGATCGACATGATCGGCGGCTCGATCGACGGAGCCGCGATCCTCCGCCAGCACGGCGTGATCGAGCGTGCGATCAGGCTACGCCAGCCTGCAGCCGCCCAACGTGCGATGCGACGGCATCTCGAATACCTGCGCGAGCTCGTCGACGCGCTCAACGGAGGAGGGACATGAAAGCCGCAGTCATGCGTGAGTATCACCGTCCGCTCGAGCTCGTCGATCGGCCGGTGCCCGAGGTCTCGGCACCGTCGGACGTGCTCGTCCGGATCGGCGGGGCGGGAGTCTGCGCCACCGACCTGCACGCGATCGAGGGCTTGATGGAGCCCGCCGGCGTCACGCTGCCGCGTGTCCTCGGCCACGAGAACGCGGGCTGGGTGGAGGAGGTCGGCTCGGGAGTGACGACGGTCGCCAGGGGCGACGCCGTGCTCGTCTTCCCGCCCTGGAGCTGCGGGCTCTGCGTCCCCTGCCGCCGCGGCATCGACATGCTCTGCGCGCGCCACGACTTCACGGGGCTGACGGTCGACGGCGGCTTTGCCGATTACGTTCTCGTTCCGGAGCGGTCGCTCGTGCCGCTGCCCGACGGTATCGAGCCGGCGGAGGTGGCGCCGCATTCCGATGCCGGGCTGACCGCATATCACGCAGTGAAGAGGCTGGCGCCGCTGGCGGTGCCGGGCACGACGGCCGTCGTGATCGGTGTCGGCGGGGTCGGCCACATCGCGCTCCAGCTCCTGCGCGAGCTCGGCTCGAGCTCGACGATCGCCATCGACACCGACCCGAGGCGCCGGCAGCTTGCCTCCGAGCTCGGTGCCGACGACGTGCTCGACGGCAAGGGCTCGGTCGACGCCGTCCGCGAGCTGACGGGCGGCGGCGGAGCCGACCTCGTCTTCGACTTCGTCGGCACCGACCAGACGCACGCAGACTCGGCGGCGATGCTCGCCCGCGGCGGCACGTATTCGATCGTCGGCTACGGCGGCATGGTCGCGGTCCCCTCCGTGGCGCTCGTCGCGGGCGAGACAGACGGTGGCCGGCAACCTCGTCGGCACGTGGATCGACCTGTGGGAGGTTCTCCAGCTCCACGCGGCCGGCCGGCTCGTCCTGAAGACGGAGACGCACCCGCTCGAGTCCGTCAACGACGTGCTCGAGAAGCTTCGCGAGGGCGAGGTCACCGGCCGCGCCGTGCTGGTACCCGGCTGACGGTGAGCGACCTTACACGCCTCGGCGTCGGTGAAGCAGCCGCGTTGCTCGAGCGGCGCAGCGTGTCGTCGTCCGAGCTCACAGGAGCCCTGCTGGCCCGGATCCGCGAATGCGACGGAGTGCACAGCCACGACGGTGATCCGGGATCGATCAACGCGTGGGTGCGCGTCTACGAGGAGGATGCGGTCGCGGCGGCGGCGCTGGCCGACGAGCGCCTGAGCGCCGCCGGCGGGCGGCGTGACGGCCCACCCCCGCCGCTGACCGGGGTCCCGCTGGGGCTCAAGGATCTGTACGGCGTCGCGGGAAAGCCACTCACCGCATCGAGCCGTCTGCTCGCGGACGTGCCGACGGAGGACTGCGACGTCTGGAGGCAGCTGGCCGCTGCGGGCATGGTGCTGCTCGGCCATCTGCACACGCACGAGTTCGCCGCCGGCGGCACGACGGATCAGGTCGGCAACCCGTGGGACCTCGAGCGATCCGCGGGCGGCTCGAGCGGCGGCTCGGCGGCGGCGCTGGCGGCCTTCATGGTTCCCGCCGCCACCGGCACCGAGACCGCCGGATCGCTTCGGATCCCGTCCGCGTGCTGCGGCACTTCGGCGATCAAGCCGACGCGCGGCCGAGTCTCGACGGCGGGAGTCGTGCCGCTGGCCTGGAGCCTCGACCACACCGGCCCGATGGCGCGCACGCTCGCCGACTGCCGGTTGCTGCTGGCGGCGATGGCGGGCCCTGATCGGGGGCGCGCCGAGAGCGCTCTCCACGCGCCCGCGCCGGAGTTGCTGCCCGATCGCGAGTCGCCCAGACCGCTTGCCGGTGTGCGGCTGGGGGTCTCTCCGCGCGCGGCTGGAGCCGAGCTCGACGCCGATGTGGCCGCGGGCTTCGAGCTCGCGCTCGACACATGCCGTCGGCTCGGCGCAGTGATCGTCGAGCCGCCGCCACCCGAGGGGACATCGGAAGCGGGCGACGACTTCCTCGACGTCCTGACGACGGAGTTGCTCGCCTATCACCGTCGCTTCGACGGCAGACGTGAGCTCTACCGGCCGTCGCTGCGCGAATGGGTCGAGGAGGGAGAGCGGCGTGCCGTGTCCGGGGAGGCGTTCGCCGCGGCGCAGGCGCGGCGGCGAGAGCTGACGGGTGCCTGGGCGTCCTGGCTGGACGAGCACCGGCTGGCAGCGGTGGTCGAGCCGACGATTCCCGTCGTCGCTCCCCTGCGCGGGGACGGGTACGAGCGTGCAGGCTCGGACTACGCCCTGATCTCGCTCACACACCTCTGGGACTGGACAGGCTTTCCGGTGGCGGCTCTCCCGGCAGGCGTCGGGCGCAGCGGCCTCCCCGTCGGCGTGTCGCTGATCGGCCCCGCCGGCTCCGACTGGGAGCTGCTCTCGCTCGGTGAAACACTGCAGGCGGAGCTCGGCGTGCCCGAGCCGCCCTAGACCGGGGGACCGCCTTCACGATCAGGTTCCGCGTAAGAGGTAGGCGGACTGGAGGATCTCGGGATCGTCCTTCAGCTCCTGCGCGGTCCCGTGGTAGCGGATTCGGCCGCCCTCGAGGACGTAGGCCGTCTTCGCGAGCCCGAGCGCGACGTGCGCGAACTGCTCGATCAGGAGAACGCCGATGCCGCTCGCGGCGACGGACTCGATCGTCGGGACGAGGCGCTTGACGACGACCGGTGCGAGCCCGAGCGAGAGCTCGTCGACGAGCAGGATCTTGGGCCGCGAGACGAGAGCCTGGGCCAGCACGACCATCTGCTGCTCGCCACCGGAGAGCGAGCGGGCCGCTGGCTGCCCAGCGCTTCTCGAGCTCGGGGAAGAGCTCGAGCGCGTACGCGATGCCCGCTCCGCGTGCTCCCGGCTGAGCGCATAGGTCGCGACGCGGAGGTTGTCCTCGACCGTGAGCTCGGGCAGGAGCCGCCGTCCCTCCGGGACGACCGCCACACCCGCTGCGCGGACCTGCTCGGGCCGACGCCGCGTCAGGTCGCGCTCCCCAGCATCACCTTGCCGGCCGTCGGGCGCAGGACGCCTCCGACGGCGAGGACGAGGGTCGACTTGCCTGCGCCGTTCGGGCCGAGTAGCGTCGTGACCTCGCCCGGCGGGATTTCGAGAGCGACACGTCGCTGAGCGACCGGGCGCCCGCCGCGGGCGACCGAGAGGTCCTCGAGCGCCAGCGTCGCGAACTCGAGCCTCAGGCGTTGCCGCGGCTCGCTCACAGCACCTCCTCGGTGCCCAGGTACGCGCGCATCACGTGTTCGTCTCGCAGCACGTCGGCCGTCGGGCCGGACGCGATCAGCTTGCCGAAGTCCAGCACCGCCGTCGTCTCGCAGCAGGCGGAGACCAGGCTCATGTCGTGGTCGACGAGGATGACGAGCGCGCCGAACCGCTCGGGGATGCTCTGGATCACCCGGCCCAGGTGATCGGTCTCCTCGTCGGGGAGACCGGCGGCCGGCTCGTCGAGCAGCACGATCGCGGGCGGCCGACGACGGCCCGTGCGATCTCGACCAGGCGTCGTTCGCGGGCTCCGAGGCCTCCGACCTTGGTCTTCGGAGGCGCTTCGAGGCCGACGAAGTCGATGGCCGCCAGACGTCGGCTGCCGGCGTCACGATGCGCTTGGCGCCCGAGTGCTCGTGGATCATGGCCACGTTGTCGAAGACCGACAGCTGCTCGATCGCCTGCTCCGTCTGGAACGTGCGCCTCAGCTCCCCAGCGGGCTCGCTTGATAGTCGGCCATCCGGAGCAGGTTCTCGCCGAAGGCGCGCGATCGACCCGGTGGCGGGCCTGACGAAGCCGCTGAGGACGTTGAAGAAGGTGGTCTTGCCGGCGCCGTTCGGGCCGATCAGGCCGCAGGTACCGCCCGGGAACACGACGCTCATCCCGTCGATCGGCGTCACGCCGGCGAAGCGGACGGTCAAGCTCCTCGACCTCGATCATGTCGACTCGCTCCCGCGCCGGTCAGCTTGCGGAGACTCGCGCCAGACGAGGCGCCCCAGATTCGCCATGTCTTTCGGCATCTGCTGGACGATGCCCGCCGGGCGCTGTCAGCAGCACCTGCAGCAGACCGACACCGAAGATGATGAGGAGGAAGTTCGGGTTGATCCCCCACTGCGCCTGGAAGAGGAACGGCACGAGCTGGATGAAGCACGCCGGCGACGACGGCGCCCCAGAGACTGAAGATGCCGCCGATCAGCGCCGTCGCGAGCAGCGTGATCGAGTCCTGGGTCTGGAACGCCTGCGCGCACGGCTGGCCGATCTGCGCTGCAAGCAGGCATCCCGCGACTGCCGGTCATGAACGACGCGAGAGCGAAGGCCCAGAGCTTGTAGAGCACGGTGACGTTGACACCGGCGGCAAGCGCGGCCGGCTCGCTCTCGCGGATCGCCGCCCAGGCGCGGCCCGGCTTGCTCGCGACGTGCAGCGAGCGCGAGCAGGAACATCAGCGCGCTGACGACCACGACGTAGCGGTAGTAGGCGGTGTCGCCCGTCGGCCATCGCCGGGCCGTCTGGACCGGTTGGAGCCCGGAGAGGTCACGAGACGTCGTGCGACCGGTGAAGCCGCCGCCACCGTTCGGGAAGTCGATCGCCTCGAGCACGATCGTCACGGCGCCCGGCCGCCATCAACGTGATCAGGGCGAGGTAGAGGCCGGAGAGCCGCAGCGCCGGCAGCCCGATCAGCACCCCGACGCCGCACGTGATCGCACCGGTGACGAGGAGCAGGAGCGGAAACGGCAGCGTCGTGCGCATAGGAGAGACGGGTCGCCATCCAGTTCCGATCGCGAGCAGCGCGATCTGACCGAGCGAGATCATGCCCGACCCGCCCGTACAGGATCCCGAGGCCCGCGCGACGACGGAGTAGATGGCGACGCTCGTGAACGTCGTCATCCAGTCCGACGCCGAGGCGTCGGGCAGGACGAACAGGACGATGACGAGGAAGATCGCGATGCCGAGCCGCGCATGATGGTGGCCCGATCGAGCGGCAGTCGGGAGCGAGCCGATGCGGCGTGGCCGCTGCCCGATGCGGTGGTCAAGCCAGGTCTACCGCGCCGTTCGTGAGATGGTGACGACGCGGCGTCGCCCCATCCAGAGCAGCGCGATGATCGCCAGCACGAACGGTGTCGCCGCGCGGTACCGGGTCAACCGACTCGTACGGCGTGAGCACCGCCTGGACGACGCCGACCACGAGCCCACCCGTGAGAGTCGCCCAGAGCGAGCGGAGCCGGCCGATCAACGCGGCGGCGAGGGCGGAGATGACGAGGAAGGTCAGAGCGGAGTAGTCGAGCGACGTGAGCAGATCCGCCAGCAGCAGACCGGCTGCGCCGCAGACGAGACCCGAGCCGAACCAGGCCGAGGCCTCGACTCGCGCACCGGCACGCCGAGCATGGCGGTGACCTCGCGGTCGTTGGCGAGTCGCCCGCATGGCGGTACCGAGGCTGGTGACCCGAAGGAAGATCGTCGTCCCGGCGGTGAGAGCGATGGCGAAGACGAGCGCGATCACCTGCGTCCAGTTGACCGTCGCCCCGAAGAGCTCGAAGCGGTGGCTCGAGGTCGGAAGCGTCAGGAACCGTGCGAAGGCGCCGCCGACCGGGGCGCGCCAGGCCATCAGGCCGAGCAGGATCAGAGCGAGGGCCGAGCGTTCCCATCATCTTGACGAGCGGGTCTCGGGCGGCGAAGGCGGGGCCGAACACGAGCCGTAGAGCAGGTGACGACCCCGCCGAACAGGATGCACGCGAGGTAGGCAAGCCAGTCGGGCGAGCTCGTGTGGTTGATCAGGTCCAGTAGGCGATCAGGGCGCCCGCGGCGCCGATGGCGCCGAACGCGAGGTTGAGGACGCCCGTTGTCTGGTACAGGACGACGAGGCCGACGCCGGACAGCGCGTACACCCCACCCAGCGCCAAGGCCCAAGCACGATGTACGGCTTGATGAACTCCCAGTCGACGCCGAAGACCGTGAAGCCGACGACGCTATGCATCGGCACTCTCGGGCACCCTGATCTCTCTGGTTCATCTTTCCTGCTGACTACTTTCCGGTGTTCAGGTTGTACTTCTTCTCCCAGACGCGTGTCTGGACGAGCTCCGGGTCGACGGCCTGGATGTTGAAGCACTTCTCCTTCAGGACGACCTTGCCGTTCTTGTAGTCGACCGTGATGTCGGTGTTGTTCGGGATGTGGTACGGCAGCGCGTTGCCGACGTACCACGGCTTGCAGAGCATGTCCGTCTTGACGTTCTTCAGGCCACGGCACGGCCTTGTTGTACGACTTCGCGGTGACGTCACCCTTGATGCTGAGGAGCGCCTGGGTCGCGAACTTCGCGTCCATGAAGCCCATCTGAGCGAACGCCTGGGATCGATGCTTGGCGCGTACTTCTTCGAGAATCTGCCAGCATCAGCCGGGTGTCCGGCCCCTGCGACGCGTCGAGCAGACCGAACTCCGAGTTGATGAACATCTTCCCGTCGAACTCGGGGAACTCGCCGGCCATGAACGTCGTTGGCGGTCGGCGTCGACGAGCCCCACATCACCTTGTCGACGAGACCCTGGGCGATGGCCGCCTTCATCAGTGCGCGGCGCCGGATCGGGGGTGAAGTCGAGGATCGACGCCGCCGCCCGGGCCGGCGGCCTGGCACCAGCTTCTGGATCGATCGAGTTCGCGTCCGTGACCGGCAGGGTGGTCGGGAAGCTCTTGACGGGATGCCCGCCGCCTTGGCGACCTTGAGCGACGCCGCCGTCGGCGTACGCGGCGATCGTGTCCGGCGAGGCGACGACGAGCGACTTCGCGCCCGCGCGAACGAGCGCCTGCGCGGCACCGATGTTGCTGTAGCGCGGGCCCATGTTCGACTCGACGAAGGTCGGGGTGCCGAAGCACTCCGCCTGGACGCCTGCGCCGATCACGATGTAGCCCTTGCGACTTGTAGTACTTCCAGTTCGTGCCCGCACTCGGTGAAGCTCGTGTTGCCGACGATGCCGACGACCTTGTCGCTCTCGACGAGCTTCTTCGCCAGCGCTCGCTGCTGCGCCGGGTTGAGCTGCTCGTTGTAGAGCGTGTAGCTGATCGGACGGCCGTTGATGCCGCCGTTGTCGTTGACGCACTTGAAGTACGCCTCGGCGACTTTGCCGATCGTCGTGAAGTCGACGCCGGGGATCAGCATGTCGATGCCCGCCGAGCTTGATCGGCGTGCCCGTCGCCTTCTTGCCGGTGCCCTTGCCGCAGACGGACTTCGTCGCGGACGCCGTGCCCGAGCCGACCGGCCCGTGCCGCTGCCTGCGCCGGTGGTGCCAACGCGGTCAGCATCAGCGCGAGAAGGCCGCCGACGGCGCATGCAACACCGATCTTGATCCTCGTCGATCTCATCAGGTCTCTCCTCCGATTCTCTCGTGCCGTGGACTCTGACTCTCGATGTCGTAGGACTTCTGATTCTCGAGTTTCGTTAGGGCTGAACCACGAGGCGGTCGGCGCGGCGGAGCCGCCGCGTCCGTCCGATCAGGATCTCGTCAAGTGCGTCCTCCTCGCGTCGGGATGCCTCCCGAGGCCTCGCTCGCTCGCGCTGCGACCCGCGACGGAGATCGCACGCGCGAACGGCGGTGCGACCGGGCGACCGTATTTCGGCCTGCCGCGGACAGTCGAGTGGAGGTCCGCGGCGGAGAGTCCGGCGACGGCGAGCAGGCCGCGCTGCGACGGGCTGCGTCGGCCCGCGTGTCAGGTCCACCGTCCGTCACGTCCCGCATACTAGACCACTGTCTTGACGAATGGAACACTCCGGCGGAGATCTCGCTCGCCTGCCCCGAGTATGTCCCATTAGGCGGGACTCGTGTCTTGACAGGCGGGAAGGTTGCTCGTAGGCTGCACGCAGACGTCGAAAGCAGCGCAACGCTGGCGGACGCGATCCGGCTCACGCGAGACGGCTCATTGCGGGCGTCAGGCGTGGCACGGCCCGAGGCGTAACATCACCGCGGCAGCACACGACGTCTGCGGCGGCACGCCAGTGAGCCGTTCTGCCTCAGGGGTTGACCCACTGTCCTTCGAAAGGAGCGAGACCATGACGCAATCGACAGAGACGGCGACCACCGTCCGCGAGGCGCTCAACTTCGTCGGCGGGGAGTGGGTCGCCTCGAGCGACGGCGCCACGTTCGACGTGAGCGACCCGTTCACCGGCGAGACCGTCGTGCGGGCGGCCGCGGGCACGCGAGACGACGCGCGCCGCGCGATCGAGGCCGCCGCGGAGGCGTTCCCCGCGTGGGCCGCGACGCCTCCCGGCGTGCGGCAGGCGATCTTCCTGCGCGCCGCCGACATCCTCGAGAGCCGTCGGGACGAGGTGGTCGACCTGCTCGCCCGGGAGACCGGCTGCCACCTTCGGCTTCGGCATGTTCCAGATGTACTTCACCCCCGGGCTCCTGCGCCAGGCGGCCGGCTCGGCCTACGGACCGATCGGCGAGGTGATTCCGTCCGACATCCCGGGAGCGATGGCGATGGGGCTGCGGCAGCCGGTCGGCGTCGTCGGCGCGATCGCGCCGTGGAACGCGGCGCTGATCCTCTCGCTGCGCTCGATCACGGCACCGCTCGTGCTCGGCAACACGGTCGTGCTGAAGCCGTCCGAGTGGTCGCCGGTCTCCGGCGGCACGCTCTGGGGCGAGATCTTCGCCGAGGCGGGCCTGCCGGCCGGGGTCCTGAACATCGTCACGCATGCGCCCGGGCGAGGCGACGGGGATCGGCGACGAGCTCGTCGAGAACCCGGCGGTGCGGCGGCTCAACTTCACGGGGTCGACCCAGACCGGCCGCCGGCTGGCGGAGGCGTGCGGCCGTCAGCTGAAGCGGGTCGTGCTCGAGCTCGGCGGCTCGAACCCGCTGATCGTGCTCGGCGACGCCGATCTCCAGTACGCGGTCGACGCGGCTGCCTTCGGCTGCTTCCTCCACCAGGGGCAGATCTGCATGTCGACGCGGCGGATCATCGTGGAGCGCTCGATCGCAGACGCAGTTCACCGAGAAGCTCGTCGCGAAGACCGCGGGCTTCAAGGTCGGCGATCCCGAAGGAGCACGACACGATCATCGGCCCGCTGATCAACGGGCAGGCGCTCTCGACCGTGGCGGCGCGGGTTCAGGATGCCGTCGACCGGGGTGCGAAGCTGCTCGTCGGCGGCGAGACCGACGGGCCCTGCTACCGGCCGACGCTCGTCACGGACGTGCCGGCCGACTCTCCGTTCGCGCTGCGAGGAGACGTTCGGCCCCGTCGCCTCGATCGAGATCGTGGACGACGCCGACGCAGGCGGTGCGCGCGCGCGAACGCGACGGGCTACGGGCTCTCGGCCGGGATCATCACGGGCGACAACCAGCGCGGCTTCGAGCTGGCGGGCCGGATCGAGTCCGGCATCGTCCACGTCAACGACCAGACGGTCGGCGACGAGCCGCAGATGCCGTTCGGCGGCGTGAAGGACTCGGGCTGGGGACGCTTCGGGGGCCGCGCCGCGGTCGAGGAGTTCACCGAGCTGCGGTGGGTGACCGTCCAGGCCGGCACTCGGCACTTCCCGTTCTGAGGTGCCGGCGACCCCGGCGGGAGACGAGTGTGACGGCGAGCAGCGGTGACCACGGCGCGAGGAGGCGGTCGCCCAGATCAGGTCGGGCGACACCGTGATGGTGGGCGGTTTCGGCCTGGTCGGGGCCCCTCTCGACCCTGATCGACGCGCTCGTCGACCACTCGGACGCGACCGATCTGACGATCGTCTCGAACAACATCGGCGAGCCGGGCCGTGGGCTCGGAAGGCTGCTCCGGCAGGGTCGGATCAGGCGTGGGATCTCGTCGTACTTCACCTCGAACCCCGAGGCCGTCGCGGCAGTGAACGCCGGTGAGATCGAGGCGACGCTCGTGCCCCAGGGCACGTTCGCGGAGGCGATCCGGGCCGGCGGCGCCGGGATCGGCGGCTTCTTCACCCCGGTCGGCGCCGGCACGCTGCTCGCCGAGGGCAAGGAGGAGCGCGTGATCGGCGGTGTGCTCCACGTGCTCGAGGAGCCGATCACGGCGGATGTCGCGCTCGTCTACGCGGCCCGCGCCGACACGCTCGGCAACCTCTGGTACCGGCGGACGGCGCGAAACTTCAACCCGTTGATGGCGACGGCGGCGACGATCACGATCGCCGAGGCCGGCGAGGTCGTGGCGGTCGGCGGGCGTCGAGCCCGAGTCGGTCGTGACGCCGCACCTCTACGTCGACTTCCTGGTGGCGGCGCATGAGCGGCGACCTCAAGTCGCGGATCGCGGAGCGCGCCGCCGATGAGCTCCGGCCCGGCGAGATCGTCAACCTCGGGATCGGGATCCCGAACCTGATCCCGGGCTTCCTCGCCGCCGACTCACGCGTCGTGCTGCACACCGAGAACGGCCTGCTCGGCGTCGGCCCGCGCCCGGGCGAGGACGAGCTCGACCCGGACCTGATCGACGCCGCGAAGCAGCCGGTCACGGCGCTGCCGGGTGCGTCCTACTTCGACAGCGCGTCGAGCTTCGCGATGATCCGGGGCGGCCACATCGACGTCGCCGTGCTCGGGGCGCTCGAGGTGAGCGCGCGCGGTGACATCGCCAACTGGGCCGTACCGGGCAAGGACGTGCTCGGCGTCGGTGGGGCGATGGACCTCGTCGTCGGCGCCCGCCGGGTGATCGTCACGATGACCGCGACGTCGTCCCGCGGCGAGCCCAAGGTCGTGGCGGAGTGCACGCTACCCGCTGACGGCCGCCGGCGCCGTGCGACGTGATCGTCACCGAGCTCTCGGTCTTCCGGCTGCGGGACGGTGCGCTGCACCTGACCGAGTTGCTCGGCGACGCGACCGTCGACGACGTCGCCGCCGTCACGACCGCCCCCTTCGTCGTCAGCCTGGAGGAGAGCCATGCCCGTTGAGCTCCACCCGTTCGCCGAGGTCGTCGACGCTCGACCGCGTCGGACCCGATCCGCCGTACGACTACCACGACTACGTCGGGACGCGCCTGCGGGCGCCGAAGGAGCCGCTCGTGGTCATCCCGGCGACGCTGTCGGAGCTGACCGGGCCCGGCGTACGGCGAGTCGGCGATCGGCGCCGCTCGACCACGACCTCACGCGCCAGCACGCGGGCGAGCCGCTCGGCGAGCGGATCATCGTCACGCGGCCGGGTGCTCGGCTCGGACGGCAAGCCGCTGCGCGGGCAGCTCGTCGAGATCTGGCAGGCGAACGCCGCCGGTCGCTACCCGCACGCGGTCGACACGCACGACGCGCCGCTCGACCCGAACTTCACGGGCGGCGGCCGCTGCCTCACGGACGACGACGGGTGGTACCGCTTCGTGACGGTCAAGCCCGGCGCCTATCCGTGGGGGAACCATCGACAACGCGTGGCGACCGAACCACATCCACTTCTCGCTGTTCGGACGGTCGTTCACGGAACGGCTCGTGACGCAGATGTACTTCCCCGGCGACCCGCTCTTCGAGTACGACCCGATCTTCAACTCGATCGCTGACGAGGCGGCGCGCGAGCGGCTGATCAGCCGGCTTCGACATCGGGCTGACCGAGCCCGACTGGGCGCTCGGCTTCCGCTGGGACATCGTGCTCGGCGGACGCGAGGCGACCCCGTTGGAGGAGCCGCACGATGACTGAGACCTCGGCGTCGCACCCCCTCGCAGACGGTCGGCCCGTACCTCTCGATCGCCTTGACTCCGACCTGATCACGCCGCGAGCTCGTCGACCCGAGCGACCCGCGAGCGGTGCGGATCCGCGGCACGCTGCTTCGACGGCGCCGGTGAGCCGGTGCCGGACGGGATGATCGAGATCTGGCAGGCGAACGCCGCCGGCCGCTACGCCCACCCGGTCGACGACCGGACGGAGCTCGCGCTCGAGGACGGGTTTCTCGGCTTCGGTCGCTCGCGGCACCGCTGCCGGCGGCCGCGTTCGAGTTCGTGACGGTCAAGCCGGGCCGCGTGCCGTGGCCCGAGGGCGGTCTGCAGGCACCTCACCTGGAGGTCGGCGTCTTCGCACGTGGGCTGCTCAAGCACGCCGTCACCCGTGTCTACTTCCCGGACGAAGCGAGGCGAACGCCGCCGATCCGGTGCTCTCGCGCCTCGACGAGGAGCTCGCTCACGCTCGTCGCGGCCGCCGAGGACGGAGACCTTCGCTTCGACATCCGCTGCAAGGGCCGGGGCAGACGACATTCTTCGCGGTGTGAGCCCGTTCGCGCCTCTCTTCGTCCCGACGAGCTGCGGGAGGCCGTGTCGGGGCGCGCGTGGCTCGCCGCGATGCTCGATGCCGAGGCCGCCCTCGCGCGCGCCGGCGCGCTCGCGGGCGTCGTCCCCGAGCCCGCCGCGACAGCGATCGCCTCTGCCTGCGCGACGACGGCTACGACTGGGAGCTGCTGCTGCCGAGGGCCAGCGGGTCGGCGCCCCGGTCGAGCCGCTCGTGCGCGCCCTCGGTCGAACGCGTCGGGGAGGAGACGGCCCGCTGGGTGCATCTGGGTGCGACGACCCAGGACGTGATGGACACGGCGGCGATGCTCGTCGCCCGGCGGGCGCTCGGGCTCGTGCTCGACGAGCTCGATCGCGTCACCGGCGCGTGCGCGACCGCTCGCCCGCTCCCACCGCGACACGCCCATGGCCGGTCGCACGCTGCTGCAGCAGGCCGTGCCGACGACGTTCGGGCTCAAGGCAGCCGGCTGGCTCGTCGCGGTGCTCGACGCGCGAACGCGGCTCGGCGCAGCTGCGGCGCGACGGGGCTCGCCGCGCAGCTCGGCGGCGCCGCGGCACGCTCGCCGCGATGGGTGAGCACGGGCCGCGAGATCGCTGCGCCTCTATGCCGAGCGAGCTCGATCTCGCCGAGGCCGACTGCTGCCCTGGCACACGAATCGCGTTCGGATCGCCGAGCTCGGCGCAGCGCTCGACGATCGCCGCGGGAGTCGGTGGCGAAGATCGCGCTCGACGTCGTTGCTGCTCGCGCAGACGGAGATCGCGGAGGTGCAGCGAGGGAGGGGACGGCGGAGGCTCGACGGCGATGCCCCAGAAGCGCAACGCGGTCGGCGCGATGAGGGCCCGCGCCTGCGCCGAGCTCGCTCGGGCCACGCGTCCGTGCTCGCGGCGCGCACTCGCCAGGAGCACGAGCGCGCGGCGGGGCCTGGCAGGCGGAGTGGGAGGCGCTGTCCGGCGCGCTCGCAGTACGCGGGAGGCGCCGCCGCCGCTCTGGCAGGTTCGCTCGAAGGGCTCGAGGTCGACGCGGCACGGATGCGGGCGAACCTCGATCTCACCGGCGGGCAGATCGCGGCGGAACGAATCGCGCTGCTCCTCACCGAGCGGCTCGGCCGCACGGCTGCACGCACCCTCGTGCGTGACGCGTCGCTGCGTGCCGGCGCGAGACGGGACGGTCGCTTGGCCGACGAGCTCGCACGGTCTGCGACACGGGCCTGACGGGCGAGGAGATCGAGGCCGCGCTCGAGCCGACGACGTATCTCGGCTCGGCCGGGGCTGCTGGTCGATCGGGCGCTCGCGCGGTACGACGACGAGAGGGCCGGAGGCGGATGAGGCTCCACCACGTCCGTCGACGGTCCCGCAGGCGCTCCGGTGCTCGTTCTCTGCGAGCTCCCTCGGCACGACGCTCGCGATGTGGGAGCCACAGCTGGCGCGCGCTCGTCGACCGGTTCGAGGTCGTTCGCTACGACCGGCGCGGGCACGGCGCGCTCGCCCGTTGCCGCCGGGGCGACGACGATCGACGACCTCGGGACGCGACCTCGTCGACCTCCTCGACACGATCGGAACAGAGACGGCCTCCTTCTGCGGCCTTTCGCTCGGAGGCCTCGAGGGCCAGTGGCTCGCCGTGAACGCGCCGGCCCGGGTCGAGCGCCTCGCGCTTTGCTGTACGGCGGCCGCGTTCGTACCGAGACAGGGCTGGATCGGCCGCGCGTTCACGGTGCGACCAAGGGGATGGAAGCGATCGCAAATGCGGTTCTCGGTCGCTGGTTCCGGCCCGCGTACCGCGACGCGCACCCCGAGGTCGTCGCCCGGTTCCGCGCGATGCTCATCGCAACCCCCGCCGAGGGGTACGCCGCTTGCTGCGACGCACTCGCCGACGCCGACCTCACCGCACGGCTCGCGGAGATCACGGCACCGACGCTCGTGCTCACGGGCTCCGACGACCCCGTCGTGACCCCCGCCGACGGAGACGCGCTCGCCGCGGCGATCGGGGGCGGCGCTGTGCACACTGTGATCGACAGGGCTGCGCATATCGCGAATGTCGAGCAACCGGACGCCTTCACGGCGGCGCTGTTGCGCCACCTGGGCGGAGACCAGGAGGACGCATGAGGGACGAGACACAGGCGGAGCTCCACGCGCGCGGCATGGGCGTTCGCCGGTCGGTGTTGGGCGACGCCCACGTCGACAGGGCAATCGACCGGACAACGCCGTTCACCGAGGACTTCCAGGATCTGATCACGCGCTACGCCTGGGGCGAGATCTGGTCCCGTCCGGGGCTCGACCGGCGGACGCGCAGCTGCATCACGTTGACGGCGCTCGTCGCCTCCGGAAGGGAGCACGAGCTCGAGCTGCATCTGCGGGCCGCGCTCCGAAACGGGCTCACACCCGACGAGATCGGCGAGGTGCTGCTCCAGTGCGCCGTCTACTGCGGGGTCCCCGCCGCCAACGGCGCATTCGCGATCGCCCAACGCGTGCTCGAGGCGGCAGATGCGGGCGAGGCCGCGCGGTGACGCGTTCCGACGTCCCGATCGCAGGGCCCGACCCGACGATATCCGAGTGTCGACGCGAGCGGCTTCCGGAGGACGGGCATGACGCGCGCCGTCGTGCTCTCCGCGGTCC
This sequence comes from uncultured Thermoleophilia bacterium, assembly GCA_963736945.1. Classification (GTDB taxonomy): domain Bacteria; phylum Actinomycetota; class Thermoleophilia; order Gaiellales; family Gaiellaceae; genus Gaiella. Next base: position 115,346 of record CAVTQW010000020.1, read on the forward strand.
GCACCCCGGTCGGGCGCTACGGCGGCGGGCTCGCGGGCGTGCGGCCGGACGATCTGGCAGCTGCGGTGATCGCCGAGGCGGTCTCGAGAGCCGGGGTCCCGGCTGCCGAGATCGAGGACGTCTGGCTCGGCTGTGCGAACCAGGCCGGTGAGGACAACCGCAACGTCGCCCGCTTCGCCGCGCTGCTCGCCGGCCTGCCCGAGACGGTGGGAGGCGTCACCGTCAACCGTCTCTGCGCATCCGGGTTGTCGGCGATCGTCGGGGCCTGTCATGCCGTGATCGCCGGTGACGGCGATCTCTTCGTCGCGGGCGGTGTCGAGTCGATGACGCGCGCGCCACTCGTGACGCCGAAGCCGGAGGCGGCGTACGCGCGCGGCGACCGCACGCTCCACGACACGACGCTCGGCTGGCGCTTCGTCAACCCGCTCTACGAGGCGAACTACTCGAGGGCGACGATGGGTGAGACGGGCGAAAACGTGGCGGAGCGCTGGAGTGTGACGCGGGAGGAACAGGACGCGTTCGCCTGGCGCTCCCAGCGGCGTTGGGCGGATGCGCAGGAAGCCGGCCGCTTCGCCGATGAGCTCGTGCCGGTGGCAGGTCTCGAGCACGACGAGCATCCGAGACCCGACACGACCCTCGAGAAGCTTGCGTCGCTCAAATCGGCGTTCCGCGCCGGCGGGTCGGTCACGGCGGGCAACTCGAGCGGGATCAACGACGGTGCCGCGGCGCTCGTGATCGCGAGCGAGGAGCGGGCCCGCGACCTGGGGATCGAGCCGCTGGGCGTGTTCGCCGGTTCCGCGGCCGCCGGAGTCGACCCGGCGGTGATGGGGATCGGACCCGTCCCGGCGGTGCGGAAGCTCCTCGACCGCACCGGGGTGACCGTCGATGAGCTCGATCTCGTCGAGCTGAACGAAGCGTTCGCGTCGCAGAGCCTCGCCGTCGTGCGGGAGCTCGGGCTCGACGAGGAGCGGGTGAACGTCAACGGCGGCGCAATCGCGATCGGGCACCCGCTGGGCATGAGCGGCGCCCGGCTCGTCACCACGTTGCTGCACGAGCTTCGCCGTCGCGGCGGGCGTTATGGCCTCGCGACGATGTGCATCGGCGTGGGCCAGGGGCAGGCTGCACTCTTCGACCCGCGAGACGGCTCCTTGACACGGACACAGGTTGCGATCATCGGCGCGGGGCCCGCAGGCCTGACGCTCGCCCAACTGCTGCATCTGCGAGGGCATCGAGTCGGTGATCCTGGAGAACAGGAGCCGCGAATACGTCGAGGCCCGGATTCGGGCCGGGGTGCTCGAGCAGGGCGTCGTCGATCTCCTCGTCGAGGCAGGCGTGGGGGAGCGGATGGCGCGCGAAGGGCTCGTGCACGAAGGCATCGAGCTGCAGTTCGCCGGCGAGCGGCACCGGATCGACATGTCGGCGCTGACTGGCGGCAAGACGATCACCGTCTACGGGCAGACCGAGGTCGTGAAGGACCTGATCGCAGGCGCGGCTCGGCACCGGGCAGCCGCTGCTGTTCGAGGTGGACGACGTCCGGGTCGAGGAGATCGAGTCGGAGCAGCCGCGCGTGCGGTACGCGCCACGAGGGGAAGCGAGCAGGTGCTCGAGTGCGACGTCGTCGCTGGGTGCGACGGTTTTCACGGCGTCTGTCGGCCGACGATGCCGGCGGGCGTTCTGCGAACGTTCTCGCGCGAGTACTCGTTCGGCTGGCTCGGGATCCTGGCCGCGGTGGCGCCGTCGAACGACGAGCTCGTCTACGCCCATCACGAGCGCGGCTTCGCGTTGCTCAGCCTGCGCTCGCCCGAGCTCGAGCCGTCTCTACCTGCAGTGCCGGCCCGATGAGGACATCGCCGAGTGGCCGGACGAGCGCATCTGGGAGGAGCTGCAGATCAGGCTCGGCCTGCCCGGCTGGACGCTCACCGAGGGCCCGGTGCTGGAGAAGGGGATCACGCCGATGCGCAGCTTCGTCACCGAGCCGATGCAGCACGGCCGCCTGTTCCTGGCGGGCGACGCAGCCCACATCGTGCCTCCGACCGGCGCGAAGGGCCTGAACCTCGCAGTTCACGACGTGCGGCTTCTCGCCGATGCCCTCGTCGAGTGGTACGGAGCGGCAGCGAGACGCTGCTCGACAGCTACTCGAGCGATTGCCTCCGCCGCGTCTGGCGCGCCGAGCACTTCTCCTGGTGGATGACGACGATGCTGCACCGCCTCGAGGGTGACGACCCGTTCGACCTGCGCCTGCAGGAGTCGCAGCTTCGTTACGTCACCACCTCGACGGCGGCCGCGACGACGCTCGCCGAGAACTACGTCGGACTCGACTCGGTCTGAACAGGGAACGAAGGACGGCTGCGCGTGACCTCGGCAACTACGGGGTGATCTGCAACGTCACGCTCGAAAACGACGGCGCGGGCGATGAGGCGGTTAGGTGCTGATGAACCGCGTGCAGTCGGCCGCAACGAGGCAGCGAAGGTCACGAACGGCTACGCGGGCGTCGGTCGACGTCCCCGCCACGAGTGGCGGCAGGAAGCCGACGGGTCCCGCGATCCTGACGCCGGCCGCCGATCGCAACCTCACCGACCCGGACCTGGGGATCGGCATCGGGCGCGCCCGCGGGGGCAGTACGTTCCGCCTCGATCGCCTCGGGGAAGCCCTTGAGGCCGTCGACGCAGCAGATCAGCACGTCCTGGACGCCGCGCTGCTTGAGCTCGTTCAAGACCTGGAGCCAGAACTTCGCGCCCTCTGCCTCCTGGAACCACATCCCGAGGACGTCCCGGTCGCCGGTCGAGGGTGACGCCGAGCGCCAGGTAACAGGCCGGCGCTGAACCGTCCCGCCCTCCCTGACCTTGATCACGACCGAACCCCGCGCTCTGCAACTGACCTCAACAGGAAAGGACACCACCAGATGAAAGCCATCGCCCTCACCACCCCCGACGCGCCGCCGGCGCTGAGCGAGCTACCGACGCCCACGCCCGGCCCGAACGAGGTACTCGTGCGCGTGCACGGATCCTCGGTGAACCCGGTCGACAACGGGATCGCCGCCGGAATGCTGAAGCAAATGGGCGTCAAGTACGACTACCCCGTCATCCTCGGCCGTGGCTACGCCGGTGTTGTCAAGGAGTTCGGCAGCGAAGTCAGCTGCTACGCCGTCGGCGACCACGTCTTCGGCTTCCTCCTCCACGCCAACCCCGCCGTGCACGACGGAAGCTGGGCCGAGCTGATTACCGTCCCCGCAGACACCACGATCGCTCACCTTCCCGAAGGCGTCGATCTCGGAGCCGCCGGCGTGGCTCCACTCGCAGGCATCACCGCGATGCTCTCGATCGACGCGCTCGAGCTCTCCCGCGGCGACACGGTGCTGATCGTCGGCGCAACCGGCGGCGTCGGCAGCATCGCAGTCCAACTCGCCACCCGTGCTGGCGCCACCGTCATCGCCCCTGCCCTGCCCGAAGACGAGAGCTACCTGCGCGAGCTCGGCGTGTCCCGCCCGGAAGGTCCAGCATTCGTCCAGAAATCGACGACGTTCGCGTCTTGGTCGAGGATGTCCATCTTGAGATCGCGCGGCTCGAGAAGTCTGGACTTGTCCACGGCTGGATGGGAACGGACAGCCCGGCGAGTTACGCGGCGACCAGGACGCGGTCGCTGTGAGCGGTCCATGGGGAGATGCGCGGCCGGGGGGACGCCGTTCTTGCGGCGGCGGGTGCCCGGCCGGGCAGCGCGAACCCACGTTCGGTGTACGGCTCGACGAGAGATGATGCTCGCCGGCCTTACAGGAGCAAGAGTGGCGCGCGTGCGAAGGGCTGTCATAGCCGCCAACCGGTAACGTGAACACCATCGCGACGACCTCCGCCCACGACCTCGAAGACGCGCTCGACCGCCTTGAGCGCGAATACCTCTGCGGCGAGATCAGCCGCGAGGAACGAAACGACCGACGCGACTCGCACATCGCCTGGTTCGAAGAGCGCGGCATCGAAGGACCCGTCGTCGCGACCGACGCAACACAACGGCAGCAATCGCCATCTAGGGTCCTCGACGTCGAGATCGGCCGCGTAGCCGGGGTGGGCACCGAGATCCTCGATGGGTGGGTCGTCGACAAAATCAAGAGCATTGAGGAGACGACCGACGACAAAGCCGTCAGCGACGAGGTCTGGGTCCGGCCCAGGCTGAGGCACTAGAAGACAACCGCCGCGACGCACGCTCACGCCTCGCCGCTTCGCCCGAGGGAGACGGCTAGGGCTCTACGCCCAGATGTCCCGGCAGAAGTTCGATTCCGATCCGCGGTCGGTCAGCGACGCGGGCCACGAGGAGTTCATCATCCGCGTCGCGGCGGCGCGTGGACTCGCGGGCGATCGGCCGTGACCGAACGATGCACGAGCGCGCTGTAGTGG
>CAVTQW010000021.1:0-34886 GCA_963736945.1 uncultured Thermoleophilia bacterium
TCGGCGTGTTGCTGTATCTCGCCCACGCGCACGATGGAGGGGGACCGGCCCCTCAGCCGGCGAGTAGCGGCGATCTCGTCCGTCTCCGGGGGCAGCATCACGAACGGCTTCCTCGCTCAGTCCCTGGACTACCGCTGCGCCGAGGCTGTCCAGGTGGAGGTCGCGGCACAGACGCTTGCCGCGCAGTTGGCCGAGCACGGCGTTCTGTTCGCCCGTCGCCGCGTGAAGGCGTATGCCATCGCGCTCGTGGGCTCGCGACCCTGGGCCTGCTCGGCCTCGCTGCAGGATTGACGCTGCGGACGGGCGGGTCGGTCGTGATCGCTCTCGTGTCCATCCTCGCGTTGCTGCTCGCAGCGCTGGCGGCGCAGGCGCGCGGGAGAATCTGCGAGTGGGCTCTGGCGGACGCGCTGTTTTCGGATCGCGCTGGACATCCCTACCCGTTGAGCATCATGACCCGATCGACCCGGCACATCATCTGCGCGACCGAGATCCAGACGGGGCAAGCGCTGTGGTTCACGGCCAAGGGTGCTGTCAGTAGGGCCTTCACCCTCAGCGACGAGCCCAGCGACCTGTTCCTGGCGCGAGCCGTTCAGGCCTCGGCCTGCCTGCCGATCGCCTTTCCGCCGCGTCGACTGCGAGCACAGCCCACTCGGCTGCTCGAGGCGAACTGGCCTCGCACCGGACGTCTGCCGACCCGCGCCGTCGTGGTGGACGGCGGCGTGCGGAGACAACCTCGGCGTCGATGTGTTCCTGGCCTGGGGGGAGGAGGTCCCGGCGGGTGAGATCGAGAACGTCGGCGACCTCATCGTCGTCAGCGGCTCGGCGACCCGCGTCAAGCGCTCGCGGCTCGGGCGTGACATCCCGCTCCTCGGCGGTCTTGCGCAAGCTCGGCGACCTGCCCTACAGCACCCGCGAGGCGAACACGCGCCGGGCTCTCGGTCGCACCTCCGAGCAGCACCGGGACCTCGAACCACAGGGTTGGCCGCGCCTGCGAGGGACACTCGTGCACATCGAAGAAAGCCCAGCCGAGCTCGCGGACGAGATTCAGCTGTGGCTGCGCGACTGGGAGTGGCAGTCAACGCCCCCCGGCGAGCGCTCTCACCTCGACCATCCCTACGGCAGAAAGCGACAGGTCGAGTTCCTGTTCGGGCTCGATCCGCCGCCGGCGCGCTGGGTGACGAACTTCCTCAGCTGGAGCGAGCGGTACGACGCCTCCGGACGAGCCGAGGCGGTCCTCGAGGTGCTGGCCCGCGCAGACCCCGACACCGCAAACGTGGTGACGACCTGGCGCGAACGGGCCGCACGCAACGCCGCCATGCGTACGACCCTCAGCCGTGTGCCACCCGAGGTCGCAGCCCGGACTTGATCGAGCACGGCTACGCCCTGGCAATGGCTCGGCTGCACATCCTGCAGGGATACCCGCTCGTCGACCTGCCACCGCGTCGTTTACTTTCCGGCGTCTGGCCGGGTCGGACGCCGCACGCGCCGGGGAGTGACATGGCCGCGAGCGTACGCCTACGGCGCCGACTCACTGACGTGGCCTGGTTCCCGACTGCGGTGGGACCGATCGTGTTGTCGCTCACATTCAGGAACCTTCAAGAGATTACTCGCTATCGACTGTGAGCAATCATCCACACGCGCGTGCGCTTGACATCCAGATCCGTTAGCGATAACAATCGCGCACCAGGTCGCGTCGAACGGAACGACGCGTCAACTCAAGGGAGGTTCCCGATGGAGTTCGACGACATCGTCGGTGACGACGTCTCCAAGGCTGAAGCAGAGGAACGCCGAGAACTCGTCTCGGATCGGCGTACCCTCCTGAAGCGGATCGGGCTCGGAGCTGCAGCGCTCACCATCCCCTCGGCCGTCGTCGCGAGCCCGACGTTCGGTGCGGTTACCGAAGCGGTCGCTGCCGACAGCTTCATCAAGTCCCATCCGAACTGGAAGTTCGTGTTCGTCAACCACGTGACGACGAACCCGTTCTTCGTCCCCACGATCTACGGTGCGCAGGACGCATGCTCGCTGCTCGGCTGCAGCTACCAGTGGACCGGTTCCACCACCTCGGACATCAGCCAGATGGTCAACGCGTTCAACTCGGCCATCTCGGCGAAGGCGTCGGGAATCTCGTGCTGCCTCGTCGACCTGAAGGCGTTCAACGGACCGACCGAGGCCGCCGGCCGCCAAGGGCATTCCGGTGCTCGCCTACAACGCCGACGTGCCTGCGGGAAACCCGAACAAGCGGCTCGCGTACATCGGCCAGGACCTGTACGCCTCGGGGTACGCGATGGGCCAACGGATCGTCAACCTCGTCGGAAGTGGCGACGTGGCGCTGTTCATCGCCACGCCCGGCCAGCTGAACATCCAGCCGCGGATCGACGGTGCCGTTGCGGCGATCAAGAAGTTCGGCGCCGGCAAGATCAAGACGACGTCGATCGCGACCGGCGCGCTGCTTCCCGACGAGGTCGCGAAGGTCGAGGCCTACTACCTCGGCCACAAGACTCTGAAGGGTATGTTCGCCGTCGATGCCGGCTCGACCCAGGCGGTGGGTCAGACCGTGGCCAAGTACGGACTGAAGAAGAAGGGGATGAAGGCGGGCGGCTACGATCTCACGCCGACGACCCTGAAGCTGATCAACACGAACCAGTTGGACTTCACGATCGACCAGCAGCCGTACCTCCAGGGTTGGCTCCCGGTCCTGCAGCTGTTCTTCTACCGCTACTCGTCCGGGCTCGTCGCGCCGTCGGACACCAACACCGGCATCCTCTTCGTCACGAAGGCGAATGTGAAGCCGTATCTGTCGACGACGACGCGCTACGAGGGCAGCTCCAAAGCCCAGAAGTACCCCGTCTCGTAACTCGTGAGCGAGGCCGCGACAGCACCACGGCCTCCCGAACCACCGCAACGCGCGAGCTTCGGCTGGCGCGTTGCGGGTGCGTTCGCCCGCCGCCGCGAGGCGAGCATCGGCGTCGTCCTGCTGGGGCTCGTCGTCTACTTCTCGCTGAGGACGGACGCGTTCTTCGGGCAGGAGAACGCACAGGTGATCGCCGAGTTCTCGGCACCGATCGCGATCATCGCCGCGGGCGAGGTGATGCTCCTGATCTGCGGTGAGATCGACCTCTCGGCCGGGAACGTCTACGCCTTCTCCACCTGGATCTTCTACTTCGCGAACCACAGCTGGGGGCTGCCGATCTGGCTTGCGGTGATCGTCGGATTGCTCTCCGGCTCGCTCGTCGGAGTGGTGAACGGGATGGTCACGGTCTTCGTCGGCGTGCCCTCTTTCATCACCACACTCGGGATGATCTTTCTCCTGAACGGATTGACGCTCATCATCTCGGGTGCTTTTCCCGTGGAGACGCCCGGAGGGAGCACGTTCTTCAAGATCTTCGGCGGGGGCGCGTACGTGACCGTCTACTGGGCGCTCGGCGTGATCGTCGCGATGACCATCCTTCTCAACAGGACGCGCTGGGGGCTCCACACGCTCGCCACCGGTGGCAACCTGATCGGTGCGAGCGAGAGCGGCGTCAACGTCCAGACGATCAAGGTGGGGAACTTCGTGCTCTGCAGCACCCTCGCCGCGCTGGCCGGCATTCTCGAGTCGGTTCGCATCACTTCCATCCAGGCGCTCCAGGGTGGCACGGCGCTCATGTTCTACGCCGTCGCCGCGGCCGTGATCGGCGGCACCTCCCTGTTCGGCGGGTCCGGCACCATCATCGGCGCCGCGCTCGGCGTGCTCGTGCTCGCCGTCCTGAATCTCGGGTTCACGCTGCAGGGAATCAACGCGTATACGTTCGACCTCGTACTCGGGATTGCGATCATCGCGTCGATGTCGTTCAACGTGACGCTGGAACGGATCCGCCAGTCGGGGCGGCTCGGGACCTCGAGATGAGCGAGTCCGCGGTCCAGTCGGACGATCGAACGCCGGTCGCGGCACCGGACGCGATCCGGGTGGAGAACATCCGCAAGAGCTTCGGTGTCGTGACGGCCCTCGAGGACGTCTCGCTCAACCTCCGGCCCGGCGAGGTGCTCGGTTTGATCGGCGACAACGGTGCGGGCAAGTCCACGCTGATCAAGATCCTCACGGGCTTCCACAAGCCCGACTCGGGTCGCATGTTCGTCCACGGCGAAGAGGTCCAGCTCAAGTCGGTGACGCACGCTCGCTCGCTCGGCATCGACACCGTCTTCCAGGATCTTGCACTCGTCCCGGGCCTTTCCGTCTACCACAACATGTTCCTGAACCGCGAGCTCACGCATCGGGTGGGCCCGCTGCGCTTCCTCAACAACCGTGCGATGCGGAACCGGTCGCGCGAGTATCTGGACGCCATCGGCGTGCGCATCCAGTCGATGGACGCCGAGGTGGCGCGCATGTCGGGTGGACAGCGCCAGGCGATCGCCATCGCCCGCACGACACACTCGAACGCGACGATCATCCTGCTCGACGAGCCGCTTGCTGCGATGGGGGCGCGCGAGGGGGCGCTGATCATCGAGTTGATCACGGAGCTCAAGAAGCGCGGCGACGTCTCGATGATCGTGATTGCGCACAACTACGTGCACGTGTTCGAGATGTGCGACCGGGTCAACCTCCTCCGCAACGGCCGCATCGCGTTCGACAAGCCGACCAACGAGACCTCCGTCGCCGAGTTGACGTCGATCGTGGCCGCGGAGTATCGCGTCAGGGCCGCGCCGGCCGGCTAGACGAGCACCATTTCGATCCCCGCAGCCTGACTGAAGAGGCGCCACTCCGCCGCCCGTCGCCCCAGGTTCAGGACCTGGTGATGGGGCCCCCCGGATCGCAGCCAGCCGTCGATGCACTCTCGGAGGCCGGTGTCCGGTCGGAAGAACCCGTACGGCATCTCCAGCCCCGGCAGGGCATCGGAGTCGAGGATCTCCCCCTCGGATACCACCAGCCGGAAGCGCTCGTCGCCCAGGGCGACGAGCGTTGCCAGCGTCGCGGCACCCACCCGATAGCGGAAGAGGAAGGTCGGCGGGTCGTCGAGGCCGCCGATTCCGAGCGGTCGCTTGATCAACTTCACCCGCTCGTCGTCACGGGCGAGCGCCCAGTTGCCCTCGCCCATGTGGCTCATCAGGAACGCGTCGCGGACGAAGTCCATCGCGTACATCTCGGTGAACTGGGTCTCGCCGATCAGGTTCTGGGCCGCGGACATCAGCGCGGCCGTCAGCCCGTCGCCCTCGGCGCTGAAGCCGTATCCCTTCGCCATCAGGCTCGAGGCGGCCGCCAGCGGCAGCCGGGCGAAGCGGCCGTCCTCCGCGACGGCTCCGAAGTGGGTCGAGTACGCGCCGTAGCCACCGTCGACGAGAATCCGCTCGAGCCCGAGCTGCATGCGGGCGTGGTCCTCCCGCTCGACGGCGCTCAGCCGCGAATCGATCTCGAATCGCTCGTCCTCCTCCGCGATCAGGTCTGCGACCGCCTCGGGGGCGACGGCGCTCGCAGCGCGATAGAGCTCGCCCGGCGCGATCGCGTCGATCTGTGGGCCGAGTGTGCGAAGCAACGTATGGACGTCGACCCGGATGTCGCCCATCCCGTTCATGGCATACCCGAGGATCGCGACCTTGAGCCGGCGCCAACGGGTGACGGCTGTCGCGACTCGCGCCCACTCGCCGACTGCGTGCTCGAAAGACGGGAGCCGCCAGTCGTCGGTGATCACGTGGAACGGACGGCCCGACCGCACCATGGCGTTGGCCGTGTCCTGGGCACCGTGGATGCCCTGGTTGTAGGTCAGATCGCTCATGTTCCACTCGGGAGTGATCTCCGGAACCGGCTGCACGTTGAGGAGGCAGATCGGAAGCCGCGTGTCGGCGAACGCCCGAGCGACGCGCATCGCCGGGCCGTAGGTGAGCATGACCACCAACAGCCCGTCGATCCCCTGGTGCTCGAACTCGCGGACGGCGTCGTCGATGCCGTCGCGATCCTTGACGGGTGCCGAGATGTGCACGTCGGCGATCCCCGCCAGCGCAGCGCCGAGGTCGCGTGCATACGCCTCCTGGCGCTCGCTGATCCCGGGCAGCATCTCGTCGTAGAGGCCCTGCATGATCCCGAGCAGTCCGAGACGGGGACGGCCCCGCGTCACCTGCGTACCAACCGGCGCCTCTCGGGTCGCGGTCGTGGCGTGCATCTGAATCTCCTTTCGCAGGCGGAGCGGGCCGGGGTCTAAGAGCAGAGAGCCAAGCGTGGGCGAGAGAACATGTTGTCGCTCACATGACGCGCTTTGTCAAGTAGAAACTCCCATTCTCAGTAAATCTACGTGCCTGAACGCCCCTCTTGACATTGATCATAGTTAGCGGTAACAATCGCACGGTCAGCCCAACGGAGGGTCGGCGAAGTCTCGACCGACAGTCCAGAACGCTCGTGACCGTGGTCGCACTTCCAGGCAGGGACGAATCCAAAGGAGGATTCACGTGTTCAGAAAGGTGTTTGCCCTCGTTATGGCGGCAACAGCGCTGTTGGCACTGTCGGTTCTGGCGGGTGGCGCAGCGAGCAAGACCTCGCACGGCACTGCCAAGATCACGCTCGGGTTCTCTCAGGTCGGCTCCGAAAGCGGCTGGCGGGCCGCGAACACGAAGTCGATCCAGTCCTCCGCCAAGGTAGCGGGGATCAGCCTGAAGTTCTCCGATGCCCAGCAGAAGCAGCAGAACCAGATCGCGGCGATCCGCTCCTACATCCAGCAGCACGTCAACGTGATCGCGTTCTCGCCGGTCGTCGCATCGGGCTGGGATTCCGTCCTGCGGGAGGCGAAGCGGGCCAAGATCCCGGTCGTCCTCACCGACCGTGCGGTCGACTCCAAGGACACGACGCTCTACAAGACGTTCATCGGGTCCGACTTCGTCAAGGAAGGGCGCCTGGCCGGCGCGTGGGTCGTCGACGCCTACAAGGGGGCGACGAGCCAGGTCAACATCGTCGAACTCCAGGGCACGACGGGCTCGTCACCGGCGATCGACCGGAAGAACGGGTTCGCGAGCGTGATCAAGGCCAATCCGAACCTCAAGATCATCGCCTCGCAGACGGGTGAGTTCACCCGCGCGAAGGGCAAGGAGGTCATGACCGCGTTCCTCAAGGCGAACCCGAAGATCGACCTCCTCTTCGCCCACAACGACGACATGGGGCTCGGAGCCATCGAGGCGATCGAGGCCGCCGGCCTCAAGCCGGGCGTCGACATCAAGATCGTCACGATCGACGCGGTCCACGACGGGATGGTGGCGCTGGCCCACGGCAAGATCAACTTCATCGCAGAGTGCAGCCCGCTGCTCGGGCCGCAGCTGATGGCATTGGTCAAGCAGGTCGTGGCCGGCAAGCCGGTGCCGAGGCGGATCGTCACGCAGGAGACGACGTTCAACCAGGTGCAGGCGAAGGCAGCACTGCCCACGCGCAAGTACTAGCTTCCAGAGAAGATCGTCCCGGTCGTGCCTGGAGCTGCTGAGGAGACTCGGCAGCTCCAGGCACGTCGGCCAGAGAGGCCGGTAACGAGATGACGACCAACACCGCCCCGATCCTCGAGATGACCGGCATCACCAAGTCGTTCACGGGCGTCCGGGCTCTCGAGGCCGTCGACTTCCGCCTGCGGCCCGGCGAGGTCCACGCTCTCCTGGGGGAGAACGGTGCCGGGAAGTCGACACTGCTCAAGGTCCTCACCGGAGTGATGCAGATCGATGCCGGCAGGATCGAGCTCAAGGGGCAGCCTGTTCACTTCGCACATCCGCTCGAGGCGCAGCACGCCGGCATCAGCGCCGTGTACCAGGAGGTGAACCTCTGTCCGAACCTCTCGGTCGCGGAGAACCTGTACATCGGTCGTGAGCCCCGCAAGCTCGGGCGCATCCAGTGGCGCGTGCTGCGGCGGCGAGCCGTCGACGCGCTCGAGCGTGTCGACGTGCACGTCGACGTGTCGGCGCTCTTGTCCACGCACTCGCTCGCTGTGCAGCAGATGGTGGCGATCGCGCGGGCGATCGACATCTCGGCGGAGGTGCTGATCCTCGATGAGCCGACGTCGAGCCTGGACCGTGGCGAGGTCGATCAGCTGTTCACGGTGATCCGGCAGCTCGTCTCTCGTGGGATCGCAGTCGTCTTCGTCTCGCACTTCCTCGATCAGGTGTACGAGATCGCCGACCGCGTGACGGTGCTCCGGAACGGCCGGCTCGTCGGCGAGTGGAGGGCCGCCGATCTCAGCCGTGTCGAGCTCGTCACGAAGATGCTCGGACGTGAGCTCACGACGCTGGAGGAGCTCGAGCGAAAGCCGCGGGCTGCCCTCGATTCACTCGAGCAGACCACGCCCGTCCTCGAGGCGAAAGCGGTCGGGAGGAAAGGCGCCATCTCACCTTTCGACCTCGCACTCCATCGCGGCGAAGTCGTGGGTCTCGCAGGGCTGCTCGGGTCGGGGAGGACCGAAGTGGCCCGACTCATCTTCGGGGCCGACCGCGCGGACTCCGGCAAGTTCGCGTTCGAGGGCGAGACGGTGGGGATCCGGAGCCCGCGGATCGCGACTGCGAACGGCGTTGCGTTCTGCCCGGAGAATCGCCGGACGGAAGGGCTCATCGAGGATCTCACGGTGAGGGAGAACATCGTCCTCGCGCTTCAGGCCTCACGCGGGTGGACGCGTTCGATCCCGCGCAAGCGCCAGGACGAGCTCGTCGAGCACTGGGTCCGGGCCCTGGACATCCGGACCGCCGACGCCGAGCAGGCAGTCGGCACTCTCAGCGGGGGCAACCAGCAAAAGGTCCTGCTCGCGCGCTGGCTGATCACGGAGCCGAAACTGCTGATCCTCGACGAGCCGACGAGAGGCATCGACGTCGGCGCGAAGACCGAGATTCAGCGCCTCGTGGTCTCGTTGTGCGACGACGGAGTCTCGGTGCTGTTCATCTCGGCCGAGATCGAAGAGGTGCTTCGGCTGAGCCACAAGGTCGCCGTCCTGCGCGACCGGCAGATCGTGGCCGAGCTCGCGAACGACGGCATCACGGTCGACACGTTGCTGCAGACGATCGCGGGAGGGGCAGCTGCATGACGAGGCATCGCCTGATCTGGCCGTTGCTCTCGATCGGCGCGCTCCTGCTCACGAACCTCTTCGTTTCGCCCGGCTTCTTCTCGATCGACATGAGGGGCGGGCATCTGTACGGGAGCCTGATCGACATCATCAGCTTCGGGGCACCGCTCATGCTCGTTGCCCTCGGCATGACCCTCGTCATCGCGACCGGGGGCATCGATCTCTCGGTCGGCGCCGTCGCGGCGATCTCCGGCGCCTGCGCCTGCCTGTTGATCAGCCGTGCGCAGGATCAGAACAGCCTCGGCACGGTGCTCCTGGCCGTCGCCGCCGCCCTCGGGCTCTCCATGCTCTGCGGCCTCTGGAACGGAGTGCTCGTCGCCGTCATCGGGATCCAGCCGTTCGTCGCCACGCTCATCCTGATGGTCGCCGGGCGGGGTATCGCCCAGCTCATCACCAGCGGCCAGATCATCACGATAACCAGTTCGCCGTACAAGAAGATCGGCGCCGGATACCTGTTCGCCCTCCCCTTCTCGATCTTCATCGTGGCCGGTGTCTTTGCCGTCACGGCGCTCGTGACCAGGCGAACGGCTCTTGGCATGCTGATCGAGGCAGTCGGTGGCAACAAGGAAGCGAGCCGGTTGGCAGGGGTTCGCTCGAGAGGCCTGATCATCCTCGCGTACGTGTTCTCTGGCCTCTGCGCCGGGATCGCGGGGCTGATGATCAGCTCGATCGTGTCCGGCGCGGACGGGAACAACGCGGGTCTCTGGATCGAGTTGGACGCCATCCTCGCCGTCGTGATCGGCGGCACCGCGCTCGCGGGGGGTCGCTTCTTCCTCGCCGGCACGATCATCGGGGCGGTCCTGATCCAGACGCTGATCACGACGATCTACTCGATCGGCATTCCGCCCGAGACGAACCTCCTCTTCAAGGCCCTCGTGGTGACACTCGTGTGCCTGATCCAGTCGCCGGCATTCCGGGCCAAGGCGTTTCACCTCCGACGTCGGCCTCCGCCGCTCGCGAGCGCGACCGTCCCGACCGATGACCAGCAGGTCAAGGCGCCGGCGTGACGTCTACCTCGCTCACGACCAAGGGGCACCGCTTTCCGGTCCGGATCCCACAGAAGTACGTGCCGATCCTGATGACCCTGGCGCTGCTCGTCTCGATGTTCACGGTCGGATCCATCCGCTACCCGGGCTTCGCCACGGGGCAGGTCATCCTCAACGTCTTCATCGACAACTCGTTCCTGCTCATCGTCGCGATCGGGATGACGTTCGTCATCCTCACCGGCGGGATCGATCTCTCGGTCGGCGCCGTCGTCGCTCTGTCGACGCTCATGCTCGCGCTGCTCGTCAAGCACGGCTGGCCGACGGTCGTCGCGATCGTCGTCGTGCTCGTGATGGGCTCGGCGCTCGGCTTGACGATGGGATGCGTCATCCACTACTTCGAGATCCAGCCGTTCATCGTCACCCTCGCCGGGATGTTCCTCGCGCGCGGACTCTGCTACGCGATCACCGTCGATGCCGTCTCGATCACGAAGCCCGACTACGTCGCGATTGCCGAGCACACGTTCACGCTGCCCGGAGGCATGTACGTCACGACAGCGGTGCTGGTCTCCCTCGTCGCGGTCCTCGTCGGCATCTACGTCTTGCACTACACGCGGCTCGGCCGCAACGTCTACGCGGTCGGCGGCAACGCTCAGTCCGCGCTGTTGATGGGACTCCCCGTCGGCAGGACGAGGGTCGCCGTCTACACGATCAGCGGTTTCTGCTCGGCGCTCGGTGGGGTCATGCTCTCGTTCTACATGCTGTCGGGCTCGGGCAGCCTCGCCGTCGGCATGGAGCTCGACGCCATCGCAGCGGTGGTGATCGGCGGCACGCTGCTCACGGGCGGGATCGGCTACCTCGCCGGAACCGTGCTCGGCGTCCTCGTCCTCGGTCTGATCCAGACGCTGATCAACTTCCAGGGAACGCTCAGCTCGTGGTGGACGAGAATCGTGATCGGGCTTCTCCTCTTCGCGTTCATCCTCCTCCAGCGACTCGTCTTCCTACGGAGGAGGAGCTAGGTCGATTCGCTCGCCAGAGTGTGGTCGACCTGCGCTTCAGCGTTGACCGTAGACGTTCTGGTATCTGTCGTACAACGCGTCGATGTCGTCGGGTTCGAGGGAAGAAGGATCTCCGAGGGCCCGAGCGAGATGAACCGTCCGTGCGGCGTCCTCGCACATCACCGCCGCCTTGATCGCATCGCGCGGCGTCGCGCCCAACGTGAACACACCGTGACTGCGCATGAGCACCGCCGGTGACCGGTGTCCCCTGAGGGTCTCGACGATTCCGCGGCCGATCTCGTCGTCTCCAATCCGGGCGAAAGGACCGATCGGGATCTCGCCTCCGAACTCGTCGGCGATGGCCGTCAGCACGCACGGGATCGGCTCGCCGCGGGCGGCGAACGCCGTCGCATAGGCGCTGTGCGTGTGTGCGACGCCGCCGATCTCGGGCATGTGTCGGTAGACGTAGCCGTGAGTTGCCGCGTCACTGGAGGGAGCGAGCTCCCCCTCGACCAGCTCGCCGAAGAGGTCGCAGACGACGACGGTCTCGGGCGTCATAGCCTCGAAGCCGACGCCGCTCGCCTTGATCACCATGAGCTCCTCACCGGGGACGCGCGCCGAGAGGTTCCCGCTCGTCCAGACCACGAGCCCATGCTTGGGGAGCTCGGTGTGGAGGTCGCAGACCAGGCGGCGCAGGTCGAGGATCGCTTCGTTCGCCGTGCGACGCTTGCCCCGCGAGGGCCGGCGCAGCTCGTGCATCATCGTGCCGCGGCCGAAGTAGTCGTGGAGGACGGAGTAATGCGCGTACAGCTGGTCGTAGGCGTCGGCACGTTCCGCATCGGGCCGGTACGCATCGCGGCGCACCTTCCCCATCTCCGCCGAGGCCGTGGTGATGTCCGGATGAACGCCTGCCGCGACGGCTGCATGCATGGCCGCCCCGAGAGCGGGGCCCTCCTCGGACTCGATCATGTGCAACGGCCGGCGCAGAACGTCCGCATAGACCTGCATGACGAGGGGATTCCTGAGCAGCCCGCCTGCGACGGTGAGCTCGCGCACCGGCACGTCATGGCTCTCGAAAGCTTCGATGATCGTCCGGGTGCCGAATGCGGTCGCTTCGATCAGGGCGCGGTAGATATCTTCGGGACGAGTACTCAGCGTGACACCGACGAGCACTCCGCTGAGCTCATGATCGACGAGCACCGAGCGGTTGCCGCTGTGCCAGTCCAGTGCGACGAGGCCGTGCTCACCGACACTCTGGGCGCCGGCCAGCTCGGAGAGGTAGCGGTGAACGTCGAGCCCGCGACGTTCGGCTTCCACGTGATAGGCCGGCGGGACCTGCTGCTCGACGAACCAGCCGAAAATATCCCCGACGCCGCTCTGTCCTGCCTCGTAGCCCAGCAGTCCGGGGGTGATGCCGCCGGCCACGACGCCGCACATTCCGGGCACCTCGACCAGACGATCGCCGTTCATCACGTGGCACGTGGACGTTCCCATGACCGCCAGCATGTGGCCGGGCTCGATCGCTTGCGCAGCCGGCGCCGTGACGTGCGCATCGACATTGCCCACCGCGACGGCGATTCCCTCCCTCAGCCCCGTCCAGGACGCCGCCTCTGCCGTGAGGCTGCCGGCGCGGCCGCCGAGTTGCGCGAGCGGATGCTCGAGCTTGTCCGCGACGAACCCGGCGAACCCCTCGTGGAGCGCGCGGAGGTAATCCTCGGACGGATAGCGTCCGTCCTGGAAGATGCCCTTGTAGCCCGCTGTGCAGGCGTTGCGGGTCTCGCGCCCGCAAAGCTGCCAGACGATCCAATCAGCGGCCTCGACCCAGCGATCGGTCGCCGCGTAGATGTCCGGCGCTTCCTCGAAGACCTGGAGGGCCTTCGCAAATTCCCACTCCGACGAGATCCGGCCGCCGTAGCGGGCGAGCCACGGCTCCTGCCTCGCTGCCGCGACGGCGGTGATCCGATCGGCCTGCTGCTGCGCCGCGTGGTGTTTCCAGAGCTTCGGGTAGGCGTGCGCTCGCCGCTCGAACGTCTCGAGCCGGCAGAGCGGTGTTCCGTCACGAACGACAGGGAGTGGCGTGGACGCGGTAAACGCCGTCGCGATGCCGACGACGCGCCCGGGGTCGATTCCGGCCGCCTCCACCGCCGCCGGAACGGCGTTGACGAGCACATCGAGCCAGTCACGCGGCTCCTGGAGCGCCCACGAATCCGCGAGCCGTTCGCCCGTGCAGGGAAGTGTGGCGTCGATCACGCCGTGGGCGTACTCCGACACGGCCGACCCGAGTTCCTCGCCGTCGCTCGCTCGAACGACGAGCGCCCTTCCCGAGAGGGTGCCGAAGTCGACACCCACGACGAAGCTCTCGGCGGCAGCGGACATTGTGTAATGTTATCGCTAACAATTACACCGCGTCAAACGGCTCCGCCTGCACGCGCCGCTCGACTCCGACCTGACTCTTACCGCCGGGGCGCTGCCGTGCTCTGCCGCACGACCAGTTCGGGCGGCACGGGGGCGCAAGCCGCAGAGCGGCTGCCCGATTCGATCTCCTCGAGCATGAGGTTGAGGGCCCTCCTGCCCACTTCCAGGAAATCTTGCCGGATCGTCGTGAGCGGAGGAATGAAGTAGGCCGCCTCGGGACAATCGTCGAACCCGACCACGCTGACGGCGCTCGCAGCCGTACGACCGGCCTCGTGCAGGGCTCGGAGGAGGCCGAGAGCCATCGGGTCGTTACCGGCAAAGACCGCCGTCACCTCGGGATCCGCCGCAAGCCGTCGACCGAGCTCGTACCCCGACTTGGAGCCCCAGTCGCCGACAAGCACCGGCGGCACCGGAGCCCCCGCCGACTCGAGCGTGGCACGCCAGCCGGCGATGCGCTGCTGTGCCTCCAACCAGTCATCAGGCCCGGCAATGTGCCAGACGCTACGGTGCCCGAGGTCGAGGAGATGTCGCGTAGCGAGCTCGGCTCCGGCGAACTGATCGACGGTGACGACCGGAATACCCTCGGCCGGCCCTGCCTCGACGGCAACCACCGGGATGTCGTTCGGCAGCTGTGCGACGGCGTGGGCCGCGACGGTCTGCGGTGAGATAACGAGGATTCCCCCGACGCCCTGGGCCCGCAGCCGGTCGACCGCGTCGAGGACAGAGCTGCGGTCGAGCGACACGAGGCTGACGATGCTGACGAAGTAGCCCGCCCCATGAGCCGCACGCTCGATCCCGAAGAGCGTCGACGCCGGGCCGTAGAGGGTGGTGTTGAAACTCACGACTCCGAGCGTCTTCGACTTGCCCGTGGCCAGCGCTCTCGCAACGGGGTTCGGACGGTAGTCGAGCATTTGCATCGCGTCCAGAACGCGCTTGATCGTGTCATCCTTGACGTGGTCGCTCCGGTTGATGACGCGCGAAACGGTCTGATGCGAGACTCCGGCGAGCTTGGCGACGTCCGCCATGACCGGGGCCTTCCGCGGCGAACGGCCGCTGCCGCCCCTCTCCGTCACGACTGGCCTCCGTCCGCTGGGAATCGAACCGTCACGCCAACGATCATACCTTGCGTTAGCGCTCACAAACGAGGTCTCGGAAGTCAGACGCGCGCCTGCTCGTGAGAGCAGTCCCCTCGGAGGGCCTCGCACATGTGGGTCGGACAACCCGTGGTCTCGGAGGCGCCGCGCCGGCCCCGAATGAACGGCGGCCACGACACGCCTTGCGTCGCGGTCATCAGCGGATTGCGAGCCGAGGAAACCTGTCACCGAGCGCGGCCTCGAGAGACCGCCGGAACGGCCTGACACACAAATGGGCGGCACCGCTGAAACGGCCCGCCCCTGGCACAAGGAAGGTGGTCCTCGTGACGGTGGTGGTCACAGACCCCGGCGTCCGCCGACGATCCGAATGCGCATAGCGGTGGATCCTCCCACGGCGGGTCAGAGACTTGTGAACGAGTCCAGATAGGTCCTCCACGTCGTTCCGTCAAAGGGGATCTGCCCGCGCCAGTACGCGAGCATCCCGTGGAGTGCGAGGACGGTCATCACGACGGCGACGACGCTGACGGGAAGAAATGCGGGTCCCGCCCGTGCCCAGGCGAAGAGCGCCGCGATGCCGATCGCGAGCAGCGGCAGGCTGTCGACGAATGCGCGCTGCCCGAACGACCCCCCGTACCACCACTGGGACCAGCTGGCCATCAGCCAGAAGCTGGCAGCGAGCACGACTGGCGTTGCAATCAGAAGCGCGGGCGCCCGGCTGCGAAGGAGCGGCAAACCGGCGAGCCCGAGTGCCACGAGCGGCGTCCAGAACAGCAGCCCTTTCCGAACGCTGAAGGCCACAGCGAGAACGTGCGGGTGAGCCAGCTCGAGCTTGGGATCCCCTGCGACAGAGCCGTAGGGATTGACGACGAAATGCCCGGTCAGGTGCTGCCAGTAGAGAAGTTGCAGCACTACCGGGATGAGGAACCCGCACGCACATGCTCCCAGCAAGCGTGGATGAGCGACAAGCGCCCTGACCCGACCCTGCGCGTCCGACCAGGATCGGACGTCGACGAGGAGTGGGAACAGAGCGACCACGAGATTCGTCGGACGGATGGTGGCGGCCAACCCGATGCCGAGACCGAGAGTCAAGGCTCGCGCCGCGGTCCGGCGTTCGGCGAGCCGCATCGTGCTCCACAGAACGTAGGCCACCGCGGCGAACGAGAACGCGTGGCTGTAGCCGGCGTCGTACGTCAGATAGTGGAACAGGTTCGTCCCGAATGTCAACGCGACGAGCGTCGCAGCGACGATCGCCCGGTCGAACCAGCGCCGCAAGAACGAGCCGAGCAGCGCCAATCCGAGGACCCCATAGAGCAATCCTCCTGCCGCGACGGACGCCTGGTAGGGCCACGAGAACCCGTCTCGCCGCTCGCCGGCCGCAACGGCGACGACCTGCCCGACCGCGAAGAACGGTAGGAGCATGATCGCCTCACCTATCTGGTGGGGGCCGAGATAGCCATGGTCGACCCGCCGCAAGTCACTGTGGGTGTTCTCGGCCTCGCCGTCGAATGAACGATCTACGGTTCGTACAAGCGATACGTCGCGATCAAGGAAGGCGGCCGGGAGATAGATGTAGTAGCCGATAACGTCACCACGGATCGGCCCCTCCCCCGTATACCCCCTCGTGTAGATCACCGCAAGCGCCGCGGCACCGCTGAGGATCACAGCGATCAGCATGAGTGCTGTTGCATGTGACTCCATGAACCGCCGACGCATGTGACGAGTGTGACGACCTAACAGCCGCGTCGGGCTGCTGTCATCGCACTCACAGCTACTAGTCGGAGCGGGCGGCGACGGCCTTTGTCGGGTGAATCGAATCATCCTTGGGGACCCGCTCGCCGGTGGCGCGGCCGCCGAGGACGGCGACCGTGAGCGCGGCGAGCACGAGCAGCCAGAGTGTGTCGGGTAGCCCGATCTGGTCCGAGGCGATGCCGATCGCGGGCGGCCCGACGATGAAGCCGGTGTAGCCGAGGGTGAACGCTGCTGCCAGAGATGGGCCTGGTGGCTGTAGGCGGCCGGCGGCGCTGAACAGGAGCGGTACGGAATTCGCGATCCCGAGACCGCAGAGCGCGAAGCCGATCACGGCGGGTACCGCTTCACCGATCAGCACCACGCAGCCGAGCGTGAGCGCCAGCAGTGCCATCCCGCTGCGCAGCAGTCTCCCGGCGCCAAGGCGTTCGTTGAGCGCGTCGCCACCAAGGCGCGCGACCGCCATTCCAAGCGAGAAGCCGGTGAACGCGAGCGCAGCCACGGCGGCGCTCGCGCTGGCGTCGTGACGGAGATAGATGCCGCTCCAGTCGGCGATTCCGCCTTCGGTCATCATCGTCAGGAAGCAGAGGGCGCCGATCAGCAACACGGCACGCGAAGGCAACGCGAAGCCCGGATCCGCCCTCGGAGTGGGCCGATGCGCTCCCCAACCGCCGTGTGATCCAGAGAGCTACGAGCCAGAGCGCGACGCCGACGACCAGGCTCTCCTTGCGCGGGTCGACTCCCGCTGCGGCAGTGATTGCGACCAACCCTGCGCCGGCGAAGCCGCCGAGGCTCCAGCCGCCGTGCAGCGACGACAGGATCGGCTTTCGCAGCCGGCGCTCGACGGCGACACCGTGCGCGTTCATGGCTACGTCCATCGCGCCGTTGCTCGCCCCGAAGACGAACAGGATCGCACCGAGCATGTACGCACTCGTCGCCAGCAGCGGCAGCGGCAGCATCAGGCAGAAGATCAACGTGGCGGCGCGTGTGACCGATGCGCTCGGGTGGCTGTCGACGATGTGGCCGGTCAGGGGCATCGAGACGAGTGAGCCTGCGGCCATGCAGAGCAGGCAGAGCCCGAGTGTCGTCTTGGAGATGCCGAGCTGATCCTGGAGCCAGGGGATGTGCGCGACCCAGGTTCCGATCATCATGCCGTTGATTCCGAAGATGACGAACGTGGCCTTGCGTGGTGTCACACGGTCACCACGTTGATGCCGGCGGTCGAATAGGGGAGCGTCAAGTCGTGGCCGCCGTCGGTCACCAGGTGGTCGACGTCGTTGAGTTGTGCGACGACCCAGGCGACTCGCGGTGCGCAGCTTGTCCGCCGTGGCGAGCGCGATCACCGTCCCGGAGCAGGCGACCATGGCGCGCTTGACGTGCGCTTCTTCGCTGTCCAGCGTCGTGACTCCGACATCGGGGTGCAGCGAACAGATGCCGAGCACGCATACATCGGCGCGCACTGTGTGGAGCGCCTCGACGGCAGCCGCTCCGACTGTGACCTGCGCCTCCTTGAGCAGTCTTCCGCCCACGAGAATCACCTCGGCCTTCGGGTGACTTGCCAGTGCCGACGCGACCGGCGGCGCGTTGGTCACGACGGTGCCGCCGTAGGCGGGCGGAAGGCGACGGGCCAACTCGAGTGCCGTCGTTCCGCCGTCGAGCACGATCACGCGCGCGCCGTCGAGCAGCGGCAGCGCAGCATCGGCGAGCGCGACCTTCTCCTCACGCGCGACATCGAGCCGGCGCGCGAACGAGCCCGCCGACGGTGCAGAGGGCAGCGCGCCGCCGTGGACGCGGTGAAGCAGACCCTGCTCGGCAAGATCGCGCAGGTCGCGCCGCACCGTGTCCTCTGACACGCCGAGGCTCGCTACCAGCTCTGAGGCGACGACTCTGCCGTCGCGCTCTAGCCGCGCCAGGATCTCCTGTCTCCGTTCAACCGTGAGCACTCCTGCGCGTTATAGCATGATTATGCGGGTTATTGCCCGTTACTGATGACGCAGTTCGTGCGGGAGGCCCGCAGCGGCTCGTAGGCTTCCTCCTGTACTGCGCCGCCCGAGAAGGAGGTTTCTGTGGCACAGCGATACGTCAAGCCTGGCTGGTTCACAAAGCACATCTTCAACCGGCTCGTCGCCGTGCTGACGCGGCTCGGACTCAGCGTCTGGGGCTCACGCGTGCTCGAGGTGAACGGACGCAAGTCCGGAGAACCGCGACGGACTCCGGTCAACCTCCTGACGCTCGACCAAACGCGCTATCTCGTCGCGCCTCGCGGCCAGACGCAGTGGGTGCGTAACCTCCGAGCGGCCGGCAAGGGTCAACTCCTGCTCGGCAAACGCGTGGAGCCGTTTACCGCCACTGAGGTGCCCGACTCTGGGAAGGAGGCGATCCTCCGCGCGTATCTGAAGCGCTGGAAGTGGGAGGTCGGCGCGTTCTTCGACGGCGTCGACGGCGATTCACCAAGCGAAGAGCTGCAGCGGATCGCACCGAACCACCCGGTCTTCCTGATCGAGCGATCCCCAAGCTGAACACGCCCACCCCTGGCTGCGCGAATCTCCGTGAAGGAGATTGCCCACTCTTCGGGTGATTTCCCGAACGCTGCGCATGCGGGTCGAGCCTGTTACGTCCTGTGAACTCCCGCTTGACGACGCCGGTGCCCTGTCCCGGGCGCAGGCATGATGAGCGTTGGCACAAGACTCGTGATATTCGACACAAGTCTGCTTCACGTCTTCCTCGCCGGCCTTGCCCAGGAGGGACGGTTCAAGCCGGTCATCGACCGGCGCTATCCGTTCGAGGAGATCGTCGAGGCCCATCGCTACGTCGACGCGGGCCACAAGAAGGGGAACGTCGTCGTCACCGTGGCGACTGACGTCGGGGTCGCGGAACCGGGCCCCTGGCAGACGCCGGAGTCCCCGCATCTCGTTGATCTGCACGCGGGTGAGCACCTCTACTCAGAGCCGGCGGGGCGGGCCGAAACGCCAGGAGCGGCGCAACGACCGCGCACGGGCTTCGGCGCTCAGCTCGCCGAGCTCGACGACGAAGCCGGGGCCACCCGCGAAGAGGCAGTGGTCGACGTTGACCGCGCGGCCGCCCGCGTAGACGAGCGGGGCCGTGATCTCGGCTGCGTCCTCGTTCAGGACGAAGGCGATCGGCGTGTGGCCGTGCACGACCCGTGAGCCGCCCAAGGCGGCCAGCACGCGATCGAGACGGGCTGTGTCCGAGAACGCACCCCGGTCGAAGAGCACCTCGAGCAGCTGGCCGAGCTCGGCCGGCCCTCCATCCGCGAGCACCTCTCGCGCCGCCTCGTTCACGGCATCAGGCGTGGCCCCGAGGCCGAGATAGGCGTCGGTGTCGGCATGCAGCAACAGCCACTCGCCGTCGCGGGCAACGGCCGGCATCCGCTCGATCCACTCGAGGTGCTGCGGCTCCAGCCTCTCGAGATCCCGGACGCTGCCGTCGTTCATCATCCACATCGCCCTGAACGAGACACCCGTCGCATCGACGGCATCGTCCGCGAGGCGGGCGACCGCGAGGATCAGCGCGTCGTGGTTCCCGAGCAGACAGCGGACGCTCCCCGCCGCCTCTCGCTCGAGCCGCATCACGAGCTCGATCGCGCCGAAGCCGTCCGGCCCCCGATCGACCAGATCCCCGAGCAGCCATAGCCTCGCGTCCGCGCCCGACCAATGCTCGTGCCCGTCGACGAGGCCCGCGTCCCCCAGCAGCCGCACGAGCGCGTCGCGATGACCGTGGATGTCACCGACGACAAACGAGGGCACAGCCCGATCCTACGATGTCCGCCCCGCTTCGCCCCCAGGATGAGCAACTCCCCCAGCGACCGCGACACCGCGGAGGGCGACAGACGGCGCGACCGTACGCCCAGTAAGGTCGACCGTCGCCAATGCCGATCTTGATGTCGGGAGATGCGGGCGAGGATTCACCGGGGAGCGAATGAGATCGGCGGCAGCTGCGTCTAGCTCGAAAGCGGCGGCGCGAGGCTGGTGCTGGACATCGGTTCGCCGCTCGACGTCAACGCCGGCGCGCAGCCCGGGCTGCCGCCTATTGCGGGGCTTGCGGGAGGTGACGATCCATCGCTTCTCGGCGTCATCGTCAGCCACGGCCACCTGACCACTACGGCGCTCGTAGCGGCGGCCTCGCCCAGGGTTCCCCGCTTCATCGGCGAGGCGGCCCACCGAATCCTCGCCGCTTCCAAATTCTTCACGCCCATGGGCGCTGACTTGCGCCCGACCGGCTTCCTCCACGACCGGCAGCCGTTCACGCTGGGGCCATTCCAGGTCACGCCGTACCTCTCAGATCACCCCGAGAGCCTCTTCTCTGTTCGAAGGGCGGCCGCGTCGACGCGGCCCGTTCGATCTGCGACGAGAAGGGCTGGCCGAGGCCGAGCGTTCAGAGCTTCGGGATGCGCCACCGGATCCTTGAAGCCGATCGAGCGGCCCACCTCGACCAACGGCTGATCGAGGTGCACCCCGAGGTTTCGTTTCGCCAGCTAGCCGGCCGCCCGCTCGAGAGCAAGAAGACGATGCTCGGCCAGAACCAGCGGCTCGAGGCGCTCGCCACCGCGGGCATCCACCTCGACCACCCCGTCAATGACGACCTCCTCGACGCCGCTGTCGGCGCCTGGACCGCCGGCCGCTACGCACAAGGGCAGGCCCTTCCGTTGCCAGACGGGCACGCAGCCCGACTCGGCGCGATCTGGCGCTGATCCCGCTCCACGGCGAGAGTGCCTGTCAGGTCATCGGGGCGGCCTGGCAGCCTGACCCACGGGTGCCAGACTGGCGGGGGGAGCAGGCTGCCGGGGCACGACGCATTTGTGCCCCGAACCGAGCTGGGCCGGAGAGGGTCCTCGATCACACCCCGCCCACCGCTGGCGCCGTGACGGCGGGAGGACTCCTGAAGTAGCTCGGCAGTGCACCGTCAACTCGGCTGGTCGGCACGCGCCCGGGTGCAACGCGGAGCCCGGTTTCCCCTTGCCCGGGTCGACGCCGCATGCGCGCGGTGTGCGAGGAACACGAGCGTGAGTCCGCTCTGGCGACGCTTGAAAGAGAAGTCGTGAAGACCTGTGTAGGGACTCGCTGGACCTTCGGTCGGCCGGCGCCGGGCCGGTCAGTCGGGGCAGGTGGTGCTGTAGGGGAGTCCGGGCGCGACCGTCTCCCATTCGGCGCTGGTGAGGTTGCCGTGGACGAGGCCGCACACCTTGGCCTTCAGGTCGGCGAAGCTGTTCCAGAAGATGTCCCAGAGCACCACCTCGCCGTCGAAGCCGGCGGCGGCGAGCGTGCTCCCGTCCGGGCTGAACGCGACCCCGTTGACGCGCGCTTGGCCGCTGGCGAGGGCGGCGAGCTTGCGGTAGTCGTGGGCGGCGTCCCAGAGCACCACCTTGCCGTCGTCGCCGGCGGCGGCGAGCGTGCTCCCGTCCGGGCTGAACGCGACCCCGTGGACGGCGCCTTGGCCGCTGTCGAGGGCGGTGAGCTTGCGGTAGTCGTGGGCGGCGTCCCAGAGCACCACCTTGCCGTCGTCGCCGGCGGCGGCGAGCGTGTTCCCGTCCGGGCTGAACGCGACCCCGTTGACGGCGCCTTGGCCGCTGGCGAGGGCGGTGAGCTTGCGGTAGCCGTGAGCAGCGTCCCAGAGCACCACCTCGCCGTCGTCGCCGGCGGCGGCGAGCGTGCTTCCCGTCCGGGCTGAACGCGACCCCGTAGACGCGAGCCTTGGCCGCTGGCTCACGAGGGCGGTGAGCTTGCGGTAGTCGTGAGCAGCGTCCCAGAGCACCACCTCGCCGTCGTCGCTCGCCGCCGGCGGCGGCGAGCGTGTTCCCGTCCGGGCTGAACGCGACCCCGTTGACGGCGCTTTGGCCGCTGTCGAGGCGGCGAGCTTGCGGTAGTCCGTGAGCAGCGTCCCAGAGCACCACCTCGCCGTCCGCCGGCGGCGGCGAGCGTGTTCCCGTCCGGGCTGAACGCGACCCCGTTAGACGGTCGCCTTGGCCGCTGGCTCGACGAGGGTGGCTGAGCTTGCGGTAGCCGTGCGAGCAGCGTCCCAGAGCACCACCTCGCCGTCGCGCCGGCGGCGGCGAGCGTGTTCCCGTCCGGGCTGAACGCGACCCCGTAGACGATGCCTTGGCCGCTGCGAAGGATCGCCGTCGGCGCCCGTGCGCCGGAACGCCTCGAGCGCCGCGATCATGCCGGCTCTCGCCGGCGCGGTGTCTCGTCGCCCGGACGGCCTCCAGGCTCAGGAGCAGCGACGCGTCGAGGTGCGTCGCGAGCTGGTCTTTCGCGGCCGAAGCGAGCGCGACCGACGTCGCCTTCTTCTCGCGGGAGATGGACTGGCTTCGCGTCACCAGCGCATAGGCGGTGAGCGCAAGCGAGACCGCGAGCGCAGACGCAACCGCAGCGAGGGTGATCCGCTGGCGCCTCGACGCGGCGGCTCGGCTCGCACGAACGTACCGCTGCTGAAGCTCGGTCGGCTTCGGCTCCTTGGCCTCGTTCTCCGCCAGCTTCGCCTCTGACTGCTTCAGATCGAGACCCTTCAGGAGCGGGCTGCCGGGGCTGGCCTCCCAGTCGACCGCGAGGCGCAGCAGCCGCGTGTGCGCCCGCGCCCACTCCAGGTCGGTGTCGAGCGCGGCCGTGAGCTTGGCGAAGGCGGCCTCGCGGTCGTCGCCGTCCCGGCACCAGATCCAGTTCAACTGACGCAGACCCTCGGGGGCGTCGTTCTCGTCGGTCGACTCGCAGGCGATCGGCACGATCCGCTTGCCCTGCTTCAGCGCGTGCTGGAACTCCTTGCCGCAGAACTCGGAGGCGAGCGAGCTGGGACTGACGACGAAGACAACGCTCTCGGCCTCGTCGATGCCGGCGTAGATGTCCTGCTCGAACTCCGATGCCGGCGGGATGTCCTCCCAGTCCACCCAGACCTCCCGGCCGGCATCGCGCAGGAACGCGTACAGCTCGCGGACGAAGACGGTGTCCGTGCGCGCATACGAGATAAACGCACCCGCCCTATCGGCGCCGGCCCCTGACTCGGGCAGTCCGTCCGCGTCGTTCCCCGAGGCGGGGACGACGCCGTCTGGGTGGCGAGCCGGGCCTTTACGCATCCGCAAGGAGCTCAACCCCTATCCGTCTGCTCGACAACCGTTGACCGAGCGAGAAGCACAGGTCTATCAGGACAGAGCGACGAAAGCGAACCCGTTGGAGCGCCGATGGCGACGCAGTTGCGCCGTGGCACGAACGCGACACGCAGAGCCTGTGCGATCGTCAGAAGCTCGTCGGGATCAGCGCGAACCGATCGACGCTTGTACTCGCAATCGACGCACCTCGCCCATCAACGGGCGGAGGATTCTCGGCCATGCGAGTTTCGTTCTGCTCGTCGGGGTGAAGGCCTGTCCGGTGCGGTTCTGTCGAACTGGCTGAGTCCCTCGCCCGGAGACCTTGCAGCGGGTGGGAACTGGCAGATCGCGGCCGGCACCGCCGCTGAGCGATACCTGCGGGAACCGCCTTGCCGTCACGGGCAGTTATCGTCGAACGGGAAGACCGAATAGAGCTCGGCTTTGATGTCGTAGATAGCCCCTGGGTCAACGTTCTTCACGACGTAGGCGACGGCAACGTTCCATGCGTCGCAGAGTTGCTTCAGACGCTGCTCGGCCAGACGTTGCCGCGTGGCCGCGATGTCCGCGTTCCGCTCGACTTGACTCGCTTGCGACGGCCTGCTTGGTTTGTCCACGGCTACGCCGCGCTCGTGCCAAGCGACGAGCGCGAGCACCGCGAAGATGGTCGCGGCCGTCCCTGTTGGGCCGCGATGTCGGAGCCACCATCCCTCTTCCTTCTCAACCCACTCCGAGTGCGCCGACTCGGGCGAGGCGAGGAGGATGAAATGACCGGAGCGTTCAAGGGCCGCCTCGATCGTTCGCCAGAGGGCGGGACCTGCCGCCAGACCCGTCTTGTCCGGAAAGACGTTGAGGGCGCGCCGCCGATAGAAGGGCTTCGCCAACCGCTGCAAGCGGACTGGATCGCCGGCGCGAGCCGATCGTCAGCGGCGTGGCTGTAGGAGAGAAACGCGTCGTATCTGGAGACAGCGCCTCCGCCGCGACCAGTGAAGCGCCGCAAGGGCGAAAGCGCGCGTGTGAGGCTTTCGTCACTCTGACCCAATCACCGAGCTGTCCTGGGTTCCGGGCCACCGCAGCGCAGCAAAGGGCACTGCTTGCAGCGCCCGAGTTCCGCACGAAGTAGGCCGGATGGTGGCTGTCTTGAGATGGGGAACCCTGTGTTTGAGCCAAATCCCGCCGCGATCCCGGTGCACACGCCGGAAA
Organism: uncultured Thermoleophilia bacterium; assembly: GCA_963736945.1. Lineage (GTDB taxonomy): Bacteria > Actinomycetota > Thermoleophilia > Gaiellales > Gaiellaceae > Gaiella. The sequence goes on from CAVTQW010000021.1 coordinate 24,583, forward strand.
CGGCGCGCCGGAGTCGAAGCGACCGAGCGTGGGGCTGCCACACCGCACAGGTTTGGGAGTGGTGGTGTTCGCCGCGTTCTGCGGCCTGGTGCGATCGTCGCCTTCGTTGCGAAGCAGGAACGAGTCGCGACGTCCGAAGCGGAATATCATTGTGCGGATCGTGGTCAGGCCGCTAGCACTCGTGGTAGTGCTGCTTGCTCTCGTTGCCGCGTCACCAGCGGGTGGCAAGGGCGATCACTTCTATGCGCTTCGCTATGGCGCCAACGCGAATCTGCTTGTGCCTTACGACCCGGTTCGACTCGTTGCCGCCGGGCCGTCGATCCGCCTGGGCCGGTTTGCGCAAGCCTGGAGCATCAGTCCCGATCGCTCGCGTTTCGTCGCGGCGCCCTCGGGGCCGGCGCTGACCCAGGGCGGGTCTACTGCACTCCGCTTCGTGAATCTGGCCAGCAGCCAGATCGAGGGCACGATGAGCTTGCCCGGCGAGCAGCGACGCGTGACTGCGACAGCGTGGGTACATGGCCGCGTGTTGGCGATCGTTTCCGGGTCGGACTCGACCACGGTCTACGCCGTCGATCCTCACGAGCGGACGGTCGTTTCTCAAGTCGAGTTCCCCGGCACGGTCGTGTTGGGTGAGCGGACGGCAAGCAGCGTGCTGCTGCTGCTGGCGCGTCCTGGCGCTATTGGCCCGGCGACCGTCGCCGTTGTCGACCAGACGCCGCGCGTGAGGACGGTACAGCTCAACCGAATCAGCATCGGTACGACCTCTATCGGCACAGGATCCGACCGTCACACGATCGTTCAGCGACCGGGCCTCGCGCTCGCCCCGTCTGGGCTGCGAGCATTCGTGTTCGGAGCCGACGAGTCAACGGCCGTGGTCAGCCTTCGCACGCTCTCTGTCCGGTACCCACCTGTGCGCATGATCGCGGCGGCCGCGAAGCAGGCTGAGGGTTCCGTGCGGACGGCGGCGACGCTCCCCGATGGGCGGGTCGTCGTCTCTGGCTACCAGCTCGGGGTGACTGGCTCCACGACGCTTCAGCTCGTGAACCCGAGCGACTGGTCGAGCCGTGCGTTGGCTCAGCCAACAAGCTGGTTCAGAGTCGGCGGCGGCATGGTGTTCACCCACGGCGCACGCGGCACGGGCCTGCGAATCCTCCGCCCTTCGGGTGACGCGATAGAGCTGTTCCGAGGTCGTTCTGTCGGCAACGTCTTCGTGATCGGGCCGCGCGCGCTCGTCACCTTCTTCGGCACGAATCAGAAGGCCGCGGTCGTCGTGCTCGGCACTGGCCGTGTCGTCACGCAGACCGTTCCCGCACACCCACTCATCGGTGCGGGTCAGCCAATCTTCGTCGGCTGAGCTTGCGGGTCGACCTGCGGGCCGCTCCCTCGAGAGACACTTCCGCCGGCGTGTCCGATGTGCGCGATAGTCGTGCGATAGTTTTCACCGCTCTCCAGCGGTCTTGAGCGGACTTGAGCGGACGATCAAGCTCGGCCGAGCGAGGGCGTGTGTCGGCCGCGATCCGCGTGAACACGCCAGAAACGGCCTAACGGAGCGGCGCCGGAGTCGAACCGACCGAGCGTGGGGCTACCACACCGCACAGGTTTTGAAGACCTGCTGGGCCACCGGGCCCGTGCCGCTCCGCGAAGGAGGCTACCGGCGGGGCCCGTGTCCTCGGAGAACCGCTGCCTCATCGCGGACGCGATCAAGGTCTTCAGGATCGTGATGCCCGGCGAGGTGAAGGTATTCCGCTGCCGACGCCCTGGACGAGGCGCTTCGCTCGGGTGCGACCTTCTGACGCCGGCTGCCGACGACGGACAGCCCCCGCTACGATCGCGCGATGCCGCACATCCGCCTGATCGAGCCGGAGGACGCAGACGGGCTCCTCGCGGAGCAGTACGACGCCGCGATCGAGCGCGCCGGCAGGGTCTTCAACATCGTCAAGGCGATGAGCCCGAACCCGGCTGTCATGGAGCGGTCGATGGAGATGTACCGGGCCATCGCCGACGGTGTCGGGATCGAGGACGAGCCCGAGTGGGACGAACGCGGCTGAGCTACGACTCGCGCCCGGCCCGCCGCAGCACGCGGCGGTCGCCGATCCTCCGCGTCAGGCCGTCCTGGTCGAGACGCTCGAGGAGAAGCTGGGCGTCGCGCCGGCCGACGCCCGCGAGGTCGCGGAACCGGGCCAGGGTGATCTCGCCCGCGGTGCGGCACTCCTCGACGACGAGCTCGCGCGCGCGCAGGTACGTCGCGGCCGAGACGACGAAGCCGTCTCCGAGCCGCACCAGGCTCTCCTCGCCCTCGAGGTAGCGCGCCAGCTCGGCGTCTTCCAGCTTCACCGCCGCCGGCCCCGCAGCGTCGAGCTCGCGCTGGAGGGCCTCGGCCGCCTCGGCACGCGCTCCGAGCGACGCAGCGATCCCGGGAAGGTAGGCGATGCCGCCCCGCCGCTCGACCGGCAGGAGCGGCAGGATGGCCGGCGCCCATGGCTCCGGCGGCAGAAGCTCGGCCACCGCGAGCCCGGGCTCGAGGGGAGACTCCTGCGCCCGCCGTCGCAGACGTTCGACGACGGAGCCCTGCGTCTCATCGAGCCAGCGTTGGGAGAACGCCCAGCCTCCCGCCTGCAGCACCGCGCCCAGGCCCTCGTCAAGCTCCGCCTCGGTCAGCAGCCCACGTGCGGCGAGCGCTTCGACGGCGACGGGTGCATCGACAGTCGCCGCCACGATCGACGCCGGGTCGCCCCGCTCCAGGAGCCCGAGGCGCTGCTCGTCGAGCCTCCGGGGCGGCGCCGGGTCGAGGACGATCGCACCGCCGAGCGTGGTCTCGCCGCGGAGGACGACGCGGTCCCCCCGGACCGCGACAACGGGCTCCGCGAGCCGTAGCTGGGCCGTGCGCTCACCCACCCTCGCCACCCGGGCGGAGACACGAGATGTCCCATGATGCACGGAGACGGCCGCGCCACCTTCGATCGGCGTCAGCTCCTCGAGCTCCACGTCCAGCCGGTACGAGATGGGGAAGGCACCCGGGGTGATCAGCGCATCGCCCCTCCGCAGCTCGCGCCGCTCGACGCCAGGCAGCCCGAGCGCGACGCGCGCGCCCGCGGACGCGCTGGGGACGGCGGTGTCGTGCACCTGCACGGTCCGCACCCGCACGTCGTCTCCGCGCGCGGCGACTTGCAGCGTGTCGCCTTCGCCGATCGTGCCCGACCACAGCGTCCCCGTGACGACGGTGCCGATGCCGCGAAGGGTGAAGACGCGGTCGACGAACAGCCGCGCCGGGCCGCGGGCGTCGCGCGGCGTCACGGCGTCGGCGACCCTGGCGAGCGCGGCCCGAAGCTCCTCGAGCCCCGCCCCTGTCTTCGCGCTGACGGCCACCACCTCGGCGCCGGGCACGAGCTCCCGCGCCTCCTCCACCGCGATCTCGAGCGTCTCCGCGTCGACGAGATCGGACTTCGTTACCGCGACGACGCCGCGCTCCACGCCGAGGAGGCGCAGGATCGCCAGGTGCTCGAGGGTCTGCGGACGGGCGCCCTCGGCAGCGTCGATGACGAGCAGGAAGAGGTCGATCCCCGTGGCGCCGGCGACCATCGCGCGCACGAAGCGCTCGTGGCCGGGCACGTCGACGAGCGACAGGCGGCGCCCATCCGCCAGCTCGAGCGGCGCGTAGCCGAGGTCGATCGAGATCCCGCGTCGCTGCTCCTCGGGGAGCCGGTCCGTGTCCTTGCCGGTCAACGCCCGGACGAGCCACGTCTTGCCGTGGTCGATGTGCCCCGCCGTGCCGACAGTCAGCGCCACGGCGTCCCTTTGTGACTGTCCGTCACTAGTGCTCGGCGCGCGCTGCGGCCCGAGCAGCGACGACGGCGTCCGCCACCTCATCCACCTCGGCAGCGGCGAGCGCGCGGACGTCGAGCAGGAGCCGGCCGTCGCGCACGATCCCCACGACCGGCGGCTCGCCGAGGCGGAGCCGGTCGAACAGCTTCTCCTCGACCGCGCAGGCGTAGCTCGGGAGCTCTGCCAGCGGGAGGGCGCCGCCGCCGACGCGCGCGACCGTGTCCTCGACCTCACCGCCGACCGTGGCGGCGAGCCGTTCGGCGCGCGCCCGCACCGCCTCGACCGGCTCGGCCAGCATGGCGAGCACGGGGATCTCCGCCCGGGCGCGATCCGGGTCGAGGGCGATCGCGAGGGTCCCCTCGAGCGCCGCGAGCGTCAGCTTGTCGGCCCGCAGCGCCCGCTGCAGCGGGTGCCGCCGCATCCGTTCGATCAGCTCGGCCCGCCCCGCGAGGATCCCTGCCTGCGGCCCGCCGAGAAGCTTGTCGCCCGAGAAGCAGACGATGTCGGCGCCGGCCGCGAGGCTCTCAGCGGACGTCGGCTCGTCGCCGATCGGGAAAAGCGCACCCGAGCCGAGGTCGTCGACGAGCGGCAGGCCGGCGGAGTGCGCAAGGTCTGCGAGTTGCGAGAGCGCCGGCTGCTCGGTGAACCCGACGACGCGAAAGTTCGACTGGTGCACGCGCAGGATCAGGGCCGTCTCCGGGGCGAGCGCGCGCTCGTAGTCGGCGATGCGCGTGCGGTTCGTGGCGCCGACCTCGACGAGCCGCGCGCCCGAACGGGCCAGCACCTCCGGGATCCGGAAGCCGTCGCCGATCTCGATCAACTCGCCGCGGGAGACCAGCACGTCGCGCCCTTCCGCGAGCGCCGCGAGGGCGAGCATCACGGCCGCGGCGTTGTTGTTGACAACGAGCGTCGCCTCGGCACCGGTGATCCGGCCGAGCAGCGCGGCGAGATGATCCTGCCTCGATCCTCGAACGCCCTGCTCGAGGTCGTACTCGAGGTTGCTGTAGCTGCCTCCCACCTCGGCGACGCGGTCGAGTGCGGGCTGCGCGAGCGGCGCCCGGCCGAGGTTCGTGTGGATGAGCACGCCGGTCGCGTTGAGGACGCGCCGGAGCGACGGTCGTGTCGCCGTCGCGATCTCCGCCAGCGTCAGCGCCACCGGGTCGCCGGGATCGCGGCCGGCGCGGATCTCCTCGCGGGCGCGCTCGAGAGCGGTGCGCGCGGCAGCGAGTGCCTCCGCGCGGGGGACGCCGGCAAGGCGCGGATCCGTCAGCACGCGATCGACAGAGGGCAGCGAGCGGAGGGACGGCGCCATGCCCGAAGTGTAGGCGCCTCGGATGCAGGATCCTGCCGCGCCCACGGGCCGCGCACTGCCCCGCCGCTCACCTCACCGCACGCGCCTACATCCGTGGCAGGATCTCGGCCAGGAGGGCGGTCAGCCGCTCCTGGGCCTGCCCGCCCACGACGAGCACGTGCTCCGCGTCGATGGGCTCGGGCAGGATCCCGGCCGCCATGTTCGTCACGCACGAGATGGCAAGGCAGCGGAGGCCCATGTGCCGCGCCGCCAGCACCTCGGGCACGGTCGACATGCCCACGAGGTCGCCGCCGAGCACGCGGATCATGCGGATCTCGGCCGGCGTCTCGAAGGCAGGCCCGAGCCAGGCCGCGTAGACGCCCTCGGAGAGCGACTGACCGAGCCGCTCGGCCGCCTCGTGCGCGACCGCACGAAGGGCTGGGTCGTAGGCGTCGCTCATGTCCGGAAAGCGCGGCCCCAGCGCATCGTCGTTCGGCCCCACGAGCGGTGAGGTGCCCTGCAGGTTGAGGTGATCCGACACGAGCACGAGGTCTCCCGGGGAGAGATCCTCGCGAACGCCGCCGCAGGCATTCGTGACGACGAGGACCTCGGCGCCGAGCCGGCCGAGGACTCGCACGCCGAACACGACGCGGTCGGCCGGGTGCCCCTCGTAGAGGTGCGCGCGGCCCTTCATCACCGCCACCGGCACCCCGGCGAACAATCCCAGCACGAGCGTGCCCGCATGACCGAGCGCCGTCGAGGCCGGCCAGCCGGGGATGTCGCCGTAGGGGATCACGAGCCCGTCCTCGATCCGGTCGGCGAGCCCTCCCAGGCCCGAGCCGAGGACGACTCCGACGGTTGGTTCGAGAGCCGTGCGCTCGCGGATCGCGGCCACGGCCGCGTCGATCACGCTGACCCCTCGGCGAGCCGGGCGTCGTAGTGCGACACGACGAAGTCCACGACCTCGGCGGGATTGTCCGTGACGCGGAGGAGCTCGAGATCGGCCGGGGAGATCAGCCCCAGCTCGAGCACGTGGCTCCGGATCCAGTCGAGCATCGGCCGCCAGTACTCGCTGTCGAAGAGGACGACCGGGAAGCTGCCGATCTTGCCGGTCTGGATCAGGGTGAGGGCCTCGAAGAGCTCGTCGAGGGTCCCGAAGCCGCCCGGGAAGATCACGAATCCCTCCGCGGCCTTCACGAACATGACCTTGCGGGCGTAGAAGTGCTTGAACGTGAGGAAGACGTCGCAGTACGGGTTGACGCCCTGCTCGTGCGGGAGCTGGATGTTGAAGCCGACCGAGACCCCACCCGCCTCCTTGCAGCCGCGGTTCGCGGCCTCCATCACCCCGGGGCCGCCGCCGGTGACGACGGCGAAGCCCGCCTCGGCGAAGAGGGCCGCGGTCTCCCGAGCGCGGCGATAGGGTGGCGTCTCCTCCGCCACGCGCGCGGAGCCGAAGAAGGAGACTGCGGCCCGGCCGATCTCGTCGACCTTCTGGAACCCCGCGAGGAACTCGGCCGCGATGAACGCGACATCGGAAGGTATCTCCGCGTCGCGCCGGCGCAGCAGCCGGCGGTCGGCCAGCGTCGCTGTCAAAGCCGGTCCTGCGGAACGTGCGCGGAGAACATGCCGAGCGCGAGCGCGACGGCGAGAGCGATCGAGTAGACGGCGACGACCCCCGAAAGCCGCCGCGCCTCCGCCGGGTTGGCACGGCCGCCGCCCGCGCGCAGGACGCGCCAGGAACGGAGAATATGGCCGCCGTCGAGGAACCCGATCGGGATCAGGTTGAAGAGGTTGAGCAGGAAGCCGCTGTAGCCGAGCGCGCGCAGGAGGTTGGAGTCGATCGCGTTCCCGTAGACGAGGCAGGCGAGCGCCGCGATGCCCCCCGCGAACGGCCCGGCCGCGGAGACGAGCGCGTTGCGCCACGGGTCGAACGGCTGGTCGCGCAGAGCGACGTACGCGCCGAGGAACGGGATGAAGACCGGGAGCTGCGGCTTCAGTCCCTGGCGTCGCGCCTCGACGTAGTGACCGAGCTCGTGCACGAGGATGAGAAGGATGAACCCGAGCGCGAACCTCCACCCCCAGATCAAGGCGTAGCCGCCGAGAGCGACGAAGATGCCGAGGAACTTGAGCGAGCCGGCGATCTTGAGGAGCACGGTTCCCGCTACGAAGATCGGGGCCAGGATCCGGCCCCAGCCGCCGTGTCGGCGGGGCCTCGGCGGCAGCTCGTCCGGCACCGGGGGCGGCAGCTCGCTCACGAGCCCTGGCCGATCCATTCCTCGCCGCCCACGTAGATCTCCTTCTTCCAGAGCGGCACCGTGCCCTTGAGGGTGTCGATCGCCTCCGCGCAGGCCGCGAGCGCGTCGGCCCGGTGGCGGGAGGAGACGGCGATGACGACGCTCTTCTCCCCGATTTCCACGACACCGACACGATGGTGGATGGCGACGCCGAGCAGCGAGTGCCGCTCCTGCAGGTCGGCCGCGATCCGCTTCATCTCGGCCTCGGCCATCCCTTCGTAGGCCTCGTACTCGAGGCGGACGACCTCCCGGCCGCGGGAATGCGCGCGGGTCGTCCCCGTGAAGGTGGCGATGCCACCCGCGTCGTCGGAGGCGACCTCCCGCACAACCTCGTCGAGCGAGAGCGGCTCCTCGGAGAGTCGGAAGGAGCCGCCGGAGACAGGCGGGATCAGCGCCACCTCGTCGCCTGCGGCAAGGGCGCTCTCGCGCGGGGCGTAGCTCCTGTTGACGGCGATGAGGAGGCCCGGCGGCTCGTTGCCGAGGGCGAGCGCAGGCCAGACGTCGCCTGCGGTCGCGCCCTCGGGCAGGTCGATCTCGACCGCGCGGGCTCCTGCGAGCTCGCGCAGCCCGGCGAACAGGCGCACGTCGATCCTCATCCGCAGCAGCGTAGCCCGGGGCTTGCAGACCGCGGGGGCTGTCATGTTACATCTGACCATGGCGACCGCCCTCCCGCGCGTCAACCTCAACGAGCAGGTGTACGAAACGCTCAGGCAACGCGTCCTGCGTCGCGACCCGGGGCCGGGGGCGAAGCTGAGCCTGCACGAGCTCGCGACGGAGCTGGGCGTCTCGCGGAGCCCCGTGCACCACGCGCTCACACGTCTCGTCTCCGAGGGCCTCCTCTCCGTGAAGGCGCGCCGCGGCTACTACGTCACCCCGGTCACGCCGTCCACCGTCGGGGATGGCTACGACGTGCGCCTCGCGCTCGAGCTTCACGCCGCCGAGCGGGCCGTGGGGTCGGTCGAGCGCGCCAGGCTCGAGCGCTTCCGCACGCTGATGGAGGAGTCCGAGGAGGCCATCTCCCAGGAGGAGTGGGACCAGGCGAACGCGGCCTTCCACGAGTTCCAGATCGATCTCGCTGGCAACCGCATGCTGTCCCACGTCTACCGGGAGCTCTCGGTGAACCTGATGATGCAGGTGATCCGCGGCGGCAGGCTGGAGGGCGGCGAGTATCTCGCGCGCGAGCACCGAGCGATCGTCGATGCGTTCGAGGCCGGCGACGCCGCGGCGGCGGAGGCCGCGATCCGCACGCACATCGACTCGGGTCGCCGGATCGCGCTCGATGCGATCGAGCGCGCGGGCGGCGTCCTCTAGCCTCCCGCGCCCCGCTGAAGCCGGGCGCCCGGGACGCATAGGATCGTGGTATGACCGAGATCGGGGTCAAGCCGCTCTACCGCGCCGCCGATGCCCCGGCCGCCGAGCGTGAGCCGCCGGGCGTCTTTCCCTTCACCCGGGGGCCCTACACGGACATGTACCGCGGCCGTCCGTGGACGATGAGGCAGTACGCGGGCTTCGCGTCCGCCGAGGAGTCGAACGAACGCTACCGCTACCTGCTCGCCCGGGGGCAGACGGGCCTCTCGATCGCCTTCGACCTGCCGACGCAGCTCGGGTACGACTCCGACGACGCAGTCGCCGAGGGTGAGGTCGGCCGCACGGGAGTCGCGATCGACTCGATCGCGGACATGAAGCTCCTGCTCGACGGCATCCCGCTCGACAAGGTCTCGACGTCGATGACGATCAATGCGCCTGCCTCGCTGCTCCTGCTCCTCTACGAGCTGGTCGCCGAGGAACAGGGCGTTCCCGGCTCCGCGCTCCGCGGGACCGTGCAGAACGACATCCTCAAGGAGTACGTCGCGCGCGGGAACTACATCTTCCCGCCGCGGCCGTCGATGCGGCTCACGACCGACCTGTTCGCCTACTGCGAGGAGCGGATCCCGCTCTGGAACACGATCTCGATCTCCGGCTACCACATCCGCGAGGCCGGCTCGACGGCCGCGCAGGAGCTCGCGTTCACGCTCGCGAACGGGATCGCGTACTGCGAGGCGGCCGTGGCGGCGGGCCTCTCCCCCGACGCGTTCGGCGCCCGGCTCTCGTTCTTCTTCAACGCGCACAACGACTTCTTCCAGGAGGTCGCGAAGTTCCGTGCCGCCCGGACGCTCTGGGCGCAGATCATGCGGGATCGCTTCGGGGCCACGAGCTCGAAGGCGCAGGCGCTCCGCTTCCACGCGCAGACGGGCGGCTCCACGTTGACGGCACAGCAGCCGGAGAACAACGTGGTGCGCGTCGCGATCCAGGCGCTCTCGGCCGTCTGCGGCGGCGCGCAGTCGCTGCACACGAACAGCTTCGACGAGGCCCTCGCCCTGCCGAGCGAGCATGCCGCCACGATCGCCCTGCGCACGCAGCAGATCCTCATGCACGAGGCGGGCACGACCGACACCGCCGACCCGCTCGGAGGCTCGTACTACATCGAGGCCCTGACGACCGAGCTGGAGGACCGCGCCCGGGAGCTGATCGAACGCGTCGACGAGCTGGGCGGCGCGGTCGCGGCGATCGAGGCCGGCTTCGTCCAGGGCGAGATCGAGGAGTCGGCCTTCCGGTTCCAGAGTGGCGTCGAGTCCGGCAGCCGACTCGTCGTCGGGGTCAACGAGTTCACCCAGGCGTCGGACGCGCACGTCGAGCTCCACCGGGTCGATCCCGCAGGCGAGCAGCGGCAGCGCGAGCGCACCGCCCGCGTGCGTGCCGAGCGCAACGCCGAGGAGGCCGCGGCCGCGCTTACCGCCGTCCGCGAGACAGCGGCCGGCACGGGCAACCTCCTGCCCCCGCTGCGCGAGGCGCTGCGTACGGGCTGCACGGTCGGCGAGCTCTGCGGCGCCCTGCGGCAGCTCTGGGGAACCTACGAC
>CAVTQW010000022.1:0-49256 GCA_963736945.1 uncultured Thermoleophilia bacterium
CATCGAGCATCACGTTGACAAGTGGGCCTTCACGATCCCGTTTGTCTGCGGCGCCACCAACCTCGGCGAGGCACTGCGGCGCATTGGCGAGGGGGCGGCGATGATCCGCACGAAGGGCGAGGCGGGCACCGGCGACGTCGTCAACGCGGTCACGCACATGCGGGCGGTGTTCGGGGGTATCCGGCGGCTGCAGTCGCTGCGCACGGACGAGCTGTACACGGAGGCGAAGAACCTGCAGGCGCCCTACGAGCTCGTCCGCTGGGTGGCCGAGAACGGCCGCCTGCCGGTCGTGACGTTCACCGCGGGCGGCATCGCCACGCCGGCGGACGCGTCGCTCTGCATGCAGCTCGGGGCGGACGGTGTCTTCGTCGGCTCCGGCATCTTCAAGTCGGGCGACCCGGACCTGCGGGCGAAGGCGATCGTCGAGGCGACGACCCACTACCAGGACGCGAAGATCCTGGCCGAGGTCTCGACGGGGCTCGGCGAGCCGATGGTGGGCATCTCGTCCGCCTCGCTCACGGACGCCGAGCGGCTCGAAGTCCGCGGTTGGTAACGCGGTTCGCTTCGCGAACCGCGTTATATGAGGAGCACATGAGGATCGGCGTTCTGGCGTTGCAGGGAGCGTTCCGCGAGCACGCGGCGGTGCTGCGCCGGCTCGGGGCGGAGATCGTCGAGGTGCGCCTGCCGGAGCAACTCGACGGCCTCGACGGGCTCGTCATCCCGGGCGGCGAGTCGACGGCGATGATGCGCCTGATGGGGCTGTACGGGCTCGACGAGGCGATCCGCGGCTTTCCGGCGCCCATCTTCGGCACCTGCGCCGGGATGATCGTCCTCGACCGCGAGCGGCTCGGGCTGATCGACCTCGTGGTCGAGCGGAACGCGTTCGGACGCCAGGTGGCGAGCTTCGAGGCGCCGCTCTGGATCGAGGGGGAGGACGAGCCGTTCACTGCGGTCTTCATCCGTGCGCCGTGGGTTGCCGAGGCCGGGCCGGGGGTCGCTATCCTCGCCGAGGTCGACGGGCACCCGGTGCTCGCGCGCGAGGGACGGGTCCTCGTCGCGTCGTTCCATCCGGAGCTCACCGACGACGCGCGGGTGCACGAACGGTTCCTACAGCTCGTCCGGGAGGAGCACGGTGTCAGGGCATAGCAAGTGGTCGACGATCAAGCACAAGAAGGGCGCCGCCGACGCCAAGCGCGGCAAGCTGTTCACCAAGCTGTCGCGCTCGATCCTCGTCGCGGCCAAGGAGAATGGAGCCGACCCCGCCACCAACATCGCGCTCGCGAATGCGATCGAGAAGGCGCGCTCCTACTCGATGCCAAAGGACAACATCGACCGCGCGATCGCGCGAGGCTCCGGAGAGGGGAACGAAGGTGCCGTGTTCGAGACCGTCGTCTACGAGGGCTACGGCCCCGAGGGCGTCGCGGTGCTCGTCGAGGCGCTCACCGACAACCGGAACCGCACGGCGGCCGACGTGCGTCACCTGTTCACGAAGCACGGGGGCAACCTGGGCGCCACCGGAGCCGTGGCCTGGCAGTTCGAGCGGCGCGGGATCGTGCTCGTCCCCGCGGACGCCGTCGACGAGGAAGAGCTCTTCCTCGCGGTCGCCGACGCCGGGGCGGACGACGTCGAGCAGGACGGGTCCGTGTTCCAGGTGTCGAGCACGCCGGAGCAGCTGCAGTCGGTGCGGCAGGCGATCGAGACCGCCGGCTTCACCGTGGAGTCTGCCGAGCTCTCGATGGTGCCGAAGGTGACCGTCGCGATCGAGGACGACTCGACCGCGAAGAAGGTCGTCCGGCTCGTGGAGGCCCTGGAGGACAACGACGACGTCCAGGACGTGTACGCGAACTTCGACATCCCCGAGGCCGTCCTCGAGGCCGCAGTGTCGTAAACGTCGTCCGCAGCGCCACCTACCCTTTCGTCGTGAGGGTTCTCGGCATCGACCCAGGGACGGCTGCGTGCGGGTACGGGATCGTCCAAGAAAGCGACGGGCGGGTCAGTGCCCTGGCGTCCGGGTGCTGGACGACAGGCGCTCGCGAGCGCCCGGAGCTCCGGCTGCGGGTGATCTTCGACGGGATTCGGGAGCTCATCGCGCTGCACGTGCCGGACGCGGTCGCCCTCGAGGAGTCGTACGTCGGAGCCGACGCCCGCATCGCGCTCTCCGTCGGTCAGGCTCGGGGCGCCGCCATGGTTGCCGCCGCCACCGCGGGCGTTGACTGCACCGAGTACGCGCCGACGCGGGTCAAGCAATCCATCTGCGGTCACGGCCACGCCGACAAGGGCCAGGTGCAGCGGATGGTGAAGATGCTGCTCGCGCTCGACGCGGTGCCCCAGACGACGCACGAGGCCGATGCGCTCGCCGTCGCGATCTGTCATGCGCTGATGCCGCCGCTCGCCAGGATGGCGTCGTGATCGCGCGGCTCCGTGGTACCCCGGCGGGTCGCAGCGCCGAGGGCCTCCTCCTCGACGTGCACGGCGTCGGCTACCTCGTGGCCGCCACGCCGGGCGTGCTGAAGCGGGCCGACGGCGGGGGAGAGCTGACGGTGGAGACCTTCTTGCACGTGCGCGAGGACGCGCTACAGCTCTACGGCTTCGCGGACGCCGAGGAACGACGGCTCTTCACGCAGCTCCTCACGGTCAGCGGGATCGGTCCCAAGGTCGCCCTGGCCGTCGTCTCCGGGTCGCCTGCCTCTGAGCTTCGCCGCGCGATCGCCCTGGACGACTCCGCCCGCTTCCAAGCGATCCCCGGCATCGGCAAGAAGACGGCCGAGCGGATCGTCCTCGAGCTGAAGGACAAGATCGTGTTTGGTGACGAGGCGGTGGTGGCCGTCGCCGACGAGACCCCCACCCACCTCGTCGCGCGCGACGCACTGGTCGAGCTCGGCTTTTCCGTGGTCGAGGCGGAGCAGCGGCTGGCGGACGTCGATCCCGAGCTGCCCCCGGCGGAACGGGTGCGGCTCGCGTTGCGCGCCGCGTGAATGTCTAGGCTGGACGAGTGAGCGAGAGCGTCGTGGCAGCGGTGCTGGACCCCGAGGACGAGGAGATCGAGCGCTCGCTGCGCCCGCGCCGGCTCGACGACTTCGTCGGGCAGGAGCGGATCAAGGAGCAGCTCGGGATCGCCCTCGACGCGACGAAAGCGCGGGGCGAGGCGCTCGACCACGTGCTGCTCGCGGGCCCTCCCGGGCTCGGGAAGACGACCCTCGCCCAGATCGTGCGCGCGGAGCTCGGTGTCGGCCTGCGTACCGTCGCCGGGCCGGCGCTCGAGAAGAAGGACATCGCCGCGATCCTCACGGCGATCGAGGCTCGAGACGTGCTCTTCATCGACGAGATCCACCGCCTCAACCGCGCCGCGGAGGAAATCCTCTACCCGGCTCTCGAGGACTTCCGCCTCGACATCGTCTTCGGGCAGGGTGCCGCCGCCCGAACGCTCACGATCGATCTGCCGCCGTTCACGCTGATAGGCGCCACGACCCGGTCGGGGCTCCTGACGACGCCGCTGCGCGACCGCTTCGGGATGACGTTCAGGCTCGGGTACTACGAGCCCGGGCAACTCGGCACGATCGTGCGACGCTCCGCCGGCATCCTCGGCGTCGAGATCGACGATGCCGCGGCGGACGAGATCTCCCGCCGCTCCCGCGGAACTCCGCGGATCGCGAATCGGATCCTTCGGCGCGTGCGCGACGTCGCCGAGGTGCGCCACGCGGGCAAGATCACCGACGAGGTGGCGCAGGAGGCGCTCGACCTGCTCGAGGTCGACGGCCGCGGCCTCGAGCGCATCGACCGGGAGCTGCTGTCGGCGGTGGCCGACAAGTTCGGGGGCGGGCCGGTGGGGCTGTCGACGCTCTCGGTCGCGCTCGGCGAGGAGACGGACACGATCGAGGACGTCTACGAGCCGTACCTGCTCCAGCTCGGGTTCCTCCAGCGCACGCCGCGCGGGCGGATGATCACCGCGCTCGGGCGCGAGCACATCGGGGCCGTGCGTCCCGACGGGAGCCTCTTCTGATGTCCGAGCTGTGGACGACCTCGAGCGCGCGGCGGTTTGGCGTAGAGCTCGCTAGCGCTTGAACTGGAGCGCGCGCCAGCTCGGGTTGGGTGCGAGCTCGAGCAGCGCCCGGCCGCCCTCAGGCTCCGCGTAGCCGAAGTCGCCCGTCGTGTCGTCGAAGCTGACCTCGAGCAGACCTGCCTTGACCCGGTGGTCGAGGTAGGCGCCGCGGAAGACGAGCTTGCGCAGCCAGTACACGAGCGACTCGCCGTCGTTCAGCGACAGGCGCTCCCAGTGACGCATGAGGTACTGCCCGAACGAGCTCCGCGGCTCGGCGATCTGCCCGTCGGCCGCAAGCTCGACGAGGTCGAGCGTCTCATCCACGTCCAGGTCGCTCTCGGCGATCAGGTCGAGCTTGACGGCGGCCCCCATGACGCGCTCGCGAAAGTCGTCGGCTGCGAACGAGAACCGGTAGCCGAGGAATTCGAGGACGTAGTCGGCGCCGGAGGCGTAGTTGGTCTGCTCGTCCCGGGGCATGGACGAAAGCTACCCTCATCCGCGTGAATTGGCGCCTCGCCATCCCCATGACGGCCGTCGTCATCATCATCTGGCTGGTGGGTGCCGCGGTGACGAGGTACTCGCTCGAGCAGATGGCCTACCTCGCTCCCGTGGCGGTCGTCGTCGTCGGAGTCACGATCGGCATCGTGCTCTTCTGGGTGAAGGTCATCCGCGAGTCCCGCCGGTAGGCGGGTCGCGAAATCCGATCCGTCCGGGGCGGGACCTATGGTGGCCCCATGGTCGCCACCTGGAAGCTCGAGCCGATCTCGTTCGCCGACGTCCGCGCCCTTGGCACCACGCTCGAGGTGTCGGAGACGCTCGCAACGGTGCTCGTGCGCCGGGGGCTCGGCGATCCCGAGGAGGCCCGCGCCTTTCTCGATGCCGAAGGCATCGCGCACGACCCTCTGCTTCTCGGTGACATGGCCGCAGCCGTCGAGCGGCTCCGCGTCGCGGTCGCGGTCGGGGAGAGGATCTGCGTGCACGGCGACTACGACGTCGACGGGATCTGTGCGACGGCTCTCGCCGTCCTGACGCTGCGGGAGCTCGGCGCCGACGTCACCTGGCATCTTCCGAGCCGCTTCGACGAGGGTTACGGCGTCTCCGCCTCGACGGTCGAGCGGCTCGCCGCCGACGGGGTCCAGCTCATCCTCACGGTCGACTGCGGCATCGCTGCGGCCGCCGAGGTCGACGAGGCCCGGCGGCTCGGTGTGGACGTGATCGTCTCCGACCACCACCGGCCGGGAGAGGAGCTGCCGGCGTGCCCGATCATTGCGACGAGGCCCTCCGAGTATCCGTTCCCCGACCTGTGCGGCACCGGCGTCGTCGCGAAGCTCGCCCAGGCGCTCCTCGGTCCCGAGCATCCTGCGGTAACGCGTCACGCCGATCTCGTCGCGCTCGCGACGATCGCCGACGTAGTGCCGCTCGTCGACGAGAACCGCGCTCTCGCGACGACGGGCCTGCGCGGGCTCGCGCGCACGCAGAAGCCCGGGCTCCGCGCCCTGATGCGCGTGGCCGGCGTCGATCCGGCCACGGTCGACGCCACCGCGGTCGCGTTCCGGCTGGCACCCCGGCTCAACGCGGCAGGCCGCCTCGGGCGTCCCGATGTCGGCCTGCACCTCGTCCTGACCGAGGACGAGCGGGAGGCCGATCTGCTCGCAAACGAGATCGAGCTGCTCAACCGCGACCGCCAGGCGGTCGAGGAGCGGATCATGCGGGAGGCAGCCGCGGCCGTCGAGACCTGGCCCGCGGAGAGACGCAGGCGGCGTGCATATGTCGTCTGGGGCGAAGGCTGGCACGAGGGCGTGATCGGGATCGTCGCCTCGCGGCTCGTCGAGCGCTTCGGCCGTCCCGTCGTCCTGATCGCCGGCGAGGGAGACCGCTGGAAGGGATCCGGGAGATCGGTGCCGAGCTACGACCTCCACGCGGGGCTCACGATGTGCTCCGCGCACCTCGAGCGCTTCGGCGGCCATCGGGCCGCCGCCGGCCTCACGATCCGGCCCGACCAGCTCGAGCCGTTCGCCGCAGCGTTCGCCGCCCACGCAGAGAGCGAGATCGCCGAGGAGGATCTCGCCCCCGCAACGCGGATCGACGCGGTCGTTCCCGCGACGGCGCTCACGCTCGACCTCGCCCGTGAGCTGGAGCGGCTCGCGCCCTTCGGGCTCGGCAACCCCGATGTGACCCTGCTCGTGGCCGGCTGCGAGGCGATCGGCGCCTCGACCGTGGGCGACGGCAAGCACCTGCGCTTCCGCGTCCGTCAGCAGGGGAGGGACGCGGGCAGCGCGATCGCGTTCGGCTTCGGCGGTCAGCTCGACCGCCTGCAGACGGACGGCCGCTTCGACGTCGCCTTCCGGCTCAAGCAGAACCGCTGGAACGGCACGGTGTCACCCCAGCTCGTCGTGCGGCGTGTCTTCGACACCGCCGGCGCCTACGAGGAGCTGCGGGCCTGGCTCGCGGACCTCTGGCGGACGGGGGAGACGGCCTGGACGCCCGAGGCGCGCCGGATCTTCGACGAGCTCGAGATCGGCCAGGGCGCCGGCAAGCGGCAGCTGCTGGAATCGGCGACCTTCCGGGTGCTGCTGGAGCACGGCGCTCCCCTGACGCTGCCGCAGGCGGCCTGAGCGGGCGCGCTCTCTCAGCGCGGCGCGGATAGCGGCCGGTGTGGCGGCGCGGGTAGCGACCGCTCCAGCTCGGCGAGGAGCCGAAGCACCCGCCGACGCTCGATGTATCTCCGAACTGCACCCATGACCCAGGTCCTTTCGGCATCCGGGCGCGCAAACCTGTCGTCGAAAGGGCGCGAGTAGACTGGGACGATGGCAGTCGTCGATGCCCAGCGACACCGCAACGACCTCGTCGAGGAGCTGATCGCCAGCGTCGAGGCCTACAACCCCGGCGTGGACAAGGAGCTGATCCGTCGCGCCTACGAGGGCGCCGACCGGGCCCACGCGGGTCAAGTCCGGCGTTCCGGGGAGCCGTTCGTCAACCATCCCCTCGGGGTGGCGCTCATCTGCGCGCAGCTCCACCTCGACGAGCAGACCATCGCGGCGGCGCTGCTGCACGACGTGATCGAGGACACCGAGACCGAGCCCGACGAGCTGCGCGCCGCGTTCGGGGCCGACATCGCCCAGCTCGTGGAAGGGGTCACGAAGCTGACGAGGATCCGCTTCCAGAGCCGGGAGCAGGCGGAGGCGGAGAACTATCGCAAGATGATCGTGGCGATGGCACAGGACGTGCGCGTGATCCTGATCAAGCTCGCCGACCGCCTCCACAACATGCGCACGATCGAGTATCTGGGCAAGCAGAAGCAGGTGCAGAAGGCGAAGGAGACCCTCGAGGTCTACGCGCCCCTCGCGCACCGCCTCGGCATCCACGCGGTCAAGTGGGAGCTCGAGGACCTCTCGTTCCAGATCCTGCATCCGCGCAAGTACGCGGAGATCAAGGCGATGGTGGCGGACCGCCGCGCCGACCGCGAGGCCCAGGTCGAGCGGGCGGCGATCGACCTCCAGAGCGACCTCGAGAAAGCGGACATCCCGGCCGACATCTCGGGCCGGGCGAAGCACTTCTACTCGATCTACGACAAGATGGCCAAGAAGGGCCGTGAGTTCAACGAGATCTACGACCTCACGGCGATGCGCGTCCTGATCGAGCGCGGCGGCGAGGAGGGGACCCGCGACTGCTACGCAGCCCTCGGGATCATCCACGCGCTCTGGAAGCCGATGCCCGGCCGGTTCAAGGACTTCATCGCGATGCCGAAGCTGAACCGGTACCGCTCCCTGCACACGACCGTGATCGGGCCGAACGGGACGCCGCTCGAGATCCAGGTGCGGACCCGCGAGATGCACGAGGAGGCGGAGTACGGCGTCGCCGCCCACTGGCTCTACAAGCGCGGGCGGTCGGCGAAGGGCGACGACGAGTGGGTGCAGTGGGTCAAGACCCTGATGGACTGGCAGGGCGACGACCAGGACGCCGCCGAGTACATGCGCACGCTGCGCACGGACCTCTTCGACGACGAGGTCTACGTCTTCACCCCGAAGGGCGAGGTGAAGACGCTGCCGGCAGGCGCCACGCCGATCGACTTCGCGTACGCGGTGCACACCGACGTCGGCCACAAGACCGTCGGCGCGAAGGTGAACGCCAGGATCGTGCCCCTGCACTACAAGCTGAAGAACGGCGACTTCGTCGAGATCCTGACCTCGAAGTCCGGGCGCGGGCCGTCGCGCGACTGGATGTCGCTCGCAGCCTCGTCACGCGCCCGCAACAAGATCCGGCAGTGGTTCCAGCGGGAGACGAAGGGCGAGACCGAGGCGAAGGGCCGTGAGGCGCTCGACCACGCCCTGAAGGCGCAGAATTTGCCCTACCGCAAGCTTCAGGGCTCGGCGGTGCTCGCCGAGGTGATCCGCGACCTCGGGTTCAAGAAGGCGGAGGACTTCTACCTCGCCGTCGGCTCGGGCAAGCTCGGCACCGGCCAGGTCGTGAACAAGGTGCTCCAGCGGCTGAAGACGGATCAGGTCGCCGAGGAGCCGGCGATCACGCTCAAGACCCCGAAGGCGCGAACCGTGGCCGGCGAGAGCCTCGGGATCGTCGTGCAGGGCGTGGACGACGTTCTCATCCGCCTCGCGAAGTGCTGCACGCCCGTCCCCGGGGACGAGATCCGCGGCTACATCTCGCTCGGCCGGGGGATCACGATCCATCGGGCCGACTGCCCCAACGTGAAGGCGTTGATGCGGAACCCGGAGCGCTTCACGCCGGTCGAGTGGGAGGGGAGCGCCAAGGCGAGCTTCCGGGTGCAGATCGCCGTCGAGGCGTGGGATCGCGCCCGGCTGCTCGAGGACGTCGCCCGGACGTTCGCGGAGCACGGCGCGAACATCGTCGCCTACGGCGGCACGGTCGAGGACGGCATGGCGAAGAACTGGTACACCGCCGAGCTCGGCGACGTGGACGACCTGCGCTCGCTGCTGTCGGCGCTGCGGCACCTCGACGCGGTGTTCGACGCCTACCGCGTGACGCCGAACTAGACCGGCGACCCGGGAAGACCGCGGATGGCGTCGAGATCGGCGTCGCCCTCGGTCCACCCGGCGGCTCTGGGATCGAGCTCGATCGCGGCCCGGAGGTGGGCGATCGCATCGTCGGTGTGTCCGGCGAGCGCCTCCCAGCACGCGATCGAGTAGAGCACCCCAGCGTTGTCCGGGAATCGCTCCTGCGCGTCGGCGAGGAGCTCGAGCGCGGCATCGTGGTCGCCGCTCTCGCGAAAGCGCTCGGCCTCGAAATACCACTCCCACGCGGACGGGCTGTGCACGCCGGGCACGCCGCCGACCGCGAGGACCGTCGTCCCCGGCTCGGCCGCGACCGCGTGGCGCCTCACCGACGGGTCGCGGATGAAGACCACCGTGCCCTGCGGGGCGTCCACCTCCTCGCCGTCGAGCGTGAACGTGGCCTGGCCCGCGATGACGATGTATGCCTCCTGGTGCCCGAGCGTCTCCTCGGTGTGCTCCTCGACGACGTGGTCGCCCGGGTTCGCCGTGTACGCGTTGATGCCGAAGGCGTCGATGCCGAGCGTCCGGCGGATCGGCTTCCAGTTGACGCCCGCCACCGAGATCGGCTCGACCTCGTCGATGCGCAGGACGGAGTACGGGTCGGCCATGGACCGACCGTATCAGCCTGCTCCGGAACCGGACGACGGCTCCTCCAAGTCGCTCTCACGGCTCCCAGGTCTCGCCGCCGGTGTCCCAGCCGAGCAAGACGTGCGTGGCGATCCGTGCCGCCACCTGCTCGAGCACTGCCAGCTCCAGCTCGCCGTCGACGGCGAGCTCCCCCACGCGGGAGTCGCGGTACGACACCGGCGCCGCCACCCGCGAGTCGGGATCTGCCATGCCCGCCTCCGGCCCGAGCACGAGCGAGCCGTCGTCGTAGAAGAAGACTCCCGCCCAGGAGACCCCGGGCTCGGCCGCGAGCGCCGAGACCACCCTGCGGAGGACGTCGTCGGCCTCCCTGCTCGACTCGAGGATGCCGTCCACCGTCGCGACGAGGCCCATGCTCATCGGCGGAGGTCCCGGCCCTCGAACTCGCGCACGCGCGCGAGCGCGCTCTCGGGCACGGGCACCGGGCGCCGGGTCCCCTTGTCGATCAGGACCGCCGTCTGCGTGCCGGTCACCATCAGCTCGTCGTCGGGGAGCCGGAAGGCGGCCGTCTCGTACGTGACACTCGTCCGCCCGACCCGGCTGACGCGTACGAAGCACTCGACGAGATCGTCGAATCGCGCCGGTGCGTGGTACTCGACCTCCAGGGCGCGCATGACGAACTCGCAGCCCTCGACCCGGAGCGAGCCGAGGTGGCGGTGGTACTCCGTGCGCGCGTGGTCGAAGTACGGCAGGTAGCGGCCGTAGTAGACGACGCCCTGGGCGTCCGTGTCCGAGAACCAGACCCGCGTCAGCGCCGAGTAGCGGAACGGGGGCCGCCGGTCGGTGGGACGGCCGAGCTCGAGCGGGTCGATCACGCGGGCTCAACTCTGGATCAGCGTCACGAGCTCGTCGCGGCGGCTGGTCATCTCCGCCTCCGACAGCGCCTCGAGATTGAGCCGCAGGAGCGGCTCGGTGTTCGAGGGGCGCACGTTGAAGTGCCAGGTGTCGAAGTCGACGGAGATGCCGTCGACGTGCGTGACGCGGCCGCCCTCGGCCGCGTAGCGCTCCTTGATCTCCTGGAGCTTCAGCGGGACGTCTGCGACGGGCGTGTTGATCTCGCCGGTGATGAAGTACTGCTCCCGGAACGGGCGCAGGATCTCGGAGAGCTTCTGGCCGCGCTTCGAGATGAGCTCGAGCATGAGCAGGAACGGGACGACGCCGGTGTCCGCCTGCGTGAAGTCGCGGAAGTAGTAGTGCGCCGAGACCTCGCCTGCGAAGATCGCGCCCTCCTTCCGCATCCTGTGCTTGATGAACGCGTGGCCGACGCGGCTGACCATCGCCGTGCCGCCGGCCGCGGCGATCGTCCGCGGGACGGCCCAGCTCGCGCGCAGGTCGTACAGCACCGTGCCGCCAGGGCTCTTGCCGAGCATGACCTCGGCGAGGAGCGCCGTCACGAAGTCTCCCGGCACGAACTCACCGGTGTCGTCGACGAAGAAGCACCGGTCGGCGTCCCCGTCGAACGCAACCCCGAGGTCGGCTCCCTCCTCCTGCGTCTTCGAGACGATGAAGCGGCGGTTCTCCTCGAGCAGCGGGTTCGGCTCGTGATTCGGGAAGGTGCCGTCCGGGTCGAAGTAGCACCGGGTCACGTCCACCTGCGAGAGGCGCTCGAGCACCGGCGGGAGCATCGCGCCCGCCATCCCGTTCGCCGCGTCCACGACGATCTTGAGCGGCGCGATCGAGTCGACGTCGACGAACGACAGCACCTTGTCGACGAAGCCCGGCCACACGTCGAGCGGTGTGATCTCGCCCCGGCGGGAGACCGGCCCGAAGCCCGCCTCCGCACCGCGGCGGATGTCGTCGAGTCCCGAGTCGCCGCCCACCGGGAGGGCTCCCCGGCGGACGATCTTCATGCCCGTGTACTCCTTCGGGTTGTGCGAGGCGGTCACGCAGATGCCGCCCTCGAGCCCGAGCTCGCCGACGGCGAAGTAGACCATCTCCGTGCCGACGAGGCCGAGGTCGCGCACGTCCGCGCCTCCGTCGGCGGCGCCGTCCATCACCGCGGCTGCCATCGTGGGCGCCGAGACGCGCATATCACGACCCACGGCGATCGCGCGAGGCTCGAAGTGCTCGACGTAGGCCCGCCCGATCGCATACGCACCCTGCTCGTCGAGCTCGGTCCCGTAGAGGCCGCGGACGTCGTAGGCCTTGAAGATCCTCGGCTCGAGCACGGCCCCATCGTATTTGACGCCGCCGCGCTTCGGCTGTCCTGCCTCTACGCCTATCCTGCAGAGATGGAACGGCGGCTGACAACGGTGCTTTTCGTCGATCTGGTGGGCTCGACGGAGCTCGTGGCGAGCGCCGACCCGGAGGTCGTGCGCACGCGGCTGAACGGGTTCTTCGGGCAGATCGAGCACTGCATCGTCGCGCACGGCGGTGTGGTGCAGCGGTTCGCCGGCGACGCTGTGATGGCGGCCTTCGGCGTGCCCGTCGCGCACGAGGACGATCCCGAGCGGGCGGTGCGCGCGGCGCTCGGGATGATCGACGCGGTCAAGGAGCTCGGCCTGCAGGTCCGGATCGGGGTCGAGTCGGGCGAGATCGTCTCGGACGAGGAAGAGACCACGTTCGCCACCGGCCTGGCGATCAACACGGCGGCCCGGTTGCAGCAGGCGGCCGAGCCGGGCGAGATCCTGCTCGGGCCGCACGCCGAGCGGCTGACCCGTAACAACGTCGTCACGGCGCCGCTCGGCGCGCAGCTTGCACGGGGATTCCCGGATGGGGTCGAGGCATGGAGGGTCGTCTCCGTCGCGGAGGATGTCGGTAGGCGGCTGACCGTCTCGGTCCCCTTCATCGGGCGCGAGGAAGAGCTCGAGCTTCTCCACAACACGTTTGCACGCGCCCGCAGGGACTCGCGCGTCCACCTCGTGACGGTCTACGGGGCCCCCGGGGTCGGCAAGTCGCGCCTCGCGCGCGAGTTCATCGACGGCGTCGAGCGCGCCACGATTCTCTCGGGCCGCTGCCTCCCGTACGGCGAGGGCGTCACGTACTGGGCCATCGCGGAGATGGTGAAGGTGGCCGCCGGGATCACCGACGACGACTCGCTCGACGCGGCGACCGAGAAGCTCCGCCTGTGCTGCGGCGACACCGCCGTGGGCGAGCTCCTCGCTCTTGCGTCGGGCGTGCTCGACGCGGTCGGGGGGAACGCTCGGCGTCGGAGATCGCGTGGGCGGCGCAAACCTGGGCGACCGAGCTCGCCGACCTGCAGCCGCTCGTCCTCGTGTTCGAGGACATCCACTGGGCGGAGGAGCCGATGCTCGACCTGGTCGAGCATCTGGCGAGCGGGATCAAGGACGTCCCGCTGCTGATCCTCTGCCTCGCCCGCGCCGACCTGCTGACGGAGCGGCCGACGTGGGGAGGGGGCAACGTCCGCGCCACGTCGATCGAGCTGGACGCGCTCCCGCGGGAGGACAGCGCCGAGCTCCTCGACGCGCTCGCCGCAGGCGAGTCGTTCGAGCTCTCGGACGAGCAGCGCACCACCGTGCTCGACACGACGGAGGGAAACCCGCTCTTCATCGAGGAGACGGTGCGGATGCTGCTCGAGGGCGGGGGGGAGCCGACCGGCATCCCGCTCACCGTCAAGGCCATGATCTCCGCCCGTATCGACCGGCTGCCGCCGGAGGAGCGGAAGGTGCTCCGCCGCGCCGCCGTCGCCGGGCGCACATTCTGGTCGGGCGCGATCGAGGCCATCGGCGAGGACTCCGATCCGGTCGCGCGCGAGCTGCAGGAGCTCGTCGACCGCGAGTTTCTCGTCCGCGAGCAACGCTCCACGATCCGGGGCGAGGAGGCGTACCGGTTCAAGCACGTGCTGATCCGCGACGTCGCCTATACCGGCCTGCCGAAGTCGTCGCGCGCGCTCCTCCACCGACAGATGGCGGAGTGGCTCGCCGCGCGCCCGCTGGCGGACGAGCTCGTCGAGATCCGTGCCTACCACCTCGACCACGCCACGGAGCTCGAGGAGGAGCTGCAGGGCAGCGTGCCGCCCGAGCTCGCCGCGGAGGCGGCAGCGGCGCTCGAGCAGGCGGGCCGCAGGGCGCTCGCGCGAGAGGCGAACGCGGTCGCTCGGCGCCTGCTGGTGCGCGCCATGGAGCTGGAGGATTCCCTCGAGCGCCGCTACCTCGCCGCGCGGGCAGCGTGGCGGATGACCGACCTCCCGACCGTCTCGACCGAGATGCTCGAGGTCAGCGAGGCGGCGGCCGAAGTGGGCGACGGCCGCATCGAAGGGCGCGCGCTGACGATGCTGGCGCAGATCGCGCTCTACCGGAACGCCGACACCGACTGCGCGCGCGAGCTCGCCGGCCGCGCGCTCCGCGTGATCGACGACGGTGACGACGTGGGCCGCTTCGACGCGCTCGAGGTGCTCGGCAACGCGTGCTGGTGGGAGGGACACCTGGACGAGGTGGAGCGCATCTCGACCGAGCGGCTCGCGATTGCAGAGCGGATCGGGCGCTCCGACCTCCAGAGCGGCGTGCTCCTCGAGCTCAACGACATCTACAACCAGCGGCTCGAGCCGGAGAAGGCCCGGCAGCCGCTCGAGCGTGCGCTGGAGCTGGCGCTCGGGAGCACCAGCCCGACGACGCGGGGGTGGACGCTGCGCGCGGCCGGGCGCCAGGCCCTGCTGGAGGGGAGGCTCGACGAGGCCGAGTCGGCGCTCGAGCAGGCGCGGGCGATCTTCGCGGAGAGCGGGGCGGCGCTCACGATGGCGCGAACGATGAACTACCTCGGGATCGCCGTGTGGCAGAGAGGCGACCTGGCGCGGGCCGAGAGCCTCCTGCGCGACGCGATCCGCGCCCTCAAGCCCCTCGAGGACCGCGGGACGCTCGTCGAGAGCCAGCGGCTCCTCGCGCAGGTTCTGCTCGAGGAGGGCAACCTCGACGAGGCGGAGCGGCTTGCGCTCGACGCGCGCGAGACCGTCGGCTGCGCGGACGTCAGCTCCGACTCGACGACACGACTCGCCCTCGGCCTCGTCCGCGCCGCCCAGGGGCGGGACGGCGAGGCGGAGCAGTTGCTGCGCGAGGCCCACGAGGTGGTCCGGCCGACCGGTTACCGCCGTCATCGGATCGCCCCGCTCGAGGCCCTCGCCGCCTTCTTCCGCGCCCGGGATCGGGAGGACGAGGCACGCGAGATCGACGAGACGCTGCGCGACCTGCTCGGCGAGCCGTCGGCCGCCCCGCTCCGCTGACCTCAGGCGCTCGTCAGGATGGCCCTGATCGCCTGGCTCGAGATCTCGTCGGGCGATTCGGAGATCACCGTCGCCGGGCGCTCGAAGCGCTCGAGCGCCTCCCGCAGGGGCTCGGCCCGGAGCGTTCCCTCGCCGTAGGGCAGGTGGTGCTTCTCGTTCCGGTTCGCGTACGCGATGTCCGAGAAGTGGATGTGGAAGGGCGCGCCCGGCTCGAGCACGGCGTCTGCCGCCTCGAGAGCCTCGCCGAAGAGCGACGCCTCGAGGTAGGCGCCGTCGCTCGTCGCGTGCATGTGGGCGAAGTCGAGCACGGGTCGTACCCAGCCGGTGCGCTCCGAGATCTCGAGCACGTCGTCGAGCGAGCCGAGGTCGCGCACGCGGCCCATCACCTCGACGCCGAACGACACCGCCCGCTCCTTGGCCTCGAGGCGCTCGCGGAGCGTCCCGAGCTGCTCGACGACCGAGGAGATCGCGTCGTCGCGGCTGCGACCGAGCAGGAAGCCCGGATGGAAGACGACCACCTCCGCGCCGCACGCCTTGGCGATCCCCGCACTCCGGTCGAGCGCTCCGACGGCGGACGAGAACTTGCGCCCGCTCGCCTCCAGGTGGCCCATGAAGCCGAAGAGGGGCGCGTGGATCGAGAGGGCGACGTCGGCCTCGCGGGCCGCCTCGCCGAACCGCTCGGCCCACGGGTAGTCCATCCAGAACGAGCCCTCGAAGTCGATCTCGCAGGCGTCGTAGCCCCGTTCGAGCAGATTCTCGACCGCCCGACCTGGATCCTCGCGGTCCGGAACGCCGGGAAGGCCGACGCGGATGCGCCCCATGGCGACACTCTAGCCCGGCGGAAAATGTGCCCGTTTGCGGGGAATCCGATGCCGTCCGACGCCTTTCGTACCCTGGCTGCATGGACCAGCCAAGCCGCATCGACCTTCTCGAGCTCGACATCGACCTCCGCCTCTCCGACCTCTGGCGGGAGGCCGCCGACGTGACCGAATGGAACCTCGAGGTCGTCTCAGCGTTCATGCGGGCCGCCTACGGCAAGGGCTACTGCGACGCCTTCACCGAGGATGATCCCGGCTCGCTCTGTCACGACCACGGCTACAGGATCCCTAACCGTCGCTCTCTCCGCGCGGCCTGAACCGCCTGTTCAAGCCGATTCTTGACCGTATCAGCCTGCGCGACTTGGCATCTGTGCGTATCAGGTGCGTATGTGATACGCTCGCCCCCGTCGAGGTCCACTACACAGGGAGGCGAGCAATGGCGAGCCTGCAGTTGCGCCACACCCGCGAATGTGCGCTGAGCACGACCGGAAGGCCGGCGGCGGAGAAGTCCCCACCTAGCCGCTGGACGAGGTTCATGGAGAATGACGAGCCGCTGACGTGGGAGCGGGACGGGGTGGAGTACAGCGCCGGCTGCAGCTGCCTTCCGACGATCTACTCCGTGGCATGGCTCGACAAGAAGCCGGTCCGCAAGAAGCTCGGCCGCAACCGCAAGCTCGCCGAGCAGACGTTGCCCCACGTCCAGGTTGCCGAGGACAAGGAAGACGCGGCGCTGCTGGGCGCGGGGAAGAACATCACGTTCGCGGCCTGGTCCGACATCTGGCTGCGACGACTGACGGTGCAGCCGGGCACGAAAGACTGCTACGAGCAGACGATGAGGCGGGCCGTCGAGGTGTTCGGGCACAAGACGGTGAGGCGATTGAGCGCCGACGACGTGCGGGCACTGCTTGACAACCTCACGTTCTCCCGCGTCCACAAGGAGCAGAGGCCGCTGACCTCCACGACGCAGGCGAAGCACTTGAGGGCCGTGAGCACTTGCCTCGAGGCGGCGATCCCCGACTACGCGACGGTGAACCCAGTCAAGCTGCTGAAGAAGAACGAGCGGCCGCGGCCGCGCCGGGCCGAGGCGGCGTACTTCGAGGACGACGAGCTGGCGCGCTTGTTCGCCGAACTCGCAGACGCGGGCGTGTACCGGATCGCCTGCTTGCTGTCGCTGAAGACCGGCATGAGGCTCGGCGAGATCTCCGGGCTCCGCTGGTCAGACGTGCAGGAGAGCGACCGGATCATCTACGTGCGGCGCCAATTCACGGGTGGGCGAGAGACGCCGCGCACGAAGTCGGGGAAGGCGCGGCCCGTGCCGGCATCGGAGGAGGTCTTCGCCATGCTGGCGCAGTGGTGGGCTGAACTCGGCCGTCCCACCGACGGACTGGTGCTGCCGTCCGACACGACGACGACGCACATCACGCCGCGGGTGACGGCGCGACGCGCCCTGTATCCGGCGATGGCACGAGCCGGCATCCCCCGCGCGAACAGCGACGGCGAAGCGCGCACGTTCCACAGCTTCAGGCACACGTTCGCGCGGGTCTGGCTCGAGCAGGGGCACCCGCTCGCCGTCCTGTCCGAGCACCTCGGCCACTCGTCGACGCTGATCACCTCGGCGGTGTACGCGCACATCTCGGCCAGCGCGACTCGCGAACGAGCGGAGGCGCTCGCCGGCGCGTTCCCGGTCTAGAAGGCGTCGGGCGCGGCCCGGGGGAGGCGAACTGTCGAGGCCCACCGAACCCGGACCGCGCTCCGATCGATCATAGGCGCCGTCGCGCTGTTACCACCTGTCGACGGGCAGGCGGGGCCCGCGCCGCCGACAGCCTCGTCCACGAAGCCGCGCCGCTGACGCCGTCGTCGTCGTCAACAACGGCGCCAAAGCCCCGGCCATCATCGACACCCGCGGCGCGACGGGCGATTGGGTGATCGAGCAGCTCATCCCGACCGGAGTCGTCGCGCGCAATCGCAGACCTCGACGACGGCAGCCCCGCCGAGGTGCTCGCGCACGGGTACGACGTCGTGCTCTACCTGCACACGCGCGGCCGGGCCGACGGTCCTTTCCTGTTCGAGCCGTTGTGGCGGGACGGGCTCCGCCCCGGCGAGAACCCGCCGCCGCCGTTCTGGGTACGGCAGACCCCGACTGGATTCGTTCCCTGCGATCCTCCCGGCAAGGCGGCCGCATGACGACCACGACCGTCTGCGTCGCCTGCGGACGTAACGGCGACGGACCGTGCGGCTACCCCCAGCTCGACGAGACTCCCGATGGCTGCGTGCGTGAACACGATCTCCTCGACGACGGATCCGACGGTCGACACCGATCGGCGGCCGCTCGACGACGACGGCAACGCGCTGCGGCTCGTCGACCGCGAAGCCCACCAGTTTCGCTACGTGATCGGCGAGGGCTACGCCGCCTGGGACGGCACACGCTGGCGGCACGACAGCGACGGTGCAGCCGTCCGCGCCGCACGGGCGATCGCCGAGACGATGCGAGCGCGGGCGCGACAGGCCCGTTCCGACCTCGGCGACAAGGACGACCTCTCGAGGGCGCTCGCCCAGCACGCGAAACGCACCGGCTCGGCGCGCGGGATCGCCGCCATGCTCGAGCTAGCACGGAGCGACCTGCGGCTCATCGTCCGCCCCGAGGATCTCGACACCCACCCGTTCCTCCTCAACGCACCGAACGGGACGATCGACCTGCGCACCGGCGAACTCGCGGCGCACCGCCGCGAAGACCTGCTCTCGCGTCGCGTCGCCGCCTCCTACGACCCGGACGCGACCGCGCCGACCTGGGCGAGCTTCCTCGAGCGGGTGCTCCCAGACGAGGACGTGCGCGGCTACGTGCAGCGCATGGCCGGCAGCGCCGCCGTCGGCCACAACGCCGACGAACTCCTCCACGTCCTCCACGGCGGCGGCGGAAACGGAAAGTCGAAGTTCACCCACACCACCGCCGCCGCCCTCGGCGACTACGCGGCGACCGCGGGCGCGCAGCTGCTCCTCAGCGGGCAGCGCCACTCCGCCGGCCAGCCCGAACTCGTCCGGCTCCGCGGCGCCCGCCTACTCGTCGCGAGCGAGACGGACGAGGGGAGCCGGCTCAACGTCGCGCTCGTCAAGGCGCTCACCGGCGGCGACACGATCGCGTGCCGGCTGCTCTACGCGAACGAGGTCATCGAGTTCGTGCCGGTGTTCTCACCGTGGCTGATCACGAACCACCGGCCCGCGATCGACGACCAGTCGGAGGCGATCTGGCGGCGCGTCCGGCTCGTCCCGTTCACGGTCACGATCCCGCGCAACGATCGCGACCCCCAGCTCCAGGGGAAGCTCCTCGCCGAACTCGACGGCGTCCTCGCCTGGATCGTCGAGGGAGCCCGCCTCTACCTCGACGACGGGCTCGTAGCACCCGACGACGTCGAGGCCGCGACCGACAGCTACCGCGACGACGAGAACCCCGTCGGACGCTTCATCACCGACCGCTGCCAGGTCGCCGAGGACGGCGAGAGCCTCTGGGAAGCGGCCAGCGATCTGTACGCCGCCTGGAAAAAGTGGTGCGTCGTCAACGGCGAGGACCACGGCAACGAGAAGTCGTTCGGCCGGCGCATGTCCGAGCAGCGCGACGACGAGGGGAACCCACGCTTCCCCGCCGATCGTGTCCCCGGCGGCACCCGGATGCGGGTCAGAACGGGTCTGCGGCTCCGCGCAGCAGACGACGAGGGTGGCCTCGGATGAGAGCCACTTGTCCCTACTTGTCCCGCGGTTTTGGCTCAACCATGCGGAAAGTCGTCGAGCCGGGACATGTGGGGACATCGGAATCCCAATAACCTCCTCATCGCGCGCGCAGGAGAAAGAAGCGGGAAGTGATGTCCCACTCGTCCCACTCGTCCCGCGGTGGTGGACCGGGGACACGCGCGGACACCGACTGTCCCGCGCGAGCATCTGCGAGGCGGATGGGGCAGCGACATGACTGATTCCACGACCGAGCAGGGCGCGAGCGCTCGCGCGCGCGCACGCGCGAGGGAGATCCTCGTGAGCCGCTGCGGACGAGTCCCGGGCACTGCGGGGAGGCCTCGGCGCCTCACCCTCGCCCAACTCCGCCGCCGCGTGCTCTCCGAACTCGGAGACCAGTGGACGACACCGACCGCACTGACACGGCGGCTCGACCTCGGTAACGGCGTCGACTGGTTCCAGGTCGCGCTCGTCCTCGAGCGGCTCGCGGCCGACGGCGTCCTCGAGCTGAAGCGGCCCGGCGCACGCGTGCGCCGGTTCCGACGGAGGCGGCCGGCGTGAGCGATCCCACGACGGGCCAGGGCGAGAGCGTACGCGCGCACGCGCGAGGCGGAGCTGTGAGCCGTCACGGCGCGCGTCCGCGCGATCTCGCGAGGAGGGCGGCATGGCGGCGCGCAAACGGGTGCCTGGGCGCCAATCCTCAATACGCGCGCATACGCGCAGACCTCTCATTTGCAGGGTTTTCGTAGCGTGCAAGGGATTCGATATCCCTGGTCGAGGTGGTGAATCATGAGCCGCGGAGACACGAATCCCGGGGCGAAGCGCAAGAGCCGCATCAACGGGCCGTCGCCGTTCTTGCACATGGAAGACATCGCCGAGCTGCTCGGCTGCTCAGAGCGGACTGTGTCCGGGAGTTCACCCGCAAGAACGAGATCCCGCACCGGAAGCCTCCGGGAGGCCGGCGGTGCCTGTTCCTGCTCGACGAGATCACGGCCTGGGTCGACGGCGCGGCGCTCGAGGTCGTCGAGCTGCCGCGTGGCGGCCGGGTGGTGAGGCCGGTGACACGGTGACGAGCGCACCTGCACCCTCCGCGGCGTGACCGCCTGCGCCCTCTGCGGCGTCGACCTCGTGCAGCCCCGTGTCGGCCGCCGCCGTCGCTTCTGCTCGTGCGCCTGCCGGGTGGCCGCGTTCCGGGGCGCTGCGGTATTCGGAGACGAATCCGTCTCCGGCTTCGTGGCCTGTAACGAAACTCGGGCCGACACCCTGGTCGCGCTCGAGCCTCCCATGGCGCGCACGGCGCCTATGCACGCCCTGGGCGAGGGGTTTCACTCGTTCGCCGACCTTGACCGCTGGCTCGAGGAGGATCGGTAGGCGCCCCACCCGCAGGCGCAGCGCCCGGGGCAGTGGCTCGAGCGCCCATGCCGCCCTGCCCAGCGAGGCTCGAGGGGGTAGGCAGCGAGACGCGGCTCCTCCCCTGCGCCGACATCAGGCGCAGCGTCGTCTGCAGGCAACGCCACGGGTGCCCCCGGCACCCATGAGGCAGACGGGGGGCACCCCGGTGCCCCCGCGCGCCCGTGCGCGGGGGCGTGTGACTCCGCGCGGCCCCACGCCCCACTGCCCCGTTCAGGTTTCCAGACCTCGTGTTGCCTGTTTCGGCACTACGAGCCGGTTGGTTCCCACCTATCGGGCAGAGGAAGCGAACTCGTGCCCAATCAGTCGTGGGTTGCAGCAACTTCTATCGGGCTATTTCTGACGAAACTTCAGAACGCGATTGGCAAAGAGTTCAGCAACGTAAATATCACCTTGCTGGTCTATTGCGATATTGCCTACGGCGCTGGTAAGACCACCGAACGCGGCCAAGAAGCGTCCGCTGCCGTCGTACTTGCAGATGCGGCTATTCGGCAGGTCTATAGAAAATAGACGTTGCCTTGACGATCCAGCGCCACGCCTGTCGCCCAGGTTACGGGTCTCTTGTCCCCGCAGGTTCGCCACGCGGCGAGAAAGTGACCGTTGCGATCGAACTTCTGGAGGCCTTTGCTCCGGTCGGTGACATAGATGTTCCCGCCTGCATCGACGGCGATGTCGGCGAGATCGGAGGAGAACTGACCATCATCGATGCCGGCCTTGCCGAACTTCGCCAGGAACTTGCCGTTCCCGTCGAACTTCTGGACGCGAACATTGACAGCATCACCGACATAGACATTGCCCTCTCGATCCGTGGCCACTCCGAACGGGCTGTAGAAGTCACCGTCCCCGTTGCCTGATTTGCCCCATCTCCTCAGAAACTTGCCGTTACTGTCGAATTCTTGAACACGCTCGTTGTTGATGTCGGTGACATAGACATTGTCACTTCCGCCAACCGCAACCCCGCAATAGGCACAGTCAAACTGACCGTCTTTCTTGCCGCGGCTGCCCCATTTGGTGATGAGATGGCCCTGGCTGTCGAGCTTCTGGATGCGGTTGTGGCCACTATCCGCCACATAGAGATTGCCGTGCCGGTCGAGCGCCAAGCCGTCAGGGGCACCAAACGGGCTTGCGCCGCCCGCACTGCTCCAGACCAGCACCAGCCGACCTACGTCTGGGGGAACCGCGGTGGTTCGAGCCGCGCTGGTCGTCGAAGGCGTCGTGCCGCCACACGCCGCAAGCAGGCACACGACCAGCAACGCGAGCAAGCGCTCACCTACCTTCATGCCGCCAGGCCTCACTGAACCGAACGGGACGACCACGGGATGTGCGCGCGCCGATTCTCGCGCTTCCACGACCGCCCCGTGCAAGAGCGTGCATGGGAGAGGATGGATGGCTAGAGCTGCGGGCGCGGGAAAACCTCCCCCGGATGCCCGGGGATTCCAGCCAGCGTGTCGCGGTGGGCCGGGCGCTGGCGAGGACCGGCGCCGTCGACAAAGCGAAGCGCGAATCGGGAAAATTTGTCGCGCCTCTCCCGATCCGCCTTGCCCGCCGAACGGGGAGGTACGATGATGCCCCCTCAACCTGACCTTCGCGACGGTGAGTTGCGTGGATACTCTTTGGCTTGGAGATCGTGACCAGGTAGACGGCGGGCCTCTGGTGGCTCGCCTTGAAGCTGGGGTTGTCTCGTGAGTGCCGTTCGTGGTCGTCTGGCAAGCGAACTCACCGCCGAGAAGGCGCTCGCGGTGATCGAGGACGCGACGGAGTCCACCAAGCGGGCGTGGAGCTATTGCCCGAAGTGCCGCGAGAAGGTGCAGGCGGACTTCCCCGACCACGGCGCGCGGCTGAAGGCGCTGGAGATGTGGTTCGAGCAGGGCTACGGGCGCCCGGGGACGAGCGCTGCGAACTCGGCGCCGGAGCTGCTCGGTGGTGAGATGACACGCGAGCGGCTCGACTCGATGTCGACGTCGGAGCTTTGCGCCTATGTGTGGCTGACGCAATCGGAGGTGGAGAGGGCGGCTGACCTTCGCCTGGTCGAGTCGCTCAAGGGTGAGGTGTTCCCGGCCGGCTTCGTCGAGGCGCTGCAGAGGCTCGATGAGCTGGCCTGCGAGCGTCGGGAGGCGGTGCTGCCGTGATGGCGCTACACCCCGCCATGTACGACAGGCCAGCGAGTCGACCCCCCGGCGCACGGACCGGCGCCGACATCTACGCGGGAGCGGCGCCGAAGCAGACGGTCGAAGTCACGACGGACAACCCCGGCGTCGCCTCGACCGCGACCGTGGTCGGCACCGTGACCGAGATGAACGTCGACTTCGAGCGCTGGCCTAGCGAGATTAGGGCGGTTCTCGGTCGGGTGAGGACACGCTCGACCAGCCGAGCGGGGACTACCTCGCCTCGATTTCGACGTTCACTGTGGTGGGACGCCAGCCGCCGCTGCCGACTTTCACGCCGTATGCGCGGACTCGCGTTCCTGCCGCAGGACTCTGCTTTACGACAACGAGGCGAGAGGCCGAGGTCGCTGTTGCGGCGCGTACATGAACGCACGGCCACAAGGCATCTAGCTGCCCGAACGCGGTTGACGCCTCCTCTCCGACGAGATCGGGAACGTATGTCCAGCGCGGACGGTTCTTCGGTGGGGCATTCAAAGGAGACGGTGGCAGCAGCAGGTTGAGCGTGACCTTGGTGTTCCGCAGGACGCGAGCCGGCGCCGACGGCGATTGCACGTTGACCCACGGGAGGTCGTTGCCACAGCGGATTGAGACTGCTCCGAACGAGGCCCGAAGCCCGACGGCGTGCAGCCGTCGGAGCGCATCATCCAGCTTGTACCCGTGGTTCGACGGTAGATCGACATACGTCTTCTGCTCGCCACGGCTCGAGCCAACGCCGTAGGCGCCGGAGACCGCGATCACGGCAACGCACGCAACGGCCAGGAATACCAGACGTTTTCCGCCGAAAGCCACGCCAACTACAGACGAACAAGCCAGAGATGAGTTCGGCTCAGGGAACACTCCCGACGCCAGCGCAGGCGCGTTGCCGTCGCCGATGGCCGACAACGTCTTGCCGTAGCAACATCCCTGTTCTGGCCTAACGCTCCACGCTACTCAGGCGGCAGCGGCCTGACGCGGGCCAGTGTGTCCCAATGACCCCTGAGCGAGTTGTCACAGAGAACCTCGCTGGGCCAGTGTCAGAGGCCTTCGCGCTCCACGCGATATCGCACATGCGTCGCGTGCGGTGAGTGCAGGGTCTCCACTGGCGTCAACCGGAGCTCGGCGATCCCGTCGAACAATCGCTCGCCCTCCCCGAGAAGCACCGGGGCGATGTCGAGCGTCAGCTCGTCCACGACCCCGGCCGAGAGCGCCTGACGCACAGTCGAGGCGCCGCCCGCGACGTCGACACCGCGGTCGCCGGCAACCGCGATGGCCTGCTCGAATGCCGCTTCGAAGCCGCCGGTGACAAAGTGAAACGTCGTGCCGCCCTGCATCTCGATCGGGTCGTGGGCGTGGTGGGTGAGGACGAAGACGGGGGCGTGATACGGCGGCTCGTCGCCCCACCAGCCGCGCCAGTCCTCGTCCCAGGGGCCGCGGATCGGGCCGAACATGTTGCGGCCCATGACGTAGGCGCCACGAGAGCGCATCAACCAGCGCTGGGCGATGAGGTCCGCCTCGTCTGTCACCTCGCCGAGATGCCAGCCGTGGAGCTGCATCCCGCCGACGCCGAGCGGGTCCTCTCGGCTCTGGCTGGGCCCAGCGACGAAGCCGTCGAGCGATATGGACATGTGGCAGGTAGTTGCGGTCATGCATCTCAGACTGACACAAGCCACAGAACTTATCGGCCACGCGGCGATGCGTAAGTCGAAGGGAAGGCCCGTTCCGGTGGGCCTTCCACCCTCACGGGGCGTAGACGTACTCGTGAGCAGATGAGTGTCCCAACGGTGGGCCCCCTCAACCTTTCCGCGCGAGAGGAGGCCGAGGCGGCGTCCGCCGCTGCCCGGTTCAGTTCGGACAAGGCCATGACGGCAACTGAGCGGGCGGTGGCGGACGCCAACGCACTCGAGCGCGCGAACGGCAGCGCCGACTCGCGGCGCTCGGTCGTGCGGCCGGTCATCGTCGTACCGGCTCGTTTGACGTTTCCGGTCAAATGCGGGAACCTCTGATCGTGCGGTTGACTTGGTGTGGACACCTTGTCCTGGTTGCGGGAGTGGCCCTCCTCCTCGCTGGAACGGCAGCCGGACATAGTCAAAGGACGGACATTCGCCAAGGCGGAGTGGTTGTCGCCTGGGTGAGCGGCGGCGGCAGCATCGGAGACCGATTTTGGTTGTACTGCGACAACCAGGAAACCTCGGCGTACGACGGCGGAGGGGACGGTCGGTTGTACGTGGACCTCCATTCGCACGACACTCTGGGGTGGGCCGTCCGGGTCGGCACCAACGGCTGGAAGGTATGGGCCAATCCGGAGCTTACGGGGCGCACCGTCCTCGTCGGAAGCGTCATTCGCCAGAGTTCATCCCGCTGGAACATCGTCCGTACTGCGCGACAGCCCCTCTACGCCAAATGGGCGCGGATCAAACCTCGTCTCGTTGCAAAGGCCGTGGGCCGCGATGGCGTCGCGGCAGGCGCATCGTTCCTCCTCCAATTCGGCACTTGCCGATGAGGAACTGACGGGCAGTCGGGAGGGGCTGCTATCACAGGACAACCTCACCGGACTTCGTCGAGCAGCCTCGATGGCTGCCTTCTTCGGATGCCGTTCGCCGAGAAGAGGCGGCCCCCGCGTCCCGCTGGTTACCGTCGCGGGACGCTTCGCTCCAGGTCGAAGTCGCGGCACTCCGCGGGGGTCGCGGTGGGGAGTGTAGGGGCTTGTCCTTGACTGGACACGTCCACGGGCCGGACACCGAGGCGCGGATAACCCGCGAGTTTTCCGCGCCTCCGTCGTCGGCGGCCGGCCCTCACTTTCGCGGCGCGGGCGCTCGCGTAACTCGCGGGAGCGGTCGTGCTACGACCCGGCCCTCCCGCGCACCGCGGCGGCGCCGATCAGCGCCTCGGCGATACGCCTGCTCTCCGCGTCGTCGAGTTCAGCGAGCCAGGCGCGGTAGGCCCAGCGGCGCGCGTTCGTTGGCCCGGACGCCAGCAGTCGCCCGTCGAACCGTTCTCCGTCGTCGGGGTGGGCGCCGATCGAGTAGGGGACGAGCGGCCAGCGGTAGCGCAGCGTGTAGGCGAGGGCGTTCGCGTTGTCGATCGTCTCCTGTTCGCTGACCGGGTCGCTGTCGCCGCTGTTGCGGCAGAGCCAGTCTTCGATCCGCCGGCGCGCGTGTCGGGTCGCGCTCTCGCCGTCCTTGCCCCGGACCTGCTTGGTGAGCAGGCGCTCGAGTGTCTCGTCGTCGGGGGCGGTCGCGACGAGAGGCTGGAACGTGTAGACGAACGGCGGCGCCGCGCTCCGCGCGCGCAGAGCCGCGATGCGGCAGCGGCCGGAGCAGTAGCGGGCGTCGCTGCGTGTCTGCTCGACGTCGTGCCAGCACCAGGCGCAGCATCTCCTGGAGCGCTGCGGTATGTAACGGCTATTTGCCACGCGCGCGATAGTAGTCGTACACTCCCGGTCCGGGCCGTTGCCGATCTGAGATCGAAGGAGTACGCTCGATCCCATGAGCCGAACGCGGTGGATTGGCGTGGGTGCCGTCCTGCTGGTCGCGATTGTCGTCGGCATCTTCTTTGGTTACGTCGCAGGTATCGCTCTCGTACTCGGCGTCCTGACGGTCTTTCTGCTCGGCTTCGGCTGGACGAGTTCCGAGGTGGAAACGCCAGAAAGAATGGGTCGCGCTTGGGGAGAGAAGCAGTTCGGCTCCGACGCCGACAAGCGCCGGGAGCACTAGCGGAGCGGCGTCCGCCGGGTCGAGCGCATCATGCAACGCGGCGAGCTGCCCTTGTACCGCCTCGGCACCCGGACCAGCTTTACGGGCACGACCTCGAGCTGACGCTGATCCAGGGTGTCCGCGACGACGAACGGTCCGACGGGGACGCATGAGCACCGCGCCGGCGACGCCGTACGGCAAGTCGTGAGCGGCTGGGCGCGGCTAGTCGACCGCCCTGACCTCGCGGCACGCTGCCCGCGCTGATCACGAGCGCGGTCAACGACCGCGAGACGGACTGGAGACGCAGCAAACTCGAGCGGGACTTGGACGACGTGTGGCTGCTCGTCACCGACGACGACCTCGACGGCTTCGCCAACTTCGTCCGTGAGCGGCTGCCGCCGTTCGCCCGTCCGCCCGAGCTTGCGCATGTCTGGATCCGCCGCGCCGCACGGCGACAGGGGCACCTCCGGGGCCGCGTGGACGCACTGGCGCGAGACGTCGGCCTCCACTACCAGCGATTTCGCAAGTACGGCGATCCCCTCAAGACGCACTCTCTCAACGTTGAGGAACGGTTCCTCGCCAAAGTCGAGATCGGCGACGCGGACGCTTGCTGGCAATGGCTCGGCTATCGAACCGAGGGCTACGGCCGGTTCACGGTATCCCAGGGCAAGATCGTTAGGGCGCATCGGTATGCCTACGAGCTATGGATTGGCCCGATCCCATACGAGCACGACATCGACCACCTTTGCCAGAACCGCCGCTGCGTGATTCCGAGCCACTCGAAGCCGTCACGCCCTGGGAGAACCGCCGTAGGGCAGTTGAGCGCTGCGGGCAACCCGCCGCCGAGCATCGTCGGCAAGCCCCCCGGCGTAGAGAAGCTCCACCGAGCCAGCGGCGAGCGGCCCCTCAGAGCGGCAACGACACCCCGCCAGCCCTGCGGCTCCAGACCCCGGCGCTCCCAGCCGGACCGATGCGGCGGCTGGTACGAACCCACGTTCGGAGATAGTTCGCGGGATGATGCTTGCCGAGACCGCCGTCGCCGACCGCTATGTGATCGACCTCGCCCGCAAGCTCCGCGACGCCGGCAGCGACGACACCGCCGCACGCCTCGAGAGCGGCTACGAGCACCAGGCCCGCCTGCTCGGGCTCTCGACCGCCGAGCGGGACGAGATCCTCGCCGTCCTCGTCGACTGCCCCGACGGGCTCGGCGAGCTGCGCTCGACGCTGCTGCAGCAGCACGAGTGGCGCGCCCGCGAAGGCATGACGTAGCCGACGACGATTGACTCATTTGGGTGCAAAGAGACGAGGCGGGGACAAGCCACACTGGAGGGGATGGGTGCCTCCCCCGGCACCAACCATCCAATCCGCACCACACGCGCCACAGCAGCGTCCCCCTGGCTCTCCCCCTGTCGCCGGGGGCGCTGCACCCCCTCCTCCGCTGCTAGACAGGATGGAGCCGTTGCCCTGAGGGGCGGGGTGTCCGGCTGGCTGCGGAGAGTGGTCGGCGCCTACGCATCTGTCGTGGGTTGCCGGGGTGTGGCCCGGTAGAGCCACATACGGAGGTCGCCGACCATGAGCGAGTCTATGACGGTAACGGTTGGGCTTGACGTTCACGCGCGTTCGATCCGGTTGGCGGCGGTCCGCGCCGACGAGCTGTTGGAGGAGCGGACGCTGCCCTACGACGAGGAGGCGGTCGAGCGGGTGCTGCGTCGCTGGCCGGCGGTGCGCTGCTGTTACGAGGCAGGCCCGACCGGGTTTGGCCTGCAGCGGCATCTCGTCGAGCGCGGCATCGATTGCCAGGTGGTCGCGCCGGGGTTGGTGCCGCAGCGGCCGGGCGATCGGGTCAAGACCGACAGCCGTGACGCGCGCAAGCTCGCGCGGCTGCTCGCCGGCGGGCTGCTCGAGCCGATCCATGTGCCCTCGCGCGAGCTGGAGGCGGCCCGCGATCTCGTGCGTGCTCGTGAGGACGCTCGCCTTGATCGGATGCGTGACCGGCACCGGCTGTCGAAGTTCTGCCTGCGCCACGGCCGCACGCTGCCGACCAGCTCCTGGACGGTCGCGCGGCGCAGGTGGCTTGCCGAGCAGCGGTTCGACTTCCCGGCCCAGCAGCAGACCTTCGACACCTA
Source organism: uncultured Thermoleophilia bacterium (assembly GCA_963736945.1). GTDB lineage: Bacteria > Actinomycetota > Thermoleophilia > Gaiellales > Gaiellaceae > Gaiella. The sequence continues at coordinate 28,798 of CAVTQW010000022.1, forward strand.
CGTGCACGCGGTCGACCTCGTTGACGCGCGGATCGAGCAGCTGGAGCGCGTGATCCGCGAGGCGGCCGAGCAGGGTCCGTGGTCGCAGCTCGTCGCGCGGCTGCGCTGCCTGCGCGGGATCGACACGCTGACCGCGCTCGCGCTCGCGGCTGAGATCGGCGACTTCGACCGCTTCCGACCGCGCTGAGGAGTTCATGGCGTTCGTCGGGCTCGTACCGTCGGAGCGCTCCTCCGGAGAGCAGCGCCGGCAGGGGTCGATCACCAAGGTCGGCAACAGCCACGTCCGCCGGCTGCTGGTCGAGTCGGCCTGGCACGCACGGCGACGACCCACCGTCGGCTACGAACTCGCCCGCCGCCAACGCGGCCAGGACGCCGTCGTTGTCGAACGCGCCTGGCGCTGCCAGCAGCGCCTCTACCAGCGCTGGCAGCGGATGGCCGGCCGCGGCAAACCACAGCAGAAGATCGTCGTCGCCTGCGCACGCGAGCTCGCCGGCTTCGTCTGGGCGATCGCAACCGAACAGCCACTCAGGACGATCTGATCATCAACCAGCCTCTCGGCCTGGAGCAGCGGATGCACCCGACCACACGGAGAACCCTCGAAGCCTCTATGCGGCACCGCCCGCCGGTGACCCGCGACGCTAGACCGAGGCAGCTCCCGACGGTTACCAGTCATGCCGTCCCGACCGGCGAATGTCAGTCTGATCCACCGTCGCTGCCCCGGGCCATCCGCTGCTCCAGGCCGAGAGGACAACCCACCAACCGAGCCTCACCCCTTGACGTTTTGCTCCATGTCAGAGGCTTGATGTGAAATTCCGCGCATCTCGTGGCGTTTGCGAGGCCTTCCACGCTGAGTAGCGTGGAGCGTTAGGACAGAACGGCGTTGGTCAGGAGAGAGGACGCTCGCCCACCGGAGGGTGCGCTCGCTAGGCGGCGTACGCGAGCGCCGAGGGCGTCTGGCGGCCGACGATCGCGGGGGCCTTGTGAACCAGTTCGTCGTTGTCGAGAGCCTCCACCATGAAACGGGCGAAGTCGACGCGGCGCGTGATGTTGCTCTCGAGAATGGGATCACCCACGTGCCTGCTCCATACGGGCAGGCCCTGACTCTCGCCCTCCTCAAGGTCGCTACCGCGTACGACGGTCCACCGCGTGTCGCTGGCGAAGATCCGCCGGGCCGCCTCCACCTGGTCGTCGAGATCGGCGAAGCGAGCGAGACGCGCGAGCGGCCCGAAGACCTTCACGAGGGTCTTGAGCTTCAGCGAGTACACGTCCTGGCCGTCGAGGGTGATGTGCCATCCGCACGAAAAGATGAGGCGCGCGCCTGGAGGCGCATGGTCGAGCACCGCCTGGGTCGTTCCCGTCGAGTACCCGTGGACGCCTCGCGGGGTCATCACGACGAGAACCCCGCCGCATCCCGCGACGGCGCGCTTGATGACCTCGCGGTCGTCGGTCGCTCCCGGGATGACAGTGATGCGTCCCTTGAACGCGTCGAGCTTGCCCACGCTCTGCTGGCGGCACACGCCAACCACCTCGTCACCGCGATCCAGCGACTGCTGGACCATGTACTGCCCAAGCTTCCCAGAAGCCCCAACGATGCACACTCTCATCTCTTCCTCCCATCAGTGGACAGGCACTCAAATTGGCCTGCATCGGGCACGACACGAGAAAGAGAACGCTGGGCGTCACCGAGGCTAACCAAGGCCGACCCTCAGAGCAGCGGCGTGAGCGAAGGCTTACCCGCGTTTGTATCTAGCCTCACAATACTGCGCGCCGACATTAAGCCGTAGCGCCCGGCTTCGAAGGCGATGACTCGTCGGGCGTCATTCGCGAACACTCGCGCAACCGACAGGTCTGACGTCAGGACGGCCGCCGCTGCTTCCAAACCACCGGCGCTGCGCCGATCGCGAACGCGGAACGATCCCGTAGTCGCCTAAGCCGGACGTGGACTCCGACCCGGCGCCGAGAGAGACGACCTCTCCTCTAAGCCCGCGTGGCTGTCGGGACTTCCGCTGAACAGCCGGCGGACGGTTCGGATCGGGAAGCCCCGGCGCATCGAGCGGAGACTAGCGCCGGCCTGCGCGACGAACTACGAACTACCACGGCTCGGGGGTCATTCGTTAACTCTGGCGCACGCGAACGTGCGGCGCGTGCGACCATGTGCGCGTGATCGTCAGACCACAGGAGCCGCGCGACTACGAAGCAGCGAAGGTTGTCTACGCGGAAGCGTTCAAGCGAAAAGTTCACGGCGGTCGTGTGCCACCCGAGGTGGGAATCTTTGCCACACTTTGGGAGGCGAAGGACGTGATTGATGAGCTGTCGTTTACTGCGCTGGCTCAGAACGCGGTTGTCGGTCATGTGACCGCAAGTCGCGCGGAGGTCGGTTTCGACTCCGTGGTCGCAGTGGGTCCGATCGGCGTCCTTCCCGACCACCAAGCGAAAGGGATCGGAAGCGCCCTAATGAACGCGCTTCTCAGCGCCGCGGACGCGCAGGATGTCCCCTTGGTCGTCCTGCTCGGGTCTCCCCAGTACTACGGCCGCTTCGGGTTCCGTCCAGCCGTGGAACTTGGTGTGATGCCGCCGGAGCCGAAGTGGGGCAGCGCCTTCCAAGCTCGACCTCTACGCGCGTACACAGCGTCAGTCGCCGGACCATTCGAGTACGCACCCGCCTTCTCGTCCTAGATCACGTCAGGGGTCAGTCGAACACTGGCCCAGGCCAAGATGCTTCCTGGAGCGCACCTGCGTTCCTTGTCGACTTTCGGTTCAGAAAGCAATTTCCAAGGTGCGTGCGGCTGTAGCTTCAAATGGAACAAGTCCATAGGAGAGGAGACGCCACGATGAGCGAGGATCGCCGGCGAGGCTGGTTCGTTGGGAGCGTACGTCAGCTGCCGTGGCAGGAAAACGAGCTGGGTGCAACCTGCGAGTTCGACAAACGGCGGGATCGCTTCGACGAGTTCGGCATTAATCTGACGGTTTTGCGTCCGGGGCAGCCGATGACGATGTATCACCGCGAGGGTTACCAGGAGGGGTTTCCTCGTCCTCCGCGGCCAGTGCCTCCTGATCGTTGAGGGCTCAGAGGTTCAGCTCGGCGAGTGGGACTACTTCCACTGTCCGCGTGGTGTCGCACATGCGATCGTGGGCTCGGGCTCGGATCTGTCGCTCGTGCTTGCAGTCGGCAGCCGCGTCGGTCCAGACACGATTCTCTATCCTCGCGATGTCGTCGCGCTGACGCACGATGCCGGAGTTGAGCGGAGACCTCCGAATCCGCAAGAAGCCTACGCGCGGTTTACGAGGCCGGCGCCTGAGGTTCGGTTCCCAGCGAGTTCCTCGCCGACTAACAGAAGTCATGACTGCGGTCGGCGGACTATTCACCCGGGGCAGGCCCGATCTGGGCGGTCAGGGGACGGTAAGAGTGGGCGGGTGGGTCTGTCTGGGTTCGTCGCCAGCCCGGTTGTCGCCGGTGCCGCGTGTGACTCGTCAAGTGACTGGCCGCTTCGTGCGTGCCTTAGTCGTCGGGCACGTGGTGGGTGGCGACGAAGGCGGGAACTCGGCCGTGGAGCGGTAGCCGTTCGATAGTGAACCGGTAGTGACGGCGGTGAGGCTCACCGTGGCCACTACCGGAAGGAGAACGGACCAATGGTCACTCTCAAGCGTCTCTTCGTCGCTGTTGCGGCCGCCGCGGCTGTTGCGACCGTCGTGCCGCTGTACGGTCTCGCGGCGGCGCCGGTCGTCCACGAACACGCTCATTTCACGAGCGATGTTTACGACGACCAGTGGTGCGGGATCGCCGGCACGTCCGTCGACAGGGTGGTCGCGCAGTACGTGGAGCGCGAAAGCGGCGCGTCCGTCGAGACTCTCAACATCGCAACCGTGTTCACCGCGACGGCGAGCGGCACGTCGATGCTGATCCGGCAGACCGGAGCGAGGCACGCGGGTGCGCCCGTCGACAACGGGGACGGCACGTACTCCGCTCTCTTTCACCAACACTGGCCAGTCGCCAGCGTTCAAGCTTCTCAACGGCCCGCCGATCGTGCTCGACGTCGGCTTGGTCGAGTTCCTAGTGACGTTCGACGCCGCAACGGGCGACTTCATCTCGTTCGACGTCATCAGGGAGCGAGGCCTGCGACCTTCTGGTTGCGACGCGATCGTGCCAGCACTGACGTAGCCACCGCCTGCGACTGTCCATGGCATCCGAACAGCGGAGGGGCGGGCGCCGAGCCCTCGGGCGTCCCGCCCCACACGCGTCGAGCGGGTCGCGTCTTGCGCTGAAGCATGCGTCTGGGAGGTCGGCGCGATCCGCGAAGATCTCGCGAGGTCAGCGGAGATCCCGGTGCACGTCCCGCGGGGGGTCGCCGAGAAGGTCGCGCGGGCCCTCGAGGCCGAGCTGGGGCGGCCGGGGCTGCTGCTCGACGCCGACGCTGAAGCGGCTGACGCTGCGCGCGAGGGCGCGCGGCCTGCCGCTTGGGGAGCGGCGTCCCCGGCCGGACCAGCGCGAGTTCTCCGCGAACCCGCAAAGTTTCCGGCTCGGCCGCGTCTATCTAGGTGTGGGCGCGATCCGGGGAGGCTCGCGTCCGTCAAGCGAAGGCCGGTGCAGCGTCGTCCGCTCGGGGGAGGCGGCGGCGCTCCCGGTCGGCTCTCCGCGAGCAGCCACAGGTAACGTGGACGCCATCGCGAAGACATTCGCCTACGAACTCGAAGATGCGCTCGACGAGCTCGAGCGGGAATACCTCCGGGGGGCTATCAGCCGCGAGGAATTGTCGGACCGGCGCACCGCGCACCTCGCGTGGTTCGCAGAGCGCGGCATCGAACGACCCCAGGACGAACCCGTCGTCGACGCGAGCCACGCAACACAACGGCCGCAATCTCCATCTAGGGTGGCCACGCCGGACCCGGTGAGCGCCACCGTCAGCTAGCGGAGGCGGAGGCGCTCCCGGCCGGGGGCACGCGACGCGCGACCCGTCACGCCTCGCCCCCGCCCACCCGCTGGACCCACAGAGCAGAGGAGAAACCGTGGCCGACCTGGTTCCCTACCTCGTCAACTTTCCCAACCGCACCAGAGCGGTCCACGACGTCGAGATCGGCCGCGTAGCCGGAGTCGGCACCGAGATCCTCGACGGGTGGGTCGTCGACAGCATCAAGACCATCGACGAGACGATCGACGACAAAGCCATCAGCTACGAAGTCTGGGTGCGGTCCAGGTTGACCCACTAGACGACCACCTCGGGGACGCTCACGCCTCGCCCCTCCACGGCACCTGCGCGTCGTCAGGCACAACCACTCTTCGGCTTCGTCGTCCCAGTCCACCTGGCCGAGTTGCCGCGCCAGATCAAGAGCCAGCTGCTCGTCACCGTCCTCCACGAGGCACTCGAGGCAGACCGTGCCGGCGGGCAGATCGTCGAAGCCCGGTCGTCCGGCAGCAGGTCGGAGAAGATCACGACGAAGCCGCTGTCAACCGGCCCCGCCGGCGGCTCCCAGGAGACGCTCATGGCCGGAGGCTTCTCGCCGGCCACGATCGCCACCTGGCAGTGCTTCGGATCGGTCACTGTGCCCGTCCCGCCGCGCGCGACCGCGAGGGTGCCCCCGTGTTGCAGCGCACATGTTCCGGCCCTCTCCGGGACTCACCATCCGGATGGCCCAGAGGCCAGCGCTCACCGGGAAGAATCCGGCCGTCCACGAAGCGCCCGCCCACCGGGGAATCACCCGTTATCTCGGGTGGCAACAAAATCGGAGAGAGAAATTTGTTAGGCGGGGTCGAAAGTTCGATTCCCTCCCAAAGAAAGGGGTGTCTGTTCGGGCAACGGGCCGCGGTCATCGAACGCCGAGCACCTGGCCGACGTTGGGCCGGCGGATGATCTGGCCGCCGTGGGTGACGACCTTGCCGTCCTCGGTCTGGAATCTCCCGTTGTCCTCCAGCAGTCGCACGAGCTGTTGCCGCGACGCAGAGGAATGGTCGTTGAGAGTAATCCAAACATGCGATTGTCGGAGGGCGTCCCGCGCCATGGGTCGGACACCATCGAGACATCACGAGAATTGTCGACCGCCGGCGAGCCCTGCTGCTCCGGTCCCCGATGCGGGAGAGGCCCGCCGTGGCGGGCCTCTCAAAACGCGTCCGGTACGGCCGTATCTAGGCGGCGAAGACGACGTCGGCGCCCTCGGCGCGAACGACGTCCTTGAGCTGGTGCCGGAGGCGTGTGAGGGCGCGGGACTCGATCTGGCGCACCCGCTCGCGAGTGAGGCCGAGCTCCTTGCCGATCGCCTCGAGCGTCCACTGCTCGCCGGTGAAGCCGAAGCGGAGCTCCAGCACGCGACGATCCGGCTCCTGGAGACGCCTCGACCGCGCGACGCACCTCGAGGCGCTGGAGCGTCTCGTCGGCCTCGTCGGCCGGGTCGACGGCGCTGCGGTCGGCGAAGAGGTCGCCGAGCTCGCCGTCGCCGTCCGAGCCCACGGACTGGTTCAGCGACACAGAGGCGTCGGCGGTGGAAAGCGCTTCCTCGATGTGCGACTCCTTGAGGCCGGTCTCCTTCGCGAGCTCCTCGACCGTGGGCTCGCGCTCGAGCTTCACCTCGAGGCGCTGGCGTGCCCGGGCGAGCTTCTGCTGCCGCTCCTGGACGTGCACCGGCACCCGGATCGTGGCGCCCTGGTTGGAGATCGCCCGCTGGCAGGCCTGCCGGATCCACCACGTCGCGTAGGTGGAGAACTTGTAGCCCTTGCGCCAGTCGAACTTCTCGACCGCTCGGTTCAAGCCGATGACGCCGTCCTGGATCAGGTCGAGGAACGGCACCCCGTGGCCGCGGTACTTCTTCGCGATCGAGACGACCAGGCGCAGGTTCGCATTGATCATGCGCTCCTTCGCCACCTTGTCGCCGCGCTCCACCCGCTTCGCGAGCGCGACCTCCTCGGCCGCCGTCAGCAGCTTGTGCTTGCCGACGTCCTGAAGGAAGAGCTGCAACGAATCGGTCAGGACCTGCGAGGTGTCGGCGGTCCAGGCGGCCTCCTCCGCGGCTGCAACCGCATCGGTCGCGTCGGCCTCGTCGGCCTCGTCGACGGCGATGGCTCGATCCGTCAGCGCGGCACGCACCTCATCGAGCGCCGGCTCGTCGAGGTCGAGCTCCAGCGCGAGCGCCTCGAGCTCCACGGACTCGACCCGGCCGCGCTCCTGCGCGTCCGTGAGGAAGGAGTCAATGGCGGGGATGTCGATCGTCGTGGTCAGCGTGAATCGATCCTCTCAGTGCGGGGTTCTGCAACCTCGGGCGTAGCCTGCGCGCGCTCGCTTGAACGACCTGCTGGTCGTCCGCGCAGAACTCATCGGTAGACGCGTGCGCGGGTGATTTCGACTCATCCCGGCGGCGCTCCCCTACATGTATAGCGGCAAGGACGTAACGGCTGGCCCCCCCGGATGAGTCACTCTGTTCACCCGAAGCGCGACCGTTGGCTCGATGCGGCAGTCGACGTGATTGTCTGACCTGACGGCGCGGCTGGCCGGCTTAGCTCGGCTCGAGGTGGAAGAGCTCTCGGCGCCGGCGTTTTCGTTGCGCCCTACTTCTCTTGGGATGCGTCGTCGTAGTGAACCGCGCACGCGTAGCGTGGAGTCGTGTTTGCGGCAACACCTGTCAGCCCACCGTCAACGCACTGTCGTGACCGCGCTGTACGGGTCATACACCGTGCCCGGGCAAGCTCCCCACAGGCCCACCCGTTTCGCCTTCGCCTGTTTCGCGAGCGCCTGCAAGCGTCGCGAAGTAGCGGCCGCGCTCGCCGTCGTAGAACCACGGTGCGGCCGCCCCGACGGCGACGAGACGCAGGTTGACGTTCAAGCCGTCGCTTGCGCGGACGACGTAGCGCAGCAGCCGCCCGTACCGGTCGACGGGTCGCTCGCCGGTTCGATCAGCAGCCGCGACGCGGGTACCCGCCGGGAGTAGCCGCTTGGCCGTCGCCGACGCGGCAGGGCCGTAGCACTCGTAGCCGCCGTACACCTCCGGCGTGTCGACTTGCACCAGCCGCACATGCTGGCCGTTGCCGAGTTCAATCGTGTCGCCGTCGATCACCCTGCCGACGCGGTAGACCGGCGGCGCAGCGAAGGCGCTGCTCGCGCTCGCAACCGCGAAAACGACAACTGTGGCCGCCATCAGCAGCCTGCTCACGACGCTTCGCAGGCGATGCCGTCCTTGTCGCGATCGAGCCCCTTGTTGAAGCTTATCGCGGTCCGGTACAGCGCGTTACTGCGCTTGAAGTTCGTCACAGGCGTCCCGGTCGTGCGATCCATTGCCCCGACCCTGCCCACGCCGTGCGGGTACTTCGCGTTCACCAGAGCGCACCTCTTCCACGGCGGCGAGATGGCAGCGTCCGTAGCACCTGCACCTGCGGTGAACACGACCGCTGCTACCAGAAGCATCGACGACGCGCAGACACTCGATCGTTTACTGGGTGCGCCAAGCACGGTGCAGGAGCTGTGCGGGCTTTCAGTAGAGGCAGGCGCCGTACCGGAAATCATTGAACCAGAGAGCCGGGGAGACGTGAAGCGCTGAGTTGATCTTGTCGGTCTGCACCTGAAGCTCGCGTATCGCCCCGCAAATTTTCACGACCTGAGTGGCACTGAAGCTCGTGCCAGCTGGTCCCGGCAAGCCCATGGGTCCGGGGAGGCCCGGCGGGCCCGGGACGCCCTGCGGGCCCGGGAGGCCTTGCGAGCCCGGGACGCCATCTTGCCCCTGGAGGCCTTCGCGTCCGCGAAGCGACGTGAGAGCAGCCGGGGCGATGTCGCGGACTTGGATCGTCTTGTCCTTGATCTGCCCGCTCGTCACGAGCAGACCGACCGCCGTTGCGTTGGCGGAAAGCGAGACGAACAGCGCGATAAGCGCGACCACCATTGCAGGGGAGATCTTCTTCACCCTCGAAGGGTCGCAGCGTGGCAGCGTGCGCGCTCCACCGTTTGGGCTAACTCGGTCGAAACGGCTACCACTCGCCTCGACTCGACGGACAGCACAGGCTGAACCGATGTAGCCACTGGTACGAACCCACGTTCGGGTATAGGCTCGCTCGATGATGCTCGCCGGCCTCAGCGTCGCCGACCGCCACGTGCTCGCGCTCGCCCGGATGCTCCGCGACGCCGGCTGCGACGACACCGCCGCCCGGCTCGAGAGCGGCTACGAGCACCAGGCCAGGCTGCTCGCGCTCTCGACCGCCGTGCGCGACGAGATCCTCGTCGTGCTCGTCGACTGCTCGGACGGGCTCGTCGAGCTGCGGGCGACGTTGCTGCAGCAGCACGAATGGCGGCGACGCGAAGGGATCACGTAAGCCCGGTCGGCGGCTGCGTTCTCCAGATGCAGAGGGCGCCGACCTTGCCCCCGGGGGAGGTGGGGGTGAAGGGTGCAGGGTCGGCGCCCGTCCTCGCTGCGGTTCTTCACCAATTGGCAGAGTCAAGTCCCTGGAGGTGGTGTAACTCGTCGGCTTGATCGTTGGCTGCTCAGGCCGCGGTGAGTCTCGGCGTGTCGCTCTAGTCTCTGGGCCTGTGGGGGAACCGCTTAGATCGGCCGTCTGGGAGTGATATCGGCCTGCCCTTGGGGCAGAGCTGGGGTAGTGGTGTGTCCAATGCAGCCAGCACGAGACCTCAGCTTCGCGTCGACTGGCGACCGCGGACGGATGGGGGCCATCCTCCGCCTCGCGGTTAAGCGCGGGGTCATCTTCCTCGGACGACCAGGCGAAACCGTCCCGCCCGCCAAGCACGAGCGCCGCTGCCCGCCAACCCCCAATCGACCCGCCCGCGGAAGCAGCCGCGAACGCCCCCAGCCTCCGATCGCGGCTTCGCACCGACCCACGCACCGCCGCCAGTCAGCGCGTCCGATTTCACCCCGCCCGACCACCCTATCGGTGGATTCGGGCTTAAGCCGAGCGGAAGGATTCGTGCTTGGCCCGAGTTAGCTCACGTGGGCGGCGGAGGCCCTTCGGGCAGCACCTGCCCGCCGTCCGCGATGAGCGTCTGGCCGGTGACGTAGGAGGCTTCGGGCGAGGCCAGGAATCGCACCGCCCAGCCGACGTCCTCCGGCGTCCCGAAGCGGCCCATCGGGATGACAGAGAGCATAAGACGCTGGTGCTCGTCGCCCATCGCCTGCAGTCCTGGGGTGTCGATGTTCCCCGGCATGACTGCGTTCACAGTCACGCCGCTCCGGGCGAGCTCGACGGCAGCCGACCGCATCAGCCCGAGCATCGCCGCCTTGGAAGCGCCGTAGTGGGCGTAGCCCGTCTGGCCGGTAATGGGCCCCGTGATCGAGGAAGTCAGCACTATGCGGCCGTAGCCCCGTCCCACCATCGCGGGTGTGCAGGCTTGAATGGCGTGCAGCGCACCTTTGACATTAATGTCCATGACCTCGTCCCAGAGCGCGTCGTCGATCTCGGCGAGCTCGACGTTCGGATAGATTCCCGCGTTCGCCGCGAGGATGTCGATGCGGCCGAAGGCGCTCAGCGCCGCCGCAGCAAGCTCGTCGACGGAGGTGCGCTGCGTGACATCGCACGGAACGGCGAGCGCTTCCTTACCCGCTTTCCCTAGCTCCGCGGCCGCAGCATTCGCGGCTGTTGCATCGATGTCCGCGATGACCACGCGCGCGCCTTCATCGGCCAGCACTGAAGCGATAGCCCGTCCTATGCCGTGAGCCGAGCCCGTGACGACGGCGACCTGATCGGTGAGTGGCTGCATGAATGGTCACGTTAGCGCTCGGCATACGAACCGTCCTCGTGAAACCACGGTCTGAACTTCCACTCGTGGCCTAGCTCTGCCGCGCGCGCCACGGCGTCTTCGTCGATCTCGATGCCGAGCCCGGGCCCTAGGGGTCGCTGGATACGTCCTTCTGCGATGTCGAATACAGATGTGTCCAGTAGATAGTCGAGTATGTCCGAGCCCTTGCTCTCCAGTCCCGCCTCGGTGTAGCCGATGCCCTGCTCCTGAATCAGAGCGTTTGGCATCGCGAAATCGAGCTGGAGGCAAGCCGCGAGCGCTAACGGCCCGATGGCCGAATGTGGCGCGATGAGGATGTCGTACGTCTCCGCCGCAGAGGCTATGCGGCGCAACTCGGAGATGCCGCCTGCATGCGACGGGTCGGGTTGTGCTACTGCGATGCCCGCGTCCAGGAAAGGTTGGAAGGGCGGCTCGATCGTAGAGGCGCTCGCCGGCGGCGATCGGAACCGACGTCAGCCGGACGAGCTCGGGATAGGCCTCGCCGTACTCCGTCAACACCGGCTCCTCCACGAAGAGCGGCTGATACGGCTCCAAGAGGGGCAGGAGTCGTCTGGCCATCGCTCTCGAGACTCGCCCGTGGCAGTCGATCGCGAAGTCGCGTTCGGGTCCGAGCGCTTCGCGCACAGCAGCGGCGCGCTCGACGATCTCGTCCACCCGCCCCGGCCGGTCGATTGGGAGCAGCTCCGAGCTCGCATTCATCTTGACGGCGGTGAAGCCCTTTGCCGCCTCGGCCGCCGCCTCGGCGGCAATCTCCTCCGCGGAGCAATCGCCGGTACGCTCGGGTCCGATCCAGGAGTAGACGCGAACTTGTTCGCGGACCGGGCCACCCAGGAGTTCGTAGATCGGGACTCCGCGCGCCTTTCCGGCTACGTCCCAGAGCGCTTGGTCGACGCCGGCGACGGCGCTCGAGAGAATGGGGCCGCCGTAGTCGTCGCTTATCGCGGTCAGGGTCTGCCAGATCCGCTCGATTGCGAGAGGATTCTGACCCACGAGCTTGTCCCGAAGTTCGCCGATGGCCGCTTCCACCGCGCCGACGCGCGCCTCGGCTCCGGGCTCGCCCCAGCCGACGATGCCCTCGTCAGTCTGAATGCGTAGGAAGAGCCAGCGTGGTCGAACGCGAAATGTCTGGATGTCGACGATCTTCATCGGACAACTCGACGCGATGCTATGCGCCTCTCTTCATTCCTTGGTGATCGTCCAGCCGCCGTCCACGACGAGTGCGGCGCCGGTGATGAACGCGGCCTCGTCCGACGCGAGGAAGCACACCGCGGCCGCCACCTCCTCGGGAGTCCCGAGACGCTTCGCCGGAGCACCCTCGATGGCGCTCTTGCGCGCACTCTGTGGCAGGTCATCCCACGCGGGCGTCGCAATCGCTCCGGGCAAGACGGAGTTCACGCGAACGCGCGGCCCGTACTCGGCTGCGAGCTGCCGCGTGAGCGAGCACACTCCGCCCTTTGCGGCGTCGTACGCCGAGTAGCCCAGGTATCCGATCACGGCGTGCACCGACGAGGTGTTCACAATCGTGCCGCCGGTCGCCACAAGGTGTGGCATGCATGTCTTGACAGACAGGAAGACCTGCTTGAGGCATACGTCGATCTGGCGGTCCCAGTCCTCTTCGGCCAACTCATGCGTGGGTCCGATGACAACGGTGTAGGCGTTGTTGTGCACGACGTCGATCTTGCCGAACTGCCGAACCGTCTCATCCGCGAGCGCCTGCCAGTCGGCAAGAGACGCGACGTCGCAGTGCTGGTACGCGATGTTCGCGAGCTCGGCTCGCCTGGCGGGTCCGCCACATCCGCCACGACGACCGTCGCTCCCTCTGCAGCCAGCCTCGCCGCCGTGGCCGCGCCGATCCCACTCGCGCCTCCTGTGACGATCGCGACCTTGTCTTCGAACCGGCGCATCAGCCAGGCGCGACGGCAGTCATCGCACCTCGTGGCCGGAAGTCGAGCGACCCCTCGCTCGCGTAGCGGTCGGCGCAGCGCGCGAGCGCCACCGGGTCGAGGGTCACGCCGAGGCCCGGACCATCCGGTGGCGGCACCTCGCCGTTCTTCGGTACGAAGGGCCCTTCTGCGATGACATCGTCGGCGTGCCAGCGCAGGAGCGACTGGCTCGGCTCGGTCACGGATTCGATGGCGGCGGTGATGTGGATTTGGGCGGCCGTGGCGACACCGGCATCCGGGCTCTTGAACCAGACGTTCACGCCGAACGCCTCGCACGCCGCCATGAATGTCAGCGTCCGGCGGATGCCGCCGAACATCCCGAACTGCACCACGAAGGCGTCGGGTGCGCCCAGGCGGACCGCCTCCTGCAAATTCGCCTCGTGCGCCGAGAAGCCAATCGTCGTCGTCGATCGGATGCGAGCCATCTCCTGGAAGGTTGCCACCGGCTCTTCGACGGAGAGGATGTTGAAGTCCTCGAATCGACGGAGAGCTAACCGGGCCTGGGTCGTGGTCCACGCCATGTTGGCATCGAGCCTCATCGGGATCGCATCGCCCACCGCCGCTCGGATCTCACGCACCATTGCCACATCGGTCTCGAGATCGCGTGCCCCGACCTTTCCCTCGAGCACGCGCGCGCCGTGTAGCTCGATCATCTGAGCGCAGTACGCGGCAACGTCCTGCGGCGTCTGCTCGAAACCTTCCCGGAAGCAGAAATACTCGGTGAACGGAGCGGCTGCGCGCGAGCGCCCGCCGAGCAGGCTGTAGAGCGGCCGGCCTTCGAGCTTGCCCACGATGTCCCACAAGGCGATCTCGATGCCCGTGTAGGCGTGCAGCGACGAGGGGTCTGTGATCGTCCCCAGTTCGCGGGTCCGCGGCAGGCAACGGAGTTCGCAATCGGCGCGGTCGTAGGGATCCGCACCGATCAGGTTCGGGCCGAGGACGGTGTTGATCGCTCCGCGTCGAAGGGCGACGGCGATTCGCCGAGCCCGACTACGCCGTCGGACACTTCAATCTCGACGATCGTGCGGGAGAAGCCGGCGACGTGGCCGCAACTCCACTCGTACGCCGCCTCGAGCGGGATGCTGATTGGGGTCGCGTGGACGGCGATGATTCGGCCCATCGCTCTAGATCCCGTGCTCGAAATGGCTCAGTAGTTCGTTTCCATATGCCCGAACGACGAAGACGTCTTCGACGCGCATACCGCCGCATCCTGGGCGATAGATCGCCGGCTCGACTGCGAGCACCATGTCCTCCTCGATCTGCATGTGGTTGTACGGGACGATCCGTGGCTCCTCCGACCACGATGCGCCGATGCCGTGGCCGGTGTGATGCGGGTAGCCGGGGCCCCACTCGGAAAGCGATTCGCGGACTTTCCGATCGACCTCGCAGGCGATCGCACCGGGTCGACAGAGCGAGATCGCCAGCTCGAGGGCGCTTCGCACGGCATCGAACATCCGTTGCTGGACCGCACTCGGCTTGCCGACGACCACGACGCGCGCGGTGTCGGACCAGGCACCGTCGATCCACGGCGACGTGTCGGTCAGGACGATGTCGCCCTGTCGCAGAGTGGTACCCGACGGCTCAGCCCCGCCGAGCCCCGTCGTTGCGCCGGCTGTCACAAAGAGCACAGCGGGGACTCGCCTCCCTGCGCTCCGGTACATGCTTGCCTGCGCTAGACCGGCGAGCTCGACCTCGCTGATGCCGGCCTCGGCGTGCTCCCGGATTGCGGTCTGCACGATATCGGCGAGTTCGCTCGCACGCCGGATTGCGTCGATCTCAAGCGGCAGCTTCCGTCGCCGTGATTCGAGGACGAGATCGTCGACCGGGACGAGATCGAAGCCGGCTGCCCGGAGCGCGTCCGCGACGCGCATCGGCACGGTGCCGGCCTCGACGCCGAGCGGTCCCGGCCGCAGGCCGATCTCGAGCAGGACGCGCTCCAATTCGCCCGACGGGTCCGGCGGCGTGTGGATGTCGTAGGAGCGATAGCTCCGGACCGGCACGCGCGCAGATCGGGCAAAGCCGTCGTAGAAGTCGGCCACGAGAAGAGTCGCAACCGATGCCCCGACGGCAAGCAACGAGGGACCGCCGACGAAGGGATTCGCGACGGGCCAGTCCTCGATGGGATCCGAGAAACCCGAGAGATGAGCCACCGACTCGGGGTGGGAGAGGAGTGCTTGGTTCACGCCTGCGCGCACGAGCACGTCCCGCAGTCGATCGATCAGGGCACCGCCGGCGGACATGGGCGTCGGTTCGGGGCTCTGTGCGCCCGCAGGAACGCTTTTGGGAGTCACGGCGGCCATGATGGCATGCGGCAGGTGGGATTGCAACGTCACCGAATTTATGAAGTCTGACTATATCCAACCTTGCCTTTGAGGTAGGATCGGCCGATGTATCGCGGTCATGCCCCAACCATTGCACCCGATCCGCCGGCGTCTCGCGCCCCTGTCGCGGCGAAGCGTGATCGGGAGCGGGATCGAGAGACGCTCGGCAAGCGGATTCGCAATCTCCGGCAGCGGCAGAAGCTCACCCTGAGCGACGTGGCGTCCGCCGCCGACGTCTCGGTGAGTCTGCTCAGCCAGGTGGAGCGCGGGAAGACCGACCCGTCTCTCGACACGCTCCGGGACATCGCAGACGCCTTGCGCACGACGCCATTCCAGCTTCTCGCAGGCGGTAGAGCGCGCTCGCGGCTCGTCAGGGTGGACCAGCGGCCGCGCCTGGCGCTGCCGAACTCGGCTATCCAGTTCGAGCTTCTCAGTCACTCGCTCGAGGGCACGTTCGAGGTCATGCTCTGGACGCTCGCGGCGAACGGCTCGAATCCGCCGGAAGCCCGTGGGCACGTCGGCGAGGAATCCCTGCTCATCCTGAGCGGACGTGCGCGCTTCGAGTTGGGTGACGAGGTTTTTGAACTCGCGCAGGGTGATTTCATCACGTATGAGGGACGCATCCCGCATCGCATGACGAATCTGGGTGACGAGCCCGTCACCGGGCTCTCGGTAATGAGCCCACCCTCGTTCTAACACCGCGGTCGCCGACCATGAGGTAGACGAGCTTAAGTTTTTTATCTTGGTTGCAATTGAGCGCTGTGCGTGTCAGTATCCGCGCACCTGCAGCAGGAGGGCAGGTACCCCAAGAAGAAGAGGTGGAGCTCATGTGGGACGACAGGGACTCCGAGACCGGGGGTCTGACTCGCCGCGAGGTGCTGAGGCGAGGCGCGGCGGCCGGCCTGGTGATCGGAGCGGCAGGAAGCGTGTTCGCCGAATCCGCCAGCGCCGCCACAGCAGCGACGCCGAAGCGGGGAGGCACCCTCAGGGTTGCCCTCACGGGCGGGAGCGCGAGCGCGGACAATCTCGACCCGCACGCGTCGAGCAGCTCGCCCGAGCTGGGGCAGGCGTTTCGCGAGAACGTCTATTCGAAGCTCACCGACCTCTTGCCGTCGGGGGCCTACGGCATGCAGCTGGCCGAATCGATGGAGTCGAACCACGCGGCCACGCTCTGGCACATCAAGCTCAAGAAGGGCGTCACTTGGCATGACGGCAGCCCGCTGACCGCCGACGACGTGATCTACACCTTCAGGCGAATTCTCGACCCCAAGGGCGACTACGGCTCGGCCGCGTCGAACATCCCGATGATCGACCGCAACGGCATGAAGAAGGTCAACGACCACGAGCTGACCATGAAGCTCAACACTCCGTGGATCGACCTTCCATCCGCCGTCGGCCAGCGCTTCGTCAGCATCGTTAAGGCAGGCTCGAAGGCGCCGTACACCGTCAAGAACACCAACGGCACGGGCCCGTTCAAGCTCAAGTCGTGGACTCCCGGCACGAAGTTCAGCATGGTCGCCAACCGCAACTACTTCGAGCACGGCAAGCCGTATGTCAATGCGTTGACCATGATCGGCGTGCCGGATTCCGTGGCGCGCGTCAACGCGCTCGTGTCCGGCCAGGTCGACGCGATCAACGACGTTCCCGCAGCGCAGATCCCGGTCATCAAGAACGCCGGTAAGGTGATCTTCACCGGCAAGCCAGGCGGCTTCATCCCGATCTACATGGACACCACGGCGCCGCCTTACAACGACGTCCGCGTTCGGCAGGCGATGAAGCTCCTGATGGACAGGCCGAAGGCGCTGTCGTCTGCGGTCTCGGGATACGGCCTGATCGGGAACGACATCATGGCTCGCTGGGATCCGCTCTACGCTTCCGCGCTGCCGCAACGGCGTTACGACCCGGACAAGGCAGTCTCGCTGCTCAAGGCGGCCGGTCAGGACAAGACTACGTTCGAGCTGCACACGTCAGCCGTTCAGTCCGAGCTCGTGCCGCAGGCGCTCGTCCTGGCGGAGGGCGCCAAGAATGCCGGTCGTCACGATCAACGTCACGACCGATCCGGCAGATTCATTCTGGGACAAGACGTACGGGCACGTCCCGTTCTCGTTCAGTTCGTACGGGTATCGCCCGTTCTTCGCCCAGTGGCTCAACTCGTTCGCCGCATACAACTCCTATGAGACGAAGTGGGGCAACGACGCGAGCAAGCAGGCCACGAAGCTGGTCTACAAGGCGGCTGCGACGTTCGATCCGAAGAAGCGCAAGGAGATCGCCTTCCTGGCCCAGAAGATGCTCTGGGATGACGGGGGCTATATCGTCTCGTTCTTCAAGGAGCCGATCGACGGGCTCTCCCCGAAGGTGAAGGGGCTCAAGGCGTACGCGTTCCCGTTCCTCGGGTGGTACCACTTCTGGGATGCGTGGCTCGTGTAACTGAGCCAGCGTCTCGGCGCGAGACGCGGCGGGGAGGTAGACGATGCTGAGGTTTTTGGCGATCCGTCTGCTCGGAGGCATCGCAACCCTCCTCGCCGCGTCCGTGCTGATCTTCGCGACAGTCGAATTTCTGCCGGGCGACGCCGCCTCCGCGTATCTCGGGCGCGATACCACACCCGCGGCCGCGGCCAAGCTGCGCAAGGAGTTCGGACTCGATCGTCCGATCGCTCAGCGCTATATCGATTGGATCGGGGCGGTCATTCACGGCGACCTAGGAAAATCGGCTGCGAATGGCGTCCCGGTGACCACGCTCGTCGGCTACCCGATACGCAACAGTGCCATCCTGGTCGGGATCACCCTCTTGTTGCTGTTCCCTTCTCGCTGTTCGTCGGGACGTGTCGGCGCTTCGCCGAGGCTCACCGATAGACGGGGCGGTTCAGGTTGCGACGCTGGCGACGGTTGCGCTGCCGGAGTTCGTCGTCGGCATTGCGTTCATCCTTGTATTCGCGTTCATCTGGCGCTTGCTCCCGGCTGTTTCGTTTCAGTTGTCCGCGGAGACGCTGATTCTTCCTGTCGCCACGCTCCTGGTCGTCTCGTTCGCCTACACCGCGCGCATGGTGCGTGCCGGCGTGATCGGCGTGATGGAGGAGGAGTTTGTCGACATGGCGCGCTTGAAAGGCCTGCCGGAGCGATTGGTGATCCGGCGTCACGTCCTTCCCAATTCCCTCGTCCCGTCCGTGCAGGCGGTCGCGCTGACCGCGGCCTGGATGCCGGGAGGGATCATCATCATCGAGGCGCTCTTCGGCTTTCCCGGTATGGGCGTCGGCCTTGTATCGGCGGTCTCGGCTCGTGACACCCCGACGGTCGAGGCGCTGGCACTGATCGTGGCCACGGTCTACGTGGTCGCCAACCTGCTGTCAGATATCTTCACGGTTCTGGCGACGCCTCGTCTGCGGACGCAACTCGCGTGAGCGCGGCGGGCGTCAGGCCGTCGTCGCTTCCGTCTCGCTTCGCGCGCTCGACCTGTCGGCCAGGTCGGCATTGCCCTCGGCGTCGCGGTCGCGGCCGTCGCGTTTTTCGGGCCCTTCTTCGCTTCCGCACGCGCCGGACGCGATTCTCGGAGTCCCGTATGCGCATAGCTCCGGTGCGTACCCGCTGGCCTCGACTACGTCGGCCGCGACGTCCTGAGCAGGTTCCTCTCGGGAGGCAGGACTACACTGGTGCTGGCGTTTCTCGGCACGCTTTCGGCTACCTGATCGGGCTCACGTCGGGCTGCTCGCTGCGTACCGCGGCGGCAGGTCCGACGACTGACAATGCGCACGATTGACGTGTGCTTGCTTTTCCTTCGCTCGTCCTGGTCCTGTTGCTGGTCTCGGCTTCGGCAGCAACGTCAGGCTCGTCGTCATCGCCATCGCCGTGGCGAACGCCACGGCATCGCGCGTATCGTGTCGCGAGCGTCACTCAAGGTCGTGGACCCCCTCTACGTTCAAGCCGCCAAGGCTCGCGGCGAAGCGCTACCTACATGGTGGTGCGCGAGTCCTGCCCAACATCCGCGGACCGGTGCTGGTCGATCGGTCTCCGCTTCACCGGCTCAATCCTGCTCGTGGCAGCGGTCAGACTTCTCGGCTTCGGATTGCAGCCGCCCGCGGCCGACTGCGGAGTCATGGTCGGCGAGAACAGGGTCGGCCTGACAATTCGACCCTGGGCGTGTTGATGCCCGTCATCGCGCTGGGGCTGCTACGATCGGCATCAATCTCGCGATCGACGGCTACGGCAAGTCGCTCGGCCGCTGGTACGATCACGAGGAGAAGATTGCACCCCTCCACTAGGCGCGCCCGTCTGGTGGTCGAGGGTCTCCACGTCGATTGATCGGCTGCAGTTCGACATCGTCGACGACGTCGCTTCGAGGTCGCACCGGGCGAGGCCATCGGCATCGTCGGCGAGAGCGGGTCGGGCAAGACCACGGTCGCGATGGCGCTTCTCGGCTTCAGCCGACAGGGAACAGCGGTGGCCGCGGGCTCGTCTTCGCCGACGGCATCGATCCTCTCGCTCGACGATTCACCGCTGCGCGCGCAGCGCGGCGAGCTGATCTCGTTCGTCCCGCAGTCCGGCGAAGGCCCTCAGCCCGGCCATGCGCATCGGCGGCAGGTTGGTGCATATGTACTCGTCGGCTCTCTCTCTCCTACGGTGAACGCGAAACGAAAAAAAAAAAAAAAAAAAAAAACACAACCCCCAACAAAAAGATCGTATTGCTACGGCTCCGGCGCAGGACACTGTCCTGCTCTGCGTTCGAAGTGGGCGTCCGTGAAGCAGGGGCTCCTGCCAAGCTGGTCACGAGGCACCCAAGTGGTTCCCGGACGATTCACGTCCACCGACCTGCCTCTCATGTCGCTGATTGTTCGAGCCTACGGCGTCCCGCTGTGGAAGATTGTTAGCGCTTCGTTCAGTCCGAGCATCGACCTCAGTCTTGGCGGCCCGACGAATTTCCGGACGGCGTCGGCATGTACGCTACGTCGCGGTCACGATGACGGATCTGGCGGATCTGCTGTCCGGTTCTCGAGAGCGACCGGTGTTGGACCGAACCGAGTTGTCTGGCCAGTTCGATGTCGAACTCGATTACGCCCGGCAGGAGGCGCCCCCTGCGGCGCTCGGTCCTCTTGCCGTTGCCCCGAGCCGGACAGCGCACCGTCCTGGCGGTGGCGCTCGAGCAGCAGTTGGGTCTCAAACTGCGGCGAGAGCGAAACCGGGTCGAGGTCATGATCGTTCGCTCGGTCGAACGTCCACGGGCCGAGGAGAACTGAGTCGGTGCGCGAATTGATTCTGCCCAAATGAAAGGCGTCTGCCATCCGCCCGGTCTCGTTACTACACCAGAGTTCACCTGGGTTGAGGATGCGAATCCGTGTGGCGGTGACGACTGACTCGCCTGACCGTGCGAGAAGGCTGTAGGGATCTAGTTCGCGGAGCTCGGTATCTCGGTGCGTTGATCTGGATCCGAAGATCCGCGCTGCGAAAGAATGCACGCTCCTTGATAACGTTTCTCGGCGCCTCTA
>CAVTQW010000023.1:0-72845 GCA_963736945.1 uncultured Thermoleophilia bacterium
TCGGCCGGGGTCAGCACCTCGGACTCGTCGATGTAGTCGATCTCCAGCGCCTGCAGGATCTGGGCCTCGGCGAAATGGCCGATGCGGCACTTGGCCATGACGGGAATCGAGACGGCCTGCTGGATCTCGCGGATCATGCCCGGATCGGACATGCGGGCGACCCCGCCGTCACGGCGGATGTCGGCGGGAACCCGCTCGAGCGCCATCACGGCCACGGCACCGGCGTTCTCGGCGATCAGCGCCTGGTCGGCGTTGACGACGTCCATGATGACGCCGCCCTTGAGCATCTCGGCGAGCCCGCTCTTGACGCGCATCGTCCCGGTCTCGCCCACGCGGCCGTTCTCGCCCATGGCGGTCAGTGTAGCGAGGTGGATACGGACCGGCGCCTGCTCCCGCGGATGCCGGGAGCAGGCGCCGTCCACGCTCAGGCCGTCGCCGGAGGCGACTGCTCGCCGCCTGCGTCGGACGGAGGCGGGCGGCGTCGCGGGTGCCTCGCGGGCGGGCGGAGGCGGCGGCGTCGCGGGTGCCTCGCGGGCGGGCGGAGGCGGCGGCGCAGCCGGCGTCGATGCGTCGGGCGCGGCCGGCGGCGGAGCGGCCGGCGTGGATGCCGTGTCGGCCGCGGGGGGAGCGGCCGCGGCCGCCCCACCGCCGGAGCTGCCGCCGGTCAGCGACTGCACCTTGTCGCGCACGTCTTCGAGGCCCTCGCCGAGGGCCTTCATGTTGAGCCATGCCCCGACTGCGATGACGATGGACAGGATGAGGCCGATCCACGCCCAGATCGTCCTGTCGACGATCGAGTCGGCGATGCCTCCGCCCGGCTTGCTGATGAACCTGATGAACGTGAAGAGGACGAGCAGCACGGCTAGCGCGGCGGAGATCATCGACGGCGTGACGCCGATCTCGAGGTCGATGTTGGCGAGCCGGATCGCCTGCCAGACGACCAACGCGATGAGGAGCAGCCCGGCCAGGAAGCCGATGCCGTGCCACATGTTCTCACCGAAACTGGTGTCCGTGATCTCGAACCAGTGGAAGAACGATGTGACGAGGAACACGATGCCGGCGATGAGGATCACCTTGGCGCCGTGGGTGAGCTTCGAGATGTCCATTGTGCCCGCTTCCTTTCGGCCAGGTTCGTACGGTCTCCGCCATGATCAACCTGGGGTCAGACGGATTCAAGGCGGGAAGGCTCCGCACCTCAACCGACGAGACCCTGCCTCCTTGACGTCCGAGCTGCAATGCGCGTCGATGTTGATTCAGTAGTCGGCGTCTCACAACGATGCTGTTTCCCGTCGAACGTTGTGAGACGCCGCACGAGGGAGTCGCCACCCGAGGCAGTGCCGCGCCCACTGAGCCCGAGTCTGCGCCCTGTGTCAGCGCTTCAACAGTGTCCATTTTGCGAAGTTCTCGTCCCGCCTGACCTCGCAATGGCAGTCGCGATGTGCGACCAATAGACGGGTCCGGTGCGACTCCTCTCCCCACAGGCGGGCGACCGCCTGCCCCCCGGGGTTGCGCCGCATGGGCGAGGGACCCGCAGGCGGGTCTCTCGCCCTTCACACACGTTCCTGACCTCGACCGCGGGCGCCGCCCTGCCTCGGCCCGACGGGCCGAGCGCGGGCTGAGCGTGCGTTTCTAGCTCGAGACTCCAGCGGCGCCGGGTGTCCGCAGCTCCTCCTCCGTCAGCGGCCAGGACTCGAGCGGGTAGTGGCAGGCGACCGCGTGCGTCGGCCCTTCCGTGGGGGCGAGCAGCGGCATCTCGACGTCGCAGTGGCCCTCCTGGAAGCGCGGGCAGCGCGGATGGAAGACGCAGGCCGGAGGAGGCGCCAGCGGTGAGGGAACGTCGCCGCCGACCGTCGTGCGAGCGCGCTGCGCCCCATCTTCGGTCATTCTCGGCACCGCCGACATCAGCACCGCCGTGTAGGGGTGGCGTGGGCTGTCGAAGAGCTCGTCGGCGGTCCCGAGCTCGACCACGCGGCCGAGATACATGACCGCGATCCGGTCGGCGATCTGCCGGATCACCGAGAGGTCGTGCGAGATGAAGACGTACGTGAGGTCGAACTCGTCCTGGAGCGACCGCAGCAGCGTGAGGATCTGCGCCTGCATGGACACGTCGAGCGCCGACACCGGCTCGTCGCAGACGATCAGCCGCGGGTTGAGCGCGAGGGCGCGGGCGACGCCGATCCGTTGGCGCTGCCCGCCGGAGAACTCGTGCGGGTAGCGGCTGATGTGCTCCGGGCTCAGGCCGACGACCTCGAGCAGCTGCTGCACCCGGGCCCTGATCTCCGAGCCGCCCGCGATCCCGTGGATCCGGAACGGGTCGCCGACGATCTGCTCGACGGTCTTCCTCGGGTTCAGCGACGCGTAGGGGTCCTGGAAGACGATCTGCATCTGGCGGCGGAGCGGACGCAGCTCGCGCTGGGACAGCTTGGTGATGTCCCGCCCCTCGAAGCGGATCGTGCCCTCGGTCGGGTCGAGCAGGCGGAGCATGAGCCGGGCGGTCGTGGACTTGCCGCAACCCGACTCGCCCACGATGCCGAGCGTCTCGCCGCGGCGGACGGTCAGGGTGACGTCCTCGACGGCATGCACGGTCCCGAACCCCTTCGCGAACACGCCCTGCTTCACGGGGAAGTGCTTCGTGAGGTGCTCGACCTCGACGATCGGATCGGCCGTCGGGGTGCTCAGGCTACGGCTCTCGTCCGCGCGGCTCGGAGCGCCGCCCACTCCCGCCGCTTCGCCGCCGCCGACAGGTGGCACGCATCCGAGTGGCCGCCCTCGAGCGGGAGCAGGTTCGGCCGGTCGACCGGGCAGGGCTCGAACTCGTAGCGGCAGCGGGGATGGAACGCGCACCCGCTGGGCGGGTTCACGAGAGACGGCGGCGCTCCCTCGATCGCGACGAGCGACTCGAGGCGCGCCTCGATCGTCGGCATGGAGCCGAGCAGGCCCCACGTGTACGGGTGCTGCGGAGCGCGGAAGATCTCCCGCGCCGGCCCGTGCTCGGCGGCGCGGCCCGCGTACATGACGAGGACGGTGTCCGCCGTCTCCGAGACGACGCCGAGGTCGTGGGTGACGAGGATCACGCCGATGTCGAAGTCGCGCTTGACCTCGTCGATCAGCTCGAGGATCTGCGCCTGCACCGTCACGTCGAGTGCCGTCGTCGGCTCGTCGGCGATGAGGAGCGACGGGTTGTTCACGAGCGCCATCGCGATCATCGCCCGCTGGCGCATCCCGCCCGAGAACTGGTGCGGATAGTCGCGCGCCCTGGCGGGCGCATTGGGGAGCCCCACCCGTTCGAGCATCTCCACGGCCCGTCGCCGCGCTTCCGAGCGGGACACGTCGAAGTGCGCGTTGACGGCTTCCGCGATCTGGTCCCCGACGCGGTACATGGGGTGCAGGCAGGCGAAGGGATCCTGGAAGATCATCGCGATGTCCTTGCCCCGGATCGAGCGCAGCTCCTCCGGCGGCAGCGGGATGAGGTCGCGCCCCTCGAACATGACCGCCCCGCTGACCTCGGCCTGTTTCGGGTTGAGCAGGCCCATGATGGCCAGGTTCGAGACGCTCTTGCCCGATCCCGATTCCCCGACGATCCCGAGAGTCTCGCCGCGGCGCACCGAGTAGGAGAGCCCCGAGACGGCCTTCACGACACCCTCGGGAGTCGGGAAGCGGACCGTCAGGTCATGGACGTCGAGGAGCGCGGCGCCGCGGGACGCACCGTCCGGTGTCGGGGTGGACTCGGTTGGAGGCTCGCTCATGCGTAGCGCACTCGCGGGTCGAGGAACGCGTACACGATATCCACGAGCAGGTTCATCACCGCCACCGCGACGGCGCCGAGCATGACGACCCCGAGGACGACGGGAAGGTCCTGGTTGAGCGTGCCGTCGATGGCGAGCCAGCCGAGCCCCTGGGTGTTGAACACGGACTCGGTGATGATCGCGCCGCCGACGAGGAGGGCGATGTCGAGCCCGAACATCGTCACGATCGGCGTCAAACTGGCGCGGAGGCCGTGCTTGAGGATGACCTGCCGCTCGGTCAGGCCCTTCGCGCGCGCGGTCCGGATGTAGTCCTCGCCGAGCGTCTCCAGGAGGTTGTTGCGCGTCATGCGGGCGTACGAGGCCGCGTAGAGGAGCGCGAGCACGCACCACGGCAGGATCATGTGGGAGAAGAAGCCGGTGATGCTCTCGGTCGGCCCGATGTACCCGGTGCCGCCGACGATGCCCAGCTTCTTCCAGAAGATGAAGAGGCCCATCAGGCCGAGCCAGAAGACGGGTGACGAGATGCCGAACAGGGTGAATCCCATGGCCGCCCGGTCGACGAGGCTCCGCCGCTTCACCGCCGAGAGCACGCCGACGGTCACGCCGACGACGAGCCAGATGAAGGCCGCGCCGGCAATGAGCAACAGGGTCCTCGGCGCCCGGTGCTTCACCGTGTCGAGCACGGGCTGGTTGTTCACGTACGAGTACCCGAGGCCGGGCCACCCGTACTGGTCCCCGGCCACGAAGTTCTTCGCGTACTTGGCAAACTGGGTGTACCACGGCTGATCGAGGCCGAGCCGCTCGCGCACGAGCTCGAGCGACTGCTCCGTCGGCGACTTGCCCGCGAAGCGGAGCGCCGGATCGCCCGCCGGCATGAGGTAGAACACCGCGAACGTCAGCATCAGGACGACGAGGACGACGACGGCCGTCCAGGCCAGGCGACGGGTGATGTAGAAGGCCATGTCTGCGTCGGGCGGGCCGGGCGCGCTCTCGGCGAGCGCGCCCGGCCCGGCTCTCTCCTCTCTTCTAGCTGCTCATCGCCACGTGCCCGAAGCCGGACAGCCCGGCGTTCTGGTCGAACGTCCACTTCGTCACGTTCGGGGCGAGGATGTTGACCTGGTCTCGCCAGAGGTACGGCACCCACGGCACGATCTGCGTCGTGAGCTTGCGGTCGAGCGCCGCGTAGCACGCGGGCCGCACGTCGCCGACGGTGCTGGCGCACCTCTTGGCCTCGGCCGCGATGCTCGGCACGTTGTTGATGTCGCCCGTGATCTTCAGCTTCTTCGCCACCGCCGGGGTCAGCCCGACGAGCGAGTAGTTCGTGTTGCCGCTCGGCAGGATCGTGTTGAACAGCGGGTCGATGAAGGTCGACGGGTCGGCGTAGTCCTTGCCCCAGCGCGGACGCGTGCTGATGGGCACGTTCTTCGAGGGCGTCTGGATGACGGGATACGCACCGTTGACCTGGCGCACCGTGAAGGTGATCCCGAGCTTGGCAGCGCCCGCCAGCACGACCGGCAGCATCTGCTTGTCCGCTGCCCGGACGTCCATGATCAGCAGCACCTTCTTGCACTCGCTGGCCGTGCAGACGCCCTTGCTGTCATGGGCGTACTTCGACTTCTTCATCTCCTGGAGGGCCTTCACGACGCTGCCCGCGTCGTTCGGGGTCTTGAACGGGTGGAAGTTCTTGAGGATCCCGTTCAGCAGCGAGTCCGGCAGGATGTGCTGCGCAACGGGGCCTGCCGACGCTCCACCCCACGCCTTCCGCAGGGCGCCGCGGTCCATGACCCAGTTCATCGCCCGGCGCACCGCGAGGTCGTCGAACGGCGCCTGGGTCAGGTTCATCGTGAGGTAGTTGGTCTGGTCACCGGAGTTGATCTTCACGTACTTCCGCTTCGACGAGTCGATCTGGTACTGGCGGATCACCTTCGGCGACGGGCTCGCGTACTCGTCCTGGTAGTCCCCGCGCGCCACCTTGTTGTAGATGTCGTCGAGGTTCGTGTTGACGAGGAACTCGAACCGGTCCGGGTTGTTCTCGCGAGCCGCCTTGCTGTCCGTGCTCGCGGAGTAGTTCGGGTTGCGGACGAGCATCAGCTGGGTCTCGCCGAACCCGCTGACCGGCTTGATGGTGGAGCACGAGCTCGCGTTCACGGCCGCCGAGCCGTCGATCATGTACGGGCCGGACGAGACGAGGTCGAGTCCGTACTTGCCGGGCTCGCCCTCGAAGCACTTGGCGACTTCCTGCGGGATCGGCCCCGCCGCCGGCAGCGCCACACGATAGGGGAAGTCACCCGTCGGAGCGGTGAGGTCGAACACGATCGTGCTCTTGTTCGGCGTCTTGATGCCCACGACGCTCTTCGTCTTTCCGGCGCCGTAGGCCTCCCAGCCCTTGATCACGTTGAAGTAGAAGCCGTACTGCGCCCCGTTCTTCGGCCGGGCAGCCCGTTCGAGCGCGTACTTGATGTCCGTCGACGTGACCTCGCGGTTCACGGGCGGGGCGAACTTGATGCCCTTCTTGAGGTGGAACGTGTAGCGCAGCCCGCCGTTCGTCGGCTTCGGGACGGTGGTCGCGATGTCGGGCACGAGCTTGTTGCCGGGCCCACCGGCGACGTGGTTGTACCCGACCAACGTACGGACGAGCAGGCTCGAGTAGATCGCGATCGCGTTGGCGAGGTACTCGCCGGTCGGGTCGAAACCGTTCGTCCAGCCGAACGACGACTCCCAGCCGACGCGATAGGTCCCGCCCGCAAGGCTCTTGCTCGACGCCTTGGGCGACGCCGTCACCGAGGCCGCAGCGAGCGCGGCGACGACGGCCACGACGAGCGCGGCCCCCACGAGCCGCAACGTGGTCGATCTCATACGGTATTCCTCCTTCTTGGTGCTTGTTGGGACGCTGACACGAGGTGAGCGAGGGAAGGCGAAAAGCGGTGGTCGTTGGAGCCGGGTGGGCTCATCGGTCGCTCCTCACATCGAGGGCGTCGCGGAGCCCGTCTCCGAGCAGGTTGAACGAAAGCGTCGTGATGACGAGGAAGAGGCCGGGGAATACCATCAGCCACCACGCCACGTCGTACAGACCCGAGGCGTCGGCGAGGATCTGTCCCCACGAGGCCTGGTCCGGCGGGACGCCGAGGCCGAGGTACGAGAGCGCCGCCTCGAAGAGGATGTTCCCGGGGATCAGCAGCGTCGCGAGCACGATCACCGGCGCGATCAGGTTCGGGAGAACGTCGCGGTAGATGATCCTCATGCTTCCCGCGCCGAGCGACCTGCTGGCCTCCACGAACTCCTTCTCGCGCAACGACAAGGTGTTCCCGCGCACCACGCGCGCGACGTAGGGCCACGTGAAGAGGACGATCACGGCGATGACGATCGAGAGGCCCGGTTGAATCAATCCTCCGAGGCACCCGTTCTTCGTGGTGCTGCAGGCGGCGACGATCCCGATCGAGATGAGGAGCTGCGGCACCGCGAGCATGACGTCCGAGGTGCGGGAGAGCGCCGTGTCGGTCCAGCCTCCGTGGAAGCCGGCGATCAGCCCGACGACGAGGCCGATGAGAACCGCGATGCCGGACGCGACGATGCCGACGAGGAGCGAGGTCCTGGCGCCGTACATCGTGCGGACGAACAGATCACGCCCCGCCGCGTCGGCCCCGAACCAGAACTGCCGGTTCGGCCCCCGCGGGATTCCGTAGTCGTCCGTCATGGTCGACGAGTACGGCTCGTTCTGCGGGTGCCCCGTGGCCCGCTCGGCCAGCGGGCCGCCGAACACGGCGAGGAAGATCAGCACGCAGATCACGACCGCTCCGACGAGTGCGGCCCGGTCCTGCTTGAACCGAAGCCAGAAGAGCTGACGCGGCGTCTTCGCCGACCCCACCGCGTGGAGCGCGACAGGCGCGCTGATATCGGTCGGGGTTACCGACATCTCGCCATGACCCGGAATCGTTCCACTGCGTTCACCATCCGCGCGACCATATCCTCCTCCGAGGGGCCTTACGAGGTGAGACGTCGTAGCGCGGCGACAGTTGGGAACCGTGGAGCAGATTCGATGGATGTCGCCGGGACGACCATTCCATCGTCGAATCTTGCCCGCTGCCGGAAGTGGACAAACCCGCAGCCGGTGGAAAGGGGTGGGCCGCGCGGTCGAGGCCGCGCGGCCCGATGAAGCAGGCGACCGGCGTCAGCGGTCGTTGTCGCTGTGGAGCTTGTCCTTCACGTCGTCGATCTTGTCCTTGGCCCAGTCGCCGGCGTCGTCGACCTTGTCCTTCATGTCGCCCGCGATCTGGTCCCGACGACCCTCGCGCTTCATCTTCTCGTCGTCGGTCAGGTCGCCGTACGCTTCCTTCGTCCTGCCCTTCAGCTCATCGGTCTCGCCGGTCATCTGCTCCTCCTCGGATGGTGGGTCACGAAGAGGGATGCCCTCCGGGATGAGCGCCCAAACCCGCGTCGCTCGTCAGCCGCAGGAGTTCGAGCGCCCCGCGCTGTTCGGCGCGCCGACGGTGACCGCGGGGTCGTTCGCCGTGCACGTCGCGTCACGGCCCACCGCGTTCCCCGAGACCTCGAGCGCGCCGCCCGGGACGGCCGTGTTGTGGCTGAACACGAGGTCGCGACCGACGCGGTTGTCACCGACCCGGATGGGCGACGGCCCGAAGACGCCGGACTCGGCCGAGTTGCCGCTCACGATCAGGTCTCGTCCGATCGTGTTCGGCTGCTGACCGTTCCCTGCGCAGAGGGCTCCGACGCCGATGCCGAGGTTGACGGTTCGATTCGTGATGCTCAGGTCGCGCCCGACGCTCAGGTTGCACAGGCCGTCGAACACGAACGGGAAGCCGGGCGAGCCGTCGATCGCGAAGTCGTGCCCGATCTTCACCGGGCCGCCCGGCGTGTCCGGCGCGTTGTGGCCGGTCTGCACGGTCTGCGGCGTCGAGGCGAAGAAGTCGTGCCCGATGGTCACGCTCTCGAGGTGCGTCCCGCCGCCGAGACCGAGCAGCCGCATGTCGTGCCCGATCGTCGTCCGCAGGATGTCGGCTCCGGACTCCTCTCCCTGACCGAGGAAGTCGTGGCCGATCGTCGAATCGGTGATGTCGGCACCGGAGTCGGTCCCTGCGGCGACGACGTCGTGCGCGACGGAGGTGTCCGAGATGCCCGCACCGGCGAAGTCGTGGAAGACCACGTCCTTGCCGACGCTCGTCCCGGAGATCTCGGCGCCCGCGTTGTCCAGCAGGACCAGGTCGTTGGTGACCGTCGCGCCCGTGACGAGGCAGAAGCCCCCCTCGGGGACGATCAGGTCGTGTGCCGTGCCCGTGAACGACATCGTGTTCTGCGGGCAGATGACGTCCGCCGGGCCTGCCGCCGCGGCCGTGAGCGGTGTGAGCAGGCACGCGGCAACGACGGCAAGGACGACGTGTCCTCGTTTCATCGTGTCTCCCTCCTCGGTTTCGTGGTCGCAGCCGATCGTCCGTCCGCTCGCTACCCGGTCGCTACCGAGCGGCTACCGTCAGCGGCGGTGCTCGAGTTCCGCCTCCTTGGCCCGCTCGAGGTCGTCGGCGACAACGGCCCGATCCGGCTCGGCGGCCCGAGGCAGCGCGCGACGCTCGCGATCCTGCTGCTGAACGCAAACCGCGTCGTGCCGATCGAGCGGCTCGCGGACGAGCTCTATGCGGGCCGCCCGCCGGTCTCGGCGGTCACCCAGGTGCACCGACAGGTCTCGGAGCTGCGGCGCGTGCTCGACTCGCCGGACGCGATCGAGACGCGCCCGCCCGGCTACCTGCTGCGGCTGCGCGATGAGGAGCTCGACCTCGACCGCTTCGAACGACTGACGGCCGAGGCAGAGCGGGCGTGCGGGCGCGACGATGCCGTGGCGGCCGCGCTGCTCGGCGAGGCGCTCGGCCTGTGGCGCGGGACCTCCCCTCGCCGACCTGGCGTACGAGCCGTTCGCGCGAGCCGCTGTGGAGCGGTTGGAGGAGCTGCGGCTGGCGGCGCTCGAGGACCGCGTGCAGGCGGAGCTCGCGCTCGGGCGGCACTCCGGCGCTCGTGGCCGAGCTCGAGGCGCTCGTCGCAGAGCATCCGCTCCGCGAGCGCCACGCGGCCAGCTGATGCTCGCGCTCTACCGCTCCGGAAGACAGGCGGAGGCGCTCGAGGTCTACCGCGCGACGCGGCGGCTCCTCGTCGAGACCTTCGGGCTCGACCCGTCCGCGCCGCTGCAGGCTCTCGAGCGGGCGATCCTCACGCACGACGCCTCGCTCGAGCTCGGAGCCGCGCCGACGCAGCCGCGCGCCGGCGTGGTCCTCGTCGCGCCTTCGCGCGACGATCGCGTCGGGGCGCTCGTCGAAATCGCGGCCCTCGTGCGGGCCGAGCTCGTCGTGGCACGGCTCGTTGCAGGAGAGGACGAGCTGGCGGCCGCGGCCGCCGCGGTCGGTGCGCACCGGCCGAGAGCGCGGACGTCGGCGTTCACGAGCGACGCCCCGGCCGCCGACCTGATGCGGCTCGCGAGTGCGAACGACGCCGACCTCGTGCTCGTCGACGCGCCGCCCGAGCTCGACGCACCGAGGCTCCCGGCGCTGCTCGCCGAGCTCTTCGAGAGCTCGCCCAACCACGTCGCGGTGCTCTCCGGCGCGGGCCTCGTCGAGGGCGGTGCAGTCTCCGTGCCGTTCGGCGGCGGCGAGCACGACTGGGCCGCGCTCGAGCTCGCTGCGTGCGTTGCGTCCTCGGCGAACGTCCCACTGCGACTGGTCGGTACGCGGGCCGACACCGGGCGCGGCCGCCGCGATGCCAGCCGCCTGCTCGCCGACGCGTCGCTCGCCGTCCAGCGGATCGTCGCCGTCGACGCCGAGCCCGTGCTCGCAGACCCGGACGACCTCGTCGACGTCGTGCAGGACGCGGGTCTGGTTGCAGTCGGCGTCTCGCCGCGCTGGCGTCAGGAGGGGATCGGCGCCGCCCGGCGCGCGCTCGTTCGCGACGCGCGACCGCCCGTGCTGCTCGTCCACCGCGGCCCGCGCCCGGGCGTGCTCGCCCCGCGTGAAAGCCGCACGCGGTTCACCTGGACCCTCACCTGACGCAGAGCGCCACGAGATCGAGCAGGGCCGTCGCGCCCGTGGTCACCTCGCATCCGATCCGCGGCGCAACGTACTGTCCGAACGAGAAGGTGCCGTAGACGGCGAACGGCGCCGCACGCATCAACTCCCGCTCGAGCTGCGCGTACGCCCGCGTCCGCGCCGGCCCACGCAGCCGCGCGGGCGGCCTCGAAACGATGCAGAAACGGCGGGCTGTACCAGGGCCCTGACCCGAGAGCCGAGGCGTAGCGACCGCGGGCGAGCGCCCGGTCGAGAAGGGCCAGGGGGTCGTTGACCTGCGAGCCGAAGTTCGTGACGAGCAACAGGTCGGCGCGACTCGAGCTCGTGTCGTAGTCGGCCGGGCATTCGTCGGTACGCACGATCGCGACGTCGATTCCGATCCGCGCGAGGTTGGCCTTCACGATCGGCGCGACGGAGCGCAGGCCGTCGTCGCCGAAGGGGAAGAACGTGCAGTAGGTGAGGACGGCGCTCCGGTGCCGGTCGCCTGCGAGCCGGCGGGCCGTCACGAGGTCAGGCCCGTCGAGCGGATAGACGACGCCGGCCGGGAAGCCGTCGACCGCCGGCGTGACGATCTGGTCGCCCGGGCTGTCGTGGAAGGCCGCCGCGAGCGTCGGCCGGTCGAGGGCGTAGTTGACGGCGCGCCGCAGCCGCGCGTCGCGAAAGAGCGGCCGGTTCGCATTGAGCACGATGTAGTCGACGAACCCTCCGGTGGTGGGGAAGTAGCGTTGTCCTCCGTGCTTCGCGGCGGTGCTCTCAGGCCCGTAGCGGCGGTCGAGCACACCCCAGCGACCGAGCAGAGAGGTGATGTCGAAGTCGATCGGGAGGTAGTCGAGCGCGCCGCGGTCGGCGAGCGCGACGGCGACGGAGGTGGGGACGTCGAGGGTGTAGACGATCCGCGCCCACCGGTGCGACCGCTTGCCGCCGTAGCCCGGATTCGGCAGCAACACGATCCGGCCGTTCGCTGCGGACGACACGTAGTAGGGCCCCGACGACGGCAGCGGGCGGTCGGGCACGATCGGACGGATCGGGACGCTCAGCGGAACCGGGCAGAGATGCGGGAGCGAGATCCGCGCAAGAAAGTCGCCCGACGGCCGCACGAGCGTGATCGACAGCGTGTCGCCGCTCGACCTGATCCCGGAGACGTGCCGGGCCTTGCCGGCGAGGTACACCGCGAGCCCCTGGATCGCACTCGCCTCGCTCGGACCGCGCCCGCCACGGCCGAGCTTCGGCGAGAAAGCGCGCTCGAGCGTGTGCTTGAACGTCGCCGCCGTCACCGTCTCGTTCGACGGGGGCGAAAAGCGGAACCCGCCGCGAATGCGAAACGTGTACGTACGCCCGTCGCGAGAAACCTGTGGCATCGCGGCGGCGACCTCCGGGCGGAGTTTCTTCCCGGCGGAGCCGTTCCGGTCCGCGTAGGTGAGGAGCCCCGCGCACGTCGCCGTCTGGAGCTGCTCGTCGGGTGTCGAATGCGACAACCCCGGATCGAGGGTGAGGTATCTCCCGGGGAGCGAAAGCCGCAGCTCGGGGCCGCCGGCCGGCGGCAGCGGCGGCGGCGCCGGCACCGTGCCGGCCCAGACGATCCCGTTGCCGTACGCGGCGGCCGTCGGGTTGGCCGAGAGGGCGAGCCGCCGCCGCGCACCCGAGCGCGGGTCGACCGACGTGACCCACCCCGCAGCCGTGTTCACGACCCAGAGCCGGCCGTCGGCGAACGAGATCCGCTCCGGGTCGGCACCGACCGCGAACGTGCGCCGCACCCGGAGGTCCCGCCTGTCGAGCCCGTAGACGACGCCGTCCGGGACGACCGACGCCCAGACGAGCCCGCCGCCCACAACCACGTCGCTGACGGTTGCGTGGAGGTCGGCCCGCGCCAACACGCGACCGGTTTCCGGGTCGAGCTTCCTCAGGACGCCGTGATCCTCGAGGGACCACAGCGCGCCTTCGCCGAAGGTCAACCTGCCGCTGCCGTCGTACGGGAAGTGACGGCCGGCGGTTCCGTTCTCGGGCACGATCCTCGCCAACTCGCCCTCGCTGGCCACCCAGAGCGAGCGGTCGCCCGCAGCGAGACCCGAAGACGGCGAGCGGCCGGGCCGGAAGCGCTCCAGCCGCCCGGTCGCGATCGAGATGCGGGCCAGCTCCGTGCCGCCGTCCTGCGCCGCCCAGACGAAGCCGTTGCCCGCCGCGAGACGCCGCAGCGGAACCCACGGCAACCTGAAGGATCTCGTCAGCTGGTGCGTTCGAGTGTCGATGCGCAAGAGCCGCTGATCGCTGGGCAGCAGGAGCCACGCCGAGCGGCCGGCCACGACGACGTCGGAGGGTGCCTCCCCCCAACCGAACTTCGTGCCCGAGCGAAGACTTGCGAGCGCCCGCCCCGTCGAGGCATCGAGGGCGCGGAGGACGAGCGGCCGCTCCCCGGCCGTCTTTGCCGCCGGAGAGCCGTCGCGGAACGCCAGCACCGTACCGACTGCGGCGCCCACAGCCGCGAGCGCGACCGCTGCGATCGCGACGGCGATCCGCCGGCGCGACCGGTCCGACGGCATGGCGCGGCCGTGCATGGCGTCGCTCGCTGCGGTGGCGAGATCACGCACAGCTCGCGTAACGCTCCTTCGGCTCCTTGGCGAGCGCGCGTGCCACCACGCCGTCCCACCCCGCCGCCAACCCCGGCCGTACGTCCGTGACCCGCGGCGGCGGCTCGTTCAGATGGGCGAAGACCACGGCGAGCTCGTTCTCGCGCTCGAACGGCCGCTCACCCGACACGCACTCGAACAGCACGCACCCGAGTGCGTAGACGTCGGCGCGGCCGTCGACCTCCTCCCCGCGAATCTGCTCGGGCGCGACGTAGTCGACGGTCCCGACGAAGCCCCGATCGCCGGTCAGACTGCCGACCGAGCCGACATGACGGGCGACGCCGAAGTCGCAGACGTACGCCCGCTCGCCGTCGGGCTCTGACGCGACCAGCACGTTGCCGGGCTTCACGTCCCGATGCACGAGCCCGGCCGCGTGCGCGGCGTCGAGCGCCTCGCCCGCCTGTGCAACCAACGCGACGGCGCGCTCGGGCGCGAGCCGGCCTTCGCGACGCAGGAGCTCGCGCAGATCGACGCCGTCGACATAGTCCATCGCGAGGTAGAGCACGCCACCGTCCTCGCCGGACGCGATCGTCTTCACGACGTTCGGGTGGGCGAGCGTCGCCGCGAGCTGCGACTCGCGCAGGAAGCGCTGCCGGAACCGTTCGTCGTGGCGAAGGTCGGGCGAGAGCAGCTTCAGCGCGACCCGCCGGCCGTCCGCATCCTCGGCGCTGTAGACGGCGCCCATGGCGCCGCCGGCGAGCAGCTCCCCGACCCGGAAGCCTCCGATGACCCTGCCGGTCGGTCTTTCCACGCCCATCGCGCCTGCGAAGCCTCCCACCGGCGGGGGTCGTACTTCGAGTGCTCGAACGGCTTGCCTCGCCGTCGTCGCGCGCGACCTGCCTCCGACGACGGGCGAGTCCATCCTATATTTTCCGTTTGGATCTAGACTTTCGGCTAGGCGGCCGCCATACTTGCAGCGCGTGCCCCGGTCGCGAATCCCCGTGTCGACCGTGGCTCGCCCAAATCGGGGGCCCGGTGATGCGACGGCCGGGCCCCCGGCATCTTTTTGTTCGCGAGAACCCCTGAAGTTGGAACATACGGTTTCCGGGGAACCTCCCTGCCAGGGCTACCGCGACGGCAAAGTCAGGGAGCACTGGAACGTCGTCGATGTCGCCGGACTACAGGCGCAACTCGCCCTGAGTTGAGGGGGACGGTAACCCCCGGACCCTGCACAACCCTGACGACCGCTCGTGCCCGAGGCGACGGCCGGGTTGCGGGAGCAGGGGAAAGCTGGAAGGATCGAGGTCCGTGCCCAGTATCCAGTCCGTGTGGCCGCTACTCGACGGGGAGTCTCGCGGCGCGCGCCGGAAGCTTCTCGACCTCGCGGTCGCGGCCGTCGGCGGCGACCACCGCGCGACCGGTGACGAGTACCCTCGCGACCTCGACCGACTCGCGCACGAGGCGCTCGCGTCGCCCGAGGAGGCCAAACGCCTGCTCGAGGCAGCGGCGACGCTCATCGCGCTCGCGGTCGGGAGGGCCGCGCTCGACGACACCAACGACTTCGTGCGCGAGTTCGACGACGTCGACTTCGTGACGGAGGCAGTTGCCTTCGAGCGCTCGGTCGACGAGATGCTGTCGGATCCGTCGCTGGGCACGCGCCCGGAATCGCCGCTCGGCGGCTTCCCCGGCTGACCGGCCTCACGGCTACGGCTTGATGTTCTGGTTGATGTGGAAGAGGTTGCCGGGATCGTACTTCCGCTTGACCTGAACCAGTTGATCGTAGTTTTCGCGGTTGCCTTGCGGTAGGCGAATGCCGTGTCGTTCGGCCCGACGCGATGGCAAGCGCCGTTGATCGGATACAGGTGCATCGTCGCACTCACCTCGGGGACGCGGATCCGTGCTCCACGTGCGCGGCGATGCGGATCGGGCACTCGCACCGCCTCGGAGACGCGGATCCGTGCTCCAGTGCGCAGCGACCCGGGTCCGGCAGCTCGGTGCGCCCGGATCCTCGAGATGGCACGGAGCCCTTCGGTAGCGACGTCGAACGCTCCAGTTCAGGGCCGGGACGGCGCGCCGTCGATCAGGCGACGATCGGAGCGACCTCGACGACGATCAGCAACGGCGTCCAGCAGCGGGGGCGCTTCTCGTTGTCGATCCCCAAGCCGTGCTGGGCGGCGAGCGCGAGCGTGATCGGGTAGCCGCCGACATGCCGGGAATGGACTCATTCGGGTGATCGCGCCGGTGTCGAGGCAGCCGTACCTTGGGGGGAGGGTGTCGAGCGTTGGGCTCGTCGCCCGGATGCATCGACACAGGGGAGCGGTGTGAAGCGGAGCGAGATCGAGCAACCGCATCGACGGAGGTCATGGCCGTGGCTGACGCTGCCACGCTTCGGCAGAGAGATGCCTGGCGCAAGTCCGGCTGCGCCTGCCTCTTCTGCGTGATGGGGCGCAGGGTGATCAGGTGGGCGGAGGGGACGGAGTCGCTCGCACCGCCCGAGGATGCCCTGTACGAGTGGAAGAAGATCTTCCGCCAGGAGGACCCCGAGATGCTGGAGATGATCGCGGCGCGGCTTGACAAGCTGCGCGAAGAGCGGAGCAGCGAGCCTCACGTGCTACCGACGCAGGGCTAGGTGATCGGCAAGGCCGTGCGGCCCTACGGATCCTTGGTCACCGGCAGCACGTAGTCGCGCAGGCCGTGGGCGAACATCCAGTGGAACTGGCACAGGTTCTCGGCTGAGACGTCATGGCGAGCAGTTGACCCATATGGGTCATCACGCCGGCATCGAGTCGTCCATACAGTGAAAACACCGTCGTCATGACCACCACCACACGCCGCCTCTGCGTGCTGCTCGTTTGCGGAGCCGCGCTCCTTTTGCTGCCGTCGACCTCGCTCGCGGTCGCCCAGTCGCCGCCCAGGCCGGTCGTCGGGGCCGGCACGATCGAGGTCGCCCAGCTCCTCGTGCGGACGGCGCCGTCGGCGACCGCCCCGGTGATGGCCAGGATGAGTGACTTCCGGCCGCAGGACTATCGGCCGCGCTACGTCCTCGCCGTCGCGGCGAAGAAGACCGCGCACGGGGAGGCTGCCTGGTACAGGATCACCGTCCCGGGACGCCCGAACGGGCGCACCGGCTGGGTGCCCGCGAGTCAGGTCTCGATCCGCCCGATGCCCTGGCAGGTCGTCGTCTTCCGCGGCTCCCGCGTGATCCAGCTCTGGAAGGACACGAGGCTCGTCTACACGAACAGGGTCGCGGTCGGGGCGCCGGGCATGGAGACGCCGACCGGGCTCTACTACGTGACCGTGCGCTTCAAGCCGGTCAAGGAGCCGTTTCTGGGAGCGTTCGCCTTCGAGACGAGCGCCTACTCGAAACTGTCGGACTGGCCCGGCGGCGGTGTCGTCGGCCTCCACGGCTGGGCCGACACCTCCGTGCTCGGGAGGGCCGTCTCCCATGGCTGCATCAGGGTCTCGAACGCGACCGCGGTCTTCCTCCGCGACCGGATCCCGGTCGGAACACCCATCCGCGTGCTCGCCAGCTGAGCCGCGGTCATAGTCCAGCGAGGGCCCGACGACCTCACGGATCCTCGCGTCCACGATCTCGCGGATGTCGTCCTCAAGGGTCATCGGAGGGGAGAACTCGACCTCGCCCCTGACCCGGCGGGCGCGTCCCCAGTGTCCATGCGGGTTTCAGCCGGTAGGAACCTTGCTCTCCCAGTAGCGGTTGAGCGCTCCCTGCACCTGAATGAACCAGATCAGGCTGCCGATCAGCGGCAGCAGGAACCAGAGGCCGTAGAATCCCGCGGACAGGGCTCGTTCCTCCGTCGAGGTCTTCGTACATGTACCGCGTCTCCGAGGGGACGAGGAAGTAGGTCACAGGCGAGATCAGGATGTAGATGACGAGGCCGAGAACACCGCCGACGCCGTTGCCGGAGTAGCGCTTGATCTCGTCTTGTGTCTTGTAGGTCCAGATGAACGTGTAAATCCCGAGCGTCAGAATCGCCCACAAGATGCAAAGCCCGATGGAACGGGTATTCCCGAGAGGGCCACGTCCGGGAGCTCCGGCCGGTGCAACAGTCGTATTCACGAGTCCCTCCAGTCTCTGCGATCGCCACCGGATTCAGGCGTCGACCCATCGTGTCACGATCGAGGCTCACCTAACAACAGCGCCCACCACCGATCCGCCGCTGTCTCGACCTTGTTCACGGGACTCGTGCTCGTGTGCGGTCCACCCGCGCTACGCGGGCTCCGAGGTGTTCGTAGACGCGGATTTCGTCGCTGTGAAGCAGAACTGCGTGCTCGCGAAGTAGAACTGGTCTCGTTCCATCAGCTCGCGCTGCTCCGTGGCCCACGCCTCGGCTTCCACCTCGCCTATTCCTTGCCTGCCCGCGACAAACGTCGCGATGAACGGCACGAGCGCCGCTCCCAATCTCTCCGGGTCACCTCCGCACGCGGCGAACGCATGCGCCTCCACGCGTACGTCCTCGAATCCGGCTGAGCGCAGGCGCGCGCCGAGCGTTCGCGGCAGCGACGGTTCAGCGAGGTGCTCGTCCCAGGCTCGGAGCACGCGCGTTGTCAGAATGGTGTCTCGCGAGTGAATCGACACCGTCGCCCAGTCCACGTCCCAGACGACTGCGCGTCCGCCCGGCCGAAGGGCCCGGTGCAGTTCGGCGAGCGCTGGATCGACCTCCGCCACGTACTCGAGAACCTGCACGCACACCGCGCCGTCGAACGTCCCGCTCTCGACCGGAAGCGCCGTGGCCTCTCCTTCGAGGAGCCCGACATTGTCGCGACCAGCGCAGCGGGCGCGCGCAAGCTGAAGCATCGCGGGGCTGCTGTCCACGCCCACGACGGAGCCTGACGGACCAACGATCGCCGAGAGCTCGAGACAGTAGAAGCCGGGCCCGCAGCCAACGTCGAGGATTCGGTCCCCGAGGGCTGCCCCGAGTGCCTCGCGAACCAGCTCGCGGCGATGCACGGCATCGCGAATGCGGTAGAGGGCCTCGATCCGCGTCGCGGTGTCGGCGTCGAATTGCAACTGGCTCATCGTCCCTCCTCGCCAGCGCGTGCCTTTTCCGAGCAGCGATCTTACGTGATCGCGACAGCGCGCCCGCCTCGGCGGCGATCACCTCGCCGAGATCCACCCGCCCTGGCGGCGTGCTCCACGCCTCGAACGGGCGGAGAGCCTCGTCGCGACCCGGAGTCTGTTTCCGTCTGGATCGACGAGATCACACTAGTTCGTCGGGCTTCGATAGAGCTGCTCGGCCGCTGAGGCTCGCACGACGGAGGGCTTTGGGGGTTGAGCGGTGACGGTCGGGCGGTTGATGATGCGGGCTCGCTTGCGGCGTTGGAGGTGTTCGGCGAGGAAGTAACTACCGACGACGAAGACAGCAGCTGCGGCTTGGCTGATCAGTCCTTCCCAGGTTGGGTAGAGGCCAAGCCAAACACCGCTCCAGTAGGGAAGCCGAAGGCCGTCGATCGGAGTGACGGGCACCCAGCCGACCTTCTCCATGACCTGGACGGTCTGGCCGACGAGGACGATCAGCACCCAGGTGATCATGATCCCGGTTGCGACCAGCATTTTCTTGTGCGGGAGTTTGCGTTGGAGCGAGATGACGACGACGCCTACAGCGAGGGTCGCGGCGAGGCCGACCGCGATGCCCTGGAGGACGGTGAAGGCGCCTGCTTCGAGGGTGAGGGCTTGGACGAAGAGGGTGGTTTCGAAGCCTTCCCGGTAGACGCTGGTGAAGCCGAGGGCGACGAGTCCGATCACTTGGGCGGTGGCGAGGGAGAGACCCGTGCCGGCAAGGATCGACTTCTTCTTGCGGTGGAGGCCTTGCAGGTTCTCCTGCCAGTAGACGCGGTGATAGAACCAGTTCAGGATCAGGAGGAGGATCCCGATCGCGAGGAGGGAAACGAGGGCTTCGACCCGTTCGCCGTAGCGGGAGAGCGATCGCAGTAGGGTTTGCGCGATCACCCAGGTCACGGCGCTTGCGAGCAACGCGAGCAGGGCTCCTGCGAGAAGTGGCCGGCGGAAGTGGCGGTTGGGGCCGACCATGCTGGCCATCAAGGCGGTCAGGATGAGAACGGCTTCGAGACCCTCGCGGAAGGTGATGATGGCGGTGTTCGCGATCACCGTTGGTCGCGATGCACCTTCTCCGATCGCCTCTGCCGACTCTTTGAGGGCGAGGTCGAGGGCGGCGAGGGTGGTGGCAGTGTCGGCGGCGGTCCCGCTGCGGCGAACCAGCTGCGCCAGTCCGTCGTGGCCGTCGGCGCCGTACCAGAACAGCCCCTCTACCCGCTGGAAGAGCGACGGCGCGAGGCCGCGCAAGTGTTGCTCCGGACCGAGCTCGAAGGTCGCGTACGCCTCGAGGCGGCTTGATTCGGCACGGCGATAGTCGCCGGCAGCAACGGAGGCACCGACCTTTTGGAGAAGGGTCGCGATGACGTCGAAGTCTGCCTGGGCGTTGTCACCTTTCCACGCGTCCGGGAAGGTCTTGTCGAGCTGGTTGAGGGCCGCTGCTGCCGTTTCCTTGATCGTCTGGGGATTGGCGATCTCGGTGCCTCGATCGGTGTCGGTCAGCAGCGTCTGGAGCCGATCGATTGCTTGTTGAACAATGCGGGTCGATCCGGCGTCCGAACTCGCGAGGTAGGACTGGAGATCGCCGAAGGCGTTCGCGGCGCCGTCGCGGAAGATGATCGCTTCCTGGATCTCGATTGGAACCGTCACGACTCCGTTTGAGACGCCGCGCGCATACTCGATCGGGATCAGACCGAGGAAGCGCGTCAGCTGTCCGGCACGCCGCGCCTGTTCGGCCTCGGCCAGGGGAGCGGCGCGGAAAGCGAGAAGGTCGTAGCGGGCTTGATCGGTGAGCGAGCGCACGGCGTCGACGTCGTCTGACCTTGCGGCTCCCACGAGAGCAGCGAGCGTCCGATCGAGGCTCCGTGTCGCCCCGGCACCCCGTTGGGTGCGGTAGGCCGGCCGGACGATCGTCCAGTAGCCGGCAGCTGTCGCTGCTGTCTGGGCGGTCTTCGCCGGGTAACCACTCCGAGTGCTCGCGCCTGTGTCGGCGAGCGCGGCGCGGAGGAGCGATTCGTAGGTGTCGAGCAGGTCGACCTCGATCGCGCGACCGGCGCGCGCGTTCGAGATCACCCCGTCCTTCAGTGATCGTACGGCGACCGTGGCTGCCGCATCTGGGTGGCTGTATCGTGTCACCCCCTCGAACCCGCGCACCAGCAGCCACTGTTGCGCGGCGGCTGCGTTGCCTCGCCGGGCCTCACGAACGGCGCCGGCAAACGATCCTGCTAGCGCCGCGGTCTGCGTGTCGGCAACGGCAACCACTACCCGCGTTTCTCCCCCGGCCGTCACCGCTGCGTCGAGGCGGTTGACCGAAGCGCGAAGCGAGGCAGCCTCGGTCGGCGCGATAGCCCCGAGCGACGAGGCGAGGTCACCCGCGGCCCGCGTCACCTTCGCGAGCGCGCGGTCGGTCCGCCTTGTGTCATCGAGCGTGACGCCGAGTTGGATCTCGAACAGGTTGTGGTCGAGCTGTTGGTACGCCTGCCACGGCTCCGGTTGGACCGCCGCCGCGGCACCCGACGCCGCCTGCCCGGCGAGGAGAATCGCCGCCGAGGCGACGACCAGCACCTGAGCTAGGTGGGCCGTTCGCATCCTGGTTCAGGCCTGGAGCTTGATCCCGAGTGCGCCGGCGACCTGGCTGACCTGACCCGCGATCGCGTTCGCCTGCTTCTGCGCCTGCGACCCGAGCAGGTCGGCCTCGTTGGGCTTGAACTGCTTCCCAGCGGTCTCCTTCGCGTAGATGCTGTCCACGAACGACGACAGCGCGTTCAGCTGCGAACCGATCTGGTCGCCCTGCGCAGCACCTGACCGCGCGACCAGGGGCTTCACTCCCGAGTAGACGTTGCGCAGGCTCAGGAGGATGCCGTGGACGTCGATCAACCGTGAGTGCGCCACGAACGCCTTCTCCTTGCTGGTGTGGCCGCGAATGAACCGGGAGCTCTTCCACTCTCCGAAGTAGCCCTCCATCGTCGGCACCATCACAACGAGCGCCGTCAACACATCCGAGGCGGTCGGTTTCCACGCCCGCGCCTTCGCGTCACTCTCGCGAGCGAACTTGTCGAACCCGCGCATGATCCCCACGAGCACGTTTGCGTCCGGAAGCACCTCGCCGAACTCGACCTTCCCATCGCCATCGAGGTCGACCTTCGCCGACGACTTCGCGATGAACCGTCGATCGGTGCCCCACAACGTCGGCTCCAGCAGCGCATGGAAGAAGTTGCCCGGCTGCCGCAAGACACGGCCATCCGGCAGGGTCAGGTTGAACGGAACCGCGGTCTGGGGATCGTCCGTCGCGCTCGTCCCCGAATCCATGATCACGTCGTACTGAGCGAGGCTCGGCACCCCCGCGATGATCCCCTCTTCCTCCTCATAGGCCTTGTGCGACCGGTTGAACGACACCTTCGACGCCAATAGCAACCTCGACACCTCGGCGCGGTGCTCGCGCCACAACACCGCGTAGTCGAAGCCGGACCCCTTGGCCAGCGCGTAGTAGCGCTCGGCCCGCGAACGCTCGCCTGACACCTCACCCACAAGCGAATGCGACCGCCCCAGGAGGTACGTCTTGATCCCGCTCAGGTCCGGGGAGCCGTCAGCGGTCTGGGCGGCCTGCCCTGTCGCTGCCCCGACAAACGCCGCCACCGCCACCACCGCAGTGACGACCAAGACCCGACGTGGGCTCCCTTTCATTTCGGCTCCTCGCTCGACATGTAAGGCACGCCTGACACCAGGCGTGTAAGGCTCACCTTATAGCACCGATCCTGCCCTCGCGGTCAGACCTCCGTCAGCGGACTGTCGTGACCGCG
Organism: uncultured Thermoleophilia bacterium; assembly: GCA_963736945.1. Lineage (GTDB taxonomy): Bacteria > Actinomycetota > Thermoleophilia > Gaiellales > Gaiellaceae > Gaiella. Next base: position 22,243 of record CAVTQW010000023.1, read on the forward strand.
TGGTACGGGTCGTACACCGTGTGCGGACAGGCTCCCCACAGGCCGAGCCGTTTCACCCGGGCCTGTTTCGCGAGCGTCTGCAACGTCGCAAAGAAGCGGCCACGTTCGCCCTCTCGGCACCCGACTCGCACGGCCAGGGTAGGTGCCGGCGACGGGCCCGGACGGCACACGAATGGGTCAATTCGCCGCGACATGCTGGAGGGCGGCAACGTGTGTGTGCTGTCGTAGAGGCCGCGAGGAGGGCGGGTCGACGGCCCGCCCTCCTCGGCTTCGGTCGTTCAGGAGGGACAGCCGTCTGAAGCCGCCTCGTCGATGCGCCGAGTGGCGCCCTGCGGCAGGAACTGCACCGCGATCGTCTCGGCGGTGACGCTCGGGTCTTCGTTGCGCAGCATGTGCTCGTCGTCCCCGCCGGGGTCGACGAAGCTCTGGCCGGCGGTGTAGACGTGCGGGCTGCAGCTCGGGTCGTCGCTCGAGTAGTTCGTGACCGTTCCGGCGACGACGAAGACCAGGCTGGGGCCCGGATGCGAGTGCCAGCCGGCCGTCCCGCCGTTCGGCGCGAACTTGTTGTCGACGACATAGATGTCCGAGAGGCCGTGCGTCTTGATCCAGGCGAGCCAGACGCCGTTGGGATGCGGCTTTCCGTTTTCCCCGACCTCGGTCGTGAGCATGTGACCGCTGAGATCGAGGTCGTCGACGGTGGCCTTCGCGAGGATCGTCGTCGTCTGACCCGCACTCGGCGTCGCGAGGACGTTACCGACGTACACCGACACGCCCACGACGACAACGAGCACGGCGGGGATCCATCTCGATTTCATCTCTCCTCCTTCTCGGACGGGATCGCCTCAACGACGCGGACGGGGCCGAGCCCGGCGTGACCTGCCACGAGCGCCGCATCCCGGCCCGCCGGGGCGTCGAAGACGAAGAAGCAGATCTCGTCCTCGGGAACGTAGATCGAGCATTCGAAGCGGACGCGTGTCCGCTCGTGCGTCAGCTCCTCGGCGGCAGTGCGTGCCTGCTGATCAAGGGCGGTGCGCTCTCCCGCCCGGCCGCGGGGGAGGTAGGTCTCGACGAGGTAGCTGGGCATACCTCGACGCTACGGTCGGACACGGTGCGGAGGAAACGTCAAAACGTCTGAACTTTGCTCCCGTCTCCTGCGGTTCCGACGCGCGTCCATGCCGCTCGAGACCTGCCACGGCGAACTGCGACCTGTCGCAATCTCTGTCGCGCCCCGCCTCGCCACACCACGCGGACGGCGCGCGAGCTGATCGGCCGGAGCGAGCTGATCGAGCCGGCGGCCGCGTCGTCCCACGTGCGTCTGGCCGAGCGTGGAGCGCGAGGACGGCTTCGAGCGGCGCCAGGGCGATGCCGCCGAACGCGCTGATCGCGTCGGGCTAACCCGTTTGGGCTTTGTTGCCACCCGACTGATCGTCTGTAAGAATCGTCCGACTGCGGACGAGCCTGGGCGGGGTTGCGCTTGGGGAGGGGAGACTCCTATGAAATTGCGCCGGAGCCGAAGCCGACAGCGCGAGCCTGTGGAAACGGTGGCGATTCGGGAGCGGGCCATCGATGCGCCGGGCGGCGCTGAGGAAGAACCTGGGCCGCGAGAAGGTTTACAGCACGACCGGCTGGGCGTCGGGTTGTCCTGCGTCTCTGGCCTAGCGTGAAGCGCGACGGGGGGATCGATCGGCGCGCGGCCCTGAACGGAACGCACTGAACCGCGTCAGGCATGAGCCGTGCGGTGTCTGTCGCCGGACCTGACTGATCCGAATCCCCGATGCTTGCTCGCGCCAGTTAGTGGTGAGGTTGCCAGGAGGGATCGATCTCGGTCGCGGCTGAGCTTGTGAGTCGAACCTTGTTCTGGCCGTTGGCGTCGATCACGTAGAGATCGTGGGTGCCGGTCCGGTCGGTGGCGTAGACGATCGAGCCTCCGTCCGGTGACCAGGCGAGGGCGCCCCACAAGGTCTGGCGGGGCGAGTCGCGGGTGACGAGATGGTTGCCGCGCCCGTCCGCGCCGATCACGTAGATGCCCTGCCGGTCCTGTCTGCCGTAGAGGATCTGCCTGCTGTCGGGCGACCAGGCGAAGGGGTACTCGGTGTAGGCATGGTCAGTGACGACATGGGGATCGCTTCCGTCCGCGTTGACGACGGTGATCCGGCGGTAGCGGTCGGTGCGCAGCTGGCGGTGGATCACGGTCGGGGCGGCGAGCTTTGTCCCATCAGGCGACCACTGCGGCGCGCCGACGCCGGAGGAGAGGAGGAGCCGTGGCCGGCCGCCGTTCCTGGATATGACCCCGAGGACCTCGCCGCCGTCTCCGTAGGCGATCTCATCGCCGCGAGGAGACCAGGCGACGCCGCAGCCGATCCCTCGGCGCGGCGAGGACACCCGCACCGGCGCGCCGCCGCCGATCCGGATGATGTAGAGCGCCAGCTTCGCGCAGGCCGCGCTGCCGGGATTCACGCTCGGACTCGGCGAGACGATCGCGATCGCCTTACCGTCCGGCGACCAGCTCAGGCCCAGGCTGCTCAGCATCGAGGCTTGGAGCAGCAGCCTGCGTCCCGTCCCGTCAGGACGGACCAGCCAGAGCGCGAACGTCCGCTCCTCGATGTAGGCGATGAACCTGCCGTCGGGCGACCACGCATACGACCGGACCGCCGTGTCCGCCGGTGTTAGGCGTCGAAGCCCGCTGCCGTCGGCCCGGACCGAAAAGAGTTCACCCTGGTAGCCCGTGCCAGGCGCGGCTCGGATGAATGCGATCGTCCCCGCACGCTTCGAGGCTGCGGCGTGGCTCACTGCCGCTCCGACCGGGACCCCTGTCAGGACAGCAGCGAACGCGCCAGCCAACAGAGCCAAGCCAATGAGCCTAGACGCGCGCATCCATCTCACACTCAAGACCGCCAACCGGCGTCTGGTCTTCCATCGGAAGAGCGAGCGTACAGCGCAATCGGCCATCGAACTAGGGCGTAAACGGTCGTAAGCTGTCGCCTCATGGAAAGGCTGCGCGAGAGACTCGCCCCGAGGGTCGAGTCTCTCGCGTAGTGACCGCGAGCCGCGCAGGTCCCCACCTGTCGCAGGGGGTGCGCCGTAGCCGACACTGGCTGCGGCACCGACTCGCTTCGGTCAGGGTAGGTGCGGGCGGCCGGTCTGTCAATGACCCGATTGGGTCAAGAGCGCCTTTTGACGACGATACGTCGTTCGACCGACCGTCGCGACAGCCCGCCGAGGAAGTTGACCCAATCGTGTCCTATCGGGCGAGGTGAGGCACCCGTACCTTGGATGCGATATGACGAACCTCAGCAGCGTCAACGACAGGGCCTTCATCGAGGCCACCCGCGCCTCGGCGCGACCGTGGTGGCACCTCCCCGTCACCGCCGTGAGCGCCACCGCGCTCCTGTGGGCGCTCGCCTACCTGTACGTCCTCATCACCCACGTGATCTGAAGGGGCTCCCCCGGTGAAGATCTTCCTCTGCTTCCTGGTCGCCGGTGTCTCAGGCCCGCGCCGTCGGCCGGCGGTCGCATGACGACCGCCCAGTCGATGACCCTGTCGGGCAGGGTCGAAGGGACAACGGCGGCGATGCTGGTGCCGCAGGTCGCGGCGGCGGCGGCGACGCACAGGTTGACGGCGGCGGCTCCGGTGCCGGGGGCGCTCGTGCTGACGTGGACGTTCCGGCCGCTGTGGTCGAAGCTCGTCGGTGCGGCGCTGATCGCGCTCGCGCTTGTCGCTGGGTCTTTCGCCGTTGGTCTCTTCGTCCCCTTCTTCGCCTGGTTCTTCGTCGTCGTCGGCGTCCTGCTGATCGTGTTCGTCAAGCGGTCGGAGACAGCCTCGCTCGTCGTGGCCGACCGTGACGGCAAGGTTGACGTGAGCGCGACGGGAACGGTGGACGATGACTTGCGCGAGTTCGTCGCCGGTCTGGTGCCCAACGCGGTCGTGTCAGTTGAACCTCCCCGATCCGCCGCGAGCGAGAAGCTGTCGCCGCTGTTCCTGCTGGCGATGTTCGTCGCCCTCGGTTCCGGTGTCCTCGCCCCGTTCATCCTGACCGGGATCGTGGTCTGGAAGATCTTCACGTGAGCCGGAGGTAGCCGCAAGGTTGTTGTTGACCGCGTCGTTGAACGGCAGCGGCGAGCCTGCGCCTCCGCTCCTGGTTCGTCGCGCCGGCGCAACGCAGGGCACGTCAGGCCCGCCTCGTCGCGCTCACGCGCATCTCGCTCGGAGGCGAGGCTTGCGGCCAGACGTGCGTGCTGAGGTAGTCGTCCCGTGGCCGATCCCCGGCCACATGCCCTGCTCTGCGAGATCGAACGCGCACGCGAAGCCGGGTACCCCACCCCCTCGCGATGGCGACCGTCGCGACCGTGCACCACTCCCTCCCGCGCGCACGCGCGCGCACGCGTGGGCGGGTACCCACCACGCCCTGGCGTGACGATGATGGTCGGGCCTGGTCGAGGGCGGTTCACATGGCCTTCGCGGCGATCGGGGGAGCGAGCTCTCGGGCCCGCAGCACCGAGCGCTCCTTGTCCTTGACCTCGAGGATGCAGTCGAGCGGCAGGTCGCCGACCTCCTCGGTGAATCGGGCGAAGGCATCGATGTTGATCGTCTCTGCGTGGGCACCCGGTCGCTTTCCTGGTGCCTGGGTTGAGAAGTGCACCTCCTGGCGGCCGTCGCGAGGCGTCCACGTCTCCGCGGCGCGGAGCACCAGCTCGCGTACCGCGAGCGGCTCCATCGATGGTGCGAGCTCGTGGTGGAACGCGTCGAAGACGACCGGGAGCCTAAGGCGCTCCGCCCAGTCGAGCGTCGCGTCGAGCGGCCAGCGCTCGTCGTTCTCGAGGACGAGTCGTCCAGCCGCGCCGGGCGAGAGCCGTCCATACCCGGCCGCGAACCGGTCGTAGGCAGCCCGCGGATCGGCCACGCCGGCTCCGAGATGTAGCACGATCTTGTGCGAGGGTCCGAGGCCGAAAGCGCTCAGCAGCCGGTCGTGATAGCCAAGCTCGGCGATGGCGGCCGCGACGACGTCCTCGCGGATCGACGAAAGCACGATGTATTGCCCGGGATGGGTCGAGATCCGCATTCCGGCCGAGCGCATGAGGTTGCCCAGGCAGACGAAGCGGTCCGCGAAGACCTCCCACCACGGGAGCGTGTTCGCCGGATGCGACCCGAATGGGATCAGATTCGACGTCAGGCGAAAGACCTGTATCCCTCGGCCGCGGTTCCAGCGGAGGATCACCTCGAGGGCGCCGAGGTTCGCGTCGACGAGCTCGGCGATTCGCTCGTCCGTGACGTTCGCGAGCCGTGTTGTCCGAGCGGGCGTAGCGAGCTGCGTGTTCACGCAGGCGTAGCCGAGGCGGATGTTCGTCATGCCTGTCGAGCGGGCTCCTCGTGTCGAGCAAGCGCGCTCCGTGTTGCCTCGTCGAATGGCGTGAGCTCGAGCGGCACTAGGTTGTGCAGGCGCTCGTCGTACGCAACTGTCGGCGTCCGGAGCCCCTCGACGAGAGGCCGCGCGACGCGCGACTGCACCGGCGTCACGAGCGTGAGCCACCACGAGGAGAGACCGGGCGACCGTCGGGCACTCCGTGACGTCGCGGAGCAACGCGGCGACCGATTCCCAGCGGCCTCAGCACCACGCCGTCGCGGCTCACCCGCGCGCGGACAAGACCGAACGTCGAGCGGTTGAGCTCGTGCCAGTAGAGGTCGCCGAGCCGTCTCGCGCCGGCCGGCGAGTGCTCGACGGCCCGAGACGGCAGCGAGGCTCGCTGCACCGAGGCGAACGCGCCGGTCGGCCCGCGCGACTGGCTCCACGCTCGAGGGCTGGCTCGGCTGCTCCTCACGTGTTGCTCTCAGTAATTCTCTCCGCCGCGGTGACGGGGTCGTCTTCGAGGATCGTCGCCCCGATCTCCCGCGCCAGTCGAGCCGATGCGCCCGCGCCTGCGAGGGCAACCGGAACCTCGCGAGCGAGCTCGGCGAGCTCTGCCTTCGCGGCGCGCAGACGCTGTCCCGCAGTCGCGGTGATCACGACGCGGTCAGGATGCAACGTGGCCAGCGCCTCGCGGATTGTCGCGACCGGCGTATCGGGCCCAAGATAGGTGACGGAGCGACCCCGGCCGGCGAGCACGAGCCCGAACATCACCAGTGGGAGGTCGTGGAGCTCGCCGGGCGCGCAGGCGAGCACCGTTGTTGGGCCAGAGCCGTTGCCCCAGCCGCGCGCGAGGCCGAGCAGTCGCCCGCGAAGGAGGTTGCTCGCAAAGTGCTCCTGCGCAACGGATATCTCGCTGCGCTCCCAACGCTCGCCGAGCTCGTGCAGGTACGGAAGCAGAACATCTCGTAGGACAGTCTCGATCGTGAGAGACGCGAGCAGCCGGTCGAGGGCGGCGTGAGCACCCGGGCCGTCGAGGCGATCGAGCGCCGCCCGCAGCTCACCCGGGAGCGTTGCAAGACCAGTTGACGACACGGCCTCGTCCTCAGGCATCTCGGCTAGAGCGAGTTGGGCGGCTTGCGCGGCGGACACACCGGCGCTGAGGTGGCGACGCATTGCGCGGACGCGCCGCTCGTCGGCGGACGAGTAGAGCCGAAACCCGCCGTCAGAGCGGAGGGGCTGGAGCAGGCCATAGCGCTGCTCCCACGCACGGAGCAGCTCCGGCGAGACGCCGACCCGGTCGCTCAGGGCACCAATGCGCAGGTAGGGCGCGTCCATCACACCGAGTCTATACGAACCTTGAACAAAGAGTTGACATGCCTTGCACGAAGCCGCTACTGTCTCCACATAACCTCGTACAAAACCTCTACGAGGAGGTACGACATGAAGAAGCTGGACATTGCAGCCGCCGCGCTCTTGATCGTCGGCGGTCTCAACTGGGGCCTCGTCGCGATCGCGGACTTCGACCTCGTCGCCGCGCTGGTCGGGCTCGAGTTCGGCGAGACGAACGCAGTCAGTCGGGTGATCTATGGCTTGGTCGGCGCCGCAGCCGTCTACCAGATCGCCCAGCAGCACGCCATCCGACGGCGCTGGAGCCGCGACCCACTCGTCTCCACCGCGTGACCCTGACCTCGACGACCGACGACAAGGAGACCGACCATGACAGCGACACACTTCCGTTCCCGATCGTTCCTCGCCATCGCCGCCTTGGCCGCGTCGCTGGCGGCAGCCGCGATCGCGGCAAGCCTGGGCAGCAGCCCGGCTACCGCAGCCTCCGGCGAGCAGACGATCGTCAAGACGGCCGCTCAGGCCGGCCAGTTCAACACCCTTCTGACGCTCGCGAAGAAGGCCGGGCTCGTCGGGGCGCTGTCGGGAAGCGGCCCGCTCACAGTCTTCGCGCCGACTGACACTGCCTTCAAGGCTGTCCCCAAGGCGACGCTCGACAGCCTCGCGACGAACAAGGCGGCCCTCCGGCGGGTCCTGCTCTACCACATCGTGAAGGGCAACGTCCCCGCTTCGCGCATCGTGACGCTCAAGTCCGCGAAGACGCTCGCTGGCCCCACGATCACGATCCGGGTGGCGGGCAAGGCCGTCTTCCTCAACCGCACAACGAAGGTCGTGAAGACCGACATCGGCGCGACCAACGGCACGATCCACGTCATCAACAAGGTGCTCCTGCCACCGGCGAAGTGAACGACTCAGAGCTCCGGAGGCGAGGCGACGCCGCCCGTCTCGCCTCCGGCGCCCGACACTCCAGCGGAGGGGCGAACGCCTACCTCTCTCCATAGCGCGCACACGCGAGGCCTGAGCGGGTGCCCACCCCCCTCGCGCTTACCCGGGCTGCCGGGGCCTCCCCTCCCGGGTCACTCGCCGCCGAGGCGCAGGTCGCCCGCGACCTCGCCGTACCAGCGGGCCAGACGAGACCGGTCGGTGAGTGCCGACCACACGTCGTCGATATCGGCCTCGAAGCGGTCTTCCATGCGCACGACGCCCTTCCCCTCCGCTGATCCCAAGCTGCCCAGGATGCGATCGCCTGAATACGCATCGTTCGTCACCGGTCATCCTTTGTTCGGGAGCGTCGGGGATGTTCTTCCCCACGCACTCACGAGCCATTCCCCTCGGTGACAGGCCCGAAACAGACCCAAGCGACGCGACCGTCGGTAGTCGCTAACCGCTCTTCCTTCCGGTCTTGTGCTTGTCCGAGGAAGAACGGCGGCCCCTCATTCGGTCGCGGTGCAGTGGTCGACGAACTGGCTGAGCCTTCTGGCGAAGCGGGCGGGGTCGACGAGATGGACGAAGTGGCCATCGCCTACCCACTCCTCGAGCTGGACGTCCGGCAGCCACTCGAACCGCTCGCGCTCGCCCTCCGTGATCGGCCGCCCGTAGACCGCTAGCAACGGAACATCGAGGTTGCGGATCTGCGCGTCGATCCAGGCCTGGAAGTCAGCCGGATCGCTGCGAAGCAGCGGCTCCCAGTAGCCGACCACGACTTCCTGCGTCACGTGATGGCCGGCGAGCACGAGTGAGCGCACCGGCTCGGGGATGCGCTCGAGCCCGAGGCTGTCCTCGAACGTCTGCCAGACCTGCGAGAAGCCGGGGCCGCGCAGCGCGGGCTGCGAGCCGGTGGACGAGCTCCGCGAACGGCCGAACGTCGGGACCGTTGTCGACCATGACGACGCCGCGGGTCGGATGGGCCAAGGCGTAGAGGGCGGCGAGGCCGCCCATCATCGAGTGCCCGACCACGATCGGCCGTTCGACCGCCAGCGAGGCGAGCAGCTCGTGCACCTGAGCGGCGACCTGCTCGAGCGGTGCGGGGGCGCCGCCGCTCTCGCCGTGGGCGGGCAGGTCGACCGCGATGCTCCGTACCGAGCCGCCGAGGCGCTCGACGACCGGCCGCCAGCTGCGGCGGTCGAACGTCAATCCGTGCAAGAAGACGACTGGCGTCCCGGCGCCTTCGTCGTCGAAGGCGAGCCTCGTCGCCGCGTGTGCTGCTGCTGCCATCACTGCCTCCTCGAATTGGTTTCGCAACGTCGTACCGTAACGGAGTTGCGATATCCTGTCAAGCGTGGGACGGCCCCGGGAGCACGACGACAAGACCGCTGCGGCGCTGCTCGACGCCGCCGAGCGCACGATTGCCGAGGATGGCCTCGACGCCCTTGCTCTGCGCGAGGTGGCGCGTGCTGCCGGCACGACGACGCGCGCCGTCTACAGCCTGTTCGGGTCGAAGGACGGGCTCCTCGTCGCCCTCGGCGTGCGCGCCTTCAACCTCCTCCAGCGAGAGATCGAAGCCCTGCCGGCGACCGATCAGCCGCGCACCGACCTCGTCGAGGTGGCGCTCATCTTCCGCCGCTTCGCGCTCGAGCACCCGGCCCTCTTCTCGATCGCGTTCCACCGCGCCGACCCGGCCATCTGGCCGCGCTTCCGCACCGCCGCCACGGACGCACTCGCCGTCCTCGACAAACGATTCGAGCCCCTCGAGGACGCAGACCTGCTCGGCGGCCGCAGCATCTCCGAGGCCTCGACGCAGTTCCGGGCCTTGGGCGAGGGCGCGGCCTGGACCGAGCTCCGCGGCAACCCACTGCCGCCCAACCCCGAACGCTTCTGGCGCAACGCCTTCCACGCCCTCATCACCGGCTTCGCCGCTCCCCTTCCCCGCCGACCGCGACGCACGAGCCGCACGCGCCGTCGGGCATCGGGAACCTCACCAGACAACTAGCGATGGAGCGTTTTTGGAGCCGAGCGGTCGCAACCCGGTGCGCGGCTGGCGGCGTCATGGTGCGGAAGCTATGGAGGCCAGCGTCGTGTCTCGACACGTGCATTAACCGTGCACTGCGGCTGGCTCCGGCCACCGAGGCCGCAGGACGCCCCAACAAAAGGGTCTCCTCGTGCTACCCGCTAGCCGGGGGCGAGTTCGCCGTAGAAGTAGGAGGCGGTGACGCCGCCGTCCATGAGGAAGTCGCTGCCGGTGATGAAGGCGCCGTCTGGGCCCATGAGGAGGGCGCCGACTGTTCCGACCTCGTCCGGGGTTCCGCCACGGCCGACAGGGGACAGCTCGAGCATACGGCGGTAGCCCTCGCCGCGCGGGCCGGCCAACTCGTCGACGGCGAGCGGGGTGAAGATGATGCCAGGACTGATGGTGTTGAGCCGGGCGCCCCGCTTGCCCCACCGAACGGCCTCGGCCATGACGCGCAGCGCGTTGCCGCGCTTGGCGAGCTGATAGGCGTGGAGCGGGTCTGTGACCTGGTTGGGTTGGAGCATCGGGAGCGCCAGCAACTCGTCGGCCGGAGTAGTCGCCAAAGCTGCGTTCTGCTCCACTGTGAGCGCGGGAAGACGGTGGCCAGACTGCGAGGCAATGACGACCCCGGCGCCGCCCTCCGCGATGACGTTCCCGAACTCGTCGAGCACGAGCGCGGTGCCGTAGAGATCAACCGACAGGATCGCCGCCGGGGACGCCTGGCTGGGCGACACCCCAGCAGCATGGATGACACCAGTCACATCGCCATACCCCCTGGCCGTCTCGACAAGAGCGTGCACGGACTCGCGCGATGACACATCCACCTCGGCGGTGCTCACCGCGAAGCCGGCGTTGCGCATTACATCCGCAGCAGCCTCGGCGTTCTCCGGACGTAAATCAGCCAACACGACGTGTTTCCCGGCGCTCACCCGTCGGGCGATCGCCTGACCGATCGACCCCGCCCCGAGAACGACAACCACTTCGCGCATGCCCTTCCCCTTCGTGTGTTGCTGACAACCTAACTCGTGGAAACGAGGAGACCTCGCAATCCGAAGCCGACCGCGTGTCCAGTGTTGATGACGAGGCCGCCGCGTCAGGGAGGTTTTCCCCCCACCGCGTTGGGTAGCGTCTGTGGCAGGCCGAGTCGTGACAAAGCGAGCACGAAAGCGGTTGCCTGTTCTGTTCTGCTGATCGGAGGCGTCTCGGTATGCGTGCAGCGGTGATGTATGGAGCCGGCGATGTTCGTGTCGAGGACGTTCCCGACGCCCGGTTGATCGACACCACAGACGCGCTGGTACGGGTTACCTGCGCTGCTATCTGCGGCAGCGATTTGTGGCCGTACAAGTCGATGCCGCACGACGACGCGGGACGGCGGATGGGCCACGAGTTCATCGGTGTCGTCGAGGCGGTCGGCTCGGACGTAACGACCGTGAAGGAGGGCGATCTCGTCGTATCGCCGTTCCTTTGGTCCGACGGAAGCTGTGTCTTGTGCCGTGAAGGGTTGCAATCAAGTTGTCTCCACGGCGGCAGATACGGGTGGGGCGACGTTGACGGAGGACAGGGCGAAGCAGTGCGTGTCCCGCAGGCGGACGGGACGCTTGTCGTACTTCCGGTCGGCGCCGACGACCAGCTGATGCCATCACTGCTCACGCTCACTGACGTGATGGGAACCGGCCACCACGCCGCGCTTGCCGCGAGAGTGGAACCCGGCAACACGGCCGCCGTGGTAGGCGATGGTGCGGTCGGGCTATGCGGCGTTATCGCCGCGAAGCGTCTCGGTGCCGACCGGATCATCCTGCTCGGAAGCAACCCGGAGCGGGTCGCGCTCGGTCAGGAGTTCGGGGCTACTGACGTGGTGAGCGAACGGGGAGAGGATGCCGTTGAAAGGGTTCGCGAGCTGACCGAGCACGGCGCACATTCAGTCCTTGAATGTGTGGGTCTCGAACAGGCAGTCGAGACTGCCCTCGCCATCGCCCGCCCCGGCGGCGCAATCGGCCGAGTCGGCGTGCCAGAGCACGAAACGACGCCGACCGGAACCGCGTTCTGGAAAAACGCCTCGATGGCCGGCGGCCCAGCCCCCGTACGTGCCTACATCGAAGAACTCCTGCCCGACGTACTCGAAGGGCGGATCGAGCCCGGCCGCGTCTTCGACCGCACCGGCTCGATCGAGGACGTACCGGACGGCTACCGCGCCATGAACGACCGCGAGGTCTTGAAGTTCCAGATCACACCGTAGACGAGCCTGGCCTCGTCGCACGGCACCCCCACCCCCGCCGACAACACCCGCGCCGAGGGACTCGGCGACTAGGCAGCCGCACAATCCGACGTCGGCAAGTAAGCAGGAGCACCCCGCACCAGACCATGCGAAGGAGGCTCTGAACCCAAGGGCTTCCTTCGCTGGTATCGGTCGGTCAGTACGACCGGCGCGACTGCCGAAACGAACCGCCGCGGGCGCTACTCGCGAGCGAATACCGCAACCGTCGTTGACGGCTGGAGCTCGCGGCAGAGGCAGTGCGGTGTCCCTGCCGGATCCGCTCGACCACCTCAACCTCCACCCACGCCCTCGTCCCGAACACCACCACTTCTCTGTCACGCGCGAGCGAGCGTGAGGCCGACGCGTCCGGCACTTGATCTATGCCGAGCACGGCGTCGTGCATCGCGAAGCTACGTGACGGATGCGCGTGTCGCTCGGTTGCCACGGACGGCATTTATTGCGCCCATCACGCACGAGTGCCTGACGAGCGGGCCACCGATGGAACTCCCTTGAAACGACGAAACGCGCGTGAACGAATTCCGGTGCCCGTCGAGTCTGATCCGTTCGAGCTCGCTCCACGCTCGCCGGGTGCGCCAGCCGCTGTCCGCCCAGCGCTCGCCCTGACAGCCGCTGAAGAGGTCGAGACGATTCGGCGGGTGTTGCTCGACGCGGCCACCCACACGACCCGTGAAAGCTGGGCGACGTGCACCTGCCCAGGGTGCGGGAAGGCGTTTCGGCAAGAGGTCTCCGTCCCCGACCATGGCGCTCGGATCAAGGCGATCGAGACCTTGTTGCGCGAAGGGCTTGGGAGGGTAGGGGAGGCGGAGGTCGTCACGCCGAAGATGCCGACGTCGGTTGAGGAGGCGAAGTCGCTCAGTTGGGACGAGCTGAACCTCGTCTCCGCCCTCACGTACGCGGCCGAGGTCCCGGCCGTGATCGACAACGGTGACGACGCGCTTCGCTCCGAGGTTGACCGCTCGGGGCCGGACACTCGGGCCGTCCTCGCCCGCATGCTCGCCGAGGTGGCCTGAAAGCTCGGCCCAACCTGATCTCGTTCTGAGACCCGTCGAGCCGCCTAACTCATCAGGGATTCAGCGCGCCGGCCCACCTATCCCTCGATGTGGTAGCCGCGCTGGGGGCTCTGGGGCATACACGATACGTCCGATTAGAAACGAAGGTCGGAAGGAAGCCCTGGCCTCCGCCTGACCCGTTCCGCCAAACTCCCGAGCGTCCAGGGTCTCGCGCGACTTCCGACTGCGCGTGTCGGATGTCGCTACCCGCCCACCCTCCGCCCTCGAAGTCGCAACGACGCTGGGGCCTGTTGCGGGCTAACTAGCCGGACGGCGTGGCGCGCACGACCAGCACCGAGCAGCTTGCCTGGTGTGCGATCCGTTCGCCAACGCTCCCGAGCGCCTTTAGCCCTTTCAGCCCCCTGCTGCCGACGACGATCAGATCGGCCGTCTTGGATTCGGTTTTCAGGACTTCCACCGCGCGACCGCGACGCTCCTCGAGTTCGGGCGCGACTCGCTTTGCGGCGTCGCGATCGACCTGGCCGTCCGCCGACACGATGCTGAGCTCCGAGGCGCACGATCTCGCCACTGACCGAGCCACAGCGAGGGCGAGTCCCGACCCAACCGAGCCGTCCGCGCCCGCGACGATTCTCTGCGGCCACGTCTCCGGGTCGCGAGCCGGCCGGGCGATCAGAACCGAACAGGGCGCCTCGTTCAGTATCCTCGTCGCGACTGTGCCCATGAGAATGCCGGCGGCCCGCCGGTGACCGTGTGAGCCGAGTGCGAGCAGCGTTGCCTGCTCCGCGTGCCTTAGGAGGACTGTGGCCGGGTTGCCGTTGACTATCGTGCCCTCAGCAGTAGCCAGTTTCCGGGCCTCCTCCATTGCCTCGCGCGTCTCGGTCTCGAGGACTCCTGCGGCATGGGTGGCCGCCATCCCGGCGTGGGCGGTCTTGGCGACGTCCGCGACCGCGACGAGCAACAAACTGCCTTCCGATCGCTGCAGCCGGGCCGCCTGCCGCACCGCGAACAAACTCTCCGGCGTGCCGTCGACCCCGCAGACCACGCGGTCGAAGATCGCGACGTTCGCACCTGTGTTTTCGTCGATCACCAGATCACTTCACTACGAAGACGTCGCTGGCGGACTCGTGCGTCAACTTGGTGCTCACCTGTCCGAGGACGAAACGCGTGCGCGGCATAGCGGCCGAAGAGCAGACGTGGGTGCTTTGCCAACTTCCGCAACTCCTCGCACGTGTCTATTTTTGGCCAGGCGGCTGTTCCGCCTGGTCGAGTTCGAGCACGGTGATCGGGCTGCCGAACTCCAACACCTGATCGAGCAGCCCACGCTCCTGCCAGCCGGCACGATCGCCGCTGCGCAAGGCAATCAGGATGTGATCCGGCTGAAAATCACGAATCGCATCAGAGAAAGCAGTCAACGGCGTGTCGTCTCCGACCTGGCCCTGGATCCGTGCGTCGGGCGCCAGAGATTCGATGTGGCCAAGCACGGTCGCCAGACGCGCATCGGCCTCGTAACGGGCACGGTCCGTGTCAGACGCGAGCCACTGAAGCCGGTTGACGAGCGTCGGCGTCATCACCAACACCTCCGAGGCGTTCTCGATCAGCGCCCGCACGAGCCGCGGCAACTCCTCCTCCGAAGCGGCCACTCCGCCTGTCGCGATCAGCAAGCGTGTGCCGTCCCGGGTAGCCATCACGCAATGAGTCTATCGCCACCCTTGACGCCGACTTTGCGCGAGCCGTCATCAGCGCGGTCAGTACCGCCGCCGAGCTGACAAAGCGCTTGGCTCGGTATGGGAGGCGCTGTTGGTGGCGGCGGCGCTCTCCCTATTCCGGCCGCGGGATGACCGTCAGCACCCGGATAATGTAGGTGCGGAACTCGGTCATATAGCTGCTCAGGAACTCTCTCGTGGACTCGTTCGTGACCTCGCCCTCGCCGGTGAAAACCTCAGGGGAGTACTGGATGTATGCCTCTGGCGTCGTCATCTGGCGGGCGTTGCAGAAGCTCAACACCCCGCGCAGGCTCTGCTGGGCCATCGCCGTCCCGATCTGGCCGACCGACGCGCCGATCACAGCGGCCGGCATGTTGTCAAAGGAGTTCTGACCCCACGGCCGGGAGGCCCAATCGATCGCGTTCTTCAGCGCCCCGGGGATCGAGCGGTTGTACTCGGGACTCACGAACAAGATCGCATCCGACGCAGAGATCGCCTCTTTCAGCGCTCGGGCCTCCGGTGGGAAGTTCGCGTCATAGTCCTGGCTGTACAACGGCAGCTTGTCAATCGGTATCTCGCTGAACTCAAGATCGTCCGGGGCAAGCCGAATCAGAGCCCTCGACAACTCCCGGTTGACCGACGTCGACGAGAGGCTTCCAACGAAGTAACCGACCTTGTATGGCATGACGCGATGGTAACGCCAACCCAACTCCGGCGGTTACTGTCGGCTTTCCTCGGCGCCCACCCCCACCACGTTTCCTCACGCGCACGCGCGAACGCGCGGTACCCGCCCACCCCCCTCGCGATCGTCGTGGTGATGGCGCCTGGTCGCGGGGCGGCTGGGCGGGGGTAGCCCAGTTGCGAGCACAGAGCACCGGCCATAGGCCGGAGGTCGTCGGTTCGAGTCCGATCCCCTGCTCAGCCGCATCTGTCCTTCCACGGTGCGCTTCCTCGGCTGTGCGAGCGTCCTCTCGTCCGAGGAGCTTGATGCGGTGCCGAATACAGGGGAGCCCATTCGTCGGGCGAGACCGTACGTCGACGCTGGAGTCCGGGCGAGCGTGTCTACGCGCCAGTCCGGCGGACTGGCGGCGCGCGCAAACGTCGCTCGCGCCCGAACGGCCGAACAGGAGGGCGCCTCGCTCGGACAGCGGCGCGTCGTTGGAGTGCCGGGCGGCCCGGGAGCGTGGTTGCGTTCAGCCGAGCTGCTGGATGATCTGGATCAGCTCGTCGGGCTTGTAGCCCTGGGTGCGGGCGAAGTGGAGGAGTTGCCTGGTCTGTTCGACGACGGCGCCGTGTTGCGGGGTGCCGATGACGGTGATGCCGCGGCCGCGGCGGAACTCGAGCAGGCCTTCGTCGCGGAGTTGGCGGAGTGCGCGCAGGACGGTGTTGGTGTTGACGCCGAGGACGGCGGCGAGGTCTTTGGCGGGAGGGAGGCGTTCGCCGGGTTTGGCTTCGCCGTCGGCGATGGCGCGGCGGATTTCGCCGGCGACCTGTTGGTGGAGCTCGAGGGGCTCGTCGCGGTCGACCTTGACACCGAGCATGATGCTAGTCATTGTAGCTTCATCGAGGGAGGTTGTCATCGCAGTCACCGCGCCACCCCGTCCACCTGACTCCAGCCCACCTGGCTCGACCGGGCCGATCGATCGCGTCGAGCTGGAAGCGCTGATCGAGGCGCTGATCGAAGAGGCGCGCCAGCGGGCACGGCGGCGGCGCAGGCGCTACGGCGCGGTCGTGCTGCTGGTCGCTCTTGTCGCGGGCGGTGTGTACTTCGACTTCGATCGCGGCGGCGGCGCGACCGGCTCGCAGTCGGCGCAGGCGGGCTCGTCGGGTGGCGCAGCGTCTGCCGTTGGGCGTCGCGGCTGGAGGCTGGGCGCCGTCTCACGGGCCCTACGGCGGCCACGTCTACGTTGTCGCGGCGGCGCCGAGCGCCAAGGACATCGTCTATGTGGGCACCCGCAGCGGCGTCTTTGTGAGCAGGAACCGGCGGGCGCAGCTGGCAAAGCGCCGGCCTCGCCGTCCAGGGAAGTCGCGTGAGAGCGAGCGACCCGCCAATCTCCTCTCTTGCCGTCGATCCCCGAGACCCGGCAACGGTCTACGCGGCTCGCAGCATGGCAGCTGGCGAAGAGCACGAACGGTGGGCGGAGTTGGCGAGCGCTCGGCGTCGCGGCCCGGCTGGTCTTTGTCAGCCCCGCCGATCCCGCCGCCGTCTACGCGATCACAGGCGACGAGTCGGCTACCACGAACCGCCTCTTCAGGAGCACGAACGGCGGCCGTAGCTGGCAGCCGGCCGACAGCGGTCTTGCTTCGACGTACTTTTGGACGATCGCGTTCGACCCGACCGCGTTCATGACGGTCTATGCGGCGACGGCGCGGGGTGTCCTCAAGAGCACCGACGGCGGGGTGCACTGGCAGCGAGTGTCGCGGCAAGAGGTGTCCGCGGTCGCGGTCGACCCGCGAGACCCGCAGATCGTGTACGCCGGCACGGACGGAGGTCTGATCAAGAGCCTGGACGGCGGACACAGTTGGCGCGTCGTGAACACGGCGATGGGCAGCCACGGGCGTGACCGCGGCATCGGGCGGGTGTCCTCGCTCCTCGTCGACCCGCTCGACTCGCAGACGGTCTATGCGACGGCCCGTTGCATGGGCATCTTCAGGAGCAGCGACGGCGGTCGCAGCTGGCGTTCCGCGAACGCCGTCCGCAACCCCCAATGCCAGGACACGTCCCTCGCGCTCACCACCCGCGCGCCGCAGACCATCTACGCCGTCTACGCCTGGCGTGGCATCTACAAGAGCAGCGACGGCGCCGTCCACTGGCGCACGGCAAACACCGGTCTCAGCCTCGCGACGGTCTCCTCGCTCGCGGTCGACCCGAACAGGCCACAGACCGTCTACGCGAGCGCCGGGCAGCTCGGCCTCTTCAAGAGCAGCGACGGAGGCGCCAACTGGCGATCGGTCGCAGTCGGAAACACCGACGCGGTTGCGCTCGACCCACGCGACCCCAGGATCGTCCTCGCCGGTAGCGCGACACCCAAGATCGTCAGGAGCACCGACGCGGGCCGCACCTGGCACACCGCCGGCGCGGGCATGGCCACCAGGCCCGTGGCATTGGCGATCAGCGGCAACTACGCCTACGCGGCAACGTACTCGCGCGGCGTCTACGCCAGCAGCGACGGTGGACGCAGCTGGCGCGAGCCTGCCACCACGGCCTACGCGCAGACAGTCGCAATCGCGCCGGACAACCCCGCTCTCGTCTACGCCGGCTTCGTCGCAAATAGACGCGGCCTCTACAAGAGCACCGACGCCGGACGCACATGGCAGCACCTCACCCAAGGGGTCGAAGACACCGACACCTACGCCATCGCGCTCGATCCCACACACCCCAGCGACCATCTACATCGGCGGTCTACGTGGTGTCTTCAAGAGCCTCGACGGCGGCTCTACCTGGCGGGCGGCAAACTCTGGACTGACCGCGGATCAGCTGGGGGGAATCAGCGCTCTCGCGATCGATCCCGCAAACCCGACGACGCTCTATGCGGCCTCGTTCGGAAGCGGCATCTTCAGAAGCACCGACGCCGGATCGAGCTGGCATCCCCTCAACGCCGGCCTCACCGTCCTCGACGTCAAGTCGCTCGCCATTGACGCGACCGGTCTCACGCTCTACGCCGGCAGCGCCGACGGCGGTGTCGTCGCTCTCCACGCCAGCACTAACTGAGCACCACCATGGCAGTCACCGCGCCACCCCGTCCACCTGACGCCAGCCCACCTGGTTCGACCGAGCCGGTCGATCGCGGCGAGCTGGAAGCGCTGATTGAGGCGCTGATCGAGGAGGCGCGCCGGCGGGCACGGCGGCGGCGCAGGCGCTATGGCGCGATCGTGCTGCTCGTCGTCGCGGTTGGGGTTGCCGCGTTCATCGGCGTCGGCGGGCACGGCGCGGGCGGGGCGGGAACAGCCGCCACAGCCCGCGCCCCGGAGGGGCAAGGCCCGGCCGCGGGCACGCCGTCGGCGTTGCCGCTCGCTCCGCTCCCGGCAGGCATCATCTTCGCGTCGGCGATCGCGTTCGACCCGCGCACACCGAACACGGTCTACATCGCGGCCATGAGCGGCAAGCGCGACGTTTCGCGGGCAGTGGGGGTCGGTTGTCGGGGGCGCGTGTACAAGACGAGCGACGCCGGCCAGCACTGGCGCTCGGTGGGGTCCAGCCCGATCTCGACGCGCGTCGACGCGCTCGCCGCCGACCCGCGGCGTCCGGGGACGCTGTATGCGGGCACCGGCGTCGCCGTCTACAAGACGGTGAACGGGGGTCGTAGCTGGCACGGTTGGAACCGCGGGTTGCTGCCGCCTCCACCGGTGATCAAGCGCGGCCAGGCGAAGGGGACGCAGGGCTGGCGACGCGCGGAGGGCTGGGTGGGCGCGCTTGCGGTCGACCCGGTCGACAGCCGCATCGTCTGGGCCGGCAGCGGCGGCGGCGTCAAGAAGAGCACCGACCGGCGGCCGCAGCTGGAAGACAGTGCTGTGGCGAGGCAGGTTCATGGGAGTCGGGGCGCTCGCGATTGCGCCCACGCGCCCACAGACCGTCTATGCGGGCGCGTCCTACTCCACGCCGGCCAACTGCGGCATCGGGAGCACATCCCGTGCGTCGACAAGGCCGTGCTGCTCAAGACGACAGACGGCGGCGCGACCTGGCAGCCGACCAGTCTCGTCACTGGCGGGCAAGCAGGAGCTGAGCGCACTCGTGGTCGATCCCAAGCGGCCGAACACCCTGTACACGGCTGTCGGAGCCACGGTCATCGAGAGCGACGATGGCGGCGACAGCTGGAAAACGATCTCGCACGGTGGCGGAAGCGACGACCAGGCACTGCCCGGCAATCACCGCGTCAGCTCGCTGGCGGTCGACCCGTCGGGTGCCGTCTTCGCGGCCGTGCCCACGGACGATGGCGGCATCTTCAAGACCACCGACGCAGGAGCGACCTGGACACACGTCGTTTCCGGCGTCTCCGTCGACCACGTCGCCGTCGACCCGAGACAGCCGACGACGATCTACGCCGTCGGCACTCAGTGGTCTGGGAGTTGGCAGACAAGACCCTCGTCCTCAGAAGCACCGACGGCGGCCGCACCTGGGCGATCGCTGACTGAACCACACCCGACCGTCACCCACGCTCTTGCGTGAGAACGCGCACAGGACGCGCGAGAACCGGGAACCGACACGTCAGACGTCTGCGATGCGCTAGATCGAGGCGACACGCATGACGTCCAAAGGGCTTGGTTTGGCACTTCTTGCGACACGTTGAATGTCCGCCCAGAGGCGTCGCTGGTCTGGGTCTACAACGGCAAGGCTTCGGCCAGTGCGCGCTTGCGCACTTCCGGCTTCACCAGCCGGGCGTCTGCGACATGGACGCGTACCCGCAGCAGCTCCGAGAGCTCTTTTGAGAGCCCGCCGAGCTCGGCGCTCGGGGACGTCCACCACTACCTCTCGCGCGCACGCGCGCGCACGCGAGGCCGACCGACACCTGACCCCCCTCGAGACGTCGATTGAGGTGGGGCCTGGTCGTGGGCACGATACGCGCCTGTGGATTTCATCCGCCCCGGAAGCCGATGTTTCACAGCGATTAATGGTCCCTACCGCGGCCTGGTCAGACTTCTTGCCGGGAAGCCTCCGGTCGAGCTTCGCTGGACCATGATGTTCCCGGATGTGCTCACGGAGAAGGTGACCGAGCCGCTACCCCCGGAGACGACATCTGCCCACACGCCGGTGACGGACGAACCGAACACACTCCCGAAGAACACGCTACTGCGAGACGTCCCAGCCACCCACCAGAGGCAGCTTCCCTTCTGCCTCAAGATGTATCTGCTCGCTCCGTCGGACCATTTGCCAGTGAGATTCAGCCGACTCGGGGACACGGAGGATGAGCAAGCGACGGACTCTGCCGGGACCCGCACCACCCTGTCCGACGACCACGAGCGCAATGAGAGCGCTGGCGATCAGCACTTGAACCGATAGAATCAATACGCGCATGATCGCGACCTCCTGATCGAGCTAGCGAATTGCATGGGCAGCGGCCTTCGGGGCGTAGAGATCCCAGATGCGCACCGTTCCGTCCTGGCTTGCGGTCGCGACGAACTTGCCGTCCGGGCTGAATGCTGCGCTCGACAACGGCACCTGGTTCCCTGAGCGCAGGATGGTGGGAGAACCCGGATTCGACTTCCAGGCCCAGAGGCGCGCTGTCCCGTCCCCGCTAGTCGTCACGACCAGCTCGCCGTCAGGGCTGAAAGCAACGCTCCCCATCTGGCTCCGCGTCGGATCTCGCAGCAGGGCCTGCTGCTGTGACGTGTCCTGTAGATCCCATACACGGGCTGTACCGTTTGTGCTCGCGGCGCCAACAGACCTGTTGTCGGGGCTGAACACGGCGGCATACAAAGGCGCGCTCGACCGAAGCACGCGGACGAGGCCTGTCGCGTTCGACCGCCAGTCCCAGATGCGAGCACTTCCGTCATAGCTCGCGGTAACAACGAACTTCCCGTCTGGGCTGAACGCGGCGCTGTTAGGCGCTGCCAAGGGGCCCGAACCTAGGGTCGAGACGGGATGCGGCGGGTTCGACCGCCAGTCCCACACCTGGGCTGCCCCCTTCGGGCTCGCGATCACCACGAGTTCTCCGTCTGGACTGAAAGCAGCACTTGGCACCGGAGGCTCCGCTTGAGGTGGGCCTCGAAGCACAGCGACGACTTCCTCTTGCTGCACGTCCCAGACACGCGAAGTCCCATTGACGCCTGCCGCCACGACGAAGTTGCCGTCGGGACTAAATGCCGCACCACTGACCACGCTGCCTGTCGGGATCTTCGTGCCGCTGGTCGTGTTCGTGCTCCAATCCCAGAACCGGGCCATGCCGCTCGTGTCTACCGTTAGGACTTCCTCACCGTCCGGGCTGAACGCCACGGTGACCAACGACTCCGGCGGCTTGCGTAGGACGTTGAGCACCACCGGATTGAGCGCATGCGACTCGGCATCCACGGCAGCGAACGTGAGGAGGCCCGCGAGGATCGCTCCTGCGAGTGCCGCGATCGTGACAGCCGCGGCGAACAGTCGTTGCCGTCGCGTTCGACGCGCAGCGGCTCGGTAGAGATCGTTCGACTGGCGGATGGGCTCGATCAGCCGGTCGTGCGTTAACTCGAGTCGGCGCGCCAGGCCCTTCTCCTCCCCGCGCAAGAGGTGCTGCCTCTCGAGCTCCTGGATAGCGGCGTTCGGAATTCGAGCCGTTTCGGTGGGCCCGAAGAACTGACTGTCTCGCGTCCCGATCGGCGTGATGAAGCCCACCTCGAGCTTTCGTCGCAACTCAGCTTCACCGATACCGGCCGCTGCTGCCGCCGCAACGACGGCCTCCGAGTAGTAACGCGAGAGCACTTCGTCGACGTCGCCGAAGCGCTCCAGGTGATGCTCGTCGATCACGTCGACCCCGGGAGGAAGCGCGGACCAGAGGTTGTGGCAGACGACCTGGAGGTGCACCGGCTCGACGAACTCGCCCTGCACGTCGATGCTGTCGCCGCGGCCTGTGTCCACGCGAAGCGCGCGCAGGTCCGCGACGAGCTTGTCTGCGACACCGGGGGCGAAGTGCCGGCCCGTAGCCTCGAGAGGACGCGTCGTGGCACAGAGGGCAGCGTCGTGACCGAGCCGCTCAAGCCGAAAGCGCGTTACCCGCGGGAGAAGGTCGAGATAGGAATCCAGGTGCGCCAGGTAGTCCTCTCGGAGCGCGAGCACGACGTGAAGGTGTGGGTCGTCCTCGAGCGCCTCCGCCAGCTGGTCGAAGAGGTCCGTGCGCTGCTCCCAGTGTTCGGGATACACGGTGAAGAGCTCTTCAAACTGGTCGAAGAACACCCCGCGCGGGTAGCGTCGTCCGCGCGAATCCTCGCCCCGGGGCCGCGCCTTGAGGAACTCCTTCAGCCTGACCGGCGTGGGCTGACCGTTGGTCTTACTCGTCCAGTTCAACAGCGTTGCGGCGACGTACACATTGAGCGTCTCGCCGCTTTCGGCCTCGTCCGGAGTCAAGCGGCGGAACCGCGCGGTCGGAAGGGTCTCGAACTGCTCTTCGCGCTCGAGCAGCGGGATGACGCCGGCGTTCAGGAGGGATGTCTTTCCCGCACCCGAGGCCGCGTAGAAGAGCACGATCCTGTTCGCGACGACATGCGAGAGGAGCTCGCGCACCTCACCCTCACGCCCGAAGAAGAGATCGGCATCGTCCGGCTCGAACGGACGTGGACCGACGTACGGGCTCCGCGACGGGCTCTTAGGCGTCACCGTGTCGCTCGGTCCAGCGACGCCAGAGCTCTGTCGTGAACTCCAGGGCCTCGCCCCAGTAGACATGGAGCCTCAGCTCGCCGAAGTACCGTTCCTGGTAGTTCGTCGAGGCAGCGTCATCCAGCTTCAGCAGCACCGTGACACCGGGTTGGCGCACGGCATCGTGCTCGGCCACGAGGCCACGGAAGATCACGCGAAAGTCCCAGTCGCCGAAGCCGTAGCCGAGGAAGATCAGCGCCGCGTTCGCAAGTGCCTTCTCGATCTGGTGCGGGATCACCGATCGTCGCGAGATCTCGACGAGGAACGCGACGTAGTCCGTCTCCGTCAAAACGTACGACTCGGCAATGTCGATGTGACCGTGGAGGTGGTAGACGATCGGCTCGAGGGCAGTGGGGACGAAGGCTTTTGAGAACTGCGGCGGGTGATTCCTGACCGCGGGCGTCATGGTCCACCTGCAGAAGTCAACTCGCGGGTTTCGGTGGACTCGCCGGAGCGCCTCGGTCATGAAGTTGGTGTAGTTGGTGGTGAGATAGACCGGGATCGGCAACCGGGCAAGGACGGAGTGCGGCTCGTTCCCCCCGAAGGTCGGCGGCTCGATGGCTCTCAGTCGCCTCTGGATAGAGAACTTCGGACGCATGGGGTTAGGTGGCGCCTGCAGCGCCACGAACTCCGCAACCCGGGCGAGATCGTCCGCGCCGGAGCTCAGCGGGAACCCGTGCTCAGCCGCCCATTCGCCGGCGAGCTGGCGTCCCGTCGGCAACGGCGGTGCGCACGCGCCCGCACCGAGGAAGGGCGTGCAGCGCCCTTCCTCGATCGCCCACATGAGGTCGTCCCAGGCCGCGTCGTTCATGCGAGCTCTCCCCTCGCCTAAGCGGACGGCGGGTCTAGCCGAGCCGACAAGTGTCTCTGCGCACGACTGTCCGTGGGATCGGCGACTGCTCGAGTGACGTAGCGCCTCTCGTTGGTCCGCGCCATGGTTACAAGTCCGCGCAACTCCTGCCTTCCTCAGCTATGCCGCAGACGCAAGACACAATATCGCGGAGGGGGAGCCAGGTCACCATCAGCTCCGAGATCGCGCGGCAGTCCGTTTCGTGTCGCTGGCCTGTCCCGAACGCCCACCATCTCCTCTCACGCACGCGCCCGCACGCGAGGCACCGACCCGGCCAAGGGCATCCCCACCCCCGGTTTGGCCGCTGCTCGCGAACCCCCAAAAACGCCCTCTCGTGCGCACGCGCGCGCACGCGAGGCTAGACGGAGCCGGGACGAGGGCACCCACCCCCTCGCGATGATCATGATGGTGGGGCCTTTTCGGGGCCCGGGTGGGCGCCCACCCCCACCACGTTTTCCTCACGCGCACGCGCGCACGCGCGGTACCCACCCACCCCCCTCGCGATCGTCGTGGTGATGGGGCCTGGTCGCGGGCGCGGCGAGCCGGTGGATTCCTGGTCCACCGGCGTGCCGCAGGGCTCCGCCGACTCGGCTAGCAGCCAGGGTCTGCCGGTATCAGCAGGGGGCCTGTTTCGGGTGCCTCGAAGAACGTGGCGATGAACACCGTCGGTTCCGTGCCAGGGTTGTAGGCGGAGTGGACGTGACCGTGGCCGGAATCGACGAACGCCTGTCCTGGCGAGTACGTCTCCTCATCGCACGTGCCGGCCGCGACGTACGTGAGCGAGCCGGAGATGATGTTCACGATCACCGGCCCGTAGTGCGTGTGCCAGGGGAACCGGGCGCCCGGCTGCACGGTGTACCTGACGTCGACCGTGCGGGACGGGTCGTCGACGTGGATCACCGTCGTGCCCCCCTCGTGCGTTCTTGAGCTTGATCTTCATGTCGATCAGGTCGGGGAAGACCGAGCGTGCGGTGAGCGGCTCGGCCACGATCGGCGGCGGTGGATCCACCGCTGCCGACGGAACGACGTTGACCGCGGCGCGCGGCCGCAAGCATCAACAACGCGGTGCCGACGATGAGCATGACCCGCTTGCTCCCCCTGCCTCCTCTGAACATCGATCTACTCCTCTCTGGATTGGATGGTTCGCCGCCGCCCGCGCGGGTGCCCAACTCGTTCCTCTGTTCGTTGCTCGGCATGAGCCGTAACGCGGCGGACGACGTCGAGCGCTACGTCGGCGGAGAGGTCGATGCCGTGCGTCTCCGAGGCGTGTCGCCGTACCTCGTCCACGCGCGCGGCCTCGTCGGACGCTCGCACCTCGTAGCCGCATTCGCAGCGGAGTGTCTGGTCAGCGAACATGTCGCAGCCGATTCATCAGGCACCACATCTAGAGCCGCACAAGGTGCAATGTCCCGTACACGTCGAAGCCGTTCCGGTGCACCTCGAACGCACAGGTGAGCGGCTCTCCGAAACCGGTCTTATTTCCGACCGATGTGTCGAGCGTTCCCACCAACTCTCCGCTGGCGAATACGTTTCCTTCGACGCGCTTGATGAGGTAGCTGGGAGCGTTTTGCACGCTCTCGTCCGAGATGTCCCAAATCGCCTTTCCGCTCTCGCCGGGGTGCATGAGCAGCGTCGCGGAGGCGCCCTGACACTCCACCGTCGCCACCGTCTTGGCGACCGGAGTGGCCGACGCGCCGACCGCGAGAACGGCGCCCAGCATCAGCGCGACCAGAAGCGCCCCAACCGGCAAACGTAGCGTTCGCATTCGATCTCCTTTCCTCGCCCACGCGCTGACCACGGATGGATCGCCGCCGGCCGCTCGTGGCTTGTCACAGAACATGTCGCCGCCCATACTCCGGCTACGCGGCTAGACCCTCGCTAGCGCGCTGCTAACGCGCGGCTAGGGAGGGTTGGGAGGAGGCGGGCAGGCTGAGCATTCGAATCTCGATGACGGACCGTCTCGCGATCGAGGCGGACGGCGTCAGGCTGGAGGAGCAGCGCTTCCCGGGCCGGCAGGGTCGAATCCTGTTCGTATACCTGGCGGTCCAGCACGGACGATCTGTCCCTCGTGATGAGCTGGCCGAGTTGTTATGGGGTGAGGACCTTCCGGCGACGTGGGAAAAGGCACTCAGGGTGCTGACGACGAAGCTGCGCGCGCTCCTCGAGGAGTGCGGCATCGACGGCTCGAGCATGTTGAGGAGCGCGTTCGGCTGCTATCAGCTCACCTTGCCCGTCGATGTCTGGATCGATGTCGACGCGGCGGTGACCGCGCTGGAGCTGGGGGAGGCGGCACTCGCCGGGGAGGACCTCGACGAGGCTCGGGCGCAGGCCTCGACGGCGGTCGAACTTGCTCGGCGGGTGTTTCTGCCCGGCGAGGACGGACAGTGGGTCGAGGACCAGCGGCGAGACCTCCGTGACGTCCTCGTGCGTGCGCTCGAATGCCTACGCGATGCGGCGCTTGCCGAGGGGGAGTTCGGGAATGCAGTCCGGTACGCGGCCGAGATCACCGATCTCGAGCCCTTCCGCGAGACGAGCTACCGCGCGCTGATGCAGGCGCACGTCGCCGCAGGCAACCCGGCCGAGGCACTCCGCGTGTACGAGCGCTGCCGGCGCTTCCTCGCCGACGAGCTCGGCGCCTACCCTTCGCCGGAGTCCAAGGTCGTCTATCTCGAGATCCTCCGCAGCTCGCCCGGTAGCCCGGACTCCGAGATCGAGGGCCTCGCACCTGACGCTCGCCGCCCTGGGTCGCCGCCGACGAACGACGAGCCGCCCCGGAGAGGTCGCGGCAAGGTCGCGCCCGTCATCGCCGGCGCCTTGCTCGTCGGGGGCAAGTGCGACGACTGCGGAGCGACCCTGCCCCAATACTCGAAGTTCTGCCCGGAGTGCGGGCATGCCGTCGACGCGACCCCGTCCCCGTCGACCTACACGCCCCGCCATCTGAGTGAGCAGATTCTCGCGATCCGCAGCGCGATCGAGGGCGAGCGGAAACAGGTGAGCGTCCTTTTCTGCGACATCGTCCGCTCGCCCGAACTGGCGGCGCAGGCAGGCCCCGAGGAATATCACCGGGTCGTCGACCGCTTCTTCGCACTCGCCCTCGCCGAGGTGCACCGCTACGAGGGCACCGTCAACCAGTTCCTCGGCGACGGCTTCATGGCCCTCTTCGGCGCCCCGATCGCCCACGAGGACCACGCACGCCGCGCCGCGCTTGCCGCGCTCGCGGTCAAGGAGCGATCCGAGATCGACGTCCGGATCGGGATCAACTCCGGTTCGGTCATCGTGGGCGCCATCGGCGACGACCTTCGGATGGATTACACCGCCTCCGGTGACACGACTGTGCTTGCAGCTCGTCTGCATGGGACGGCACACCCCGGAGAGGTGCTGGTGAGCACCGCGACCGCGGGCTACCTGCGTGGTTACTTCGATCTCCAGGAGACAGAGCCGCTGACGGTCGACGAGCGCACCGTCCACACGTTGCGGATCATCGGGCGCGGCCCGCGCACGTCCCCGATCGACGAGGCACACCAGCAGCTCACTACCTTCTCGGGACGAGATGAGGAGCTCGAGTCGCTGCGGGAGGCCCTTCGCTCCGCGGCCGCGCAAGGACAGGTCATCGGCGTTTCCGGCGAACCCGGCCTCGGCAAGTCGCGCCTGACCTACGAGCTGCGGCTCGTGGCCGACGTGGACACCGTTGTGCTTCAAGGTCGTTGCTTGCCGTTCGGGACGGCAATTCCTTATCTCCCGATCCTCGATCTGGTGCGGCAAGCGTGCG
Source organism: uncultured Thermoleophilia bacterium (assembly GCA_963736945.1). Classification (GTDB taxonomy): domain Bacteria; phylum Actinomycetota; class Thermoleophilia; order Gaiellales; family Gaiellaceae; genus Gaiella. Next base: position 49,812 of record CAVTQW010000023.1, read on the forward strand.
GGATCGCGCCGGACGACGACCGTGAGAGCGTCGCTGCGAAGATCGGCACGACGCTCGAGGAGCTGGGCATGGACCCGGAACTCTGTCGCTACCTTCATCACGCGCTCGACGTCACCTCCGGTGACGCTCAGCTCCTCGCGCTCGATCCGGCAACGATCAAGGGCCGAACGTTCGAGGCGCTGCGCAAGCTGTTGCTCTCGAAAGCCACTCGATCGCTGCTGGTGGTCATCGAAGACGCGCACTGGATCGACCGCACGTCGGAGGAGTTCCTGACCGAGCTCGTCGATGAGCTGCCCTCCGTCCCGGCTCTCTTGCTGACGACGTACCGCCCTGGTTACAACCCCCCATGGCTCGGCAAGTCGTACGTAACCCAGATCGCCCTCCGGCCGCTCTCGCGGGAGGCCGGCGAACGGATCGTCGCGGCAATCCTCGGCGAGTCGAACGACGCGACCGAGAGGATCGTCGGTCGGGGCGAGGGAAACCCCTTCTTCCTCGAAGAACTCGCTCGAGCCGCACGACAGGAGACCGACAGCCGCTCTGACGGCTCGATCCCGACAACCGTGCAGGACGTTCTGGCCGCACGAATCGACGGGCTCGACGCCGGAGACAAGAGCGCCGTCCGCGTCGCGTCCGTACTCGGGCGCGAGTTCTCGCTCGACCTCATCGAGAGTGTCTGGGACGGTGATGGAGCGCTGCTCCCGGCCCTGGACGAGCTCAAGCGGCGCGAGTTCTTGCACGAACAGCATGGGGGGACCGAGCGGACGTTCGTGTTCAAACACGCGCTGACCCGCGACGTTGCCTACGACGGCCTACTGGAAGAGCGTCGCCGGTCTCTCCACGCGCGCGCCGGCGCAGCGGTCGAGCGCTCCTATGCGGGCAGGCTCCACGAGAAGTACGAGCTCCTCGCGTTCCACTACTCGCGGAGCTCCGAGCGGGAACGCGCCGCTGATTACCTCGAGCTCGCCAATCGCAAGGCCTCGGCACAGCATGCGATGGAGGAAGCGCTCGGCTACTTCTACGAGGCGCTCGCGATCCTCGAAGACCTACCCGACTCCGAGGACAACCGCAGGCGCAGGCTCACGCTCGTCCTCGACCAGACAGGTGGATTCCACTACCTCCATCGCCACGAGGAGTACTACGAGCTGCTTCTCCGCCACGAGCCGCTTGCGCTGGAGCAGAGCGATCCTGGCCTCCACGGGGCGTTCTACGAACGCCTGGCGCACCGTCAGCTCGTCTTCGGCGAATTCGAGCAGGCGAGAGAGACCGCGAGCCAGGCACTCGAGCTCTGCGAGCGGTCCGGGAACCACGAGCACGCGGCACTCGCGTGCGGCACGGTGCAATGGGCGCACATGCTGCTCGGCGAGTACGGGCGCGCCCACCGCTACACGAAGCGGGCGCTGGAGCACCTCGCCGTCAGCTTCGAGCCGATGGCGTACATGTACGCGCGATCCGGCGCCGCGCTCACCTACATGATGGCGGGGCGCTGGGAAGCCGCGCTGCGCGAGGTCGACGAAGCTGTGGCGACGGGCGCGGAGCGTTCCGACGCCGGCATGGTCTCGTTCTGCAACGCGATCGGCGCGCTGGTCTGCGTCGAGAAACGGGACTGGGCGACCGCGATCGACTACGGCAACGCCGCGAAGGAGACCGCCCCGACCGTGTACTTCCGCGGTTTCGCCTTCGGCTTCCTGGCGCCGGCGCTCTGTCATACGGGGGCTGTTGACGAGGGCCTGCCCGTCCTCGAGCAGATCGTCCCGATGGCCAAGGCGGCACGCCATGAGTTGGCGTGGACCTTCCTCGCGCCGCGGCTGGCCGACGCGTACCTGACCGCCGGCGACTACGCGCGGGCACACCAGACGCTCCTGGAGATCCACGGCGCGGCCGCGAGTCGCGGGGCGAACTTCTTCCTCGGCGCCAGCGGACGGTGCCTCGGAGAGGTGGCCCTGGCTCAGGGCGACGCCGAGGAGGCGGTACGCCGGCTCGAGCCGGCGATCGAGACGTTGCGAGCGAGCGGCTCCGAGAACGAACTCGGACTCGCGCTGGGAGCACTGGGCCGCGCCAAACGGCTCACGGGTAACGACGTGGAGGCCACGGCGATCGCGCAGGAGGCGCTCGCCATCCTCGATCGCCTTGGCACGCTCGAGGAACCCGATCGTTTGCGGTACGAGCTCGCCGCTGAACCGGTCTGACGGGGGTCAGCGTCGGGATCACGCTCCTTGCCAATGCGCCACCGCCTAGAACTACGTGCGAGTTGCTACTCCGGGCGCGGTACCCCTCCCCTCCAGTCGCGATGAAAGCGGCCCCATCCCGAACGCCCACCGCTTCTCTCGCGCGCACGCGCACGCACGCGAGGCCGGGTACCCACCCCCCTCAACGTGATTACTGCGGTGGGGCCTGGTCGTGGGGCTCCGTTCGAGAGCCCCCACCACTTCGCTCTCGCGCGCACGCGCGCGCACGCGAGGCTAGACCGGACTGGGAGGAGGGTACCGACCCCCTCGATGTCGTGATGATGGGGCTGGTCGCCGTCGTACGCGCGAGACCGGGTACCCGCCCCGCCCTCGTGTACGGCAATAGGATGCAGCGATCCGGGCTATCGACCCGTCGGAAGCCGAACTGCACGTTCATCGTCGAGGGCCGTTCAGCGGATGTCCTGCCTCACAGATTGCCCGTCACGAGCGCCGCCGCTGCTGGACAGAGCTCGCTTGGTGACCTACGCACGCGGGTCATTCCTATTTCCAATTCTGGGAGGAAAGTCCAGTGGGATCTATTACGCACTTCGCGAAGAGAACGTGGCTCATCGTCGTCGCAGGTCTGGTCGTTGTCGGGGTCGCTGCCGCAGCGACCCAGGGCGGCCCCTCAGACAACTCCGCCAAGAACATCGCCGACATCGTGCTGATTGACCAACACGAGAGTCGGTACACCTACCTGGCCGACTCTCACCGCTTCCACGACTGGGCCAACCTGTGGACGGCGGACGGCATCCTGGACGAGGCATGGCAGGACGCTAACGGCGACCTGCACGAAATCAACCACGGCGCCGGCTGCAAGCTGACCGGGCGAGCCGAGATTGAGGCCTTCATCACCGCTGTGTTCGGGCCTACTGCGAAGCTCAACTTGCCACGGCCCGCCGCAGGTCTCGGACACCGGATCGTCAACCGGTTGATCGACGTCAACGGCGACACCGCCACGCTCAGCGCACGTGGTCCAAACAGCACCTTCCAGTACGAAAACACGCTCGCCCGAACCAAGGACGGACCCGACGGTGGATGGCAGTTCACCCGAGTCTTCATCATCTTCGACGCAGATCGAACAGCCCCCTGCACAGCAAATGGACCTATCACGCCCTAACAGCAGGGACGGCAACCAGCCAAGCTCCGACCCTGCCCAACCCCCCGTTGTGCGCGCCGACGTCGCGCGCACAACGGGGGCTTCAACTCGGCGCCCGGGAGATGCCGGGTGCCGCTCGAGCAGGCGCGCGCTCGTCGTGCTCTACGCGGACGGCCCGACGACAAGTTCGGCGCGCCGCCCTGCACTGGCTCGGCCGGCTGCTGGTAGAGAAGCCGCTGCTTTTCGGGCTCGCGGCGCGCTGTGTCGAGCTCGTCGGGGAGCTTCGAGGACCTGAAGCTGAGCGTGCCGCCTCAGGTTTGACATCACTCGTGCGAGCGTAGAGGTCTCGTCCGAGCCGCTACTTCTTGGGCTGCTTCGGCGCCGGCTTCGGCTCCAAGTGAATCTGCGGCGCGTTCGCCGGGTGATTCTCCGGGTGGGGTGGCATTCGAGTCGCGGCCATGGAAACTCCTGACTTCGACGTTGTCGGACTACGAGCTTGCGACGCACCGTACTCCGCCGGGCGACATCAAGCCTGTCCTTTTCGGCCATCTTGCGGGACAGCACTCCGACGATCAGCTCAAGGCGCTGATGGTCGCCTACCCCGAGAACGAGTATCTGCCCGAAGCGAAGCGGAAGCAGTGGTTGGTCAGCCGCTGGGTCGGACTGACGCAGGCCGAACGGGACAGCTTTCGCGCCGCACTCGACGCGGCCGATGCGCCGCGGCCCGAGCACAGCATCGTCTAGCAGCAGCTCAGTGGAGCTCTCGCGCGATCTGAGATCGGTCTGACACGCGGCCGAGAGGCTCCTATCCATCAGTGATTTCAGGCGACCTCCGACTCCGCGGGTCAGTGGCGTTTCGGCTCAGTACCCACCCCCCTCGAAGCTCGGCTCGGAGTGGGACGTGGTCGTGGGCGGGTGTCGCCACCGGTCTCGACCACGGCGATGCCCATGCCACGGCGCACCAGGCCGATGCGGTCGCTGAACGCGGCCAGCCCGCTGGCGGCGCCCCGCTTCCAAGAATCGTGTCGGGCGGGTTGTTCGGCTGCGTCAGGGACGGGGTACAGCCTCGGGATGAGGCGCTGGAGGCTTCTAATTCACTTGCAGTCGAGCCTGTGGTTCATTCCGGTGCTCTGCGTACTGGTCGGTATTGCCGTGGCGTTCGGCGCGATCGCAGTCGACCGCGCCTTTGACTATCACGCGATCCCGACGAGCGTGGTTGGCGGGCCCGATGCCGCCGAGGCGATTCTTACTACCGTCGCGGCGTCGATGGTGAGCCTGACCGCGCTCGTGCTGACCATCACGATGGTCGTCGTACAACTCGCAATGGGGCAGTTCTCGCCGCGGATCGTCCAGCGGATCCTGCAGGACAAGCCCAGTCAAACAGCGATCGGCCTCTTCGTCGCCACCTTTGTGGTTGCCATCCTCGCCCTCCGTGAAGTGACAAACAACGGCGACGGCACCGGCCACGTCCCCGGCATCGCGCTGCTGACATCATTTCTGCTCGTACTTGTCAGCATCGCCGTGCTCGTGATCTACGTCCAGCACATCGGACAGTCGCTACGTGTATCCGCGCTCATCGAACTGGTCGGTAAGGACACAAGGGCGCTAATTGACGAGGTCTATCCGGCCAAGGGAGAGACATCTCCCGACGAAGCAAGCGAATCGGGCCGTGTCCGGGCCGCAGTCTCGGGAGTGATCACCGCCATCGGCCACGACCAGCTGGTCGACGAAGCACGCCGTGCGGACTGTGAACTCGAACTCGTGCCCGCTCTCGGAGATTTTGTGCCAGCGGACGGGTTGCTGTTCCGGGTGCGCGGCCACCCCGCGCAGCTCGACCATGAGAGAGTGCGTTCGGCGCTCATCGTGAAGCCCGAACGGACGCTCGATCGGGACGTGGCCTACGGCCTCCGGCTCCTCGTCGACATCGCCGAACGCTCGCTCGCCGACTCCCCATTCCTCGATCCGACCACAGCCGTGCAAGCCATCGACCGCCTCCACGACATCCTCCGCCAGCTCGCACGACGCCCCTTCCCCGACGGCCGCCACCGCGACGAGAGAGGCCAGATCAGACTCAGCACGAAAACGATGAGCTGGGAAGCCTACGTTCTCCTCGCAACGGAAGAAATCCGGCTGGCCGGAGCGGGATCGCCTCAGGTCACTCGCAGGCTCAAGGCCATGCTCGCCGATCTCCGCTCAATCGTCTCACCCGAGCGCCAAGGAGTCATCGATCGCCAACTCGCCGCCCTCGCCAACGCGACCAGCACGGCAACGGACGACGACCGCGACACCCAGTTCTCACTCACCCCCGACAGTAAGGGAATCGGCACAGCAGCAAACTAGGGCCGCCCCGCGGACGCGTTGCCGAAAGGGCCACGGCGCCGCCCTCTCCCCCCGCCCCAACGGGAACATCAGCCCTCCGTCTCCCTCCTCCAAACCTGCCGTCCAAAACGCCTACCTCCTCTCCTCCCGCACACGAGGCCGACCGCCTACCCACCCCCCTCAGCTCGATCATGGCGTCGGGGCCGAGGAGGTCAGGGGGCCGGTGCACGGCTGCGTCTTCCTCTCGCGCGCACGCGCACGCACGCGAGGCTCGGCGTTGGGGCTGACCGCGAGACCGGCGATCACGATCGAGAACTCGCCGTGGGCGATCAGCGCGGTAACCGCTCGCATACGCGCCTCGACGTCGAGGCCGGCGGCGGCGATCCAGCCGGTGGCGGTCTTCCGCGAGGCACGTGATGGCGATGAGAGCGATCGCTGGCACGAGCACGGGCGGGATGTCGCCAAGGTCGATCCGGAGCGCAAAGAAGAAGAACATCGCTGCGAACAAATCACGCATCGCCCAGACAAGAACTCGGGCGCGATCGGCTACGGGTCCGGAGAGCGCGATCCCGAGCAAGGACCCTCCGACGGCGGCGGACACGTGCACGCGCTCCGTGATCCCCGCAACGAGGAGAAGCACGCCCATCGTGCTCAGCACCAGCACTTCGTCGGACTCGTGCCAGACCGCCCGGCTGACGAAGTGGCCATGCCGGAGCGCGAGGAGGAAGATCAAGCCAACGACCGCGAGCGCTACGACAGCGGAGGCGACCGCCGTGGACATGCCCGACCTGATCAGCAGAACGCCGATGAGGGGAAGGTAGAGCGCCATCGCCAGGTCCTCCAGGATGAGCAACGAGAGCAGCCCCGGCGTCTCGGGATTGCGGACGCGACCGAGATCGCCGACCACCTTCGCGACGATCCCCGAAGAGGAGACGTACGTGATGCCGCCGAGCACGAGCGCCCCGACGAGACCCCATCCCATCGGAAGCCCGACGGCGAAGCCGGGCGGGAAGTTGAGCGCGACATCGACGATCCCGCCCCTGACGCCGCCGCGCAGCCCGGAGGCGATCTCGAGCGCGCTGTACTCGAGCCCGAGCGTGAAGAGGAGCAGCACGATCCCCACCTCGCTCAGGGTCGTGACCAGCGCATCGTCGAGCGTCGGCGGCGCGAGCGCTCCGAGCACGATCCCGGCGACGAGATAGAGCGGGATCGACGAGAAGCCCGTGCGCGCCGCGAGACGCGCACCGACTGCGAGCACGATCGTGACCGTTCCGAGCTCGAGGAAGAGCCGCGCAGCGTCCCGCGTCGCGGCGAGGATCAACAGCTCACTGCCCGCGGCGGCCTGCGGGCGACGTTTCGGCTTTCAACCGGCCCAACCGATCATCACCTCTCCACCGTCGCGCGTTTTCCGCGTCCCTGCTAGACGTGTGCCGGCTGCGGCTCCGGCTCCTCGACCTCCTCGATCGCCTCTGCGGCTCCCTTGTCGATGTCGAAGGTGAGCTGGACGTCGTCGTAGTCGACGCGAACGCGATCGTCCGGCTGCAGCGCTCCGCTCAGCAGCAGCCGCGAGACCTCGTTCTCGAGCTCGCGCTGGATCGCACGACGCAGCGGCCGCGCGCCGAACTCCGGGTCGAAGCCGATCTCGGCCAGGTGCTCGACGGCCTCGTCCGAGAACTCGACCTCGATGTGCTGCGCGCGCAGGCGCCTCGCAGCGCGGTCGAGCATCAGCCGCGTGATCTGCTTCAGCTGCTCCTTCGTGAGCGCCTGGAAGACGATGATCTCGTCGATCCGGTTGATGAACTCCGGCCGGAAGCTGTGCCGGAGCACCTCCATCAGGTCGTCCTTCAGCTCGTCGAACGAGCCGCTCTCCTTCCGTGCGAAGGCCTGGATGCGGTCGGCGCCGAGGTTCGAGGTCATGATCAGGATCGTGTTCTTGAAGTCGACCGTCCGGCCCTGCGAATCGGTGAGCCGGCCGTCGTCCAGGATCTGGAGCAGGATGTTGAACACGTCTGCGTGCGCCTTCTCGATCTCGTCGAAGAGGAGCACCGCGTAGGGCTTGCGGCGGACCGCCTCGGTCAGCTGTCCGGCTTCCTCGTGGCCGACGTAGCCGGGTGGCGCGCCGACGAGCCGGCTGACGGTGTGCCGCTCCTGGTACTCGCTCATGTCGAGGCGGACCATCACGTCCTCGCTGCCGAACAGCGCCTCCGCGAGTGTCCGCGCGAGCTCCGTCTTGCCGACGCCGGTGGGTCCCAGGAACAGGAAGCTCCCGTCGGGACGGCTGGGGTCGGCGAGCCCGGCGCGGGCGCGGCGAACCGCCTCCGCGATGGCCTCGACGGCCTCGTCCTGACCGACGACCCGCTCATGCAGCCGTTCCTCGAGCTTCAGGAGCCGGTCGCGCTCCTCCTGGGTCAACTGCGAGACCGGGATGCCCGTCCGCCGCGAGACGATCTCGGCGATGTCCTCCACCGTGACCTCGGGCGCCCGCGCGCGCGCCTCCTTCCGCCCCTCCTGCTGGGCGCGGCGCTCGTCGATCTGCGCCTTCAGCTCGTCCGCCCGCTGGTAGTCCTCGGCCGAGATCGCCTGGTCACGCTCGCGCCCCAATCGGCGGAGCTCCTCCTCGGCTGCCCGCGTGTCCTCCGGCTTCGCCTTCGAGCGGAGCCGCACCCGCGCGCCCGCCTGGTCGATCAGGTCGATCGCCTTGTCGGGCAGGAAGCGGTCGCGGATGTAGCGATCGGACAGCTCCGCCGCTGCGACGATCGCCTCCTCGGTGATGCGCACGCGATGGAACGCCTCATAGCGGTCCTTGAGGCCGGTGAGGATCTCGATCGTCTCCTCGACCGTCGGCTCCGAGACCAGCACGGGCTGGAGACGCCGCTCGAGCGCCGGATCCTTCTCGATGTTCTTCCGGTACTCGTCGAGCGTGGTCGCGCCGATCATGTGCAGCTCGCCGCGCGCGAGCGCCGGCTTGAGCATGTTGCCCGCATCCATCGCGCCCTCGGCCGCGCCCGCGCCGACGACGGTGTGGATCTCGTCGATGAAGACGATCAGGCTGTCCGCGTTCTCGGTGATCTCGTCGATCACGCCCTTCAGGCGTTCCTCGAACTCGCCCCGGTACTTCGTGCCGGCGATCATCCCCGCCATGTCGAGCGCCACCAGGCGCTTGCCGGTGAGCGTCTCGGGCACGTCGTCGTTGACGATCCGCTGCGCGATGCCCTCCACGATCGCGGTCTTGCCGACGCCGGGGTCGCCGAGCAGCACCGGGTTGTTCTTCGTGCGGCGCGAGAGGATCTCGATCGTCTGCTCGATCTGATCGGCCCGGCCGATCACGGGATCGAGCTTCCCCTGGCGAGCCTCCTCCGTGAGGTCGCGGCCGTACTCGTCGAGCGTCTTTGTCGTGCTCGCCGGGCGCCCACCCGCCTCGCCGCTCTCGACGCCGCGGATGACCGCGCCGCGCAGCTTCGTGTGGCTGATCGCGAATCGCTCGAGCAGCTCACCCGCCTCAGTCTCGGTGTCCTGGGCCAGCGCGAGCAGCACGTGCTCGGGCCCCACGTACGACGCGCCGATCTGACGCGACTCCTCGTAGGCGGCCAAGAGGGCGGCCTTCGCGTCCGGCGACAGCGACGGCGCAACGTCCGTGCGCTCCTTGACGTCTGCTTCCTCCTCGATCTCCGCCGCGATCGCGGCGGCATCGGCACCGACCTGCCCCAGCACGTGCCGGACAACCTCGTCCTGGGTCGCGGCCCAGAGCAGGTGTATCGAGTCGACGTCCAGGCTCCCCCACTCCATCGCCTTCTGCGCCGCGCGCTGGAGCAGCCGGCGGGTGGCGTCGCTGAAGTACTGCGTGACGTCGATCTGCTCGGCCGGCCGGCGCGGCCTCGTGGTCGTCATGCCGGCGCCGTCGCCGGCCGTGCGACCGCCGAGGCCGCTGTCGCCGAAGAAGTCGGAGAAGAACTCGTCGAAGAGGCTGCTCCGGCCGCCGAAGGGCGAGCGCGCCGCTCCCCGGCTCTGACCCTGAAGCTCCCGAAGGTGCTCTTCGCAGACGGCGATCGTCCGCTCCTCACCGTTCTGCCTGATCCGAACCGTCGCTACGGCAGGACGAACCCCGTCGATCTCGCACATCGTCGTGGCCATCTATCAGGACCTCCTCGCAGCGGGCGCTTCGGCGCGCGAGGGGTTGGCGCACGAAGGCGCCCGCCTAGGTGAAAAAACGCGTCCCCGGAAGTGTGCACCGCTTTCCAGCCGCCGAAACCATCCGCCATGACATACACCGAACAGCCGCAGCGTGACGCCTGCCTGCTCGAAGCGGCCGACGCTGGTCGCGCCCGCACCGGATCCTCGATCTCCAGGTGATTCGACCCGATCCTACGTGGAGCTAGAGAGCGAGGTGGTTGCGCGCATCGACGGCGAGCCGCGGTTCGCCAAGGCTGCCCCGGCATCCCGTTCCGAACGCCCGCAGTGCCCGCATCTCTTCGATCCCTGCCGTTCAGAAACCCGTACCGTCTGGCCATGCGAGTCGGTAGAGCCACACCCACGGCATGCTACTCAGCGCCCCTTCACCTGCCGCGGTTCGGCCCTCACCCTAACGAGCGAAGCGACGTGCCCGCCTGCACACTCCGCCGCGCCCGCGCGAAGCCCGCGTCAAAAGGCAGTCAGGCATTTCTTGCATGCGGCTGTCCCCGACAGAGGACGGATGCGATAGGACGGATGCGATAGTACGGATGTGAACAAGAAGGAACGAAGGCGTCAAGCCGGTGGGACGCCAACGCGGCGCGAGACGCTAGAGGTCGATGCGCTCCTCGCCGACCTCCACCGCGCGCGCGAAATGTTCGAGGCGGCCGAGCGACGCGCACGCACGTATCTCGTTCGTCGCGGCGTAATCGATCAGACGTACCGCGATCTCACGTCACTCCTGCGCGAGTGCCTTCCTGCGCAAGATGCCGATCCCGCACCGCGAGGGTCTCGCGATCGATCGTGAGCTCAAGCCCCTGCTCGTGGGACGGTGGGCGGTGGCGAGGCGGGCGGGCGGCTCAATTCAAGAGTTCTGATCCCGCGCGAGCTGGTCGCAAAGCCATGTTCAACAAGAGCGCCACACTCGCCCAGCTCGACCGCGCTGAGGACGCGATCGCACTTGTCGACGAACTGCTGACGCGGTTCGGGGACGCGCCCGAGCCAGCCCTCCGCAAGCTGCTCGACGCGGTGCTTCGGGAACGAGACCGTTTTCGAACCCCGAGAGGCGTAGTCCGAGCCATCCCAACCCGATTGGGCGAGCGCGAGTGGACAGCCATGCGGGTTTGCGTCGCATCGACGTGTGTCGCGTCGCCTTGTGTGTTTTCGGTGGCGCGGCCTGTCACGCCGGAGGTCGCGGGGTCGAGTCCCGTCGCTCCCGTGACTGGACGAGATCCGGCGCTCGTTCAAGAAGGCTCTCGTCGAAGGCGAGATCGATGAAACGGCCCGTTCGCTCGACCTGGAGCGCTCGGTCCGGGACCTGCGTCGGCCCGTGCCTGTGCCGACGCGCTAGGCCGCTCGCTCCAGCATTCTCTCGCACTCATCGAGCACGAAGCGGAGACTCGCCATCGAGATCTCGTTCCTCGCGAACACATCCCAGTGCAGGGGGTCGTTCGACTCGATCATCCGCTCGATGCTGGGGATCGTCGCCAGCGCCGCCCAGCCGGGGCGCCCCCACCCCAGCCGGCGCGGCGCGCGCCTCGGGTCCCTCCTGCGCACCCCAACCCAGCAGGCTCTTGGAGAACATGCGCAGCTAGCGGATGCCGGTGTCGATCGAGAAGTCGACGCGCCTCGTGCTTGCGGCCCGGACGCGCACGCTCGTCGGCTCGAGCCTGCGGATCGCGGAACGCACCGTGTAGACGCCTGGAGCGAGGCGGATGCGGTACGACCCGTCACGCCGGGTCGTGACGCGCGCGACGCCGGCGCTGCCGCGCGAGAAGACCAGGACAGCGCCGGCCAACGGCTTGGTGCAGGGCTGCTCGGCGACGCATACCGGCGTTATCGGGCCAACGGTGACGATCCCGAAGAGGCCGCCGTCGGCGGCGGCGCTGCGTGCCCCGGCCGAGACGGCGAATCCGGCGGAGAGCACTACGAGCGCGAACAGCACGCGGCCCATATCGCTAATGATGCCCTGTCGTGAGATCGTGATGCGCTCGGTCCAGAAACGGAGGGCCGGCGTTCGGCCGGCCCTCCGTTCGTTCTTCTTCGGTAGTCGGCTACGGCGTCAGCTTGCTGATCCGCGTCGACCAGTTGCCGAGCGCGGCGCGTGGGCCGGGCCCGTGACTAGCTCCCGCGCACGTGCCCAGCAGGTTGTCGCCCGAACCGTCGAGGAAGAACGGGCCGCCCCAGACGGTGTAGGTGCAGGCGCTGGCGATGTACTCGCTCGCGATCCAGATCGAGTTGCCGTCCACCGAGGCCGCACCGTAGTCGCCCCAGCGGGTGCGGGGCGGGTTGCCGACCTGCGACTTGTAGCTCGTGAAGCCGTCGTCCTGGGCGGCACCGGTGCCGCCGTTGACAATGTTCCACGGGCCGGCGCCGACGTGCGCGTCGATCGGCGCGTACGCCGCGCTCGGATTGAGCGTGTCCCCGGTGGCGGTGAACGCGATCACGCCGCGGCCGCTCTGGGTGACGCCGATCGCCGGGTACGTGAAGTCGTATCCCGTCGCCCCGAGGTAGCCCTGGTTGACGACCTTGCCGGCGTTGGGATTGACGGCGTAGTAGGCGATGCCGGCGCGCTGCGGGCCGCCGTCCGGGTTGAGCGCCGTGTCGAGAGAGCCCCACAGGTTCCCGTTCGCCCACATCACCTGCTGCATGCGGGTGTCGTTCGAGTCTGGCCGCGAGATGACCTCGTCGTGGGCCGGCTGGGCGGTGAACAGGAGCCTCCAGCAGCCGAGACCGGCGATCGTGGCGGTGGTGGTGTCGTTGATGCAGAAGCCCTGCGGCGTATCCGCGGTCGCGAGCGTCCCGGATCCGGGCTGCTTCTGCCTCGGCGGCACGGCGTACTGGCCCACCGTCAGCACCTTCGTGCCGAGGGTCAGACTTGGCGACGCCGAGTTCAGGGACGACGTGTTGCTCAGCGTCCAGACGATCAAGTTCGTCGACGTGCCCGTGCCGGGGGTGCAGACCGCGCCGGAGTTGCACTGCGCCTCGTCGCCCGCGTCGGAGCTGAGGAAGTACTCGGTGCCACCGTCGCTGGTGTTGAACTGACCGGGGGTCGGCGACTGCGCGGGCCAGACGGTGAAGCCGGGATGGCCGCCCACTCCGGAGTGCCTCGTGTCGAACTGCGTCAGGCCGACGATCGGTGCTCCGGCTGCGAGCGCGGCCTTCGAGAGTGCATAGATCTGTGCGCCCATGTAGACGAACGTCGGGAAGAACGCGTACTCGTTCGTCGTCAGGTAGATCCCGTTGGCGTCCGCGCCGATGTGCGGATAGTCGCCTAGGCACGGCCCGTGGCCGGTCCCGTCGTCGTGGAGCGCGCAGCCGTGGTCCGGCGTCCCGTCGGTGCCGTCGTCCTGCACCGGCAGCCGGTAGATGTTCCAGAGGCCGGTGGGATCGGCCGTCCTGCTGACCGCGAGGTCGAGGTGGTTCTTGCCCGTGAACGCGCCGGTCGTCGGCACGACCTCGAGCGTGAGCACGACGACGAACCAGCGCTGGGTCGCGCTGTCGTAGATGCAGCTCGGGTCCGTCACGAACTGGCCGCGGATGCCCGTTGACCGGTTGATCGCCGGCGGGTAGCCGTAGAACGAGTTCAGGTCGACGGCGTGGTTGACGTTCCTCGGGAAGCCGCCGACGATGTTCGTCGCGGTGTTGTCCGGCAGTGCCGACTGACCCGTCGTCGCGCTGAAGATGTTGAGCACGTCGTTCACGGCCTCGAGCACGTAGCCGTTGCCGGCACACATCCCCTGGTCGGGCGGCTCGACCGAGAACTGGTTGCCGCCGCGCGCGTAGCGCTGCTGGTAGAAGTTCAGCCCCTCGAAGCTCGTGTCGACCTGCGGGTTCGACTTCGCCTTCTTGCCGCTGTTGACGGAGACGCCGTTGCCGGTGCCCTGGGAAATGCTGCGGTTGACGATGGTTCCCCCGAACGCGTCGGGGCCTTCCCCCTCGTCCGACTCGCCGGCGAATTCCTCGTCGGTGACGTCGGTGCTGCCCGACGGCGTGAAGTCGCCCGTCTGCGGCGAGCCCGTGCCGCCGATCGGGACGGCCCTCGTGCCGCTCGCCGACGTAGCCGAGCCCACGACGAACAGGGCTGCAACCGCGGCGCAGATCGTAAGCGCCGTGAGCAGCCACCTGCTGCGATGCACCATGATGTCCTCCCTGACCCCGTGGAGCGCTCTGGCCCCGACGGATGGCTGTTCGCTTACGTGCTGAACGGTTGCACTTCCGCCAGCACGTGTCCAGGGTCGCCTCCGCAGCTCTCAGGCCGGCGCCAGGTCCGCCGGCCCGGCTGCACGCCGGCCCGCGAGGCCCCCGAGCACGATGAAGCCGACGCTCGCGACCCCGACGAGCAGTCCACCGGCCATTGCGACGACGACCCCAGCGGCGAGGGCGGTCAGATACGCCGTCCGCCGCATTCGAAGAAGGCCCCGACCCGAGCGCGAGCACCCGCTTCGTGGCGACGTCTTCTCGCGGTCACGGCAGCGGCGACGTCGAGCGGATGCAGCGCGTTCGCGACGCGGACGAGGCGCGCTCGAGCGACCTAGCCCGCCTCGGCCGTCCGTTCATCCGGGACGCAGCCGGCGCCGACGCCGTGTCGAAGCTCTCACGTTTACGAGGCGAGGCTCGACCGGGCCCTGCTCCGCGACCTGGGCGAGCTCCGTCGGCTGCAAGAAGGCCGAGCGGGGCGCACGCGCTTAGCGCGCTCGCCCACCACTCCCTCTCATGCGCAGGAGGACGTACTGCCCGTCGGGCGGTAGGCGTGCGTGCAACTCTCGCATCAAGGCGCTGCCGACACCGCCTCGCTTCTGTTCAGGGTCGATAAATGCGATGGAGTTCTGGTTCGGCGCCCTCGGAGTCGTAGTGCAGGTGGCCAACACCTCCCCCTCTCGTTCAGCAACCAAGAAGACCGCACGCTCTTCCGCTTGATACGTAGCGCGGCTGCGCGGAGCGCATGCCACTCGAGTGCCACTTATGCCACGTGGCGCGCTCGCTGCAACGCCGGTCGGCGTTTGAGCCGTTGCGGCCGTGGGGCAGAGTCGCCCGTTCGTACAAGCGTGACTTCGGGCGCGTCGAGCCGCCGGGCGTTCCATGCGTCGGCGCCGTGAGAAGCGCGCAGAAGACTCATAGGTGACCGTGGATAGATCCCGCTTCGCCCGTGGTCGTCTGGTGGAATCAATCCCGGTTACGGCAACGGCTTGAGGTCTCGCGTGTCGACCTTCTCCGCGTGTCCTTCGTCGTCGGTCACCTCGTAGACCGGCGCGACGGTGGTGCTCCGTCCTCCCACGTCCTTGTCGGACCGCGCGTCGTTCGTCCCGGCGCGCGAAGCAATCTCGACCTCCGTCCCTTCGATGATTTCGCCCGCGTCGCGCAATAGCTTCGCCTTCATCAGGGCTCCCTCTCTCGTTTCGTTTCGTGTCGCCTACCCCGCGACTGCCCGGTTCAACCGAGTGGTTGTTGCGCCTGACTCGGCCGCGTAGAACCGGATGAAAAGCCGTCGTATCTGCGCCGTTTTGCGCGACGCAGTCGCGCCCTAGCGCGTGCCACTTTCGTGCCACAGACGTCCTGATTCGGGTTCACGTAGCCATGCCGGCCGGGTTAGTCCGGCCCGGCGCGACGCGAGTATCCATGCGGGTTTGCGCGGCTCCGCCGGTGTCGCCGTGGATCGGCCGGCGCGGCCTGTCACGCCGGAGGTCGCGGTTCGAGTCCCGTCGCTCCCACACCCGCCAGTCCGCGATGCATTGTGGTGGTGGCGCCTGTTCCCCGTCGCGGCCGCCCGCGTCACCAGGTCGGCGCGCGTCCGTACCAGCACCGGTACCAGCACCGGACCGCATCTCGGGCACCGATCGCACAAAGGGAACCGCGTAGCCATGCGGTTGCCGCATGGCTACGCGGTGTGCGATGGGCCCGCCTGGACTCGAACCAGGGACCTACCGATTATGAGTCGGCTGCTCTAACCAGCTGAGCTACGGGCCCGCTGACCACGAGCGTAACGACGGCGCCGGTCTCCTCGGCCTCGGGTCGCAGCGTCGCAGTGGGCGTCGATCGCCGGTTACGCCTGAGCACGGTTCCGACGACGGTTTCGTTCACGCTGCTGCCACAATGTCGTCACACGCGCGGCCCTGGTCGCGACACCGACGGAAGGAAGCGACCGTGAAGACGTTCCAGCGTGAGGTTCAACTGCGGACTGCGGGCGGACTCACGGTGAAAGACATCACGGACGACGTGCGCGGAGCTGTGCGCGAGAGCGGGATCCACGACGGCATCTGCTGCGTCTACTCCCCGCACACGACGTGCTCGGTGCGCATCAACGAATGGGAGCGAGGGTTCCTGGAGGACTTCGCGGTGATGCTGAAGCGGCTCGTGCCGACGGAGCACTACTACGCCCACGACGACTGGGATCGCCGCACCGAGAACGTGACGGAGGAGGACCAGCAGTTCGGCAACGGCCACTCCCACTGCATGTCGATGCTGCTCGGCCCAGCGGGCGAGTCGGTGCCGGTGCGCGAGGGCGAGCTGTGCCTCGGCACGTGGCAGCGCGTTCTCTTCCTCGAGCTCGACCGCGCGCGCGACCGCCGCTGGCTCGTCCAGGTAGTCGGCGTCTGACCTATTCCGGAGTCACGTAGGCGGCCGTCAGGCCGCCGTCGACGAGGAACGACGTCCCGTTCACGTACGACGACTCGTCGCTCGCGAGGAAGAGCGCGCCGTTGACGACCTCGCGCGGCCTCGCGAGCCGACCCATCGGCCAGTGGATCCGCCGCCGCTCGAGCGCGGCGGGGTCGTCGCCGAAGATGCGGAGCAGGAGCGGGGTCTCGACCGGGCCCGGACAGAGCGAGTTGACACGGATGCCCTGTCGCGCGAACTGGACCGCCAGCTCGCGGCTCATCGAGAGCACCGCACCCTTCGATGCGCTGTAGGAGATCTGCGACGTTGCCGCGCCCAGGATGGCGACGAACGAGGCGACGTTGATCACCGAGCCGCCTCCGCGCTCGAGGAGATACGGAATGCCGTGCTTGCAGCAGAGGTAGACGCCCTTCGTGTTTACGTCCTGGACGCGATCCCACGCGTCGGCCTCGGTGACGAGAATCGAGTCGTCGTCCGCCGGTGAGATGCCCGCGTTGTTGTAGAGCACGTCGATGCCGCCGCAGCGCTCGGCCGTCGCGGCGTACATCGCCTTCACGTCGTCCTCGACGGCGACGTTGCAGCGGATGGCGAAGGCGGCCCCCTCCGGGCACAGCGACACGGTCTCCTCTGCGAGAGCGAGGTCGACGTCGGCGGCGCACACCTTCGCGCCTTCGCCCGTGAAGACGATCGCGGCCTCGCGGCCCATTCCCCCGCCCGCGCCCGTGATGACGCACACCTTGCCCTCGAGCCTTCCCGCCATCGTCAGCCCTCCGTCGAGATGAACACGTTCTTGATCTCGGTGTAGCCGTCGAGCGCGGCCATGCCGAGCTCGCGACCGAAGCCCGATTGCTTCATGCCGCCGAAAGGCGTGTGGACGCGCACCGAGCTGTTCGAGTTGACCGAGAGGACGCCGGCCGACACGCCGCGCGCGACCCGGAGAGCGCGTGCTCCGTCACGGGGTCCAGATCGAGCCGGAGAGACCGTAGGGCGTGTCGTTCGCGATCCGGATCGCCTCTTCCTCGTCAGCGAACGGGATTACCGCCGCGACCGGGCCGAACACCTCCTCGCGCGCCACCCGGTCGCCGTTCGCCGCCTCGACGAGAGTGCACGGAAACCAGAACCCGGGCCCGGCCGGTGAGTCGCCCTGGAACAGCGGCTCGCCCTCGACGAACGAGGCGACGGTCTCGCGATGGGCGGCCGAGATGAGCGGCCCCATCTTGTCGCCTCGTCGCTGGGATCGCCCACCTTGACGCCCCTTGTCGCCTCGACGAGGAGCTCGACGAAGCGGTCGTAGGCCGAGCCCTCCACCAGGATCCGCGAGCGGGCGCAGCAGTCCTGACCGGCGTTGTCGAAGACGGAGTACGGCGCCGCCGCGGCCGCCTTCTCCAGATCGGCGTCGGCGAACACGATGTTCGCGGACTTCCCGCCGAGCTCGAGCGTGACGCGTTTGATCGTCCCGGCGGCGCCCCGCATGACCTGCTGCCCGACCTCGGTCGAGCCGGTAAAGCCGATCTTGGCCACGTCCGGATGCTCCACGAGCCTCTGGCCGACGACCGAGCCCTTGCCGACGACGACGTTGAGGACACCTTCGGTGATGCCGGCCTCGAGGGCGAGCTCGCCCAGCCGGATCGTCGTCAGCGGCGTCAGCTCGGCCGGCTTGATCACGATCGTGTTGCCGGTTGCAAGCGCGGGCCCGATCTTCCAGCTCGCGATGTTGAGCGGGAAGTTCCAGGGAGTGATCAGCCCGACCACTCCGAGTGGCTCCCGGAAGGTGATGTCGACGCCGCCTCCCACGGGGATCGTCTCGCCGTAGTGCTTGTCGACCGCTCCGGCATAGAATTGGAGCACCTGAGCGACCATCCTGATCTCGCCGCGCGCACCCCCGATCGGCTTGCCGACGTTCTCCGACTCGAGGCGTGAGAGCTTCTCGTGGTTCTCCTCGACCAGCGTCGCGAGCCGGTGCAGCAGGCGGGCGCGATCCGCCGGAGCGACCGAGCGCCAGGCCGGGAACGCTGCCCTCGCCCGGGCGACCGCCTCGTCCGTCTCCTCCACCCCGGCCTGCTCGAGCTCCGCGATCGGCGTCTCGGTCGCGGGATTGAGGACGGTCAGCGTCATGCGCTGATTCAACACCATCGCGCCGCCCGCCGGTGGAGCGTCGGCTCTCGGCTCAGCTCAGGCTGCTTCGAGCGCGCGATAGGGCAGCGAATCGGGGTCGATCTGGAGGAAGAACCCCTTCTCCCACTCGACCACGACACCCTCGGGAGTGATCTCGCTGACGATCCCCCGGTCGCCGACGACGAGGCCCGAGTCGCGATCATCGGCCTCGAGGACGATTGTCGTCCCCACGCCGACGCGCGCGCGCAGACGGGCTGCAAGGTGTCGTGCTCCTAACGTATCCACTTGACAAGTATGCGTATGCGTCCGACACGACGCATCCCCCGGAAGTCCAGTTTCCGACGACCGGATGGGGAGAAGGACGTATCCCTTCATTGTCGAATGTCCTGACTGCCGACGGTCGCGTACCGAACTTCCAACGGCTGAGGATACCCGGCCGTCGGCACACTTCCTGGAGGCGGACCCGTGCAGGATCAATCTCGAGGGACCAGCGCACAATCAGCCCGACGCGCTGAGACGGCTTTGCGCCGACGTCAGTCTGGTCAGGGCGGTGCGTAAGTCCGGCACCGCATCGTCACCCCGCGCGAGAGCCGCGAGCGCCTGCTCGACGGAATCGAGCGCCTCTCGCTCGACGCCCGCCACCTCGAGCAGTGCTGCAGCACACGGTTGGTGGGCGTCGAGGTAGGCCTGCAGCACCGTGTGTGCGCGCTCGAGGTCCGTGCGGAGCAACTCGGGGTCGCCGCCACCCGCGATCGCGTTCGACACGGCTGTCTTCGTCACGTAGACTCCTCGTCCTGGGCCTGGAAGGCTGCATCGCCGCACGGGCCCGAGGCGGCGTGCTCGTCTCCCCCGTCGCCGCAACCGGGTAGTAACACGAGCGCCGCGAGGAGGGCTGCCCCTCCCCTGGAGCGGCGTCTGACAACGCTAGGCAAGCCACCAGTCCAGGATCGCATCGCCCCAGAACAGCGCTACGACGCCCCCTGCGGCCAGGAAGGGGGCAAACGGGATGCCCACCTTACGTCCCGCGCTTCCACGCATGGCGAGGATGACGATGGCCGGGATGACGGCGAAAATCGAGCCGAGAAACAGCGCGACGATCACCGGCCAGCCGAGCCACGCTCCGAGGAACGCGGCCATCTTGACGTCGCCCATGCCGAGCCCCGCCGGGTACACGAGCGCGGCCAGGAGGAAGAAGCCGCTCGCGCCGAGGGCGGCCACGATCCATTCGACGGACGGATCACGGACGGTCTGCACGACGAGCGCGACGACCAGCGCGGGCACGATGATCCTGTTCGGGACGATGCGGCGCTCGAGATCCGTGACCGTCACGGCGACGACGACCCAGCAGCCGAGCATGCCGACGAGCGCCTCGACCGAGAAACCGAAGTCGACGAGGCAGGCCACCCCGAGCAGAGCGGCGACGACCACGGCGAGGGCGCGGAGCTTGCTCACTGCGGCTCATCCTTCCGGTCATTGCGGCGGGATCCTTCCGCCGATTCACCCTTGGAAGACGAGGGCGCCTGCGGCCGCCGCGAGCAGGACAACGACCCACGGGGGCAGCACGCGGAGGAGGCCGAACAGGACCACTGCGAACACCGCGTCGCCCGCTCCGCCGACCGACGTGCGCAGGACGGGGTCCCAGAGGGCGGCTGCGAGAAGCCCGACGACGGCCGCCCCGATCCCCGACACGGCGGCCTGAACCGCGAGTCGCTCCCTCGCCGCCGACCACACCGGCAGCACCGCGCCGAGCAGCAGGAACGACGGCAGGAAGATCGCCACGAGCGCGAGCGCCGCACCCGCCACGCCGTTCGGCGACGGGTGCTCGATCGCCCCCAGGTAGGCCGAGAACGTGAACAACGGCCCCGGCACGGCCTGCGCTGCGCCGTAGCCCGCCAGAAAGGCCTGCTGGGACACCCATCCCGGGGCGACGACCGCGTCGTTGAGGAGCGGCAGTACGACGTGGCCGCCGCCGAAGACGAGCGCGCCCGAACGGTAGAAGGCGCGGACCAGATCGACAGTATGCGATGACACCGCCCCCGCGAGTAGCGGCAACCCGACGAGCAGGGCAACGAACAGCGCGCCCGCTCCGAGCGCGAGTCCACGCCCCACCGGGAAGCGCAGACTCAGGGGCAGCACGCTCACGGAACCGCGGAAGGCGACCGCCCCGATCAGTCCCGCGGCGACGATCGTGAGCGCCTGGCCCGCGAAGCCGGGCAGGAGCAGTGCGACCGCTCCCGCGGCGACGGCGATCGCCACGCGGGCAGGGCCGCGCGCGAGGGCGCGCGCCATCGCGCTCACCGCCGTCGCGACCACTGCCGCAGCAGCCAGCTCCAGGCCGTGCACCCAGCCCGCTCCGGCAAGATCGACGTCCCGCGCCCAGATCCCGAGCGCGGTCAGGGCGACGGCCGACGGCAGCGTGAACCCCAGCCAGGCCGCCGAGACCGCCGAGCTTCCCGGCGCGGTGCACGCCGACCGCGATCCCGAGCTGGCTGGAGGAGGGGCCGGGCAGGAGGTTCGAGAGCGCGACCAGCTCGCCGAACTGCTCCTCTGCGATCCAGCCGCGGCGGCGGACGTACTCGTCCCGGAAGTACCCGATGTGGGCGACCGGACCGCCGAACGAGGTCAGACCGAGGCGAAGGGCGGCACGGAAGACCTCGCCGGCCGAGCCTGAATAGACCGCACTACCGGGATGCCCCCGGCTTCCAGAGCGGCTCGTCCGCGCCGGCGAGCGCATTGGCGGCGCGCGCGAGGATGAACAGCAGGTCGGAGAGGCGGTTGAGGTAGACCGCCGCGAGGGGGTTGACGTCGTGCTCCCCGGCCGCGAGCAGCACCTCGCGCTCGGCGCGCCGGCAGACGGTCCGGGCCACGTGCAAGGCGGCCGCGGTCGCGGTGCCGCCGGGGAGGACGAAGCTCGTCAGTATCCGGCAGCGCCTCGTTGAACCGGTCGCACAATGCCTCGAGCTCGTCGACCATGACCTGGTCGACACGGAGTCGCCCCTCGACGGCGAACGGCACCGAGAGGTCGGCGCCCACGTCGAAGATCTCGTTCTGGATCCTCCGCAGCGGCTCCGCCAGCTCCGAGGGGCAGTCGCCCGTGAGGACGACCCCGAGCAGCGAGTTGAGCTCGTCGGTCGTCCCGTATGCGGTGATCCGGCTGTCCAGCTTCGACACCCGGGACCCGTTGCCGAGCGAGGTCTCCCCCGCATCGCCGCCGCGGGTGTAGATACGCGTCAGACGGACCGGCTCGTCGGCGGCGCGTGGCATCTCGCCACCCTACCCCGCGGACTGGACCGACACGCCGGCCTCGACGTGCTCCCGGCTCTCGAGCAGTCCACGGGCAATCACGAGGCGCTGGATTCGCTGGTGCCCTCGTAGATCTCCGTCACCTTGGCATCGCGGTAGTACCGCTCCACGGAGAACTCCTTCGTGTAGCCGTAGCCGCCGAGCACCTGAATCGCCTCCCCGGTCTGCCGGCGTGCGACGGCCGACGCGAAGAGCTTGGCCTGGGCGCCCTCGACGGTGTGCGGAAGTCCCTCCTGCTTGAGCCAGGCGGCCCGGTGGGTGAGGGCGCGGGCGGCCGCGATCTCGGTTGCCATGTCGGCGAGCTTGAACTGGATCGCCTGGAAGTCGGCGATCCGGCGCCCGAACTGCTCCCGTTCGAGCGCGTAGGCGCGCGCCGCGTCGTAGGCGGCCTGCGCGATCCCGACCGCCTGCGCCGCGATCCCGATCCGCCCGCCGTCGAGCGTCGCCATCGCCACGCGGAAGCCCCGGTTCTCCTCGTGCAGCAGGCGATCGGCGTCGACGAACGCCCCGTCGAGACGGATGTCGGCCGTGGACGAACTATTGAGGCCGAGCTTCTCCTCCTCGCGCGTCACCTCGACGTCGGCTCCGTCGACGAGGAACGCGCTGACGCCCTTCGCGCCCTCGGTCGAGGGGTCGGTGCGGGCGAAGACCAGGAACGTCCCCGCATGGCTCCCGTTCGTGATCCACTGCTTGGCGCCGCTCAGTCTCCAGCCGTCGCCGTCCGGCACCGCCCTGGTGCGGAGCGCGCCGGCATCGGACCCCGAGCCCGGCTCCGTGAGTGCGAACGCGCCGAGCACCCGTCCCGTCGCGAGTTCCGGCACGAACCGCCGTCGCTGCTCCTCGGTGCCGAACGAGAGGATCGGGAGCGTCGCGGCGCTCGTGTGCACGGCCACGGTGACGCCGACGCCCGCGTCGGCGCGCGACAGCTCTTCGAGCACGAGGATGTACGAAACGAAATCCGCGCCCGCTCCGCCGAGCTCCTCCGGCACGCACACGCCGAGCAGGCCGAGCTCGCCCAGCTTCGTGAACAGCGGCCTCGGGAACGTGTGGTCGCGGTCCCACGAGGCCGCGTGCGGCACGATCTCCGCGGCGGCCACTTCGCGGGCGAGCGCCTGGATCGCGCGCTGCTCCGGCGTCGGGGAGAAGTCCATCGGGTCGCGAGTATAGTCGTGGCCCATGCGCCGGGGACTC